>NZ_KQ410745.1 GCF_001262505.1 Shinella sp. SUS2
ACTCACCCCCATTGTTCGACGAAGGAATTGAATCATCAATAAATTCAGCCGTCTACAAATTTCCGCGCACAGGTCTCATTAATCACCTTCTCGAATAGAAACCCTTCGTCATCCGGAAGATCATTCGACGCGGGATGATGTGGGTCCGGATACTTGGCGTGATGAAACGCGATGATCTTGAAGCCACATTTGTTGACGTAGAAGTGGATGTTCCTCTTCTCGAAATAGGGCGTATGGGTTCGCCACGTGATCGTCTTCGGATAACGGGCTTCGATCGCAAGCCAGGCTTTGTGACCCAGACCCTGCCCATGCTCGCCAACCTTCAGGAAAAATAGATCCAGCGTGTTGTGATGCGTGTTCTCATCGATGGTCACAACTGCGCCACCGATCTTCTCGCCGTCTGAGAGAATACGCAGTGCGACAGCTCCGGGGGCGGCGATAGAGCTGTCTAGGTCCTCGTCGGAAGGTATGGGGCCATCGGGCAGCGCTCCGTATTCATCGATAACAGCAAGAGAAAATGCCTCCTGGAGCTCTTTCTTGAAGTCCGGGAGATCATTCTGATCTGCAACGGCCAGACTGACAGTTTGTATGGTCATAACGTTTCTCCAACGGCTTATCGAACGCGGGGCCGGATTCGGTGCCCATAAGTGCGCTTTCCATAATCCCGAGCACAGCATCTTGGTTGGGCCTGGGATGACTGCGTTAGCAAGCCAAGTTTGAGGGTTCGTGGAGGGCGTGTGGAGACGACGTGGAGACGACCGGTGGAGTTGAACGAGCCGTAGAATCCGTAAGGAAGCGGCGACGAACAAAACGTCACGAGACTGCCTCGCCAAGAACCATCTCGAACATGGCGCCGCCTGTGTCAGATTTTGCGTATTGGACTTTGCCGCCATGAGCCTCAACGATCGCACGGACGACGGATAGACCCAGACCATTGCCGCCCTTTTCCAACGAGCCGGACTCTCCGCCTCTTCGGAAAGGTTCGAACGCGGAAGCGGCGATGTCCGGTGCAAGGCCCGGACCTTCGTCGGCGACACGCAGGATCACTTCGTTCCTCTCCACGCAAAGGCTGATTTCGATGAGGCCGCGTTGCGCGTATCGACGCGCATTTGTGACCAGGGCAAGAAGCGCCTGCCGGATCCGCATCGCATCGACCCGGACCGTGACATCGCAAAGGTCTAGGCTAAGCTCGAAGCCGTCCTGTTGCAGTTCCCGATCCAACACCGCAGCAAGCCGCAAGATTTCGTCCTTGAGACGAACAGGCTGAAGGCGAAGATCAAGGTGACCACTGTCAGCGAGCGTCACCGTTCGCAGGTCCTCCACCAGCCTTGCCAATGAATCGACCTGCAGCACGAGGGCACTAAGCGACTTTTCATCGGGCTCGAAGACCCCATCAATCATGCCTTGGAGTCGCCCCTTGAGAATGGTCAAAGGTGTACGCAGTTCATGGGCGATCGTGGCATTCCAGAGTGTCATGTCCGAGGCCATGTCCTGCAGACGCTGGGCCATGGCGTTGAAGTCTTCGACAAGAACGGCCGTCTCCCCCAGAGAGTGATCGCCGGGGATGGCGCGAGCCGAAAGATCGCCGTCTTTGATCTGCCTGGCGCTTATCGCCAATGATTCCAACGGTTCGAGGATGCGGCGCGCCAATCGGATCGATGCGATCGCCGCGACGATCAGCGCGATTAAGATGAGAATGGCCAGAGTAATGAAATCGAAGCCCGTCAGCCAATTGTCAGCGTCTTCAGACCAGGGAGAAAAATAGAAGAGGGCGGTGAAGGCGAGATAGGTTCCAAAGAAGACCAGCAGGCCAGCCGCCAGGGTGACCGAGGCCATGGCGAGCAATATCTGCCGACTGAGCCCCTTCACGATCATGGATCGACCCCAAGGCGGTAGCCGACGCCTCGAATGCTGATCAACAAGCCTTCGCTTCCCATCTGTTCGAGCTTCTTGCGAAGCTTGCTCAAATGACTGTCGATCGTTCGATCCAGCGCATCCGAGCCGGGCAGGCAGGCGCCAACAAGTTCGGCTCGCGAGAACACCTTGGTGGGTGTCCGAGCGAGATGGGCCAGAAGCCTGAATTCCGACAGCGTGAGAGGTACGGTCACTGGCCCGTCCTCCTTCTCAATCTTAACCTGATAGCTATCGAGATCGATTGCCAGGTTTCCGACCCGGATCACTGCGCCCGCTTGGCTGAGACCCGCGCGACGCAACACGGCCTTGGCTCGCGCGACGACCTCGATCGGATTGAAGGGCTTGACGATATAGTCGTCCGCGCCGATGCGCAGGCCCTGTAACCGATCGACATCCTCATCAAGTGCCGTGATCATGATGACAGGTGTGCGGCCTCGTCTCTGGATCTCTGCGAGAAGCTCCCAGCCATCCAGGCGCGGCATAGTGATATCAGCCAAGACGATGTCGGGTTTCAACGACCGGTGCAGATCAAGCGCCACCTGCCCGTCGCGGGCATGCACGGTGCGGAAGCCTTCGCGGGCAAAGTACGCCTCAAGGATGCCGGCGATCTCCGCATCGTCCTCAGCTATCAAAACAAGTTCTGCCATGCTCATCGCACTCCTTGCAATTTACATGGCACCGAACGGTCCGTCCGTCGAGCGGCCGTGCCCCGCCTCCATAATATCGCAACAGAACCTCCACAAACCGCCAATGGAAGACTCTTAGAGCGTCACCATCGATACTCCCTCACGAGATGATGGTGACACAGATGCGAAATGTCGCGCGGTTTTGGCTTTTCTGCATGTTATGCGTGCCATTATTGCTGCTGCTTGCTTGCTGTGCTGAGCAGGATGTTGAAGCGAATGGAGCGGCCGAACCGCAGGCCGTGCGCGTCAGCGTGATGACGGTGCAGCCGCAAGCCGTGACGGTCTATGACGAGCTGCCAGGACGTGTCAGTGCCTTGCGCACGGCCGAAATCCGGCCGCAGGTCAGCGGAATCATTCAAAAGAAGCTCTTTCAAGAGGGCTCTTTCGTGGACGCAGATGCGCCACTCTTCCAGATCGATCCATCGCCCTTTGCGGCCGATGTCGATGCTGCCGCCGCCGCGCTTGCGCGTGCCGAAGCCGAGTTTGTCAATGCGAAGGTGAAGTTCGAGCGCGCTGAGCTGCTCTCGGCACAGAAGATCACCAGTGACGAAGCTCTCAACAATGCGGCCGCGACGCTTGCTCAGGCTAAGGCGAGCGTGGCCGAGGCCACGGCCAATTTGACCCGGCGAAAGCTCGAATTGTCGAATGCGACAATTCGCAGCCCGATTAGTGGGACGATCGGTCAGTCCTTCATGACAGAAGGCGGCCTAGCCTCGTCTTCCGGGAGCGCACCGCTTGCAGTGATCCAGCAGATCGACCAGGTCTATGTAGATGTTCGTCAATCATCGATGAGCCTCGAAAGCCTGCGCGAGACGGCATCGAGTTCCGAAGTCAAAGATCCGGAAAAACTGCCGGTCAAGATCAAAACCATCACGGACAGGCCGTACGCCCATACGGGCACTATCGTGTTTTCCGATATCTCCGTCGACAGCGCAACAGGGAGTCTGGCCATCCGCATAGTCGTGCCGAACGCCGAGGACCAGTTGCTGCCTGGTATGTTTGTGCGCGCACTCGTGCCGCGAGAGGTCCATTCCGCAGCACTTCTTGTGCCTCAAGAGGCCGTGATGCGCGACCTCACCGGAAAGCCGCAACTCGTCATCGTCAACGCAAAGAAGACGAGCGAAAAACGTCTGGTGGAACTGGGGCCGCTTATCGATCGCAACTACCTCGTAAGACGCGGCTTGTCGGCTGGAGAAACGATTGTCGTTCAAGGGCAGGAGAGGGTCCAAAGTGGCCAGCTTTTGGAGACATCGCCGGTCCAACCCGTCCCTGGTACGCAGAGCTGAGACAGCCATCATGCCGCAATTTTTCATCGAACGGCCCGTCTTCGCATGGGTCATCGCAATCATGATTGTGATCGCCGGTCTGATCGCCATCCCGCAACTGCCCGTGTCGCGTTACCCGGCGATTGCTCCGCCTAGCGTGTCGATTTACGCGAGCTATCCCGGCGCCACTCCGCAGGTCATCAACGATAGCGTCACCAGTCTGATCGAACGCGAGGTTTCCGGCGCAAAGAATGTGCTTTACTTCGACTCGTCTGCTGACTCCTCGGGATCGACAACCGTCACCGTCACCTTCAAGCCGGGCACGGACGCTGAATTGGCTCAGGTGGACATCCAGAACAGGCTCAAGGCCGTGGAGCCGCGATTGCCAGAGGCAGTCCGTCGGGCTGGCCTATCGGTGGAATCGGCTTCGTCAGGGTTCTTGATGATTGTCTCCCTGAAGTCGAAAGACGGCGCCATCGACGCATTGGCGCTTGATGACTATCTCGTGCGCAACATCGCCCCGGAACTCAAGCGGGTTTCAGGCGTCGGCCGCGTCCAGTCCTTCGGGTCCGAGGCTGCCATGCGGATCTGGGTCGATCCGACGCGCTTGCTCGCGCATTCTGTTTCGATGGCCGAGGTCATACAGGCGATCCAGTCGCAGAACCTTCAGGTGGCGCCTGGGCGACTTGGAGATGCGCCGACAGTTCCAGGGCAAAAGGTCAGCGTACCGCTCAATGTCGAAGGCCAGCTTCAGACCGTCAACGAATTCTCGGACATCGTCCTCCGCTCAAATCCGGACGGCTCCCATCTGACGCTGGGTGATGTTGCCCGCATTGAGGTTGGATCCCAGTCGTCGAGCTTCGCCATTCTCGACGGCGGCAAGCCTGCCACGGCAGCCGCCATCCAGGTCACACCCGGGGCAAATGCGGTTAGCACCTCTAGCGGTGTTCGCGCGAGACTGGCAGAGCTTTCGCTGAACATGCCGGCGGGGATCGAATATGCGATCTCGTACGACGCGGCACCCTTCGTGAAGGTCTCGATCCAGAAAGTGGCGCAGACACTGGCTGAGGCTATGGTGCTCGTCTTTCTCATCATGCTGCTCTTCCTGCAGAACATCCGGTACACCCTCATTCCGGCCATCGTCGCACCGATAGCGCTGCTCGGCACCTTCGCGGTCATGCTGGCATTGGGATATTCCATCAATGTCCTAACGATGTTCGGCATGGTTCTCGCGATCGGGATTATCGTAGACGACGCGATCGTGGTCGTGGAAAACGTCGAGCGGCTGATGGCGACGGAAGGTCTGTCCCCCCGTGAGGCGACGCGAAAGGCCATGGGCGAGATCACGGGCGCGGTGATCGAGATCACGCTCGTCTTGACAGCCGTGCTTCTTCCTATGGGCTTTGCCTCCGGCGCGGTTGGCGCGATCTATCGTCAGTTCACGGTATCTATGGCCGTGTCGGTCGCTTTCTCGGCCTTTCTGGCTCTCAGCCTGACCCCGGCGCTTTGCGCGAGCTTGTTGAAGCCGATCGATAGCGGGCACCATCGGCGAAACGGACTTTTCGGCTGGTTCAACCGCGGCTTTGATCGCTTGACCGAGGGCTACACGGGCTGGGTCGCACGTCTTGTTCAGAGGACCGGTCGGACCATGCTTGTCTATGTCACGATAGTGGGCGCAGTCGCCTATGGTTACGGCACGCTGGCGACGGCATTCGTGCCTGAGGAAGATCAGGGCTCGTTCATGACCTCCATCACACTTCCGGCGGAGGCGACGGCTGAACGCACCCGAGACGTCGTTGATCTCTTAGAAAAACATGTCCAGACACGACCGGATATCGTCAACAACCTGACAATCATGGGTTTCGGTTTCTCGGGTTCAGGTTCCAATACCGCCATGTCGTTTACGAGCCTCAAGGATTGGGATAAGCGTTCAGGTAGCGTCGATGACGAGGTGAATCTAGCAACCGAAGCCATGGCTGCAGCACCAGAGGGCGAGATTCTCAGCATGAAGCCGCCGGCCATTGATGAGCTCGGTACAACCTCTGGATTTGCGCTAAGGCTTCAAGACCGCGCTAACCATGGGGAGATAGCCTTTTCTGCGGCTGCAGCCCAACTCACGAAGCTTGCGTCCGAGAGCACGCTGCTGAGCGACGTGCGCGTGGACGGGCTGCCAAACGGTCCCAGTGTTACCCTTGTCGTCGATCGCCAGAAGGCAAGTGCGCTGGGGGTCGCCTACACGACGATTAGTGACACGCTCAGCGGTTCCGTTGGCTCGACCTATGTCAATGACTTCCCGCGCGACGGTCGGCTGCAACAGGTCATCCTCCAGGCCGAGCCGAAAAGCCGTATGCAGGTCGATGACATCCTTAACCTGCATGTTCGCAGCGATGCGGGCAAAATGGTTCAGCTTTCGGAAATTGTGACAGCAGAATGGTCCACCATCCCACTGCAGGTGACACGCTATAATGGATATCCGTCCCTCAGCCTGTCGGGTTCGGCAGCAAAAGGTGTGTCGAGCGGTGAAGCCATGGATGAAATTGAGCAATTGGCGCTCAAGCTTCCCAAGGGCTTTGCCGTCGAATGGACGGGGCAGTCCCTGCAGGAGCGGCAATCGGGTACGCAGGCGCCGATGCTCATGGCCTTTTCGTTCCTCATTGTCTTTCTGGTGCTCGCAGCCTTGTACGAAAGCTGGACCATTCCACTCTCCGTCATGCTGGTTGTCCCGCTCGGGATCCTCGGGGCGGTGATCGCTGTTCACCTGCGTGGCCTGGAAAACGATGTCTTCTTCAAGGTCGGCCTGATCACCCTGATCGGCCTTTCCGCCAAGAATGCGGTGTTGATTGTCGAGTTCGCGCGCAAGCGCCAGCGAGACGGGCTGGTTCTTGCCGCAGCCGTCGTCGAAGCCGCGCGCCTTCGTCTGCGCCCTATCGTCATGACCTCGCTCGCCTTTACGCTGGGCGTCGTTCCGCTGGTCATTGCATCAGGTGCAAGCTCGGAAACCCAGAATGCAATTGGGACCGGCCTATTCGGCGGAATGATTTCCGGAACGGTACTTGCGGTATTATTTGTCCCGGCCTTGTACGTGATCGTGACGCGGTTCACACGCTGGCTCGGACGTTCAAGTGCGCTGCCCGGCAACGGCTAGCCAGCTGGACCGATACGGCACAACCCCCAACGAGATTGTCCGCTTCTCTTGTCCACGAGACAGAAGCGGACAGTCTTGTCACGGCCCCAAACCGGCCATTGGGGACATCAAGTGGTGCCCGTATCGGAAACTTGATCTGAATATAAAGTGGTGAGCCGCGGGGCGCGGGTTCTGATCCCTTCAAGAGCATTTTAAGTTATGCATTCGGCCGGTGCTCACGTCCTACACCGACTAATTGGGTGGGACCATAGGTGTATGCAGCACGGCGCCTGCCTTTTGAGCTGCTGCTGTTAGGCGTTTGTCCCTGGTCCACAAGCTCGATCGCCCGTCAAGCAGCGTCGAAGCCAACAAGTGTGCGTCGGTGTAACCGATTCCCATACTGAAAATCGAATGACGATCGATCATTGTCATGACCTCAGCGTGCGTGGCGACGAATGCTTCGCGCTGTGCCGCTAAATACGCCACTACGGCATCACGGTCCCGAAGACTGCCAAGCGCCAATTCGCCGATAATCGCAGGGTGGCAGAGTAGGAGGTCGTCCTCAATGATTGTGCGTAGCTCCGAGTCTCCGTAGCGAAAATGATCGATCCAGATGGAGGTGTCTACAAGGATCACTTTGCCGCTTCGCTCCGGCGCCGAGGGGCTGCTTCAGCATCGGGCATGGAGCCCCCGAGCGCGAGCAGTCGCTTTCCTGATTCGATTCGCACAAGTGTTTCCAATGCCTGGCGGACAAGCGCAGCCGTTTCCTTGGTTCCGGTTAGGAATCTTGCTCGTTCCATGAGGTTGTCGTCGAGATTGATCGTGGATCGCATGAAAAAGCTCCTGCATAGAGTGGCATCGATAGCACCATTTGGTGCTGAAATCTACGCCTTGCTGTACTCACTCCAATGCGGCGGCCGATTACCGATCAGAATCATCTTAGAGTTTTTGGTTCAAATCCCATCAAGAGCCCTTGCTGATCAAGACCAAGCGCATCTTGTTTCGGCGAAGGTCTAGCATGTCTTCGACATTGCCTTAATCAATGCCGCGGCGGAAACTGCACCCGGATCGAGGTGGCCCAGGGACCGTTCGCGAACGTGCGCTGCGCGCCCCTTGGCTGCAACCATCGTGGCCGTCGCGGCAGCACCGTTGTCGGCCGCGGCAGTGACGGCGGACCAGAATTCATGTTTCGACTTGCCTTCAGCGAGGGCTGCCGTAGCCGCCTCGGCGGCTGGGAGCCAGACATCGAGCATGGTCTTGTCACCGCGCTGCGCCTTACCGCGGTCCCGAATGCCCTCCGAAATTGCAGCAAGTATGTCACGGAAGGCTTGAAGATCGAGCTCGTGACGGCCGATAAGCACCTGTGCCGCCCGGCGGAAACCCGTAGCGTAGAGGGGACCTGTCGAGGCGCCGACCGCGTCGAGGAAGCTCGTCGCCGTCGTCGATATCACGTCCGACGGGCTTGCCGTATCGACATCGAGTGTAGCGAGTGCCGTCGTCACCGCCTTGAAGCCGATCGACATGGTGATGCCGTGGTCCCCGTCGCCGATGGCGCCGTCAAGTTCCGAGAGGTGGTCCTTCTCTGCTTCGATCACCTGGGACATCCGTTCGAACATCCTGGCGAGAACCCGTGCCGCATTTTCCGACATGTTTTCCTCCCCCTTTGATGCAGGCGGCCCTAGCCCTGCGTCGCACTTCCTGTTTCAGGCGCATTGATGGTCAGGATCGCCGTCTGGCATGGATGGTGCAGCAGGTCGGTCAATTCCCGGTCGAGATGCATGATCGAGATGGAGGCGCCCACCATGTCGAGCGATGTACAATAGTGCCCAATCCAATTGGCCTCGATCGTGATGTTCTTGGCCGCCAGCCGCTGCGCCACCCGGCGGAACAGGATGTAGAGTTCCATCAACGGCGTTGCGCCGAAGGAATTGACCAGAACCGCCACCCGGTCACCGGGTTCCGCCTTCATTTCCTTGAAGATGGTGTCCATGATCGTATCGACGATCTCGTCGGCCGTGCGGATACGCTCGCGCGAAACGCCCGGCTCGCCGTGGATGCCCATGCCGAGCTCCATGTCCTCGGGCCCGATCTCGAAATTGTACCGTTGCGTCTGCGGCATGGAGCAGGATTCGAGCGCGACACCGACTGTGAAGGTGCGGTCGTTCGCCTTGCGAGTGACGGCCTCGCACTCGTCAAGCGTCATGCCGCGATCACAGGCCGCCCCCGCCACCTTGAAGACGAAGAAGTTGCCGGCGACGCCGCGTCGTCCTTCCTTGTCCTCCACGGGAGACGAAACGACGTCGTCGGTGGTCAGCACTGTGCGAATCGAGATGCCTTGTTCTTCTGCGAGCTCGGCTGCCATTTCGAAGTTCATCACGTCGCCGGCGTAATTACCGTAGACGAAAAGCACACCCGCTCCCCCCGAAGCGGCGACGGCGCATTTGGTGATTGGGTCCGGTGGCGGCGAGGAAAAGATGTTGCCGAGGGCGACCGCATCGGCAAGTCCCTTGCCGACATAGCCGACGAAGCAGGGCTCGTGCCCCGTGCCGCCACCGATGACGAGGCCTACCTTACCCTGTCGCGGGCCATTGCGCGCAACGAGTGCTCGACGTGACGTGCCAATGGGCTGGAGGTAGGGTTTGTGTGCGGCGATCAGGCCGTCCAGCATTTCTTCGACCACGTCATTGGGATTGTTGAGGAATTTCTTGACGCGCGTGCGATAGCTGTTGGCGACAGGTGCGCTCTTCTGGCGTTGTGAAAGTTTCCCGTCGAGGCTCGTCACCCCGTCAGCGCGCAGGATGCCGGCGCCGGTGGCAGCATCGGTCACCAGGACATTGGCATAGCCGCCACGCAATGCTGCCAGCAGGGCCGGCACCTTGTCGAAACCACCAGCGACGGCAACGCGCGTACCGATGCCGCGCAGCATTTCCAGCGAAATGCCGATCGTGCGGTCATCAAGAGGGCCGGCGACCGGACGGCCGCGCTCATCGATGAAGCGTCCGGCAAGCACACCGGCCGCCCCCTTCGCCAGATAGTGCTGCAACGGCACGGATTCGAAGAAGCCGCTGGTGTGGATCGTCGAGTTGGGGCGGAGCGAGGAGATTCCGAAGACGATGCGGTTGGCGCGGGCGAGTGTGTCGAACTGTTCGCGGATCAGTGGCTCGGCGAGCAGCAGATCGTGCATCTGGGCGGAGGCGACGACGGCGGGGGCGGTGATGTTGACACAGCGTGCCGAGATCGCCCGGGCAAGGGCGGCGGTTGTCAGTTCCGGCGTGTAGTTGAAGCTTGCCGTGGTGCCGCCCGTTGCCTGAACGACGGTAACATCCTGTAGAGGAGCCATTTCCAGGTGCTCGCCGACCGAGAGGACCGTACGGCCCCAGGCGACGGCGAGCGTGTCGCCGGACTTGATCATCTTGGAAAGCGCCTGCGCGCCAGCTGCCCCAAGCCGGCCGATCAGCGGACGTGAATCGTCATCGTTTGGTACGACGAGGCAGTCGGCGAGGCCGAAATGACGCTTCAGTTCCTGCGCGATGGTGAGCGAGGCGAGGCGGGCGGGCTCGATGGAGATGTTGACGATGCCCTTCTCGCGGGCATCCGCGAGGTAGCTGTTGACGGTGGCGCGCGACACACCCATCGCCTCGGCGATCTCGCCCTGCGTCATGCCGTCTTCGTAGTAGAGCCAGCAGGCCCAGACATAGGGGTCATCGCCATAGCGCAGCGGAATCAAGTCTATGCCTTCCGGCCCGTTGCCCCGGCCGGGGCCGCCCTTGCGCGCTGCGGAAGTCTTCAATGCCATCGGTTTCGCTGGTCCCCCATCAGGCGGCGAAGATGAGAGCAACGCCGCCGGTTTGCAACATGCCTGGGCAAAAAAGCGGTGCGCGACCCGTCACAAAGGACAGGCCGCGCGTCCTGGGAGGACCTTTTCGCCCGGCTCAGGCAAGTCGTGCGCGCGCGCCGTCGGACAGTTCCTTGAGGATGATAGCGCAGGAGGTGGCGCCCGCATCCAATACGCCGAGCGAACGTTCGCCGAGACGGCTGGCGCGGCCGATCTTGGCCACGAGGTTGATTGTCGAGTCACGGCCGGTTTCTGCTGTAGCAACGAGGGCTTCCAGCGCCTCGCCGAACGACTTGCCATTCGCCGTCGCCGCGTCGAAAGCCTCGACTGCGGGCACGAAAGTATCGAGCAGCGTCTTGTCGCCGACCTTGGCCGAACCGATCGACTGGATGCCAGCGAGGCCTGCGTGCAGCATCTTGCTATAGGCCGCGGCGTCGATCGTCTCGACACCCTCGATCGTTTCGGCGAACTCGGTGAACATGACGCCGTAGAGCGGACCCATCGAGCCGCCGATTTCCGTCATCAGCACCGTGCCGAGCGTGTCGAGAGACACGGCAAGCGAGGCATTCTTGTCCTTAAGACGCTCGGCGGCCATGCCAAAACCCTTGGCCATGTTCACGCCATGGTCACCGTCACCGATCTTGCCGTCGATCTCGCTGAGATAGGCACGGTTCTCGATAATCCGCTCGGCCATCGACAGAACGATGGCACCGGCGGAAGCATTGTCGAAGGTCTGCATATGTCTTCCTCCGTTACAGGATCATCGTGCAACGCGTCTCGACGTCGAGCAGCGTCTTCAGTTCGTCGTCGAGCGCCATGACGGTCAGCGTTGCGCCGACCATTTCCAGCGAAGTGAAGTAATTGCCGATCCAGGTTTTGCGGATTTTCAGGCCACGGGCCGAAATCTCGCTCTCGATCGTGTCGTTGAGGATATAGAGCTCGTTGAGCGGTGTTGCGCCCAGACCCGAAACGAGCACGGCGACCTCGGTGCCCTCAGGCAGTTTGTGATCGTCGAGCACGATCTTCACCATGTCCCTGGCGACCTCGTCGGCCGTCTTCAGCTTTTCGACGCGTACGCCCGGTTCGCCGTGATGGCCGATACCGACCTCCATCGTGCCGGGCTCGATCTGGAAATTCGGATGGCCGACGGCCGGCAGCGTGCAGGGGCCGAGGCCCACGCCGATCGAGCGGCAATTATCGATTGCCTTCTGCGCAGTGGCGCGGACTTCTTCGAGGCTGGCGCCGGTCGCAGCCTTGGCGCCGCCCATCTTCCACATGAAGATCTCGCCGGCGACACCGCGGCGCTTCTCGCGCTCCTCCGGCGGGGCGGAGCAGACGTCGTCGTTGGCGACGACGGTCACGACCTCGATCCCGTCCTTGGCAGCAAGCTTCGTTGCCATCTTCACATTCATGTTGTCGCCGGCATAGTTGCCGTAGAGGACGACGACGCCCTTACCGCCGTTCGCCTCGCGGATAGCGTCATGAAAACTCTTGGCTGTCGGCGAGGAGAAGAGCTCGCCGACAGCAACGGCGTCGAGCATGTTCCTGCCGGTGTAGCCGATGAAGGCCGGCTCGTGGCCGGAACCACCGCCCGTCACCACGCCGACCTTGCCAGCAAAGGGGGCATCCTTGGCGACGACGACGCGTGGGTTTTCCGCAAGGCGCACGATGTCCGAATGAGCCTTGATGAAGCCCTTGACGGTATCTTCGACCACCAGGTCCGGATCGTTGATGAAACGCTGCATGATAAGTCCTCTCACAGAATGGTATAGCCGCCGTCGATCAGGAGATCGGCGCCGTTGATCATGTCGGCGCCCGGCGAGGCCAGGAAAACGGCGGCGGCGGCAATCTCTTCCGGGAACGCGAAACGGCCAGTGGGGATGCGCTTCTTCGCATTCTCCCCCTTCTCGCCGGCCCAGGCCTGCTTGCCCAGTTCAGTGAGAACGATGGTGGGCGAAATCGTGTTGACGGTAATGCCGTGTTTGCCCCATTCGGCGGCGAAGGTCTTGGACATGCCGATGACGCCGAACTTTGAGGCGCAGTAGGCGACATGCTCCTCGATGGCGACCGTGCCGGCCTGCGAGGCGAGGTTGACGATCTTGCCGCCCCTGCCGGCCGCGATCATGCGGCGGCCGACCGCCTTGGTGATCAGGAAGCTGCCCTTGAGGTTGATGTCGATCGTCCTGTCCCACTGGGAAAGCGTCAGGTCTTCGGCCGGGGCAAGCGCGACGATGCCGGCACTATTGACCGCGATATCGATGCCGCCAAAGGTTTCGACCACATCATCAACGGCCTTTTCGACGGAGGCCGGGCTGGAAACGTCGCAGACGAAGGGCTTTGCCGAACCGCCGAGTTCTTCCGCCTTCGCCTTGGCGACATCGGCATTGATGTCGAGCACGGCGACTTTGGCGCCCTTGGCCGCAAAGGCGGCGGCGATAGCCGCGCCGATGCCGGAGGCGCCGCCGGTGACGAGCGCGACCCTGCCGTCGAGCGGGAAGTTGAGATCGATCTTGGGAGGTGTGTCGGACATCGGTTCAGCCTTCGAAGGGTTGGGAAAGCGGGGCGACACTCGCCGCCCCGCAGATGGTTGTTACTTGCGCATTTCCAGGAGCTTATCGACGTTCTCCGCCGTGACCGGCGTCCACGGAACATTGTACTCCTTGTCCTTGCCGTCGTTGAACGGCATGTCCGGATACTGTGCCCAGATATCGGACTGCGGCTTATAGTCGCCCTTCTTGGCGTGGAGGATCGCAAGGTCTAGTGCACCCTGTGCCTGGGCGCGGGCGTCCTGCAGGATCGAGGTGATCGTGCCTTCCTTGACGGCTGTCAGCGCGTCCGTGATGCCGTCGATGCCGGCAATCGCGAAATCCTCTGTCTTCAGGCCGGCGGACTTGATCGCTTCGACGGCGCCGAGCGCCATTTCATCGTTCTGGCCGATGACGCCGTTGATCTGGCCGGGATGCGAGGTCAGCCAGTTCTCCATCAGCGTCTGGGCTTCGGCGCGCGACCAGTTGGCGGTCTGCTGCTCGAGAACCTTGACGTCGGGGCATTCGGCAAGCGCCTTCTGGTTGCCTTCCAGGCGCGAGATCTGCGCGGACTGGCCGATCGGGCCTTCGATGATCACGACATTGCCCTTGCAACCGATCTTGTCGAGCACTGCCTTGGCTTCCATGTAGCCGGAGATCGTGTCGTCGGAACCGACATAGGAGGAGAGCAGGTCGGAGTTTACGCGGGTGTTGGAGCCGATGACGGGAATGCCGGCGTCATGGGCAGCCTGTACGGCGGTAGCGCCGGCTTCGATGTCGATCGGCACGAAGATGATCGCGTTGAACTTCTGGGTGATCATCGTGTTGAACTGTTCCTGCTGGACCAGCGCATCGTAGCGGCCGTCGAAAACGGTCAGTTCGACTTCGCCGCTCTTCACGGCCGGGTGTTCCTCAAGCGCTGCGGACCAGATCTGCATGAATTCCGCGTTGAGGCCGTAAGGCGCCGCGCCGATCTTCAGCTTCTCCTGGGCCAGGGCGGACGAGGCGAGCAGCACCGTCGCAGAGGCAAGTGCGATCATCAGTTTCTTCATGTCATTCTCCTCCTTTGAGAATTGCGGCCGCTCTCAGGCGTGCCGTTCGTCCGCGGGCGTGGGAAGACGCCCGGTTTCTTCGGGCTAGAGGCCCTGATTTCGCTTCTGGTCGAGCATGACGGCACCGACGATGAGGGCGCCCTTGAGGACCTGCTGGTAGTAGGACTGGATGCCCATGAGATCGAGGCCGTTGTTCATGACGCCGATGATGAGGGCGCCGATCAGTGTTCCCGTCACCCGGCCAACGCCGCCCGAAAGGCTGGTGCCGCCGATGACGACCGCCGCGATGGCATCGAGCTCGTAGGCGATGCCGGCCTGTGGCAGGGCCGAACCCGTGCGGGCCGAGAGGATCATGCCGGCAAGGCCCGACAGCGCACCCGAGATAACGTAGACCATGAAGCGGATGCGGCTGACGTTGAGGCCTGAGGTCTTGGCCGCATGCGGGTTGCCGCCGACGGCATAGATGTAGCGGCCGAAGCGCGTGCGGGTCAGGACCCACCAGGAGACGCCGAAGACCAGGGCGAGCAGGATGACTGGCATCGGGATGCCAAGGATGTTGCCCGTGCCGATCCAGCGGAATTCCGGGCTGAGGCCGGGCACCGGCTTGCCACCGCCATAGATCAGCGTGGCGCCGCGGGCGGCCGAGAGCATGCCGAGCGTCGCCACGAAGGCGGGCACGGAAAAGCGTGAGACGATGAAACCCACCAGCGCGCCGCAGGCAACGCCCACGAGAATGCCGGCTGCGAGCGCCACGACCATGGGATAGGGTGCACCGGCAATGCCTGCCGTTGCCGAACTGGTCACGAAGCTCGCGCTCACCATGCCGGCGAGTGCGACGACCGAGCCCACAGAAAGGTCGATGCCGCGTGTCAGGATGACGAAGGTCATGCCGATCGCGAGAATGCCATTGATCGACGTCTGGAGCAGTACGTTGGAAATGTTGCCCGGCGTCAGGAAGAATTCGTTCGACAATGCGAGAATGCCGACCAGCAGCAGGAAGGCGAGGAAGATGCCGTATTCCTGCAGGATCAGCTTGCGGCGGTCGGAATTCAGCCAGCTGCTGGCGGTGTTGTTTTCTGCACTGGACACGGTGTCACCTCTTGCCATGCGGGGGTCGATGCGTCGCTTGGGGTCTCGTTTCCGTCAGGTCGACAGATGCACGAGGGACTGGGCATCGGTCTCGCGCCGGTCATGGATGCCGGCGGACCGTCCCTGGCGCATCACGAGGATGCGGTCGGACATTCCCAGAATTTCGTCGATTTCGGAGGAGATCATCACGACCGTGCCGCCGGCCGCGGCAAAATCGCAGATGACGCGGTAGATCTCGCGCTTGGCGCCCACATCGACGCCGCGGGTCGGCTCGTCGAGCAGCAGCACGCGCGGCTGGCGCAGGAACCACTTGCCGAGCACGACCTTTTGCTGGTTGCCGCCCGACAGGCCGGAGACCGGCATCGTGTCTCGCGCCGCCTTGATGGCAAAGCGGGCGATCATGTCGGCGCTGGCGGCCTGCTCGTTGCTCTTGCGCATCACGAAGGCCGGGCTCATTTCCGGCAGGCTGGCCAGGCAGATATTGTTGCGCACGCTGTCCGTCAGGTTGAGGCCCGTGACCTTGCGATCCTCGGTGACAAAGGCGATGCCCTCTGCCATGGCGTCGGACGGCTGGCGGATCGTCACGGCCGTGCCGTCGAGGCGGATGTCGCCCGCCGACGGGCGATCCATGCCGAAAAGACAATTGAAGATTTCTGTGCGCCCCGAGCCCATCAGCCCGTAGATGCCGAAAATCTCGCCCTTGTGGGCGGTAAACGAGATGTCTTCGATCTTGCCGGGGGCCGACAGGCCCGTCACCTCAAGGCCGGCGATCTCGGTCGGCGTGTTGGTCTTGATATACTCCTCGCCGAGCTCGCGGCCGACGATCATCCGGATGAGGCCGGGCCGATCGATGTCGGCAAGTTTGCCGGCTCCGACGAAGCCGCCGTCGCGGAACACCGTGTAGCTGTCGGCGATCTGGAAGATCTCCGAAAGACGGTGCGAGACATAGACGATGCCCTTGCCCTCTGCCTTCAGGCGCTCGATCGCAGAAAAAAGGTGCTGTGCCTCCTTTTCGCCGATCGCCGATGTCGGCTCGTCCATGAAGATGACGTCTGCCTCGTGGCTCAGCGCCTTGGCGATCTCGACCAGCTGCATCTGCGCGACCGAGAGGTTCATCATGTATTGCGTGGCGGAAATGCTGAACTCGAGGCGGTCGAGCAGCGCCTGCGCATTGCGGTTCATCGTCTTGAAATCGATGCCGCCGAAGCGGGCGGAGGGCTCGCGGCCGAGATAGATGTTTTCCGCCACTGTCATGTGCGGAACCGGGCTCAGCTCCTGCTCAATGATGGCGATGCCGGAGCGAAGCGCTTCGGCCGGATTGCCGAATTCCACCGGGTTGCCGCGATGCAGGATCGTGCCGCCGTCGCGCTTGTGGATGCCCATGAGGATGGAAAGGAACGTCGATTTGCCTGCGCCGTTGCCGCCGCACAGCGCGTGCACCGAGCCGGCTTCCAGCTCAAAGCGGCCGTCGCGAAGTGCGGCAACGCCGCCAAAGGACTTTTTCAGGCCTTCCACTTTCAAAAGCGGACCCATGCATTCCTCCACGCATTTCCGCGACACTCCCTCATCGCGCTTTACAAAATATGTTTATCTATCGACAAATGTCAATCGTAAGAAATGACAAACGATCTTCACCGTTTGTCATTTGTAAGAGTGTAGGGTGCCTTATGCGGGTATCTTGCTGTTACGCCTCGCTTTTCGCGCCGTGACCTAAATCGGGATGTAAGCGTGATCGGGCTTTTTCCGGAGGCGCATCGCGCCCATGCAGGCAGTGGTCATCCGCCAGTTCCTGCCGCTGGGTGGGGCGGGATTTGTATTGCCCTCTGTCGGTGGGGACCGCGGAGGCAGGTGGTGTTGGCGATGTGGAGGCGAAAATGTCAGGGGTCCAAAGAGCCCCCCTGCATCTCAAAGAGCGATTATTCGAGTGCCGATCCGGGTAACGGATCGGTGGTTCTGCTCTCTTCAAGAGCCGTTTTATTGTTCAGTGTCGTGCCTCGGTTTGAGTGTATTGAGGGATGGTCAGCTCTCGATCGCTTCCAGGTTCACTCTTCGATGAACCGCCCAGTTTGTTTCTGGATCGCTGCTATCGCCAGAAGCTGATGGGTCAGGCCCGGCATGGCTGCGGGGAACCGGCCGTCAAGGGCCGCGGTTCGACGGTAAAGCCGGCGGCCCGGCCACTGACGGCCGCGTGGATGCGCTCGGCCCGGTCGATGGATCCTGCGACGACGACGGGTTTGACAACGGTGTTGCAGACGGCCCTGATCAGTTCCGCGGCGTCGACATCGGCACGATAGGCAAGGAGGTCGAGGCCATGCACGCCGTCGCGGCTTGCAAGGTCTCGGGCGCTTGCGACGATCTCCATCATCGACCCCTCGAGAATGCTCGGGTGCCCGGTTATGCGACCGGGGAACGGATAGTATCGCAGGCCGCTTGCCTCGATGAGGGGAAGCACATCGTCCACATGGGTGCCGCCAAGGAGATAGTCGACCCCGAGCGTGAGGGCGGCGTGCACCGATGCGATCTCGCTGTCTCTGTCGAGCGAAACCACCTCGAGGTAACTTTTTGCACCCGCCTGCTGGATTTCCCGGTTCAGGTCGGTAAGCGCCGACAGGGGCAGGCCGATATCCTTGAATCCGATGTGACGAACGCCCGCCGAAAGTACTGCTGGTAGTTGCTCCCGCGCGTCCGGGATCGTCCGGTCGTTGCGGGTCAGCATGAAGATGAAGTCTGTGTCGGACATGTCAGTTCTCCCGTTCGGATGACGCCCTTGTCAGTCGGCAGGCGTAGTCGATTGCTGTTTCGAGGCTTCCCGGATCGGCAATGCCCTGGCCTGCGATATCGAAGGCGGTGCCATGGTCTGGGCTTGTGCGTATGAAGGGCAGGCCAAGCGTGATATTCACGCCCTTTTCCAGCCCCAGATATTTGACCGGGATGAGCCCCTGGTCGTGGTACTGCGCGACGACCACGTCGAAGCGGCCATTTCGCGCTTGCATGAACACCGTATCGCCCGGCCAGGGGCCGCTGGCGTCAATGCCCTCCGCGCGGGCTGCCGCAATGGCGGGGGCGATGATGCGGATTTCCTCGTCGCCAAAGAGGCCGCCTTCGCCGGCATGCGGATTGAGTCCCGCGACCGCGATACGGGGATGGGCGATACCCAGGGCACGGCCGCCCTGGTGGGCGAGGCGGATTGCGGACATCTGCGCTGGGAAATCCGCCCGGCGGATCGCATCGGCGAGCGAGCAGTGGATCGTCACCAGAACGGTGCGGATGTCGTCATTGGCGAGCATCATCGCCACGCGCATCGCGCCGCCTCTGTCCGCGAGGATTTCCGTGTGGCCGGGGTAGGAAAGCCCGGCCTGAGCCAGTGCTTCCTTGTGGATTGGTGCCGTGACAATTCCAGCGACCGCACCTGACCTGGCAAGGTCGATCGCCGCAACGATAGCATTATAGGCCAAGCGGCCGCTGACGGCGCTGACCGTACCGAGCGGGGGTGGCGTTTCAACCCTGGACGAGGCGAGGACGTTCAGGGAGCCTTCCGGCTTTGCATCGGCGACCGTATCGATTTCGTTCAGGCGCAGCCCGCTGCCGAACCTGGCGATCGCCTTCGCCAGAACAGCCGGATCGCCGACGACGACGTTGTGACGCAAATCGGCACGGGCAAGGAGCGTCTTCGCGAGGATCTCCGGTCCAATACCCGACGGGTCGCCCATGGTAATGGCAAGAGGCCGTAGAATGGTTTTCATGTGGACTTCCTTCCCATCTGAAGGATGGCATTTGCGGCATTGCACAAGGTCATGACCGAACCGAAACCGCCTGCTTTCATGGCAAGCAGTATCGGTCGTCCGTTCGAAAGGCGCGCGCAGCCAAGCGGGAACCCGGGCTCGAGTTCCTTGACCAGGGTGAACGTATGGATGGAAAGCCGCTCCATAAGCGCACTCATCGTTTCTCCGCCGGTCGCGACGATGGCGTCGTACCATTGCCGCGACAGCGCGATGTCCGCCTCGTCCACCAGTGCGCAGAGGACTTTCGACGGATCCGCCGTGCGAGCGCGCGGGGCATGGATGCACGCGACGGATGCCGTTTTAGCGATGCCTTCGGCTCTGTCGGCGACCGAGGCGCCAGTCGCGGCCAGTGCCTCGTATTGGGCGTGGCTGAGATGATTTGCGCTGCCAACGAGGACGAGAATGCGACGCGGAGCGTTTGGGGGCGTGAAGGTCTGGCGATCGGGCGATTGGCCGACGACCGCGGCCAGGGCCTCGGCCATGCCCGGGGATCCGACCCACAGAGCCGGGCCGTGTTTCGCAATCTCTGCAATCCGGCGATTCAGCAGGATCTGGCTGTGTGCATCGACGACGATGATCGAAGCGCCAGCAATGTGCTTCCCGATATCGCTGTCGGTTGCGCTAACGGGAACCGTTGCCATTCGGCCAAGATCGGGTGCGATCAGATCTGCAATCAGCGATGCGCGCGCAGGATGAACTGGGTCGTGGCCATAGGCGGTCTGTGCGACCGGCACACCGTGCAGGAGCTGGATACCGTCAACCGTGGTGCGTCCCGCGGTCGGAAATGCCGGAGCGATTACCAGCCGTGGCCGACCACTGGCCTTGAACGCCGCGGCAATTTCCGCACGAATGTGACCGCGCAGGGTGGAATCGATTGTCTTGTAGAGGTGCCGGTAGCCGGCAAGCGACGCGATCGCCTGCCCGGTTGCACGCATGGCATCGGCCTCTTCCATGAGCCGGCTGCCGGTATCGACGGCGACGACCGGTGCACCGACGCTCGCCTGCCGCTGCCGGCGGACGAGTGGTTGATAGCCGTACGTCAAGAAGGCGCCGGCTCCATCTGCAGCGCTCGTCAGGTCATCGGCGACGATGCCGACATGTTCGTTCTGGTCAATGATCTCTTCCATGAACCCTGGATATCAGCGGGTAAGCGGAAGAAAAATCGATATGATCTGACGAATACTGGTGATATTATATCACCAATGAAACGGTCGGACCTTTCCTCTCTCGATGACCTGCACGCGTTCGAGACCGTGGCGCGCCTCGGTTCCGTGCGCGCGGCGGCCGCCGATCTCAACCTCACCCATGGTGCTGTCAGCCGACGTGTGTCGAACCTGTCAGATCATCTCGGTATAAGGCTGCTGGAACCCGACGGCCGCGGCCTGCGGTTGACGAAGGAGGGCGTGCGATTGGCGCAAGCCGCGACCGATGCCCTGTCGCTGGTTTCGGCCGCATTGGAGGATATCCGCAAAGTCGAGACATCGCCGCCGATTGTCGTTTCCTGCGAGCGATCTGTTGCCATGCGCTGGCTGATCCCGCGGCTGTCGGAATTCCAGGACCGCCATCCGGATATCGACCTTCATCTGTCCGTCGGGGGCGGCAGTTTCGATTTTGCGCGCGAACGCATCACGCTGGCCATCCGCCGACTGGATTTCGCGATCGATCCGCGGTGGCATGTCGAGCGCATGATTGCCGAGGAAGTCGGGCCCGTCATGCACCCCGACATGGCGGAGCGGTTTTCTGCCGGCAACTATGTTGCGCTCGCTGCAAAGACCCGGCCCGACGCCTGGAGCAAATGGTCCGCAGCCTGCCCGAATGCGCCAAAGCCGCGATCGACACGCTGGTTCGATCATCACTTCCTGATGGTGGAGGCGGCGGCCAGTGGGCTGGGCGTTGCCATGTGCCCGAAGATTGTCGCCATTGACGACATCCGCAAGGGCCGTCTCGTCGCGCCGATGGGCTTCCAGCCGGATGGTTCGCACTACGGCATCATTCGCGCGCCCTCCGTCGAGCCAACCCCATCCCTCGACACATTCGTTTCATGGCTTCTTGCTGGTTTTAACGCTTCCTAAAAACGTCGCAGGTCCCGTACGGGAGCACCCACCGACAAGGCCGGCCGGAGATGTTTTCATCGCCGACCGCCTGAAAGAAATACCGCCAGGTCAAGTCGAGGTTAAGCGCTCTGGCTGGCTCCCAGGAACGGTGCGGATTCCTGGACATGAATCACCGTCGGCCCATCTGCGGCAAAAGCGGCTTTCACCGCGGCTTCCAGCTCTGCAAAACTTTGGGGCTCGGCCGTATGGCAGCCATAGGCTTCGGCGAGCTTGACGAAATCCGGATTGTGCTGGTTGACGCCAATGGTCGGGATGTCGCGGGCGATCATGCCGTCGCGGATCTGGGCGAGGCTGTTGTTGTTCCAGAGAATGATGGCGAGTGGCAGCTTGTTTTCCACGGCGGTGCCGAGTTCCTGCAGCGTGAACTGGAAACCGCCGTCGCCGACGATGACGGCGACCGGCGTTTTCGGGCTCGCGATCTTGCCGCCGATGGCCGCGGGAAGGGCATAACCCAGCGTGCCGAAGCCGGCGGGGAAATGCCAGGTGCGCGGCAGGGCGCTGCGGTAGAAGGCGTAGCCGGTATAGGCGAGCTGCGTCATGTCGGTGTAGATCACGCCATCGTCGGGGATGGCGTTGCGCAGGCTGTCGAGCACGCGCACATGTTTCTGCTCAAGTTGGCTCAGCCCGGCGCGCTCGGCTGCGCGCAGTTCGGCGATGGCGTTGCTTTCCCTGAAGCCCGCGGCTGGCGCGACCGTCTCAGTGATCGCGGCGAGCGCCAGCTTCGAATCCGCCTCCATCGCGACATCGACATCATAGTCGCGCACCAGCGTTGCCGGGTCGATGTCGATGCGGATGATTTTGCCGGTCATCGGCAGCCGGCCGTCGAGCCAGATGTCGGGCTCGGCAAGCTCGGTGCCGACGAGCAGCACGGCGTCAGCGTCGTGCACGAAAGCCTGGGTCGCGGGGCGGTCGACCGTCACCTCCAGGGCGAGCGGGTGGTCGTCGGGCAGGATGCCCTTGGCGGCGATGGTCGGCACCACGGCCGCGCCGATCTTTTCCGCGAGCGCCTTCACCTCGGCGGCGGCCGAGACTGCGCCGCCGCCGGCAAGGATGACCGGGCGTTTGGCCGAATTGAGAATGGCGGCGGCGGCTTCGACCTGCGCGCCATCGGGGGCGCGGCGGCGGGCGGTGGTGCGGCGGCTCGCCAGCCTGTCGTCCGGCGCCTTGAAGACGTCGAGCGGGATCGAGAGATGGACGGGGCGCGGGCGGCCGCTTTCGAAGAGGGCGAAGGCGCGGGCAATGTATTCGCGCACCTGCTCGGGGCTGGTGGCGGTTTCGGAGAAGGCGGTGAGGGGGCGGGTGACGGCCGACTGGTCGGTGATCTCGTGCAGCGTGCCACGGCCCATGCCGAGGTCCTTGTTGGCGGCGACCGACGTGATGACCAGCATCGGCACGCTGTCGGAATAGGCCTGGCCGATGGGCGTTGCGGCATTGGTGACGCCGGGGCCGGAGATCAGCACGCAGACGCCCGGCTTGCCGGACATGCGGGCATAACCGTCGGCCATGAAGCCGGCGCCCTGTTCATGGCGCACGCCGATATGGCGGATGCCGGCGGCGTCCATGCCGCGATAGGCTTCGAGCGTGTGCACGCCCGGCATGCCGAACACGGTGTCGACGCCATAGGCTTTGAGAATCTGCATCAGGCGGCTGCCGCAGGAAATGGTCTCGTTCATGGAAAAAATCCGTTCGGAAAAGCGGTGTCAGGGTTTGGCGGCGTCTTCGAGGCCCATCCAGATCGAGCCGTATTCGTCGGCGACGACCATCAGGCTCGCGCCGAGGTTTTGCGCGAAGGCGCGCTCGCTGCGCGACCAGGCGGGCATGATCCAGGGTTTGCCGGCTTTCGCGGCGGCATCCGCGATCGTCTTGAGATCGGCCTTGTCGGCATCCGTGTTGCGATAGGCGCCGCGGCCGGAATCGAGCGAGAGGTCGCTCGGGCCGACGAAGAGGCCGTCGACGGTCGGCAGCGCGAGGATCGCCTCGACATCCTTCAGCGCGGCGGCCGACTCGATCATCGGATAGCAGCGCGTCCTGGCGTTCTCGTTGTCGTAGTACTCCGGCTTCACGCCGCCGTAGCGGGCGGGGCGGGTGCCGGAAAAACTGCGCGTGCCGAGTGTCGGATACTTTGCGGAGGCGGTGACGCGGCGGGCGTGCTCGACATCGCCGATATGGGGGATGATGACGCTGTCGGCACCCATATCGAGCGCCTGCTGGATCGGGATCGCTCCCGGCCCGAGCACCTTGGCGTGCATGGTCATACCGAGCGCCTTGCCGAGCGCGAGGATGCGGTCGAGGGCTTCGAGGTCGAACAGCCCGTGCTCGATATCGAGCACCACATGGCGGTAGCCGATGTCATGGGCGATCTCCATCATCGCCTGGTGCGGCGTGGAGAGCCAGACGGCGAGATTGTTCAGCGCGTCAGCCATGGGCGGCTCCATCCCTGTTGTGCCGCTCGGCGATCATGGCGGCGATATCGACGAGGTCCTGCAATTTCGCGCCGTCGCGGATGCGCGCAACCCAGCTTCCCTCATCCTCCTGGTCGGCGAGGGCGACGTCGGCAATGCCGGCGACCTCGGCGGGCGGCAGGACGAGGATGCCGCAATCGTCAGCGAGGATCGCATCGCCGGGATTGACGGTGACGCCGCCGCAGGAGACGGGGATGTTGTAGCCGCCGCCGAGATTGAGCAGTTTTGTGGTGATCGGCGAGACGCCGCGCGCCCAGGTCGGAACGCCGGCCTCGATGATGGCGGCGGGGTCGGTGATCATGCCGTCGACGATGACGGCAGCAAGGCCGCGCTCCTTGGCGACCGCCGCCATGAAGCCACCCCAGGCGGCGTGGCGCTCGTCGCCGGCCCGGTCGATGACGAGGATGTCGCCGGGGCGCACCCGGTCCATCGCGTGGTAGAGCAGGGTGGAATCGGGGCCGGGGATCGAAACGGTCTGGGCGGTGCCGGCGATGCGCACGCCGTCGATCAGCGGGCGCAGGTCGTTGCGCATGAAACGGTCGTGCAGGTAGTGGCCGACGGTCGCCGCCTCGACGCGGGCGAAGCGGGCGAGAAGGCCGGCGTCGAGCTGCGGTGCGGGATCGGCGATCCGGTAGGATTTGATCGACATGATGGAAATGCGTCCTATTGCGTGAGAAGTCTGATGGCGGAGGGGGCGCAGGCAAGCGTGCCCGGCTCTCCGGTTCGGGGAGGCGGCGGGCCGTCGCCGTTTCGGACCCGGGCGTGGAGGCGCGTGCCGTCGGGGAGCGCCAGGCCGTAGACGGTGTCGGTGCCGATGTAGACGGCTTCGCTGACCGTGCCGGAAAAGCGGATCGCCCCGCCGGCCTCGCCCGCGACGAAGTGCAGGGCTTCCGGGCGGATCGCGAGGGCGCAGGCATCCCCGGCGTTGAGGGGCAGGGTGCAAGGCATTTCGAAGCGGCCGCCAGCGGCTTCGACGATGAGGTCCTCGCCGTTGCGGCCGAGAACGCGCGCGTCGATCAGGTTCATGTCGCCGATGAAGCCGGCGGTGAAGCGGTTGGCGGGGCGCTCGTAGATGTCCGAGGGGCCGCCGACCTGCTGGACGGTGCCGTTGTTCATGACCGCGATGCGGTCCGACATGGTCAGAGCCTCTTCCTGGTCGTGCGTGACGAAGATGAAGGTGATGCCGAGCTTGCGCTGCATGTCCTTCACCTCCATCTGCATCTCGCGTCGAAGCTTGAGATCGAGTGCGCCGAAGGGTTCGTCGAGCAGCAGCACGGAGGGGCGGTTGATCAGCGCGCGGGCGAGCGCCACGCGCTGCTGCTGGCCGCCGGACAGGGCGGACGGTTTGCGGTCGACGGCGTGCGCCATGTGCACGCTTTCGAGCGCCGCCTTGACGCGCTGGCGGATCTCGTCCTTGCCGACACCCTTCACCGAAAGGCCGAAGCCGACATTCTCGCCGACGGTGAGATGCGGGAAGAGCGCGTAGCTCTGGAACACGGTGTTGACGTTGCGCTGGTGGGCGGGAATGCCGGTGACGTCCTTGCCGTCGAGCAGCAGGCGGCCGGAGGTCGGCTCCTCGAAGCCGGCGATCATGCGCAGCGTCGTCGTCTTGCCGCAGCCGGAGGGGCCGAGGAAGGTGAAGAACTCGCCCGCCCGGATGGAAAGGTTCATCCGGTCGACGGCGTAGGTCGTCTCGCCGCCGGCCGTGCCGAAGGCTTTTCGGATATCGATCAGTTCGATGGCGGCACGGCTTTCGCCGGCCGTCCCTGTCGTGGTGTCAGGCGGCATATCGTTCAGAACTCGTGATGGAAGGGGAGGGGCGGCCGGAGGTTTCGAGCCGGCCGCCGCAAGCGCTTTACTGGGCGGTCTTCACCTTGGTCCAGCCGTCCTGGTAGAGTTTCGTCGCGTCACCCACGTCGAGGATGAAGTCGGCCTTCATCAGCTTGTCTTCCGCGGGATAGATGGCGGCGTTCTCCACGACTTCCTTCGGCAGCAGTTCCTTGGCCTTGTCGATCACCGTTGCGGACTTCGAAAGGTTCGCCGCCTTGGCGGCCACATCCGGGCGCATGATGTAGTCGATGAACTTGTAGGCTTCCTCGACATTTTTTGCCGAGGACGGAATGGCGAAACCGTCGATCCACATCGAGCCGCCTTCATCCGGCACGACATATTTGACCTTCGGGTTGGTCGCCATCACCTGGGCGATGGAACCGTTCCAGCCCTGCACGATGCAGGCTTCGCCCGAGGCGACGAGATCGCCGAAATTCGTGCTGTTGTAACCGCCGAGCACCTTCTTCTGCTCGATGAGCGACTGGGTCGCCTTTTCGATTTCCGCGGGCGTGGTGGTGCCGGCCTTGAAGCCGTTGACCTGGAGGCCGGCGATATAGGCGGCCAGCATGTTGTCGAGCATGTAGATGCGGCCTTCATACTGCGGATCCCACAGCGCCTTCCAGCTCGTCGGCGGCGTCTTCACGCAGTCCTCGTTATAGGCAAAGCCCGTCGTGCCCCAGATATACGGTACGGACCATTTCTGGCCGGGATCGTAGGAGACGTCCTTGAACGGCGCGCCGAGATTGCCGAGGTTCGGGATTTTCGCGTGGTCGAGTTCCTTGAGCAAGCCCTGCTTGGCGAGCACCTGCACGGTGTACTGGCTCGGCTCGATGAGGTCGTAGCCGCTGGCGCCGGCCGAAAGCTTCGCCATCATCGTTTCGTTGGAATCGTAGGTGTCGAAGGTGACGGTGATGCCGGTCTCCTTCGCAAAATCGTCGACGATCTCCTGCGGCACTTCGCCGGACCAGGCATAGATGTTGAGTTCGGTGGCCGAGGCGCCCGACGCGAAGGCGATCAGGCTGACCGAGGCAAGAAGGGTTCTCCAGTTTTTCATTATCGCATTCCCCATTTTGGTTGGTGGTTATGATGGTTTGCGGACCGTCTTGAGATAGCGTCCCATGACGACCAGGATGACGATGACGTTGACGGCGATCAGCATGGCGCCGAGCGCGTTGATCTTGGGCGTAAGGCCGGTTTTCAGCGCGGCGTAGATCTGGATCGGCAGCGGCGTGGAGCCGACGCCGGAGACGAAGGTCGAGACGACGAAATTGTCGAAGGAGATGACCGCGCAGAGCAGGAAGGCCGAGAGGATGGCCGGAGCGAGCAAAGGCAGCGTCACCCGCAGGAAGGCTTGCCGGCCGTTGGCGCCGAGATCGGCGGCGGCCTCGTCGAGACGCGGATCGAGACCCGAGGCGGCGGCGCGCACGATGAGGAAGCTGAAGGGGATCGATACCAGCACATGGCCGGCAATCAACGTGCCGTAGCCAAGCGGAACGCCGGTCCAGACGGTTGCGACGAGGAGGCCGACGGCGAGCACGATCTCCGGCAGCACGAGCGGGGCGATGACGAGCGTCGAGAAGAGGTTCTTGCCGGCGAAAGGCCGCTTGACGACGGCGAGCGCGGCGCTCGCGCCGATGGCGGTGGCAAGCGCGGCCGAGGCGACGGCGACGATGACGCTGACCTGCAAGCCGGCACGTAGGCCGCGGTCGCCCAGCGCTTCGGCGAACCAGGCGAGCGAAAAACCTTCCCAGATCACCGTCGAGCGGCCGGCATTGAAGGCGTAGACGACGAGGACGACGAGCGGCGCAAAGAGGAAGATATAGCCGACGAGCGTTGCGGCCGGGACGTAGAGCGAAAGAACCTTCTTCATGCCCGTGCCTCCTCGACCGAGCGCAGCACGCGCATGTAGCAGACGATGATGACCGAGGAGATGGCGAGCAGCACGACGGAGACGGCGGCCCCCAGCGGGATGTTGCGGAAATCGAGGAAGAGCTGGACGATGAGGTTGCCGAGAATGATGCTCTTGCCGCCGCCGAGCAGGACCGGGATGGCATAGACGCCCATGGCCGGCACGAAGACGAAGAGGATCGCTGCCATGACGCCCGGCAGAGACAGCGGGAAGGTGACGCGCCAGAAGGATTGCAGCGGCGTCGCGCCGAGATCGTCGGCGGCTTCGAGCAGGCGCTTGTCGAGGCCGTTCAGCGCGGCGTGGATCGGCAGCACCGTCGTCGGCAGGAAGGCGTAGAGCATGCCGACGAGCACGGCGGGATAGGTGCCGATCATGCGGATCGGCTGTTCGACCAAACCGAGGCCGAGAAGCGCGCTGTTGATCGTGCCGCTCCGGCCGAGCAGCACCATCCAGGCCGACATGCGCACGATGAAATCGATCCAGAACGGGATGAGCAGCAGCGCGAGCAGGATGCCGGCGTAGCGGCCGGCGCGTAGCGCGATGAAATAGGCGATGGGATAGCCGACCAGCAGGCAGACGAAGGTGGAGACGGCGGCAAGCTGAAGCGAGTTGACGAAGATCGGCACATAGATGGCCTGGAAAAGCTCGCGGTAACTCGCCAGCGTGAAGCCGAATTTTGCACCGCCATAAGTGTCCTGCTCGGCGAAGGAGAAGGCGATGACGATCAGGATCGGGATGACGAGGAGAAGGATGGCGCTGAGGAGGGACGGGGCGAGAAGCGCCAGCGTCACGAGGTTGCCGCGGCGCGCGGCGGTCACTTGCGGATCTCCACGCGGGCCTGGCGGGCGGGCTCGACCGGGCGGATGAGGTTCGTCGCGCTGACGGAAAGATGCGCACGCATCGCGGTCTCGGCCTGGTCCGGGTCGCGGCTCGTGAGTGCTTCGTGGATGACCACCATGTCCTTCAGGTCTTCGAAGAGCAGCGCCACCGGCATCCGCGAGACATAGAGGCTGCGCACCGAGAGCGCGTAGAGGCGGTTCAGCGCCTGCATCAGGGAAGTGTTGCCGGAGGCTTCGGCGATCAGCTTGTGCATCTCCTCATCGATGCCGAGATGCCATTCGATCTCCATGCGCTTTGCTTCGACACCGGCCCGCGCTTCCTCGATCAGCGCGGCGAGGCGATCGAGCTGGGCGTCGCTGATGCGCGTCGCGGCAAGGCGGGCGGCCCAGACTTCGGCCTGGAGGCGAAATTCCTGGAGCTGGAAGAAATCCGTCGCCGAGGTGGAGGAAACGAAATAGCCGCGCTGCGGCACCGCGAGCAGCAGGTCCTCCTGCGCCAGTCGCTGCAGCGCCTCGCGCAGCGGCGTGCGACCGACCGACAGGCGCTCCATGCATTCCTTCTCGTCGATCGGTGATCCCGGCAGCAGCTCGGCCTTGATGATGGCGGTGCGCAGCCCGTGATAGGCGACGTCGCTGAGGCGCATTTTCTTGGTGGAGAAGGGCTGCAAGGCTTGTCACTCCATAAAATATATTTTCAAGATATCGTCGAAATATTTCCTGTCAACGGCTCTCGATAAAATCCGATGAAAGTGACAGGCCGGAAAATCGGGCCATGCACGAAGCACCTGAGAGGGAAGGGTTTGGATGGGCAACCGACGACTTTGGCCGGGAGCGGGGCCCCTGGAAAGCAGTGGAGGCGAAGTCGTCGCTTGCGCAAACACCAGCGCTTACCAATGGTGCCAGCAACATTCCGTCCGGCTAGAGAGACGTGTTTTATCCCCCCGGCCGCGGCTTCATCGGCTGCGTGAACGGGTAGCTGCGGTGGGTGCGGATTGTCCCGGCGTCTGTTCCACGCCACAATGGGAGCGGAAGGCGTGGCTCCAAACCGCACCGGTGATCGCTCGCCTGCACCTTCCATCGAGTGAAACCCTGCCGGAGAAGAATGTGGCCACTCTCACCAGGATGCGTGAAGCCCAGAGCGCTGCAGACCCAAGACCCGGTCCGTTTTCCTCAAGCACACCGACCTTCGAGCACATCATCACCGGCATCGACGAAAGCTTTCTCTGGCGGCTCGATGACTATCCCTGGGAGCGCAACGTCTGGAATTTCCACCCGGAATTCGAGATCCATCTGATCCGCAAGGGCACGGGCATTGCCTTTGTTGGTGACTATATCGGCGCTTTTTCGGCGACCTATCTCACCGTCATCGGTAGCGACCTGCCGCATGACTGGGTGACGATGACGGCGCCGGGTGAGGTGATCGAGGGGCGGGACGTCGTGCTCCAGTTCCATCCCGACCGGATCCGCGAGGCGACACGGCTGATCCCGGAATTTGCCCAACTCGAGGATTTCTTCTCCCGCGCCCAGCGCGGCCTCGTCTTTCACGGTGAAACGCTGGCCAAGGGCGCCGACCTGGTCGAGCGCATGGGGGCGGAAAAGGGCGTCGCCCGCTTTGCCCTCTTCCTTCAGCTGCTCGACCTGCTCGGCACATCCAGCGACTATGACATTCTGTCTTCCCCGGAATATTCGCCGAAGCTCGATGCCGAGACGCTCGATGTCCTCCAGCGCGCCCTCGTCTTCATCTACCGCAACTTCGCAACCGATATCCGGCTTGCGGATGTCGCGGACCTTGCCGGCATGAGCGAAAGCGCCTTTTCCCGCTTCTTCAAGAAGAACACCGGCAACACCTTCACCGATCACGTCAACAAGCTGCGCATCTGGCAGGCCTGCAAGCTTCTGGCGGAAGGCGACATGCCGATTACCGACATCTGCTTTGAGGTCGGTTACATGAACATTTCCAATTTCAACCGCACCTTTCTGCGACAGCACCGCATGACGCCGTCGGCCTACCGCCGGCTGGCGCCCCATCGTCGCTCGCTTCGGGATGATCCCGCAGCAAGCCGATGAAACCTTGCGAAAACACGGTGTTATTTCTGCACTGCAGCATGCCATTTCGCATTAAAGTACAGAATTTCTGCATCAGGCACGCTAGTTCCCCCGGTTCTCTTCGCTAATATCAGCACCAGCGAAACTGTTCGCTGACAGATTGGCGCCGGCCCGAGGAGGTCGAGCCGCGCCGACCATAGAATCCTTAGGGGAGGTTCATCCATGACATCCGTGAAGACGCTCGCTTCGAGCATCGCCTATGCATGCCTTCTTGCCGGCTCGGTATCGTCGATCGCGCTGGCTGCGGAGTGCTCCGGCACGATCCGCATTCTTGCCCAGCCGCGCGACGGCCTGACGCTTCTGGAAGGCTACAGGGACGAGTTTACCAAGCTCTCCGGCGGCGCATCCTTCGAGATCGACTATCTCAACGAGAATGACCGGCGCGCCAAGACCAAGGCGGATGCCTCCACCATTGGCAAATACAACGTGTATTATGTCGATGAGGCGAACGTTGCGCTTTTCGCTTCCTCCGGCTGGGTCGTGCCGCTCACCGACTATTATCCCGAAGAATACGACTATACGGATTTCGACCCCGGCCGCCAGAAGGTCGCGACCTATGACGGCAAGGTCTGGTTCGCGCCCGTTACGGGCGGCGGCGACCTGATGGTCTACCGCAAGGACCTCCTGGAGGCAGCGGGTATCAAGCCGCCGACAACGCTCGATGAACTGAAGGACGCTGTCCAGAAACTGCACCAGCCGGACAAGGGCGTCTATGGCATTGCGCTGCGCGGCCAGCGCGGATCGGGTGCCAATGTCTGGCGCTGGATGCCCTATTTCAAGGGTTTCGGTGGGGAATGGTTCGACGGCAACACGCCCGCCTTCAACAGCGAGGCGGCCGTCAAGGCGACGCAGACCTATCTCGACCTCTTCAAATATTCCGCGCCCGGCACGCAGACCGGCAGCTGGGATGAATCGACCGGCGCCTTCCTTTCGGGCCAGGTCGCCATCCTGATCGAATCCACGCCGCTCGCCGGCCTCGCGATCGATCCGAAGACCTCGCAGGTCGTCGGCAAGGTCGGCTACCTGCCGCCCCCGACTCCCTTGACGGGCGGCGGCTACGGCCACGGCCTCGCCATCGGCACCAAGGCCAACCCGGACGATGCCTCCAAGGCCTGCGCCGGCCTCTTCATCGCCTGGGCGACATCGAAGGAGAACGAGAAGCGGCGCCTGGAGGCCAACCAGTTCGGCGAACTCAACCGCACCAGCATCATGGCGAGCGATGCCTTCGCCAAGCTCTACGGTCCGGACCTCGGCCAGGCCCTTGCCGATACCGGCAAGGTCACGGCTGTCAACTTCTGGCAGAGCGCGCTCTGGCCGGATCTCGGCGACCGCTGGGGTATCATCCTGGAGGAACTGATCACCGGTTCGCGTTCCGACATCAAGGAAGGCCTTGCCGAACTCGAAGGTTTCGCCAAGGACCTCGTCGCCCGCAGCCAGTAAACCTTTGAGCCGCGCGGCCGCTTTCGCCTCCCGAGATGGCGGCCGCGCGATCCCGAGGAAACCCCCATGAAATCAAGAACCAGCCTGCCCGCCGTCTTCCTGGCGCCGCCGCTCGTCATCCTGGCGGTGCTCGCCTTCGTGCCGACCGCCTATGCCATCTACATTTCCTTCCGCAACCGCGAGCTCAGCCGTCCCGACGGCAGCTTCGTCGGCCTTGCCAACTATATCGATCTCTTCTCCGACCGCCGCTTCGTCAATGCGGTGGGCGTGTCGCTGACATGGGAGGTGATAACGGTCACGCTGACCCTTCTCGTCGCGATCGTGCTCGGCATCCTGCTCTTTGAATTTGCCTCGATGCGCCAGAGGGCGGTGCTGACGCTGGTCTTCCTGGTGCCGGTCATCCTGCCGCGCGTCTCGGCCGCCTTCGTCTGGAAATTCGCCTTCCACCCGCTCTACGGCATCATCACCTATCCCTACAAGATGATCACCGGCCAGCCGCTCGACGTGCTGTCGAGCCCCGCCACGGCGCTGATGACGGTCGCGCTGGTCGATGTCTGGCAATGGGGCCTGTTCTTTTCGGTCATCGTGCTGAAACTGCTCGAAACCCTGCCGCCGCAGCCCTTCGAGGCCGCGCGCCTCGACCATGCGCGGCGCTGGGAGATCTATGCCTATGTCGCCCTGCCCATGTTGAAGGCGCCACTCATCTCGCTCACCTTCATCAAGATGATCGAGTCCCTGCGCGCCTTCGACCTCATCTATGTCATGACCCGCGGGGGACCCGGCATCGCGACGGAAACGCTCGACATGTATGCCTTCTCGCAGGGTTTCATCGAATCTGGCCGCATCTCCTATGCCTCCAGCATGGCGGTGCTGATGATGCTGGCGACGACCGTCATCTTCACGGTGATCTGGAAGAGGGTGAAGCCATGAACGTCTCCCGTTTCCTCGGCCGCTCCGTTCTCTATCTTGCGGCCTTTTCCGCCGTCTTCCCCATGGTCTGGACGGCGATCAACGCCTTCAAGAACCGCGTCGATATCGTCACGCCCACGCCGCTCTTCCTCTTCACGCCGACACTCGACAACTTCGCCTATGTGCTGGGTCGGGAAAGCGTCGCGGCGGGCCTTCTCAATTCGCTGCTCGCTGCCGGCGGATCGGTGCTGATCGGCGCGCTGCTCGGCCTGCCGGCGGCCTATGCCATCGCGCGCTATCCGAACCGCTGGTCGGCCGACATCCAGTTCTTCGTGTTGTCGCTACGTTTCCTGCCGCCGGTCGCCGTGGCGATACCGCTCATGGTGATCTGGCTCGATCTCGGCCTCTACGACACGCGGCTCTCGCTGATCGTCACCTATACGCTGTTGACGCTCGCGACCGTCATCTGGCTCGGCGTGCCGGCCTTCGCCCGCGTGCCGAAAGAGGTCGAGGAGGCGGCGCGGGTCGATGGCTACGGCCCCTATGCGGTCTTCCTGCGCGTCGCCTTGCCGATCGCCTCGCGCTCGCTCATAGGCGCGGTCGCCTTTGCCTTCGTGCTGGTCTGGAACGAGTTCCTGATCGCGCTGATGCTGACGACCTCGGATGCCAAGACGTTGCCGATCGTCGCCTCGGAACTCACCCAGCTCGGCCGCGACGTGCCCTGGGGCATCCTCAACGCCTCGGTGGTGCTGCTCTCCATTCCGCCGCTCCTGCTTGTCGGGATCCTCAGCGGCCTCCTCAACAATGCGTTCCGGCGCAAGAGCAATTGATGACAGGACAATCTTCCATGCAAGCCTTGGTTCTCGAAGAGAAGGGCGTGCTTGCCCTTCGCGACATCGATCTCCCGCTTTCCGTCGGGCCGGAGGATGTCAAGATCGCCGTCCATACGGTCGGCGTCTGCGGCAGCGACGTGCACTACTATACCCATGGCGCGATCGGCGCCTATGTGGTGCAGGCGCCCATGGTGCTCGGCCATGAGGCCGCGGGCACCGTCGTCGCGGTCGGGGAAAACGTCCGCTCCCTCTCGGTCGGCGACCGGGTCTGCATGGAGCCCGGCATTCCCGACCTTTCCTCCCGCGCCGCGAAGCTCGGCCTCTACAATGTCGATCCCGCCGTACGCTTCTGGGCGACGCCGCCGGTGCATGGGGTTCTTGCTCCCTATGCCGTTCACCCTGCCGCCTTCACCTACCGCCTGCCGGACAATGTTTCCTTCGCGGAAGGCGCGATGGTCGAGCCGTTCGCCATCGGCATGCAGGCGGCCACCCGCGCCCGCATCGTGCCGGGAGACGTCGCGGCGGTCATCGGCGCCGGTCCCATCGGCATCATGGTGGCGCTGGCGGCGCTGGCCGGCGGGTGCAGCCGGGTCTTCATCTCGGATTTTTCCGCCGAGAAGCTGGCGATCGCGGCCGCCTATCCGGGCATCGAGCCGGTGAATGTCGGCAAGACCCCCTTCGCAGCCGCCGTCGCTGCCGCAACCGGGGGATGGGGCGCCGACGTCGTCTTCGAGGCCAGCGGCAGCGCGAAGGCCTTCGAGGGCCTCTTCGATCTCGTGCGGCCGGGCGGTGCCGTCGTGCTGGTCGGCCTGCCGGTCGATGCGGTGCGCTTCGACGTCCCGGGCGCCATTTCCAAGGAGGTGCGCGTGGAAACGGTCTTCCGCTACGCCAATGTCTTCGACCGCGCCCTTGAACTCATCGCGTCCGGCAAGGTCGATCTGAAGCCGCTGATAACGGGCACCTATGCCTTTGGCGAAAGCGTCGCCGCCTTTGAGCGGGCGGCCGAAGCGCGGCCGACCGACGTGAAACTGCAAATCCGCGTGCAGGAGGAGAACTGAGCATGGCAAACATCGTCTGCACCCGCGTCGACAAGGCCTATGGCGCGGTCAATGTCATCAGGGACTTCAACCTGGAGATCGCGGACCACGAATTCGTGGTCTTCCTCGGCCCCTCCGGCTGCGGGAAATCGACGCTCCTGCGCATGATCGCCGGGCTGGAGGAAATCTCCGGCGGAGAGGTCTGCATCGCCGGCCGCACCGTTAACGACCTAGAACCGCGCGACCGCGGCGTTGCGATGGTCTTCCAGAACTACGCGCTCTATCCGCACATGACGATCTACGACAACATCGCCTTCGGCCTGAGGCGCATGAAGGTCGACAAGACCGAGATCGACAGCCGCATCAAGACGGTCGCCGGCACGCTCGGCCTGGAGCCCTACCTTGCCCGCAAGCCGACGGAGCTTTCCGGCGGCCAGCAGCAGCGCGTGGCGATTGCCCGCGCCATGATCAAGACGCCGCGCGTCTTCCTCTTCGACGAGCCGCTCTCCAACCTCGATGCCAAGCTGCGCAACCACATGCGCGTCGAGATCGCGCGGCTGCACCAGACGCTCAAGACCACGACGATCTATGTTACACATGACCAGCTCGAGGCGATGACCCTGGCCGATCGTATCGTGCTCATGAAAGGCGGAGCGATCGAACAGGTTGGCACGCCTGCTGAAATCTACGAGCGTCCCCGCACGCTCTTCGTCGCCGGCTTCATCGGCACGCCGAACATGAATTTCCTCGACGTAACAGCGCGCTCCGCTGGTGAAAGCTGGCTGCTGGAGGGCGACGGGCTGCGTTTCAGGGTCGATCGCAGCCGGTTCGACCTGAAGGAGGGACAGGCCCTTACCCTCGGCGTGCGGCCGTCGTCGCTGTCGCCCGCAGCTGGCGAAGACACGCGGGAGAACACCCTTGCCGGCATTGCCGACCTCGTCGAGTTTCACGGTGACAGTGCCCTGGTTTCCTTCCGTGTGGGCGGCAGGGAGATCGGCGCTCTCGTTCCTGCGAGCAGCCGGCCCGTAACCGGCGCCCCCGTCGCCTTCTCGGCCGACGAAGCGAACCTCCACCTCTTCGATCGCATGACGGGTCTTTCGATGTTGCGGACGGGATCGTAAGGTCAGCGGGTGATTCACCCTGGACAGAGGAGTTCCTGCATGGCCGAGGCGACCGATGCGATCCTGGCGCTTTGCAGGACGTTGCCGCCGACCAGGGCGGCCGTTGTCCACCCGGTCAAGCCGAATGTGATGGAAGCCATCGACGAGGCGGTGCGGGAAAAGCTCATCGTACCGATCCTGATCGGACCCAAGGCAAAGATCGAGGAGGCGGCCACGGTTGCTTCGGTCGATATTTCTGGCTGGGAACTGGTGGACGTGGAACACAGCCACGCCGCTGCCGCGACGGCTGCGGAGCTGGCGGCGGGGCATCAGGTCGATGCGATCATGAAGGGCTCGCTCCACACCGACGAACTGCTCGGAGCCGTCGTGCGGTCAGATGCCGGGCTGAGGACGGAGCGCAGGATCAGCCACGCCTATCTCATGAGCATTGCGAGTTATCCCAAGCCCTTCATCATTACCGATGCAGCGGTGAACATCCTCCCGGACCTGCCGGTCAAGGCCGACATCGTGCAGAATGCCGCCGATCTCTGGCGGGTGGTCTTCGGTGACGGAAACCTTCCCAAGGTGGCTGTCCTTGCCGCCGTGGAGACGGTCAATCCGAAGATGCAGGCGACGCTTGATGCCGCAGCGCTTTGCAAGATGGCCGATCGTGGCCAGATCACAGGTTGCCTCATCGACGGCCCGCTGGCCTTCGACAACGCGATCAGTGCGGAGGCCGCCCGGGAAAAGGGCATCGTCTCCATGGTTGCCGGCGAGGCGGATATCCTTGTCGTTCCCGATATCGAGGCCGGCAACATGCTGGCCAAGCAGCTGACCTTCCTTGGAGGGGCCGAGGCCGCCGGCATCGTGCTCGGCGCGCGCGTGCCCGTTATTCTGACGAGCCGGGCGGACAACGAGCGGACGCGGCTGTTGTCCTGCGCGCTCGCGGTGCTTCTGGCCGAGGCGCGCGACAAGGGGCAGATCAAGTGAAGGACGTCCTCCTTGTCCTCAATACAGGATCGTCCAGTCTCAAGTTCCAGGTGCTGGGCTACGAGGGGTTCGAGGTACTTGCCAACGGGAAGGTGACGGGGATCGGCACGAGCGCCCGCCTATCGGCAACCGTTGCGGATGCAGGACGGACGATCGACAGCCCGCTTGATGGCAACGACCATGACACGGCCCTGTCGGCCGTTCTGGACCTTATCGATCGCTTCGATGACGGTTGGCGCATGGTGGCAGCGGTGCATCGCATCGTCCATGGCGGTGCACAGTTCGTCGAGCCCGTCATCGTGACGCCGGAAATCGTCAGGGCGCTCAAGGCGCTCAATCCGCTGGCGCCGCTGCACCAGCCTTACAATCTCGCGGGCATCGAGGCGTCGGATCGGCTGGCGGGGCATGCGCCCGACATTGCCTGTTTCGACACGGCGTTCCACGCGGGGCACGATCCGCTCTTCCAGACTTTCGCAATCGAGAAGCCGCTGCGCGACAGGGGCATGCGCCGCTACGGCTTCCATGGCATTTCCTATGAGTGGATTGCCCGGGCTCTGGAGCAGGACCATCCCGATATCGCCCGGGGCAAGGTGGTTGTCGCCCATCTCGGCAACGGTGCCAGCCTCTGTGCTCTCGATAACGGCGTCAGCGTCGACACGACCATGGGCATGACCGCGCTCGACGGCATTCCCATGGGAACGCGAAGCGGAGCGATCGATGGCGGTGCGGTGACCTATATGCTGCGTGCGTTGGGCATGACGGTGGAACAGGTGGAAGCCGCTCTCTACGAGCATTCCGGCCTGAAGGGCCTGTCGGGGATCAGCAACGACGTGAAGACGTTGCTGGAGTGCGGCGAGCCGGCTGCCCGATTTGCACTCGATTATTTCACGCTCAAGGTCTCGCAATATGCCGCGATGATGGCGGTTTCGATGGGCGGACTCGACGCCTTCGTCTTCACGGGGGGCATCGGCGAGAACGCGAGCCCGATCCGGGAGGCGATCGTTGCAAGGCTTGCGTTTCTGCCGCCGTTCCAGACCCTTGTAGTCCCGGCCAACGAGGAAATGATGATGGCGATCCATGCACGCGCACTGCTGGAGGCACGGCGATGAAAGGGCTGATCGTCGGTCTGGCGAACGACCAGTCATTGGCCTGGGGCTGCGCCGTGGCGCTCAAGGCGCTCGGTGCTGAAATCGCTGTCACCTATCAAAATGACAAGGCAAGGCCGCATGTGGAGCCGCTTGCCAGGGAGCTCGGGGCGCCGATCGTCCTGCCGCTCGACGTGTGCCGGCCGGAACAGATGGACGATGTCTTCAAGGCCATCGCGGCCCACTGGGGCCGGCTCGACTTCCTGCTGCATTCGATTGCCTTCGCACCCAAGGCGGATCTGCACGGACGGGTCGTCGACAGCTCGCCGGACGGGTTTTCGACTGCCATGGATGTTTCCTGCCATTCGCTCGTTCGGCTTGCCAAACGCGCGGAGCCACTGATGTCCGATGGTGGCGCGATCCTCACCATGAGTTTTTATGGATCCGAGAAGGTCGTCCCCGGCTATGGCATCATGGGGCCGGTTAAGGCAGCCCTCGAATCCACGGTGCGCTATCTGGCGGTGGATCTGGGCGACAAGGCGATCCGCGTGAATGCGCTCTCCACAGGGCCGGTCAAGACCCGTGCCGCGTCGGGCCTTTCGCATTTCGACGACCTGTTGGCAAAGGCTGCGGAAGAGACGCCGCTCAAACAGCTGGTCACCCTTGAACAGGTCGGGGAGGCTGCGTCGTTTCTGCTGTCGGACAAGGCGCGGTTCATCACCGGACAGACGATCTATGTCGATGCCGGCTACAATGTTCGGGCTTGAAACCCGGCGGCGACGCCATCTATCGCCCAGCCCGCGTCATAGCGGGATCGAGGCGCAGTTCGATATCCGGCGGGCAGGAGATGGTCTATCCTTGGCGCTCCGGAAGATCGACGCGCAGTCCGTCGAGCGTGTCCGTCAGCTTGATCTGGCAGGACAGGCGCGAGCGGGCGGGGTCCGGGTCGTGGGCGAAGTCCAGCATGTCCTGTTCCAGCGCCGAGATGGCCGGCAGACGGTCCACCCATTCGGGCGCGACATAGACGTGGCAGGTGGAACAGGAACAGGCCCCGCCGCACTCGGCAAGGATGCCGCGCACATCATCGTCACGGGCCGCCTCCATTAGCGTCAACCCGGCGGCGGCTTCCACGACATGGAGGCTCCCGTCATGTTCCACAAAGGTGATCTGGACCATGGTCGCTTTCCTTTCGTTTGGAACTCTTCAGGGCAGAAGCGCCGTTGCCTCGACCTCGACCAGGAATTCCGGTCGGGTGAAGCCGGAAACGATCATGAGCGTGGAGGCAGGCTTGACCGGGAGATCGGCGACGAGGCGGTCGCGCACCGCCATATAGTCGGCCATGTGCACGCGTTCCGTCACGAAGGCGTTGAAGCGCAGGACATGGGAAAAGTCCGCGCCGGCCTCGGCAAGGATGGCGCGGATATTGGCGAAGCACAGTTCCGCCTGGGCCGTGACCCCTTCGGGGATCGTGCCGTCGCCGGCAAGGGCGAGCTGGCCGGAGGTGACGACGATTCTTCCCGAGGCGACACCGTGGGAATAGCGGCCGAAAGGTGCGGGCAGGCTGGCGGGTTGCAGTGTCTTCATGGGTCACGCCTCCTTGCCGGCAAGTCCGCAGCGGCGCAGGAAAAGTGCGGTCGCTTCGGCGATGATGCGGTCCGCATCGAGTGCCTCGCTTTCCGGCCGGTCCATCAACACGCGCGCCTGCGCCTCGTATTCGGCATAGTGTTGGGTCACGGCCCAGATGTTCATCTGGAAGAGCAGGGGATCGACGGGTGTTATCTTGCCACTGTCGATCCATTGCTGGATCACGGCGTTCGCCTCCTCGACCGCGGCCTTGAGCGCCGCCCAGTGGGGCGTCATCTCGGGTGCGCCACGGGCAATCTCATTGGCGAAGAAGCGTGAGAGGTCGGGGAATTCCAGCGTATGGCGTACCTTGCGCTCTATATACTGGGTGATCGCTAGCGCCGGATCGTCGCGCGAGGCGGAGAGGAAGAAGATGTCCTTGTAGGCTCCGACGATGTCGCTGAGGACCTGCTGGTAGAGCTCCTCCTTGGAGGAGATGTAGTAGTGTAGCTGGGCCTTGGTGATGCCCGCTGTCTGCGCGATCGCCTGGGTGGAGGTGCCTGACAGGCCGTTGCGCGCGAACTCCTGGATGGCCGCGTTGCGGATGGCGGCGTGGATTTCCTGCCGCTTTTTCTGAAGGGTGCTCATGGGCGGTCCTGGCCTTCCTGGCGATGCGTCGGGATCGGACCGGCACGGGGTGGGTGCCGGTCCGTGGTTTTGTTTACTTGCCCGTCAGCTTGGCCTTGATGTCGAGCCCCTTGCCCTTGTTGACGAAGCGCGTATCGGCGACCTTCGAGAGATCGACGGCGCCAGCCTCGATGATCTTGCTTTCGACGGCAAGGTCATGGAAGGCCTTGATGCGCTCGGGGCTCATCGCGCCGATGCCCTTTTCCACCGCTTCGCCGGAATCGATGATCTGAAGCTTGTCGAATTGCGCCATCTCGGCGTCGAGCTTTTCGACCGTCATTTCCGGATTGGCGGCGATGATCGCTGCATAGGCCGCCTTGCGATCGCCGTAGAGGTAGTTGTTCCAGCCCTCAATGGAAGCGTCGAGGAAACGCTGCACGAGGTCGGGGTTGTTCTCGACCAGTTCGTTGCGCGTCTCGATGATCGAGCCGTAGGTGCTCCAGCCCTGATCGGCGAGCAGGAACACGTCGACCTCGGCGCCCTCCTTTGCGGCATAGAGCGGCTCGGCGGTGCCATAGGCCTGCTGCACCATCTTCTTGTCGCTCAGGAACTGCGCGAGGTTGAAGCCGTAGGGGCGCAGCTGTTCATCCTGGAAACCGAGGCGGGTGACCATCCACTGCCAGAAGCTGAACTGGCCGTCCTTGGAAACGAGCACGGACGGTGCCTTGGTGAGCGCCGCAAAATCGGCATATTCGCCCTTGTGCGCCATGAAGGCCTGCGGATCCTTCTGGAAGATCGCTGCCACGACCGTGGTGGGAATGCCGTTGCGCACATTGTCGAAAGCGAGCAGCAGGTTGCCGCCCATCAGAAAGTCGAGCCGGCCGGCCGGCAGCATCGGGCGGGTGTTGACCTGCGGGCCACCCATCTTGATCTCGACGTCGAGGCCGTATTTGGCATAGGTGCCGTCCACCACGGCCTGGTAGAAGCCGCCATGGCCGCCTTGGGCCAGCCAGTTGGTACCGAAGACGACCTTGTCGGCGGCCCAGGAGGAGCCGGCGGCGAGCAGCATGCCCACGGCGGCGAAAAGACTTGTCATGTGTTTCATGCGCGTTTCCCCTTTGGTTGTTTCAGGCGTCGGTGCGGGCCATGCCATCGGTCCAGCCCCGGGTCTTGCCGGGGTTCATCAGGCCGTATGGATCGGCGCGCTTCTTGAACTCGATCTGCGTCTGGTCGATCTGCTTCATGCCGCCGTCCTCGATGGTCACCACATGAGGGTCGAAGATCGTGCAGCCGTCCGTCTCCTCCAGTTCGGCGATCAGGCGGTACATGGCCTCTTCGCCGCGATAGCGCACCAACGGCAGGGCGAAGATCTGCACCTCGCCGTCCATACGCGCCATTTCGTGGTGCCAGTAGATCTCCTCGCCGTAGCGGGCCATCTGGCGGAGCACGAGGTCGGGATCGAAGGGCCGCGGATAGGCGACCTGCAGATAGGTCCAGCTCTTGTCCGCCTTGAGGGCCTGCAGCGTGGTGTGGTTCCAGCCGCATTCATAGGCCGGTTGCAGGCCGGCGGCGCGGATCTCCGGCTTGCTCATGGCAAACGAGATGCGCCCGCCAAGGGCCTCCGCCTCGGCGGTGAAGCGGGCCATCTCCTGCGGCGCGACCATGGCGAAGACGGCGTCCCGGTCTGCGGGAAAGAGATCGCCGAGCTTGTTGTAGAAGGGCGCAAAGCGACGCTCGACGGTGGTCAGCAGGTAGCAGTCGAGCCCCTTCTGCTGCGCCAGCGACGCGAAACGTAGCGCGGCGTCGTAGCCGTTGAAGAGCGCGGCGGTATGGATCCAGTCCGTTGCGCGGGTGAGGCCGACGCCGAGCTCCACCACGATTCCGTTGGTGCCATAGGCGTGCTGCACCTTCTGCACGTCTTCGCCGTGGAGCTCGATGACCTGCGGTTCCGGTTCGACGGTGACGACCTTGGCATAGGTGAGGTTGCCGGGGTCGCGCAGCATGCCATGGCGCAGCGAGCCGATGCCGCCAGAGCCGCCGGCGACGAAGCCGCCGATGGTCGCCATCTGGCGGGTCGAAGGATACATCATCAGTTCCTGCCCGGTCTCGTGCGCAGCGTCATCGAGCCGCGAGATGCGGGCGCCCGCCTCCACGCGCACATGGCCGTCCGTGATCTCGATCACTCTGTCGAGGCGGGTGAGGTCCATGACGATACCGCCGTCCAGCGGCACGCACTGGCCGTAATTGCCGGTGCCGCCGCCGCGCAGTGTAAGCGGAACCTTGTGGCGGGCGACGACGGAGGCGACATGCACGACCTCCTCAAGGGTCTGGGGTACGACCACCAGCTCGCCCAGCTTGTCCTTCAGCTGCTCGTTGAGGATGGGGCTATACCAGAAGTAGTCGCGCGAACGCGCGGCGATGTAGTTCTCGTCGTCATGCAGGCGGATCCCATTCAGCGCCGTCTTGATCGACGCCCAGTCGCGGTGTCCGGTCATGTCTGTTCTCCTTCGTGGTCGGTCAGGATGCGGCCGCCCCGCCAGACCTGTCGGTCGGCGCGGGGACGGCTCAGGGCATCGGTCAGATCCTCGGCGTCGAGCCGGATGAAATCGGCGGGGCCGCCCTCGACAAGCGCAAGGCTCCGGCCCATCCAACGGGCCGGTGTCTCGCTCACCGCGTCCAGCCAGTCCTCCGGCTGGAGGTGGCCGAGCAGGGTCGCGCTGCGAAAGGCGTCGAAGAGGTCATAGTCGCCGAAGGGGAAGAAGGCGTCGCGCACGTTGTCGGAGCCGATCATCACGGCAAGGCCTGCGTCCCGCGCCTCATGCAGGGGCGCAAGGCCGCGCAGGCGCGGCGTGCGGCCGGCCCTGGCGTCCTGCAGGTAGGCGTTGCAGCCTGGCAGTACCGTCAGTCCGACACCCGCTGCGCCCGCTCGGGCGAGAATGTCCGCCACCTCCGAGGGATCACGCACCGAGAGCGCGCAGCCATGACCGCACAACACCCGGCCGGAAAGGCCACGCCTTTCGGTTTCCGCCACGATGGCATCGATGCCGCGCGCCTCGATGTCCAACCCCTCATCGACATGGAAGTCGAGCAGAAGATCGTACTTTTCCGCAAGGTCGAAGACGTGCGCGAGCCGGGCCTCGAGGTCATTGTTGCGATAGATGAATGCCCCGAGCACCCCACCCGTCGCCTTGACCTCACCGGCGATGGCTTCGCCGATATCGGCGAAGAGATCGAGCGGCGTCAACGAGGCAAGCTCCAGATGGAGGCGACCCTGCCATTCGTCGGCAAGCCCGCGCAGCACGGTCCAGGCTGCCGGCGGCGTCGCGCCGTACCAGTCGACATGGCTGCGCATCAGCGCCGTGCCGTGCCGATAGGCGCGATCCAGTCCCCGGCCTGCCCGCCGGCGCAGATCGGCGTCGTCCCAGAGTGTGGCATCGGCCTGCATCATCTCGATGGCGTGGAAGAGCGATGTGGCACGGGCCGGCATCCGGGAGGCGGTGAAGGTCTTGTCGAGATGGGTGTGAACGTCGGCCAGGAGCGGCAGGATGAGGCCGCCATCGCGGCTTGCCGAGGGGGCGAGGGTCGTGATGCGGCCGCCGCTGATGGCGATGTCCCAATGGCCCTCCCGGCCAGCCAGGCTGGCGCCTGCAAGGCGCAGGCCCGCTGCGCCGGCATCGGCGAGGCTGGTGGTCTCGATGGTCCGCATGAGGTTCACGTCTCGCGCTTGATTTCGCTTTCGTGCCAGTGGCCGAGCACGAGGTTCGACAGCCAGGACGTGACGAGGAAGATCCCGACCCCCAGCACCGAGACGAGGAACAGCGCGGCGAACATGCGCGGGATCTCGTTGCGGAAGCTCGATTCGAGGATGCGTGAGGCAAGGCCGGTGTTCTGCCCCGCCGTACCTGCGACGAATTCGGCGACGACCGCGCCGATCAGCGACAGGCCGCCGGCGATCTTCAGCGCGGCCATGAAGTAGGGGAGTGCCGAGGGGATCAGCAGGTGGCGCAGGCGCTGCCAGGGCGTCGCCTGATAGAGCCGGAACATGTCGCGCAGGTTATGGTCGGCGCTGCGCAGGCCGATCGCAGTGTTCGACAGGATCGGGAAGAACGCGACGATCCAGGCGCAGATGAGCAGCGCGAAGAAGGTGTTGCTGACATAGATGAGGATCAGCGGTGCGATGGCGATGATCGGCGTTACCTGCAGGATGACGGCGAAGGGAAAGAGGCACATTTCCACCGTGCGCGACAAGGCAAAGAGCATGCCGAGCAGCACGCCGCCGATGATGGCGAGGCTGAGTGACAGCAGCGTCAGCTTCACCGTGAAGGCCGCGCTCTGCATCAGGGACGACCAGTCCTCGACCAGCGTCTTTGCGATCAGGCTCGGCGCGGGGATCAGGTAATGCGGAACCTCGTTGTACCAGACGAGGAATTCCCACAGTCCAAGCACCACCAGAATCGAGATGATGGGCATGATGACGCGCAGGCGCCGTTCGCGGCGTTCGAGCAGGATGCGCGGATCGGCGATTTCGCTTTCGGCAACGGCCGGATCAATGGTTGAGATCGACATGGTCCATGGTCCCTTCGAGCGCGTTGCTGACCAGACGGCAGTTCTCGGTGTACTCGGATGTCATGCGGTAGGCGCTCGTGCGCGTCTCGGCGCCGGGCAGCGCGATGTCGTGCACCACGCGGCCGGGGCGCGCGGCCATGACCACGACGCGGCTGGAGAGATAGACGGATTCGAAGACCGAATGAGTGACGAAGATCACTGTCAGCCCGTGCGAGCGCCAGAGGCCCAGCACCTCGTCGTTGAGCTTGGATCGGGTCATCTCGTCCAGCGCTGCGAAGGGTTCGTCCATCAAGAGCAGCTTCGGCTTCGTCACCATGGCGCGGGCAATGGAAACGCGCATCTTCATGCCGCCCGAAAGTTCGCGCGGATAGGAGCGGGCGAAATTGGCAAGGCCCACCATGGAAAGGGCCTCTTCCACGCGGGCTTTCGCCTCGCCCTTGCCGAGCCCCTGCAGTTTCAGGGGGAGGAAGACGTTGTCGAAGACCGTTGCCCAGGGCATCAGCGTCGCTTCCTGGAAGACATAGCCGATATCGCTGCCGTGGGGACTTTCGCCGGCCGGATGACCGTTGACCGTGATCGAACCCGAGGAGAGGGACAGGAGACCGGAGATCATCTTCAGCGCGGTGCTTTTGCCGCAGCCCGAAGGGCCGAGAAAGGACACGAACTCACCGCTGCGGATCGTCAGCGACATGCCGCGCAGCGCCACGGTACCGTTTGCGAAGCGCTTGTAGACGTCCTTCATGTCGATGAGGGCGGGCGCGCCGGTCAGGCCGGCGGCCTTGGGGAGAGGGCTTGCCGCGTTCATGCTACCACTCCGGCTTTCTGTCCAGCCAGTCGGCTGGCAGGCTGTCGATCTCTGCCATGGCCTCGACGAGGCGCGCCACGGCGTGGTCGAGGGTCGCATCACCCTTTTCGGCGGTGGCGAGATGCGCCTCGCCGCAGGCCCCGGCCGTGCTGAAATCCTGTGTCTTCCAGCCGGGTTTTGCGCCCCGGCCGAGGCCGAGGTGGCGGAAGTTTTCGAAAAGGTCCTGGCCGCGCGAGCGGAAGTCACGGGCCGCGGCCATGGTTACATTGCCGGGGTCGAGTGCCAGCATGACGGAGGTCTCCATGTCGCCGGCATGGATGCCGTGGGTGCGCTCGACATCGGAATAGACGCCCTCGGGCATGCCAAAGCCGAACCAGTTGACCGAGAAGGCCAGCATGTCATGGGCAACGCGCAGCTGGCGGGTCACGACGTCCATGACCGGAATGTTGCCGCCATGGCCGTTGAGGAGGATGAACTTGCGGACCCCCGAGCGCGCCACGCTGGCGCCGATTTCGGTCAGCACGCGGATCAGCGTTTCGGCCGAAAGGGTGAGCGTGCCGGGATAGTCGATATGCTCGTCGCTCTTGCAGACGGCCTGCGTGGGCAGGAACAGCACCGGACTATCCTCCGGCAGGGCTTTTGCGAGGCGGCGCGCTACCCCGTCGACGGTACAGCTGTCGACGGACATCGGCAGGTGCGGTCCGTGCTGCTCGATGGCTCCGATGGGCAGGACGGCGATGAGGCGTCCCCGATCGAGCGCTGCGAAATCACGGCTGGAATAGTCGGCCCAGAAGCGCTTCATCGGGAAGCCTCCATGCCGTTACGGATACCCGTTGATGACAGAAGTTCCATCTTGCTCCTCCTCTTCCTCCGAGGTTAGATAAACAAACTCATAGCAAATGGTCAAACTATTTGGTATGTTCTTTCCAGATGTTACGGTAAGCTTTTGATTGTCATCATGTTTATTCGTGGCTTTCTGCCGCCGGGAGGGTGGTTGGAATGCAGTCTGGGAGGGATTTATGAAACGACCGCGCCTGCTGATCACCCGTCCCTTGCCGGCCGCCGTGCACGAGCGGGCCGGCGCCCTCTTCGACCTGACGATCCGCAAGGACGTCGGCGCCACGACGGCGGCGGAGCTTTCCGCCGCGCTCCGCGATCACGACGCGATCCTGCCTTCTCTCGGCGATGTCTTCTCGCCGGCGGTGTTTGCCGATGGGGCATTGCCGCGCTGCCGCATCCTTGCCAATTTCGGCGCCGGGGTCAGCCATATCGACCTTGCGGCAGCGGCGCGCGCAGGCATTGCCGTCACCAACACGCCGGGGGCCGTCACCGGCCCGACAGCCGACCTTGCGATGCTGCTCCTCCTGATGACCGCGCGCCGTGCGGGCGAGGGGGAGCGGCTGGTGCGGTCCGGGGCATGGAAGGGCTGGCATCCCGTACAGCTTCTCGGCCGGGATGTTTCCGGCAGCACGATCGGCATTGTCGGCATGGGGCGTATCGGGCAGGAGGTCGCCCGCCGCGCCGCTGCCGGTTTCGGCATGCGGGTGCTGTTCCACAACCGCTCGCCGAAGACCGTGTCCGGCATGGACGCGACACAGGTGCCCCTGGACGATCTGCTGCAACGCGCCGATTTTGTCGTTCTGACCGTGCCGGGTGGCAGCGAGACGCGCCACCTGATCGACGAGCGTGCCTTCGCTTTGATGCGGCCTGAGGCGCATCTCGTCAACGTCTCGCGCGGCGAGGTGGTGGACGAGGTGGCCCTGATCCGCGCCCTCGAATGCCGGCAGATCGCCGGGGCGGCGCTCGATGTCTATGAATTCGAGCCCGCCGTGCCGGCCGCCCTCCGCGAGCGTGACGACGTCGTTCTGCTGCCCCATCTCGGTTCGGCGACGCAGGCGGCACGCGCGGCGATGGGCATGACGGCGCTCGACAATCTGGAGGCCTTTTTCCGCGGCGATGCGCTGGAAAACCGGGTCGCGTGAGCAGGAGCGAGGGGAGGACGACATGAACCACATAGCGATCCTGGGAGCAGGACAGGCCGGGTCGTCGCTGGCGGCCAAACTGCGGGTCCTTGGTTTTGGCGGGCGCATCACGCTCATCGGTGAAGAAGACACGCTGCCCTACCAGCGCCCGCCACTCTCCAAGAAATACCTGATGAAGGAAATGACGCTGGAGCAGCTGCACCTGCGGCCCGAGCGGTTCTACGCGGACAATGACATTGCCCTGCGGCTCGGTGAAAGGATCGTCGCGATCGACCGCGCCGCGCGGCAGATCCGTCTCGATGACGACCGCGTATCTTATGACCAGCTGGCGCTGACGACCGGCGCGACGCCGCGTTCACTGCCGGCCGCGCTCGGTGGCGACCTGTCCGGCGTCTATGTGGTGCGCAATCTGGCCGATGTCGATCGTATGGCCCCGGAGTTCCGCGAGGGGCGACGGGTGCTGGTCGTCGGGGGCGGCTATATCGGGCTGGAGGCCGCGGCGGTGGCGGCCAGGCTCGGCCTCAAGGTGACACTCATTGAGGCGGCGCCCCGTATTCTCCAGCGCGTCGCCGCGCCGGAAACTTCCGATTATTTCCGGAGCCTTCATGCCGGCAACGGTGTCGAAATCCTCGAGGGCACCGGCCTGGCTGGGCTGGAACGCGGGGAGGCGATCTCGGTGGTGTTGGCGGATGGCTCACGCCGGGAGGTGGACTTCGTCATCGCCGGCATCGGCGTGACGGCCAATGACGGGCTCGCGGCGGCGGCGGGTCTCGCCTGCGATGGCGGTGTTATCGTCGATGCGCATGGCAGGACAGGAGATCCCGCCATCTGGGCGGCCGGTGATTGCGCGCGCCTGCCCTATCGCGGTGACATGATCCGGCTGGAGAGTGTGCAGAACGCCATCGACCAGGCTGAAGCCGTCGCGGCCAATATGCTGGGTGCGGCGATGGATTATGTGCCGAAGCCCTGGTTCTGGTCCGACCAGTATGACGTGAAGCTGCAGATCGCCGGCCTGAACACGACATTTGACCGGGTTGTGGTGCGATCGGGAGCGAACGAGAAGGCACGTTCGCACTGGTATTTTCGCGAGGGCGTGCTGCTTGCCGTCGATGCGATGAACGAGCCGCGCAGCTACATGGTGGGCAAGCGCTTGATCGAGGCCGGGCGTTCACCCTTGCCGGAGCAGGTGGCCGATGCGGGTTTCGATTTGAAAACCCTGATATGACGGGTTCAAGCCGTGTTCCACCGTGCGGTCTGTCTGGCGCGGTGGTGCAGGCCGTACGGCGTTCTGATGCATTCATGCGCGCGCCGTCTGGGCCGGTTGCTTGACGGTGCGCAAAAGAACATATAGTGAACATTCATGAAGAAATCGATGAAGCAGCGCTTAGCGATCCTCTCGGATGCCGCCAAATACGATGCCTCGTGCGCTTCGAGTGGAACGGTGAAGCGGGACTCCATGGAAAGCGGCGGGCTCGGCTCGACGGAGGGAGCCGGAATTTGCCATGCCTATGCTCCCGACGGCCGATGCATTTCGCTTCTCAAGATTCTTCTCACCAACTTCTGCATCTTCGATTGCGCCTATTGCATCAACCGCTCGTCCAGCAATGTGGAACGAGCCCGGTTCACGCCAGAAGAGGTGGTCTGGCTGACGCTGGAGTTCTACCGCCGCAACTATATCGAAGGGCTGTTCCTGTCGTCGGGCATCATCCGCTCGCCCGATCACACAATGGGAGAGATGGTGCGCGTGGCGCGGGAGCTGCGAACGGTGCATGGATTTGGCGGCTACATCCATCTGAAATCCATTCCCGATGCCGCGCCGGAGCTGATCGAACAGGCGGGGCTTTACGCCGATCGCCTGTCGCTCAACATCGAGCTTCCGACGGATGCCGGCATCGGGCGCTTCGCGCCGCAGAAGCGCCCGGAGGGAATTCGCCGTGCGATGGGCGACCTGCGCCGCAAGATCGAAGCGGCGGACGAGCCGACCTTACAGTCGAAACGACGCAAGCGCTTCGTGCCGGGTGGGCAGAGCACGCAGATGATCGTCGGGGCCGACGGTGCGGATGATGCAACCATCCTGAAAACGAGCGCCCGGCTCTATGGCAGCTACGGACTGAAGCGTGTCTACTATTCCGCCTTCAGCCCCATCCCTGACGCCTCCCGTGCGCTTCCGCTGATCAAGCCGCCGCTGGTTCGTGAACACCGGCTCTACCAGGCCGACTGGCTCTATCGCTTCTACGGTTTCGGCGTCGACGAAATCACGGCATCAACCGGCGGCATGCTCGATCTCGACATGGACCCGAAGCTCGCCTGGGCTCTCGCCAATCGCGATGCGTTTCCAGTGGATGTCAACCGGGCCGAGCGGGAACGGCTGCTGCGCGTGCCTGGCTTCGGCACGAAGACCGTGGAGGCCATTCTTTCCAGCCGCCGCCTCCGCCGTCTGCGGCTGGAGGACCTGGCAAGGCTCGGCGTTTCGCTGCGCAAGGTACGTGCCTTCATCGAAACGGACGGTTGGACGCCCCGCCGCCTTGCCGACCGGGCCGACCTGAAGGCGTTCTTCGCACCCAGGCCGGTACAGCTTTCGCTGCTCTGATGCACAGGGTCTTCCTTCTCGGCCGCGGTGACTTTGCCGAATGGCGGGATGCGGCCCGCGCACTCGCTGCCGCCGGTGTTGCACCGCGGGAGGTGGAATGGCGGACGTCGGGGGAGAACGAGCTCTTTGCGGCGGGGCAGAACCTGCCGAAAGCCTTGCCTCGGGCGCGGGCGCTCACCGTTCCCGCCGGTTTTCTGGAGTTGGCCGAGGCGGTCGTCTGCCATACCGAACCCGGCCGTTTCCATCTCCTCTACAGGCTGCTCTGGCGCCTGCAATCCGATAGGAACCTTCTCGCGCTGCCGGCGGACGAGGATGTTGCCCGGGCACGGCTGCTTGCCAGAAATGTTCATCGCGATAGCCACAAGATGACGGCCTTCGTACGCTTCAAGGAGGTTTTCGGAGAAGCGGTGGGCCGCCGCCGGTTCGTCGCCTGGTTCGAGCCGTCGCATTTCGTGGTTGCCCGCACGGCGCCTTTCTTCCGTCGACGCTTTGCCGATATGGACTGGATGATCGCCACCCCGCGCGGGTCGGCGCGCTGGGATGGCGAGACCCTGGCCTTCGATCCGCGCCCTTGTGAAAATCCCGGCCATGACGACCCGACGGATGACCTCTGGTGCACCTACTATGCGAGCATCTTCAATCCGGCCCGGCTCAAGGTGAAGGCCATGCAGACGGAGATGCCGAAGAAGTACTGGCGCAACCTGCCGGAGGCGGCGCTGATTCCAGGCCTCATCGCCCATGCCGAGGCGAATGTGCGCGCCATGGCCGAACGCGCCGCCAGCGATCCGCCGCTCTTTCACCATCGTCTTCAGGATGCCGCCCCGACATTGCCGCAGGTCGGGCTGGAAAGCCCGGGCACGCTTGATGCGCTGCGCGAAGAGGCAGGACGGTGCACGCGGTGCACGCTGCATTGCGCCGCCACGCAAACCGTATTTGGCGAGGGGCCACAGGGTGCACGGATCATGATGGTCGGGGAGCAACCGGGTGATCAGGAGGATCTTGCTGGCCGTCCTTTTGTCGGCCCGGCAGGCAGGGTCTTGGACGCCGCGCTGCACGAGGCGGGCATCGCCCGCGACAGTCTCTATCTGACGAATGCGGTAAAGCACTTCAAATATGTCCCTCGTGGCAAGCGCCGTCTTCACCAGCGACCGGACAGGGGCGAGATCGAGCACTGCCGGTGGTGGCTTGCCAAGGAGATCGATGCTGTCCAGCCGAGCCTTGTCGTCACGCTCGGCGCGACCGCCCTCCATGCGCTGATCGGAGAGCGCCGCCCGCTCAGTGAAGTTCGCGGCAAGCCGATCGCCATGGAAGGCGCGCGGTTGCTCTACCCCACAATCCACCCATCCCATCTGCTGCGCCTTCCGGACGGCGCGGAACGGTTGAGGCAGCATGCCCTTTTCGTTGAGGATCTGCGTGCCATCCGGGCAATGATCGAGCGGGCGCATTCCCTTTGCTGAAGGAATCGGTGGTGCGGCGTTTGGCTTCAGGGGGCGTTGCGCCGCCTTCTCGATAAAGGTCGTTCCCTGCCCGGCAATTTATGGGTTGCCTCATGCCAGCCGGGATCTCAACCGGTTGCGACCCGGAGAAGCCGTCTTTGGATAGGGAAAGGTGCCGTTCCGTCAGGCGTTGTCGCGATCCCAGTACCAGGCGGCATAGGTGCGCTTGCGATCGTGCCCGCGGCCCTTGAGGAACGCGCGGACAAGCCGGACATCCTCCCGCTCGCAGGCGACCCAGACGAAGGCTTCTTCATCCACGGCAGCAAGTGCCTCTATCACCGTCTGCGCGAGCATGTTCTTGTTGCCCGCCGGGTAGCTGGCGCGGTGCAGCCAGCGTATGTCGAGCGTTCCGGCGGTCGGCAGCGGCTGCTCTTCCGCCGCATCCGCCACCTCTATGATCGCCTGCATCCTCGTGCCTTCGGGCGCTTCGGCGGCGATGCGGGCGATGGCGGGCAAGGCGCTTTCGTCCCCGGCAAGGAAGATGGTTTCGGCCTGCGGAAGGTCGCCGCCGCCGGGGCCGAGCAGGGCGAGCCTGTCCCCCGGCTGCGCATCCCGGGCGAAATCCGCGCCGGGTGTCGCAACGCCGGGCAGGGGATGCTGCAGGAAGTCGACCGAGAGTTCGCCGCGCTCGGCGTTGACGGCGCGGATCGTGTAGACGCGCACGAGCAGCGCATCCTCGCCCTCCGGCCAGGCAATGCGGCCGTCATCGCGCAGCCCCGGCCAGACCGGCGTCCGGCCTTTCGGCGGCACCAGCAGGCGCACATGCATGCCCTCGCCGATGAAAGGCTTCACGTCTGTGCAAGCAAAGATGACGCGCCGCATGTGCGGCGTCACGTCCTCGGCCGAGACGACGGTCACTTCATGAAGATTGGCGAGCCGCGAACGCGTCGCCGGTTCGGACCAGGTGAGTTCCAGCGGGTCCTCGCCGGCGAAATAGAAGAGGTGCTCGGCGATGACCGTGCGGCTCATCTGAAGCGTCTCGTCGCTCGGGCAGGCGAGATCGATGAGGAGCCGTCCGCCGTCGAGACGCATATCGGCTGTGCCGATCTCGCTCGTCAGCGTTGCGGCATTTTCCGTGCGCCGCACCTCGGCGTGCTCGACGAAGTGCTCGCAGACCTCATCGAGCATTTTCAGCGCATCCTTCGGCAGCGCGACACCGGTGAGCTTGAATTGCGGGAGGGCGTTCATGCGGGCTCCTTGATTACGGGGGAAATCATGCGATGGCGGCCGATCGGCAACATGGTCGGCCGACCGGAGGTCGGGTCGGTGATGATGCGACTTTCGAGTCCGAAGACCTGTCGCACATGGTCTTCCGTCAGGACGGTCTCCGGCGGGCCGGCTACATGCAGTCGGCCGTTCGCCATCGCGACAAGGTGGTCGGCGTAGCGCGCGGCAAGGTTCAGATCGTGCAGCACCATCACGATGGTGGTGCCGCGCGTCTGGTTGAGGTCGGTCAGGAGGTCCAGCACCTCGATCTGGTGGCTGATGTCGAGGAAGGTGGTGGGCTCGTCGAGCAGCAGGAGGTCCGTCTGCTGGGCAAGCGCCATGGCGATCCAGACACGCTGGCGCTGACCGCCCGAGAGTTCGTCGATCGGCCGTTCCGCAAGGTCGTCGGTCTTCGTCGCCGCAAGGGCGGCGGCGACCGCTACGTCGTCTTCGCGCGTCCAGCGGGAAAAGACCCCCTGATGCGGATGGCGGCCGCGGCTGACAAGGTCGGCGACGGTGATGCCCTCGGGCGCGATGGGCGATTGGGGCAGGAGGCCGAGCGTACGGGCAAGATCTCTTGAGGGAATGCGATGGATCGACTTGCCGTCCAGCAACACCTGCCCTCTTTGGGCCGGCAGCAGGCGCGAGAGGGTGCGCAGCAGCGTGGACTTGCCGCAGGCGTTCGCCCCGACAATGACGGTGATCCTCCCGGGCGGCACGGCAAGGTCCAGCCCGTCGAGGATGCGTGTTTCGCCGTACCCGGCGGAAAGGCCGGTGGCGAGGAGGGTGTGCGGTTTCATAGGGAGCCTCCGGACCGGTTGACGCGCACGATCAGGAAAATCAGGTAGGGCGCACCGAGCGCCCCGGTGACGACGCCGACGGGATAGCGGCTCGGCAGCAGGAACTGGCCGCAATAATCGCCGACCAATACCAGCGCCGCGCCTGTCAGTGCCGCTGGGACGAGCAGCGAGCCGTTGTTGCCGACGATGCGGGCGGCAATCGGCCCCGCGAGGAAGGCGACGAAGGCGATCGGTCCCGAAATGGCCGTGGCGCTGGCGATCATGCCGACAGCAGCGATGATGACGAGCACGCGGGTCTGGCCGACCCGAACGCCGAGCGCGGCCGCGGTGTCGTCGCCAAGCCGCAGGGCTTCGAGGTCGCGGGCGCGGGAAAGCAGCAGGCCGCCGAAGACGGCGAGCGCGACGACGAGCGGCAGGCTCTGGCCGAGCTGTGCGCCGTTGACGCTGCCCGTGAGCCAGCGCAGCGCCTCTTGCATGGTCCAGGCGGGGGCGGTGGAGAGGATGTAGGCGATGACGCTCTCCAGCATGGCCGAAACGCCGATGCCGACGAGGATGAGCCGCGTGCCCGCGACGCCGTTGCGGAAGGAGAGCGCGTAGACGACGAGCGCCACGCCGAGCCCGGCGATAACGGCGAGGATCGAGACGATTGGCCCCGAAAGCCCGAGCACGACGATGGCGAAGACCGCGGCGGCGCTCGCCCCCCAGCTTATGCCGATAATGTCGGGGCTCGCCAGCGGATTGCGCAGCATGATCTGGAAGGCGACGCCGCCGAGACCGAAACTGAGGCCGGCGAGGATCGCGAGCATGGCGCGCGGCAGCCGGAGCTGGCCGACCGTGAAGGCGACATCAGGCACATCCTCGCCCATCAATGCGCGGAAAATGTCCTGCGGCGGGGTTAAGGACTGGCCGAGCAGCAGGGTCAGCAGGAAGGTCGCGGCGACGAGCGTGAAGAGGAGGCCGATGACACAGTGGTGCCGGCGGGCGCGGCGATGGCGGTTTCTCGCAATGGAATCGATGAAGGGAGCGAGCATGGTCAAAGGTCCCGCACCCGCTGGCGGCGGACGATCCAGATGAAGAAGGGCGCGCCGATCAGCGCCGTCACGATGCCGACGTCCAGTTCGGCCGGCCTTGCCACGATGCGCCCGACGATATCGGCGGCGATCAGCAGGCAGGCGCCGCCGAGGGCGGAAAAGGGCAGCAGCCAGCGATGATCGCTGCCGGTCAGGAGGCGAACGAGATGCGGTACGATGAGGCCGAGAAAGCCGATCGGGCCGCAGACGGCCGTCGTCGCGCCTGCGAGCAGGATTGCGCCGAAGGCGGCGACGGCGCGGGTGGTCGCGACATGTTCGCCGAGGCCGGCGGCAAGCTCGTCGCCAAGCGCGAGCGCGTTGAGCTTGCGGGCCGAGAGGAGGCTGATGGCGAAGCCGGCGGTGAGGAAGGGCAGGACAGGAAGGATGCGTTCGAAGGTCGCCCCGCCGACGCCGCCGATCTGCCAGGCGCGCACGCCACCGGCAATGTCGGCGCGCGGCAGGACGACGGCGATGACCAGCGAGGAGAAGGCGACGGACGTGGCGGCCCCTGCGAGCGCCAGCTTCAGCGGCGTCGCCCCGCCCCGCCCAAGCGCGCCGATGACATAGACGAAGATCGCCGCCGCCCCCGCGCCGAGGATGGCGGTGACGATATAGGCATAGGCGGTTTAGATACCGAACCAGGCGACGCTGACGACGACGGCGAGCGATGCCCCCATGTTGACACCGAGAATGCCGGGATCGGCGAGGGGATTGCGCGTCACGCCCTGCATGATCGCGCCGGCAAGGCCGAGCGCGGCGCCGGCGAGCAGCGCCAGCAGCGTGCGGGGAATGCGCATCGCCACTGCCGCCTCACTGATCGTCTCGACCCTGCCGCCAAGCGCGGAAAGGATGTCGCCAAGGCCGACATTCCGCGTGCCGATCGCCACCGACAGCGCCACCAGCACGACGAGCGTAGCGGCGACCAGCAAAAGCCAGAGCCCGCGCAGGCGCTTGAGGCGTCCGGCCGGCGCCGGATTTCGTGCCGTGGCGGCGTGCGATGTCATTTCGATTTCCCGGCCGCTTCCGCAAGAAGCGCGACATAGTCCTTCAGCACCCAGGAGATCGACAGCGGCGTTGGATTGGCGGCCGTGCCGACCGGGTCGCGGCCGAGCATGACGAGCGCGTCCTTGCTGACGGCGGGCATGCGCGAGAGCAGGAGATCGGCCTTCACGGCGTCGAGCAGCGGCGTGCCGCCGTAGCTGACGACGATATCGACATCGTCGAAGGCGTCGACCTGTTCGGCGCTGACGCTGGCGGCGAATTGTCCGGGCTTCGTTGCGTCCAGCACGCTTTTGGGAGAGGCGAGGCCGAGGTCGCGGAAGAATTTGATGCGCGTGTCGTTGGCGGTATAGAAGTTCACCATGCTGAGGTCGGTCGCGTCGAGATGGGTGACGAAGATCGCCGATTTGCCCTTGAGGACCGGATAGCCGGCGACCGTGCCGGCGATTTCCTTCTCGATGCGTACGATCAGCGCTTCGCCGTCCTTTGCCATGCCGAGCCCGGCGCTGTTGAGCCGGATCGTCTCGCGCCAGTCGGTTGACCAGGCGGATTGCGGGTAGGCGATGACGGGGGCGATCTGGCTCAGCGTCTCGTAGTCCGCCTGGCTGAGGCCGGAATAGGCGGCGAGGATGACATCCGGCCTCGTCGCCGCGACCGCCTCGAAATCGATACCGTCGCCCTCGTCGAACAGGACGGGCTTTTCGCCGCCGAGTTCCGTCAGCCTTTCCGCCACCCAGGGCAGGAGACCATCGCCATCGTCGTCGCCGAAATTGGCGGCGGCAAAGCCCACGGGCACGATGCCGAGCGCCAGCGGCACTTCATGGTTCGCCCAGGCGACGGTCGCCACGCGCGCCGGCTTCTTCGTGATCGTCGTCGTTCCGAAGGCGTGCTCGATGACGATGGGATAGGCGGTTTCGTCCGCGGCCCATGCCGTCGTCGCAATCCAGAGGCAGGCGGCGACAACTATCAGCGGGAAGCGCAAAAGCCGCGACATGGGCGAAACCCTCCAGGGCGGTTAAAAGTGGAGTTTCCGTTTCAGGTTCATTGGGCGGCGTCAAGGCGAAGGCACGGCTTGTTGGGAGGCGGCGGCGAAGTTTCCGGGGTTTCCTACAAAACCATGGAAATCTACAATACTGGATAGTAGGTCTCAAGTTATTCCCGCTTCAAGGGACAGCCGCATCGGCCTGAGGGGGGATGCGCAGGTTTACGCCTGTTCCGGCTGGCATTCGGCAGGACCTGCCGTCCGCCGGCGAGCGCAACTTCAATTTCTGGAACATGACGATGGACATCAAGACGACCGGCGCCGATACGAGACAGCCTCTTATCCGTTTGAGGACTGCGGTTCTGCTCGGCTGCACCGCGCTCGTCGCCCTTGTGCCGTCCGTCTCGTTCGCCCAGCAGGCGGATGCCGGTTCCACAACGGTGCTTGAGACCATCACCGTCGAAGGCGATGGCTCTGCGACGGGTGGCGACAATGATGCAAGGTCGATTGTCGCGAAGAAGACGACCGCCGGTGGGCGCATGGCGACGGAAATCCTGAACACGCCGGCGACGGTTTCCGTCATCACGGCCAAGGAAATCCAGCAACGCGGCGCCGAGACCGTCGAGGAGATCCTGCAATATACGGCAGGCGTCACCACGGATTTCTATGGTTCGGATGACCGCTACGACTTCTTCAAGATCCGTGGTTTCGATGCCACGACCTACCGCGACGGGCTGATCCTCGGCCGTCCCTTCGGCGGTGTGCGGGAAGAAGCCTATGCCTTCGAGCGTGTCGAGGTGCTGAAGGGCGCGAACTCCACGACGTTCGGCGTCTCCGATCCCGGTGGTGCCGTCAACTATGTGACGAAGCGCCCGCGCAGCGAGAAATTCGGCGAGGCCTATGTCACGGGCGGCTCGTTCGACCGAAAGGAGGTCGGCTTCGACTTCGGCGACAATCTGATGGCCGACGACACGCTCTCCTACCGCTTCACCGGCAAGCTGCGTGATGCCGACGCGGAATACGATCATTCGCGCGATGATGAAAAATTCTTCATGGGTGGGCTGACCTGGCGGCCGACGGACACCACCAGCCTTACCATCGTCTACGATCACCTCAACAAGGACGGCGTGCCCGGCAGCGGGGGCCATCCGGTGGGCACCGATTTCGACCGCAGCCGCTTCTTCGGCGAGCCGGACTACAATTTCCGCGGTACGAACCGCGATACGGTCAGCGTCCTGTTCGACCACGATTTCGGCTCGGGCCTGACCTTCGGCGCGAATGCGCGCTACAGCAAATCCGACACCGATTTCGGCTACGCCTATATTTCTGCAACGCCGACGGACGGCTCCACGACCGCCTCGCGCGCCTTCTTCGGCAACGAGGCCTCGAACCGGCAGTTCATCATCGACGCGCATCTGCAATACGAGGCGAATTTCGATGCCGTCGACAGCCGCACTCTGGTCGGCGCCGAATACAACGACATGAAGGGCAACAACGATACCTGGTGGGGACCGGCGCCCGGCATTAGACTGGACGAACCCGATATATACGGGCCGGCCCACCAACCTGCCGCTGATCGCCAGCACGCGCAGCGACCAGACGGGCAAGGCGCTCTATATTCAGCAGGAACTGGCCTTCTGGGATAAGTTTATCGTCACGGCCGGCCTTCGCAACGACTGGCTCGACCTCAGCGAGGTGAACAAGCTGACGGGCGCCAAGAGCGAGGGGGACTTCAGCGAACTGACGAAACGCATCGGCCTCACCTATCGCGTCACCGATGAGATTGCGCCCTTCGTCAGCTACGCCGAATCCGTTGCCGCCCCCTCCATCGGCGTCGAGCCGGAGCGTGGCGAACAGATCGAACTTGGTGTGAAATACCAACCGGACGCCTTCCCGGCGCTGATCACGGCCTCGATCTACGATCTGACGAAGAACAACATCACGCGCACCAATCCTGCCACGAACCTCCAGGAGACGATCGGCGAGGTGCGCGTGCGCGGTTTCGACCTGGAGGCCAAGGCGGAATTGACGCCGAACTGGAGCCTGACGGCCGGTTATTCCTATCTCGATGCCGAGATCGTTGAGAACGGCGCGGCCGGCAATGAGGGCAACCGACCCTACCATGTGCCCAAGCACACGGCATCGCTCTGGGTCAACTACATGCTCGAGGGCGACGGCAAGCGCGGCGACATGACCTTCGGCCTCGGTGGCCGCTATACCGGCTCCTACTACTTCAACGACGAAAACACGGTGAAGACGGGCAGCAATTTCGTCGTCGATGCGGCCTTCAGCTACAAGGTGTTCGAGAACACGTCCTTCGAAGTCAATGTCTCCAATCTCTTCGACCGCAAGCATATCGATTACGGTGGCTTCGGCGCGGATTTCTACAATCCGGGCCGCTCGATCTCGGCGACGCTGCGCCAGACGTGGTGAGAGAGGCTAGCGGACCTGCTGCACCCGCCGCCAGGCGGCGGGTGTATCACCGGCGACCTGCCGGAATGCCTTGGTAAGGTGTGCCTGGTCGGAAAAGCCGAGCTGGGCGGCGATATCGGCGATCGTCAGCTCGCTTTCGACCAGCAGCTTCTGCGCAAGGTCGATGCGTTTGCCGAGCTGCCACTGCAGTGGTGTCTTGCCGGTCGTCTGCTTGAAGACGGTGGCGAACCAGCTTTCGGAAAGGCCGGCCGTCTTGGCCATCTCGGCGACGGTCAAGCGGCCGTCGCTTTGGGCATTGATGCGGGTGACGAGCCGGTTCATCTGCGCCTGGGTCAGCCGGCCGTTCTGCGGCTCGCTGGGGAAATCCTGGATATCCAGCAGGCCACTGACGATCGTGCCGACCAGACTTTCAGCGTAGAGCGCGTGTTTCGTCGGGCCCGACACTTCGTCGACGAGGAGGCTTGCCAGCGTCTCGATCGCGCCGACGTCCTGGATCTCCACAGGGCGGCGGAGCGTCGCAAGCGCGGCCGACGTGCCGACCGTTGGCGACAGGAACCGCAGCATGCGGTCCTTGTGGAGGTGCAGATCGAGATGGGAAAAGCGATGGGCGGAGGTGAAACTCGTCCAGAGCGGAACGCCGGCCGGCACATAGACCGCGCGGGTCATCGGGCGCGAATGCGCGAGCATGCCGCCGTCACGGTTGGTCATCTTGATGTGCGGCGACACGTCGTTGAAGAAGATCACGATGCGTGGATCGGGTGAAAGGTAATAGCCGCGCGCGCCGGAATGGCCCTCCGCATCCCAGAAGACGCCGACCAAGCCGTCGAGGCTACGCCATTTCACCGGGGCAAGCACCTTGATGCCTTCCGTGTGGCAGGTCATTGCATGCTGGTAGTTCACCGTTCAAAGCCACCCATGATCGAGCAGTCCTCGCATGTCTGCATGCGTTTAAGGCCAAGCGGTACGGGATGGCAACCGCTCCTGTGCGTGCAGCAATCGCACAAAAATATGATTAAAAATATCATGTTTTTTCCTCAGGGCAAGTCGCGGGCGAATCTCGGATCTTGAAGCAGAAGCTCCCGCTGCTTCGAGATCCGAGACCCTTCCTGCCAACAGGAACAGACCTAGCCGCGCGCGCGCAGGGCCTCCGTCATCGGCAGCCGCGTGGCGGCGATCGCGGGCAGTGCGCCACCGACGATGCCGATGGCGAGGCCAAGCAGGCCGGATATCGCAAGGATATCCGGCGTGATGGTGAGCTGGAAGGCCATCCGTGTATTGTTCGCGCCAAGCGTGCTCGCCTGCCATCCATGGAAGACAAGCCATGAGGCAAAAAGGCCGAGAAGGACACCGGCGCTTGCGAGCACCACGGCCTCGACCCAGGTGCCGAAAAAGGCCGAGAGACGGCTGAAGCCGAGCGCGCGGACGGTGGCGATCTCGACGGTGCGGTCGGAAACGGAGCTCATCATCGTGTTGAGGGCGCCTGCCGTGGCGCCGACCGCCATCAGCAACGCCAGCGGCCAGCCGAACAGGCGGATGAGGCTTGCGGTGCGCCCGGATTGCGCTGCGTAGAGATCGGCTTCGGAAAGCGTGACGAGCGGTGTCTGCGTGATCGTGACGAGGCTCCTCCGCAGACGCTCGAGCGCATCGGGCCCGGTAAGGCGAAGTTTCAGGCTCTGCACTTCGCCCTGCCGGTCGAAGGCGGCGCGCACCGCATCGAGGTCGGCCCAGATTTCGGACTCGAAGGCGCTGCCATGGGCGGAAAAGCGACCGGCAACCGTCCAGTCGACGGCGCCGAGGCGAACCGTGTCGCCTACATCGAGGCCGAATTCCTCGGCGAGGCGATCTCCGACGACGATTTCGCGCGTGCCGGGTTTGAAGACGTGTCCGGCCGACAGTGCGATGCCATCGCGGATCGACGGGCCGGCCGCATCCATGCCGCGCAGTGCCAGTGTGCGGGCTGGCTCCTCCGCTTCAAGCTCCATATCGACGGGGACGACGATCTCGCGGGAGGAAGCGAGTTTGCCCTCGGTATCACGGACGACCCCGATATCGCCGGTCATGGCGTCGAGCGTGCGGATGACGGCTGCGGGAATGTCCGAACCCGTCTCCTGGTTCGTACCGCCGCCAAGAAGGACTGCGACCGATGGTGAGCCTGCGCTGGCGAGCGCGGTTTCGAACCCCTTTGCCATGGAGAGGAAGCCGGCAAGCACGCAGACGACGAGCGCGACCGACAGAGCCATGGAGGCCGAAATCGCGCGGCGGCGCGACAGGCTGGAAAGATTCGTGCGGATCATCACAAGTGTTTGTCGGCTATGGGCGGAAGTGGATTTCAGCATGGCGGTTACCTCGTTCTGAAAGCAGCGATGATCGGTGTGCGCATTGCGTTGAAGGCTGGTAGCGCGCCGGTTGCGAGGCCGAGGGCAGCGATGATGGCCAGCGCCTTGGCGAGGACGGGAAGGGAGAAGACGAGGCCGAGTGCCGGGCCGGCGAGCATGGTTCCAAGCTTGGCCAGGGCGAGCCCGATACCGCCGCCGACGGCGAAGATGAAGAGTGTTTCACCGAGGATGAGCACAACGATCGCGCGACGGGAGAAACCCAGTGTCTTCAACACGCCAATTTCGAAGGTACGTTCGCGCACGGCAAAGACCATGGTGTTCACGACGATCATCAGCAGCGTGATGAACGCCGCGCCGACGACGAGATTCACAATCAGGCCGACATCGGCATACTGGCGCAGGAAAGCTTCCAGGAACTGCTTTTCCGATTGCGTGCGTGTCGGCGTCGGCGAATTGGCGAAGAGCGCGTCGATCCGGGCAGCGAGTTTTCCGGGGGCGGTGCCGGCACGGGGCCGGACGACGAAAGCATCCACAGTCTCCTTGCCGCGCGCACGGGCAGCATTCACATAATCGTAGCGAGCGATCAGGAAATAGGTGTCGGTGGCAGCGCTTTCACCCTCGAAGAGGCCGGCTATCTCGAAGCGCCAGTCCCGGCTGCCATCTTCTCGCGGTGTATCGAAGGCAGTGACGGTAATCCGCTGACCGACGGCCCAGCCTTGTGCCTCGGCAAGGGCCCGGCCGACCAGAACCCGGTCGCGCGCCCCGTCGATCGCCTTCATCAGCGCGGGCGTCAACCCGAGTTCCTTTCCATTGACAGCCATCAGCCTGTCGGGGTCGGCGGCGCTGACGGCGACGACGTTCTTCTCGACATCGACGAAACCGCGCAGGCGCGCGACATATCCCACGACCGCGACATCGGGGTCTGCAGTGATGCGCGACATTGCCGCCATGGGCAGGGGGACCGTGCGGCCGCTCACGCTGGTGACGCCGAGAAGGTCGTCGCTTGCGCCGACTGCCCCCTGGGCTCCGGCAAGGAAACTTGCCGTCAGGCCGTAAATGAGAAAGGCGACCGCAATCGAGAGCATGAGCAGCAAGGTACGCAGCGGCTTGCGCCAGGCATTCCTGCGGGCGAGATCGAAAAAGCCCATCAGGCGGCCCTCTTCTCTTCAATGAAATCGCCTTTGTCGAGATGCAACGTGCGGCGCGCGTAGAGGGCCGCTTGCGGATCGTGGGTCACCATGACGATGGTCTTTCCAAGCTCGCGATTGAGGAAGCGCAGCATGTCCAGAACCTCGTCGGCGGACTTGCGGTCGAGGTCACCGGTCGGTTCGTCGCAAAGCAGCAGGCCCGGATCGGTGACGAGAGCGCGGGCGATGCCGATGCGCTGTTGCTGGCCGCCGGACATCAGCGCCGGATGTTGCCTTTCCCGTCCGGCAAGGCCGACGAGACCCAGAGCCCTTTCGACGCGCAGGCGCCGCTCCTGGCGCGACAGCGGCTTCAGCAGCAAGGGCAATTCGACATTCTCGGCAGCGGTGAGCATGGGCAGCAGATTGTAGAACTGGAAGACGATGCCCATGTTGTGTGCCCGCCAGGAGGAGCGGGCGGCTTCTCCCATCTGGTCGAGGTGGCTGGTGCCGATGCGCAGGGTCCCGGCATCCGGTCGATCGATGCCGGCCAGCATGTTGAGCAATGTCGACTTGCCGGATCCGGACGGGCCCATGACGGCAACGAAATCGCCGCGCGGAATGGCAAGATCGAGGCCGGAAAAAATGGCGATCCTCTCGCTACCGATGCGATATGCCTTCCTGATACCGGCAAGGGCGATGTAGGGGGTCGGGTCGTGGGTCATTGCGTCTTGTCTCCTGTTTCGTCGAGGGTGATGCGGATGCGGGCCGCCATGTTGGGCCGGATGCCTTCCGGCGGGCCGGCAAGCGTCAGGCGTAGCGTGAGGGTGCCTTTTTCGGCCGAGGCGACGGGCGCCAGCCGCAGCACCGTCACCGGGAAGGGATGGTCGGGGAAACCGTCGAGCACGGCCTCGCCGCGCAGGCCGGGCCTCAGCGCGGCGATGGTGGTGTCAACGGCGGAGTAAAAACCGGCCACGGGGCGGAGCAACAGTCGGCCACGGTGGCGCCGGCCTGAGACCGCCGGG
>NZ_KQ410746.1 GCF_001262505.1 Shinella sp. SUS2
GAGATGGCCTCGCGCATGCTGGCGCGGGGCGTCTATGTGATCGGCTTTTCCTTCCCGGTCGTGCCGCGCGGCCAGGCACGCATCCGCACCCAGATGTCGGCGGCGCACGGCGAGACGGATGTCCGCAAGGCCATCGACGTCTTCGCAGAGGTCGGGCGTGAGCTCGGCGTCATTTAGAGAATCGTCTGAATCCCTTGCGGAGATTTCGTCATGTCGAACATGATGCGCGCGCTGGTTAAAGCAAAACCTGAAGTCGGTCTCTGGATGGAGAGCGTGCCGGTCCCCGAGGTCGGCCCCAACGACGTGCTGATCCGGGTGAAGAAGTCGGCGATCTGCGGCACGGACGTGCATATCTGGAACTGGGACCACTGGGCGCAGAAGACCATCCCCGTACCGATGGTCGTCGGCCACGAATTCGTCGGCGAGATCGCCGAGGTCGGCTCGGCCGTCACCAAGTACCATGTCGGCGAGCGGGTCTCGGGCGAGGGGCATATCGTCTGCGGCAAGTGCCGCAACTGCCGGGCCGGCCGCGGCCATCTCTGCCACTACACGAAAGGCGTCGGCGTCAACCGGCCGGGTTCCTTCGGCGAATTCGTCTCGATCCCCGAATACAATGTCGTGCCGATCCCCGACGATGTGCCCGATGAGGTCGCGGCGATTTTCGATCCGTTCGGCAATGCCGTGCATACGGCGCTGTCCTTCGACCTCGTCGGCGAGGACGTGCTCGTCACCGGCGCGGGGCCGATCGGCATCATGGGCGCGATGGTTGCGAAACGTTCCGGTGCCCGCAAGGTCGTCATCACCGACATCAACCCCGTGCGCCTCGATCTCGCACGCAAGGTCGGTATCGACTATGTCGTCGATGCCTCCAGCCAGGACCTTGCCGAGGTGATGGCCGAGATCGGCATGACCGAGGGTTTTGACGTCGGCCTTGAAATGTCCGGCGCCCCGCCGGCCTTCCGCTCGATGATCGATGCGATGAACAATGGCGGCAAGATCGCCATTCTCGGCATCGCGCCCGATGGTTTCGGCATCGACTGGAACAAGGTGATCTTCAAGATGCTGACGCTGAAGGGCATCTACGGCCGTGAGATGTTCGAGACCTGGTACAAGATGATCGCCTTCGTGCAGGGCGGGCTCGATCTTTCGCCGATCATTACCCATCGCATCGGGATCAACGATTTTCGGGATGGCTTCGAGGCGATGCGCTCGGGCAATTCCGGCAAGGTCGTCATGGACTGGCATTGACGCCTGCCGCGCAAACCTGTCCAGCGGTTTGTGACAACGACAGGCGCGAGAACGTGAGAGGAGGTCTGGAAATGAAGTATGAGGGAAGCTGTCATTGCGGCGCGGTCGCTTTCGAGGTGGAGGGCGAGTTCGACACGGGGCTCGACTGCAACTGCTCCATGTGCCGGCGCCGCGGCGCACTGCTCGCCTTCGTGCCACGCGAGAAATTCGTGCTGACGAGTAAGGAGGAGAACGTTTCGACCTACATGTTCAACCGCCACGTCATCGAACACCATTTCTGCGCCAAATGCGGCATTGCGCCCTATGGTGAGGGAAGCGATCCGAAAGGGAACAGGATGGCGGCGGTCAACCTGCGCTGCATTCCGGCCATCGATCTGGAGGCCCTGACCATCACCAAGGTCGATGGTCGTTCGTTCTGATCGTGTCGGCTGCGAATCGGTTCGGCCGAGGCGCGGGTTGTCGGGGGAACGGGGGTCTTGTCTTTTTAGGAAAGGCTCCTACATGTGGGCTCTATCGCCCGGATCCGCCGACTTTCCTGTCCGCGAACCCGAATCGGAACCTTTTCCAGCTTTTTTGCCGGAAAAGCTTGACGTAACCGAAAATTCTGGGAATCACCATTGTTGGCTGTGAAGGAATGGGTACGGCGGATCGGGAAGTCATGTCAATCGTGTTGCTTCGGCAACATCGCCACAGGTCCGGGGGCCGGGCTGTGGTTAATCGGGATTTAATTGTCAATCCGTTAGGTCAGGGATGCTGATTCGCGGTGACGATGCCGAAAGGCGATCGGTCGCGGAACCCCTAACCGCTTGGAAACTGATGCTCAGGAAAGCGACGAAATAAATGGCGACAAAGGTCAAAGAGAACGAGGAAGTCGAAAACGAACGCGAAGGCGCATCCGACGGCCCACTTCTCGATCTTTCCGATGATGCCGTCAAGAAGATGATCAAGGCCGCCAAGAAGCGCGGCTATGTCACCATGGACGAGCTGAATTCTGTCCTGCCGTCCGAGGAAGTCACCTCGGAGCAGATCGAGGACACGATGGCCATGCTGTCCGACATGGGCATCAACGTCATCGAGGACGAGGACGCCGAAGAGGCGACCCAAGGCGGTGAGGAAGAGGGCGGCGACGACGACGGCGACAGCGAGGGCGGCGAACTTGCCACCTCCAGCGGCACCGCGCTTGCCACCGCCAAGAAGAAAGAGCCGACCGACCGCACGGACGACCCGGTGCGCATGTACCTGCGCGAGATGGGCTCCGTCGAGCTTTTGTCGCGCGAGGGCGAAATCGCCATCGCCAAGCGCATCGAAGCCGGCCGCGAGACGATGATTGCCGGCCTCTGTGAGAGCCCGCTGACGTTCCAGGCCATCATCATCTGGCGGGATGAACTCAACGAAGGCCAGACGCTGCTGCGCGAGATCATCGACCTCGAAACGACCTATTCCGGTCCCGAGGCGAAGGCGGCTCCGCAGTTCCAGTCGCCGGAAAAGATCGAGGCCGATCGCAAGGCGGCCGAGGAAAAGGAACGGACCCGCAAGCCGCGCGCCGCCAACGACGACGACATCACCAATGTCGGCGGCGACGCCATGCCGCCGGAGGAAGAGGAAGAGGACGACGACGAGTCGAACCTTTCGCTCGCCGCTATGGAAGCGGAACTGCGCCCGCAGGTCATGGAAACGCTCGACACGATCGCCGAGACCTACAAGAAGCTGCGCAAGCTGCAGGACCAGCAGGTGGAAGCCCGCCTGCAGGCGACCGGCACGCTCTCGCCCGCCCAGGAGCGCCGCTACAAGGAGCTCAAGGACGAGCTGATCACGGCCGTCAAGTCGCTGTCGCTGAACCAGAACCGCGTCGATAGCCTCGTCGAGCAGCTCTATGACATCAACAAGCGCCTCGTGCAGAACGAGGGCCGCCTGCTGCGTCTCGCCGAAAGCTACGGCGTCAAGCGCGATTCGTTCCTCGAACAGTATTCCGGTGCGGAACTCGATCCGAACTGGATGAAGTCGATCGCCAATCTGGCCGCCCGCGGCTGGAAGGAATTCGCCAAAAGCGAAAACACGACGATCCGCGACATCCGCCAGGAGATCCAGAATCTCGCCACCGAGACCGGCATCTCCATCTCGGAGTTCCGCCGCATCGTGCACATGGTGCAGAAGGGCGAGCGCGAGGCGCGCATCGCCAAGAAGGAGATGGTGGAAGCCAACCTCCGTCTCGTGATCTCGATCGCCAAGAAGTACACGAACCGCGGCCTGCAGTTCCTCGACCTCATCCAGGAAGGCAATATCGGCCTGATGAAGGCGGTCGACAAGTTCGAGTATCGCCGCGGCTACAAGTTCTCCACTTACGCGACCTGGTGGATCCGGCAGGCGATCACCCGTTCGATCGCGGACCAGGCCCGCACGATCCGCATTCCCGTGCACATGATCGAGACGATCAACAAGATCGTACGCACCTCGCGCCAGATGCTGCACGAGATCGGCCGCGAGCCGACCCCGGAAGAACTGGCCGAAAAGCTCGCCATGCCGCTCGAAAAGGTCCGCAAGGTCCTGAAGATCGCCAAGGAGCCGATCTCGCTCGAAACGCCCGTCGGTGACGAAGAAGACAGCCACCTCGGCGACTTCATCGAGGACAAGAACGCGCTTCTGCCGATCGACGCCGCCATCCAGGCGAACCTGCGCGAGACGACCACCCGCGTGCTCGCCTCGCTGACGCCGCGCGAGGAACGCGTGCTGCGCATGCGCTTCGGCATCGGCATGAACACCGACCACACGCTGGAAGAAGTCGGCCAGCAGTTCTCGGTGACGCGCGAACGTATCCGCCAGATCGAGGCGAAGGCGCTGCGCAAGCTGAAGCACCCGAGCCGCTCCAGGAAGCTGAGAAGCTTCCTGGATAGCTAAAACGCGCAAGCTCCGCTCGTTCCTCGACCGCTGAGGAAGCCCTGCGCTGCCGGGTCTTTCCGGCAGCCTTGGAGACTGTTCAAAGCAAAGCCCCCACGGCCGGTTGGTCGCGGGGGCTTTTGTGTGTTCGGCAGCACTGTGTTGGGGCTCCCGGTATCAAAGGATGCCGAGCAGATCGTCCAGCACTCCGCCCGGGCCAAGCAGGTCGTCCAGCAACGACTGCGTGAGACCGAGATCGGCAAGATCGACGACACCATCGACGAGGTCGTCGAGGTGGAGGCCTCCGTCGCCGATGTTCTCGCCAAGAAGCGTGTCGAGGAGACCGTTCAGGCCGACCTCGTTGAGCACATCGCCCAGTCCGGCTCCCACAAGATTGCTCAGGTCCAGATCGAGATTGATCACGCCATTGGCCGTGACGATCTTTTCGACGCCGAAGACCGCCTGTTTGTCGCCATTGCCTGAAATTTCGAACAAGCCACTGCCATTCAGCGTCAGAAGATAGTCGCCGGCATTCCCGTCGAGATAGGCCGTATCCTCTCCGTTCCCGCCATAGACGGTGTCGTTGCCATCCATGTAGATGACGTCATCGCCGTCCCCGCCGCCGATCAAATCGTCGCCTTCGCCGCCCCGCAGCGTGTCGTTCATGTCTCCGGCATAGATCGTGTCGTTACCGGCCCCGCCGTCGATATCGTCGCGTCCCGAGTTCGGTGAAATGCCGGGTCCGCCATAGACGATGTCGTTGCCGCTTCCGCCACGCACGATGTCGTCGCCAGCACCATGGAAGAGTGTATCGTTGCCAGCCCCGCCGTCGATCTCGTCATTGCCGGCGTTGCCCCATATGACGTCGTTTCCCCCTCCTGCCTGGGCGACGTCGTTTCCGGTTCCGAGGCCGATCCTGTTGGCGCCGTCGTTGCCGAGAACACTGTCGTTGCCACCCTGTGCAAAGACACTTCCTTGCCGGTTTTCGAAGACGAAGGTGTCGTCACCGGCCGTAAGAAAATAGGTGTCGCTCATATGATTTACTCCTCGCAATCATTGCGTTCACCGAGCCAAGGCGTTGGCCCGTGAATAAAAGGATGTGCTTTTGAATTTTAAATTCAACCATTGCGGGAAGTTCATTTATTTTTGCTTTCTTGATTCTCCATGCACACTTTATAAGTGTACAAAACTTGACAGGAAACAGGACAGAAATCCCGGAACCGGACAGGTTTGGAGCGTGCCTAACCAGGAATTTACCCAACGGGTGAGCTGCCCCCAGCGGCGCGTTTCTGTCATGAGGCGTCTGCGGGAGGACGCGTAACCGTGTCCTGCGGCCCTCTGTTCGGGGAAGGGGATACGATGGCTTGCCTCCTTCCTCCTGCCGTGCAAGGCTCGTTGGGCAAGGGAATGGAACGGCGGAAGGGTTGTCATGCGGGATTGGTTCTGGCGCTTTGTCCTGTCCTTTTCCGCGACGGGGCTGATCCTGGGCACGCTGTGTTTTGCCGCCTCGCTGACGCCGAGCCTCCTGCCGCGCACCTATGTCACGCAGGGTGTGCTTTCGGGCGTCGCCATGGCCTGCGGCTATGGGCTTGGTGTGGCTCTTGCAGCGCTGTGGTTCTGGCTCGAACTGCCGGAACCGAAGGACCGGGCGCGTCTCTGGCTCGCTGCGGGGGCGGGTGGCATTTGCGGCATCGTGGTGCTGGTCTTTCTCTGGCGCACGGCGGAGTGGCAGAACTCCATCCGAACGTTGATGCGCCTGCCGCCGATCGACACCGCGCATCCCTTCTATGTCGGCCTTATCGGGCTTGCCGTCTTCCTCGTGCTTTTCGGCCTTGGGCGGCTCTTTGCCTTCCTTGCCCGGCTGTTTGCCCGGACCTCGCGCCGGGCGGCGCCGCGGAGGCTCTCCTATGTCATCGGCACGGCGCTGGCCGCGACGCTGTTCTGGACGCTGGCGGACGGTGTCCTGGCGCGGTTCGTGCTGCACACGGCCGATTCCTCCTTCCGCCGGCTCGACCAGGTGATCGAACCGGATACGGCCGAGCCCACGGATGCCAGAAAATCCGGCAGCGCCGCCTCGCTGGTGCGCTGGGACGCGCTTGGCCGCATGGGGCGCTCCTTCGTGGCGAGCGGACCGACGGCAGGGGATATCGCCGCCTTTACGGGCAAGCCGGCGATGGAGCCCCTGCGCGTCTATGCCGGCCTCAACGCTGCCGAGACGCCCGAGGCGCGGGCGAAGGTCGCGCTCGACGAGCTGATCCGAGTCGGCGGCTTCGAACGCTCGACGCTCGTCATCACCATGCCGACGGGCACCGGCTGGATCGATCCGGAGGGCATCGATACGGTCGAGTACCTGCATCATGGCGACATCGCCAGCGTTGCCATCCAGTATTCCTACCTCGCCAGCTGGCTCTCTCTGCTTGCCGAGCCGGACTACGGTGCAGAGGCCGCCCGGGCGCTCTTCCGCGCGATCTACGGTCACTGGACGAGCCTGCCGAAGGACAAGCGGCCAAAACTCTATCTCTATGGTCTCAGCCTCGGCGCCTTGTCGTCGGAGCAATCCGCTGAACTCTTCGAGGTGATCGGCGATCCCTATCAGGGTGCGCTCTGGGCCGGTCCGCCGTTTCCGAGCCGCATCTGGCGCAAGATGACGGCGGACCGCAATCCCGGAACGCCCGCCTGGCTGCCGCGCTTCCGTGACGGCTCCTATGTGCGCTTTACCAGCCAGAAGAATGCGCTGCCCGAGGCGGGCGACCATTGGGGGCCGATGCGCATCGTCTACCTGCAATATGCCAGCGACCCGATCACCTTCTACGATCCCTATGCCTTCTACCGCCAGCCGGCCTGGATGGTTGTGCCGCGCGGGCCGGATGTCTCTCCGGATTTCGAATGGTATCCCGTCGTCACTTTCCTGCAGCTGACGCTCGACATGGCCATGGCGACCACGACGCCGATGGGGCTTGGCCATGTCTATGCCGGCGAGCACTATATCGATCCATGGATCGCGGTGACCGATGTGACGGACTGGAGCGCGGCGGATATCGCAAGACTGAAGGAAAAGTTTCGCGCGGGGCGGTGATCAGCTTTTGACGGCAATGATGAAGAGCCGAGGGAAGCGCAGCAGCCGGCGACCGTCGGCCATCGGCGGATAAGCGTTCGCGATGCGGCGCTCGTAATCCGCAAGGAAGCCGTCGCGTCCACCGGCCGGCAGGCGGTCGAGATAGGGACGCAGGCCCGTCGCCTTCACCCAGTCGACGATGGCGGCCGCATTCGCCATGGGATGGTTGTAGACGGTGTGCCAGACATCGACGCGGGCCGCCTTCGGGCCGAGTGCGTCGAAACAAGCCGGTGGTGCGGGCATCGGGCCGCGGCGCGGCGTACCCTCGACGAAGGCGCCCTGCCAGGGGCCGGCAAGAGCGCTTTCTTCCATCAGGAGATGGGAGGGCTCGTTGCGGTTGTCCGGCATCTGCACCGCCAGCACGCCGCCGGGACGCAGGCCGTCCATCAGTCGGGCCATCAGCGCCACCGGATCGGGCAGCCACTGAAAGACGGCATTGGCGAAGAGCAGGGCAGCCGGCTCGTGCGGGCGCCATCTGGCAAGATCGCATTCGACGAAATCGACGCCCGGCAGGCGCTGGCGTGCGGCCTTCAGCATGTCGCCGGCATTGTCAACGCCGCGCACGCCCCGGCCGGGAAAACGCTCCACCAGCAGCTCCGTCGAGTTTCCCGGCCCGCAGCCGAGGTCGTAGACCGTGCCGGCGACAAGGTCGGCCGGCACCTGCGCGAGCAGGTCGCGGGCAGGGCGGGTGCGTTCGTCCTCGAATTTCAGGTATTGCGCGGCAGACCAGGCCATGCGGGCTCCGTTCAGAGGCTTTCGAGCGTGGGCAGGATGAGAGCGGGGCCGAGGTCGAAATATTCGTCCGGCATGTCGCTGCGGTTGATCCAGACGGTGCGGAAGCCGAATTTCGTCGCGCCGGCAATGTCCCAGCGGTTGGAGGACTGGAAGGAGACGGCGTTGGGATAGAGCCGGTAGTTCGTCGTCACGAGATCGTAGACGGCGGGGGCGGTCTTGTAGGTCTTCAGTGCGTCGACCGAGAAGATGTCGTCGATGACGGTGTCGAGCGCGGCGTTCTTCACCGCCGAGGCCAGCATGGCGGGCGAGCCGTTGGAGAGGATGGCGATATGCGCGCCGCGCTGCTTCAGCGCTTTCAAGACGGCCGGCACTTCCGGGTAGCAGTCGAGTTTCCAGTAGGCGTCGAGCAGCTTCTGGCGCAGTGCCGGATCGACGCCGCCGATGCGCTTGAACGTATAGTCGAGCGCCTGCTCGGTGAGTTGCCAGAAATCCGCATAGGCGCCCATCAGCGCGCGCGTCCAGGAATATTCGAGCTGCTTGGCGCGCCAGATCTCGGAAAAGATCTGGTAGTTCGGCCCGACATCCCCCGCATGGCGGCGCACAGCCGCGTGCACGTCGAACAGCGTGCCATAGGCGTCAAAGACATAGGCGGCATGGGACATGGGCGGCGATTCCTTCTGGCATTGTCGATGGCGATTGGTCGCCATCGACGTGGGAATGTCAATCGGTCAGACGCGCGGAGCCGCTGCCTCAGAACCGCGTGATGACACTGATGCCGAGGTCCGTCGCCTTGTCCATCGCCATCAGCGCCGGCACGGCCTCATCAAGGCTGATATGGCGGCCGATCAGCTGTTGCGGGGAGAGCTTGCCGCTTTCGATCATCGCCAGCATGGCGTCGTAGCGCCAGGCCTGCATGCCGTGGCTGCCGTAGATTTCCAGCTCGTGGCCAATGACCTGCGCCATGGGAATCTTCGGCGTCGCATGGTCGGCGAGCATCAGGCCGACCTGCACATGCCGCCCGCGTCGACGCAGGTTCTTTATCGAGTTGAAGCAAGTAGCGGGAGAGCCGAGCGCATCGATCGAGGCATGCGCCCCGCCGCCGGTGATCTCGCGCACGGCCTCCGCGACATCGGCGACCTCGCGGGCGTTGATGGCGGCGACGGCACCCATCTTCCGGGCAAAGTCCAGTTTCTCCACGGATATGTCGATGGCGATGGGATTGGCGCCAAGCGCGGCGGCGATCATGATCGCGGAGAGGCCCCCCCCGCCGCAGCCGTGCACGGCCACCCATTCGCCGCCCGTCACCCGCGCCTGGTCGACGACGGCACGGAAGGAGGTGGCGAAGCGGCAGCCGAGGCTGGCGGCCGTCGCGTAGTCGATGGCATCGGGCAGGTGCACGAGATTGTGGTCGGCAAAATCGATGGCGACGAGTTCGGCGAAGGAGCCCCAATGGGTGAAGCCGGGCTGGAACTGTTCTTCGCAAACCTGTTGGTTGCCCGAGCGGCATTCGCCGCAGTGGCCGCAGCCCGAGACGAAGGGCACGGTCACCCGCTCGCCCTCGCGGAACCGGCGCACATTCCTGCCGACGGCGACCACCTTGCCGGCGAGCTCGTGGCCCGGCACATGCGGCAGGCTTATATCCGGGTCGTGGCCCATCCAGCCTTGCCAGTCGGAGCGGCAGAGCCCCGTCGCCTCCACCTTGATCACCACGCCGCCGGGCGTCGGCGTCGGGTCCGGCAGGGTGCGGACTTCAGGTGTCGCCTCGAAGGCTTCGTAATACATCGCGCGCATATTGGCTCCCTTCCGGTCAGACGACCCGGCGCATCATGAGGATTTCATCGATCTCGCGGCCTTCATGCAGGAAGCCCGCGGGCATGTACCCGATTTCCGCAAAGCCTTCGCGGCGATAGAAGGCGAGGGCAGGCGCATTCTCGGCGGTGACGGCAAGCTCGATCTGTCTGAGGCAACTGTCCCGGGCATGGGCCGTGACGGCAGCGAGGAGGGCGCCGGCAACGCCTCGGCCGCGTTCGGCGGTGCGCAGGTAGACCATGACGAGATTGGCGCGATGGGCCATCTTGCTCGTATTGAACCGCATCAGGCCCATCATCCCGACAGGCTCTTTGCCGCGAAAGGCGGCAAAGAGGGCAAGATCGGCGAGAAGCTTGCGGATCGCCTCATCGGACAGCTTCTCCAGATCCTCCGCGGTGCTGGCGAAGGCGGCGGGGACCTGCAGCAGGGCCTCGCGTCGGAGCGCGCGAAAGGCCTCGGCATCCTCGGCGGTGAGGCGGCGGATCGGCGGCGGGGCAATGTCTTCTGCGGTCATGCCTTTCTATCGCATGGCCTGCGGCGCCCCGCCAGAATATCACCCATGATAAGGCCTGATGCACCCATTCAACATCTTGAATGGACAAGCGGGGCTGGCTGTCGGAAGGCATTTGTGACTTGACCGGCCCGGCCCACCGGGCGTTGATGGGCGAAAAGGAGTTTTACAAAATGCCAGTCGATACCGCACCACGCTCGACGACCTGGACCTTCGTGGATGGCGAATGGGTTTCAGGCAATCCGCCGCTCATCGGCCCCACCTCGCATGCCATGTGGCTCGGCTCGACCGTCTTCGACGGCGCGCGCTGGTTCGACGGTATCGCGCCGGACCTCGACCTGCATTGCCAGCGCGTCAACCGTTCCGCCGAGGCCCTCGGCCTCAAGGCGGTGGTGACGGCCGAGGAGATCGAGGCGCTGTCCTGGGAAGGCGTCAAGAAGTTCGACGGCAAGACGGCGATCTACATCAAGCCCATGTACTGGGCCGAGCATGGCTCGTTCAGCGTGGTTGCGCCGGATGCGGAATCGACCCGTTTTGCGCTTTGCCTCTTTGAGGCGCCGATGGGCGACCCCAACGCGGCGTCCTCGCTGACCGTCTCGCCTTTCCGCCGCCCGACGGTGGAATGCATGCCGACGGATGCCAAGGCCGGCTGCCTCTATCCGAACAATGCCCGCATGCTGGTGGAGGCCCGCAAGCGCGGCTTCGACAACGCGCTGGTGCGCGACATGCTGGGCAACGTCGCCGAAACCGCCTCGTCCAACATCTTCATGGTGAAGGACGGCGTCGTCTTCACGCCCGCCGCCAACCGCACCTTCCTTGCCGGCATCACGCGCACCCGCGTCATCGGCCTCCTGAACGAAGCCGGTTTCGAGGTGGTCGAAACGACGCTGACGGTCGCCGATTTTGCGGCCGCCGACGAGATCTTCACCTCCGGCAACTACTCCAAGGTGGTTCCGGTGACGCGACTCGACGACCGCGATCTCCAGCGTGGCCCGATCACCGCCAAGGCGCGCGACCTCTATTTCGACTGGGCACATTCCAACGGCGACGCGTGATTGCACGCTAGACGGCCAAACAGAAACGCCGGGGCAGGACCCCGGCGTTTTCCGTTTCGGATATGCTTTACCTTACTCGGCGGCGACGATCTTGCCGTCTTCCCACTTGAAGAGCGAGAAGCTCTGCGAGGTGAGGTCGCCGTTCTCGCCATAGGTCAGCTTGCCGATGGCGGTCGGGATGGCTTCGCCGGACTTCAGGGCGGTTGCAACGGCGGCGGAGTCTTCTGCGCTGCCGGCCTTCTCGATGCCGGCCTTCAGAACTTCGACGGCGGCGTAGGCGTTGAGCGTGAAGGCTTCCGGCGGGATGCCCTTTTCCTTCAGCACGGCGACGGCAGCCTGCGAGTCGGGGCTCTTCAGCGCGTCGGAGGCGTTGGTGAAGAGCGTGCCGGCGGCTGCTTCGTTGCCGATTGCCCAGTATTCGCTGTTCGAGAGGCCTTCACCGCCGATGATCGTGGCGTTGACCGACAGGTCCTTCAGCTGGCGGGCAAGCAGGCCGCCTTCCGGATGGTAGCCGCCGAAATAGATGACTTCGACGCCGTCGGCCTTGAGGCGGGTGATCAGTGCGCTGAAATCCTTGTCGCCCGGGGTGACAGAATCGTAAAGAGCCTCGGTGACGCCGCCCTTGTTCAGCGCGGCCTTGAAGGAATCGGCCAGGCCTTTGCCATAGGCGCCCTTGTCGTGAACCACGGCGACCTTCTTGTCCTTCAGGTTCGCCAGCACATAGGCGGCGGCAACTTCCGCCTGCTGGTCGTCGCGGCCGCAGGTGCGCAGCACGTTGGTGAGGCTGCGGGCCGTCAGGTCCGGCGCCGTCGCCGTCGGGGTGACCATCAGCACGCCGTTTTCGGCAAAGACGTCGGAGGCCGGGATGGCGACGCCCGAGGTCACCGGGCCGACGACGAAGCGGATGCCTTCACCGACGATCTGGTTGGCGGCCGAAACGCCCTGCTTGGGCTCGCCCGCATCGTCGGCCAGCTTCAGCACGACCTGTTCGCCCAGAATGCCGCCGTTCTTGTTGATCTGGTCGACAGCCGCCTGCGCGCCGTTCTTCACCTGGTCGCCATAGGCGGCGACCGGGCCGGTCAGCGGGGCAACAAGGCCGATGACGATGTCCGCATGGGCGAGCGGGGCAAAGGCGACGGATGCGGCGAGCAGGGCGCCGGCAAAAATCTGCTTCTTCATGGAATTCTCCTCAACTGGGGCCATGGAGTGGCCCGGTCGCAGATGCTCACGCGCCCGGACGGCGCAGGCCGGATTCCGATGCGGAGCGGGTTCTTTCACGGTCCGGAACAATCGTTCGCGAAGGGCCGGCGTGCTGCAGATTGATTAGGCCGGAAGGGGAAAAAGCGCAACAAAATAATGCATTTGCATATTTGATGGGCGGATCACTTGCGTGAATGGAAGGCGGTATTGGGCATTTGAATCAAAACGGATTGTTAAGATTTACGATTTATAAATATCCGGAAATTTTGAGGATCTGCGATGCGTTGCGTCTTGATCGTCGTCCTCTTGTTGCTCGCCGGATGTGCGTCTGTTCCAAGGCAGACGCAGAACGCCTGTGCCATCTTCGAGCAACGTGACGGCCTGTTCGACAACTGGCGGCGAGCCGCCTACCGCGCCGAGCGCGAATATGGCGTGCCCGTTCCCGTGCTCATGGCGACGATCTACACGGAGTCCGGCTTCCGGCACAATGCGCGCCCGCCGCGCACGAAGCTCCTAGGTTTCATTCCATGGAAACGCCAGTCAACCGCGCTCGGCTTCTCGCAGGCGCTGGACGGCACCTGGGCGCAGTACAAGCGCGTGACCGGCCGCTGGACCGCCAACCGTACGGACTTCTCCGACGCGATCCGCTTCATCGCCTGGTATCACGCCGAGAGCAACCGCAAGAACGGCATCGCCCTTACCGACACCTACCGCCTCTACATCGCCTACTATCACGGCCATGCCGGCTATTCGCGCGGCAACTGGAGCGGTACCTCCAAGGCCGGCGCGAAGCGCGCAGCCAACATGGCGGCCAGCTATTCGCGCCAGCTGAAGAATTGCGGTGCGTGGTAAGGGACGGCCGAGGGCGTAGCCGTCGACCGGACGATCCGTGCGATCGGTCTGGATGACGGCCCGCCCCTCGGCCGTGTACACTGGTGTCTCCGCGCGCAAATTCTCGCTGGAACAGGAGACCGTCTTTGCCCACGCCCGTGATCGTTGTCGGTTATGATGCGGCATGGCCGGATCGGTTCGTGGAGGTTTCACAATCTCTTCGGGCGCTGCTTGGCGACGCCGTTCATGCGGTGGATCATGTCGGAAGCACTGCGGTGCCGGGTCTTGCGGCAAAGCCGGTCATCGATGTCGATGTGACGCTTTGCAGCCGGAAACGCATCGAGGCCGCCTGCCGGTGCATGGCGGATGCGGGGTACGATGCCCGGGGAAACCGCTACGAGGACGACATGTGGGCCTTCCTGTCGAGCGGGGAACCCGCCTGCCGCGTCTATCTGTGCCCGCCGGAAAACGAAACGCACCGAAGGCGTCTGGTCTTTCGGGATCGGCTTCGTCAGGACGGTGCTCTTCGCGCCGCCTATGGTGCATTGAAGCAGCGGCTTTCCGTACAGTTTCCCCTGGATGGGGATGCCTACACCGCAGCAAAGCGGAGTTTCATCGAGGCGGCGATCGGCAGCTCGCCTCTGTCAGGCCGATAGGCTCCGGTTTCAGCCCCTGAGCCGGTAGCATAAAATTTTCTCCCCCTTGTCGGATCGGTTGCGCGACACACGTCCTTGTCATGTCCAAACCAAAGGAGGAGACGATCATGACCTATGTCGATGGATTCCTGTTGGCCGTGGCGAAGGCCAATCTGGAGCGGTACAAGGACATGGCGCGCACGGCGGGCGATGTCTGGAAGGAACACGGCGCAATCGACTATGTCGAATGCATCGGCGACGATGTGCCCTATGGCGAGCTCACCTCGTTTCCCCGCGCCGTGCTGGCGAAGGACGACGAGGTGGTGATCTTCTCCTGGGTCACCTACGCGTCGCGGGCGTCACGTGACGAGATCCTTGCCAAGGTGATGGCGGACGAGCGCCTGAAGGGCGACGACTGGAAGGACGTCTTCGACGGCAAGCGCATGATCTATGGCGGCTTCGAGGCGGTCGTCGAGTTGTGAGGCGGAGGGGGCTGCGCTAAACCGGTCGGAACCGGAAGAAAGGAAGCGCCATGACGAACCTCTACTATGCGATCGTTGGATCCACGACCGACACGAACATGGGTCTGGCGCGCTTCATGGGCGTCATCCTTGCCTTTATCGTGGTCGTCGGTACCCTGTTCTGGGCCATCGGCGGCTGACGCCATGCCGCAAAAGAGCGTGACGGTTCCGACCCGCGGACAGGGGCTCTACGAACTCACCGACGAGGCGACCGCCTTCGTGCGGGGCGCCGGCGTGGAGGAGGGGTTGCTGACGGTCTTCGTCCGCCACACCTCCTGTTCGCTGCTCATTCAGGAAAATGCCGATCCGGATGTCCGGCGCGATCTCGACCAGTTCTTCCGCCGCCTCGTGCCGCCCTCGGACGATCCGGCGATGCGCTGGATCGTGCATACGCTGGAGGGGCCCGACGACATGCCGGCCCATATCAAGGCAGCGCTGACATCCGTTTCGATCGGCATACCGGTTTCCGGTGGCCGGCTTGTGCTCGGCACCTGGCAGGGCCTCTATCTCTTCGAACATCGCGACCGGCCACACCGACGGGAAATCGTGCTGCATCTCGGGCCTTGACGGAACCGGACCGCAGGATGGAACGTTCCTATGCCGGTCCCTCTGAAGCGTGGCATGGTCAGTCCCGTCCATGGACCGCGTTCTTGGGCCCTGGTTCCCGCCCGACACCAATGGGGCCAATGGGCTTGCGCACCGCCGGCTCCGAAGGAGAAGTTCATGGTCAATACCGAAAGCATCAACCACGCCGTCATCGAGGCCCTGAACGCCCGCGACTTTGCCGCGCTTGCCGGCAAGGTTCACGAGGATGTCGCGATTTCCGGCATCGGCGAGGGCATGGACAACGGCCGCGACGCGCTGCGCGATCGTCTCGCCCGGCATTTCGAGGCCTTTGACGAAAGGTACGGCGACGCGCTGGTGATGAGCGACGCGCTCGGCAGCAATGTCGCGATCCGCCTGACGGCGCGCGGCAAGTCTGCGGCGGGCGATGCCTATTCGAAGGAGAAGATCCTGCTGCTCGAACTCGAGGAGGGGACCATCACCCGCATCGCCTTCTTCACCGGTTCATGAAGTTGAACGGAGGCTGAACGACGGCTTCGGCCTGCATTCAGCCTTGCCCCTCTAAGGTCTCCTCAATCGCCGGACGAAACGACCCGGCCGGTGTGAACAGGAGATCCCTCGATGACCAGCTTTCTAAAAAAATCCCTTCTTGCCGTCGTTCTCGGCCTCGGTGCGCTGACGGCCGCCATGCCGGCGGCGTCCGCTGCCAATATCGAGCTGTCGATCGAGCCGGCGGGATACCGCAACGGCTTCTACGAGGTGCACGACCAGGACTGGCGCCGCGACCGCTGGGATCGCCGTCATGACCGCCGTCAGGGCGAATGGGGCCGCCGCGGCCGCTGCGACCTCGGCTTTGCCGTCGCCAAGGCCCGTGATCATGGCCTGCGCCGCGCCCGCATCGCGGACGTGACGCCGCGCAAGGTCGTCGTCGACGGTTTCCGCCGCGATGGCTACAGCCGCATCGTCTTTGCCAACGACCGCCATTGCCCGATCCTCTGGCGCTGATGACGGGGGCCGGCACGCCGGCCCGTTCTCCGGAACGCCGTTCGTCACGTCACCCCCGGCCGGTGAACGGCCACCCTCCCGGTTCTGCCGGGAGGGTTTTCGCGTTTTGCGGCGATGCATGACGCATGCCGCACATAGTGCTGCGACGCATCCTGCGTCGGGAAACGCATCGAACCGAAGGATTTTCCCCAAGTGCCGGTCGCGGCGCCGGTTTTCCATGCCCGGTGGCGCAGGGAGAGGCGGCCTTGCCATTCGCGCTGTTGCACAACGCAAAAAGGGCCGGCACGACGCCAGCCCTTTCTTTCATTCCCGTCGTGCGGCTCAGTTGCCGAGTGCGAAGGTCACGTTGACGGTGACGGAATAGCTGTTCTCGCCGGTGGCGAGCGGCACGGCGCCGCCTTCGGCATAGTCCTTGGCCATGGCGCGCATCATCGGCATGGGTTCTGCGCGATAGGTGGTTTCGGAGATTTCAAGCACGCGGCCGAGGCCGACGCCGGCGGCATCCGTCAGTTCCTTGGCCTTGGCCATGGCATTCTCGACGGCCTTCTTGCGTGCCGCGCTGACGGCGGTGTCCGGCTTGTCGTTGACGAAGCGGATGCCGTTGCCCTGGTTGGCGCCGAGCGTCACGGCCTTGTCGAGGATCTCGCCGAGCTTGGAAAGGTCGCGCACGCGCAGCGTTACCGTGTTGGTGACCTGGAAGCCGATCAGCACCGGCGGCGGGTTCTCGCCGGTCGAGCTCTGCGGGTACTGGTACTGCGGGTTGATCATGAAGCCGGAGGTCTGCAGATCGCGCTCGGCAATACCGGCTTCCTTCAGGGCGGCCAGGACGTCGGCCATGGCCTTGTTGTTGGCGTCGAGCGCCTCGCGGGCGGTCTTGGCGTCCTTGACGACGCCGAGGTCGATCAGGGCCATGTCGGGCGCCATTTCCGCGCTGCCTTCGCCGGTCACGACGATGGTCGCCTCGCGCGGCTTTGCACTGTCCTGCGCCTGCGCGGCCAGGGGAAGGGCAGCGGCGAGAGCCAGCGAAAGCGCGACGATGCTGGCGCCCGTGCGGCGGCCCAGAGTTCCGTAGAACATAAAGAAAATCTCCTGATGGTTGCGTCCCTTGCGCCGTTCTTCGCCCGTGATTGTGTAGAGAATACGGCGGCGCTTGTGAGGCCCGCCGAATTCGTCTAGACGATCTCTACACGTCGGCCGCCATTGACCGACGCCCCCGGCCCCGCGCCGGGCCGGGCCTGTAGCTCAATGGTTAGAGCCGGCGGCTCATAACCGCTTGGTTGGGGGTTCGAGTCCCTCCGGGCCCACCACTCCCCTTCGTCCAGTAAAGTCCAGCTTGGCCGAGAGGATGCAAGATAATCGCGGCTTTTCAACGTGTTCGCGCCTCGCTGTAGCTCGCCGCGAATTTTCGGAATTTTGACACGAGAGATCGGAATTTTTGAAATTCCGGACGTGGTGTCAAAAAGTAGGTTCGAAGACGAATCAAAGGCCCTTTGAAGGGCCATCGAGCTTAACCTTAACGCCAGCTTCCATTTGAGCCTCGCGCCTGAGTGGGATGTCAAACGAGGTTGCGGCAGTTTCCACATTTGAGAGCGACACTGAACATCCGTGATTTCCCCTGAGTTGTGGTCCCGAGGTTAGCCCTTAATCGCATTCGCTCGCGTGCCTTGTTTCAGTCCGAGACGTTTTCACTCTCGCTTTTTACCCTGGAAATAACGGTACTTCGCTTCCAAACGAAGAAGCCCCCAATCAAAAACAGCACAATTATGAGCGGCAAGCCAACGATGTTCACCATCGTCTGTAACGCCTCGGCCGTGGGGCTTGCCTTATCTAAAAGCGCAACGTCCTTATTGACGTCGACCCAGAAGCCCAACACGGCGGAGCCCACCGAAAACGATATAGCGGAAACAACGTTTGCCATCATCACCGCATCGAGGTCAGCCTCTGTGAAGTTGTACGCTTTAATCTGGCGACGGGTGTGGGTCACGTTGATGCCACCTCCCGTTCCAGCACGAAGCGGTGCCGCCGCCTCATGCCGGCCTGGCGCTGCCAATGCTGGTTTTGCGCCCTTTCCCACGACCACCGCTGTTTTGGGATCGACGCCACTAGTTCCGTAAAGTCTATGGAAGTGCCAAGCGGTTCTTTTATCATCGTCCATTGTGATCGCCTCGTTCGGATCGAGGCGGCTGAGCACTCTTTGTGAGGATATCGGTTAGAACGTCGCGGAGGGATTCGGCATCCTCTCTGCTGATCAAGACCGCGTATCGAAAATAGTCTGGAAAGTCGGGACCTGGGTTTTCTGCGAACGCTATCCGTATCCCACCACCCATCGCGTTCAGCATGAAGCGATTTGCCATTAAAGTAGGCACTGAAAAGGAGCGGTCTAGTTCCTGGGTGGTAACGCTCGTGTCGGAAATTTCTTCTGCCATTGATTCCTCCGCATTGAGAGTGCGGAGTTAAACAACAGGAAGCTGTATTGGGAAGCGTTCCCACAGCCTTTTCCAACCTTGCGTTTGTTCTGAGGTGGGGCATCGACCGCTTCAGATCGGCATGCCGCGGCCGATCTCGTCGCGGCGCTCCTGGGTGAGGATCGTCGCCGTCACGAGCATGTCGAGGCCGGTTTGCGTCTGCGAGAGGCCAAGGTCGACCACAGTGAGGCGCGGATCGTCCACGATCGACCACCAATCGTCGATCAGCCAGGCCGTCGTCTTCTGGGGTTCCTCCTCGCCCTGGTACTCGCGCGCCTGGCGGATGGCGAGGCGCTCTTCGGGCGCGAAGAGCAGCTTGAACTCGACCGGCGTCACCTGGAGCCGGTATTGCTGTTCGGGCTCCGGTTCCGGCTCCGCGGCGGGAGGCGCGGTCCACTCATCGTCAACCAGTCGCCAGCCGTGCGAGACCTCGTCGGGCACCTCGACGAACTCGGCGGCGATTTGCGGATGAAACTGCAAGGCTGGATCGGTCGAGACGTCGACGGCCACGCCGCCAATGATGCGTGCGTAATTGCTCATCTCACCACTCCACGATTACGAGGCCACGGCCGCCCTGCGCACCTGCCTTGTTCGCGCCGGACGCGCTACCCGCACCACCGCCGATGCCACCCTGTCCGCCCGGAAGCGCGCTGCTGCCAAGGCCGACGCCACCGCCCCCGCCATGTCCGCCGGGTTGAGGTGACACGGATCCCGAGCCTCCAGGTCCGCCTGCACCAGACCCGCTACGAGCACCGGCATTCGCATTGTTCGAATAAGAGGCCGCGCCGGTGAAAATATCGAATGGAAAGCGGCAGGTCGCGCCGATCTTGTTCTCGACGAGCGTGCCGTCGACGGTGTTGAATTCACCCAGAACGTCAGGGCCGCCCACACGCTTGTCGGCATAGAGGCCTCCTGGTCCAAATGCGGACCCCGCCGCACACGTGCTCGCATGATTGCCCCCTACGCCGCCGCCGCCGGGCGTGTCGTTAATCGTCAGGACGGTGGCGCCGTTGCCGCCGTCGCCAAGCTGGCTTCCAGCGGCGCCGCCGCTGCCGGGTGAAGCATTGGCGGTCGCATCGCCGCCCTTTCCACCCTTTGCCTGGAAATCCCCACCGATACCGATGCCGCCAAGGCCTCCTGGCACCGGTCCCGCAGGGGCATTGACGCCGGGCTGGCCGCCCGTCGCAGAGATTAAAGCACCAAAGGAACTCGTTCCGCTCGCCGCGGCCTGGTTTGCGCCGCTACTCCCAGGCGCGCCTGGTGCGCCGACCGTCACAGCGTAGACATCGCCCGGCGTAACGTCGAAAGCCCCGTGGGCATAGCCACCACCACCGGCGCCTGACGAAAGGTTCGTGGCCGCGCTCACGCCGGCCGTCGAGCCACCCGGGCCAATAACACGAACGCGGATGCGCTTCACGTTGGCGGGAATGGTAATATTCTCATTGGCATTGAAGACGCGGTACATGCCGCGGCCGAAGATGCCGAGGAAGCCCGCGCCGATCATGCCGGCATTGACGGTCTCGCCGTCGCTGCCAAGGCCAAGCAGGCCGGACTGGCCGTCCCGTCGCTGAACAACACGGCTCATACCTGCGCTCCTTCAAAACCGTTGACGCGCCAGGTGACCGCCGCGCCGTCCGCCCAAACGATGATCTTCTCTCCTGCACCGCCGATCAGGCCGAAGCGCTCCAGGATTGCCCCCTTTCCGGAAAGAAGTGCGTCGTATTCGACCCAGTCCTCATCGGCCGGCACGGCCGCACGCGTGATCGCGACCCGCGCCGAAACCGACGCGTTGGCCCGATTAACGGCCAGCACGTTGAAGGTCGCGACCTTGCCGTTCGGCACGGTGTAGACGGTGGTGAGGGTTTCGGCGGCCGGGGCCGCCCTGCCAAGGTCTCCGCTTGCCATCAGAATTGTCCTACAAAGTAGCTGAAGAGCCGGTTGAACTGGGTCTCGAAGGCCGTATAGACCCCCGCGATCCTGGTGAACTGGACGCCGTCAGGCGTGCCGACGACATGGCCGTCCGGCGCATTGAGGTAGCGCCAGGCGTTGCCGGTCCATTGCGCAAGTTGCTGCTCGCGGCCGGCCCAGGCGCCGGTGGCGCCCGGCGGGACGACGTAGGCCTCTGCAACGGCTGGCGCGCCGGGCGGCGCGGTGACGTCGACGGCGGTGACCGGAATGAACGGGATGGTCCTGGACGCATCCCGCCAGGCGAGCGCCTGCAGGAGCTGGGTGTTGTCGCCGGCATCGGGCACGATGCCGGCGTCCTCGATGACGGCGAGCACCTCTTCCTGGACGCCGTTGAGCCAGTCGTCGGTGACCTCGGTTCCCGGAACGCCGTTCGGCAGGTCCTCGCCGACGAAGCCCCGCTTGCCGCCGCCGATATCGACGAAATCCGCGCCGTTGACACGATCCATCAGGCTTCCTCGAAGTTGAAGACGATAAGGGTGTGGGCAGGCTTGATCCGGCGCAGCTCGCATTCGACGGCCGCGACCTCGAAGCTGCCGGCGGCGGGCACCTGGACGCGCCAGACGAACTGCGAGCCTTCCGGTCGAAGGCGCTGGCCGGCGCGCAGCACGTTGGCCCGGCTCGGCCAGAACTCCTCGATCGAAATGGTGACGCCGAGCTTTGCGGCAACGCCGGAAAGGTAGGGGATCGACTGACCGCCGAAGGCCGTCCAGCGCTGGTGCGCCAGCTTCTGGCGCTGCTCGATGGTCGTTGCGGCAAGATCGCGACCGCAACGATCGGGACCAAGGCACCGCTCGAAATCCGGCAGGAGGTCGACGGCGGTTCGCGGGTCGATCTCGTCCATCAGCCGCTCGGCGCTGGCCTCGGCGTCATGAAGGAGGACGGCGGCCGAGCCGAGCAGGGTATCGAGTACCCCGCCGCGTCGGCCGAGCGCAAAGCCGGTCGGAAGCTTTTTACCGAGGCTTTGAAGGACGGTTTGAAGGGCGCGGGCCATGTCACGCCTCGAAGGTCGGTGCGCCCGCAACCGGGAATTCGGTGCGGTCGAGGGTGTAGGGCGCGGCGGGCAAAATCAGGTCATGGGCATATTCGCCGGACGCGGCAGAGATGGCCTCCGAGATGCGCGAGGGCTCGATGCGCGCACCGATAGGCCCTGCGTTCTCCTCGTCGTCGGCATCGCCGATGGTGGCGACGAAACGCTGCCAGGCTTCGGTGATGGCGGCGCGGGTGCGCGGCGTGTCCGGCCGGATGCGGATGGTCAAAGGCAGGGTGACGATCTCGCCGCCGATAACGACGATCCGGGCGGTCACCGGGCGAACGCCCGTGCCGCTGCCCTGTTCGCCGAGAAAGGCCTGCATGGCCTCGATCTCGCCGGACGAGGGCACGCGCGGCGTGCCGTCCGGATCGCGCATCATGACGACGATGCCGACCGAGCCGCGGCCGATCCAGTCCTCGACGACATTGACGGCGGCAACCGAGAACTGCTGGGACAGCCAGACGGGATAGTCGAAGGCGGCCCCGCCATGCGGGCGCTGGCGGATATGGGCGCCCACGGCGGCCGCCAGTTCGTCCATCGTCCACTCACCGATGCCGCCCACGAAGGCGCTCTCGACGGTGATGCGGTCGATCTCGGGCACGGCGACGACGGTGGCAAGGCGAATGCCGGCTTCGAGATTGCCGGCCGGCCCTGGCTCGATCGCAGCGGCTGCAACGGTGGCAAGCCCGTCCTCGTCGAGAACGGCAGCCGCCGTCGTCTCGTAGAGCACGCCGCTCGAGGAAGACAGTTCCGTTGCGATCGGGACTGCAAAGCCGGGATCGCCTTCGATCAGCACCGTGCCGATCGCGGCGACGGGCTGGCGCTGATCGACGCCCCAGATGCCGGCATGGCGCAGAACGTGCTCGTCCTCGGCCGTATCGACAAAGACCTGCCGCGACCAGTAGCCGACATGCTCGTGGACCTCGGAGACGACGAGGACGACGGCGCGGCCGATCTGCGCGAAGACGCCGCGCGGAGACCGCACGGCGCGCGAAAGGGCGATGGGATCGAGGGTTGAGCGGATCGTAAGGAGGCCGTCTTCCAGGGAAGAGGCGAAGCGCTCGGCAAGCTGCTTGGCTTTCGGGACGAGCCAGGGCATCAGGCCTCCAGTCTGCGCGAAAGCGCCAGGCTGACGTCATCCACCTGGACGCGCCAGGCGAGACGGTTCGAGGGCTGCCATTCGACCTCGACGATGGCGGCCACGCCGGTCTCCCGCTGCACCCAGGCAAGGCCCTCCTTCAGCCAGAACGCGTAGAGCTGGCGGGTGGTCTCGGTTTCCTTGGCGCGGGAGAGAAGCCAGGTGCGGCAACCGGTGAGATCGCCGAAGGGGTCGAGCGCATCGCCGGGGCAACCGCGCCGTTCGGAAAAGCTGACGGGGGCAAGGAAGATCGAGCGGCCTTCGGGCAGTTCGTCGTCGGGTGCGGCGCGTCGATCGAGGCCGACCGACATGAGCATGGCCGTCACCGGCGTCTCGTCGATCATGAGATCGCAATCGTCGCCGAGCGCCAGATCGCACTGGCGCGTCTCGTGATCAAAGGCGAGAGCGAGATCGAAGAACATGGCGCGAAGCTATCGCGCGCGCGCAAGCCCGTTCATGCCCGCCATGGCGGGCGGCAGGGCCGGTGCCTAGCCGCCGAGCGGTACGCCGGGCACACCGGGCGGTGCGGAAACGTGCTTGTGCGTCTTGTCGATGACGACACCGTCATGGGTGATCGTGCCGCCGGCGAAAGCGAAACCGTCGCCCGAGATGGTCAGGCTGCATCCGCCGCGCTTCAGGACGATGTTGCTTGCCGCCGATATCTCGATCGTTCCGTTCGGCATGACAACGATCTTGTCGCCGCTGGCGTTGGAGACGCCGACCGCACCTTTCGGCAGCTTGCCCATCCGCGCGGAGGGATTGCCGGTGGGCAGGATGACGGCATCGCCCTGGTCGCCACCGATGGCGACCATGATGCCGAGCGCGCCGTCGACCGGCGGGTTGGAGCCGAAGCCGTAGGGTTGCGCGACCTCGACGTCTTCGCGCACGATGCCGTCCGCCACCTCGACGGAGGCCGTCTGCATCTCGCCGTCGTCATTGACGCTCTTCAGCGTGACGCGCCGGATCATGCCGCGCAGGGCATCTGCCGTTTCCTTGTCCATCAAAGGCTCTCCGCCGTCGTATCCATGGTGCCGGACGGGCGCGATCGCTTGCGTCCCGGCGCATTGGTGCGGCGCGATCCGGTCGCGCCCTTGTCGAAGGCTTCCGGCGACGTGACGGTCAGCGCCGTCGTCCTTCCGCTATCGTCCTCGCGCATCGTCAGCTTGGAAATGAGCATGTCCCGGTTGATGCCCATGAAGGCATCCTCGACGGTCACCATCTCGTTGACGCGCCAGAGCCGGCCGCCGGCGCCGAAGCCGTGGACGGTGTAGCTGATCTGCTCGCCCTTGGCGCGCGCCGTGCGCATGCGCCAGTCGGCCTCGTCCTCGGCGCTGATTTGGTCAGCTTTCGATCGGGTCAGATGGGCGATGGGGCGATAGCGCTTGATCTCGCCGTCCTCGGCAATGCCGGTCGCGGCCGTGCCCTTGCGCTCGCGTTCCGTCGCAGCGCCGTCCGTCGTCTCGCGGTCATCGACGGAGATAGGCTCGGCGGTGACATCGAGCTTTGCGCCCTTGCGCTCCTTGGCGGCGCGCTCTGACTGGCCGCGCACGATGGTCTTCGAATAGCGGCCGGAATGATCGAAGGAGCCTTCGGCCGACAGGACGTTGCCCGGCAGCGTGAGGCTTGCCGGCGCGCGGTTCGCGCCGGTGCGGGTGATGACGATGCCGCCGATGCCGTCCGACAGGATCAGCGCGTGACGCGAGCGTGCGCCCTTCTCGATTGCCGAATGGGCGGTCTCGACGAGGTCGAGCGAGTAGCGCTGGAAGGGCTCGCCGGTGTCGATCTCGCTCTTCACGGTGAGGCCGAAGGGCGCTGCAATGCGCTTCACGGCATCTTCAAGCTTTACGTTCTTGAACTCGGCCACCTTGCCGTCACCGATCGCATCGCAGTCGACGAGGTCGCCGGTCTTGTCGCGGCCGGTAATCTTGACGCCGGCTTGGCCCTCGCTGATCGACGGGCTGACATTATCGACATAGCCTTCCAGGCACGGCTCGCCATCGACCGAGATCGCGACGGCCATGCCGGGCTGCACGGCCCTTGCCGCGGCGAAGGTGGAGCTGGGCAGCGCGTCGGTGGTGCGCGCATCGCGCAGCTCGATCGAGAAGCTGCCGGACAGGTCTTCCATGTCGCGGCTGACCTCGGCCGACGTCCAGGCGGTGAAGGGCGCGCCATCGATGGAGACCGCGATCCCGCTCATTTGAGCACCTCGACCGGGCCTTCGAGAAAGGCGGGATGGCGGGGCCGGTTGCGCCGGACGATGTCGCGGAAGGCCGGCTCGACGCGCTGCGGATCATCACCGAAGAGATGATGGGCGATCTGCCAGGCTTCGGCGGGCAGGTCCGGACGCAGGACCAGGACATCCGGCAGGCGGCCGATCCGCTCGTTGATGTCGGACGAGACGGCCGTCTTGAGATCCGTGAGCGCCAGGCGCAGGTTGCCGGTCTGGCCCGCATAGATGGAGCTGCTCATGCCTTCGAGCCGGTCGGCCGCATCGCCGATCGCGATCACGGCCCGCGTGCGGAAGGAGAGCGCCTCGCGGCGGCTCTCATACGAAGCAAAGACCGATTGTCTGGCGGCGGCGGTGAGCGTGCGGCCGCAAGCCAAGGCAAGCAGAAGACCGTCTGTCGGCGACGGCGCAAGGGCAACCTCGGCGGCAAGCGCAGACGCAAGGTCGAAGCCGATCGTCATCAGCGCCAGAGGAGACGGCGGAGCCTCGGCGCTCGTGCCGGCGGCGGGCGAGACGGCGGGCGTCGGGCTCGCCGCGGCGAGAATGGCGACGGTTGCCTGCACCATTTGATCGAAGGCGAGAGCGCCGGTTGGCGCGAGATCGGGAACCGAGGCGCTGAGGCGGGGCAAGGTGCGCCGCGCGCCGGTCGGCGGCGAGAGCGCGGCGATCGAGGCGCGAAAGACACGGTGCGCCCGGTTGACGGAAAGCTGCCGCGCGACGGAGATAGCGCGCTGCTCATGAGCCTTGGCGAAGGTGGAGAGTGTGGCTGCGGCGGAAGAGATCGCCGTCGTCAGGGTCGAAAGGCTCCCACCCGCGCGGCCGAGGCTCGCAAGGCCGGAAAGCCCTCCGAGCCCGCCGGCCGGCAGGCGCTTGAACTGGATGGAGAAGCGCGTGACGCGCAGTTCGCGGTCGGAGAAGAAGACCTGTCCCGGCTCCTCTAGGATGACGGTCATCGGGCCGAGCCAGGGATGAACGAGCGTCGAGGGGCCCGGCGTTTCCATCGCCGCCTGGAGTGCCGCTGCCTGGGCTATGTAATCGTCGCCGACAACAAGGCCTTCGATGGAGATGACCGCCGGCGCCATCCCGAAATCGTCATAGGCCGGAACATCCACGCCGGGGAAGAGCTGCTCAGCGATGCGCCGGCCGGCCGCCGTCGACGCATCGGGAACATGGAAGCGGATGCCACGCCAGAAGCCTGGCAGAAGGCCGGGAAGGAGATCGCGATCGCCGCCGAACATGATCAGACCCTTCCGACTGCGCGGCCGGTGTTCGCCGTGGTCAGCGCGACTTTCTTGTTGTCAGATTGTGCACTGACGACTTTGCCGGGTCCCTCGACTGCGATCCGAACGGAGCCGCCGACCTCGACCTGTTGACGAGGAAGTGCCTGGGCGAAGCGCGCTGGCTGGTTCGAATTTGCCGCGGCCTTCTTGAACGGAAGCTTTGGCGGGCCGTCGAGATAATCATCGAGCGAATTACCACGGTCGCTGCCGTCTTCGCTGGAGCCGGCCGTGCCGCCATTGGGCAGCATGTCGCCAGGCTGTGCAGTGCCCTTAAGTCGGGCAAGCGCATCTGCCGCGGTGCTGATCGCACTGGCAACGGCGTTCCATGCGTCGACTGCCGTCTGCGGGATCAGGGAGAACCAGTCGATCGTCGCACCTGCAATCCATTTGATGCCGCCGACCACACGGTCGATAAAGCCCGCCACACTACGGAGCGTGGCCATGAAACTTTCGGGCATGATTTCCGACCAGGTCTTTTTCCCCTCGGCAACATCGGCGAGGTTATTCGCGACATCAGCCAGGAAGCCAGCGAGATCGCCGAGCATATTGACGGCTTTCGAGACGGCCGTTCCCGTAAGATCACCCAGCGAACGGAAGAAGCCGAAGAACTTCTCACTATCGAAGTTGACCATGCCGCCGAGCGCGCGACCGAGACGGGCAAACGCGCTGGCAATGCGGCCAATGGCGCTGATTGTCTTGCCGAGCCCATTACCGATCTCCTTGAGATGCGGCGCAAATCCGCTTCCAAACGACTTCAACGTCTCCCAGCCGAACTTCACTTTCTCGATCGCGCCGTCCAGCAGCTTCCAGCCTTCGAGCTTGGCATTGTCGATGGTCAGCCAGGACAGATCCGGGGTGCCGCCCATGCCCTCCTTTATGCCGTCGAACAGCGTCTTGAAGTTCGCCCAGCCGCCCTGCACGTCGCGCCAGGCGCTGGCAAGGCCGCGCCGCACGATCGGGCCGTAACGATCCCACGTCTCGCGGCCGGCCTGGACGATGCGACGGCCGCGGTCGCGCACATCGTCGGCAAGGTTGCGGAAGCCCGTCTTCGCCCGATCCCAGATCCGCATGACGCGCGGGCCGTAGGTGTTCCAGTTCCGATAGACATGCAGGCCCGCCGCCGCGATCAGCGCGATCGCGATGCCGACCGGCGAGATCAAAGCGGCGAGCATGGCAAAGCCGGCGCCGATGATGGGAAGCGCGATGCCAAGCGCACCGAAGGCCGCGGCGAGGAGCACCCCGCCGCCGGCGATGGCAATGATCTTGCTGCCGAGCCCGCCGCTCTCCTTGTTCCATTCGCGATACCACTTCAGGCCATCCATCAGGTAACCGTTGATGGTCGGCAACCAGGTGCCGAAACCAAAGCCCACTTCGCGCGCGGCCTGCGTCCCGATCTCCTGGAAAGTCATGAGCTGGCGGTTCAGACCAGCCATCTGCGTCTCGAAGTCCTCGTCGATGATCGCGCCGGTGGCCTTCGCCACCTCGTCCTTGATCCGCTTGTACTCGTCAACGTTCGTCAGGAACGGGATGAGGAAGTCCATGACCTGCTGGTCGGCGAAGATCTCGCCGAGCGCGCCGGCGCCATGGATCGCCTCGAGCTGCTCGCGCACGAAGCCGAGCGCATCCGCGCCTTCCAGGCCGTTCGCCTTCGCCTTCTTCATCAGCTTCTCGATCTCGCCGCCGGAAACGCCGGTCAGCTTGACGATCTTCTGCATGACGGCTTCGATCGGGTTGATGCCCTTGACGGCCGCGTCGGCCATGACGGCCTGGATGTCGACGCCGGCGTCCTTGAAGTTCTTGATCGTGGCCGGCGCTGCGATCTTCGACAGGAAGTTCTTCAGGTTGTTCGCCGCCTCGCTCGGGTCGGCGGTGCCTTTGCGGGCGATCTGAAGGGCGGCGCCAAGGAAGTTCACCGCCTCGCGGCCGGTGACACCGTATTTCGCCATCTGGCTGGTGAGCGTCGGGAAGTAGCGCGCCATATCCTTCAGTTCGAACGCGCCTTCCTTGCCGGAAACGACAAGTGCGCCGAGCGCGTCGTTCAGCTGATCGGCGGGAAGCTTCAGGGTCTGGAGCATGGAGGTCGCGACCTTCGACATGTCCGAGAACTCGGCATTGGCGGCGGTCGCGGATTTGCCGATCGTGCCGATCGACTGGTCGATGAGATCGCGGCTGAGACCCGCAGCGATCATCTCGCCCGCGCCGGCGGCGACGACGTCGGAATACTGGCCGACGGCCAGGGCCAGCGCCTCGTATTCGGATCGCGCCTCCGCGACGAAGCTGAAGGCGGCACTACCCGACAGGTTGGCCGTCGAGGCGATGTCGATGAGCTTCTGCTCGAACGCCGCCGCCTCGCGGATCGGGCCCATGAAGGAGATGGCGGCGACGGCCGTGCCGAGCACGCCGATCTTCGTGGCGAAGGACGCGATGCCCTTCAGCGTGCCGGTCAGCCGGCGCAGCGGCCCGGTGAGGCGATCGCGCAGGCGGACCAGGACGTCGAGGTTCATCGACCTTGCCATGTCAGTCTCCGTTCGAGAGTTTGCGCTCTTCCTCGCGCCAGGCCATCAGGCAGTTCCACCAGAAGGTGACGCGGCCGACATCGAAGGTCTCGATCTCGGCCGCGCTGAACCCGGTCCCGTCCGCCAGGGCACCGAGTTTTACCGGCCAGTCTTCCGGCCACTCGCCAAAAAATGGTTGAGCACCTGTCCGGCGTTGGCGATGTCAGAGGCGTCCATCTTGTCGTAAAGCCGGTTCATCACGGCCTGGTTGATCTTGGTGGACTGCCCGATCGCCACCACGGCCAGCATCTCTTCGCTCGCCGCCTGGATGGCGCGCTGGTCGGCGCCGTTGAGGCGGTGGAAGACGAGCTGGTCGAATTTGCGCTCGCGGATCTTGCCGTCCTTGCGCGACGTGATCGTCTGCGGATAGGCGAGCGGCAGGGTGACCGTGCCGTCGAGATTGCGGACGGCTTGCGCCGGCAAGCGGTCGGCCGGGGCGAAGTCCTCGTCGACAATGTCGCCGTCGATCGGAGCCGAGGCCGCGACCTTGGTGTCCTCGTCGACAATATCGGGCGCGGCAGCGCGGGGTTCGTCCTCGTCGAGGTCGATTGCGATTTCCGTTCCCATCAGCCTACGATCTCCTCTGCCGCCGAACCTTCCCATTTCAGTTCGATCTTGCCGCCTTCGCCGCCGGTGACCTCGGGGATGTCATCGGAGAGGAAGGCGTCGGCGATGACGAAGGTCTGCCCGGTGTCGCAGAGCACCTGCAGTTCCCCTTCGCCGGGCACGAGCAGATTTCCGAGACGCTGGCCCCGTTCGAGGTTCGTCGTCGCGGTGACCTGCGATCCCTGGAATTCCTGGGCGCGCCCGACCTTGCGGCCATAGGTGACGGCATTGTTCTTCATGCCGCCCTTGCGCAGCTTCGCGCCCTTTTCGACCGGCAGGTTGCGCCCCCGCCAGACGATATCGACAATGCCCAATACCTGAGCCATGTGGGTTCCCTTTCTCCTTCAGCCGGCCGCGCCGGTCAGACCTGGAATTCGAGCGAGCCGGCGGACACCATGAGGTTTCCGACGATCACGACCTGCTGGCGCGAATTGAGGCGGTTGCGATCGTCATCGTCGATCTCGAACCGGCTTTCCTTGATGGTGCGCTCGACGTCGGTGAGCCAGGCGCGCTGGGCGTAGAGCCGGCAACGCGCCGCCCAGGAGCCGTGCACGCGCCGCGGCGAGGCGACGGTGTTGCCGGGCTCCTCGTCATCGTCGTCTCGCGTGGCAAAGGCCGCCTCGCTCTCGTCCTCGATGAGCTTGGCGCGCGGATACATCAGCGCCATGTAGCCGCGCCAGTCGTAGCGCACGCGGCTCATGGTCTTCGGGACCATGATGTCGAGCCAGGCGCGATCGGCGATGCCGAGCGTCGAGGTGCGATAGGTGGTGATGACGCGGGCCAGCGTGACCGTCCCGTCAGGCAGGCATTCGAGCATGCTGACGCCGGAGCGCAGCAACAGCTCGTTTTCCGTCTCGGAATAGAGATCGGCCGGATCGGGCGCCATGACGCCCGGCAGGACGAGCGAACGGAGCTGGCGCGCCGGATCGTTGGTGAGGTGGAAGGCGGCGATCGCATGGGCGGCGGCCGCAATCGTCCAGCTCGACGACGGCGAGGCCTTGAGCGCGAAGGCGCTGAGGAAGGGGCAATTGGTCAGCTGCCCGAAGGTGCCGGCCTGGCCATAGGTCGCGCGCTTGGCGACATAGCCGTGCACGTCGAGGCGCGACATCGCCTTGAAGCGGTCGATCGCCCAGGTGGCGAAGGCCTGCACGTTGGTCGCATCGTTCCAGGGGAAGGAGACGTCGGTGTACCAGGCGCCCGGCAGCAGATCGAGCGCATCGGTGATGTCGGGATTGCCCGTCCCGCCCGCCATGGCGGCAATCGCCACGGTGAGGCCGGCGGGGATCGCCTGGGCGGCAACGTCCACGCGAAGGTCGATGTCGTTGCCGGCCTCGCCGCCATGGCGGGCGGTGCAGGTGACGACGCCGAGCGCCGAGGCGGCGGTGACGGCGCTGGCCGTGTCGGCCGTGATGGCGGCGGCAAGCTTGGTGGCGAGCTGCGTTGTCGTATCGGCCGGCGCGGCGGTGATGCGCACCTGACGGCCGCCGACGCGAAAGCGCAGCACGACCGGCTGCGGGACGGCGCCAGTGAAGGTGAAGGTGCCGGTCGCCTTGACGGCATCGCCGGCGTCCGCCAGCGCCATAACGAAGAGCGGCTGCGTCTTGTTGGCCTTGCGGAAGCTTGCCACCATCTCCGCGCCGATCGAGCCGAGGCCGAAGAGCGCGATCGCCTCCTCGGGCCGCGTGATCTCGACGATCTGGCCGGGCGCGAGCGTGCCGGCGGCAAGCTTCTGGGCGATGATGAGGTTGCGCACCGGCCAGGGCAGGACGCCGAGCGTGCGATAGTTCGGCTTGACTTCGAGGAAGTTGCCGGGAGCGAGCCAGTCGGACGGGATTTCGTCAAAGGTGATCGTCATTTCGCGGAAGCCTCCTTCGGCGCGGTTTTCGGGGTTGCCGGCACAAGATCAAGATCTGCGATCCGGCGCCGCACGAAGGCCGTGTCCGGCGCTTCCATGCCGTCGATCGGCCAGGGCTCGCCGCCCTCCTGGAGGACGGTGCGGCCTTCGCCGGGTTTGAGATAAAGCGGCTTCTTCGCCATGGTGTCCTCTCGGGGTCAGGGGAAAGTGTCTTCGGTGACCGGCAGGCCGGTTTCCGGCGGCGTCTCTTCCTCGGGCGGGTTGACGATCCAGGTGACGCCGAGCGCCTGGAAATCTTCCAGCGTCTTCAGCTTGAAGGTCGCGGGCGTGGCCGTGAACCGGACCTCGAAGTCCACCTGGGCGATGACGATGCTGTCATCCGTCCATCCGTCCGCGATCACCGAATTGGCGAGCGTCACATGCGAGGTGCCGATGCCGGGATATTCCGCGCCGTTCATGAGCACCATCGCCACGTCCACCATGGCGTCGAGGCCGAGCCCGCGGGTGTCGCCCTTGAAGCGGGTTTCAAGGGCGTTCGAAGCCTTGAACAGAAGCACCAGGCGCCAGAGCATCGCGCCCTTGGTGATACGGTTGTTGTCGCCGTCCGGCTTGAAGCCCGTCCAGGCTAGGCCGATGAAGGGCGTCAGCCGTGACAGGCGCTCGAACTCCTTCAGTGTCAAGGTCTGCGGGATCCGCTCGACCGTGAAATCCTTCTGCGGGAAAGCCAGCCGGAGCCGCTCGATGATGACGGGCTCCATGGTGCGGATCGGCTGGCGGGCGAGATCGAGCGCCATCACATGCCCCGCAAGGTTTCGTCGGTGAAGACGCGCGGGCGGTCCGACATGCGCGGGCCGGAGCCGACTGCGGGTCCTGCCGGCGCTGCGGCGGGAAGGTCGAGGTGCACCAGTTCCTTGGCGATGTTTTCGAGCCAGGAGATGACCTCCTTGCGGCCCTTGCCCATTTCCTCGGACGGATCGGTGTGCTCGCCCTGGGCGAGATCGTAGCGGGCAAGGGTGCAGGTGGCGCGCACGATCTCCACCGGCGGCACGGCGATCGGCACCAGGTAGCGGCCGCGCACATAGCCGTTGATCACGCCCGTCGCATCGGCAAGCGCCGTCATCACCTTGTCGACGTCGACCGTCTCGGCCGTCCGGTCCTCGGGCCGGGACAGGCGGATCATCTGCGTCTCGCCAAAGCGGGCAATCATGTCGGCGACGGTGGCGTACATATATAAAGTCTTTCAGGGTTCAAGATGAGGCCGGCCGGTGGGCCAGCCTCGAAGTGCGACGGCGTCAGGACCTTGCGTTAACAACGCCGGTAGAGGTCGATGAAGGTGAGACCGTGGGTGCGGTAGCTCTCGGCGTATTCCGGCTTCAGCGGTTCGAAGCCGGCGACGGCAATGACGGGTGCCGGCTTCAGGCGCTGCGGCACGATGGCGACATGATCCGTGGTGACGAGATCCGTGGCCTTCAAATCGAGATCAGCCGTCGAAGGCGCGGCATAGATGCCCGCATCAGGCGGCAGAGCCGCTGCGGATGCCGAAGCAGAGATCGCAAGCAGGCAGGCGAGCGATGCAATCGTGCCCAGGATAATACTTCGGATGGAATAATGGGAACGCATGTCAGTCCTCTCTTGGCGTTTCAGGCTTCAATCGCCACTGTTCCCGGCGGTCCCTTTCGGGTCTCGTTCCACCGGAGGGCTTCGGGCTTGCTACCGGCTCTGGCCTATCGGCTCCTCCGGCTTCTGCCACTCGCGGCGCTCCCCGCTCGGATGCGGATTACTTCTTCGGCGTGGTCTTCGTCTTGGCCTCTTCCGCCGCGGCGGTCAGTTCCGCGACCTTGCCGTTGGCAGCTTCAAGCTCCTTGCGGAGCGCGAAGATCTGTTCCTGCGGCTCCTTCAGGGCCTTGGTAACCGCCTCGTCCAGCTTTTCGGCGACCTGGTCGGAGACGGCCTTGGCGAACTTGACCTGAAGCTCCTCGGACACGATCTTCACGCGGGCTTCGACGGCCGCTTCGATATCGCCGCCGTCGACCTTGACGCCGTCGCGCGCAACCGGCTGCACGATGAAGGACGGGTCGGCGCGGAACGCGTCCAGCTCCGCCTCGCTCCAGCGGTCCTTGCCATAGATGGCCGAAGCGGGATGTTCGATGCCGTTCCGGCGCATGCCGGGTTTCGTGCAAATGATCTGGATATGCGACATGCTTTTCTCCTTCGGGACTTGCCGGAGCCGCACGCATGCGGTTCGGGAAAGTCCCGCCCGACCTTGGGAGACGCCGGGCGGGGAGCGGCCGGAAGACGGCCGCCCGATCGGGCAAAGGCCTGTCAGGTCAGATACGGGATCTCGACGACTTCGCAGGTGCCCCTCCAGATGTTGCTCTCGCCGCCATTCACCAGCTCGGCGTTGAGCAGCTTGCGGGCGGTCGGGGCGAGCGACGGGGGAACGAGCAGCTTGGTCGGGCGGATGTTGATGATCTCGCCGGAACGCTTGCGCAGCGACTGCATCGCCGTGCGGGCCGCCGCGAAGTTCGCTTCGTCGAGGGTGGCCTTCGACTTGTAGGCGAGCTGCCACAGGCCATAGCCCGAATTGCAGCGGCCATCGACACCCCAGACGAACTCGCTGCGCCAGAAGACGTTCGCATCCTTCTCGTCCTGGAACGAGACGAGCTTGAACTCCTTGCGCTTCTGGAACACGAGCGGCTTCACGACCTGGCTGTCATCGATCAGATACCAGGCCGCGCCGGCGCCCGACTGAAAGTTCGAGACCGAGATCGTGTTGCCCTGCTCGTTAAAGCCGGGATGATCGGTATCGAAGAAATACTGGCCGTCATAGCAGACGGTCGTGTCGCCGTTCTTCAGCAGCGGGAAGACGAGAAGGTCGGGGAACTGCGCGACGTCCTGGCCGATCTGGCCGGCGACAGGGCTGTAGATGCCAAGATTGTCGTCCTCGATGTTCTTGCGCGGGATCGCGATCGTCTTTTCGAACTCGCGGTTGCGGATGACATAGGTCTGAGCGCCGAGACGGTGCACGAGACGCTCGCCGACCCATTCGCGGATGCCGGGCATGTCGTCGAGGCGCGGATATTCGTTCTGCGCCGTGGTCGAGGTCACCGTCATCGCGACGGTGTTGTAATAGGTCTGCGCGGACGCAAAACGCGTGTTGAACAGCGTCGAAAGCGACGTGTAGATCCCGCGCAGGGTGGCTGCATTAATGTCCATTCGAAGGCTCCTTAAAGCGTCTTCAGCCAGACACCGTCTGCATCCACGGCGTCGATCGTGCCGATCTGCAGATTGGTCGAGGCCGTGAGGGTGAAGGTATCGTCGGCCGTCATGTAGACGGCGGCCTGGATGTTGGCGGCCGTGGCACCGGCGAGCGGAATGCGGAAGACGCCCTTCTTGACGCGGACACGCTGCGCGCCCGCGGCGCCGCCACGATTGTCCACCCGCTCGGCGGCAAAGCCGACGAGCTTGACCGCATTGACATGTCCGGCGGGAACGGCAACGCCGGCGGCCGTGACGCCGATGCCGGCGCGGCCATAATAGAGTGTGTCGGCGAGCGCCGGGAATTCGTAGGTGACGCCCTGGCGCTCGGTGTAGTCGAGGTCGTTCGACGCGGCCATATTACTGATCCTTCCCGTTGAGGGCCTTGGCGGTTTCCGCGTAGGCCTTTTCCTCGACGCCCATCATCGAGCGCACCTGGTCCTCTTCGGCCGCGATGACCTGACCGCTCTCCGGAACCTTGCGGCCGCCGAGACCGCCGGCATTGAGCGAGACGAGATGCTTGATCTCGGTCTCGACCTCGGCCGGGGCCTTCATGTGGCGGGCGATCATGTGGTCGCGCAGCGCCGGCACGATCTTGCCGGCCTGGATGGCGCCATCGATGGCGGCCTCGGCCTTCTCGCGGGCGGTGCTGGTGGCGAGCGTCGAGATTTGCGACTGAAGCGAGACGATCTGCGCCTTGAGGTCGGCGTTCTCGGTTTCGGCGGCCGAGGGCGAAGGCGTGCCGCGCGACTGGACGGCCTTCACCAGATCGTCAGCGCCGGTTTCCTTGGCGACACCGGCCGCCTCGGCGATGCGGGCGATGGTGGCGGCGTGTCCGCTGGAGGCGGAATGCGCGGCCTTGACGGCATCGACAATGGCCGCTTCGTCTGCGGTCTCGGGAAGGCCAAGCGCCTTCCGAAGCTCTTCAAGCATCGGTTGATCCTCGTTTCTGGTGTGAAGGGATTTCAGGAAAGGCAGGTTCGGATCGTTGGTCAGCGCCACGCGCTCGATGCCGCTGATCCGGTAGGGCTTGCTGCGCGAATGCAGGAAGACGGGCGAGATGAAGCCGTAGTCCTTGCCCTTCACCAGGGCGCGGCCGGTTTCCGTCCATTCGACCTTGCCCCACAGACCATCGCCGCGCGCCTGAAGCTCGACGATCCAGCCGCGCGCGGGCGACGGATGACCGGCCTTGCCGGCGAGGTCGATGGAGTGGTTCTCATCGACCGGGAGCCTGCGGCCCGCCGCCTGGAAACGCGATACCAGTGCGCCCGCGTCCGGAGCCTCATAGGGTCCGCGACCATCCGCACCGGCAAACGATGTTGCCGGCAGGAGTTGAAGCCACTCCGGCGCGTCGGCGCCAGCGGCATTGAGGGCGAGAGTGTGGGTTCCAAGCATGTTCGACATGGCGGGAAAGTGCCACGTCGCGAACGGCCCGTTCATGCCCGCCATGGCGGGCGGCAGAAGATGTCAGGGGGAAGACGGGACGTACCGTTCGAGGAAATCGAAGATCGTCTCGGCGATCATGGTCTCGTCGTCACTGGAGATACCAAGGAAAGGACGGGCCGGCAAGGTGACACTGGCGACGGTGACGAGGGCATCGCCGATGAAAAATCGCAGATGCGAGGCGCTCTTCGGCTTGATCGTTCCGCCGAACTGATGGATCGCGGCGTAGGGCACGTTCGTCCCGACGCGAACTTCCGTCGCGCCGGCGCGAGAATTGATGCTGTCGCGAAGCCGGCCGCTTTCCGTCAGAATGCGCGTGTTGCGCTTCGTCGCGGCATAATCGGTATTGAGCGCGCGCCACGCCGCACCATCAGGATCGGTTTGCGTCACGAAGCGCATGTGCGTCGATGCGACAAGACCCTTGCCGATGTCCGCCATGACCGGCGTCGTGTTGTCCATCACCCGTTCGAGCTGCTGGAACCCGCGCAGCGCCGAGCCCGACAGAGTGATGGAGATCGACGCCCCGCTCATGTCTTCACCCGCCGCTTAACGGGCCGAACGTCCAGAAGCTTCAGGTGGCTGCGGGCAGTGCGGCCGCTGCCCGTCCGGACGATATCGACCCGCGCTCGGTAGGTCCGCCCCTCATACTCGCCGACGAACGCCCACCCGCCATCCGCTTCCTTAACGAGATCGCCATGCTTGACCAGCCATCGCGGTATCACGCCCAGTTCGGCCGGCGTGGCGAGCGTGCCCTTGTCGAGGCCGCGGATCGTCTCGGCCTCCAGGCGGATCTCCGCTCCCGCGGCAACATCGAGCACGGCCGCTTGCGCCTTCGGCACCACGGCGACGGGCGTCCAGCTGCCATCCGGCCATTTGCCGCGCAGCGCCGAGACCACGAAGGCGGCGACCGTCGCTTCGTCGGCGCTGACAGGCTTTGGCCCCGGCGCGGTCTGCTGAAGCCACGCCTGGCCGGGATTGTAGGCGAAGGAAGGATCGACGCCGAGCGGCTGGTCCGTGCCGAGTTGGTCGAGATCGGGCGCGCGATCGGGGCCGGTCTTGCCCTTGCGGCGAAGACCAGGCCGCGAGACCGGCGTGACGAAGCAGCCGCAGCCGAACCCGTTCGGCGGATACATGACGCTCCAGGCCGGATCGTCGGCGGCAAGGCAGAGCCCGTCCCAGGCTTTGTGCTGAAGGCGCGGATGGATCGCGCCCGAGTGGTTGTATTGCCAGAAGGGAAAGGTGGCGAGCGTGTCCGGCGCGGTCAGCTGCGCATAGCGACCGGCCGCATAGGCCGTGCGCATGTTCGTCTCGAATATCGTGCGCGTCCGCCAGCCGCGCTCGCCGCGATAACTCCAGCCGTGCTTCTTCACGATGGCGTCGAAATCATCCTGAAACGTTTTGAGCGTGGTGCCGTCCGTCGCGGCCTTCAGGATTGCCGCCTGAAAGTCGTCGACGATGGCCTTGCTGTTCGCCCCGGCCACCATAAACATCTTGGAATGGGCGCCATCCCAGACCTCGCGCCAACTCTTCGTCGGCACGGCCGTCTTCTGGCGAAGGAAGGCGATCGCTTCGTCAAACGGCAAGTCGATCGCGCCGAGCGTCGTCGTCATGCTCGCCCGCCTCGCGCCTTCGAATTTGAAGCTGTTTTGAAGCCCGTGGACGCGCATTCGGGGTCTGGCACGCGCAACCGCCCATCCGAAGCGCCTGACGGCGTCCTGTGCGCCGCTGTCACGACCGTCCCGCCATGTCGTCGATCAGGGCTGCCTGGCCTGCAAGATGGGCGAGCGCCATGGCCCGCGACATCGCCTCGGCAAGATCGTCGGGCGAAAGCTGAAGGCGGGCAAGCCGGTCGGCCGCATCCCGCAAATCGCTCGCCGCCATCAGCTCCTTGCGCACGTCGTCGATCAGCCCACCCATCGCGCCCGCCGCATCCTCCTCCAGCCGGGCAACCATGCGGTCCACGATCTCGTCGCCCTCTCCGCGTGCATGCAGCGAGCCGATCAGCCGCGACACATGAAGAGTGCGTTCCTTCGTGTCCTTCCTCAGCTGGGCGCGCATGCCCTTGCCGGCAGCCGGCGGCATGTCGGGGTCTTCGAGTGTGTCCGGCGTCGAGTGCGCTTTCCCGCCGATCAGATCATCGCCGTCCTTTGGCGCCGGAATGCCCATGCGATCACGCATATAGCTGGCGCTCGCCGTCAGCCCCTGCGGCGCGAGCTTGGCAAAAGCGTTGGCAAACTGTTCGAGCGGCACTTCGTCCGGACGGCCGATATGGGTGGTCGGATAGGCGTCCTGCGGGCCGAAGTTGAAGGCGACGATGTTCGGAATGATCTGCTCGTTCGCCGTGCCCGCGACATCGGCCGCGTCCGCCCTTTCGATATCCTCCTGCACCAGGCGATGCTCCTGGCTGACGGCGTGACCGCCGGAAACCGCGTCCGTCGTCGTCGTCTGGCCGAGCACCAGCTTCGATATCTGCCGGTCCAGCCAGTCGGCGCGCCGTTCGAACATGTCGGTTGAGCTGCTCTTCGAGCCGACCTCGTGGAACTCGATCAGCATCTCTCGCGGCACGATCGCGGCGCAATCGCCGGCAATTCCGGTGACGGCACGCCACAGAACGTCCTTCTCCGCCTCCGTCGCGCCGCGGCCGTATTTACCGATCCGGATCGGCTGGCCGTAGTTCTGCACGAAGATCGCCCAATCCTTCGTGGTGAAGGACTTGAACATCCAGGCCCAGAGCGCCACGCGAGCAACGCCGCTGCGGATCGTCAGGCCGGACTTCGTCTTGTGCCGATGGACGGCGAACTTGTGCGCCGGCAGAGGCACGCCTGTAACGCCCTCGCGAAGCAGGACGGTCTCGCCGTCGTCCGGATCGAAGGTGAACCAGCGTTGCGTGCGCCAGATGAGCTTGCGCGGCAGGAGCCGCCCGCCCTGGGCCTGCCAGTCGATCTCCATGATGGAGATGCCCTTGCCGATCGCATCGAGCATGTCGAAAAGGGCGGCGCGGAGCACGCCCGTATCGAGCCAGGCCTGGATGAGCTCGGCGTGTTTCTTGTGCTCGGGACTGTCGGACGCTGCCTTCACGGTGATCGGCAGCTGCGCCACCGATCGCTTGCGCGTGGCCATGACGGCCGCATAGTGCAGGTCGCGCTCCTCGATGTCTTCGGCCAGCTCGAAATAGGCCTCCGGCTCCCCCTGCGCCGCCGCGCGCAGGATCGATGCCAGGCGCTGCGGCGTGAGGCCCTCGGCCGGATGCCCGGAAATCACCTGACGCACGCCGCCGATCTTCGGCCCGGCGACCATCTCCTTCAGGCTGGTCGAGTTGACGAGGTGGTTCATCCAGTCGCGCAGGGATGCCATCACAGTGATCCTCTGAGGTAAACATCGACCGATCGGCCGCGGCCATCGTCATCGAGCGGCGGGCCGCCGTTGTGGCCAGCGCCGCTCGATGACGCCGTCTTCCGTGCCGTTTCGTATTCGTAGGCGATAGCCTCCTGCGTCGAGGCGAACCACGCGAGCGCCCCGGCCGGCGCGGTGTCGCCATGCCGGTCATAGCCATCCGCCCCCTTGGTCGAATGCTCGTCTGGAACCTTGATGATACCGTTGACGTAGGCGAGCGCCTGGTGGTCCGCCAGCACGTCGGCGTCGAATGGCAACAAGAGGCTCTTGTCGGTGAACGCCTCGATATAGGCGGGCATGTTGAGGGCGTACCATTTGGCCGAGAGCATGACTTCATGGATGCACTCGCCCCAGCGCTGGCGCGCCTTCTCCGCCAGGTACTGGCCGTTGCCGCGCGCATCGAGAGCGCCGCCGACAAGACGCGGCAAGAGATCGCCTATGAAGAAAAGGATGTCACGCTGCTGGTCGAACGGGATGTTCTTCAGCTCGACAACCAGGCGTGCGCGACGGATGAGGTCCGCGCCGATCTCGAAGATGACGATGGCCGTCTTGTCGCCGGATCGCGCAAAGTCTTCGCCGAAGCAGTGCTCGCGCTCGCGATCGAGGCTGCTTAAAAGCGGCCTCAAAACCCCTTCACAGAATTCGTTCGCCTGTTCCTCGCGCTCGAAATCTTCAAGGTTCTTGAAGTCGTCGGGCCGGTCCCAGCGCACGACGGCCGGAAGGTCACGCGACATGCAGCTTTCGATCAGCACGCGCGTGAGCGCCGCGCCCTCCGCCTCGGCCGGGATGGCGTCCAGCTCCTGCTTCATCTTGGCGGTGCGGCTGCCGTACGATTTGCGGATTTTAGCTTCCCATGCAGCCTCCTTCTCCGCCGTCCACTCCTCGCCCTTGATCAGGCAAACGCGCTTGAAAAGACCATTCTTGACGGCGTCGCCGAAGCTGTAGGTATGGATGTTGAAGCCGTTCTTCCCAACGACACCCTCCTTGATGAACTCATTGAAGGCGCTGCTGATGCCATTGTGCGATGAGATGACGCGGATTTTGCCGCCCCAGATGAGCAGCGCGTTTACGGCGTCGATGACATCGTGAACATTGCGGTGGAACGCCGCTTCGTCGATGCAGACGACGCCCTGAAGACCGCGGATGTTCTCAGGACGGGAGGACAGCGCCTCGATGCGGAAGCCGGAAGCGAACCGAATGATATAGCTGGAAATCGCCTGCGTGGTGCCGTCTGCTTTCAGATCGAAGAATATGCCGTCTTCAATCGTCACCATTTCTTTCGCAACGACCTTGGCAAAGTGCGCAGCGTAGCCGATGAACTCCCGGCCCTTGGGTTTGCTGTCGGGGATGTAAAAGCAATTCTGCCCGCCGGCAGATCTTTTTGCAGCTGCGATCAAGGTGTGGTCGAGCGCCTCGACGAAGGTGATCCCGGTGCGCCGTCCTTTGGCGCAGCCCTTAAGATCACTGTCGTCTGCGATCCATAGCTTCTGGTGCTCCATAAGCACGCCATCAGCGAGCGGGTCCAAGTCCTCGGGAATGTCTGCGCCCCGAAGCAACCCCTCCAGGACCGCGTTCGGGTCGCGTGACAGCACAGGCGGATCGACCCACTGGCTTGACGTGAGGGAGGTAATGTCAGGCATCGGACTTGGGCTTCGGCTTGTGTTCCGGGCGCACGCCCAGGAAGTCGCGGCGAGCGCGAGCGATCGCTTCAGCAGAAATGCCGGGTTCGCGCGAAAGTGTGTCCAGTGCGCTGTCGGCCTTGGCCTTCATATCCTCTTCGACCTTCCGCAGTTTTGCTTCTGCTTCGAGCTTCAGGCGACGATTGGAACTGCTCACCTGGGCGGCCGAGGCGGCGCGCAGCGCGTTCGCCAGTTCCATCGCACCCTTAGGGCTGAGGCCAGCCTCGCCACTGCTCTGGAGCACTTCAAAGATAAGGGTCTTGATCGCTTCTGCCGCGATCAAGGTGAGATCGTCGGATCCCGACGCGTCCATCCGTTCGGAGAGCGTGGCGGCAATTTCGCGGGTCTGCTCAAGCCGGCGCGACACCATGGCGAGCCGAAGAGAGTAGCGGTTGAAAGCCGAAAAAGAAGGAATGTCGAATGCAAGGCCCTGCTCGCCCTGAAGGGCGATGAGCTTCTGTTTGAACTCGCTGTAGATGTCGACCTGCGTACGTTCGCGATCGGCAAGCGACTGAGCTGCCCAACTGACGATGCCGTCGCATTCTTCCGGCAACTGGTCTATTGCCGTGAGGCGGCCGCGTCCCTTCGACATCCTGCTACTCTCCAGCCATCGATGGGCGGGTGACATTCTCCAGCACGATCTCCCGGTCGATATGGCGCTTGCCGAGCGTCGTCAGCGTGGCGACCTTGACCGTGTTGGCGGACAGCAGCTGGACGGCGCCGAGATTGGCGAGATAGTCGAGCTGGGTGTGCACCCAGGCGCGATCCTGCCGGATGCCGAAGACCGGCAGCACGACGTCCTGGAGAACATTGCTCGCCAGCGTGTCGTTCGTCTGCTCGGAAAGTGCCCGCAGGATGATCAGCCGCGCGTCGTTGCGGATCTTGGTGACATAGTCGATGCCAAGGCTCATTTCTTTGCCTGCTCCACGAGTAGTTCGTTCATTCGCTCGGTTGTCGAGCGTATGGGTTTTAAGGTTTCAGCCATGGTGTCGAGCCGGCCGCTCATCTTCTCCACGGCCAGCTCCAGGCGGTGCGCCATCTCACGATCGGGCAGATGCTTCAGCTCGCCTTCGAGCGCCTGGATGCGACGATCGTATTCGATGAGCTTGGCTTCCGACTTGGTCTGGCGATGATCGAGCTTCGTCTCGGCGGTCGCCAGCTTCTCGCCGAGCGTCTTTTCGCCCGACGAAAAATAGCCCTTCGCGTGGCCGAGGATCGCGAGCGAGGCCAGCGCCGTATTGAGATAGAGCAGGTATTCCGCCGCCGTCATTGCGTGCTCACCCCGCCGGCTGCACCGATAACGACGGCCCTGCTACCGAGCTGTCCAGATGGCAAGGGGCCGCCACCCGCAATAACATTCTTCGGAAGCGCAGCGATATGCGGAGCAAGAAGCTCGGCGATCCTGGACCGATCCCCGGACCTGAAGGTCTCCAGGGCGTCGGGCACGGAACGGGCGACATAGTCGATCGCATCGTCGACCGTCTTGCCGGCAAGCAGAAGACGGGCGCCGTTCTGGAGCGCCGATTGCAGGGCCAGCATATGCTTCTGCTCGACCTGGACCCCCGTCCAGCGGTAGATGAGCGCCGCGATGACGGCGACCAGCATGGGCGTCAAGGCATCGATCAGCGCGGGTAGGAACTGCGCGAGCAGCTGGGACAACATGGAAGGCTCCTAGTCGTTGGTTTCGGGGAGGTAGGACGCAAGCGCGGCGAAGGTCTTCGGGCCGGCGATGCCGTCGACGAGGAGGCCGCGCGTCCGCTGGAGGAGCATGACGGCACCCTCCGTGCCCGGGCCGAAGTCACCATCGATCGAAAGGAGGTAGAAGCCCGCCTTCGCCAGCGCGTATTGCAGGCGCTCGACCCAGACGCCCTGCGAGCCGCGGCGAAGAACCGGATAATCATAGTCCGGCGCGACCTGAAGCGCGGCGATCGGCATGATGATCGCCTTCGCCTTCGCCAGATACCGGGCGCGATCGGCAAGGCCGTTGCGGCCGCCATTGATGACCTTGGTCACGGCGACAAGATCGTCACGATCGGCAAGCGTATTGATGTTGCGGGTCGACCAGTAATAGGCCGCAGCCCAACCGGCCCAAGGCCACTCGGCAACCAGCTCCGGCTTTTCCTCGAAGTTCGGGCAGTCGGGCTGGCGCGAGCGCATCCAGACCGTGAACTTGCGATAATTGTCACGGCCGGTGAGTTGGATCGGCCCGCGCCCCTTGAACCTCTTGCCATCGCCCGGCCGGACGTTGCCGAGACCCGCGCGGCCCTCATAGGCCGCACCGCTTGCATATTCCTCGCTGGTGCAGAACCCGTCGCTCTCGTGTGCCGTTTGCGACAGAAAGTGCGAGATCCGCAGCGGTGTCGTCACCTCTATGAACGGGAGCATCTTCGGCAACATCGCGCCGAAGCCGGCGATCACCGCCTTCTGGGAGACGGCCTTCTTGCCCGTCACTTTGGGCGCGAGCTTCGCCAGAATGGATGCGTCGATTTGGGTGGCGATCGGCATGGTCGCGCGCATAAATATGCCTCCGGACAAGATGGAGGCAAAATATGCTTTCGACCCATCGGCGGGGCATGCCCGCCTTCGGGTTCTCAGTCGATTTCGTCTTGAGAATTGTCGAGGAGATCGAGCATATCCATCTGGCGCTCGTCTTTTTTCTTAGGGAAGTCCGCGGGCCGGCGGCGCTTTCCACGTTGGATCGCTTTATCGACACCGCTTTCGGAAATCCCGAGCGTCCGCGCAATCTCCCGATTGCTCATTCCTGCTTTGCGATACCGTGAGATGCGAATATCCCGCGCCAACGGGACACGTATATAATTGTTTCGATAAAGCTTGGAAAGCCGGTCAGCCATCTCCACCCCAACGAGCGAGGGCAGATCTGACCGCGTGAGGTCCCCCGGAACATAGAGGCGCGCGCCGCCGGCGCGCTCTACCAACAAAAGGAAGTCATCTTCGCCGAGCTTTGCGAGGAGTTCGTTGGTCAGGTCACCCACGGCAAGCTCCTAGCCCCAGCTGTGTCTCGATCTCGATCTGCCGGGCGGTCAGAACCTTCAGCCGTTCCTCGCGCTTGATCCGGACATGCGCATCGACGCCGCCACGCTGAAGGCGTTTCAAAAGGTCTTCACGTTCCGCTCGAACGGCGTTCAACGTCTCTGTCTCGAAAAGCGGTAAAGGCGCGACGGTGGCCATCACTTCATGCCCTCCCGCCTCAGAAGTAGCTCACCGAGCTTGGGGTTGCTGCCATGAGCGTTGCGTCGTAAAGGTTGCGCGGGCAGCAAGAACGGGGAGGGGTATCCGTGGCCAAGATGATGAGTAACGTTGGCGTTTCGATGAGTTTCAGCATCTTCTATTGGTGCGCGGCGCTGATTTGGACGACACTGGCGGCGATCGCGACCGGAGGCGTGGGAATTCTGCTCTTCTTCGTGTTCCTCTGGCGCAAGGTTGCAGTGATCAATCGCACAAAGATTATTTTTGAGAACAACACCAATCGCCTGACGGTTCAGCACGGTCGCTGGTTTATCAAAGATGACGATGTTGTGCCCGTGAAAGCGATCGATAACGTCAAACTCAACCGTTCTATTCTCGGGAAAATCTTCGGCTGGTGCGACATCATGATCGAGACACGCTCCGAAGCGTACGTGATCAAATATGTTTCCACGAGAATGGCGGAAACCTTCCGGAACGATTTTCTCGCGCGCGTCTAGTTTCCTTTTTGCGATAAGTTTGGGGCGTGTTTGCATAGTCATTTGCCCCCCCTTGCCAGCGGCCATTTTGTCCGGAGCACGGTGACGACTGTCGTCTCTGTAGACGCTTGCGCGAGCACGAACTTGACGCGCTCGATGACGACGGTCGCCGCGCGCAGTTCGGCGCCGGTGGCGCACCGGCTGGCGATGTGCCGGCGCACGGCCTCCACGTCGAGGCCATGAGCACGCTCCAGATAGCGCAGAACGGCATGATCGGTGACGTGGAGGGGGGCGGTCATGGCGTACCGGCCTTACTGACCGCGCGAACACGCTCGCCGAAGATGTTCATGACGGTCTGCCAATGCGCCGGCTTGACGTCGGCGAGCCAGACGAGCCGGATACCGAGTATCTCGGAGACAGCCTGATCGAAGCCCTTGCGCACCATGAGGTTTGCGTCGGGATAGAGGATGCGCCACTGCGCCCAGGCGATCTTGGCGCCATCGGCGGCGAGCCATTCGCAGCCGTTGGTGTTGCCGAACATCACGGCGGCTTCCCGCTTCAGCCACCCTTTCAGGCCCTCGATGGCGGCACGACCGTCATCGGCGTGATGGAGGAAGCGCGTGTCGTCGAGGCCGGTCTGCCGCTTGACGAAGGCAAGCATCGCCTTGTCGTCGCGATCGTCGATCAGGCCGAGGTTCCAGGCGGCGATCCAGAGCGCCTGGAGCTTCTTCGCGTAGCGCCCGGTGATCTGCCGGCGGCCGGCGGCGCGGCCCGGCGCCGGCCGAAAGCCGACCTTCCGGAACTCGCTCAGCACCTTCTGGCGCTCGGCCTCGGTCATGTCCTTCGCTGATGATTTTCCGGTGATGGCGACCAGCTTGGCACGGTAGACGTCCTCGTCGAGATCGAGCTGCTTGCGGGCGACGTGTATGGCGGCGATGGACGAGGTCATCTATCGCTCTCCCTCTGATCCTCAAGTTTCAGTAGCGGGGCAGGCAGCGCGAGCTGCTCTTTCCTGGCGGCGGGCCGGGCGGCCTTCGGGGCCGGCTTCGCAGCTTCTCGCTGCTCGCGATCAATGTCGTTGAGCTGGCGTAGCACCGATGCCAGGTCGTAGCGATCGGAGGCTTCGAGCTCGATCTTGATCGTCGCCTTCGCGCCCTTGGTGACCGCGGAATAGGTTTTGAGGCGAACGGCGCCGTTGAAGTAGATCCCGGTCATCGACCATACCTCCCGAGCAGGACGCCGACCGCCACCTGAAGGCGGCGCCATAAGCTGGCCGTGGACGGCAGGGAAACCGACATGACGAGCACGCCATCGACCGAGCCCGTCGTGCCGATCGCGCGCAGGTGGGCCGACGCATCCTTGTAGTCAGCCGCATGGACGTTAATGCCGTATTCTTGGCCACGATGCCGGTAGGTGCAGACGAATTCCTTGTCGGTGTCAGCCATGGTCGCCTCCGGCCGGGGCGGCTCCACCCGTTTTTATGGGGGCCACATCGAGATGCGCCCTCGTCGCCTTGATGCGGCGCATGCGGTTCGAACCGTTCGAGATCGGCCGATACACCTTGTCGCCTGGCTGTATCGGGCGGTGCGAAAGGTGGCAGGTGGTTGCTTTTCGGGCCGTGCAAAGTGCCCAAACCACGCCATCCATGGTGATGATCGGGAGGTAAATGCTCATAGCTCACTCCCGGATGCTGTGCTGGTGGTGGTGAACGGCGCGTCGTCTTCGGGGTCGCCGGGCTCTTTCGCCGAACTCCAGCCATCGTTGAAGCCGATCACATACGATCGCTCGCACTTGAACCGTGCAATCGCAGCAGCCTGCGCTTCTATGATGCCCGCCGCCGCGCTAAACACCTCGTCATCGGTGTAGTTCGGCATGCGGCGCAATCCCGTGTCGTAGTCCACGCACGCCATAGTGCGGAGATACTCGACAAGCTGGGCTATCGATTTCGGCATGTGGTCGGGCTCAAGTTTCAGGTGGACCTCAATCATTCGCCCGCCCCCTTCGATGAGGTGGTGGTGCCGTCCAGCCTCTTTGCAATCTCGGCGGCGTGATGCTCATAGCGCTCCGGATCGAAATCCATCTCAATCCACGAAAGGGTGGAGACGATTTTGAGGTTGTAGCCGGCTAGAACGCCAAGGACGTGATCAACCATCTCCGGCGTGGCGTCCTCGAAGAAGAGGCTGTCGAGCGCGTGGCCGATCCTAACCCGAATATCGTACTCCGGTCGCGCGGTCGCATCGAAGGGCCCGGCTTTCCAAAGGTTCCAGAGAAGCGCGACGGCCTCTCCATCATATCGGTTACGATAATTGCCGGTGTCGCCATGGTAGCATTGTGTCAGGTCGCCATGATGCTCTTCGAAATACCGGCCATCGCTATGCAGCGTGCCTTCGGTGACCTTGCCGCCCAATGCCGCGAGGCGGGCTATTGTTTCCTGCAAGTTCGGCTTCATGACAGCTTCCTCTCGATGTCGGCCGCAAGGCGGTCGAGGTTAATCCTTGCAACCGGCATGGGGGCGCAGGGATCGTCATCGAAGAAGAGCGCGAACAGCACGCCTTCCTGGTCAACGACCCGCGCGCCCTCGGCTTCGAACATGTCGGCAATGGCTTCACGGATCGCACGCTGGTCTCGAAAATGCCTCATGCTCCACCTGCCTGGCGCACGGCGTCGGCGCGCGCTTCCTTGTTGAGCTGCGCCGCCGCGACGTAGGACGCGGCCGGGCAGACGTTCATGGGGATGATTTCGCCGTTCCCGTCGACCTCGAATTCGGCCGAGCAGCGATAGACGCAGATGGCGATCGGCGAGCCCTTGCCGCCGATCGTCTCGACACGGTCGGCGCCGCAAACCGGGCACCGGCTCTGCGCGAGCAGCTTGTCCGCGCGAACGACGCTGAGGGCGCGGGTCATTGGGCACCCGCTTCCCGCACGAAAGTCCGCACGCTCGGGTTCTGCTGCTCTGCCTGGTGCTGCTCGCGCGCCTGCTTCAGGACGGCCGGGCCGATCTCCTCGATCGTCTCGGCATAGAGCGTGCCCTCCTGGACCCAGTTCCAGCTACTCTGGTAGCTGGTGACCGGAGGCGGATAGTAATGCCTTACGCAAATCTCAAACCGAACGATGAAGCCCGAGCGGGACCGCAGGACAAGGGCGCGCGCCCACTCGGCGGCGTCCTCCACCATGACGGCCTTCAATTCGGGAAGAGCGTCGAAGAGCGGATCGTTCAGATCCTCCGTATCCTCCCACAGGCTGGTAAACCATTCCGGCGGGCTCTCCGTGTCGCCGATCATGCCGATCGGATAGATGCCGGTAACACGGGCCTCTTCCTCAAGGAGAGCATCATTGTAGCTGGCGTGGGTCATGGTCGCCTCACGCCTTGGAGAGGTCGATGGTGATGGCCTGCCAGCCCTCGTCCAGGGACGATCGCTGATAGAACCGGACATACTCCTTCGAACCCGTGACGCGGATGGACGCCCGGATCGCCTCCATGGCTCGGTTCCAGCGCGCGTCCTCGATCTCCAGGCGGAGCAACATGAACAGCTCGGCCTTGTTGATCTGGCCTTCCTTGTCGGTGTTGAAGGCGCGGGTGACGATCGACTGGATTTCCGGCCGGCTATCGGCCGACCATTCGTTCAGGCACTCGTCGATGAGGGTCTTGGCGATCTGGAGCTGCGGCCCGAAATCGACCTGGTCGGCAACCTGGACCTGGACGCGCATCAGGCCGTCGAAGGACTGATAGGTCTTGTTCCCCTTCTTCCCGCCGATCGTCGCGCCGTATTCCTGGGCAAGAAGGGCGTCGAAGCTGGAGATATCGCCCATGGTGTGATCGCGGAAGCGGGTGATGCGGGCACTGAGATCCACGGCATAGGCAATGACCTTGCGGACCATCTCGTCTTCGAGCTTGTCCTCGGGCTTGATGTTGGTGACAGGCACAAGGTTGCCCTTGGCGTCGTGCATGTATTCCCGGCCGTTGACCAGCGTGATGCCGGCCTCGGGCTTTTCTTCGAGAATGATGGTGTCAATGATGGCATCCATGGTGCTGTTCCTTCAGATTTTGGGAGAGTGGGAGAACCGGAAGGCGGTCACATTGTCGCCGCTGGCGACGTCCGTGATGTCCGCCGCCGCCTTCCGGTTCCGGAGGCCGTCGGCACCCGCCTTCAGGCGATGCTCGAGGATGCGGTTCTCCTCCTCGATCTCCTGGGCGAGCGCGACGGCCGTGTTGACCTGGTGGGTGACGAGGTGGACTTCGCCGAGGCGAACCGTGCGCCCCTGTTGGAGGACCCCGACAAGGGTCCTCCGAAGATCGATCAGATGGTCGGAAAGGAGGCGATCTACGTTCACGACTTCCTCCCGAATTCCGGCCGCACGATCTTGTCGTCCGCATCGCGGGCAAGCCCGTTGAACTGATCGGTGGCAAGCTGATCCACAACGGTGCGCCCGGAGCGGGCAGCATCGGCGAGCCTGCGCGCGCCGAGTTCGCGCTCATCGTTGACCGCCAGCTTGCGTATCACCGCGAGGCGAGAGACCAGAAGATCGTATGCCTGGCCGCTCATGATGATTTCATCCGCGCCGCAATGGGCGCTCAATTCCCTGATGAGAGTTTCAAGCTCATCGCTGGTGCTGCCGGGCAGGGACATCAGATGTCCTCCACGTCGCGGTTCTTCCAGGCGGCTTCAAGATGCTTGCGCTCCAGCGTGCCGCCATCGCCGAGGCCGGCCATGTATGCAATGCGAATGGTCCGGTCGATCTGGCCGAGGGCGCCGCCCTTCATGCCGATGCCGAAGAGGAATTTTACGCAGGACGGCTCGGTGATGCCCCAGGCGTCGATGAAGGCGCGGACATCCTGTTCGCGACCCGGATCGCGCTTCAGGTTCTTGTCGATCCGGCGCAGGATCTGGTCGCGGCTGGCGGCGTTGCTGCCGCCCTGCGCCATCCGCTTGCGGATCTCGGCATTGCCGACGAGCGCGACACCGATTTTCCAGTTGTCCGAGAAGTAGCGAAACTGGTTGACGCTTTCCGTGTCGGCATGCTGCGCCTCGTCCACGATGAGCAAAGCGCCGTCGCCGCCGGCCGCCAGGCGCTCGCCGATCGTATCGACCAGTTCCGCTTGGTTGAAGACCCGAACGGACATCTTGCGCGCTAGCTGGTTCATGGCGCCATGCACGGTCTTGACCTTCGGGTGCAGGGTGACGAGATGCACATGCGGCCGTATCCGCTGGTATTCCCGGCAGGCGACGGTTTTGCCGCGCCCGGCATCCAGCGTGATGGTCACGAAGCCGGGCAAAGCCTGCGCCAGCGTGAGCGTCCGATGGATCTCCACGGCCGCGCGGGTTTTGAGGAACGGCGGGCTTTCCGGCATGATGGCTTCGAGCCCCGAGCGATCCTCGACCGCGTCGAGCCACCGCTGCACCATGGCATTCTGGTTTTCCAGCGCGCCCAGAAGGTTGCCCGAAAGCCACTGGTGGAACGAGCTTTCGGCCATGCCGATGCGCCGGCCCGTCTCCGCCTTCGTCCAGTTGTTGTGCTCGGCGATGCTTGCAATGCGGGGCCGCAGTTCCTCCCATACGCGAAGATCATCCGCGCTGTGCTTGGCCGCAAACTTGGTGCTCGGTTCGGGCAATTCCCAGTTTCCGGCACTTGTATTCAGGATATTCAGCATTACAATGGTTCCTTGTCAGACCCCAGGAGGGGCGTTGTTGGGCTGGACTTACGTCCAGCCCGTTCTTTTTTCGGAACCGTACTCACTACTTTTCGGCTCTGTTTCTCCGGCCAGGCGCACGATTTGCCGGGCCGGAATTCCCCTTCGGGAACGGGATGATCGAGCTGTCGCCCAAGATCATGGCGAGGCCGCGCGCCTGCGCTGCCTCGAATTCTTCCGCGCTCATTTCGTCGCTGACCGCATCCACTGCCGGCTCCAGCGCGAGGTTCCCCGTCACGATGCGGGTGACGGTCGGACGGATCGGTGCTGCCTCCTCGGGCGGGATGTCGGAACGATAGAGGTCGGCGACCTGGTCGGCGGTCAGCGTGCGGTGCAGGTCCGCCAGCACCTTCTTCTGCTTGCGCCAGTTGCGGCGGTTCTTCTCGTGGCGACCGGCGGCGGCCGTGTCGTTGAACCTGCCCTTGTCCGTGCAGGGTGCATCGCAGATGAAGCGGCCGTCCTTGTCGAAGACCTTGATAGGGGCGTGCAGCTTCTCCGGATCGAAGCGGATGGTGACCTGCTCGCCGGCATGGTCGACCAAGGCATCGTGCCAATAGACGTTTTCCTTGTAGTGGATCTCGCCGTTGTTGGCGTAGGCGCGCCGCTTTGCCGCCGCGAGCATCCAGAGCACGCGCTGCGCATCGCTCGCCCGCCGCACGATCGTCGCGGGATGGCGCATGCTTTCGGCAAAGGTCTCGTCGAAACTGCGCCCCTTCGCGGTCTCCGCCTTCCGCCCGACGCGCGCATTGTGCTCGGCGATGCATTCGGCGACATGCCGTTCCAGAACGTCGAGCGGCACGGCCCATTTCTGGTAGTTTTCGGGCTTGGCGTCCGGCTTGTTGCCGGTATAGGCGCCCGACATCGCCGGATGCTTGGAAATCTCCTCGGCAAGGTCTTTCCAGGCGCGCTCGATCGGCTTCGACTGGCCGGAATACGGCTTCGTGAAATGCGGCTCGATATCGAGCGTCTTCAAGAGGCCCGCAACCTCGCCCTCGATCTTCTTGAAGCGGTGGCGGCCTTCGGCCTGGCCCGAAATCATCTTCGAGGCGAAGGCCCGCCCGTTATCCATGTAAAGGTGCTCGGGGATGCCGTAATCCTCGATCATGTCGCCGATGCAAAGGCGAACGACGTCCCACGTCTCGGCCTCGCACAGCCGCCAGGAGAGGATCTTGCTGGAATAGATGTCCTGCATGCCGATCAGGATGACGCGGTCGGAAACCTTCCTGTTGGCCTCCGGCACCCGCCAGGGCACCTTCACGAAGAGGTCGAGCTTGTGGCCGTCCGTATTGACCAGCTCCATGGCGTGCAGGTGCGTCTTGGTGCGGATCTGGGTCGGATAGAGCTGCTCTGCGCGCTTGCGGCCCTCACGGGTCAGAACACGCACCGCGCGCGGCACCTCGGCGTCCATGCGCCGGCGCAAGGCGCTCTCGGAAGCGATAGGCGTCCAGCCGTTCTTCTTGGCGCCCTTCACCATACGCCGGTAGCAAGCGGAAAATCCCGGTTTCTCCGGTCGCAGATAATCGGATTTGAGCGCCGCCCAGGCGCGCGGATCCATCGGTGCGCGCTCGCTGACAGTCCCGTCCTCGTACTTCGGGGCGAGCGCCGGCAGCCAGTCTTCCCGGTCCACGGCATTCAACGTCTGGCGAAGGCTGTAATAGGTCGATTTCGAAACCTTGAATTTCCGCAGGAGAGGCGCGAGCGTCTCGTCCATCGGTGGCGCGAGCGTGCCGAGCAGTTCCCGCTCCGCCATGGCCTTTTCGGCCGCGACGATCAGCGCATGCCGACGATGCGCCAGCTGCCGGTGCTCTTCCGGCATCGCTTCGAACACGCGCCAGTGCAGTGCACGCCGGGACTGCCGGCTCTCGTCGCGGGATTTCTCCACCGCCTCGATCCGGGCCAGCTTCGCCTGGGCGAGCGAGGGCAGCAACGAGACGTGGTATTCGAACCCGCCGCCGCGCGCCTGGAGCCTCTGCGCCTTACCCTCCTGAGCCTGCCAGCCCTCGCGGCCGGCCACGCCGTGAATGCCACGTTCTGTGGTTGGCAGGCCCGGAAGCTTGAGGCCCGCCAGCTCGGGGATCGTGAACCATTCCTTCACGGCAGCTCCCCCGCCTTCTTTGCGGCAATGTAGGCGCGGATATCGGCTTCGTTGTCCTTGCAGAACACCAGCGTCTGGCGGATGGCGTAGATCCGCTCCATCAGCATTTCCGCCTCGACCTGTTTCATCCGGCCCTCGTGCACGAGGCGGGGATAGAGCTTCTCACGGTGCTTGATCTCGCGATCGATCTCGGAAATCTGCCCGATGATGGAAATCTTGCCCGCCATCAGCGCCGCCCCCGCGATGTGATCGCGATCGGCCGCGCCTTCAGCAGCTTCAGCTCGGCGGTCAGCCTGCGCCGCTCCTGCTCCTTCAGCGCGATCTCGGCGAGAAACGGCTCGTCGCCGAACAGCACGGTCACGCCCTGTATCGAGGCGGCCTCGTCCCAAAGCCAATGCGCCCCGGTGGCGTGCACCAGCGCGAGGAAGCGCGGCATGGTGATGTCGTGGCCCGTCTTGCTCTCCGCCGTATAGGCGTCGATCGAGGCCTTGCTGATCGAGGGGAGGCCGAGATAGCGCGCCATCCGGGCGGCAATCGTCGGGCGGTCGTACTGGCTTTCGCGGATCGCCCGCGACATCGCCTGCTTCAGCTTGGCGCGATACCGGTCGATATCGATCTGGCTGACCGGCGCGCGCACCGGAAACACCGGCTCTTTCCAGAAGTCGAGCTGCGAGGGGTCGGCAGACATCAAGCGGCCTCCTCGAAGTCGAATTTCTCGCGGGCGTCGGCAAGCAGCGCGGCGATCCGGTCGAGCGTCGAAAGATCGGCCCGCTCCAGCAGCGCCGCCACCTTCGTCACGATTACTTCCTGCGGATCGGCGGCGATCGGCTTGGGCTTGTCCATCGCCAGCACCACCTTCAGGTCTGGCTCGAATTTAAGGGCGGCGGCGATGCCCGCCTGCTCGGCCTCCGGCATGGAGGCGAGCTTCAGGAGCTGCTTCTGATCGTCCTCGACGGGCGTACCGCGCAGGGCCGTGCGCAGGGCAGGGTGCAGCTTCTGGCCGATGGCGGTCACATATTTTAATGTGCTCTTGCCGAACCCGAGGCGCTCTTGAAGGCGCTCTGAAAGCTCTTTACCGGGGGCGAAGAAAACGGGGCAATCGTTGCCCTGTTTTCCCGAAGGCCAATCATTGGCCTTCGGGGATGTCTGCCCCACCTTGAGGTTCCTCGTTCGATCGATCTTTCCGTGCTTCTCCTCCCACATCTCGCGGAACTTCAGCACGAAGACGGCGCGGTCGAGCTTGGTCAGCGTGTTGCTGTAGATGTTTTCCGAAACCTCCATCAGCTGCGCGTCGATCGGCCCGGCCTCGACCACGAGCGCCTCGATCTCTTCCCATTCGTTGATTTCCGCGCCGCGATACCTGTGCCCGCCGGCAACCAGCGTCCACGGCGTCTTGCCGCCATTGGCGGCGGGCGTCGCGCGCACCGTGATCGGCTTCATCAGCCCGACCTCGGCCATGTTGACGGCGAGCACCTGGGCGAACTCCTCGTCGATCGGCCGAAGCCGCTCGCCGATATGGATCTGCGAAAGGGGAATGCTTTTCAGGGTCGCCACTATGCGGCCTCCTCGGATGCGCGGATGGTCAGGAGCGCGCGCACGCGCGCCTTCATCCGGTCGTAATGCGATTGGAAACGCGGCTGCTGAAGCCGCCGGTCGATGGTCCTGAGCGCCCGGTTGATCGCCTCGCGCGAACGCTCCTCCACCTCGACGACACGCCGCTTCGGCCAGCCGACCTCGCGGATCATCAGGTGCATGGCGATCTGCCGCGCAAGCGCGGCGTCAAACCACTCATGCGGCGGATCGACGATGTCCCGGATCGAAAGGTGCGGAAACCCTTCGCTGACGGCGACGAGGCACGCATGCATCGTCGCCTCGTAAATCGCCTTCTGGTCAAACCGGTTCAGCATCCAGCACCGCCGTCCAGAACAGAGGCGATCTCCCGAAGGGCCTCGGCGATAGTGCTATGTTCGGCCTGGGTGAAGCGACGAACCTTTGCCGTTGCTTCATCGTAGGACCGGCCTCGGCTTTCGCGCTCACCGACAATGCCAAAGACCAGCCAGTCCATTGAGACGTTTCTGTCGCGCGCCACGCGGACGAGATATTCCAGCGGAACGCTGTTGCGTGCCTTCCAGGCGGAAATTGTCGAGTGGCCGAGGCCGAGCACCTTCGCCAGCCCCTTTTCTGTCTCGGCTCCAACGGTGGACCGCATGCGGAGGACAATTTGTGCGGCGTCGATCATGGCAGCACCCTGGATAGAACGATCGCGAGCGCTGCCACCAGGCCGGCAAACGGCACACCTGCCAGAAGCACGAAATCGGCCGTGCGGCAGATTGGCGAAAGAGCCGGGATAAAGGGATTTCTGTCTATTTCGGGCTGCTTTTTCGTCATTGGCGACTCGGCCGTTTTCGGCTTCGATACGCGTCGAACCCCGGCAGGAAGGAGAACCCGCATGGACCTGGACACATATGAAGACTGGGCAAGGGAAGAATGCCTGTTCATTGGCTCGCTCATGGAAAAGGAGGGCGTCATGACAATTCTCGCGAGTTGCCTTCATCTCGGTGAGGAGGAAATTCGGGAGAGGGGCCGCTACCATCAGGACGTGGTCGATGACTTCTTCCACACGCCCCGGTCAAAACGAGCAAAGCTGCTTGCCGGCATCGACGACAAGGAATATCTGCATGCCGTTCTGGTCCTATTGCTGCACGAAGCGCGACGCGCACTATTGCTGCTCGAAACGCTCTGCAAATACGGGGTATCAGCCGGAGCGAACCCGTCGAAGAGCAGGATGATCGAGCAGGCTGCGGCTGCTCTGAGCGTGGCCTCTGCAGAATATCCGCCCTTATATCCGTTTGCCGAGGATCTGCCCTTCGGGATGAGCCTCGAATGGTTCGCCCCTCCGGCTCTGCGGAAAGGGGGCCAAGGCGCTCAAGCATCTCCTCGGGTGTCCACCGCCCGTAATCGGGGGGCGACGAAGCCAAAACCTCAAAGAGATCAGCCGAAGAGACCCCGCACGCAGGATCACTCTGACGATGAATGAGATCGCCTCGATAAAGGCGCTCCAGTTCCTCGGCGGTCAGAGAGCAATAGACTTTCTGAAGAAGCTTTCCCTGATTCAAAAAATATCTGCGGGCGCGGTTGTGGCGGCGCGCCGCGTCCTCGTCCCTGTAGGGAGGTTGCGCCATCACGCCGCCTCCGTCTCGGCCGCCATACGGCGTGCATAGCGATAGTTCTCGGCCGGCTGCGGGCTCTTGCGCGTGCCGTCCGCGTGATAGCGGGAGAACCACAGATGCTCGGGACGTCTTCCCAGCGCGGCGGCAATCGCCCGCTCGCCGGCAAGGTGCGGCTCGTGAACCGCATTGCCTGCAGTTCCGCGCGGCAGCTTGTAGTCCTCGTCGATCTGCGCAAGCGTCAGTTCCTTGCGCGCCAGCAGGTCGCGAATGCGGCCTACCTCTTTCAGTCGGCGCGCCTTGGCGCGCTCAAGCTTGCCGGTCTGATCGGCAGAGTGCATAAAATGATCCTTCCAGAAGGGAGGCCCTGGCCGGCCTCCTTTTTTGGGGTGTTGAAATCTGCGAACACAGAAAGGAGTAACCCAAAATGGGTGGTATGTAAACACCCAAATTGGGTGTGTATGAATGAGCAAAGGCAAGGAGTTGTGGAAGGCGGCTGGCGGTCGATTGGCCGAAGCTCGCTTGCAAGCGGGGTTTAGTTCGCAGAGGGTCTTTGCGGACGCCGTAGAACTGGCCGAGCCGACAATCGCTAAGTATGAGCAGGGCGCTCGTGAAATACCGATGTGGTTGCTCGTATGGCTGGGTGAGCACCACGGCATTAATAGTGGGTGGATTGTAAGTGGACGCGGAGAAATGCTCGACGATCCGTCGAAGGCGCCTGCGCCGTCCACCAAAGTGGATGCCTGGGCAATGGGGCGCGCCTACTCGGTAATCGAGAAGGTTTGCAAGGATATCGGCCGACCGGTCACCGGCAGCCAGCTTGCCGAGGAAGCTGCAGAACTCTACAGCGCCTTGCTCGGCCGCGTCGTCGATGTGCGGGAAAGGCCGATGGTCGAAACGGCTCTCGGGATCCTCGCCGAGGAAGCGAAGGAGCGCATGATCGGCAGAAAACCGGGCAGCGGGAAACGCTCGGCTTCATCCTGGTGAAGTCGATCAGCCTATGCCTGTTTCTTAATGAAACGTTAAATCTGGACGGGCGTTTCTCAATCTGAAACTGGAGTTGTGGTAAATGGCCGAAATCAATTCAGGGGCGCGCTGAAAAGCGCGTCGGTCGCGCCCCGCGCACCGCCGAATGTGTGTCCGCATTTTGCCCTCGAACCCGCCCGCCGCCAAACCCTTGCTTCATTCTTGAGAGAGGGCGAAAATCCACCTATCTCATTGATATTATGAGGCTATGACCCAAGAATGAAACGACTTCATTCTTGGGTTTGAATTTTCCGCCCGATTTCGGGCCTTCGTAGCCGCCCGGTCGAAAATCCTTGAAGACCCCGCCACCATTATTTATCAAAGGCTTGAAGCCGCCTTGAAGCCCGAATGCAGGTTTTTTGAAGCCTCTCTTGAGCCGGGCGCCACGCTGGGCCATAATCCCCGCACAGCGCCCGTTTTTCGCGCCTCGCGCCGAAAAACCCCGGTCCTTAGAATGCCGCGCTGACCCCTCTAGGCCCTTGTTTAATCGGCCCTTTTCGCGAGTTCCCACGTAATCCCGGATATTCCCGCCTTTTCCAGAGATAGGTGACTGACTACACTCGCATTTGTCCAATGCAGTTCGCGGTTGAGCGGTGACATCCGGCCTGATTGTTGGTAGCTTCGTTGGCGCTTATTCACTGCTGGGGGCAAAATACCAACAATGCCTTTGACCGATGTTTTCTGCCGAAACGTCAAGCCATCCGAAAAGCCACAGAAAATCAGTGACGGAGGAGGGCTTTTCCTGCTGGTCGAGCCACGCGGTAGCAAGCTTTGGCGGCTCGCCTATCGCTTCAATGGAAAGCAGAAGACGCTTTCCCTTGGCATTTATCCCGCCGTAAGCCTGAAGGACGCGCGCGATCACCGTGATCGAGCCAAGGAGCTGCTGGCGCGCGGCATCGACCCGGGCGAGCACAAGAAGCAGGAGAAGCGGACGAAGCGGCTTGAGGCAGGCAATACGTTCGAAACCGTCGCGCGGGAGTGGTTCGACGCGCAGAAATCTGGTTGGACGCCCGGCTATGCCGACAGAATCCTGCGAAGGCTGGAAGCGGACATCTTCAAACTCATCGGCCGCCGCCCGATCAACGAGATCGAGCCGCCCGAGCTATTGGACGCGATTCGGCAAATTGAACGGCGCAATGCGATTGTCCTCGCGCGCCGCCTGCTGCAAGTTTGCGGGCAAGTCTTTCGGTACGCCGTTGCCAGCGGCCTAGCGAAACGCGACCCATCACAGGATATTCGCGGCGCCTTGAGGTCCGCCGGCCCTAAAAAGCACCGCACCGCGCTCAAGGAAGCCGAGCTTCCCGAATACTTGGCTACGCTAGACGCTTACGAAGGTGATCGTAGAACCGTGCTGGCGCTGAAGCTTGTGCTTCATACGTTCCTGCGAACGTCGGAAATCCGCTTCGGGGCGTGGTCCGAATTCGAGGCGCTGGGCAGTGAGCGCGCCTTATGGCGTATTCCGGCAGAACGAATGAAGGCTCGGTCGGAGCATTTGGTGCCCCTAACGCCACAGGTCGAATCGATCCTTGGAGAGTTGAGGCGGCTGTCGGGAAACAGCCCTTACATTCTGCCTGCCAAGACCAAGGAAGGCGTCATCTCGCAAAATACCTTGATCTATGCGCTCTACAGGATGGGCTACCATTCGCGGGCAACGGTTCATGGTTTCCGCGGCACGGCCAGCACCATCCTAAATGAGAACGGCTTCAATCGCGACTGGATCGAACGTCAGTTGGCTCACGCCGAGCGGGATGGTGTGCGCGCAGCCTACAACTCGGCCGAATGGCTACCGGATCGGCGGAGGATGCTCCTGTGGTGGTCTGGGCATATCGAGGAGATGTGTAGGCGCGAACCTTAATGAGTTTCTTAGCGCTATTGTCTCGGAGACTTTCACATTTTCAGGGGTAAGTCGGCTACTACCTGTGTGTTCGTGAATTTCCTCGTGCTGGCTATCGAAAACGGCACCGAACCGTCTTATCGTCGCCGTCATCCACTGCTGCAAGGGAGGTGATGGCTAATGGACGACGTACAATACCTTCTTGACTCAGAAGAGCTTAAGTCAGTCGTAGCTGCCCTTGAAGCGCTACGTTCGAAGGATTCCAAAAGTCAGGCTCAAGCAAAGCAACGATTTCGCGATTTGGTGCTGGGGGATGAGTTTCAAGCAGCCGATATTCTCGCGATTCTTGCGAGCGATCAAACCTATTATCCGGGGCTGAAGTCGGTATTGGCTGCGGGGCTTGCGGGCTGGCTGGTCGATCCCGACCCAAAATACAACTCGATGCGCTTTGATGCCATGTGCCGAGCGGCCATGGAGCACATGGACGAAGCAGAGAGGAAGGCTGGCTTGTCTAAGCGTCGGTGGGATGTCGGGCGCGATATCATTGCTCGCTATGTGTACACCGGAACCGACTTTCTAGGAGAAATCTACGACGAGCTTGGTGGCTACGGTGCATTTCAAGATGCCAGCAGCGTAGAGGTTTCCGAAATTGTGGCTCATTCAGAGCACTTCGCAATTAATACCGTTCTGAGAGCCATGGCCTATTTTCATCATGGAGCGGATCTCTGGCGCAAGGGGGAAACTTTTCCTCCCAGCTTAAATCGTGCGGTGCTGATCCTTTCTGGATTGAAAGGGGATATGTCTGATTTTTCCGAGCATTTCGTGTCACGGTCTCTCTTGCACAAGCGATGGAGCGCAAGCAAAGGCACGCTTGCGCTCATTTATGCCGCCGATTCCATCAAGGTGAAGGGGAGCACGTTGTTTCAGGTGATCTGGGATCAAGAATTTTCCTACGACAAGCATAAAAAATATTTCAATCGGTGGATGTGCAGAGCTCGATACGTTTCCAGTCACATCTTTTCCTGTTCGACCGATTCGGATTTGCAAAGGATCACTGACGACATTCTTGGAATCGGCGATTCTGAGCGATTTTCGCCACCCGCTCTGGCACTCAATGAACGCGCCTTACTAGAGAGGCACTTTCTGAAGCCTGTCGTTCGTTGAGTTGAATTCAGCAACTTTAAGATTGTCTTTGAAATTATGGGGATGTCCACGGAAACATGCACAATTGTGTATAGTCGCTGAGTTGGCTAGTTTTTTGTCGTGTTCAACAGTTCACGACGGGAGACGAAATCGTGAAAACGCTACACCCGCATACCGTAAACAATATTGCACGAAGCAACAGCTCCGCCCATTTCCCTGCCTCGGGCCTCGTTCGTCTTAAATCGATCATCGCGCCCGGTGGCCCTTTGCCGATCAGCAAGTCTAGCTGGTGGTCGGGTGTGCGTGACGGTCGATATCCGAAACCGCGTAAGATTTCTCCGCGCGTGACAGTGTGGCGCGTCGAGGACGTTCTAATGCTTCTAGAGAGGATCGAGCGGGGGGAGGTGTGATATGATGAAGCAAAGTGCGACTACGATAAACGGGCTGAAACAATCGCCTCTTCGGCTTCCGATGCCAAAGAAACAATCATTGGCAATCGTCCCGCAACCAAAAGGATCATCTCTACGTCCGAAAAGCTACGGTGATTTTATGCAGGGTTTGGATGGTTGCCGGTCGGAATACGGAACTCTTGAAGGCGATTACAGAAAGAAGCTCAATGATATTCTTGCCAACTTGTATGGATACGCACAGGACTTGATGCAGCATAAAGAGTGGTGGGTGAAGTTTTGCCAAGATGGTTTTTGGCAGGGGAGACAGCCATCTCCGGGGGGCAATAAAATCGCTCTTCGGTATGTCATTAAATGGGCTTGCGGTGCTACGCGAGATGGCCAGAAGTCCTCCAGCCTCTACTACCGAGCATTGAAGGATTTTTGGAAAGAAGGGCGTGATCGCGGTAGTATCGCCTCTGAAATATCAAGGCGGGGTGGTATTCGGAAACTTGCCGAGATGAACTCTGAGAGGCTGCCTCAAAAAGAGGTGGGTGATTTCAACAGGTTATGATTCCTTCGGATTTGCGAGATTCGATGGAGTTCANAGAGGCTGCCTCAAAAAGAGGTGGGTGATTTCAACAGGTTATGATTCCTTCGGATTTGCGAGATTCGATGGAGTTCAGAATGGCCTGGAGCGAAATCACCCGTCGGCACTATGCCCGGCGAATGGCACGCTATGCAAGCGACATGACAGATCGGGAATGGGCACTGGTTGAGCCTTTTCTGCCCATGCCCCGCCGTCTGGGTCGCCCGCGGACCACGGACTTGCGTGAGGTCGTCAACGCGCTGCTTTACATCGCTACGACCGGTTGCCAGTGGCGCATGCTGCCGAAGGATTTTCCGCCCTGCTCGACCGTCCAGCGCTATTTCTATGAATGGCGGGCATTGGGGCTGTGGTCACGCATCAACCACCATCTGGTGATGGAAGCCCGCGAACTGGAGGGCAGAGAGGCCTCACCGACGGCCGGTGTCATCGACAGCCAGAGCGTCAAAACCACCGAAAGCGGCGGTATCCGGGGCTATGACGCGGGAAAGAAAACCAAAGGCCGCAAGCGTCATATCATCGTTGATACACTTGGTCTGATGGTCGGCCTCATGGTGCACAGCGCTGATATCCAGGATCGCGATGGCGCTCCCGATCTGCTGAAATCCATCCGCTACAGGTGGCCATGGCTGCTGCACGTCTTCGCCGATGGTGGTTACGCTGGCGACAGGCTGAAGCGGCGGCTCAAGAAGATCGGGCGCTGGACGGTTGAGATCATCAAGCGCTCGGACAAGGCGAAAGGCTTCGAAGTCCTACCGCGCCGCTGGGTCGTCGAACGGACCTTCGCCTGGCTCGGCAGATGCCGCAGATTGGCAAAGGATGTCGAAAAGTCCATCGCCTCATCAGAGGCTTGGATCATCATCGCCCACATTCGCCTGATCACAAGGCGACTTGCAAGGTACCGATATCGTTGAAGGCTTTTCGAGTCAGACTCTNTCATCGCCCACATTCGCCTGATCACAAGGCGACTTGCAAGGTACCGATATCGTTGAAGGCTTTTCGAGTCAGACTCTAAGAACGATACCCTTGAATACAAGGCGGACTGATCATGCAACTCAGCCGGATGTATTCAAATTTTTCCGACGTGTTCTCGCCTATCGATTTCAATCATGGGGCTGGGGCAAATCGCCTCAATGTCGTGCTCGGCGAAGTGAAGCATCCTAAGGACCGGAAGAAGGACTCTCACAATCTCGGCAAGACGACCCTTTTGCTTCTCATCGACTTCATGATGCTGAAAGGGTGGTCTCAGGAAAACTTCCTGTACAGGCACCGCGACCGTTTCGGAAATTTCGTCTTCTTTCTGGAGATCGCGCTTAACAGTGGTGGCTACGCGACTGTCAGACGAAGCGTGGCTAGTCCCACGCGCATTGCGCTGGCCCGTCACGACGAGCCTGGTCAGGATTTCAGCGAAGCGGCGGATGACACTTGGGATCACCCCGATCTCCCGGTTGACGAGGCAATCAAGCTCCTCGATGCCTGGTTGGACCTGCGCACGCTCAAACCTTACGACTATCGGAAGGCTCTAACCTATTTCCTGCGCGCGCAAGGGGACTGGACGGACGAACTGCAGCTGCAGAAGTTTCAGGCCGGTCGCGACCTCTATTGGAAGCCGTTTGTGGCGCACCTCTTCGGCTTCAATCAGACCCCTATCGAGCGGAAGTACGAGCTCGACGACCAAATTCAAAAGCTGCAGGAAAAGCAGAACGAGCAGCAGGCCGAGGTGCAGTTCAAGGAGGAGGACCTACCGAAGCTCACCGCTGAACTCAGCGTCTTGCATCAGCACGTCGAAGACCTCGAGGCCCAGCTCGACGCATTCCGCTTCGATGATGAAGAGCGCCGCATCATGCGGGATCTTGTTGAAAGCATCGAACAAGAAATCGCCGCCCTGAACCAGCGGATCTACGATGCTCGCTACGATATCGGTCAAATCGACAGTTCGCTCAGCCACAAGGACAAGTTCGACCTGAGTGAGGTGCAATCCATCTTTGCGGAGGCACAGCTCCATTTCCCGACGCAACTTAAGAAGCAGTACGAGGACCTCGTAGAGTTTAAAAAGACCGTGACTCAGGAGCGCAACGCCGCGCTCCGAAAGCGACGCAAGGAGCTTGCGGCCGATCTTTCGGTCGCGGAAGAGCGCAAAGCCCAGCTCGATCTTCATCGTGAGCAACGGCTGAAAGTATTGCGCTCGACTGATACGTTTGAGAAATTCAAGGCTCTGCAAAAGGATGTCGCGAAGCAACGCGCGCAACTAGTCTATCTGGAAGAGCAGCGCAAAAAGCTCGAGGTCGTCGTCGAAACGGCACGGCAAGTCCGCGAGGCGGAACGCGACCGTGGGCGCGTAGTCGATGAGATCAAGGCCATGTTGGCAAAGCCGACGGTGATCTACGAGCGTTTCACGCGGATATTCAACGAGTATTGCCAGAAGGTCCTCAACCACGAAGGACTCTTCTTTTTCCATGTAAATTCCAGCAACAACCTTGACTACAAGATCAGCCTGGGGCTTGCCGGCCAGAAGGGCGTGGCATCAAGCCAGGGCGAGGGCACGAGCTACAAGAAGCTGACCTGCGCCCTGTTCGATCTTGCCCTGTTGCGGGTTTACGAGGACATTCCGTTCTTTCATTTCGTCTACCACGATGGGATTCTGGAGGCGCTCGACGACCGTAAGAGTCTGACTCGAAAAGCCTTCAACGATATCGGTACCTTGCAAGTCGCCTTGTGATCAGGCGAATGTGGGCGAT
>NZ_KQ410747.1 GCF_001262505.1 Shinella sp. SUS2
GTGATCTTCATGGACCAGGGCCAGATCGTCGAGCAGAACTCGCCGGCCGAGTTCTTCGACAACCCGCAGCACGAGCGCACCAGGCTCTTCCTCAGCCAGATCCTCCACTAGGAGTGCACCAAGACGCAGCTACAAAGGGGAGCACTCATGCAAAGATACCGTTACACGGACCTGATGGATTTCTCCGCGCGGCTGCTCGAATGCGCAGGCCTTGCGCCCGAGTGCGCAGAGACGGTCGGCTCGCTGTTTCTCGAAGCCGACCTTCTGGGCTATTCGACCCATGGCATGCAGCGCCTGCCGACGAATGTCGAATGGCTGCTCAGTGGCGAGACACGGCGAGAGGGCGACCACACCGTCGTCAGCGCATCCCGAAGCAGCGAGGTCTGGGATGCCGCATTCCTTCCCGGACCGTGGATCACGGCAAAGGCGGTGGACCGCGCCTGCGATATCGCGACGACCGAGGGGACCGGGACCCTGGTTGTCCGCCGGGCACAGCATATCGCCTGTCTTGCGAGCTATCTGGAACGGGCAACCCGACGCGGCATCATGGTGATGATCACCGCCAGCACGCCAACGGAAGCAGTCGTGGTGCCGCATGGCGGATTGAGCCGCGTATTCTCCTGCAATCCGATCGCCGCCGGCATTCCCACCGATCGGGATCCCATTCTGATAGACACCACCGCGGCGATGTCCGCGCTGGGGCCGCTGAACCGCAGCTACCGACTGGGGCAGACGCTGCCGGTTCCCCTGATCATTTCGCAGGATGGCAGGATTACCGGCGATCCCGCCGAGTTCGTCGAAAGAGGCGGTGGCATTCTGCCCATCGGCGGCACGGAACAGGGCTACAAGGGCTTCAGCCTGGCCCTTCTTACCGAGGCGCTTTCCGGTGCATTGGGCGGGTTTGGCCGGACTTCACAGAGCGGTGACAGCGAGGCGAACGGTGTCTTCGTGCAGGCTATCGATCCCGCCCATTTTTCCGGCCGCGCATCATTCGAGCGCGAGATGGGGCGGTTGGCCGCGCTATGCAGGGCAAGTGCGGTCGCTCCGGGGCACGACCCCGTGCGCATTCCGGGAGACCGTTCGCTCGCGCGCAAGCGTGACCAGCTTGAGAACGGCGTGGGACTGATTGATACGATCGTCGATGATATCCTGCCTTGGGCGAACAAACTTGGCTGCCGCTTCCCCACGCCGATCTGAACTGCTTCCGCCCATCGAGACGGAAGCGCCCATCTTCTCATGCTCTGAAGTCAGTCAGCTTCATACCGAAGCTGACTGACTTTGGCGTTCTTTGTTTTCGTCTGTCTTTTCGGGAAAACCGGGTTCCACTTTTCCTGGCAAACTCTAGTCGGTTGCGGCGAGGATGGCGGCCGCAATTGTCTCCGTCTTGTCCTTGCCGGGGCTGACGCCGATGCCCTGTGCTGTGGTGCGCTCGATGGCGGCCATGACGCGGCCGGCGGCGCCGTGCTCGCCGAGGTGATCCAGCATCATCGCACCGGACCAGACGGCGGCAATGGGATTGGCGATGCCGAGATGGGCGATATCCGGCGCGGAGCCGTGTACGGGCTCGAACATGGAGGGTGCGCTGCGATCAGGGTTGATGTTGGCGGAAGCGGCAAAGCCGAGGCCCCCCTGGATCGCCGCACCGAGATCGGTCAGGATATCGCCAAACAGGTTGGAGGCGACGACCACGTCGAGGCTTTCCGGTGCCATCACCATGCGCGCGGCCATGGCGTCGATGTGGTAGCTGGTGACCTCGATATCGGGATACTCGGCTGCAAGCTGCTGGGTGATCTCATCCCAGAATACCATTGAATATTTCTGCGCATTGGACTTGGTGACGGAGGCGAGCCTGCCTCGCCGTGCACGCGCCTGTTCGAAGCCGAAGCGCAAGATGCGCTCAACGCCCGCGCGTGTGAAGATGGAGGTTTCCACAGCCACTTCGTCCATCGTGCCCTGGTGGACACGCCCGCCCGCGCCTGAATATTCCCCTTCCGTATTTTCGCGGATGCAGAGGATGTCGAAGCCCTCCGCACGCAGCGGGCCTTCGACGCCCGGCAGCAGGCGATGCGGACGTATATTGGCATATTGCACGAAAGCCTTGCGGATCGGCAGCAGCAAACCATGCAGCGAAACGGAATCGGGAACCTTGGCCGGCCAGCCGACCGCACCGAGCAGGATGGCGTCGAAGGCGCGCAACGTCTCGATACCGTCCTCCGGCATCATCATGCCGTTTTCCTCGTAAAAGGCGCACGACCACGGGAAGGTCGTGCCCGAGAGCTTGAAATCGCGGGCGGCCGCCTTTTCGAGAACCGCCCAGGCGGCCTCGGTGACTGCCGTGCCGATGCCGTCGCCGGGAACGAGCGCGATTGAATAGGTCTTCATGGGATGGCTCTCCAGGTGTTGCGGATGGCGCGAAAAAGGGCGCCGTCGCGGAGACGGCGCTCTTTTTTTGTTCAATTCAGACCTTCGGTGGCGCACCAGTGTGCGGTGTCGTCGAGGGCCTTGCGCAGGCGGTTCACGGTCTCGTTCACCTGCTCTTCGTTGATGATGAGCGGCGGGCAGAGCGCGACGACGTCGCCGATCGCGCGCACGACAAGGCCGTGGTCATGCCCGGCCGCAAAGGCGCGTGCGCCTGCTTTGCCGGCAGCAGCGAAGGGGCGGCGCGTTTCCTTGTCCGCCACCATCTCGATGCCGGCGATAAGACCGGCGCCACGCACTTCGCCAACCAGTGGATGATCGGCGAGCTCAGCCAGACGCGTCTGGAAGATGTCACCAACGCGGGCAGCGTTGCCGATGAGATCGCGCTCTTCGATAATCTTGAGGTTTTCCAGGCCGACGGCAGTTGCGACCGGATGGCCGGAGGCGGTGAAGCCGTGGCCGAAGGTACCGATCTTTGCCGTGTTGTCGGCAATCGCATTATAGACCGCTTCGGTGAAGACGATGGCGGCAAGCGGCATGTAGGATGAGGTCAGCTGCTTGGACATGACCATGATATCCGGCGTGAAGCCGTAATATTCACAGCCGAAGGTTTTGCCGAGGCGGCCGAAGCCGCAGATCACTTCGTCGGCGACGAGCAGGATATCATACTTGCGGCACAGCGCTTCGATGCCCTTCCAGTAGCCGGCCGGCGGCGGCATGACACCGCCCGCCGCCATCAGCGGCTCGCCGATGAAGGCGGCTATGGTCTCCGGGCCTTCCTCGAGAATGACGGCTTCCGCTTCGGCGATCAGGCGTGCGGCGAACTCCGCCTCGGTCTCGCCCGGGAGGCCGAAGCGATAGTGGTGCGGGCAGGTCAGGTGGCGGACCGGAATCGCCGGCAGGTCGAAATCGCGATGGTTGTTCGGCAGGCCCGTCAAGCTGCCGGCGGCGACCGTGATGCCGTGATAGCCGCGGGTGCGCGCCAGGAACTTCTTTTTCTGCGGCCGGCCAAGTGCGTTGTTCATGTACCACACCATCTTGATCATGGTGTCGTTGGCTTCCGAGCCGGAGCTGGTGAAGAAGACGCGGGTGAGGGGCTCCGGCGTCATCTCGACGATTTTCTCCGACAGCCGGATAGAGGGCTCGTGCGACTTGTGGCTGAAGGTGTGGTAGTAGGGCAACTTGGCCATCTGATCTGCCGCGGCCTTCACCAGGCGGGGTTCGTCGAAACCGATGGCGACCGACCAGAGGCCTGCGAGGCCTTCGATATATTCCTTGCCGGCGTCGTCATAGATGTAGATGCCCTTGCCGTGGTCGACGATCATCGGGCCCTGGCGCTCGTGAGCGCGGGCATCCGTATAGGGATGCAGGGTCGTCGTGATGTCCGCATGGGCGAGGGAATTGGAGAGCTTGCCGCTCATAGTCTGTTCCTCCTTGGGGCTTGGCCGCAAATGGCGGAGCCCTGGCGGCGAAACAACGCCGCCGCCGCTTGCATGTTTGTGCTGGTATCCTTGCAGATGACCGTTCGGAAAACCGGAGGCGGCGCGACAGGCGCCCGCCTCCGGCGATGGTGACAACACGCCCCGTCGCATCCTGGAACGCGCCGGAATCGACCCGGTACGGTCACGTCGCCGGATGAGGCGGGGGTGAACTCGACAGAATCGGCCCGGGCGCACCAACACGTCGTCACCGCGCGGGTGAAGCTTCTCGGGTGGACCCTTATGGCCGGGCTGCTTCCGGTTGAGGAGAGCGAGCTGAATTTCCGTCTAGTGTTATAACAAAAATACCATGCCCTGCCATGTTTTTCGTGTCAAGCCGTGTGTTTGATGTTATGACGGGCCACGCACACAGGGAGAGCCTATTTGACACGTGGTGAAGCACCCTTCGGTGGGGCGAACGCGCCGGAACTGTCTCCAGTATCGCGGGACATGCTGCACGAGCAGATTTACGAGATGCTGAAGCGCAACCTCATGATGGGACGTTTCACCCCCGGACAGAAGCTTCCCCTGCGCGGACTGGCAAAAAGCCTCGGCACCAGTCTGATGCCGGTTCGCGATGCACTCCAGCGGCTGGAAAGTGTCGGAAGTGTCGTCTCGACGCCCAACAGAACGATGATGGTGCCGATCTTCACCACCAAACAATTGCAGGATATCCGCACCCTGCGCTCGATCCTCGAAAGCGCCGCGCTCGAACTGGCCGTGGTCAACCGAACGGATGAAGAGCTTGAAAAGTTGAAAGCCCACGTCGCCGATATTTGTAGCTCGGCGGAAGTTGACGATCTCGATCTTTTTCTCGAAGCCAACTACCACTTCCACATGCTGATTGCCGAAATGAGCCGGCTGTCCTTCATCGGCCAGCTTCTGGAGCCGCTGTGGATGCATATCGGCCCGTCAGTCCGTCACTCGGTGCCCAACAAGACGCTTTTCTACAGCTCGGCGCAGAACCACAAGGATGTTTACGACGCGATCGTTGCCGGGGATGCCAAGGCCGCCAACGCGGCGCTGCAGAGGGATATTTCCGAAGGCTACAACTTCTAAAATACTTTTCAGCCGATTGGCTATGTGAGTGCAGGTAAGCGAGATGGCGCCACAGGCTTGGTGGTGGCTCTCCATCTCTAGACGCTGACAAGGCGCCGGGGCGGATTTCATCTTTACGCCGCCGATCCCGGCGTTCGGCTGGGGCCGCCGTCGACCGTTCTTCCACCAGTTGGGAATGGTCCCCGCCGATGGCCTTTCCAACATCACCGCATGGAGGCAGTCATGCGGCAAATCGGTTATTTCCATTCTGCTGCATCCGGCTTCGCCAGGCAATTCGCCACGCCCAGTGCAGGGTGAGGACTACGGCACTTGCTCCGCACGGAGGGAGGTTGCCGGACTGGATGAGCGCGAAATTGGTCTGGCTCGGCTTTCCAAATTGGTGGGATCTATCCCATCCAATCTTGGTAAGACGCTCTGGAAAATTCCGGCGTAAACGCCGTGTTGACAGAGACAGGAAGACTTATCGATGACCGAACCGACCAACCTAAAGTGCCAAACCGTGAGCGCAGCTACATCAGAGCCGGTTGAAATCCGCGCGGTGGCGCCGATGGATGAAGCGGCCTGGAGAAAGCTCTATCGGGCTTACGCGGCCTTCTACAGGGTGCCGATGACGGAAAATGTTCTCGACCGGACATGGGCCTGGCTGCGTGACCCGGCGCACCCGCTCGAAGGGCTTGTGGCCGTGACGGGTGAACTCGTCGTCGGCTTTGCACATTACTGGCCACAGCCGAGACCGTTGCTTGGGCGGGATGCCGGGTTCTTGGACGATCTTTTCGTGGACCCGTCACAGCGCAGTCGGGGTATCGGGCGTCTGCTTCTCGAGGCGCTGAACGAAACGTCCCGCGCGCGCGACTGGGCGATGCTGAGCTGGGTAACAGCGCAGGACAATGCGACAGCGCGCCGACTGTATGACGACGTCGCAAAGGCGGCGAACTGGGTTACTTATGAACTGACGCCCTGATCCGGCCATTGTCTGTGGCCTGCCTCACCCGTTACAGGCAACGATGCGCCCAGTTTTCAGGAAAGGCTACGCCTTGAGAAACGGTGAATGGCGAATCTCCCTAGAAGGCAATATTCCGCCCTGCCACTAGCAAATGGCAGAACCGGGTGTTCTGAAGATTTTGAGCTTCAGAACACCCGGTTTGAGAGGCGCAAGAGTGTAATTTAAAGCAAGCCAGAAACAAAACAATCGAGGATCAAGAATTGAAAGTAATGACAAGAAGCGTATTTGCCGGCGTTATCATGCTTGTTTCAGGTTCCGACGCCTTCGCCGCGCCGACATACCTGACCTGTGAGTTTGCGGACCCGACGGGAGAACCTCAGGTGTTCAATTTCGCTCTCGACGAATCCGCCAGGACATTCGGCGTCTATGTCCCGGCTTCTGGAAGCCAGAGAACCGCGGAGGGTACGTTTGCCGATGGAAAAGCCAGCCTGAATGAGGGGGCTGTTGCATGGGAAATCGATCTCGCAAAGGGCGTTGTCATTCGCGACAAGCGCATGGTTGGCGAGAAGGACAGTGGCACTTGCAAAACGATTTCAGCGGAACAAAGCGGCTTTGACGAGTAATTCTTCGCCTCGCCCGGCAGTTTTTTGGGCTGCATGCGAAGATGACAACAGATAAACAGCCCAATTAATCCGAGAACATAAATGGAATCTGAACTGAAACTCTACCAGAAAAAGCAAAAGCTCATGCTGGGAGGCCTTGGTGTCGCCGCGCTGCTTACTGCTCTGGTAGTCGTTCTGATAAGTGGTCCCGATCCGAGCTCGGTTTTTGGGCCACTGCGGGTTCCCGCGATCTTCTATCCCCTGGGGCTCGCGGGTCTAGCGCTCACACTCTATCTTTTGCGGTTTGTGATCGCCAGTCTGCGCAATCCAGTACCGAGGGTGATCTTGTCTGCACATGGTGTCACTGTTGACGGCTTTTCCGGACGCTTTCGTGCTCCATGGGAAGAGATCAAAGGCTACACCGTGAACAGCCAATCCACCTATGTGCTGCATCTCAAGGATGCCCAGGCGTTTCTTGAAAGGATACCGCCTGGCCGAGCCAAGGAAACCGCTCGGGCATTGGTGGGAATGTTCGGTAGCCCTTTGCTGATCGAAACCAAGATGCTCGACGTCGAGACCGACACGATCGAGGCGTTCCTTGGAAAGTATACTCAGGAACTGGGGACTTGATCGGGAAACGGGCTTGCCTTTTGCGAGAATTATGGAAGGTACGGAGTCAAACAAGGTGCCTGCCGGCACCGGCAGTAGTTCTCATCAACAATGGCTTGCCCGAGAGGGCATGCCATTTATGCGTCGGTAGTGGTGCCGATGATTGTTGCATACAGGGTACGAAATGAAAAAGGTCACAAGTATTGTCATCCTGGGAGCGCTCGGTGCTTTTGTCGGAGCTTACGCGACGGGAGGGTTCAACGCATGGCTGCCGCAAGAGATGAAAGTCGGGGTCTCGAGCGCATCCTTGCTCGGCGATGGTGACGTGGCATTGAAGGAGCAGGACACGCGGTTGGAGGACAAGCTGCAGCCGGTCATCGGCTGCCTCAACGACGTGGCCAGCCCGTTGCGCGATCGTGCCCAGACCTATGTGAACGAATATCCGCACCTTGCGGCAACACCCGGGGCGACAAGAATTGCCGCCAGCTTCAAAATCCAGGTGTATGAACAGAACAACTCCATATCGCGTGAGTGTATTGCCGCTCTCAGGGGCGCCATCGCCATGACCCCGGCCGATGCGGGGCTGGATGATCCGGGCAAGATTTTTGCCGATACGTTGGAGCAGCTCATTCCCGTCATGAACGAGGTTGATCTCTATTACAGCCGCAAGGACAATATTGATGACCACATGAAGAAGGGCGGGGCGCTCAATGAGCAGATCATGCCGCTCTTCACGATGCTTTTTGATGCGGAGGACAAGCTCAGGGAGATCGTTTCAGAGCGCAACCATACACTGCGCGAGAAGCGACTTGTCGCTATTGAGCAGGCATTCGGAACGGAGAATTTCGGCTGGCACACGCTCAACGTTTCCCTTTCCGCCCGGCGTGCCATCGACGGTATCAGCAATCTTGCCGAGACAGGTCAACTGGATACGCAGTCGATAGAGAAGGTCGAGCAGGCCTATCAGGCCGCTCTCGACAAGGCCGACGCCTTTGCCAAGGCACACCCTGACACCAGAACGAAGCTCGGCAACACGCCCAAATGGTTTGCGTTGTCCAGTGACTTCAACACCTTTCTGGTCGGCCTGAAGGATTTCCGGAGATTGCTTGCGGGCAATCCGGACCAACAGGCCATCGAGGCTCAGCTTTCCAAGCTGCAGGGTGACTACAACAGCATGATCCGAAGCTACAACATGATCCCGGATGTCTGACAAGGCAGGTGCCCTTGCGCCTTCCGCAGGCTGGAAGGCGCATACTATCCGCTACCTGGCTTTCAGGCGCCCGTCAGGAAACGTGCCACTGCCTGGCGGGCCGGCTCCCCGCCATCCGTAGTCTTCAAGGCACGCAACCGCAAATCCTTACCAAGTGCCCCAGTCATCGTCTACCCCGCCAATGTGGCTGTTGGGGCAGATACCGCGACCACAACGTCCCGTCGCTCTCGATCCATTGATACCCGATGGGCTCTAAAGCATAGCTTCGCCACAATGAAAATCTGGCTGAAACTCTTCAGCGCCCTTTCTCCATCAGCCGAATTTTTGCTTCCACTATTTCGGTTCGTGCTGCGTGTATGGCGGTGGCAGAACATCGCGGAGCAAGCCCTGGGTGTAGGTGTGCGTCGGATGAACAAGGATGCTTGCGGCATGTCCCGTTTCCACCACTCGTCCTTCATTCAAGACAACAATTTTCTCGCATAGGTCTCCAGCCACCGCGAAATCATGGGTGATCAGCAGATATCCGATGCCTGCGGACCGATGGAGTTCCATCAACAGTTCGATCAGCCGAGCCTGTACCGAAACATCGAGCGCAGACAGCGGCTCATCGAGGACCAGCAAGGCGGGATCCGGTGCCAGAGCGCGTGCCACGCAGAGCCGCTGGCATTGGCCGGTGCTGAGTTCGTGAGGATAACGATCCAGTAGATTGCCGCTTAACGTCACGCGATCGAGCAGGGCCGTCAGGCGTGCGCCGCGAGCTGAACCTTCCTCACTCGGCGTCCAATTGTCGAGGGGTTCGCTGAGCAGTTGGCGCACGGTCCAGCGTGGATTGAGGCTGGACCGCGGATCCTGGAAAACAGCCTGGATTTCGCGCAATGCCGTCCGGCGAACGGCGCGTTCTGCAAGGGAGCGGCCGCGCCAGCTCATCTGACCGGCATCGGGGCGTTCCAGCCCCAGGATGCATTTTGCGATGGTGCTCTTGCCGGAGCCGGATTGCCCGACCAGTCCAACGATCTCGCCGGCGCCGACCTTGAAGGATACCTCGGAGAGAATTTGCTGTTTCCCATAGCTCTTGGAAAGGCGTTCGATGGTCAGCATGGGTCACGTTCCATAGGCACGGAGTGGCTGCAGTTGGCGGCCGGGTACGGCGGCCAATAGCTCGCGGGTATAGGCGTGGCTCGGCCGGGTGAAAATCTTGTTGGCTAGCCCCGTTTCGACCACTTGCCCCTCGCGCATGATCACGACCCGGTCGGCTACCCGCGATACGACCCGCAGGTCGTGGGAGATGAACAGCAATCCGAGACCATAGAGAGACTGGAGTTCGCGCATAAGGTCTAGGATGCGAACCTGCGTCGATACATCGAGCGCCGTGGTCGGTTCGTCGGCAATGAGCAGGCGTGGCCGGTTGGCGACCGCCATGGCGATCACGACGCGCTGGCGCATGCCGCCGCTCAGTTCGTGGGGAAATTGGTCGATGACGCGATGTGGCAGATGGACTTCATCGAGCACTTCCCGCAGCCGTCGTTCGAGTTCGACACGTGAAGGTGCCATGTGGACTTGCACAACCTCCCGAATCTGGTCGCCGACGCGCAAGACCGGATTGAGGGCAGACAGCGGATCCTGATTGACCAGCGTCACCGTCCGCCCGCGCACGTTTTGCCAGTCGTCCCATGACCAGCCGGCGGTGTCTTTTCCGAGTAGGGTTACATCGCCATCTGTCAGAGCCAGCGGCGGGCGGGTCAACCCAAGGGCCAGCGTCGCGAGCGTACTTTTGCCGGAGCCGCTTTCGCCGATGAGGCCGACGCACTCGCCGGGCTCTACGTGAAGGCTGACGTTATCCAGAATGCAGCGGCCGAAAAATGGCGAGCGTCGGTCGGCCACCTCCACCCGTACATTGGCTAGGCTGAGTACCGGTGTAGGCAGAGCATGATCCGGTTGAGCAGGGAAAGGTTCCCTAGGCCGGGATCGAAATGTCGGCCATACGATCCAGCTGCGCGGGCCATGAACGGTGCGGCTTTCGACACTATCCCGCACGACGTCGCCAAAGTAGTTGACCGAGAGCACCACGAGGAAGATCGCTATCCCCGGAGCCAGAACCAGCCAGGGTGCGATCTCCATGCTCGCCCTACCGTCATTGAGCATCGCGCCCCATTCCGGAGCGGGAGGGGGCACGCCAAGGCCGAGAAAGGAGAGAGCGGAAACGGCAAGGATCATGTTTCCGATATCGAGCATGCCGAGGACGAGGATTGGACCGACCAGGTTGATAGCGATATGCCGAAACAGGATCTTCCAGGTGGGTGTACCCATGCAGCGAGCAGCGGCGACATAACCTTCCCGGGATATCTGCAGCGTGAATCCACGGATGATCCGCGCGTAGGCAGGCCAAGCCACCGCCGAGACGGCAATGACCAGAGGCACGATCCCGCCCCCCATCAAGGCTGCGACGGCGATGGCGAGAACCAGGCGCGGAAAGGCCAGCAGCACGTCGATGAGTTTGGTCAGTGTGAGATCGACCACGCCGCCGAAGTAGCCGGCTGTGATGCCCACCGAGACGCCAATCGTCATGACAATGACGACGGCGATCGCACCGACCATGAGCGACGTCCGGCCGCCGTAGAGCAGGCGGGTGAAAACATCCCGCCCGAAATCGTCCGTGCCCAGCAGGTGGGTGGCGCTTGGCGGCAGCAGCACATCGCGGAAGTTCGTATCGATCGGACTTGCCTTGCTCAACAGAGGAGCGGCCAGCACCATCGCGACAATCCCGACCATGACGAGCAAAAGCAACAGGCCAAGAGGATCCCGCTTCAGGTTGACTACAAAGCGGCGAAGAACGCGATCAGCCATGGTTTCCCTCCTCCACTCGCACGCGAGGGTCGAGGAAGCGATAGAGCATGTCGACCGTGAAATTGATGATGACGAACATGGCGGCCATGATGAGAGTAAACCCCTGGACGACGGGGTAGTCGCGGCCGCTGATCGCCTCGATGACGTAGCGCCCGATCCCGGGCCAGGCGAAAACAGTCTCGACCACGGCTGCACCGCCAAGCAATCCGCCCGCAACCAGGGACGCGGAGGTGAGGACCGGGATCAGCGCCGGCCGCAAAGCGTGGCGAAACAGGAGTATGCGGCGCGGCATACCCTTCGCCTCGGCCATCAGCATGTATGGCTGCGACAGGGTATCGAGAAGGCTTGCCCGTAACAGCCGTGAGGTTGCAGCGGCAATGCCGGTTCCGAGCGTCAGGGCCGGCAGAATGATGCTTTCCGGCCTTTGCCAGCCAAGTGCGGGTAGCCAGCCCAGCTCGATCGTAAACAGGTATATGAGCAGGACGCCGAGAAAAAAACTCGGCATCGACTCGCCGATCAGGCTGAGAAACCGGGTGGCGTGATCCACCGGCCTGCCGGCATAAAGACCGCCGAGGATGCCGCTTGGAAGAGCGATTACGAACATCACGAGCAGCGACGTTCCAGCAAGGGCCAACGTTGCCGGGAGACGAACGGAGAGCTCGTCGACGATCGGCTGGCGGCTGCGCAGGGAAGTGCCAAGATTGCCCGATACGACACGGCCGAGCCATTTGACATATTGTTCAGGCAACGGGTCGTTCAGCCCCATCTGCTCCCGCATCTGCTGAATGTCGCCCTGTGTGATTTGTGCGGAATCGAGACCGGGCTCGACCATGGTGAGCAGCACGGCCGTCGCGGGGTCGCCCGGGATGAAGCGCAGCATCAAGAAGATGACGACGGTAATCCCGAGCAGAACCGAGAGGCCGGCAAATGCCCGCTTTACGGCATAAGCCAGCACGAACCCTACTCAGCCTTGATGAACATCGAAGGTGTGATATCGCGCGGGCGCTCAGGATCTACCCCTCCGACTTTTACACCCTGCGCAATAGCAATCAGCTCGGAGTTTGCTACGTAAAGCAATGCATGGTCCTGCATGACCCTGTCCTGGATCTGGCGAGAGAGTTCGAAGCGTTTTTCCGGCTCGAGTTCGGTTCGCAACTGGTCGATGAGCGCGTCGACCTGCGGATTTGCATATTTCTGCCAGTTCTGAACAGCGTCCGAACGGTAAAAGCTCGCAAGCTGCCCATGAAGGTCGCCGGTCGCAGCGCCGCATGAACAATAGGTGGCAATATCGAAGGCTCCGTCGAGCATGATCTGGTTCGAAGCCGTGGGCTCGACCACTTGCAGCTTGGTCGCCACGCCGATCTTGCGCCATTGCGCCTCCAAGGCGATAGCGACAGTTTGCCACCAACCATACGTCAGAACAGAAAATTCCAGACGCTTGCCGTCCTTCATGCGGATACCGTCAGCGCCCGGCTTCCAGCCAAGCTGGTCGAGAAGAACGTTCGCCTTTTCGACATCGGATGCTTGCTGTGTCTTGATGGCATAGGGCAGGCCGGCCGGAAAATGCCCGGTGGAATAGGTGGCGAAGGGAGCCATGACCCCGTCCACGATTTCCTTCCGGTCTACACCGAGGCTCAAGGCTTCGCGGAGCTTCGCATCCTGCAGCAGCGGGTTGCGGTAGTTCATCCAGATGTTCCAGTTGGTCTGATTGACGGCCGGAAACTGAAACTTCTTGCTTCGGATGTAGGACCGGCGCTGCTCGAACTGGACGTTGGCGTCCATATCCGCTTCGCCGGATTGCAGGGCGAGATACCGGGTCTGGGGATCGACGACAAAGCGTGCCTCGAGGCGCTTCAGCTTCGGCTTCTCACCCCAGTATCCGTCGAAAGGCTCAGCGACGACCAATTCGCCGGGCACGAATTGGGTCGGCTTGAAGTAGCCCGAAAGGTCGGCTTCCATCGCATACTTGTCGCCGAGTTCATCAGCCTTGGCAGCGTTGTGGATGCCGATTGTGACGGTCTTGAACAGGAAGGCGGGATCCGCCGCCTGTGTGCGGATCTCAAGCGTTGTTGGCCCGACAGCCTTGAAGGCTGCTCCCTTGAGAAGCGAACCGGCGCGGGTGTTTTTTGCCTGGTGACGCTCGAAAGACGCCTGAACGGCCGCCGCATCGACTGCTGCGCCACTCCAGAATTTGGCATTTGGCTGAAGCTCGATGCGCCAAATCGTAGGCTCGACCATCGCCCAGCTCTTGGCAAGCGCGGGGATGAGCGATGCACCGTCGAGGCTGGCGTGAACCAGGGGTTCGGCGAAGCCGTTGTTGATGATCCGTTGTGCATCGATATTGATGGGATCGAGTGAGCGCGGCATGTTGGCGGTGACAAGGCGCAACACCTGCTCGTCCGCCGGCGCCATATCCGCGGCAAAAGCCGCACTCATCAGTCCAGTGCAGGCAACCACGAGCGCTGCTATCGCAGCACGCGGAACGTATCCCATCTTATTCTCCCATCGGGTTGGATTGAGGACAGCCGGCGCGGAGGCGCTGCTTGCGTCCGTTTGGTTCATAGGCGTGTTCGCTGGCAACACGGCCTTCGAGAAGGTGCTCGGAGATAATGTGGTCGAGGGCGGCCTCGTTGACGCCGCCATAGTAGGTGCCTTCAGGCCAGACCTGGACGACGGGCGCAAGATTGCAAGGACCAAGGCAAGTGGACTTGGCGGACATCGTGCCTTCGCCCGTCACGCGCAGCTTCAGCCGTTCCTGTTCGTTACGCAGATGCCCCCAGAGCACATCCGCGCCTGCCGAGTTGCACGGGCCGCCTTCGCAGACCAGCACGCGTCGCTTCTGCGCCGGCACGAGCGAACCTTCGGTCACGGCCTCGGGCGGAACGGGAACAGGTGCGTCCGGCCCCTCGGCCAACAGTTCCGAGAGGACGGCAGGTATCAGGGCGCTGCGCGCAACGTCCCGCGCTATCGCCACCGGCGGCCATGGCCGGTTGGATTCATGCTGCCAGCGCTTGAGCGATTTTGTCAGCCAGATGTGGAAGCTCGGTTCCATCGGCAACACGAGCGGCAAGATCGTGATGGCATCGTATTGCCCGTCCAGCAGATCATGAAGCGCGTCACGGAGCGACGGGCGACCCTGTTCCGAAAACGCGGAAATAACGCGACCGACGCCTGCAAAGGCGGCCACGATATCGGCAATTCTTGCCATCTCCTGGTGCGGAGCTGCAGCGAAAGCCGCCTTGGCCAGAACCACGATCGCACGACCGCGGCGCCGGTTCTCCGAAATACCTGTTGCTGATTGCACCCACCCACCTCGCTAGCGAACGGGGCAGGCAGAAAATGAGGCGACCGGATGATATGACAAGCCATCGGTGAACCGTCATCCTGCTGACCATCCCCGGCCACGGAAAACTATGCTTGATGGCAGGTCTCCTGGCTCACGGATATCTGTCGCCCATCTGCCTTCCCGCGGATGGTGGCCCGCAGTGGCATGGCGCTCTCGCGCCACAAGGATAGACGGCAATCCGCTTACAGTTGCGGGGGCAGCCACGGCCTTGGTCCCTGACGGGGCCTCACCGTGTTCCCTATTAATCCCCGTCGAGTTATCGGGCGGGGAACCATCGGCGCGCACGCTATCCATGCATCTTCTTGGCGTCAAGACGGTTGGTGCCTTGACCACCATAAACATGATTTATATACTCATATTTATGGTGGTCCCCTATAGAGAGAGCGGGGAAGGCTTCAAACTGCCCGCATATTGCCAATGCCGGTTGTTCGGCGGGCTTGTCTTTCCAAGGCGCGCACCCAGACGGCAGGCGAAAGAGACAGTACGAAGGGTGTCGAGGCAGGATGGGTCATTGGTCGCCCTATAGGGAAGACACCGTCGCGATGATGGAAGCCGGCGACATATCGCTTGCCGACGTGCTTTATTCGCCCGCGGATAGCGAGCCGCTAGTTTTTGCGACAGGCCGGCATCGCACGCGCGCACTATCCCCGTATTTGCAATATATCGATTGCCGACTGACCACGACCGCATCGCTTGAGGCGACGGGCCAGTTCGTGCCGGGCATCTGCATCAGTCATGCTTTCGAGGGCAGTTGGACGAGCCGGATAGACGGCCACTCCCTTGCCCTGAGATCGGGCGGCGAGACCCTTGTCTATGGTTCCTCCCGTGAACTGGACTTTCTGGAAAGCCAGCCGGAGAACACCTGCATCGCCATGGCCGCGCTCTACATCGGCGCGAATTTCTTCGCTGCGGTGGATGTACCCTGCGAAATGATGGCGCTTCTTGACGGCAACGATCTCGTTTCGCGACACCTGGCCAAGGCCGGTGCGTTGCGCTCGGTCCTGCAGCAGATGTTCCAGGCGCCGCAGGACGGCTACCTTGCCGGGTTGCACATGACGAGCCTCGGCCTTGCTGCGGTCGTCGAGCTTGGCAGGGCGCTCGGCGGGGAGCCGGCGGTGGGCCAGGCCGATCGCCGGCAGCGCGAGCGCGCCCATGCCTTGCGGGACTATCTCGACGCCAATATCGCGGATCTGCCCTCGATCCCGGAAATCGCATCGCTCCTCGCGACCAACGAAAGCACCCTGCGGCGGGCCTTCAAGGCGACGTTCGGGCTGTCCATCACCACCTATGTCCGCAACAGCCTGCTTGACCACGCCCGAGTGCTGGTGCGTGACGGCCGGCTTCCGCTCTCCGTCATCGCCTATCGCTGCGGGTTTGCCACGCCTGCGAACTTCACCAGCGCGTATCGCCGGCAGTTCGGCCATCCCCCCAGCACCGAGCAGACGAAATCTGCCTGATCCGCAATAGTCTTGTCCCGACGCGCAAAAGCTCCTCGCTGCTAAGGAAGCACCCGTAAATCAAACAACGGGTGCTGAAAGTGCAGATGCAGGACGAAGCGCGATCCGGTACGCACCGGGCCTTTCTGGGGGCCGCCGCCTTCTATACGGCGACGGCCATCCCCATGTCCTATGTGTTCTATCTTCTGCCGGCGCAGTTGCGCGAGGCCGGTCATTCGGCGACGATCATCAGCCTGCTGGCGCTGGTCTATCTGCCCTATGCCCTGCGGGCGTTGTGGGCCCCGGCCATCGATCGTTATGCCCGTGGCGATGCGCGACGCTTCAAGATCGTCCTGGCCGCGTGCGCTGCCATGGCGGTTCCTGCCGTGCTAGCCTTCGGTCTCGTGGAACCGGCTGGCCAGATTGCAAGCATCATGACGATCGCCGCCGTGCTCTTCGTCATCCTCTCCACCGGCACGACCGGTCTCGACGGTTACACCGTCGCAACGCTGGGGGAAGGCGACCGTCGCCATGCCAGTATATGGCAGACGGCGGGCTTTACGGTCGGCGGCGTCGTCCTTGGTCTCGGTGCGATGCTGGCCGGCGGGCTGGCATGGAGCACCGTCGTCGTCCTGATCGCCCTTGCCACGGCGGTGGCGGCCCTTCCCATTCTGGCCTTGCCGGCCGACCGGCCGTCGCGCGCCGTTTCCATCCATGGAACAGGACCAGGCGAAGGCGGCTCGACCGGTGCCTTCCTGCGCAATCCGGCTGTCCGGCGGCTGCTCTGCATATCGCTTCTCTCCAAGATGGGATTGGGCATGATTGCGGGCTATCTGCCGATCCTTCAGGTGGACTATGGCGTATCGGCCAGCCAGGCCGGTTTCTTCGGTGCCTTCGGCAGCAACGTGCTGGGCCTCGGCTCTGCACTTGTCGGCGGCTGGTTCCTGCTGAGGATCGGCGGTCTGCGCGCCATCGGCGTGATGGGTCTCGTCGCTGCGGTGTTCTTCGCCCTGGCGGCGCTGACCCACGAAACGCTGCGCAGCCCCGCCTTCGCCATCACGCTGACCCTCATCTTCCTCTCGCTCGGCTATGCCTTCATCGCGCCGTTCAAGGCGCTTTCGCTGGCCGTCAGCGACGGGCCGCGCTGCGCCAGCCGCGCGGCGGCGCTCGCTTCCGTCGATCTCTCGCTCTCGATCCTTGCCGCTTCGATCTCGGGTTCTCTCGTCACGGCGCTCGGGCTGGAGAGCTTCCTTTGGCTTTCCATGGCCCTGTGCCTTGCCGCCGCCGGTGTCGCGTTGCGCACCGCACGAGGCCGACCCGACGGGCTTTCCGCTTCAACGACAGAAAGGTTGCCACTTCCGTGAACATGACAGCCCATCACCGCCCGCTTCTTCTCGCCACAACCGTGCTTGCCGGTTGCCTCGCCTTGCCCGCACAGAATGCCGCCCATGCCCAGGAGGCGGATGACGGCGCGACCGTGCTCGAAACCATCACGGTCACCGCCCGCAAGCGCAAGGAGGACATTCGCAACGTGCCGGCGTCGATCGATGTCGAAACCGCAGAATCGCTCGAGGAAAAGCGTGCGCTCGACGGCCAGGCGGTGATGCGCGACGTGTCGGGTGCCAGTGTCGGCACCTTCGGCGATCGCTCCAATGGCTTCATCGTCATGCGGGGCGTCGCGCCCATCCTCACACCGCTCAGCCCGGATGACAGTTCCGTTCTCACCTTTATCGACGGCGCTCCATTGCCGCTTGGCGGATCCTTCTCCTCCTCCTATCTCGACCTCGACCGCGTCGAAATCCTGAAGGGGCCGCAGAACACGCTGTTCGGGCGCAACACTTCGGGGGGCGCAATCAATCTGATCCCGGCGGAGCCGACGCACGATTTCCACGGTTCGGTGCGCGGCGAGTTCGGCAATGACGGCGTCTACCGCACCGAGACGATGCTGAACGGCTCGCTCATTCCCGACGTGCTGGCCGGACGCATCGCCCTTCGCCGTTCGTCGATCGACGGCTATATCGACAACATCGCCGGCGACGATCTCGGCGCGGAAGACAACTGGGTCGGCCGCGCATTGCTGCTGTTCACGCCGACCGAAGACACACGCTGGCTGCTGAGCCTGCAGGGCGAGGACAGTGACATGACCCCGACGACCTACATCGCCCTGCGCCCGGGCGAGGCAAAACTTGCGGCACAGAACCACACGATCGACGATACGCAGCTGGCTACCATCAACTCCCGCCTCGAACACGATTTCGAGACGATGACCTTTACTGCACAGACGAGTTTCACGAAGCTGAAGAACCGTAACGTCTACAATTACCCGGATGCCTTCATCGCCCATGATTTCAGCGGCCTTCCGCTGGAGGATTTCCTCGATCCTGATACCAATTTCATCGGCTGGACGAAGCGCGATACCCGGCTTTCGCAGGAATTCCGCCTTTCGTCGTTGCCGGACTCCGATATCGGCTGGCTCGCCGGCGTGTCTCTCTACCAGGACAGGGCGCGCCGTCATCGCCCCGTAGAAATGTGGTATTTCGGGCCGTCGGCGACGGGAGAATATTTCTATGACCAGACGACGACCGGCCAGGCCATCTTCGGCGAGATCACCTATCCGGTACTGGAGCGGCTCAACCTGTCGGTCGGCGCGCGCGCGACCCATGAGAAGAAGACGTTCGACGGTTCGTTCTTCAGCGATGGCACCGCCGGCGCCGTGAAGGAGTTTCACGAGGATGGCGAACAAAGCTACGGCTTTGCGACAGGCCGCGCGGCGCTCAGCTACGAATGGTCCGACGAGCTGACCACCTATGCCAGCGTCTCGCGCGGGTTCAAGAGCGGCGGTTATGCCGTCGAGAATTCGCTGATGTGGGCCGGCGTTCCGCGCAATCCCTACGATTCCTCTTCGATCATGAGCTATGAGGTCGGGGCCAAGTCCGCCTGGCTCGACAACCGGTTGAAGCTGAACGCTGCTCTCTTCTTCAACGACATGTCGAAGGAGCAGATGCAGACCTGGGATCATATGACGTTCACCGGCCGCACCTTCAATCTCGATGCCCGCAGCTACGGCTTCGAACTGGACGGCGACTATGACGTCACCGGCAACTGGACGCTTTCCGGTGGGCTTGGCTACACCTTCAGCGAAGTGCGCAACGTGCCCGCCGAGGTGACGGCGGCGCAGGATCGCCTCGTGAGCGGCAATTGGTTGCCGACGGTTCCGCGCTGGACGGCGCGCGCTGCCGTTCAATACCAGGCGGAGGGCAGCGAACTCGGTTTCGAGGGCGCCCTTGCCGAGACGATGTTCAATGCACGCCTTGCCTACAACTACACGGGCAAGCGCTATACCGATGCGTCCAACACCGGGGAGCTCGAGCCGGCGCATGTCGTCTCCGCCCGCCTCGGCGTCGATTGGGGTGGCGGGGAAGCCTACCTCTTCGGGGACAATCTCATCGGCAAGCAGTACATGACCATCAAGGACCGCTTCGGAATGGATCCTTCGGGCACCTCGACCGTCTTCGGCGTCTCCTATGCACGGGGCCGTACCTTCGGAGCGGGAATCACCCTTCGCTTCTGAGCTGCCGCGCGCTGGCCGCCCCGGCGGGGCGGCCAATGCATATCCGCAAGCCTGTTCTCCACATGTGCCATGTCCATATCCACCGACCAAGAGGCGGCGCAGGCGATGCCCGCACCCGACTATTTTGCCAGTCTGCGGCTTGTGCTTCCGTTTTTGGATGGGTCGCGCAAGGCATTGGCGGGCGCCTTCGCTCTGGCCACGCTTTCCGTTTTCCTGCAGCTGGTCCCGGTCTGGACCGTCTATCGCATCATCGACGCGGCGGTTGCAGGCGGCCTCGTCTGGCGCTTCGCTGTCAAAAATGCCGTTCTTGCTTTTGGCGCGATCCTGCTTGGTAGCCTGATGATGGGGCTGGCGCTTGGTCTTTCACATGTCGTCGCCTTCGATACCATCCACCGGTTGCGGCACGCCATGGCCCGGCACATGGCGCGCCTGCCGCTCGGCTACTTCTCCGACTGGCCGAGTGGTGATGCCAAGAAGCTCGTGATCGACGAGCCGGAGAAGCTGGAGGGCATCATCGCCCATGGTCTGCCGGAGGGCGTCAGCTCGCTCGCCGCGTGGCTCACGGTTTCGGTTTGGCTGCTCGTGCTCGACTGGCGGCTCGCGCTTGCCGCGATCTTCGTCACGCCGGTCTCCTTCTGGCTGCTTGGTGCCGCCATGCGCAGCGGTGCGCGCAACGCGCCGGCCTATCAGGCGGCGGCCTCGCGCATGAACGCGGCGATCGTCGAATTTCTCGCAGGCATGGCCGTGGTGAAGGTGTTCAACCGCAGCGACGAGAGCCTTGCCGAAGCGAGTGCGGCCGTGCGCGACTATGTGGTGCTGGAGACGCGATGGGCGTGTGACTATCTGCCGCTCGGGGGAACTTTTGCCAGTCTGGTCCTGACCAATATCGTCTTCATCCTGCCGTTCGGACTGGTGCTGCTCCATCTCGGCGAGATCACGCTTGCGACGCTGCTGCTCTTCATCATTCTTGGCGCGAGCTACAGCCAGCCGCTTCTCAAGCTGTTCGACCAGTTCCACAACCTCGCCCATGTCAGTATGGGCTCCTCGCTGGTTGCGGCGCTGCTGGCTGCGAAGCCGCAGCATGACAACAGGGAAAAGCTTGAGCTGGCTTCCCACGATATCCGCTTCGAGAAGGTCTGTTTCGGCTATGGCGGAGAGCCTGTGCTACGCGATGTCGGTTTCCGGGCCCGCGCCGGAACCGTGACGGCGATCGTCGGGCTCTCGGGAGCTGGAAAAAGCACAATTGCAAGCCTCATTCCACGCTTCTGGGATGTGCAGTCCGGCGGCATCGCTATTGGCGGGGTTGATGTGCGCGATATCGGCCTGGACCAGCTGATGGACACGGTCGCGTTCGTCTTTCAGTCGACATTCCTCTTCTCCGACACGATTGCTGCGAACATCCGCTTCGGAAAGCCGGACGCTACCGACGAGGAGGTGGAGGCTGCGGCGCGATCGGCGCAGGCGCATGATTTCATAAGCGGGTTGCCGGAGAGCTATGCCACCTGCATCGGGGGAGGGGGTGTTGCACTGTCCGGCGGCGAACGGCAGCGCATCGCGATTGCCCGGGCGATCCTCAAGGATGCGCCAATCATCGTTCTCGATGAGGCGACGGCCTTCGCTGACCCTGACAACGAAGCGGCCATCCAGCAGGCACTTTCCGTGCTTTCCGCGGGGCGTACCCTGATCGTTGTCGCGCATCGCCTGCACACCATCGCCGGTGCCGACCAGATCCTCGTGGTCGATGCCGGGCGGATCGTGGAGCGCGGGCGGCATGAGGACCTGGTCGCTGGCGGCGGCCTCTATTCCCGTCTCTGGGACGACTATACGCGCGGGCAGGCGGGCCTGCAGCCGCAGAGGATACGATGATGCAGCCCCGCAACCCTCGCGTCGATCGGTCGGACCTCGCAAGCCTTGCCCGCCTGTGGGAGCTGGCCGGGCCGCTTCGTGGCGGATTCCTGCTTGGCATCCTGTTCCGTATCGCGCAGTCCCTGTGTCTCGGCATCGCATTCGGCGCTGTTGTTTGGGTCGTTTCAGGCATTGCGGAAGGGCGCAGCCTCGATTGGCGGCGGATCGGTCAGGTTGCGCTCATCATGACGGCGTCGCTTGCCGGGCAGCTCCTGTTCGGCTACCTCGCGGCTTCCCGGAGCTGGCTTTCCAGCTATGCGCTTGCCGGACGGCTTCGTCTGTCGCTCCTCGCACGCCTGAGATGCCTGCCTATGGGCTTTCACCTGTCGCGTCACCGCGGCGATACGGTGACGGCGTTGACCTCCGACATGCAGATGCTGGAGGGTTTTCTCTCGGAGGCGCTTCCGCGCATCGCACAGGCTTTCGCCCTGCCGGTCATGGTTCTCGGCTTTCTCGTCTGGTGGGATTGGGCGACCGGATTGTCCGCACTCACTCTTCTCCTCGTGTCTGTGCCGTTGTTTCTATGGGCAAGCCGCGAACTGTCGCAGCTGGGTTTGCAGCGTCAGGACCTGCAGGCGGCGGCCAGCGCGCGGATGATTGAATATGCGCAGGGTATTGCCGTCATTCGTGCCTTCAACCGCATTGCAAGGGGCGAGGAAGGTTTTGCAGCCGCCCTCAGGGATTTTCGCGACATATCCATCCGGCTCGTGGCGCGCCTCACAACGCCGCTGACCCTGTTCTCCATCGTCATCATGCTGGGCGTGCCGGTTGTCATGGTGGCTGCGGCTTTGCGGCATGAGAACGGCGCGATCGATACTGCGACGTTGATCGCCTCCCTGGCGCTGGTCTTCTCCCTCTACCAGCCGCTCCTGGGGCTGGCGGCGGTGATGGAACTCGCGCGGATCGCCGATGCGTCGCTCACGCGCATCAATCGGATCATGACGGCTGTTCCGCTGCCGCAACCGCAAGTGCCGCGGGAGCCTGACGGTTTCGCCATCACGTTCGAGGCGGTCTCCTTCGGGTATGGACCGGACCGTTCGGTGTTGCGGGATGTCGGCTTCACGGTTCCCGAGCGGTCGATGACAGCGATCGTTGGCCCGTCCGGCGCGGGAAAGAGCACGGTGCTCAACCTCCTGCCGCGGTTCTGGGATGTGGATCAGGGGAGGGTCCGCATTGGCGGCGTCGACGTTCGCGACATTGCCGAAGAACGGCTGAACGGCCTTGTTTCGGTTGTGTTCCAGGACGTCTATCTCTTTGCCGGCACGCTGTTCGACAACATTGCGTTCGGCCGCCCCGGCGCGGTCATGGCCGATGTCGTGGCCGCAGCACAGGCTGCGCGGGCGCATGAGTTCATCCTGGCGCTGCCGGGCGGGTACGGTACGCGTGTCGGTGAAGGCGGGGCGACGCTCTCTGGTGGCGAGCGACAGCGGATTTCGATCGCCCGGGCAATCCTGAAAGATGCCCCGATCGTTCTTCTCGACGAAGCGACAGCGGCGATAGATCCGAGCAACGAGCGTGCAATCCAGGAAGCACTCGCCTGCCTGACGGCCAGAAAGACGCTGATTGTCGTTGCTCACAAGCTGTCAACCATTCAGGCCGCAGACGAGATTCTCGTGCTCATGGATGGGCGCATCGTCGAGCGCGGCAGGCACGATGCGCTGCTTGCGGCCGAGGGCTCCTACGCGCGCCTTTGCCGGCGTCGCCAGGAGGCTGCTTCCTGGCACCTTGGCCGGGTCTGACGGCTTCAGCCGGGTATTTGCCCAAGGGGCGCCGCCTGCCGCTCCAATGACGCCAACCCGGCACCCCTGCCAAGAGTATGGCGTGAACCGACTGCACTATATCGTTGTCGCCTCTCTTCGGGTTCGAGAGAAAATCGCCTATTTTCCCATGCACTCCAGGAGGCGGCGCGGGTTGATCGCCTTGCATACGGGGTTTTTGCGCGCTTTCACGCAGCTCATGTCCTCTGCCGCCAGCATGGCGTTGATCACGGCTTCGTCCACGGCATTGACCGTGGCGAGATAGACGGGATCGAGCCAATCATCCGGGATCGAGGTCATCGGGCGCAGGGCAGAGGCAAGTTCCCTGCGGGTGAAGCTGTTGGCGGTGCTGAAGGCGAGGAAGATGTCGCCGGATCCATTGCCGCCCGGACTGCCGCTGCGGGAGATCCCGATGCCGCCGCGTTGGGCGAGCCGTTCCAGCTGATTGGGCAGGAGCGGAATATCCGTTGCGATGACGACGATGATGGACCCCTGTTCGCTATCGTACATCCGGTCGTCCTGAAGGTGGCGCCCGACCGGAACGCCGAGCACCGTCAACCAGTCGCGTAGTCCGTAGTTCGCCTGGACGAGGACGCCAACGGTATAGTTCGTGTCGCCGAGCCGCACCGTCTGCGAAGCCGTGCCGGTGCCCCCTTTGAATTCATAGGCGATCATGCCCGTCCCGCCGCCGACATTGCCTTCGGCGAGCGGCGTCGAGGCTGCGGCGTCGAGTGCCTGGAACACATGCTCCTCACGCACGTGCTGGCCGTTGATGTCGTTCAATACCCCGTCATAGGTCTCGGCCACCACGGGCATGGCCCATACGTGATCGGAAAGGAAGTCATCGGCGTGCTGGCGGATCATCCATTTGGTCGCGGCTGCGTGTACGGCGCCGACGCTGTGGGTGTTGGTCAGGCAGATCGGGCCGCAAAAGTGGCCCGCGTGGCGTATCCAGTGGCTTCCCGTCATCTCGCCGTTGCCGTTCAGCGCATGAAGGCCTGCCCAGACCGGTCGCATTTCTCTGGTCTGGCCCCGAGGGAGAATGGCGGTGACGCCCGTGCGCACCGGGCCCTCGCCAACGGTGAGCGGTCCGTCGCCGCAAATCAGTGTCGTATAGCCGACGGCGACGCCCGGGACGTCCGTGATCGCGTTCCACGGGCCGGTTCGCCCCGAAAATTGAAGCCCCAGTGCGCGGCCGCGCAGTTTCACCCCTTGTGTTCCCATAGCCATCTCCTTCGCTGATATATTTTTATAACATCGATTGACATAATAGTTGTAAATATACCAGAATTAATTTGCTCGGCCGGGAGGGCCGCTCAAAAAAGGGGAAAGTCACATGAAACGAAGATCCATCTTCCTGGCTTGCGCCTTTGCCGGCGCGCTGCTGTCCCAGCCGGTTTCGGCCGAAAGCCTTATCCGCATCGGGTCGCCCTATCGGACGACCACGCTCGATCCGATCCGTTCGACGGCGGCAGGAAACATCGAGGCCTTCGGCCAGCTCTATGCACGCCTGCTGCGCAAGGATGAGGCCGGCAAGGTGCAGCCGGGCCTGGCCAGCGCGTGGACGATTTCCGAGGACGGACTGGAGCTCGTCTTCACGCTACGCGCGGCAAAATTCTCCGACGGCAGACTGATCACCGCCGAAGATGTCGCCTTTAGCCTGACCCGCGCCTTAAAGGATGAAAAATCAGTCTATGCCGCGACGCTCGCCGCCGTCGAAAGCGTGCGCGTTCAGGGCGATGCTACAGTCAAAGTGCGGTTGAAGCATCGCTTTGCGCCGATCCTCGACAATCTCGAAGTGTTCAATGCGGGCATCGTTTCAAAGGCCGACGTGGAAGCGCGGGGGGAGATGGCCTTCAGCGAAAAGCCGGTGACATCAGGGCCCTACCAGGTCCGCGAGTGGCGGCCAAACGACCGGCTGGTGCTGGAACCCAATCCGAACTACTGGCGCGAAGGGTATCCGAAGAACGATGGCGCCGAGCTGATCGAGGTGGAAAACTCCAATACCCGCGTGTCCATGCTGATGTCTGGAGAGCTCGATGCGATGCGTGACGTTCCGTGGGCGCAACTCGAAGCCGTCAAGGCGCGGGATAGTCTGCTGATGGCGCTGGAGCCCTCGACTGTCATCTATATGACGTTGCTCAACGAGCGTCGCCCGCCGTTCGACAATATCAAGGTTCGCCAGGCGGCGGCCCATGCGCTCAATATCCCGGCCATCGCCAAGGCGATGACGGCCGGCAACGGCATGCCGGCCAACACGACCCTGCCGGCTGCGCTCGATTATCACGCGAAGAATCTGCCCGGCATCGCCTACGATCCGGCGCTGGCGCAGATGCTGTTGTCCGAAGGAGGTTATGACGGCAAGGAGCTGACCATGCTGATCTCCGCCAATGCGGATGCGGAAAAGCTGGCGACCCTCCTGCAGGCGCAATGGGCAGCAATCGGTCTCAAGACGAAGATCGAGAAGGTCGATCGCGGGGTCTGGTGGGAACGCATACCGGCCGGCGACTACGATCTCGCGCCGAGCTGGTGGTACAATGAAACCTCGGATCCGGATCTTGCGGTGCGATGGGCCGTCTGCGGAACGTGCGAGACACACAGCTTCCACACGCACTACGACAATCCGAAGGTAAATGCGCTGACGGAAGAGGCGGTTCGCGAGCTCGATCCGGCGCGGCGCGGCGCGCTCTATCACGAGATCCAGAAGATCTCGACCGAGGAGGTCGCACAGATCCCGCTCTACTATCCGCCCTATGCCAATGCTTATGCCAAGGCGGTTGATGGCTTGCGGCTGAGCCCATCCCTGCAATGGTCGCTCGAGGATGCCGTTCTGGCGAAATGATCTGGTCCGGCAGCCGGCGCGGACCGCGCCGGCTGCGCCGATCGTGTGGCGACGTCCCGATGGAGACCCCCAATGGCCTTCCTTGCCGTTCTCGTGAAACGGCTGGTTTCGATCATCCCGGTAATGATCGGCATCAGCCTTGTCAGCTTCCTCCTCGTGCATCTGTCGCCGGGAGATCCGGCGCGGCTGCTGCTCGGCGACCGGGCGAGCGAGGAGGCCGTGGCGCAGCTCCGTGACCAGCTTGGCCTGAACGACGGCTTGGCCGAGCAGTATTTCACCTATCTCGGCAATCTGCTGATGGGAGACCTCGGTTATTCTCTTCGTTTCCAGAAGCCGGTAATCGGCCTCATCTGGCAGTTCCTGCCGCCCACCCTGTTCCTGGTCGGCTATGTGATGGCGATCAGCATTCCGCTGACGCTCATGCTTGCTGTTCTGGCCGCCCGCAACCATGGCCGCTGGATCGACCAGGTCATTCGCTTCGGCGCTGTTGCAGGCATGACCTTCCCGGTTTTCTGGCTGGCGCTGATGATGTCGCGTTACTTTGGCGTGGAACTGGGCTGGTTTCCGGTCAGCGGTTACGGCGAAGGCTTCGTCGGGCATCTGCGCCACCTCTTTCTTCCCGCGGTGAGCACGGCGCTCTGGCTCGTGCCGCTGCTGCTGCGCAGCCTCCGGGCGACCCTGATCCAGGAAATGGAAGCCGACTATGTCATCGCCGGGCGCTCGAAGGGCTTGCCGGAGGGCGTGAATTTTGTGCGCCACGTGTTGATGAACTCGCTGATCCCGACCCTCAATCTGCTGGGTGTCATGCTGGCCTATCTGATCGGTGGAGCGGTGGTGGTCGAGATCGTCTACGCCGTTCCAGGCATCGGCACATTGATGGTTACCTCCGTGCTCGGCCGGGATTTCTCCGTGATCCAGGGCCTTACTATCGTCTATGCGCTGTTGACGGTGTCGATCACGCTTCTGGTCGACGTGCTGTCCTCGCTGATCGATCCGAGGGTCAAGCTATGACGGCAGCCGCTTTCCTTGCGCGCAAGGGTGCGCTCGAGTTCATCGCCGGTGTTCTCGTGCTGCTCTTGCTGTTCGTCCTTGCACTTGCAGCGCCGCATGTCTCTCCGTTCGACCCGAATGCGATCGATTTCGAGGCTTTGCTCGCCGCCCCGTCCGCCCAGCATCCGTTCGGAACGGATCATCTCGGCCGAGATGTCCTGAGCCGCACCATCTATGCGGCCCGCATCGACCTTTGGATGGGTGTCGCCGGCGTCGCCGCGCCGCTGGTGCTCGGGGCACTTGCCGGCCTGGCAGCCGGTTACTTCGGCGGCTGGACGGATGCAGTTCTCTCCCGCCTTATCGATGTGACGGTCGCCTTTCCGTTCTTCGTGCTGGTAATCGCCATCGTCGGCATCATGGGGCCCGGGCTGACGAACTATTTCATCGCGCTGGCACTGGTCGGCTGGGTATCCTACGCGCGGCTTGTGCGTGCGCAGACGGCGGTCCTGCGGGAAAAGGACTATGTGCAGGCCGCCAGGGTTCTCGGCTATTCGACGCCGGTGATCCTGCTGCGCCACATCATGCCTTCGACCCTGCCGGCTGTGCTTGTCTACGCCACCACGGATATCGTGATGATCGTTCTGGCCGGCGCCAGCCTCGGCTTCCTTGGCCTCGGCGTGCAGCCGCCGACGCCGGAATGGGGAGCGATGATCGCGGAAGGCCAGCCCTATGTCGTGGATGCCTGGTGGATCTGCCTGTTCCCCGGCCTTGCAGCGATCCTCATGGGCTTCGGTTTCGTTCTTGTCAGCGATGGGCTTGGAAGGATGTTGAAATCATGATCGACGAATCCACTCCGCTTCTTTCCGTCGAGGCGCTCGGCGTTTCCTTCGGTGCGTTGCCGGTCGTGCGCAATGTGGGCTTCACGCTGATGACGGGCGAGGTGCTCGGCATCGTCGGTGAAAGCGGTTCCGGCAAGTCCTTGACCTGCCGGGCCCTGCTTGGGCTTCTGCCTCAAAATGCCAAGGTTTCCGGCCGTGTCCTGTTCGAAGGCCGGGATCTGCTTGCCAGCACGGCCGAGGAGATGCGCGGGCTACGGGGACGGAAGATGTCGATGATCTTCCAGAACCCGGCCTCGCATCTCGATCCATTGAAGACGGTTGGCCATCATGTCGCCGAACCCATCATCCTGCATGGCGCGGCCGGCAATGTGGAGGCGCGTGCCCTTGATATTCTGCGCGCCGTGGAAATCAACGAGCCGGAAAAGCGTCTGCGGGCCTATCCGCATGAATTGTCCGGCGGCATGAAGCAGCGGGTGATGATTGGCGGAGCGATCGCCTGTGCGCCGCGCATCCTGCTTGCCGACGAGCCGACGACTGCACTCGACGTCACCGTCCAGGCCCGTATCCTTGACGTGCTGCGCGACCTGAACCGTCGTCTCGGCCTGGCGGTAATCCTGGTTTCGCACGATCTCGCGGTGGTGGCGGACATATGCCACCGTGTCGTGGTGATGCGGCAGGGCGAGGTCGTCGAGGCCGGGCTGACGCGCGACGTCCTGCAGGCCCCTCGCCACGACTATACCCGGTTGCTCATTGCATCGCAGCCAAGCCGCCTTGACCTGACGCCGGTCACGCCGCCGGCGGCCACCGCTGCGCCGTTGTTTTCCATCCGCGATCTCGGCGTCACCTATCGTCCCGGCGGCGTGATGCGCAGGCGCAGCGGTACGATCCAGGCGCTCTCGGACGTCTCGCTCGACATTCGTCGTGGGGAGTGTTTCGGTATCGTGGGCGAAAGCGGCTCCGGCAAGAGCACCGCGGCAAAGGTGTTGATGCGCCTGGTCGCACCGGCGCAGGGGCAGGTGCTGTTCGACGGGCAGGATGTTCATCGTCTGAAAGGGGCGGCCCTTTCCGCTTATCGCCGCCGTGTGCAGATGGTCTTCCAGAACCCGTTCGATTCCCTGAACCCGGCCATGGCGGTGATCGATACCATTGCCGAGCCGCTGCGTCGCCATGGCCTTGCCGATGCTGCGGAGGCGCGCCGCCGCGCGCTCGATATGATGCGGCAAGTGGAATTGCCGGAAGATTTCGCTCAGCGCCGCCCAAAGCAGCTTTCCGGAGGCCAGTGCCAGCGCGTTGGCATCGCCCGGGCCTTGATCCTCCAGCCGGAGGTTCTGGTTGCCGATGAGATCACCTCGGCACTTGATGTGACGATCCAGGCGCAAATCATCCGTCTGCTCGTCCGCCTGCGCCAGGAGCGCGACCTCACGGTGATCTACATCTCGCACGATCTCCATGTCGTTCGTAAACTCTGTGATCGCATCGCGGTCTTCCGGTCGGCGCGCTTGGTGGAGATGGGTGAGACAGCCCGCGTTCTCGATCAACCGCAAAGCGAATATACCGCGTTGCTCCGCGATTCCGTACCACGTATGTAGAGAAAAACGGAGCCGGCGCGGGCGTGTCCGGAGTACCGACCGGGAGAAGAGCATGGCGGCCGACAGTGACAAGCCCTCCGGCAAGCGTGGCCAGGAAATGGACCTGAACACCTTTCTCGAACGTGGGCTTGCCAGCGAGGACACGGGGTGGTCACGCTCCGGCCGCATGATCGCGTCGCATTTCCGCGACAACTGGGATCGCCTGCCATACGAGACCGGAGCTTCGCTCGCCGCCGCGCTCGGTCTCAGCGAGATGACGGTCATCCGCTTCATTCGCCAGCTGGGTTACGCGAACCTCAAGGACTTCAAGGAAGCGCTCAAGCCGGCGGCGGGGGCGGAAGCCGCGGGCATGGGCAACGTGTTCAAGCGCCTGCAGCTTGATCCGCTCAACGAGCAGACGCTGGAGAAGAGCCTCCAGCGGGAATTGGAGGCCGTCACGGAAGCCTACAAGCTGACGACGCTGCCTCGCTGGCGATACTGTGTCGAGGCTATCGCGGATCCGCAGTTCGTGAGCGTTGTCGGCTTCCAGGCTTCCCGTGGTCTTGCCATCGATTTTGCCAGCCGGCTGCAATATGTCCGCCCGAAGGTCCGCTTTGCCGAAGATCACGCGGGTGTTTCCGCTGAAATTCTTGATATGTCCGGGGACAGCCATTGCCTGGTTCTGGTCGATACGCATTCCTATGCCCGCAAAGGGGTCCTGCTTGCCGAGAAGGCGCGCGATGCCGGCATGCCGCTTGTCATCATCACCGACAAGTTCTCCAACTGGGCCTACGAGTATACCGAGCTGGTGTTGCAGGGCGAAACCTATGTGGAGACGTTCTGGGATTCGTCGGCGAGCCTCACGGTTATCCTCAATCTGTTGATCAACTCGATCGCACGGCGGCACAGCAAGACAGTCGAGGCACGCACCGACAGCATGAAGGAACGCGGACGCCATTTCGGGGAATTCGACCAGCGGACGTCTCTGCAGCGTACGGTTCCCGGGCGTGAATGAGTGTGGTGGGCCTTTGTGTGGACGCATGATTGCAGGGGGAAGCTGACCGAACAGCTAATTGTTGCGCTCCATTCAGATGGCAGGGTTGGGACGGCGGTCCGCCAATTCTAGCCCTTCCAGCAATTTGCGCAGTAACAGCCGGTCTGCCTCCCGCTCTGCCCCTTCGATAGCGGCCAGCCCGTTGCGGCGCGCCTCGTCCCGGGCGCCGGCCCGCGCATAGACAAGGGTCGCTGCGGCATGGAAGGGCTGGAAGCCGTCGAGCTCGGGTCGCAGCGCCGCGATTTCTGCCTGAGCGGTTTCGACAAGGCCGGTCTCGGCCAGGGCCACGGCATGGTTCAGCTGCACCACCGCAGTCGGCTCCATGGTCATGAGAACCGTGTAGAGCTGCAGGATCTGTGGCCAATCCGGCCCCGGATCGGCCATCTGGCAGGCGCTGATCGCAGCCTTGATCTGAAACGGGCCGGCGCGCCGGCGCAACAGGGATGTGTGGAGAAGAGCCCGCCCTTCATCGAGGCTTTGCCTGTTCCACAAGGCCCGGTCCTGTTCGCCGGGCGGCACGCTTGCGCCATCGGTGCCGATCCTAGCGGCGCGTCGGGCGTCGGTCAGCAACATCAGTGCAAGGGCACCTTCGATCTCGGCCTGATCCGGACGCAGGGTCAGGAGCAGACGGCAGAGAAAGATCGCCTCGGCGCAGAGGTTGCGCGGCTCGTCAGGGCCGGTCGTATAGCCGATAGTGAAGATCAGGTAGATCGTGGTCAGAACCGTTTGCAGGCGGTCGTCCCAATCCTCAGGCCCCGGTACTGCGAAGGGGATGCCCGCCATCGCGATCTTCGACTTGGCGCGGCTGAGCCGCTGGCCCATGGTCGGCGCCGTATCCAGAAACACCCGCGCGATCTCCTCGGTGGTCAGCCCGCACACGGTCCGCAATGTCAGGGCCACGCGCGTTTTTTCTTCCAGTGCCGGGTGGCAGCAGGTGAAAATCAGCCGCAGCCTTTCGTCGGGAATATCCTCTGTCACCTCGTCGGTATCGAGGATGGTGAGCTGCGCCAGCGCCGCTTCGCGCTTTGCGCCGCGCCCTTCTGCCCGCAAGCGATCGAGAGCCTTGCGCCCGGCCACCTTCAGCAGCCAGGCGCGCGGCGATTCCGGCACGCCAGATCGCCCCCAATGGAGGAGCGCGGAAATTCCGGCCTCCTGCAGCGCATCCTCGGCGCGCTGAAAATCGCCGAGGCGCGCGACAAGCGCCGCCATGAGCCGCCCCCGGTCCTCACGCATCACCACGGATAGGGCGCGCGTGACAGCCATGGCGTGGGGGGCGGCTCCTGCCATCAGAGATTGGCGGGGTTGTAGGACATCAGCGGCCGGACCTCGATCGTGCCCCAGGCGGCGACCGGCAGCAGCGCCGCGTAGCGCAGCGCGGCGTCCAGATCGGGGACGTCGAGTATGTAGTAGCCGCCCAGATGCTCGCGGGTCTCGGCGAAAGGACCATCCATGGTCTCGACCTTGCCGCCGCGCAGGCGCAGCGATGTCGCCGTTTCGATCCCCTGCAACGCTTCCCCGCCGCGCAAAACGCCATCGGCGTTGGCTCGGTCGTTGAAGTCGGAGAACCCCTGCATCATGGCCTGGAATTCCGGTGTGCCGTAGACAGGTTCGGCGTCGGGCGATGTATAGATCAGAAGCATGTACTGCATGGAACTCTCCTCAGAGGCCGAAGGACGTGAAAACAAGGCAGACCATGGCGTTCAGCGTGGCAAGCAGGCTGGCCGTATTGCCGATGATGCGCAGAGGGTGCGCTGGATTGGCTGCAGTGAGCCCGAAGGGGTGGACCAGCCGCCCGATCAGAAGCAACGCCCCCGAAACATGCAACCAGATCGCATCGGCCTTGTTGCCTTCGGCGATGATCATCAGGATCAGCACGACCGACACCCATTCGACGAAGTTACCGTGCTGTCTGATCTTCTCGTGCAGGCCGGTGTTGCCCCCATCGCCGATGGAAAACTTGAGGTTCGAACGGGTCGTTGTCACACGGAACCACAGGATAACATACAGGGCGGCAAGCGGCAGCGCGTAAAGCGCCGTAACTTGAAAAAGCATAAAGTTTTTCCTCATTTGTGTTGCGACAGGCCAAAGACGCCGCCGACCCGGCCGATTTCGACATCCCTCCATCAGGCAGGTATTCTTTTTTTGATTTTTCCCACCGGGTGCATCCGGATAGAAGCTATCGCACAAAGGGGCAAGAGGCGTTCAGGGGGGCATTTCACGTCAACCGTCGGTAGGTGCCCATTGCTGCCACTGCATGCTTTGTGATTGCCGCGGCATCCCAGCTTCGCGGTAAACAGCGGTGCCCAGCTACGCCTCTCCATCGTTGGGACAGTGCGATCATCGGCGGCGCCAGAAGCGATGCGACCGTCCGATTTGCATCCGTTTCGATTTCCGCTCATACAGCCTCCAATGGATGAGATCGAGAAAGAGACCACACGCCCGGCCTGTGTGGAAAAACCCGCCAGCCGGGAAAATCCATTGGGCAACCCGACCGATGGCGGGCTGCCCGCGCATCACGCCCTCGACGCGCTGTTTCTGTCTGAGATCACCGAAACTCTCGGCATGCCGGCGGGCACGCCGGCCACTCTGCTTGGGGCGGGGCAGAACAATCTCGTCTACGACGTCGGGGGTGAACTCGTTCGGCTACCGCGCCATGCGACAGCGGAAAACGAACTTGAGCGCGAGGCGCGCGTGCTTGCGGTGCTCAAGCCATTGCTTCCGGCGCCGATACCGGCCCTGAGGGTGTGTCGGAGCGGACAGAGGGTGTTTTCAGTCCATCCCCGAATTCAGGGTGAACCGCTTTCGACCCTGCGGGTTTTGACCGACGAACAGCAGCGTGGGCTGGCCGCGGATCTTGGCGGTTTCCTGCGTGCCCTGCACGCGGTTCCAGCCGCCCTTCTGCCCGATCTTGCAGGGGCATTGCCTTCGATGGAGTGGGATGACTTGCGTTCGCGGTGCGAAGCGCTTGCCTTCCCCCTATTGGCCCCGAGGGCAGTCAGCCGCTTGCGTCGGGCGTTCGACGATTTTCTGGCCGTTTGCGATGCACTGCCGCGCTCTGTCCTGCATGGGGATTTCGGGACAGGGAACATTCTCATCCATGAAGGCCGTCTCTCCGGTGTGATCGATTTCTCCGGGTGCGATCTGGGTGATGAGGCCTATGACTATGCCAGCCTGGCCGCGGGGCTCGGCGATGCCTTTGTCGATACGATGCTGAACCGTTTTCAAATGGGAGAGGGATTCCGTGACCGTATGCGTTTCTACCGGCTCACCTTTCCCTTGCTCGACATTCTGCATGGTGTCGAACATGGCGACCGGGAAACGCTGCATGCCGGCGTGGAGGCGTTCTCGGAGACGAATTTGCTCTGAGGTCAGGCCTTTGGCGCGGCGGGCTTCCCGGTTTCGGCGGCATGTACTGGCAACGGATTGTTCGAGCATCTGGCGGCAGTGATGCCGTGCCCAGCGGCGACCTCGCAAAGCGTACTGCGACCCTCGCCCCCTGTGCGGCTATCTGCATGATCGCATCACGTCGACGGTGCTGTTGATGATCTATAAGAGAACCCGGTCCCTTTTGATTATGCGTTCAAGATCCAGTCCCTGAACGCCGAAATCTTCGGCTGTTGTTGCTTGTTGTCGGGGCAGATGAGGTAGTAGGCAAAATCCTCCATATTCACGGCAGGAGACAATTGGACCAAGCGGCCATCTCGCAGTTCGTCTTCAACCAGAGCTGCCGGCAGAAGCCCTGCACCCTGGCCAGCAAGGATCGCCTTTAGCAGGAGCCCGCTGTCATCGAAGGACGGGCCGCGCGCTGCCATCCGCTCGGGCACACCGTGCGTTTCAAACCACAGGTTCCAGCCCTTCCGTTCGGCATCGTGGACCTGCGGCCAGTGCGCGAGGTCCGATGGTCGGCCAGGAAGCCCCAGCCGCTCGACCAGTCCAGGCGTCGCCACCGCTGCCACCTCAACGGTGACGATACGATCGCTGCGAAGCCCGGGATAGCGGCCCAGCCCGTGCCGGATCGCGACATCCACTTCCGAACGAGAGAAGTCGACGAGTGCGTTGCTGGTGACGATCTGGAGATCAATGTCGGGTTGGATCTCTCGAAAGGATGACAACCGCGGAACGAGCCAGGCCGACGCGAAGAAGGGCGTGGCGCTGACGGTGAGCAGCCCGGAGTCCCGCTGAGCTGCGATCCGCTCGGATGCGTCTGCGATTTGGCGGAATGCATTGCGTATCGAAGGCAAATAGTCATGCCCCGCGTCGGTCAGATAGATTCCCCGTGTCACCCGCTCAAAAAGCCTCACCCGCAGGTGTTCTTCCAGAACCTTGATCATCTGGCTGACCGCTCCCGGCGTCACGCACAGTTCCTCCGCCGCGTGCTTGATTGAGAGGTGGCGAGCAGCAGCCTCGAACGCTTTGAGCGCATTCAGCGGCGGTAAACGGTTCGTCATAGCTTAGGTTATCTAATTTATATGCATTAAATCTTCTGGTTTGCCTGTATACGAAAGGCACCATAAGTCTGGCTTTTATAGGATGTCAATACAGCAATCGAGCTGGTCTACGTGCTATAAATTCTAAATCATAGAGATGGTGCGCCTCCGGGCGCGCAATTGGAGAAAGGGCTTAGGCATATGTCTTTCAAGATGGAATTCTGTGATCTGACGGAGGTTGGGGAACTCATCGCCCGGCGGGTGATCACCTCGAGGGAGGTCACGGAAGCGCTTCTGGCGCGCATTCACCGCTTGGACGGCAGATTGAGGACATATGCCCGGGTCCTGGACGACCGGGCGCTCCGTCAGGCGGAAGCGGCCGATCGGGAGATCCGGGAGGGCGTGCACCGGGGGCCGCTCCACGGCGTTCCCATCGCAGTAAAGGACCTGTGCTGGACCGAGGGCGTGGCAACTGCCGGCGGCACTGTGATCCATGGAGATTTTGTTCCGACACACGATGCGACCGTCGTGCGGAAATTGACGGAAGCAGGCGCAGTGCTGATCGGCAAGACCCAGCTCACCGAGGGGGCGTATTCCGACTACCATCCGTCGATACCGCCGGTGTGCAATCCCTGGAACAGCGCGTATTGGGCAGGCATCTCCTCCGGTGGATCGGCAGCCGCCACCGCAGCCGGCCTATGCTTCGGGGCGATTGCCTCCGATACCGGCGGGTCGATCCGCTGGCCCTGTGCAGCCAACGGCGTCAGCGGCCTCAAGCCGACCTGGGGCCGCGTCAGCCGCCATGGGACGTTCGACCTCGCGCCGTCGCTGGACCACATCGGCCCAATTGCCCGAAGTGTCGTGGGTGTAGCAGCCCTTTTCAAGGCAATTGCCGGACACGATGTCGATGACCCGACGACAAGCTCTCGCCCGGTTGTCGACTATATGGCCGACACGTTCGCAGACGTGCGCGGCAAGCGCATTGGCATCGACCGAAACTGGAATAGTGACGACGTCGATGTCGGGACACAGGTCGCGCTGGCCGAAGCGTGTGCGGTCTTCTCGGATCTCGGAGTCGAGATCGTTGACGTCTCTTTTCCGGATGTCCGCCAGATCGTCCTTGACTGGACGCCGAATTGTGCCGTCGAGGCGGCTGTCGTCCATGAGGCGGCCTATGCGCTCCACAAGGAACAATACGGCCCCATTTTGTCATCCGTCGTCGAGGCCGGGATGGCCGTTTCAGGGATGGACTATCAACGCATACTGCTCCGCCGAGCCGCCTTCCGCGGGCAGGTCGAAGCTCTGCTGTCTTCGGTCGATGCTGTGCTGACCCCCATCCACCCTTTTGCACCGCTCACGCTGAAGACGATCGCGACACTTGGCGAGCAACCCGAGCTGATCGCCAAGCTGCAACGCTACACTTGCCCTTTCAACATGAGCGGGCACCCGACACTTGCGTTCCCCGGAGGGGTCTCGGCGGACGGCATGCCAATCGGCCTTCAGCTGATCGCCGCCGCATTCGATGAAAGCTCGCTTCTGGCGCTCGGCGCGGCGTTTCAGGGCTGGACGGAATGGCATCGCCGTCGCCCGGATCTCGATGACGGGCTGGCCGAAAGTCACGTCGCAGGAGCAGCGTGATGAGCATGTTCGACGAAGCGGCATGCCTCCCCGGTATGCCTGGTTTCGCATGGCCCGAAATGCGCAAAGGCGCGATCCGTGGTCGGTTTGAGATTGCGCCGAGGCATCGGCCTCTCCACGGGCTTCAGTGCGGCGCAGCCGGCGGAGGGCTCTCGTGATCTCCCCCAAACAGTCATTCGTGCTCTTCTACGGCTGGTTCGTCGTCGCTGCAGCCTTTGTCATAACCTTCGTCGGCTTTGGAAGCGCCTATACGTTCAGCTCATTTCTTCAGCCGCTTCAAGAGGAGTTCGGAGCATCCCGTGGATCGGTATCCCTGGTCTTTTCGTTGGCGGGCTTCCTCTATTTCGCGCTCGGTGTCGTTTCCGCTCCGCTCGCGGATCGGTACGGTGTGAAGGTTCTTTCCGCAATCGGAATGATGCTTGTTGGACTGGGCCTGCTCATGGCCGGGCGGGCGCAGACCATTCTACAGGTCTACGCAGCCTATAGCATCGGCATTGGAATGGGCGTCGGCAGCGCCTATGTGCCGACGCTTGGGGCCGTGCAGCGCTGGTTCGTCAGTCGCCGTGGTCTTGCCTCCGGCCTTGCGGTCAGCGGCATCGGAATTGGTACCCTCGCGCTGCCGCCGTTTGCGACGTGGCTGATCTCGGGCTTCGGCTGGCGCAGCGCGTACACGACGCTGGGTGTCATTGCGATCGTTCTCGGCGTGTTGGCGGCGTTCGTGATGGAAGACGAGCCGGCACGTCGTGGACTATCGCCCGATGGTGCCGATAGCATCCGAAATGCCGGTTCGCCGCAATCGGGCCACGATATGTCCGTGGGGCAAGCCGTCCGGACGCGGCGCTTCCATGCGCTGTATCTCGCATCTCTCTTTGGTGCGTTTGGGGTGTTCGTCCCCTTCGTTCATCTGGTGCCCTATGCGATCGACCATGGCGTTTCGGCGGCGGTTGCAGTGTGGCTGCTTGGTGCCATCGGCATCGGCAGCACGGTCGGCCGCTTCTTCCTGGGCGGCATTGCGGACCGGATGGGCAGGGAGATGTTCCTGATCGCCATGTATATCGGCATGGCTTCCTCTCTCGCGATCTGGTCCGTTGCTGCTTCTTTCGGTCTGCTCCTCCTATTCGCGCTCATTTTCGGCCTCTTCTATGGTGGCTGGGTCGCAATCCTGCCAGCTGTCGTTGCCGATCTGTTTGGCGCGCGCCAAGCCGGCCGCATCATCGGCGTTCTCTATACCAGCGTTGCCATAGGCACGCTCGCTGGGCCGAGCGCGGCGGGCTTCATCTACGACTTTAGCCAGAGTTACTTCATTCCCATCGCAGTCAGCGCCGCATCAAACGTCGTTGCTGTGGTTGTCACGGCAATGGCGGCCTACCGGGAGGCTGCGCCGGGAGCATCTCTGTGAAACAGCCTGTGCGGCCGGTGTCTATAGCGGACGAAACCGGCCGCACGCGCTATTGCATTCAGTCTTCAACGGAAGCCGGCTGTCACTCTACCGCCGCTGACGTGGGCTTGACCGCGCGGGCACGCGTGGCCGCTTTCAATGGGAAACAGGGGTCTTGGTTTTTTACGGAAATGGCAGGCTACCGGCGAGCACAACCGGGACTCCTGCCGTAATCGCCCTGCTTTCCATCGCCAGACGCTCCAGAACGGTTCTATTCCGGACAGAGTCTCCCCGGGTATCGCGAATCCTCCCGTGTAAACCATTTGGCTAGGGCCGGGACCTTTCAGTCACGTTGCCTCGATGCACGAGAGTTCTACGATGGGGCCTGGTCAGTGATCTGGCCCCCTGCCAGACGCATCGGCTGGGCGGAACCGTGCCGGCAGCCCCTGATCCCCATCCTTGCCGACACGGTGAGGGAGACCCCGAGGCGCCCCCTGTCCTCGTCCTCCGGGTCTCCCTCACGCCCTGCGCGACTGTCAGGTCCAACCGTCCTCTCCGGAAGGGTTCTCTCATGGAAAAGGTGAAGGAACGAAAGATCGTACCCGCCCCCACGCAAGGCACGGCGGACACGACAGTCGAAAAGACAGACAAAAGCGTTGCAACGCTTGCAGATCTCTTCCATCGCTATCGGCGCGAAGGCTGGAGCGACAGCGAGATCGAAATGGGTATCGCCGGCCAGTAGTGCGGGTTGGTCCTGTCAGCGTGAAGCACCATTCCTTATGAGAAGAAGCCAGTCGCTGGAGCCGGAGGCGTTCTGTGAGGACGGCGCCTGCAGCCGGTGGATACCCGTGTCCTTGTCCAGCGGGACGGATCGGCTTATCGCGCCGGTAGACGGGTCGTACCATTCGGCGACCGGATCCGGGACCGTAAGCCCTGGCGCATCGACCTCCACGGAGACCGCGTCATAGAGATAGGCCACGGCGAACGATCCGTCGTCTGCAAGGGCCGAGATCGCGGTCGCTGTGGGCAATCCCTTGGCTTTGAGGGCGAAGCCCCGGTCGGCAGGCTGCAGCTTCCACCAGTCGAGGCGTTCGAAAAATGCGGCAAGATGGCCGATGCTTTGCGCGCCGTCGCTCGCGAGCGCCTGCCGCCAGCCCGCCGGGGCGTCATAGAGGCCGGGTCCGCCAAAATGCCAGACGGGATTGTTGCCATAGATCTGACCGCTTGCCCCCGACAGCAGCGCGCCATAGGCGATCTTGCGGATTTCCGACGCGCCGACGCCATGTTCATTTTCGTAGCGAGATTCGATGAGGAAAAACGGTCGGCGCGGCCCGGAGCGATGGCGTGCCAGAACCGCTGCGGCCACATCGCCATAGGTGTAGACGGTGTCGAGCTTCAGCCAGTCTGCACCCTGCCAGTAAAGGCTCGTCGTCGAGTCGCGATCCCCGTGCACGGTCTGGAGGGCACGGGGATTGCCCGTCTCGATGCCTGAGGCCAGGGCTTCCACGAGGCGTTTGTCGGGTGGATCATAGTCACCGCCCTGAACCCAGATGATGTTCGGATAACGGGCAAAACGCGCACCGACATAGCGGCCATAGGCTTGCAGCGCCGCTGGACCGGCCGCTGCCACTTCACCGTACCAGCCCTGCGGGCCGCCATTGGCACCAAGATAGGCGGGTGCCAGAAGAACGAGCATGTCGGCGCTCAGCGCGATATCGAGCATACGTTCGGCCGCCGCGAAATAGCGGTCATTCGGCCTGGTGAAGTTGCCCGGTTCGAGAAAGGGTGCGACGCCCTCGATGTTGTTGGGCGCGTTCCGGGCGAATTCGTGCTCTATGAGCGAGACCAGCAGGGTGTTGAAGCCGCGCGCCTTCCGGTCGGCGATGTAGGATTGCGCCTCTTCCGGCGAGAGGTCCGCGATCATCGACCAGGCCGAATCTCCCGTGATGAGAAACGGTTTTCCCGTCTGGTCTTCGAGATGGAGGCCGTTCGGCGCGAGGCGCAGTGGAAACCTTACATTCTCCGCATCGACTGTACTGGCCGGAAGCAGGAGGCCGGCAAGCAGGCAGGCGCCGAGGGCAAGACGGAGGAGATGCATGGCGGATCCTTTCGAGGAGGATATCGGTCACAGTCGCTCACGGACGAGGCGCAGCCAGTTTTTCACCGGAGCGGGAAGGTAGGTCCGCAAGCCCGGGCGCAGGCCGGGCGGCAACGACCAGTTCTCGATGGGGAGGGATGGGGCGATCGGCGGAGGATTCGATGCAGTCTTGCGCAGTGCCTCGGCATACCGCATCGCCATGCGCTCCACGGTGAAGCTTCGCGCCACCTTGCGCCGGGCGCCGGCGGACAATTGTGCAAGGCGCAGGCGATCGCCATCGAGGGCGTAGACGAGGTCGGCGGCCTTCCTCCGGTCACCGATGGGAAACAGAAGACCGTCGTGACCGTCGTCGACGACCATGTCCGTGACGCCGCGAAGGGCGGAGGCGATCGGCACGCAGCCTGCTGCCATGGCCTCCAGCAGGGTCATGGGTAGCCCCTCATAGCGTGACGGCATGAGAAGGATGTCATGGCGTGCCATCAGCGCCGGGACGGCCTGGAGGCCGACCGATCCCAGAAACTCGACTCGCGGCGAGGCGGGCAGGGCTGATCGGAGGCGGGGGAGGTCCGGACCATCGCCTGCGATCGTCAGCCGCGCGGTGCCGGGGGATCGCGCGAAAATCTCCGGCAGCCACAGCACCCCCTTCGAGGCATCCTCGATCCGACCGAGGAACAGGAGGCGAAGGCCTTCTCCCTCGAACCGTGATGCGCGGTCCTGCGACGGAAAATCACTCAGCGAAACGGCGTTCGGGATGACAAAGGTGCGGCCGGCGGGAAAACCATGGCGCTCGACGAGATCATCCCGGGCACGGCGGCACACGCAGATGGTTGCGTGCACATGCGGTGCGATGGCGCCGGCCGCGGCATAGGTGCCGGGCGTGATGTTATGCACGACCATGAAACGCAGGATTTCGGGCGGCAGGTAACGCACGATGTTCGTCTGGAGGCGATCGCTGAGGACATTGACAACGACCCCATCGAACCCCTCTGCCAGAATGGCGTCGGTAAGACGGCGGGCTGTTTCCCGGTCATCCGAGAAAGCCTCGGTGTCGATCCCGGTGCCCAGATCCGCGGCATCTGCAAGTGCTGGATCGATGTTGCCTGTCTTGTGGCAAAGCCCGAGCCAGCGGAGTTCGATGTCGTACGGCGCGAGCCCCCTGCGAAGCTGCGTGAAAACGGTGTAGGTACCGCCGAGATGCGGGAGAACGAAATAGGCGAGCTTCATGGCCAACCCCCTGCATTCTTTGTCGTCGCACGGCGGAGACATTGGAATCCGCCCGTTCGAACCGCCACAGCCCTCCTTCGCGACAACGCCCCGCCGATCTACCTCTTCCGGATGAGGCTGCGGTACGAAGGAGGGCGTTTTCTGCCCTCTGCCCGGGCGCGATAATCCTGCCGCTATCGCGCTCCGGATGGGACCTACGGATGAAAATCGGCCTGCTGGGACAGTTCGGCTCCGGAAACTCCGGCAATGACGGCTCGCTGGAAGCCATGGTGCGTTTCCTGCGCCAGGCATGCCCTGAGGCGAAGCTGCTGTGTATCTGCTCCAATCCGGCAAAGGTTCACGACGATTTTGCGCTCGACGTCGTCAGCATCCGGGGGCAGAAGCCGTCGGCGGACCGGGTTACGCGATCGATCGGCGCCAGGCTCTGGCGCGTGCCTTCCCGGCTCGGAAGCATGGTTGCCATTTTCCAGGCGCTTGCCGGGGCCGAGGTCCTCGTCATCCCCGGCACGGGCATTCTTGACGATTTCCAGGAGACGCCGTTCGGCTGGCCTTTCATCCTTTTCTGGTGGTGCTTCGCCGCCCGCCTGCGCGGCATCCGCATCGCCTTCGTGAGCATCGGCGCAGGGCCGATCCACAACGCGCTCAGCCGCCGGTTCCTGAAGGCGGCCGTGCAGATGGCGGAATACCGCTCCTACCGCGATGATTTCTCGCTCCATTATGTCAGGGATCTCGGCGTGGACGTGTCTCGCGATCTTCGCTTTCCCGACCTTGCCTTCGGATTGCGTGCCCCGACCCATGATCCCGTCGTGGATCGCCGGCCGGCCCATGCCGCCGTCGGCGTCGGGGTCATGCACTATCGTGGCTGGAAACGCGGGCAAGCCGACGGGGAAGCAATCTACCGCACCTATATCGCGAAGCTCTCGGCGGTCATCGGCCGGCTTCTCGACGATGGCCGGCGGGTACATCTTTTCATGGGGGACAAGGCGGACGAAACCGCGCTGGACGATATCTTCCAGGGGCTTGCACCGCGTCCTTCTGGAGCGAGCCACGCCTTTGTCTCGGTGGCACGCACGGCCTCGCTGGATCAGGTGATGGAGGAACTCAAGAAGGTCGATATCGCCATCGTTTCCCGCTACCACAACTTGCTCTGCGCCCTGAAGACGGGCCGGCCGGCCTTCTCGCTCGGATATGCGCAGAAGAACGATGAGCTGATGGCGGCGTTCGGCCGTTCGGCCTTCTGCCAGCATATCGAGGATTTCGACGTCGAGATCCTGATCGGGCAGGTATGCACCGCACTCACCGACCTCGACGGCGCCCGCAAGGAAATCGAACAGCACAACGCCGCCATCCGCGGCGAGCTTTCCCGGCAGGGAGAGCTTCTCCTGTCGGGCGTATTGAAGGAGCGATTGGCCTGACGGTCGACCGCGCCAGGCTCAACGGACGGCTGCGCGTGCCGGGCGTGCGCTCATGCCGCCCGTGATTGTTGAATGAACCGGCACGGGGTGCCGTTGTGAAAACGTAGCGCCGCCCGCCCGCCGGCGCCGGAAAGCGTGATCCGTATGGTTCGCCGCGCATACATTATGGCATCGCTGGAGCAATACCTCGCCCTGCTCGTCAATTTCGCGGTCCTTGCGACTGTGGCGCGGCTGCTCACGCCCGGCGAGATCGGCGAGGCGGTCACGGGGCTGGCCATCGCCGTGGTCGCCTTCTCGACGCGTGAATTCGTGACGGCGGAATTCCTCATCCAGCGCCATGCCATCGACCGCGAGGCTGTGGGCACATCTCTGACGCTCCAGGTGCTCTGCAGCGCCACCGTCGCCCTCGGTCTCGGTCTTGCCTCCGGACTTGTCGCCGGCTTCTATGGCACGCCTGACCTCTCCTTCTTTCTGCTGCTCGCTGCCGTCGCGGGCTTTGCAGAGGCCGTTGCCCAGCCGGTCATCGCCATCCTGCGCCGGAATATGAGCTTTGGCGCACTTGCGGTGATCCGCACTGCTGTCTCTCTCGTCAACGGACTGACGACCATTCTCCTGGCTGCCCTCGGCTTCGGTGCGATCAGCTTTGCCTGGGGCCTCCTGGCGGGGGCGATGATGCTCGCTGGTCTCTCCGTCGCGCTCTCGCCCGTGCCGGCGCGGACGTTCCTTCGCCCAGGCCTTTCGCGCTGGCGGGAGGTCCTGACCTTCGGCTCCTTCAAAGGCGCAGCGCTGGTGGTGGAGCGTATCCAGGAAACCGTTCCGCAACTGATCCTTGGCCGGCTCACCTCCATGACCGCCGTCGCGCTCTACAACCGCTCGAACGCTCTTTGCGGCGTGCCGGACCGTATCATCATGTCCGCCTTCTACAGCATGGCCTTTCCGGCACTCGCAAACAGCATCCGGGAGGGGTATGACATCGAGAAAACCTATCTTCGTGTGCTGGCCTATCTTTCGGTGCTCTATTGGCCGGCCGCCATCATGGTTTGCCTTCTCGCGCCGCAGATTGTCCGGATCGTGCTCGGCCATCAATGGGAGGATGCCATTCCGGTCGTGCGGCTCCTCGGCCTTTCCGCCGTCTTCTGGGCGCCGGCAATTGTCACGGGGCCGCTTCTCCTGGCGCTTGGCCAGAACCGCGACGCCTTCCTTGCCAGCCTGATTTCGCGCGTCTTCGCCGCGTCCGTCCTCTGTGCAGCCAGTCTCCACGGTGTGATCGCCATGGCGCTCAGCCAGTTCATCGCCCTGCCGGTTCAGACGGCGGTGGGCTTTTTCTTCGTACACCGTCATGTCCGCTTTTCCCTGCGCGCCCTCGTTGCGATGTTTGTGCCGAGCGCCATCGTCACGGCTTTCGCCCTTGCAGGCCCGCTGACGCTTCTCGTCCTGAACGAGCAGCCGCGATCGGACCTCCTGTCCTTCGCCACGGCCGCTGTTCTTGCCGCAATTGGCTGGCTGGCCGGGCTGCATCTTGCCCACCATCCCTTTCTGACGGAAATACAGATCGCGGCGCGCCTTGGCCGCAGTCGTATCGAACGGCTGCGGCGGCTCCTCGCCGCAGGGGCCTAGGCCATGGCGAGCGTCGATATCGTCATTCCCAACTACAATTACGGCCGGTATCTTGAGGCCTGTGTGAAAAGCGCATTGGCGCAGGACGGAGCCGTGGCGCGCGTCCTTATCGTGGACAACGCCTCGACCGACGACAGCGTGGCGATCGCCCGACGCCTCGCCGCTGCGGACCTACGGGTTGAGCTGCTGCTTCGCCCGGAAAACCTCGGTCCCCATGCTTCCTTCAACGCCGGCATAGACTGGGCGCGCGCCGACTATTTCCTTCTGCTCTTTGCCGACGACGTTCTTGTGCCTGGCGCACTCCGGAGGGCAATTGCGACCATGGAGAAGGACCGTTCGCTTGCCTTCTGCTATGGGCAGGCCGTTGCGATCCGTGACGATGCGCCGTTGCCCGAGATCAGGGTGCAGCCGCTTTTTCCTCCGGTGGAGCTGATGTCCGGCCGCGCCTTCATCGAACGGTTCTGCGATCTCGGCGTCTTTCAGATACCAGGTCCTTCCATTCTCGTGCGTACCAGCGTGCAGCAGCGCACCGGCCACTATCGCACCTCTCTTCCGCACAGCGACGACTATGAGGTCTGGTTGCGGCTCGCCATGCACGGCTCCGTCGCCGCGCTCGATTGCGTGCAGGCCGGAATCCGCACCCACGCCGCGAACCGTTCGACAGACCTTTGGACACACCAAAGCCTGCACGTCCTCCACACGGCCGCGGCGGCGGAGAGTTTTTTCCACCACGAGGGCCGCTGGCTGGACGGGGCCGAAGCGCTGCGCAAGCGCGCCAGGCGCGGCATCGCCCAGCGTGCCTACTGGTCGGCAGTGTCCCATGCCCTGCAGGGGAATGCGGAGGCCCTGCGATTGCTGAGGATCGCCTTTCAACTCTCCCCCTTCACGGCTCTCGTACCTCCTCTCGGTTATCTCCTCCGGCGTCGCGATATGATGCCGCGTGTGCGTTCGCTCCTCGCCCGGGCGTTGCGCTAGCGCCGATTGGGACAAGTTGCCTGCGATGCCTGTGCGCAGGGGTAGGCCGCCTATACGTTCGGTGGAGGTTCTACCCCATACAGGCGCGTTAACACCGCCGGAACGGCCCAATATAGTGTTTGTTGCGGGCGTTCGGCCTGTCCGGCCTTGCCTCATGGGGGAGAAGATGACTGTTTCCGATGCAGCAGCCGTTGCCGAAAAGAACACCCACTACGACAAGTCCTATTTCGACAAAACGTTCGAGCACCAGCGCTACGCGGCCTATTTCGATCGCCTGAAGTTCGAGAGGTTTGTCGGCCCTTCGGATCGCGTGATCGATTTCGGCTGTGGTGGCGGCTACATTCTTTCCGGTCTCAACGTCAGGGACAGGGCTGGCGTCGAGATCAACGAGGCAGCCGCAGCGGTGGCACGCAAGAACGGCATCCAGGTTTTCGACAGTCTCGAGAAGATCGAGGAAGGCTGGGCCGACGTCATCATTTCCCATCATGCGCTCGAACATGTCGATGACCCGCTGAGTACGGTGCGGTTGATGCTCACCAGGCTCCGTGCGGGAGGCAGGATCGTGCTCGTGACGCCGAGCGAGTCCTTCAAGATGCGCTACCGTGAGGACGATCCGAACTTCCACCTGTTCACATGGTCGCCCGGCAACCTCGGCAATCTGCTGAAGCGCGCAGGTTTTACGGAAATCAGCGCGGTGCCCGTTCATCACCGCTGGCCGCGCTACTGGTGGCTTGTCGGCCCGGTTGTCGGCAAGAGCGTCATGAACCGCATCTGCACCGTCTACGGACGACTTATGACAGGGATCAGCCAGGTTAGGGCGATCGGCTACAGGCCTTGAGCAGATCGCCGTTACGGTTTTCCTTGGAAATCGATTGGGTTGGCCCACCGGCACTTTGTCTAAGTCCGACGCAGGATTATCCAGTCTGAAACGCCGCCGCACAGCCCGTCGAGGCAGCGTGTGGTGTCCTTTCCAGGTATTGGAAGCGGTTTGTGTCCAGGCTCATCGCCGGGCGATGTTTGCCTCGTCGAGGATGATGCTCACGCGAAGGATATCGCCTGCCAGGATCGGGTCGGTCTGGCCGACTTCGACTTCCTGATAGTTGCCGTCAAGCATCCGGATGGCGGAGAAGCGGAAGGCGACCTGCCGGCTGCCGTCCTTCTTCTGCAGAGCGATGCCGGCCTCCGCCATGGCCTGAATGTTGTAGGCCATCTTTCGGCGCAGACGCAGGATGTCGATGTTCACCTCGCGCAGATCCGCTGCGGCCTCACTGCGACGCTGGCCGCGAAGCGATACGAGGCGGCTGTCGATCAGCGTCAGGTTCTGGCGTGCCCGCGCGAGGAACGAACCGAACTCCAGGACATCGCGGTTGGTGGCGGATATTTCCCGTTGCTTCTCGCGTAGCTGGGTTTTCGAGGTGAGGCCGCGCTCCACCATCGCACTTGCCACCTTGACGTCCTCATTGAGCAGGGCAAGCTCACCGTCGCGCAGCTTGCCGCTCTTTTCCAGCGTGTCGATCTCCTCGACATAACCAACCTTCTGCCGCGCCAGGCTGTTCAGCTCGGCATCGAGCGATGTGCGCCGCATCTCGAACAGCGTGCGCTCCGCTTCCACGATCTGCTGGACGACGCGGGCATCGGGTGTTCCGATATCGTCATTCGCCAGATAGGCGAAAGGCCGTCCGTTGAGTTCCGCTTCCAGGCGTGCCCGTTTCACGTCCTGGGCGAGAAGCTGTACACCGAGATCGGCATATTCCTGCCTGAGGCCGGCAAGGCGTGTAGAGCCACTTTCACCTTCCGCCAGCGCCTCCTTTTGTCCGCCGCCGAGTGCGAACAGTTCGAGCGCGATCATGCCCGGGTGAAATTCGTATTTGCCTGGTTTCTGCACCTCGCCGACGATGTAGACGGGCGCATAGTTCTCCACCACCACGGCGACGGAGAGGTTGGCGATGTGCACCTTCAGCCCGTCATCAATGGTGGCGCGGACCTGCTCGATGCTCTTTCCCGTCACGGGGAGATTGCCCAGCAGCGGATAACCGATCGTGCCATCCGCACCGACCGGAAAGGAGCCGCTCAGCCCCGTATCGCCATAGACGGTGATACGCAGCACGTCGCCATTTCCCACCGGATATTCGGCGCCGATCGCCGTGTCTGGCCCGTTCGAAACGACGAGCAGCAGTGCGCCGAGAACCGCAGCCAGACGGGTTGCGCCTCGCCGACGGCCGACGGCAGTGGGAATGGCCTCTTGCGCCTTCAGCATCTGTTTCAAGCCTCACATTCCGGCGATGGACGGCATGTCTACGGCCGCATCGCTGCGTTTTCTGCCTTCGTTTGCAGCCTGGAGATCCGCGGTGGTGCTCGCCCGACGGTTCAAGGTGCCGCGCGAGGCCTCGTTGATGACGAGCCCGTCTACAACGACGCCTGCTGCCGCGGCCTTGCGCAGGCCGTTCATCGCCTGCAGGGAATCACCGCCGGCCGGTATGACGAAGATGGTTGCGTCGACGAGGGCCGAGACGAGCAGCGCTCCCGATCCGCTCCCCACCGAGACGGAATCGATGACGACCGCGTCATAGGTCTGCTTGAGCGTAGAAAGCAGCCGGGCGAAGGCCTCGTGGCCGAGGATATGCTCGACGGGACCTTCCGCCACGCCGGCGCAGACGAGATCGATGCCGGATACCGCGTCATGGCGCAGGACATCGTCAAGTAAGACGCTATCGTGCGCGGCAACGAGGTCAACGACGGTGCGGCCGGGCTGGACGGAAAACTCCCGCGCTACGGCCGGGGCCAGAAGGTTTGCGTCGAGCAAGACGGTCCGTAGCCCCGTTGCCGCCAGCGATCGGGCAAGACAGGAGGCGATGAAGGTCTTGCCTTCACGAGGACCCGCGGATGTCACCGACACCGTCAGGGCGTTGCCGGCGCGGGCAGAAAGCCGCAGGCGCCCCTGCAGATCGGCCACCGCGTGGGCGAAGGGCGTATGGCCCTGGCAAATCAGCTTGGCCATGCCGGCGCGCTGATGCTGCGACAGTTCCGGAATACGCCCGACGATCGGCACGCCGCTATGCCCTTCATAGGCGGTCGACCGGCGCAGGAAGGCGGAGCGCACTTCCAGAAGCACGGCAACGAGCAGCCCGCCGGCGAGGCCGAAGACGATCCCGGCGAGCAGCCACGTCGATGCATCGGGGCTTGCCCGCACGGACGACGGCATCGCCTTGGAGATGATGCGTGCTTCCGCCATCGCGATGCCGTCCTGCTCGATCGTCTGCTTGTATCGGGCAAGATAGCTCTCGTAGATTGCGCGGTTCGCACTCGCTTCGCGATCCAGCTGGTCGGCCTGGACGATTGCCTCGTTCGCGGTGGACATCTCGGTCTGCATCTGCCGGAGGCTGGCTTCCAGGCCGGCCTGCTGACGCTTGGAGACCTCGATCTCGTTGCGCAGGCTCTCGACGATCTGGGCCACCTCCACCTCGATCTGCGCCTGGATCGTCTCAAGCTGGGATTTGAGCTCGGGGATCTGCGGGTTCTTGACGGCGCCGCTCTCGCTGATCGTCGCAAGCGAGCGTTTGAGCCGGGCCTCCTCTGTGCGCAATTGCTGGATTGCCGGTGAGTTCAGGACCTCTGACAGGGCAAGGCCGCTTTCGGCCTTGGAAACGTCGAGTGCGGTTTCCAGTCGGGCGCTTGCCCCCGCGACCTGCGCCCTGAGCTTTGCCAGTTCCGTATTCAGCCCGGCGATCTGCTGCGAAAGCAGGGTCGTTCCGCCCGATTTGACGATGCCGGATTTTTCGCGGAACTCGGTCGCCGCATGTTCGGATCGTTCGAGTTCGCTGCGCAGGCTCACGAGACGGGTACCGAGCCAGTCGCTGACATGCCGTGTCGCGGTCGTCTGCACGTCGACCTGATAGTCGATGTAGGCCTCCGCATAGGCATTGGCGACGATGGCGGGAAATTCCGGGTTGGCGCCGCTGAACGAGATGTAGATCGTATAGGAGCGGCCATCGTTCGCGACCCGCACGCCGGAGAGTAGCTGATCGACCAGGATGCGATCGTCAATGGTCGCGTGGGACCTCGGCTCAGCCGTCGTTGCCGCCGCGGAACCAGCACCGGTCTCTCCCGTCAGGCCAAGACCCTTGGCGACGTCGACGCCAGCCTTCTGGAGTTGCGCCAGGACCTTTTCGCCCATCGATCGCGAACTGATGATGTCGATCTCGGTCCGCAGCGCGGGGCTTTCCTGCGGCAAGGGCGAGACGACGGATTCGGTCGGCAGCGCCTGGAACTTGCGCACATCCAGCGCCAGCACCGCCTCGGCGAAGTAGCGCGACGGCTGGTCCAGATAGCCGACCGTCGAGCTGAATATGCCCGCTGCCAGAAAGGAGAGGATCAGCCATTTGCGCTGCAAGACAAGCGACACCGCCCGAGAAACAGCAAGTTCCTCGGAGACGCCAGGGCTCCCCGACACGATCATGACACTATTCCTGTTGCGGGGCGCTCTAGGCCCGGCCGAGATGATGCTCGGCGTCAGGCAAGAGTTCGCCGACCTTGCACGCGACCTCGGTGCGGTTCGTGGCGCCGAGCTTCTTCATGATGTTCCGGATATGCACCTTGACGGTGCTTTCGCAGAGATTGAGTTCCCGTGCGATCATCTTGTTCGCCTTGCCACGGCGCAACGCCTCGGCGACGGCCGTCTGGCGCACGGTGAAGGCGGAGCGGATCGCCTTGCGGGCGACGAAGCCACCCACGAGACCGCGCATCGCGAGTACGCTGCTTGCCGGCACGAACTGCCCGCCGGCAATCGCCAGCCCGATTGCCTCGATACACACATCGACATCGACGGAGCTTGGAATGAAGCCATGCACACCGAGATCGATGGCCTGCAGCACATGGTCCAGCGCCTGGCTGTTGGAGAGCACCACGACCGGTACCGGCTCCAGCGTCGTCACGAGCTGGGTGATTTCCTGCCGAATCGAGATGTCGCTGATATCGTTGCTGCCGATGTTGATCACCGCAACCCTGAGGGTGCCGAGCGTCGTCTTGCATTGCTGCCAGCTGGCGATGCCCGAGAAGGTGAAGATGCTGATGCCGATCTGATGGGAAATGAGGCTGTTTGCGAGGCATTCCCGGTCGAGGTTCCGCTTGTCGAAAATCGCCAGGTAGTCGTTTGCCGCGTAGGTCTGCGGCGGATAGTCAACTCGCTCGCTCACGGCCTCTCGCCGCTCGACGCCGAGCGAGTTCCGCGATCGAAAGATGTCGATTGACTGCCTCTCCAAAAATGTTTCGTCTTTCGCCATGGCACCCCTCACTAACTCCTGGTTCGAAATACGAGCCTTGGTCTGGTTCCGCTTATTCCTCGTTCCGCTTTATTAGCGTTAACGTTTCATGTCGGTGAATCCACCTAAACAAGCGCTAATTTTCTCACTGTGAATGCCTCTGCGAAGAGCGAAGGCGAGCGGCATTCCATTCCGCGCACCCGGGCAACGCCTCGAAACACGTCCTCGTGAAACCAATCCTTCGATCTCTGCGTCGAAAAATGCTCCATGAGCAGCTCGATCTTGCGTTCGATCATTCCTGGCAGCAGCGGCACATAGGTATTGCGCTCGACGAAGTCGCCGTCCCATTTCGGGATTTCGTATTCCAGCACGAAGTGGTCGCGGAAGACGTTTGTGGTCAGTTTGTTCAGCTCCTGATGATCCTGGTGCGCGTCGAAACGGCTGTGCGTGAAGATGACATCGGGCTCCACGCGCTCGCGCAATGCCAGCAGGAACTGTTTTATCTCCCGGCTCTGGCTCGGAAAGTAGCTGTCTTCGAAGCCGCAGACCTCCACCGCCGCGCAGGCAGCGCCCTCGAGAAAGGCAGCTGCCGAACGGCGGGTTTCCAGTGCTCGTTCGGGTGTTGCGCTCATCACGCACCAATGGACGTCGAGCCTCACGCCGGCTGCGATGAGGCCGAGGATCGTGCCGCCTGCGCCGATCTCGATGTCATCGGCATGTGCGCCGAGGCAGAGGACCTTCAACGGGAGCCCGGCAGCGGCCATCGACAGCGTTTTCATGAGCGGCCTGCCATTCGAAGGCTGGAGACCCGGCCGGCCGCCACCTGGCGCACCCACGGCATCTCGCCGCGCTCGACCATTTCCTCCAGCATCTGCCAGTCGCGCAGCGTATCCATCGACCGCCAGAAGCCCTCGTGCTTGTAGGCCATCAGCATGTCGTCCTTGATCAGCCGCGCGAAGGGCTCGAGCACCAGCTCCTCGCCCTCGCGCATGTAGTCGAAGATCTCGCGGCGCATCAGGAAGTAGCCGCCGTTGATCCAGATTTCCGACGTGTCCGACGAACGGAACTCGACAACCCGGCCCGCCGGATCGATGTCGGCAAGATGATAGGTCAGCGGCGGCCTGACCGCGAGGAAGCAGGCGATCTTGCCGCTGGCCTCGAAGCGGGCGACCATGTCGTCAAGATCAACATCGGTCAGGCCGTCGCTGTAGTTGGCGAGGAACATTCGCTCACTCATGACATGGTTGCGCACGGCCCACAGGCGCTCACCGATATTACGCCAGATGCCTGTGTCTATCAGCGCCACGCGCCATTGCTCCTGGGCCTCGCCAAGAAGTTCGACCCGCCCCTCGCCGGACACCACGCAGTCCGAAAAGGTTTGCGGGCGGCAATTCAGGAAAAATCCCTTGATGACATCCGCCTTGTAGCCAAGGCAGAGGGTGAAATCGTCATGTCCATAGGAAGCGTAGTACTGCATGACATGACGCAGGATCGGCTGGGTGCCGAGCGGGATCATGGGCTTCGGAATGCTCTCGGAATATTCCCGGATGCGCGTACCCCGGCCACCGCAGAAAAGCACGACTTTCATGACCAGGCCTCCGCGGGATCGATGATGCTGACATCGGGGATGGGGATGATGAACTTCGCGCCCCAGTCGCCGACATGGCGCATCTGTGCGACGATCTCGTCCTTCAGGTTCCAGGGCAGGATGAGAATGTAGTCCGGCCTGTGCTGGTCGATCGCTTCCACGGGCAGGATGGGAATGTGCATGCCTGGCGTGAACCGGCCGTGCTTGTAAGGATTGCGGTCCACGGTGAAGTCGAGGAAATCCGTGCCGATGCCGCAATAATTGAGCAGCGTGTTGCCCTTGCCGGGCGCGCCATAGCCGCAGATGCGCCCGCCGCGCTCCTTCACGCCGATGAGGAAATAGAGAAGGTTGCGCTTGGCCTTGCGGGCTCTGGCCGCAAACGATGTGTACGCCTCTACCGTATGGAGCCCTGCGCGCCGTTCCTGCCCCAGGAGGTCGGCGACACGGGGACTGATCACGCTATGTGCGCCGGCATGGCCGAGATAGATCCGCAGCGACCCGCCATGCGTCGGCAATTCCTCCACGTCGAAAACCTCAAGCCCGTGCAGCCGCGCGGCTATCTGTACCGTGAGCAGGGAGAAGTAGGAAAAATGCTCGTGATAGATCGTGTCGAACTGGTTGTGTGCCAGAAGCGTCGCGACATGGGGAAATTCCAGTGTGATAGCTCCATGCGACTTGAGGATGCGCCTCATGCCGGCAAGGAAGTCATTGAGGTCCGGCACCTGTGCCAGAACGTTGTTGGCGGCGATCAGATCCGCCTGCTGGCCGGCTGCGACCATGTCGTCGGCGAGCCGCTGTCCGAAGAAGGCGATTCTCGTCGGCACGTTTCTCGCAATGGCGGCCTTCGCCACATTGGCGGCGGGTTCGATGCCGAGCACGGGAATGCCGCGCGTGACGAAATGCTGGAGCAGGTAGCCGTCATTGCTGGCGATCTCCACCACGAAGCTGTCGCCACCAAGGCCGAACCGTTCGATCATCGCTCCGCAATAGCGTTTTGCGTGTTCCACCCAGCTCGTGGAGTAGGACGAGAAATAGGCATACTCCTCAAAGATGCTTTCGCGGCTGACATACTCCTCCAGTTGGACGAGCATGCATTCTTCGCAAACCCGGACATGGAGCGGGTAGTATTCCTCCATACGGCCAAGTTCATTTTCCTGGCGAAAACTCTCGCAGGGTGGAGACATACCGAGATCAACGACAGTATGGTTCAGTGCCGTTCCGCATAGCCGGCAGTTCGGCTTCAAGGAAATCTCAGAAACATACGAAAATGAAGGACTACTCTGAGAGCTCATCTACCGTCTCCACAGAAAGATTCGACAGAATGGGAACGAAAAGCTGAACGAGGGCAGCCTTCCAAATTGAAATCGTCTCTTGGCCCACTGTCAGATTAGGCGAGTGGTACGGCAGTTTCGATACTGCTATGCGAACACGCCCCCTGTCTGAAAGGCGTAGCATTTCGAACGTGTGGTAAGCTTTCCTTAACTATACGCTCACCGGCCGGCCAGAATACGTCGGAAGAAGCACTTGGCAGCACGACGGCGCGCGGCAGGATAGCGGACTCCAGGGAGGAAGGGTGCCATGTTGTTCGCCCAAACTGATCTCGAAGGTGTATGGTTGATCGAGTCGTGCCTGAGAGCGGCGGTGGAAAAGTCGGCCACGGTAGCGGCGGAATAGTCCAGCCGCGGGCGGAGTAAAAACCGGCCACC
>NZ_KQ410748.1 GCF_001262505.1 Shinella sp. SUS2
GGGGTTGTTTTGGGGCTTCAAACGCAAAAAGCCCTCCGCGAAGGGAGGGCTTTTAGATTTGGTTGCGGGGGCAGGATCTAATCTTCACTTGCGCCCCGAGCAAGTAAAGATGGTTGCGGGGACCGGAGTCGATCATAACTTGCGATCGACGCCGGTAAAGATGGTTGCGGGAGCATGCACCCATCTTCACTTGCTGTTCAGGACCGCGGCATAAGTGCCGATCCTTGCCAAGGTTGGGGTCGAGCGTTCGAATCGCTTCACCCGATCCAGTTTTCACCAAGAAACTCAAATACTTAAGAAGTGCCCTACGGGACGCTTCTTGCTGACAGCTTCGATGACGGCGCGTTGTCAGCAGATCGTAAGCGCTGACCCTGCCACTAAGCTGTCATCCAGCGGCGATTAGAGCCTCGGCCGTTTCGCGAGGAAGGAATTTTCGGATATTGTGGCGTAATGCTTCTGCCCCACGATCTGGATGGGGACATAAGCCAGTGTCGCCACGACGCAATTTTTGCTGACATCTATAAAAATTGGCGTTGCAATCTCGGGACAAGCCGAAGGTCAGAATTTGGACCGACTGCAAGGCCAATAGAGCGTACTGGAAAGATGAAATGGAAGCTGACAATGAAGCCCAATTGAATTCTTACCGACAGCCGGGCATCAAACATCGCGCTTCTCTTTCCATCGAGGGACGCACGGATGCCGGGCAAGCAGTGGACTTCCAATATCTCATCATAGGGCCTCTGTCCGCTCAGGGCTCGAGATCAGATCGGAATGCCAAGGTCCTGAACGTTATCGTTCGTTCCCGAACTGCTGCGAACGGACAGCCATACCACCGTCAGGCGATCGCTATTTAGCTGTTTATCAAATTGTGTAATTGTGTAATCGTATTGCATCAACCCGACGGGCGTGTGACAAACTCCGTCATGACGCTTTCGAGACCATGACTTCAATGAACGACGTATCGACCAGTATTTCCTCTCCCGCTTTGCGAATGGGCGACGCCGCCCCGGATTTTGAAGCCCGATCCACCCAGGGCCCGGTTCGGCTTTCCGACTTCAAGGGCCGGTGGCTGGTCTTCTTCTCGCACCCGGCCGATTTCACGCCCGTCTGCACGACGGAGTTCGTTGCACTCGCTAAGGCGCATGACCGGTTCGCGGCTCTCGACTGTGCGCTGTTGGGACTATCGGTCGACAGTCTCTATGCGCATCTCGCCTGGAGCCGCGCCATCCGCGAGCTGTTCTCGGTCGACATTCCCTTCCCAGTCATCGAAGATCCCTCGATGCTCGTAGGCCGAGCCTACGGCATGATCGACGAAGCGTCTGAAGACAGCGCTGGCGTTCGGGCGAGCTATTTCATCAACCCAGAAGGCGTGATCCGGGCGATCACCCATTACCCTCTGACGATCGGGCGTTCGGTCGACGAGATGGTGCGGATGGTGGCGGCCTTGCAAGCCACCTATTCGGGCGAGAAGCTGGCGCCGGCCGACTGGCAGCCGGGCCAGCCACTGCTTCATCCCGCCGACGAAAAGGCTCAGGATGAAGCCGACTGGTTCTGTCGGAGGGATGGATGAAGACGCTCTGGCAATCGCGGGCGCAAGCGGATATCGCGGCCGACAAGCTTCGCAGGTTCGCTCAGCCGCAAAGATTGATGATCTTGTCCCTTCTGCTCGAAGGTGAAAAATCGGTCACCGAAATCGATATGGCGAGCGGGATCGGCCAGCCAGCACTCAGCCAGCAGCTCGCCGAACTCCGCAAGGCAGAACTCGTGACAACGCGCCGGCAGGCGAAGCAGGTTTATTACAGCCTCGCCGATGACACCGTCGTCTTGTGTGTGCGCAGCATCGAGGCGGTGTTCGGCGCCGGCGATCCTGAACAGGCGCTCTTGAGCATGGTCAAACCGGACGTCCGGCCGGAGCGAAGCGGGATCGTGCGGGGCGCGGCCAACTTCGTGCGAATACGTTGACCGGAAGGCATGCCTTAAACCACTCTTAAGTGTGCAGGCGGGGCACTCTCTCCGAGCATTGAATTGCCGCAGGAGCGCGTCACAACGGCAGAAAGGATACGCTACGATATCGCGCTTCTACAGGTCAATGAGATGCACAGCTACCCCGTGAGTTGATCGCAGGCTTCAAGAGCCTGGGCCGCGTACATGACCGACGGCCCCGCGCCCATATAGACGGCCATGGCCAAGGTCTCGCTGATCTGCTCACGGCTCGCGCCGGCTTTGACGGCACCTTCGGCATGATAGGCTATACAAGGCTGACACCGCGTCGCGACGCCAATGGCGAGTGCAATCAACTCCTTCGTCGTCTGGTCGAGCGCTTCGCCGCCATGGGCGGCCCGTGACATGTCGCTGAAGGCTTTCATAACATTGGGCGCATCCTGCCGGAGGGACTTTACGCCGCCATTCATATTCTCGATGAGTTTTTTCCAGTCTTCGATCATGGTCATCTCCTGTGTTCAAACATATTGCTGCGCGGCTCCAAACCGTTGGAAGCCGCGAAAGTACGAAATGGACTCAAGTCGTGAAGGCGCCAGCGCTGCGATAGAGCACGTAGGCCGCGACGACAAAGATCAGGCCCGCAAAGATACGATTCAGCGTGTTCTTGCCCGTCGACAGGCGATTGGCGAGCATCATGCCAGCAACGCCGCCGGCGAGCCCTCCTGCGATGAACTCGAAGGCAACGGGCCAATCGACGAGGCCGGAAGCGGCATAGTTGAGCGCCGTGGCGAGCCCGAAGCTACCGACCGCCAAAAGTGAAGAGCCGATCGCATTGATTATCGGCATGCCGGTTGCCAGAATGAGCGCGGGTACGATCAGGAAGCCGCCGCCGATCCCGAAGAAGCCAGATGCCGATCCGGCGACAAATGCGACGGCGGCCGTGGCGAGGCAGGTGCGCAGATCCGCAGGACGTTCCGGAGCGCTTCCTGGCTCACGCGGACGCAGCATGAGGATGCCGACGAGGACCATCAGCAGGCCAAACAAGAAAAGCAGCCGCTGACCGTCGACGAGTTTGCCGAGGGTCGAGCCGGCGAGCGCGCCGAGCGTACCGATGCCTGCGAAGATGATCGCACAGCGCCAGCGGACATTGCCGCTCTTCGCATGGCCGATGAGATTGGCGAAGGCGTTGACGGATACGGCGAGCGCGCTGGTTCCTATGGCAATATGCGGTTGGGTTACTCCGACCACGTAGAGCAGCAAAGGCGTCGCCAGGATCGAGCCACCACCCCCGACGAGACCGAGGGAGAAGCCGACGAGGCCGCCCGAAGCGAATGCCGGGCCGAGATTGGCAAGCATGGCTCACACCTTCCCGGCCAGAAATCGATCATGGGTGACCATTCCGATGAACATGGCGACGGCGAAGATCACTGCGGGCAGCAGACCAAGCGAGAGGGATGCGATTGCAGGACCGGGGCAGAAGCCGGCCAACCCCCAGCCGACGCCGAAGATCGATGAACCGATGATGAGCGGGCGGTCGATGCGGGTCTTGGTCGGCAGATGAAGCTGATCGTCGAACAGAGGCTTTTTGATCGCGAAGGCCATCCTGTAGCCGATGAAGGCGACGACGACGCCGGCGCCGAGAACGAAGATCAGGCTCGGGTCCCATGCACCGGTGACGTCGAGGAAAGCTTTTACCTTTGCGGGATTGAGGAGGCCGGAGATCGCGAGGCCGAGGCCGAACAGAAGACCGGCGGCAAGGCTCATCAGGATGCGCATGGCCGCTGTCATAGCCAGCCTCCGAGCCGCATGACGAGCACGGTCAGGATCGCGGTCGCAAGGAAGGTCAGCACCGCCGTGAAGGACCGGGGAGACAGTCGTGCCAGTCCCGAGATGCCATGTCCGGAGGTGCAGCCGGAACCCATGCGCGTGCCGACGCCGACAAGCAGGCCGGCGACGATCAGCAACGGCCAGGACGCTGTCACGACCACCTGTGGCGCAGTGCCGAAGATGACGAGATAGGTCAGCGGACCGAGAAGAAGGCCGGCGACGAAGGCGATGTCATGACCCAAGCGCTCGCCACGATGGCCGAACAACCCGGCGACGATGCCGCTGATCCCGGCGATGCGGCCGTTGAGCAGCATGAGAAGACTGGCCGACAAGCCGATCAGCACGCCGCCGGCCAGGGGAGCGAAATAGGCGTCCATCACCAGACTGCCCCCTCGAGCACGTCCAGCGGGATCTTCAGGTAGCGCTTGCCGTTACCCTCTGGCTCGGGAAGCCGGCCGCCGTTGATGTTCACCTGCAGCGCATGCAGGATGAGCTTGGGCATCGGCAGGGTCGCGTCGCGCTCCTCGCGTAATTTGACGAAGCTTTCCTCCGTCTGGCCGGCGATATGCGGATTGGAGCGCTTCTGCTTGCCAATGGTGCTTTGCCACAACGGCTCGCGCCCACCGGGCTGATAGTCGTGGCCGGTGAAGACGCGGGTTTCGTCAGGAAGGGCGAGTATGTCCTGAATCGACTTCCAGAGCACTTTTGCGCTGCCGCCCGGGAAATCGGCGCGTGCAGTTCCGGAGTCCGGCATGAACAGCGTGTCATGGACGAAAGCGGCGTCGCCGATGACATAGGTGACCGAAGCAAGCGTGTGCCCTGGCGAGAACATCACTCTCGCCTCGGTCGTGCCGACCTTGAATGTGTCGCCTTCGGTGAAGAGCCGATCCCATTGGCTGCCGTCAGCCGGGAAGTCAGGCCAGTTGTAGAACGCCTTCCAGAGCTTCTGCACATCGACGACGTGCGCGCCGATCGCTGTCGGAGCTCCGGTCTTGTCCTTGAGGTAGCGGGCCGCGGAAAAGTGGTCGGCGTGCGGATGGGTGTCGAGGACCCACTCGACGGTAAGGCCCTTCTCCGCAATGTAGGCGAGAATCGTATCGGCCTGCTCGGTGCTGGTCGATCCTGACTTCTCGTCATAATCGAGCACCGGATCGATGATGGCGCATTTCTTCGTCGCGGGATCGTTGACGACATATTGAATGCTGCCGGTGCGCTTCTCGTAGAAGCCCTTGATCTCTGGCTTGCCGGTGTGTCGATGCGCGGCCAGCCAGTCGCGGGCATTGTCGGGCGCAATGCCGATCTCGCCGGCGACGGCAATCAATTCGTCGTCGCTGAGGCCCACGACGTCGGCGTCACCGGCCAGAACCCACATGTAGAAGGACCGGGCCCCGGATCGGCAGTGCGCAAGCACCGGACCGGCCGACACAACGATCGCCTCTGCGAAGCGTCGGACGTCTTCGGGCCGCATGTTGCTGCTCGTCACCGGGATGAAGACATAGTCGAGACCTGCCGCTCTCGCGGCGGCTTCCTCTGCCGCTGTCCCCGGCTGCGAAGCCTCTTCACCATCCGGCCGGTTGTTGATGATCGTCTTGAAACCGCGCCGGGCGAGCTCAACGAACTCTTCGGGTTGAAGCTGCCCTATGACGGAAACCTTCTCTGTGACCGGTATCGGTTTCATCGGGCGGCTCCTTGACACCTGCAAATACGAATTACACACTTACATAAAACCAGATATGTAATTCTGCAAGTGGGAGGAGCGCCTTGAATGGCCGTTCAGGATGTCCGAGCAGTTCAGGTGTCGGAGTTGAGGCGCGGGATCATTATCGTTGGTGAAGGGGCAGCAGCCGTCACGGCTGGGGCCGCGCTAAAACGACACGATGGAAGTCGATATCGACGCCAACGTAGTTGCCGGCATATCTGTGGCCGAACCTTTTTCGCGAGCTAAGTATCACTCCGCCTCTTCCGGCATCGCCCAGGAGCGGAACACCGATGCGTCCCTCACATCCGCCTTCGCGGCGCTTCTGTCTTGCCGGCGCTGGATGGTTTGCGAGGATGCATCATTTGGACGCACGAGCCTCTTTTTCGGCTTCCTGACTTCAACAATAAATTGGCCGGATTTGTCACTCTTCTTCGAAGATTTGGAACTGAACATCATCACATCTCCTCTTTTTGCGTCACTTGTTCGATATTTGCGTCGTCTTACGTGCGTATCGCGCCCATTGCCGACCCTTCCCTATCGCTGCCAGGCGATCCTTGTATCTTCCAGAGGCAGGAGGGCGAGCGGGTGGTGGGGGACGATGCGCGGCGTGAAGTCGGAGACCGGTCGGTTCGGGGGAATGGGGGCGCGGTATCGATAAGAGCTCTGACCCGAATCCTGTCCCGTCATCACCGCGGCGAACGCCTTTTCTCCCGCCGCCGGTTCGGCGTAGAGTTCCACTCTGACCATCTCCGGCGGCAGTTCGCCGAGATACACTTCAACGGAGAAAAAGCGGCTGTCTTCAGCCTCTTGCGTATTCACGGCACCGAAGCGGACATGCGGCCAGAGCCTGTCGAGGTCCTGTTTCCATCGCGCCAGTTCGCGCGCGACCTTGCCGCCTTCCGCCGTGCGCGCCTCATAGGCCACGGCGGCCGGAAGATAGAATTTCTCCGCATATTCCCGGACCGTGCGATTTGTCGAAAACCGTGGCGCGAGGCGGGCCATGCTTTCACGGATACGCTCGATCCAGCGAGTGGGAATGCCATCCTGATTGCGGTCGTAGAATTCGGGAACGATGACGTCCTCCAGGAGCGAATAGAGTGCATCCGCTTCCGCCTCGTCAACAGCCGGATCGTCTCCGTGCTCTTCGCCGTCGCCTATGGCCCACCCAACCTCGGGTTCATAGGCCTCCGCCCACCAGCCATCGAGTTCCGACAGATTGAGCCCGCCGTTGGCAAGGATTTTCATGCCGCTGGTGCCGCTGGCTTCCCAGGGCCGGCGCGGTGTGTTGATCCACACATCGACCCCTTGAACGAGCCATTCGGCCTGGCGCATGTTGTAGTCGCGCAGGAAGATGAGCCGGGATGCCAGCTCCGGCCGCTTGGCGAATTCGTTCCAGGCCTTGATCAACGCCTGGCCTTCGGCATCCTGGGGATGCGCCTTGCCGGCCAGCACGAGCTGGACCGGGTGCCGGGCATCGGTCAGGATGCGGGCCAGCCTGTCGGGATCGCGCAGCAGAAGAGCAGGACGTTTGTAGGTTGCGAAGCGGCGCGCAAATCCGAGGGTAAGAGCATGCGGATCGAAGATCCCACGGGCGGCGTCGAGCCCACCGCCGATCTCCGCGTCTTCCACGCGCTGGCGCAGATATTGCTTGCGAACCTGATCGCAAAGGTTTTGCCTCGATTCATTGCGCATTCGCCAGATTTGCTGGACGTCGAGCTTGAGGATGCCGGTTTCCAGCCCGGTCAGATCGCCACGCCAGCGATCCTTGCCGGCGGCTTCGGTCCACAGGGCGTCGGACTGAACCGAGTCCCATGTCGGAACATGTATGCCGTTCGTTACATGCCCGATGGGCACGTCGTCGGTCGGCCAACCAGGGAAGAGAGGTTGAAACAGCGACCGGCTGACCTTTCCGTGGAGCGCACTGACGGCGTTCACTGCGCCGCTCGCACGGATCGCGAGGTAAGCCATGTTGAACGGCTCAAGATCATCGTTGCGATCCCTCCTGCCGAGGGCCAGAAAGTCGGCGATGGCGATGCCGAGATGATTTTCGGCATAGGACCGGAAGTATTTTGTGATCAGTTCAGGAGCGAAGCGGTCGAAACCGGCTGCAACGGCGGTATGAGTGGTGAAAATATTGCCGACCCGTGTTGCTGCCAGAGCCTCGGCAAAAGATACGTCATGGTCGACCCGGAAGCAGCGGATGCGCTCCAGAGCAGCGAAGGCCGCATGCCCTTCATTCAAATGGCAGACCTGCGGTTCGAGCCCGAGTGTGCGGAGAAGCTGCCAACCGGCCATTCCCAATATCATTTCCTGCATCAGGCGTGTCTCGGTGCCGCCGCCATAAAGCTCGCTGGTGATGCATCGATACGTCGCGGGATTTGCGGGATCGTTCATGTCCAGCAGGTAAAGCTTCAGCCGTCCGATCTGGACTTCCCAGGTTCTGATCCAGAGCTTGCATCCGGGAAGGTCGATTTGCAGTCGCAACCATTCGCCATCGGCGGAACGCAACGGCTGGATTGGGAGCTGATCCGGCTCGTTGACCGGGTAGAGGGCTTCCTGGCTACCGTCCCGCCCTATCGATTGGCGGAAGTAGCCTTGTGAATAAAGCAAGCCCACCCCGACGACCGGCACGCCGAGATCGCTGGCGGTTTTCAGCTGATCTCCCGCCACGTTGCCCAGCCCGCCCGAATAGATCGGCAGGGCTTCGGTCAGCATGAACTCCAGGCTGAAATAGGCTGCGGTTTTCAGCGGCGAGGCTGGGTGTGCTTGTTGGAACCATCTCGATTCGTTTGCAGCCTCCCGCTTCTCCTTCAGCAATGCTTCGATAGTTTGCCTGAAATCGGACTGAGCAAGCAGAGCCCTTGTTTTGGAGCGCGAGACGGTGTGGAGAACACCCCATGGATTGCCCGTGGTTTCCCACGTTTCGGCATCGAGCTCCCTCCACAGCCGGTCGGAGGCGCGGTTCCAGGACCAATGCAGGTCGAGCGCCAGCTCCGGAAGGGCGAGCAACCCGCTTGTCTCTTCCGGCTGCCCGTCCATGCACTCCTCCGAAACTAGAAAAACTGAAAGCGAACTCTTGTGCGAATCTCAATATCCGTCCGTCTTAAAGCACCTTGAACTCTATAGATGGCTTTGTCATCAGTCGTTGACTAAAATCAATCAGAAAGCGCGGAGGGGATCGCGAGGGTAGCCACATGACGGCAGTCGCGTCCGTGGAAGGCCGAAATGTTCGGCGATCGCCGCTCATCTACGCGCTCATGGGCGAAGACATCCTCGAACAGTGATTCTTCCTATCACTGGGCACGAAATACTTGTTCCGCTCCCACTGGTCGCCGCCAAGCGCATCACCACTGACAAAGATTCATATCGTTGGGCGCTTGGGGCCAGGGCTCCGCGACAGAAGTTATCATCGGCCGATGATTCCTGTTGTCATCGATTGATGATTAATCTAAATTGCCGTCAAATAAGGATGTTGGCAATTTCCTGTGAAGACCTTTCCAACACCAGCTTGGCCGGGTTCCGATTTAGATTCTGTCACATCGATGACTTGCTCGAAGGGGCAGGCTAGCTCCCTTTTCCAATCGACCGGTGGGCGGTGGCGCAGATATTCCGAGAAAGTGGAGGCGCATGACCGGATATTGGCCTGCCTGATCCGTTACAACCGCAGTAACAATCCAAACACTTGAGGAAGAAGATCAGATGTCGGACATTGATGAGAACTGGATTCGCAATCGCGCACATGAGCTATGGGAAGCGGAAGGGTGCCCGAACGGAAAAGAACTCGACCACTGGTTTCAAGCCATGGATGAATATCTGTCTTTGGTCAAAACAGATGGAGAGAGCTCGCCCAGTGCCCCTGTCCCGGTTCAGGATACCGGTAGTGGGGAGGCGGCCGTCAAGAGACAGTCCAGATCGCCAGGAAAAACGCCGGAATAGGAAAACGGCTTCTTGAGGCGTGCACGCAGGCAGTCGGCGAACGGAGCCGCCCTTTCATCCAGACAGGTGATCGTGAGGTCTGCGCCGACAGCACGGACTGCCGTCGCGCAGCCGACAGCAATGGCATCTCATTTGCTGGCAGACGACGAGCCCACGTTTCCCGCACAAATCGAAGACCGCCTCCATATCTCACCTACTCAGGAAGCGCATAGCATCGGTGGCTCTGCTCCTCGTTCGTCGCAATGATGATCACCGGGATCTGGCTCGCGGCGCTTGTTACAATCGACTATTGATGGCGTTCGCGGCGGGATCGGCACCCGAACCTGGCAAGCTTTCCGACAGCGCGATTTTCAGTTTCTCCTCCTGTTCTGGCGAAAGGGAGGTCTTGAGCACCCGGCCCCGCAAACCTTCAAACTCGGCCAGGACCTTCTCAGGCTGAACCTTCCGTACAAGAACGAACAGCGCAGAGGAATTGTTTGGAATGGTCTCACCCAGCGACCTGATGAAGGCATCATCGATCCCGTAGTCGGCAAGCGACCCGGACAGGGCGCCGAGACCGGCCCCGGTCAGGCCGCCGATTGCGATGCCGGCAAGAGGATTGAGGAACAGCAGGCCGACCAGGCCGCCCCACAGCGTACCCGACAGGAGACCTGATGTAGCGCCGAGAGCTGTCAGGTTGATGCTCTGCTTGAGATGGACCTTCCCGTCGCCGTCACGAACGACGATCACGGCGTCTTCCAGATCGACCAGATATTCCTTCTTCAGCGCAACGAGTTTGAGAAGCACCTTGTCGGCTTCATCAACCGTGTCAAAACCGATGACAACGAGATCGGACATTATTTTCTACTCCTCTGGTATAGCCTCTTGTTTGAATGTCGCCTTGAGCTCGAGTATCGGGCGAACTCGATCATGCCTGGTGGCAAGACTTATCGTGAAAGGAAGATCGGAACCTTCGGACTGGCTAACAGCGTGCGTGTAGCACTGCCGAAGACGAACTCGGTGATCCGCGATTGCCCATAGGCGCCCATCACAACCATCTCCGCCCTGAGGTCTTCCGCGTGGGCCAGAATAAGCTCGCCGGCATTGCCGCCTTCCAGGTGGTCGAGCGTCACTTTTATGCCGTGGCGCGCAAGATGAAGAGAGATATCGCTGCCGGGGTCTTCTCCCAAAAGCCGCGCGACCTTGGGCTCGGGAACAACGACGACGTGCACGGCTCGAGCGGCAGCAAGGAAAGGCATGGAATCGGCGACGGCGCGGGCCGCTTCCCGGCTGGCATTCCAGCCAATGACGATGGTTTCGGGCAAACCGGTCTTTTGCCACGAAGGAGGCAGAAGGATCGACGGACGCCCGGATGCGAAGATGATATCTTCCGAAACCGTGAGAGCCGTTTCCGCGCGAGCGGGTTCCCGTCCGGTTCCGACTATCGCCAGAGAGGCATGACGAGCATGCAGCATCAGCGCCTCACCCGTTTCGCCGGAACATATCCTCAGTTCACACTGGACACCGGTTGCAGCCGTCACCTCCGCCAGGAGTGCGCGCAGCCGCTCGTTGGCCTCGTGCCTGCGTGCTTCGTAGGCGGCGAGCATGCTTTCAATCGCAGCCCCTCGGGCAAAGCCATGCGAGGGATTGGAGATTAAATCTTCTGGTACGAAAGCAACGATCACGTGCGCGTCCCATGAGCGCGCGAGATCTACAGCATAGTCGATATGGATCCGGCAGATCGAAACATCCGCCGTATCGATATAAACCACAATATCTTTTGGCCTATTCATTCCATCCTCATGCCGCCGGAAACAGAGCTAAACTAACGATCATCCCCCATGAGTCAACAACTGATGATCAATGGCGCTGTGAAAGCCGCCTGCATGGCGCTCAGATGCTGCTGAAGGCGGTCCATCGCAGACCCTTTGCCGATATCAGTCTCGAACCATCGTCAACCCGCCGTGCGTTTATAAGGCCACTTCCAGTCACGGATTTCCGGCATGTCCTCGCCGTGTTCATGCACATAGGCTTTATGTGCGGCGAGCCGCTCCCTCAGGCTTGCCACGAGGTCCGCAGCCTTGTCTTTCAGCGCCGGCAGGCGTTCGATTGCCTCTATCGCCAGATGGAAGCGATCGAGTTCGTTCATGACAGCCATATCGAAGGGCGTCGTCGTCGTGCCTTCCTCGATGAATCCCCGCACATGGACGTTGGGGTGATTGGTGCGTTTGTAGACCAGCCTGTGAATGAGATACGGGTAGCCGTGATAGGCGAACACCACCGGCCGGTCGCGTGTGAATATGCTATCGAACGCGTCGTCCGAAATGCCGTGCGGGTGGTGCCGGGGCGATTGCAGCGCCATCAGATCGACGACGTTGACCACGCGGATGCGCAGGTGCGGCAGGAGCTGGCGCAATATGTCGACGGCGGCGAGCGTCTCCATCGTCGGAACGTCACCGGCGCAGGCCATCACGATATCCGGGTCGAGCCCCTCTTCCGTGCCGGCCCAGTCCCATATGCCGAGCCCTGCCTCGCAATGTTGCTCTGCCTCCTCCATGGTCAGCCATTGCGGCGCAGGCTGCTTGCCCGCCACGATGACGTTCACGCGATCCCAGGTCTTCAGGCAATGGTCACCGACCCACAGGAGCGTATTGGCGTCGGGCGGTAGATAGATGCGGACGATCTCAGCGCTCTTGTTGGCGACCAGATCGACAAAACCGGGATCCTGGTGGGAAAAGCCGTTGTGATCCTGACGCCAGACGTGAGAGGTAAGCAGGTAGGTGAGAGACGAGATCGGCTTGCGCCATTCGAGATCGCGCGAAACCTTCAGCCATTTGGCGTGCTGGCTGAACATTGAATCGACGATGTGAATGAAGGCTTCGTAGCAGGAAAAGAAGCCGTGCCTGCCGGTGAGCAGGTAGCCTTCGAGCCATCCCTGGCAGAGATGCTCGCTCAGTACCTCCATCACCCGACCGTCGGGTGACAGATGATCGTCGCTCTCCAATGTTTCGGCCATCCACACCCTGTCGGTGGCTTCGAACACGCTCTGGAGCCTGTTGGAAGCGGTCTCGTCCGGCCCGAAGACGCGAAAATTCCGCTCACTTTCGTTGAGACGCAGAACGTCCCTCAAATAGTCGCCGAGAACCTTGGTCGCCTGTGCTTCAGCAGCACCCGGGCTCGATACCGGCACCGCATATTGCCGAAAGTCTGGTGTATGCAGTTCCTTACGCAGCAAGCCGCCATTGGCATTCGGATTGGCGCCCATGCGGCGCACACCCTGTGGCGCGAGGGCTTTCAGGTCCGGCTTGAGCGCTCCGTTCTCGTCGAAGAGATCAGCCGGATCGTAGCTTCTGAGCCAGTCTTCGAGAATTGTGCGGTGGCCCTCGTCCTCCCGGCAGTTTGCGACCGGGACCTGGTGGGACCGCCAGTGATTTTCGACCATCTTGCCGTCGACGACTTTCGGCCCGGTCCAGCCCTTCGGGCTGCGCAGGATGATCATCGGCCAGCGCGGCCGCTCTGCTGACACCAGGGCCTGCTTGCGGATTTCAGTCAGCCGGTCGAAGACGGTGTCGAGTGCTTCCGCCATCTGGCGGTGCATATCGGCAGGCTCGCTGCCCTCGACGAAAAGCGGCTCATAACCGTAACCGATGAAGAGGTGCTCGAGTTCGGCATCGGACAGCCGGGCAAGCACGGTTGGATTGGCGATCTTGTAGCCGTTGAGGTGCAGGATCGGCAGCACCGCGCCATCGCGCGCCGGATTGATGAACTTGTTCGAATGCCACGCCGCCGCGATCGGACCGGTTTCGGCCTCGCCATCGCCCACCACGCAAGCCACGACCAGATCGGGGTTGTCCAGCGCCGCGCCATAGGCATGCGCGACGGCGTATCCGAGTTCGCCACCTTCATGGATGGAACCCGGCGTTTCAGGCGCGACATGGCTTGGAATGCCGCCCGGAAACGAGAACTGCCGGAACAACCGTTTCATGCCCGTCCCGTCCTGGCCGACGTCAGGATAAATCTCGGAATAGGTGCCTTCCAGCCATGTATTGGCCACCATGCCCGGGCCGCCATGGCCAGGCCCGCAGATGTAGAGGATATTCTCGTCGCGCTCGGTGATGATCCTGTTGAGATGCGCGTAGATGAAGTTCAGGCCCGGTGTCGTGCCCCAGTGACCGAGAAGCCTGGGTTTGACGTGTTCAGGCTTTAGAGGCTCTTTCAGCAACGGATTGTCGAGGAGATAAATCTGGCCGACGGACAGGTAGTTGGCCGCTCGCCAATACCGGTCGATCAGTGAAAGATGTCCGGTATCAAGCGCCATATTTGCCTCCTGGTGTGAACTTTTTCTCCGTGCATTCTTCCTTTAACGGCGGCAAAGTTGCGGGTCAACACTTGATGACTAAAGCCATATGGCCGCTGGTCCAGTTTCTAGTTTGAAGATTGCAAACGGGTTCGGCGATTCATGTCAAAACCTCAGTAGGCGATCTGGCCGTCAATAAGTGCAGCCGGTTTTCCAGAAAATTCCTGCCGCAACATCTTGCGTGCCTCGGGGCTGACCACCGACATTGGCGCCGCGACGACGGTCCTGGCTGCGGATCCGGCCAGATTGACCGTGCCGATTGCGGCAAGACCGACATGATCGGCCAGCGTCACCTGACCACCCTCCAGGGACTGGCCGGCGAGACGTTTGCCGAGGAGCGATATGATCTCAGGACTGTCGGCAAAGGCGTTGTGACCGAGCGCGTCGTTGGACGCTGCGGTGCTGGTGTCGATCACCGTGATCCCAAGCTGCTTGAGCATGCCGGCATAAGGGGTGGTGTCGACGCTGCCGACCCGGCTGACACCCCCTGAGATCCGCTGCGACACCTGCAAGGCCCGGTCGCGGGTTGAGGCGAAGATCGTGAACTGCGGGCGCTTAGGTCCCATCTCGATCAACTGGCGCCGGAAGACATCGACATCGATATCCGGCGACGCCAGCACCACGTTGCGGACTTTCTCCGGGATCGTTTTCTCTCGCATGGCAACTCCGCGCAGAGCCTCCGTCGTCAACCAGCTTCCCATGGAATGGGCAAGGATGGTGATGTCGCCGACGTCAGGGCTGGAAGACGCCTGAATAATGAGATCCTCAAGCGCCTTGCGCGAATAATTGGTGCTTTCCTTGTCGTAGATATAGCCGAAGACGCTGGCGCGGGAGGGCCAGGTGAACAGGATGGGGGCAGCGTCAGTTCCCGCATCATGGGCGATTTGCGCGAACCGGAAGACGGCATCGGCATAGGTGTTGTTGAAGCCGTGCACGAAGATGATCACCTGCCGCTTCGCGTTCCGGTTCTTGCGAAACCAGCCGAGCGCCTGCTGTTCGGAGGCAACTTTCTCGACTTTCAGCACGGCAAACTCTTTCCCGGGATCCGCAGGCACGCGCTTTGGCCATTGGACCTCTCCGACCCTCCTCCTTGCGTCCGGCGGTATGGAGACGGTTAGGTTGTTGAGCGAGATCGCCGTGCCGCGCTCGCCGGAATAGAGCTGGCCGGGATCGTCGGCGGGCTTTCGGGTGGTCGCGACCAGCATGTCGACACGGCTTGTATCGTTGCTCGCCAAAGCAATGGGCTGAAGGACATTTTCAGGGCGTCCCGCGCAGCCCGCGAGCAATGACAGCACAAGCGGGAGCGCCAGGACGCGTCGCCAGGCAAAAGCGTTGAGGGGGCGGGCTTGGCGCACATCGAGGGCATCCAACTGCAAAGGTCGCCGCGGCGGCGCGAATTCACTTGCTTTCAACATCACGCGGTATCCTGAACCAGGTCACATAGAGGGCGGGAAGGAAGAGCAAGGTCAGGACAGTTCCGACGACGATGCCGCCCATCATGGCGTAGGCCATCGGTCCCCAGAACACCTCATGCGAGATCGGGATCAACGCCAGGGTGGCCGCGGCGGCCGTCAGCATGATCGGTCGCATGCGGTGTTCGGTCGCCTCGACGACGGCTTTCCAGGGCGGCGTTCCGGCTTTGCGCAAGTCTTCGATCTGGACGATCAGGATCACCGAGTTGCGGATCAGAATGCCGATCAAGGCGAGAACGCCGAGGATCGCGACGAAGCCAAGCGGCGCACGACTCAGCACCAGGGCACCGACCACCCCGATCAAGGCAAGTGGTGCGACCGAGAACACCAGGAACAGCCGATGGAAGCTTTGAAGCTGGGTCATCAGCAGCGTGGTCATGACGAAGATCATGATCGGGATCACCTTGATGATCGGCGCCTGGGATTTGGCGCTTTCCTCCACCGTCCCGCCAACCGCGACATCATATCCCGGCGGCAAAGAGGCCTTGAGCTCGTCGATCTTCGACTCGAGTTGATTGACGACCGTCGCAGGCTGGCTGCTGTCGTTGATGCCGGCCTTGATGGTGATCGTGGGGATGCGGTTACGCCGCCAGATCGTCGGTTGTTCGAGATCGTAGTCGAAGCGGGCGACTGACGAGAGCGGGATGGCCTTGCCGCTGCTTGTGGGAAGCTGCAGGTCGACGAGGCCGTCGATCGAGGCGCGCTCGGCCGCCTGGGCTCGGCCGACGACATTGATCAGGTAGATCGCGTCGCGCACCTGGGTCACGGTCGCGCCCTGGACGACGCCGTTGAGAGCGGTTGCGATGTCCTCGGACGAGACGCCGAGCTGCCGCGTCTTGTCCTGGAGAACATCGACCTTGACGACGCGCGCGGGCTCGTTCCAGTCGAAGACGAGCCCGGTCAATGATGGATGCGACATGACGATGCCCGCCGTCTTCTGGGCGAGGTCGCGGACTTTCTGGATGTCCGGACCGGAGATGCGGTACTGGACGGGTCGTCCAACCGGCGGTCCGATGTCCAGGACCTTCACGAAAGCGTCAGTCCCCGGGAAAGTCTTCTGAAGATAGGCCTGTAGGTCGACTTTCAGACGATCGCGAGCTTCAAGCCCTTTCGTGACGATGACCATCTGGCCGAAGGTCGGATCGTCAGGCTGGACGTCAAAGGTCAGGACAAAGCGCGGCGCTCCACGACCGACAAAGCTCGACCAGTGGTCTATGTCAGTGTTCCCGACAAGCTTTTCGCGCTCGAAGAGGGCCATCTGCCGATTTGTTTCAGCAATGGAACTGTTCTGCGGCAGGTTCCAGTCGACAATCAGCTCCGGACGATCCGACGTCGGAAAGAATTGCTGCTGGACAAGCGACATGCCGGCGACGGACAGGCCGAATGCGGCGATCGTCACGATGATGGTGGTCCAGCGGAACCGAAGGCAGAGCTGAAGCAGCCAGGAGAAGACGGCGCCGAAGCGGCTCTTGTGCTCGGCGTGTTTCTTCATCGTCTTCGGCAGGATCGTCACGCCGAGTAGCGGCGTGAACAGAACGGCGACGATCCAGGACACGGTCAGCGAAACCGCAAGTACGACGAAGAGCGTGAACGTGAACTCGCCGGCATTGCTGTTGTTGAAGCCGATCGGCAGAAAGCCCGCGACGGTGACGAGCGTGCCGGTGAGCATCGGGAAGGCGGTCGAGGTGTAGACGTAGGTTGCGGCTTTTCGCAATGTGTCGCCGGCCTCGAGGCGGGCAACCATCATCTCGACGGCGATCATCGCGTCGTCGACCAGAAGACCGAGAGCGATAATGAGGGCGCCGAGCGAAATGCGTTGCAGCGAAATGCCGGAATACTGCATCACCATGAAGGTGATGGCGAGCACGAGCGGAATGGAGATCGCAACCACCAGCCCGGCGCGCAGGCCAAGACTGATGAAGCTGATGGCGAGCACGATCGCCACAGCCTCGAACAGCGCCTTGGTGAAGCCGGAAACCGCCTGGTCGACCACCGCGGGCTGATCGGACACATGGTCGACGGACACTCCAAGAGGCAGGTCCCCAACGATATGGTTCATCATCGTGTCGAGTGCCGCTCCGAATTCCAGCAGGTTGCCGCCGGCTTTCATGCCGATCGCCAGCCCGATCGCCGGCTTGCCGTTGAAGCGGAACAATGAGGATGGAGGATCGATATAGCCGCGCGTGACGGTTGCGACATCGGTCAGCGGAAAGAAGCGGTCGTTGATGCGCAGATTGATAGCGCGCAGGCTCTCCTCGGAGATGAAACGTCCGCCGACGCGCAATGCAACCCGTTCCGGCCCCGCCTGGACGATACCGGACTGTGTGACGGCGTTTTGTTCCCTGAGTGTCTCGACGATGTCTGATTGATTGATGCCGAGGGCTGCGATCTTGCGCGGGGAGAATTCGAGATAGATCACTTCATCCTGCGCACCGATGATGTCGACCTTGCCGACATTGGGCACGGCGAGTACGCTGGTGCGGGCGTCCTCGACCAGATCGCGCAATTGCCTCTGGTTCAGGTTTTCGGCGGTAAAGGCGAAGATGTTTCCGTAGACGTCGCCGAACTGGTCGTTAAAAAACGGTCCGACGACACCGGCGGGAAATTGCTGCTGGATATCGCCGATCATGTTGCGAACGCGCTGCCAGGTGGGCTGAACGTCCCTCGCTTTTGTGGTCGGAAGCAAGTCGACGAAGATCGTCGTCCTGCCAGCGGTCGTGAGACTGCGCGTCCTGTCGAGGCTGTCGAGTTCCTGGAGTTTCTTTTCGATGCGGTCGCTGACCTGCTCTGCAACCTCTTCGGCCGACGCGCCGGGCCATTGCGCCTGGATCACCATCGTCTTGATGGTGAAGGAGGGGTCCTCTTCCCGTCCCAGGCTGAGATAGGCGTACATGCCGGCGATCGAAAAGGCGATCATGAAGTACCAGACGAAGGAGCGGTGTTCGAGCGCCCAGTCGGAGAGATTGAAGTTCTTCAAGGGCGCATCTCCTGTCCAAGTCTGGTTTTCTGTCCCTCCTGAAGTTGGTCGCCACCGGCGACAACGACCTTTTCCCCGGTATCGAGTCCCCTATTGACCCTGACCTGGGAGCTGCCCGCTTCGCTTGCCTCGATCCCGACCGGTCGACGTGAGACGGTGAGCGTAGCGTCATCAATGACCCACACGTCCGCGGCGCCATCCCTGAAGGTGATCGCCGAGCGGGGAAGGACGATTGCGCTGTCGCTGGCCCCGTTGGAGAAGGCGGCGGTGACCACCGAGCCGAAGCGGAAAACGGCGGGAGCCTCATCCACGGCAATCTTCACCCTGTGGGTGCGGGTTTCGGCATCGGCTTGCGGGGCGATCTCGCGGATAGATCCGGAGGTACGCAGCCGCCCGTCGAGCTGGAGCGCCACATCGACGCGGTTTGCCGAGCGGATCTGCGCGAGCTGCCCCTCGGACACGTCGATCACGACATCGCGCTGATCGAGACGCGCAAGCTTCAGGACTGCCTGCCCGGCCGTCGTCGTCTGTCCGACTTCCACGGAGGTCGAGGTGATGACGCCGTCGAACTCGGCCTTCAGCTCCGCGTAGCCAAGCTGTTCCCTCGCCTTGGCGAGGTTCGCTTCGGCTTTCGTCATGTTTGCCTGCGCCGATTTCAAGCCCTGCTCGGCAAGTTCGAGATCGGCGGAGCTTGCACTGTTGGTGGAGACGAGCACGCGCTTGCGCCGCTCGGTGATCGTCGCGTTCTCGAGTTGCGCGCTGGCGTTGCGCAGTTCGGCCTGGGCACCGGTGACGGCAAGCTGCAGCGCAAGCGGATCGATCAGTGCGAGCACGTCTCCCTTTTTGACGACGTCGCCTGCCTCGACCTTTCTCGCAATGACGCGGCCCAGTGTGCGGAAAGCGAGTTCGGTCTCGACGCGCGGCTGCGTGACGCCGGCGAAGCTCAAGGTGCCGGCCCGTTCCGGCGTGGCCGTCATCCAGATCACCGGTCTTGGCACAACATACTGTGGGGCATCGGAACGGGATATTGCAGGCGACAGGATCGCCACTGCGCCAAGAAGGACAATTGTTGCAAGAGGCCGCTTCATCGATTGGCCTCCCAGGCGACTGTCTGACCCGGCCGCAGGAACTTTCCGCCTTCGGCGACGACGAGTTCGCTCGCAGAAACACCTTCGGCGATCGAGAATTCACGGGTCCGGTAGTCCGCAACGGTGACCCGCCGCAACTCGACCGCGCGGGTCTGAGCATTGACGATCCAGACGGCGGGCTTGCCATCGGTGGACGTCATCGCGCTCCAGGGCAAGGTGATGGCTGCGACAGACGGCGTTCGGAAGCGGCCGACGACGGGCGTTCCCAGCGACCAGGCAACATCGGGCGCAAGCGCCATCTTGACCCGGATCGTTCCGGTGGTGGTGTCGATGACAGGGGCGATCTCGCGAAGTGCTGCGGTGACGCCGCCGTCGGGATCGGAAACAGGCGCGATCGTCGCCTTGTCGGCTGGTTGGCCGGACAGGAAAAAGGCCTCGAAGACATCGAACCACGCATCGCGCGGCCCGTCATGGGCGAGCGTGAAGGCAGGCTGTGCGGCGGACACAACCTGGCCGACTTCGATGTTACGGGCGATGATGATCCCGTCCGCGTCGGCTTTGAGCTCGGTGTGGGAGAGTGCGTCCTGCACGATTGCCAGCGATGCTTGGGCAGATTCCAATGTGCCCTGAGCCGTCGCCAGTTCTTCCTTCGCCTGATCGTAGGTCGCCTGGGCGATGGCGCGCGATTCCACGAGCGCTGCATAACGCTGGTAGGCGAGCGTCTTTTGATTGAGTGTCGCCTGTGCCGCCACGAGGCCGGCTTGCGCCGACGTGACGTCGGCCCTTTGCTCCGTGTCGTCGATGCGCGCCAGCACATCTCCGGCACGGACACGGGAGCCGACATCTGCCCGCCTCTCCACCACCTTCCCGGCTGCCCTGAAGGCAAGATCCGTCTGGATGCGGGCGCGCACCTCGCCGGTGACGTCAGCGCCGCGCTGCTGCTCAAGCACGGCGGCTTTAATCACCCGGATAGATTGGGGGGAAGGCTCTGCCGTCCTGGCACCATCGTCGCAGGCGACGAGCAACATGCCGGTCAGGCAGATACCGAACAGTCTGGTCAGGCCGATCAATCGGCGCCGGGTTTCAGGGCAGATCGTAACTGTGCGTTCCTGCGTCTTCAAATAAGCTCCGGTCAGAACGTGGTCTCCTGTCAAAGTCTGGGATGCTCCGGACCGGCCTGGAACGGCAGAAGCCGATCCGCCAGGCAGGTCGTGGCGCGTTCTGCGCGTGCCCGCGGTCATCCGGGGAAGCGGATCGAGCTTCCATTGTCGCTATCGCGTTGCGCCGGCGAGCTCCTTGTCCAGCTTGTCGGCTGCCGAGCGCACGCCCGCCTTTGCCGCGTCGAGCGGCCCGAAATTGGCGGTGATGTCGAGCGCGTTGGCGCTCCTGTTGGCGACATGGGCATAGAGCAAAGTGCCGGTCTGGGCGTCCTCGATCTCGACGGCGTAGGAGACCCAGCCTGAGAATGTGCCGCGCCCGCCGGTCGCCTGCGCGCCCGCATTGACGACAAGGCCGACTGGCAGAACATGCGAGACCGTGGACAGAACCGGTGTGCTTGCTTCCGCTCCTGTCAAGGTCAGCCTGGCGCGCAGCGTACCCGGGCCCGGCTGCGTGGCGATTTGAAGCCGGCGACCGAGCACCCTGGAAAACTCCTGATGCATGTAGACGGCGAGCGCTTGACGATCGGCAGCCGACATCTTGCCGAACTGCGCATCCGGACCGGCGTAGATTTCCGTGGGTGGAACGATGACGCGACCATAGGCTGCGAAGTTCACATCCGGCCGGCGATAGGCATAGGGTTTGCTCTTGTCCGAGGTCGGACGCAAAAGTGCTGAGGAGGACAACGCAACCGAGGGCGGCGGCGTGGTTGCGCAGCCCGAGATGACGGCGATGGCCGCGAAAGCCACCAGACCGCGCATCCGGAAAGTCGGACCCGTTGGCCGGCCGCCGCAGCCGCGTCCGATAGAATGGTCGTTCCCTGTCATCGGTAACCTCTTCTTTCGGTTCAGTTGTTGCCCGACGGCACGACGTGCCGTTTCAATGGTTGGCCCTGGCCGAGCGCAAAGGTTTCCTCCTACGGCCTGGCTTGATGGCTGGGTTGCACGCGAGCTGACGCCTGACGCTGACAGGCGCAGCCTTGGCGAGCCCTCCGGCCTCGCCTCAGCCATTCAACGGTCGATGATGCCGCGCCGGACTTCGAGGCCGCCGCCCGGATAGCGGCCGATGGCGCCACCGGCGCAACGGTCCGGACCGCAGATTCCACGTGCGGCCGCGCCGCCGCCGTAAGGGCCGCGAACGACGGCCGAACCGCCGCATGCGGCTCCAACGCAGCCACCTCGGCCAGCACCACCATAACCTGGGCCACCATAAGCAGCGCCGCGTCGATAATAGGTGTTCCAGTTTCCATGCCACGGCTGGTTGGCGTAGTGGTTGTTCCAGTAGGCCTGGTTGAACGCAACAACGGTCAGGCCGATCATCGGAATGATCGCCGGCGACAGTGTCACGCTCTGACCTTGGTAACGGATGCTGATATAATTTGAGGAAACCCATCCTCGTGCGCCCGCCCAGGAGACATCGCACCAGGGTCCTGAATCAAGGCATCCGTAGATGGCCAGAGCGGCGTTAGGCGGCATGGTGATGACCACGGGATACCACGTTCCCGGGCCTGCTCGCAGATTGACGTTTGCGACTGTCGCGCCGATTGTTGCTGCATGAGCGGTAACAGGAGCCACGGCGAGCGGAACCGCCGGAAGCAACATCAGAAGAAGGGTGCGGACAGACAAGGCCCGGCGCAAGGCAGTAAAAGCATTGGAATTGAACATCGATAGACCTCCCGATGTACGGCCTGAAGCCGGACGTCAGATCCTAGAATTGTCATCAGTTGATGACTACTCTAGCGGAAGATCATCGCAATGATTGTACCGATCGGGACAATCTCGCCGAGATTTATGCGCCAGTCGCGATGATCTCCCCGCGCCTGCCGCGACCGGACAGCTGCGGCGTTGCCTCCGCAGAACATATCAGGGCCGCGAGCGCCTGCGGTCGAAGGATCCGGATCTCGCGGTAACCTCGCTGGATGACGCCGTCTGCCTCGAGCCTTGCCAGATGGGCGTTGACGATTTTCCGGGCAAGACCGCAAAGCTCGGCAAGATCGGACTGGCTCACCGATGCGACGCCGTTCGCGGCGACCTGATCGAGACGATAGGCAATGCGGCCGATCGGTGGAGAGACCAGAAGATGTGCCGCCAGTCGCACGAGCATGCCCAGCTGCTGCCGGTGCAGGTCATTGAGCGCCTGCGTGGTTTGAGGAAACCGTGCCGCCAATTGCTCAAGCGCGCTGTTGGAAAACAGGAGGAGCGTGGTCTGTCGGGCGGCGCGCGCCGTTGCCAGGCGCGAGGTTAATCCGCTGTTTGTCGTGAGACCGAATATCGCCGGCGGCGGAACGATCGCCAGAAGAGCATCATGCCCGCCCGCCAGGGGTGCCTCGAGCCTCAAGGCCCCCTCGAGCACGGCGCAAAGTCCGTTGATTTCGTCACCCTGCCCATAGATCCATTGACCGGGCGCCAGTGCGATCCGCCGTCCGGCGCGGCAGAACTCGCGCTGCCATTCGAGAGGCTTCGATGCGAACCAGCCATTTGCGGAGAGAATGCTGGCTGCATGTTGAGTTCGATGGCAGTGCGACAGGGGCTGCTCACCGCCATCGTCTGGTTTTTGCGTCGAAGGGTGCATCGCCACGAGCCTCAATCCCTAGCGCAGGAACTGTCTGAACCGACGCAGCGAGAAGGCGAACAGCACGACCCCGATGATCAGCAACGCCACGAACTGCGGCCAGACGACATCGAGGCCGGCTCCGCGAAACAGGATCGCTTGCGCAAGGATGACAAAGTGGGTGTCGGGTGCGGCGAGCATGATGTCCTGGATGATCTGCGGCATGCTCTCCCGCGGCGTGACACCACCCGACAGGACACGCAAAGGCAGAAGGGTGAGCATCAGCAGAAGACCGAACTGCGGCATCGATCCGGCAATGGTGGCCAGGAAGATCCCCAATGACGTTGTTGCGAAAAGCTGCAGCACGGTGCCCGCGAAAAACAGGATAAGCGACCCTTGAATGGGCACCTTGAGCAGGCCCTGCACGATGAAGACGAGCGAAACTGTCGAGGCGACCAGCACCACCAGTCCCATCGACCAGATCTTGCTGATCATGATCTCTGTCGGGGTGATCGGCATGACGAGCAGGTGCTCGATCGTGCCGTGCTCGCGCTCGCGGATCAGCGCCGCACCCGTCAGTACGATCGACAGCATGGTGATCGACGAGATCACGTTGTTGATCGCCCCGAACCAGCCCTTGTCGAGCGAGGGATTGAAGCGGGAGCGCAGCGCCAGATCGACCGGAACGGCCGTGTTTCCCCGGTAGCGGTTCAGGTACTCGCTCACTTCGCCAGAAACGATCGACTGGACGTAACCGCCGCCGCTGAACGCCTGGGTCATGCGAGTGGCATCGACGTTGAGCTGGATCGTCGGCGCCTTGCCGGCGAGCAGGTCGCGCTGGAAGTTCGGCGGAATGTCGAGGGCGAAGGTGTCGAGGCCGCTGTCCATACGGCGGTCCATCTCATGCTGCGAGATGATCTTCGGGATCGAGAAGTAAGGCGGATAGAATGCCGTCAGGATGCGCGAGGAGACCGGCGACTGATCCTCGTCGACCACGGCGATGGCCGCGTTGTTGAGCGTCTCCGGCATCGCTGTCGATGCCGTGTAGATCGACAGCGTGAAGGCGTAGATGATCAGGACGGCAAGCATCGGATCGCGGGCAAGTCCGCGCAGTTCCTTGACGCCGAGTTGGATGATGTTGGCAAGACGCATCGATCAGGCCGCCTGTTTCTTGAGGAAGGCCACGGTCATCCCGGTCAGGACCGGAATGGCGATCAGGAGAGGAATGAAGGAGGCGGCAAGATCGTTGAAGCCGAGCGCCTTGGAAAACGTACCGCGCGCGATCGTCACGAAATAGGTCGCGGGATAGATCTGGCCGATATAGGCGCCCATGCCCTGGAGCGAGGAAACCGGATCGATGATGCCCGAATACTGAACCGCCGGGATGAGCGTGATGAGGGCCGTCCCGAAGATGGCGGCGATCTGGCTGCTGATGAAGCTCGATATCAGGAGCCCTATGCCCGTGGCGGTGACGACGTAAAGCAGGGCAGCCGCCGCGAGCGTCAGGAAGCTTCCCGTCAGCGGCACCCCGAACACGAACACCGCGAATGCTGTCAGCATGGCGAAGTTCAGCATTGCAAGGGCGACGTAAGGGAGTTGCTTGCCGATAATGAACTCGAAGCGCGTTACCGGCGTCACGTAGAAATTGACGATGGATCCGAGCTCCTTCTCGCGCACGACGCTCAAAACGGCGAGCATGGACGGGATCAGCATCAGGAGAAGCGGGATGACGGCCGGCACCATGGCGATCAGGCTGTCGACGCCGGGATTGTAGCGATATCGGAGCGCGATCTGGAACTGTCCGATCGTCGCCGCGTCGCCATAGAGTTCGCGCGCCTTCTGGGCAAGCCAGGTCTGGTGCATGCCCTGCACGTAGCCGCGGACGGTCTCGGCGCGCGACGGCGAGGCGCCGTTGATCCAGGCGCCGATCTCCACCCTGGTGCCGCGCGAGACGTCGCGTCCAAAGCCGGGTGGAATTTCCAGCGCCAGGCTGAGCTCGCCATTGCTCATGCGCCGGTCGAGGTCATTGTAGTCGGTGATCGGCGCCTTTTCGGTGAAGTAGCGGGAACCGGCGATCTGCAGCGTGTAGTCACGGCTGATCGTCGTATCGTCGCGGTCGAGCACGGCAAAGGACAGGTTCTCGACATCCATGTTGATGCCATAGCCGATGACGAACATCAGGATGACGCTGCCGAGAATGGCAAGCGTCGCGCGGATCGGATCGCGGCGCAGTTCCAGCGATTCGCGCTGGGTGTAGGCGAGCATTCGGCGTGGATCGAAAGCGCGACGGGCGGCGGATGGAGTTGAGGGGGGCGCCTTTGCTCCATCCGCCTCTTCACGCTGCGTGGGTCGGGGGGACGCAGGTGGAGACTGTTTTCCGATCGCTTCTTCCAGATAGGTGATGAAGGCTTCCTCGAGACTGGCTGCCGATTTCTGCTCGACGATCCTTCTCGGCGTATCGCTGACCAGCACCTTGCCGGCATGCATCAGCGAAATGCGGTCGCAAAGCTCGGCTTCGTTCATGAAATGGGTGGAGACGAAGATGGTGACGCCGTCATTGCGCGACAGGTCGGAGAGAATCTGCCAGAAGCCGTCGCGCGCGACCGGATCGACACCGGAGGTCGGCTCGTCGAGGATCAGGATGTCGGGGGCGTGGATCATCGCCACGGCGAGCGACAATCTCTGCCGGATACCCAGTGGCAGCGCGTCAGGCAATGCGTCCATGATCGCGTTGAGATCGAACCGCGCCGCCATGTCGGCGATGCGCGCCGGGATCGTGTCCGGCGGCAGGTTGAACAGGCGGGCATGCAGGTCGAGGTTCTGGCGAACCGTAAGCTCGGAGTAGAGCGAGAAGGCCTGGCTCATATAGCCGACCTTTCGCCGCACCTCGATATCGTTCGGATCGACCTCATGCCCGAACAGCTTCGCCGTTCCTTCACTTGCCGCCAGGAGGCCGGTCAGCATTTTCATGGTGGTGGTCTTGCCGCAGCCATTCGAGCCGAGGAACCCAAAAATCTCGCCACGCGGAATCTGGAAGCTGACACTGTCGACGGCCGTGAAGTCGCCGAAGCGCATGGTCAGATGCTGGGCCTCGATCGCAAACTCCGTTTCTCCCTTATCGGGCCTCGGCGGTATGACGACCTCATGGTGACCCTGCCGCTTTTCTTGCGGCAGAAGAGCGACGAAGGCGGCGTCGAGATTGGCGGCTCCGGTGCGCGACAGCAGTTCGGCGGGCGTTCCTGTCGCAAGCACCTGCCCGGCATCCATCGCAACGAGCCAGTCGAAGCGCTCGGCTTCTTCCATCTAGGCGGTCGCGACGATCACGCTCATTCCCGGGCGTTCGCCCCTTATATCGTCGATCAGTTCCCAGAACTGCCGGCGCGACAGAGGATCGACGCCCGTCGTTGGTTCGTCGAGGATGAGAAGATCGGGATCGTGGATCAGCGCGCAGCACAGACCGACCTTCTGCTTCATGCCGCCCGAAAGTTTCCCCGCGGGGCGGTCTGGAAAGGGAGCAAGGCCCGTGCGCTCGAGCAGATCGTTGATGCGGCGCTGGCGCTCCTGCCTGTCCTGGCCGAACAGGCGGCCGAAAAAATCGATGTTTTCGAATACCGAAAGCGTTGGATAGAGGTTCTTGCCAAGCCCCTGCGGCATGTAGGCGATCCGCGGGCAGGTCTGATTGCGATGCTTCGTGTCGGCAATGTCGCCGCCCAGAACCTCGACCCGCCCCTGCTGGACCGCGCGGGCACCGGCGATCAGGCTGAGGAGGCTCGACTTGCCAACGCCATCGGGACCGATCAGGCCGACCATGATGCCGGGCGGAATATCGAGGCTCACATCGTCAAGCGCTCTCGTCTTGCCATAGGACAATCCGACACGCGCCAGGCTCGCGACCGGTGCGGCCCGTGTGTTGTCGTTCGAGCCATCGGGCGCTTTCGTCATTGCACAAGCGCCCTCGTCAGGTGTTCCGGCCACTCGGCATCAGGATCGACACGAACATAAGCCATGCCCGGAAGTCCGGTCTTGACCTGCTGGATGTATTTGCGAAGCAGGTCCGGCGAGACTTTCGCCTTGACCCTGAACATCAGCTTCTGCCGCTCTTCCTCCGTCTCCACGGTCTTAGGGGTAAACTGGGCGACATCGGCAACGAAGCTGACACTGGCTGGAATAACGACCTGCGGCGCCGCGTCGAGGACGAGCCGCACTTCGGAACCGATCGCAATGCGCCCGGCCTGGGCGGTCGGGAGAAAGAAGGTCATGTAGACGTCGCTGAGGTCGACGATGTTCAGGACGCGCCCACCCGGAGACAGGACCTCTCCGGGCTGCGCGACCCGGTACTGCACGCGCCCCTCGCGCGGTGACCGCAGCGTGGTGTCGTTGATATCGGCAGTTATGCTTTCGATTGCCGCCTTGGCAGCGACAACGGCGGCCTCGGCATCGATGATTTGCGCCTTTGCCGCGCCGATGGCCGCGTCCGAAGCGGAATGCGACGCCCTCGCAGCGGCAACGGCCGCACGCGTCCGTTGAGCGGTCGCCCGGTCATCATCGAGGACCTGCTGCGAGGTGGTGTTGGTCCTGATCAACTGTTCCGTGCGGGCAAGTTTTCGGTCCGCGGCGTCCAGCTCGGCCTCGCGCTGACCGATCACGGCGGCGGCGGCTTCTTTTTCTGCCTCGCGCTGGGCAAGCAGGCTCCTGGCCGTATCGATGCTGATGACCGCGCGCTGCAGCGACGCTTCGGCCTGCCGGCGTTGCGCCACAAGCTGGTCGGTGTCCATCTGCGCCAGAACCTGTCCTGCCGTGACGAGTACGCCTTCGTCGGCGAAGATGTCCTTGATCCGACCGGCCGTCCTTGCGGAAATGTCGATTTCCGTCGCCTCGATCCGGCCGTTGCCGGCGACGATCCCGGCCGGCAGCCCCGAACCGTCATACATCCGCCAACCATAATAGCCGCCGGCGATCACGCCGGCTGCCAAAACCGCCAGGATCCATTTTCTCGCTGACTTCACCATTGCGTCCACCCCGCGGTTTTTCGGTTGCAAAAAAGTATCTGAAGTTGGGTGGGCGCCGATTTGCGACGTCGCGAGACGTTGTCCGCCATGAAGTCCTGCCGTGTGTATAAAGAGGGGCGTGGCCGATCACGACTGCCCCGTCGTTGAAAGAATTTATGCTGCGGGCGATCTGCAATCAGGGCCTATATCCCCTCCTGCCCCTTCATCCCCCGCGCGAGTGTCCGGCCCCCTCGCACCACGCGCTCTGCGCAGCGATCGCGCGCTCCGGATCATGCCTCGGGTTTGAGATCAGCCATGCCCCGTTCGAAGATGCGCCTGCCCTCATCCGCCCATCCGGCCAGGACCTTGCGGACGTGATCGCCGTGAGCGGCCATCATCTCGGCGGGCTGGTCGATGGTCGATAACTGGTGCAGATAATCTGCCTGCTGCTGGAGCAGCCGCGCCGTAGCATCGAGGCCTGCGCGATACAGCCCGGAATAGAATTTGACGGGCACCGACGAGGCCGCCTTCACGAAATCGAATGAATTCATTCCCAAACCAGACCCGGTTGAATTGGAAGAAGACGTCTCCTTGCCAGCATCCATAGCCACGTGCTCCGATGATTTCTTTGCCAGATGCAACAACAGGGCTGCATGTCGAAGCACAAGCGTTGCGGCCGCATATCATCAAACGATGACCTTTTTGTCAACAAGTGATGACGCAATTGGCAGTATCCACCAGCAGCCCGCTTCGACATAGCCAAGCAGGTCTGGATCGAAGATTGCAACGACAAGCGATCGAAGGCCGCCGCATGCCCCGTGCTGGCGCGGCGTCCCAACAAAGAGTCAGCCGACAAAAGCCGAGATGATCAGCGCGTTGACGATGTCGATGAAGAAGCCGCAAACGAGCGGAACGATGATGAACGCCCGGTGGGCGGCCCCGTGCTGCTGCGTGACAGCCGTCATGTTTGCGATCGCGGTGGCCGTCGATCCAAGCGTGATGCCGCCGAAACCGGCCGATATGACGGCCGCTTCGTAGTCGCGGCCCATGAGGCGAAACACGACGGTGATGGTGAACAGCACGGTCAGGGCGATCTGGATCGCAAGCGCTGCGGTGATGAAGACAAGGACGCCGTCGAGCTGCCACAGTTGCAGTCCCATCAGCGCCATCGTCAGGAACAGGCCGAGCGCCAGATCGGACACCAGCGCCAGCCCATCCTCGACGCCTGGCCAGATCCGCCGCACCGTTGCACCGACGGCGAGCGGCATAAGATTGCGGATCAGGATGCCTGCGGCCAGGCAACTGACGAAGGTCGGGACGGTCAAGCCGCTCAGTGCGACCAGCTTCTCGATACCGAACCCGAGCATGAGCGCGACGTTCAGCGCCAGGATGGCCCAGAGGACGCAGAAATAATCCAGCCTGGTCTGCGCCTGCTCGAACGGCGCGCCGATGTCGGAGTCGCCATCCTGGTTGCCGGCGATCCGGTGGCGCTTCATCAGGTAGGCGGCGATCGGCCCGCCGATAATGCAGGCGGCGATGAGCCCGACGGTGTTGGCGGCAATCCCGAGCTCCAGCGCGTTCTCGATCCCGAGCCGCTGCGTGAAAATCGGCGCCCAGGCGAGCGTGGTTCCGATGCCTCCCGTCAGCGAGATCGATCCGACCATCAGACCGGCTTTCGGCTCGAGCCCGAACAGGGACGCAAGCGACAGGCCCGCGAAATTCTGCAACAGCATGAAGACGATGGCGAGCGCAAGCAGGACCGCCAGCGGCTTGCCTCCGGCCAGAAGGCTCCGCACATCAGCCTTGAGGCCAATGCCGGCAAAGAACAGCAGCAGCAGAAAGTCGCGCATGCCCAGTTCGAAGACGATCTTCTCGCCGGTAAAGGCAAAAACAAGTGCGACGGCTGCCGTGCAAAGCAGGCCGCCGACAACCGGCTCCGGGATCGCATAGCGGCGCAGGACCACGGCGTTCATGGTGACGATTTTGCCGGCGAGAAGCAGGATCACTGCGATCGTGAAGGACAAAAAGGCGTCGACCTGCATCGATCACCATCCGGCTCGCCACGAAAGATCGAGGCCCGCGCCGCCCCTGTCGGTCATGCCGCGCAAATGGCTAGCCCTCGAAATCGAGCACGACACGGCCCTGGATGTCACCCTTGTGCATTCGGGCGAACACGTCATTGATATTGTCGAGGGTTTCTGTCTCGACCGTCGCCTTGACCTTGCCTTGGCCGGCAAAATCGAGCGCCTCCTGCAGGTCGAGCCGGGTGCCGACGATGGAGCCGCGGATCGTGACGCCGTTGAGCACCGTGTCGAAGATCGACAGCGGAAAATCGCCGGGCGGAAGGCCGTTGAGCGACAAGGTGCCGCCGCGCCCGACCATGCCAAGCGCCTGCTCGAATGCCTTGGGCGACACGGCGGTGACGAGGACGCCCTGGGCCCCGCCGATTTCCTTGCGAACGAAAGCGACAGCGTCTTCGCTGCGTGCATTGACGGCAAGCGATGCCCCCAGGCGCTTGGCCAGATCGAGCTTGGCGTCATCGACATCGACGGCCAGCACATTGAGACCCATGGCCCTTGCATACTGGACGGCGAGGTGTCCAAGCCCGCCAATACCGGAGATGACGACCCAGTCACCCGGTTTCGTGTCGGTGACTTTCAGACCCTTGTAGACAGTGACGCCGGCGCAAAGGATCGGCGCGATATCGACGAAGGAGACATTGTCCGGCAGGTGACCGACATAGTCGGGGTCGGCGATGACATATTCCGCGAAGCTTCCATTCACCGAATAGCCGGTGTTCTGTTGTTCCTCGCAGAGCGTCTCCCACCCGCCCAGGCAATGCCGGCAATGGCCGCAGGCGCTGTAAAGCCATGGCACGCCGACCCGGTCACCTTCCCTGACATGCTTTACGCCTGACCCGACCGCAACGACATGGCCCACGCCTTCGTGTCCTGGGATGAAAGGTGGCTTCGGCTTGACCGGCCAATCCCCTTCGGCCGCATGCAGGTCGGTGTGGCAGACGCCGGCGGCGGCGACCTTGACGAGAATCTGACCGACGCCAGGCGTCGGCACCGCCGTTTCCTCGATGACGAGCGGTTTTCCAAACTCCCGGACCACCGCAGCCTTCATTGTCCTGTTCATGCTGTTCTCCTTCACCATGGATACGCCGGGCGCCGTCAATCGAGTGCCGCGCTGTCGAAATTCGTATGGCGCCGGGCACTCGACCTGCGATCGTGACGGAAAGACGATCGAACCGCACGGCATCCTTGTTTTGTCGTTACCGCCCCTATACAGCCGGGCCGCTTGGCCTGAGTGGCGATACCCTCAACAATTCTTCGCCGGAGAGTTGGCGGGGCAGCATTCGCCAGACAATCCAAAGGAGCAACCTTAGTCATCAATCGTTGACTGATGTATTCTATGAAGCTAAACCTGACAACCAGTCAAGAGGCCGCTAGGAGAAACAATGCCCAATCGAGTGATCAGCCCGGACGCCAGCGACACGACGCGCGACCGCATCCTGAAGGCCGCCATCCTTCGCTTTTTGACCCATTCCTATGACGATACCGGCCTTCGCGACATCGCCGCCGATGTCGGGGTGGACATGGCCTATGTCCATCGCTCCTTCGGATCCAAGGAGAAGCTGTTCTACGAAGCGGTAAAAGAGAGCGGCAAGCCCGAGCAACTCTTCGCCGAGGACGACGGCTGCCTGCCCTCCATTCTGGCGAAGCAGATCCTGTCACGGAAGGGCCCCAACGAGATTGGCGCACTCGATATCGTGGTCCAGTCGTTCGGCAGCCAGGCAGCCTCGCGCGTGCTCAACGAATTCCTGGAGGAGGATTTCGTTGCACCCCTGATCGGCAAGCTCCCGTCGGTACCGAGAAGGCGTGCCGCGCTGGTCGCAGCATTTCTGGCGGGTGTCGGTATTCTCAAGGACGTGATCAAAGCCGAGCCCCTGCTGGAAGGCGAGCGCAATGCTCTGGAAGAGGATGTCAAGCAGGTGATCGCCACGCTGCTCGAGGTCGAGGTACGGGACTGCGACTCTCCTCGCGAACATGTCCCGCACGAGACGCGCCGCTGATGGCGGGAACGGTGCAGAGCGGGCTTAGCGCGGCCACTTCCCCAGCTGGCGGCCATGATCTCGATGCCCGCATGGAAGCATATCGTGCCCTGGACCGGTTGCGCGAGGCCTGTACCGCCCGATTGACGGCCGGACTGTCGCCAGCGGCGCTCACGCTCGCCTTGTTCGACTGGTCGCTGCATATGTGGTCCGCCCCCGGAAAACGCCTGGAGCTGGCCGAGACGGCCATTCGGCAGGGAGCGCGCCTTTCGGCCTATCTCGGCGCCGTCGGTCTTCACGGCCAAGCACCGGCGTGCATCGAGCCGCTCGCCTCGGACTATCGCTTCAAGGCCGAGGGCTGGGACAGTCAGCCGTTTGCTACCTATGTCCAGGCCTTCCTTCTCGCGCAGCAATGGTGGTCCGACGCGACGCACGACGTGCCGGGGGTAACACCCCATCACGAGGAGGTCGTTTCGTTTGCGGCCCGCCAATTGCTGGACATGGCCTCGCCATCGAACAGCCCGTTCACCAATCCCGAGGTGATCGAGCGGACGATCCAGAGCGCAGGCTCGAATTTCGTCTCGGGCTTCCAGAACTGGATGGAGGATGCCACCCGGCTCGCCAACGCTCAGCCCCCGATTGGCGCCGACGCCTTTCTTCCCGGCCGCGACGTCGCCCTCACACCTGGAAAGGTGGTCTATCGCAATCACCTGATCGAGCTGCTTCAATATTCTCCTGCGACCGGGACGGTGTTCGCCGAGCCGGTGCTGATCGTGCCTGCCTGGATCATGAAATTCTACATTCTCGATCTTTCGGCCCACAACTCGCTCGTCCGCTATCTCGTAGAGCGGGGACACACGGTCTTCTGTGTCTCCTGGCGCAATCCGACGGAGGCCGACCGCGACCTTTCGCTCGACGACTACCGGCGACTGGGCGTGATGGCGGCACTGGATGCGATCGCAGCGATCGTGCCCGGCCGCAAGGTGAATGCAGCCGGCTATTGTCTGGGAGGCACGCTGCTTTCCATCGCCGCCGCCGCAATGGCCCGTGTGGGCGACGACCGGCTTTCGACCGTCACCCTCCTGGCAGCCCAAACGGATTTCACCGAGCCCGGAGAACTGGCGCTCTTCATCGATCCCAGCCAGATGCACTTCCTCGAGAGCATGATGTGGAACCGGGGCTATCTGTCGTCAGACCAGATGTCCGGAGCCTTCCAGATCCTGCGCAGCAACGATCTCGTCTGGTCGCGTCTCGTGCGCGACTATCTCATGGGCGAGCGCACTCCGATGACCGATCTCATGGCGTGGAACGCGGATTCAACCTGCATGCCGTACCGCATGCATACGCAATACCTTCAACGGCTCTATCTCGATAACGAACTCGCCACCGGCCGCTTCATGGTCGATGGCCGCCCGGCAGCACTCCAGAACATCCGCGTGCCCCTGTTCGTTGTCGGCACCGAGCGCGATCATGTCGCTCCGTGGCGATCGGTCCACAAGATCCACCAGATCACCGATACCGACGTCACATTCGTATTGACCAGCGGCGGACACAATGCCGGCATCGTCAGCGAACCCGGTCATCGCGGCCGGCGCTACAGCGTCGCCTTGAAGCGGACAGCCGATCTCTGCCTCGGCGCGGACGAATGGGTTGCCGCCGCGACCAGAAAAGACGGATCCTGGTGGGAGGAATGGCAAGGTTGGCTCGAGGCGCACTCCCTGTCTGAACGCATTCCCGCGCCTGAGATGGGCGCGCCCGACGCGGGATTTCCGCCGATCTGTGATGCCCCCGGCACCTATGTTTTGCAGAAGTGAGGTCACCGTGGTTCCCAGCATGCTCCGGAATCGAACATTTGACGAATTGCAGCTCGGCGACACGGCCTCTCTGGTCAGGGTCGCAAGCGGCGACAAAAGCGAGAGTGACACGCCGGTGGCAACGGGCGATGTCGATCTGTCGCCCGACAACGCTGCCGAGGCGGCGAGCATGTTCAATCGCGCCGTCACGAATGGTGCATGGGCCGGCACCCTGGTTTCCGAAGTACTGGGTTCGCACCTACCCGGGCCTGGGACAACCTATCTCGGACAGGAGTTCCGGTTCCTGAAGCCGGTCCTGTCTGGCGACACGATCACCGCGACGGTTCGCGTCACCAGGAAACTGCCGGCGAACCGCGGCGTCGTTCTCGACACGACATGCTCGAACCAAAAAGGCGAGCAAATCCTTACCGGCACCGCGACCGTGATCGCGCCGGCACGATCCATTGAATGGCCGGCCACCCACCCGTGCGCGTCTCCAACGGCACGCAGCGACCGATACGACGCCTTCGTCCGGCAGGCCCGTGAACTGCCGATGGTACGCGCGGCGATCGTGCATCCTTGCTCACCGGAGGCAATCCTTGCCGCCGTCGAAGTCCGCGAAAAAGGATTGTTCGAACCGCTCCTTGTCGGGCCAGAGGCGAAGATCCGGGCCGCGGCGGCCGCGGCCGCGATCGACCTCGACCTCGACGGGATAGCAATCGAACAGGCGCCCCATAGCCATGCAGCCGCGGCGCGTGCGGTGGAACTGGCGGTTTCCGGCGAGGTGGCCGTCCTTGTCAAAGGCAGCCTTCACACCGACGAGTTGCTGGGCGCGATCGTCGCGCCTGGATCCCTGCTCAAGACGGAGCGCCGCATCAGCCATGTCTTTGCACTGGACGTGCCTGCCTACGGAAAACCGTTGATCGTTACCGACGCGGCGATCAACATCCAGCCGACGCTCGACCACAAGCGTGATATCTGCCAGAACGCGGTCGATCTGTTGCGAACACTCGGCGTCGACAAACCACGCGTCGCAGTGCTCGCCGCCGTCGAAACTGTCAACGCCAAGATGCCGGCAACCCTCGATGCGGCCGCCCTGACCGTGATGGCGGCGCGCGGCCAGATTGCCGGCGCGCTCGTCGACGGGCCGCTCGCATTCGACAACGCGATCAGCATCGCTGCCGCGCGCATCAAAGGCATCGTCTCCGACGTTGCCGGCGAGGCCGACATCCTGCTTGTCCCGGACCTTGAGGCAGGAAACATGCTTGCCAAGCAGCTTATCTATTTTGCCGGAGCAACGGCGGCCGGGATCGTGCTGGGCGCGCGCGTACCGATCGTGCTCACCAGTCGCTCCGACCCGTTATCCGCGCGGATCGCTTCGGCAGCTCTGGCAAAGCTTCTCGTGTGCCGCGGCAAACAATCCATGCCGGGGACGGCGGCATGAGCGGTCGACTTCTGATCACCTTCAACGCCGGTTCGTCGACCGTCAAGATCGGCCTGTTCGCCGTGGAAGGCCGGCCTCCCAAGCCAATCGGAAAGGGCGTCATCGACTTTCGCACCACGCCGCTGCGTTTCCAGCTTCTGGAAGGTGAGCAGCATGTCGACGTCGAGCTCAAGGCACAGGTGGGCGAGGAACTGGATGAGGTGCTCGGCGACGCGTTCACGCATCTGGCAGAGCGCTACAGGCTCGACGACCTAATCGGGATCGGCCACCGCGTGGTGCATGGCGGCGACGTGTTCTCGGGCCCGGTGCTCATCGATGACCGTTCGCTACATCAGATGGAGGCGCTCGTTGCGTTGGCCCCGCTGCATCAGCCGCAGGCTCTTCGTTTGATCCGCGCCGTCGCAAGGCTGCGGCCGGACCTTCGCCAGACAGCATCCTTCGACACGAGCTTTCATCGCACCAATGACGATCTGGTGCGCCGCTTCGCACTGCCCCGCGGACTCCACGAGCGCGGGATCAAACGCTACGGGTTTCACGGGCTGTCTTACGCATACATCGCCAGCGAACTCGCCCGCAACTGGCCGCAACTGGCCGGCGGCAAGATCGTCGCTGCCCATCTCGGCTCGGGCGCCAGTCTTTGCGCCATGCAAGGCGGCCAAAGCGTCGATACCAGCATGGGGTTTTCGACGCTGGACGGCGTGCCGATGGCGACACGGTGCGGCGCGCTGGATGCGGGCGTGCTTCTGCATTTGCTATCGCAGGAAAGGATGCCGGTCGCCGATCTGGAGGACATGCTCTACCACCGCTCCGGACTGCTCGGCGTTTCGGGCATCAGCCCCGACAGCCGCGACCTTCTCGCCAGCGAGGCGCCAGAGGCAAAGGAGGCGCTGGAGCTCTTCACACTGCGCATAGCCGGAGAAGCTGCGCGTCTGGCCGCGACGATGGGAGGTCTCGACGCGATGGTGTTCACGGCCGGCGTCGGCGAACATCAGCCAGCGATCAGGGCCGACATCTGCAGCCGGCTGATGTGGCTGGGCATCGATCTCGATCCCGCCGCGAACGCCACCAATCATGCGATCATAACAAGCGCCGCGAGCCGGATCCCTGTGATCATCATTCCGACGGACGAGGAGCAGGTGATTGCTTCCGAGGCTTTGCCCGGCTTGATGCCGTAGACAGGCGGAAGTCTGCGATTTCTGGACTGGGTTGTCGTCGGCGATGCACGTGACGCGCCCACGACAGCCGTTGCGCGATGACGTCCGTGCTGCCGGCGAGAGCCTCGTGATCATCCATCTGGATGACTGGGTCGCGCCGCTCGTCCGGCCGACTGCCCCGGGGCGTCACAGCCCACAGCGGACCAGATGAAGGCGTCGCGTTGGTTTCCCGCTGAACAACACTTGATCAAGTAATGGCCTTGGTTTCGTAGGGTGTCGATATCTCAAGCTTGCCCACCGAGGATCTCCAGGCCACCACGCCTGACGCTTGGGAAGCCCCTGACGTGCCGCTTATGAAGCGTGCTGGCTTGGCGCCGCCGTAAAGACGTTAGTTGCTATTGACAAACTCCTGCATGCCCACTTAATTTCAGAATCAGTCATCATATGATGACATAGATGTCACCAAAGATGACAAAGAGTATAATGGACCGTAGCTAAACACGATTTCAAATTATATTGAAATCAACGGATGTAAGCGCTTTGTAAAATGAAATTAAGCCGGATGTGATCTGTCACTTCGATCTAATAATACTGAATATCACCAAATTTTGAGGGCATCTAGGGCGCTCGTGAAGGCGCGGCTAGCTTGCTCGACCACTCACCGCAGCAACTTTCGCTCGGCTTTTGCAGCGGCCCAGTTACGCCCGTAGGGGCCATCCACGAAGTAAAGGAAAGTGAAAATGACTACCGATGCCGTGCCCCTGAAACTCTATAAGGCCAACGCAGAACTACAAATCCAGATCGGCCGCCTCCTGCAGGAGGGTGGCCATCGCTGGCTCGATGTCGCGTCCCAAGCGAGTGACGAAGCCATCGCCGAATCCAAGTCGGAGATCGAAAACCTGCGTAACGCCGAGAACTGGCAAAACCTTGCCACCCTTCCGGGTGAAACTTTCTGGCGCGTGCTCCAGCAACGGGCCGGCGACACGCAAGAGTTGACGAAGATCGCCATCAAAAACCAGACGGAGTTCACGAACGGTCTGCGTGAAGCCATTGAGGGCTGGCAGAGGGCGGTCAGCGAAGCCGTCGGCGGCGCCACGTCAGGGCAGCCGATCCAGGACATCTTCAAGCAATGGGGTGCCTTGTTCCCGATCCCCGGCGGGAAAAATGCGCCGAAAGGCGGAAAGGCGGCTTGATCCATGACGCCTATACAGAAGACGGCCCTGGTTACGGGCGGGATGGGAGGTTTGGGCGAGGCAATCGCCCGGGCTCTCCATGATGCCGGAATCAGGGTGCTGGTGACACACGCGCGCGACGAGGGTTCGGCCAAGGAGTGGCTCGCTGCGGAGCGGGACAAGGGCTACAGTTTCACGTCCTATGACGTTAATGTGGCCGACTTCAAATCATGCCAGCGCATGGCGGAGCGAATAAACGCCGAGGGTCACCAGATCGATATCCTCGTCAACAATGCCGGCATCACCCGTGACGCCACTCTGCGCAAGCTCGACAGGGAAAACTGGGACGCTGTCCTACGCGTCAATCTCGATTCCGTTTTCAATGTGACCAAACACTTGATCGATGGCATGACGGATCGCGGCTGGGGCCGGATCATCAACATCTCGTCGATCAACGGCATAAAAGGGCAGTTCGGGCAAACCAACTACTCTGCGGCCAAGGCTGGCATGCATGGGTTCAGTAAGGCCCTGGCTCAGGAAGTTGCGAGGAAGGGCGTGACCGTGAATACGGTGTCGCCCGGCTATCTCGCGACCGCCATGGTGACTGCGGTTCCCGAAGATACCCTTGCCAGGATCGTCGCCGGCATTCCTGTTGGGCGCCTCGGGCAGCCTGACGAGATCGCCGCTCTCGTCGCCTTCATCGCCAGTGACGCCGCGGCGTTCATGACCGGCAGCAACATATCGATGAACGGCGGTCAACATATGCACTGACCGCTCGGCGCGCGCGGGACACAGGTCCGGCGTCGTCTCTCGCGTGCCTTTTTCAAGGGAGATTTGATGACAAGAGAAATAGCCATACTGGCCGCGACCCGAACCGCGATCGGAAGTTTCCAGGGTGGGCTGTCAGGCCTTCCAGCCTCCGCTCTCGGTGCAATCCTGATCAGGAAGGTCCTCGAAACCACTGCCATCTCGCCCGAAGAGATCGATGAGGTTGTTCTTGGCCAGGTCGTCACCGCCGGCAGCGGACAGAACCCGGCACGCCAGGCGGCGATCGGGGGTGGGCTCCCCCATGCTGTGCCAGCTCTCACTGTCAACAAGGTATGCGGTTCAGGTCTCAAGGCAGTGCATCTTGCTGCACAGGCTATTACCTGCGGCGATGCCGATCTGGTGCTGGCCGGAGGACAGGAGAACATGTCCCTCGCCCCTTACATTCTTGCGAAGGCGCGCACGGGCCTGCGTCTCGGCCACGCCCAGCTCGAGGACAGCCTGATCCGCGATGGTCTCTGGGACGCGTTCAACGACTATCACATGGGCATCACGGCGGAGAACCTGGCGGAACGCTATGGGCTGACACGCGAGGAACAGGACGCTTTCGCCGCCACCTCACAGAAGAAGGCCGCCGATGCTGTCGCCTTCGGCCGCTTTCGTGACGAGATAACACCCGTCGATGTTCCGCAGCGCAAAGGCGGCTCCGTCAGTTTCGACACCGACGAGCAGCCGCGCGCCGACACGACCTGCGAGGCCCTCGCGAAGCTGAAGCCGGCCTTCAAGAAGGACGGGACCGTCACGGCCGGCAACGCGTCGACGATCAACGACGGAGCCGCCCTGCTTCTGCTTGCAAGCGCGGACAAGGCAAAGAGCCTGGGTTTGCCCGTGCTCGCATGGATCAAGGCCTATGCCAGCGCCGGCGTCGATCCGGCCTTCATGGGCATCGGCCCGGTCGGCGCGACCCAGCGTACCCTTCGACGGGCCGGCTGGAACCTCACCGATCTCGATCTCATCGAGGCCAACGAAGCGTTCGCGGCCCAGGCACTCGCGGTCAACCGCGAGCTCGGATGGGATACGTCGAAAGTCAACGTCAACGGCGGCGCCATCGCACTTGGTCATCCGATCGGATCGTCAGGCGCGCGGATCCTCGTCACCCTCATCCACGAAATGCGACGCCGTCATGCCAGCAAAGGTTTGGCGACACTGTGCATCGGAGGCGGTCAGGGCGTCGCGCTGGCGCTTGAAGCAGACTGAGGGCTAACAGCAACTCTCATACATGACGGGTAACTGCGTCAGGAGGACACCATGACCCAAACCACGATCAAAAAACGGCAATGGTCCGAACTCCTCGCGGACCCGTGGGCGCTGGCCGAAGCCGGGATGGCCTACGGTGCCGACGCCTGGCAGCGTACGATCCTTTTTGCCGACATCGAGCGTGAAGTCGGTGATCAATATCGCCAGAAGCTACGCGAGGGCAGCCCTGGTGTCCTCAACTTCACCAGTGAGCCGATTCTGTCAGGCCTCGATCTGCCGCGGCCGACCAACTACCGGCTGGTTCGCATCACACCACCGGACGGAAACGTGGTCGACGAAACCAGGCGCCCGTTCGTCGTGATCGATCCCAGAGCCGGCCATGGGCCGGGCATCGGCGGCTTCAAGCCGGACAGCGAGATCGGTGCCGCGCTGAAGGCGGGACACCCTTGCTATTTTGTGGGCTTCCTCCCGGATCCGGTCCCTGGACAAACCGTCGAAGACGTCATGCGGTGTTTCGCGGCCTTCGTCGAGCATGTCGCGCAGCTCCATCCTGGCAGTGAGGGCAAGCCTGCGGTGATCGGGAACTGCCAGGCAGGTTGGCAATTGCTGATGGCCGCCTCCGTCTGGCCGGAGCTGTTCGGTCCACTCATCGTCGCGGGCACACCGCTGTCCTACTGGGCCGGTGACAACCCGATGCGATACGCCGGAGGGCTACTCGGTGGCAGCTGGCTGACGGCCCTGACCAGTGACATGGGAGCAGGCCGCTTCGACGGCGCGTGGCTCGTTCAGAACTTCGAAAATCTCGATCCGGCTAATACGTTATGGGTAAAGCAGTACAACGTTTATGCGAAGGTGGACACTGAGCGGGAACGCTATGTCGGCTTCGAGAAATACTGGGGCGGGTACGTTTTCCTGAACGATGTCGAGATGCAATACATCGTCGACAATCTGTTTATCGGAAACAAGCTCTCCACCGCGCAGTTGCTGACATCCGATGGGCTTCGAGTGGACTTGCGTAACATCCGCTCGCCGATCATCGTGTTCTGCTCCTATGGCGACAACATCTCACCGCCACCGCAGGCGCTCGGATGGATCACGGACCTCTACGACAGTGACGAGGATGTTCTCAGCAACGATCAGACGATCGTGTACACCACACACGACAGTATTGGCCATCTCGGCATCTTCGTCTCCAGCAGCGTCGGCCAGAAGGAGCACCGCAAGTTTGCCAGCTTGATCGATCAGATCGATCTCTTTCCGGCAGGCATCTATCGTGCGACCGTCAGCGCTACGCCCGAGAACGCCCCCGACGTCACGGATCCTTATCTGATGTCGGTCAGGCGCAGCAGTGTCGGGGAGGTTCGTGAGATCGTTCGCCCGGATCCTGAATCGGATCGCCGCTTCGCTGCCGCCGCTCGCGTTTCGGAAATCAATCTCGCTCTCTATCGCAATACCCTCCAGCCTTGGGTACGCGCGTTTGCGACATCGTATTCCGCACGGTGGCTGCAGGCGTTGCATCCCTTGCGAATGTCGTTCGAATCCTGGTCCAGCGATCACCCCCTCGGCGCGGAAGTGCGTGAGCTTGCCGCCGAAATCGGAGACAAGAGACAGCCAGTTCCGTCCGACAATCCCTTCTTGCAGATGCAGAAGGACTTCTCCGATGCACTTGTGCATTTTCTGGATCGCTATCGCGACCACAGGGACGAAATTTACGCGCTTTCATTCGGCCTCATGTTCGGCTCTCCCTGGCTAAAAGCGCTCGCAGGACAATCACTTGCAGATGATCGCCCCGCGAGGTCGCACCCCGGGGGAACACCCGAACACCGCAGGACGGTCCAGGCGTCGATGGCTGGGCTGGAGGCGAAGGTCGAGCAGGGAGGGTTGCTGGAGGCATCGCTCCGCGCGCTTTTCCATGTGCTGAAACATCGTGGTGGCGTCGATGAACGTCTCTACCATCGTGCCGCCCGCCTTTGGGACGATCCGGAGATGCCAGGACCCAGGCAAGCTGACTTTCGCGTTCTTGTCCGCGAACAGGCGCTTTTGCTCTCCCATATGGGAGATGAAGCGATCAAGGCGATCCCAGCTTTGCTTGAAGGATCTGATGCCGAGCATATCGAAAAGGCGGCCCTCGCCATAGGCGAACTTGTCCGCCTGGATGATGAAGCCTTGCCTGAAGCCGCCGCAAACGCGCTGGCCTATGTCACAGGCTTCTTCGAGCAGGCCGCTTTGCACGCGAGAACGACGGCGCAACGCGAGGCGTCACCGGATTCCACCTCGACCGAAGAACCGAGCGCGCCGCCCGAAAATCAAACAGACGGTTCTGAGCCTGCTTCTGACAATTCGGCAGCACGCAGGACGCCAAATCCTCGGGGTCGTGCACGCAAGCGCCAAAACTGAAGCCGGTTGCCGCCTCATTCGAGATAACGCCGTTTACCCTATGCGCCACCCGGACACCGTGGCGTCGATGAAGTGATCGTCATGAAAGAACAAGAAGAATCGCAGAGCCGCAACATAGATGAGGACGTTCATGCGGCATGGTCGCAGATATGGTCGTCGATCTCGCCCGAATCTCCCTTGCTGGCGTGGATGGACTGGGCAAGCCATCTCGCGACAAGTCCTGGCAAGCGGGCCGATCTGTCTCGCCTGGCTTTCGAGCAAATGGAGCAGATCCATGCGCTGCTGAACGCGGGACTGTCGTCGGAACACGACGATGGCCTTGCCTCGAAGTTTCCGCCGCTTACCGATCGCCGCTTCAGCGATCCAGCCTGGGCGCAGTGGCCGTTTAACGTCCTCGGGCAATCGTTTCAGATGCAGACGAGATGGTGGGAGGAAGCTACCCGCGACGTATGGGGTGTCGATTCCCATCATCAACGCCTCGTCGCTTTCGGCGCCAAACAGTGGATCGAAATGCTGTCGCCGACCAATCTCGCGACGCTCAATCCAGAGGTGATCAAAAAAAGCATCGACGAGGAGGGAGCGAACCTTGCTCGCGGGCTGTCGCATTTTTTTGACGACGTTGCCCGGCGCATGTCCAACCTGCCCCCGGCCGGTGCTGAGAATTTCGTCGTCGGAGAACAGGTCGCCACCACTCCTGGCAAAGTCGTGTTCAGGAACCGGCTGATCGAACTGATCCAGTATGCGCCGACCACTGACCAGGTCCACCCTGAACCGATCCTGATCGTTCCGGCCTGGATCATGAAATACTACATCCTCGATCTATCGCCCCACAATTCCCTGATCCGTTATCTCGTCGATCAAGGGTTCACCGTGTTCTGTATTTCCTGGAAGAACCCGGACGCCGATGATCGCGACATGGGGATGGCGGAGTATATCGAGCTCGGGTTTCAGGCCGCGTTTAATACCGTCACGGCGATCACGGCGGCGAGCAAGGTTCACGCCGCAGGCTATTGCCTCGGTGGCACTCTGCTTTCGATCGTCGCTGCGGCCATGGCGCGAGACAACGACGATCGTCTTGCCTCCGTCACGCTGCTTGCCGCCCAGACGGATTTTACCGAACCTGGCGAGCTGGGCTTGTTCATCAACGAAAGTCAGATCGCTCTGCTGGAAGCGCAGATGGCCGAAGTCGGCTACCTGCATGCCGAGCAGATGAACGCGGCTTTCCAGATGCTGCGCTCATACGACCTGTTCTGGTCACGCATCATAAACGAGTATTTCCTCGGCGAACGACGGCCGATGAACGACCTGATGGCCTGGAATGCGGATGGAACACGGCTCCCGGCAAAGATGCATTCGGAATATCTGCGACGGCTCTATCTTCAGAATGATCTCTCTTCCGGTCGCTATCAGGTTGGAGAGCACCCGGTTTCGCTCGGCGATGTGCGTGTCCCGATCTTCTGCGTGGGAACGACGACGGACCATGTCGCTCCCTGGCGTTCAGTCTACAAACTGCATCTCCTCATCCCCACCGAGATCACCTTTGCACTGACAAACGGCGGCCACAATGCCGGTATCGTCAGCGAGCCTGGGCGTCCGCGCCGCCACTATCAGATCATGAAACGCGTGCCGGGCGACGCCTATGTCTCGCCGGACGAATGGGTCCGGCTTGCACCAACCCGCCAAGGCTCCTGGTGGCCGGAATGGACGGCATGGCTTGCGAGCTATTCGGGCGACCGGGTGATGCCCCCTCGGCTCGGCGGGACAAGCAACATCGAGACGCCGGCCGCTGACGCTCCTGGAGAGTATGTGAAAGCATCCTGATCGTTTCCTTCGATCAGAGAAGCGAAGAACAGATGAGGCGTTCGGTAGCTCGGAAGCCTGGAACTAGCACTACTTTGGAAGATTTTTAGGCGATGCGGGTTTTGGGATTCCCGCGATGCGATCTGCGTGATTCATGGGTTTAACAGGAGTTATGTTTGCAAAGTATGCAGGCTGCCGATTTTGGCGCGCGAAGATCCTTCAAGGATAAACTGGTCGTTTGCCTGCGGCTGGCATATGGCATGCATGTTTTCATCTTAAACTATGCACTCATCTCGAAGGAGGTAGGAAAGCCTTCTGCCCGACCGCTAGAACGCTGGGAGTCGCGGTGAGTGCTCGGTCTTGATCGCCATTCCGAAATCCAGCTTCGTCAGCTTCATTATGTGATCGCGGCAGCCGAACACGGCAGCTTCCGGCAGGCGGCGATAGCGGTTGGTGTGCAGGAATCGGCAATCAGCCGACGCATCCGCGATCTGGAAGACGAGGCTGGCGCGGCGCTGTTCATCCGCTATCAGCGTGGTGTCTTGTTAACCGAAGCCGGTAGAAATTTCGTGAAACGAGCGCGACGGGTCATCAATGAACTCGATCTAGCCGTAAAAGAGGTTCGGGCAGCAGGCAGGGTTGAGGTGGGCGTGCTGCGGATTGGGATATTCACGTCGCTCGCGTCAGGATTCATCGCCGAACTTCTCGAGCGATATCGCGCACAGCATGCTGGCGTCCGCACAAAGTTTGTCGAGGGCGCACCCGCTGTTCACATCGCCGCCGTCCGGCTGCACGAGATCGATATCGCCTTCCTTACCGGCTATCCAAGAGCGATGGGATGTGAAGTGACGAGGCTCTGGTACGAGCATGTCTTTGTAGTCTTGCCGGAGACACACGAGCTGGCCGCGAAGCAGCGGATCGAATGGGCCGACTTGCGCGGCCAACACTTCATCGTGAGCGAGGCGGATCCAGGCCCAGAAATTTATGACTATCTCTTTAAGCACCTATCGGAGCTAGGTCATGCTCCAAGCGTCGAGCGCTGCCCCGTCTACAACAGGGATACACTGATCCGAATGGTGGCTTTGGGCGCGGGCATCACGCTGACCAGCGAGGCGACGACGGGGGCGAAGTTTCCCGGCGTAACCTATCGGCTGCTTGTCAACGGCGGAGTAAAAACCGGCCACGGGGCGGAGCAACAGTCGGCCACGGTGGCGCCGGCCTGAGACCGCCGG
>NZ_KQ410749.1 GCF_001262505.1 Shinella sp. SUS2
AAAATCGCCGCACACCACTTCCAGTATGCGAAAACGCAGCAAATTCAGCCGTCTACAAATTTCCGCGCACAGGTCTCATAAATCCGAACTATTCAACCGTTACGCGGGGTTGCTCATATTAAAATGGGCTTGCCCGCGTTACTAGCCCTCATCGAGCCCGTAAAACATCCGAGCTGACGCTTCCACAACAGCGCGATGCTTACGGGAGTTGGACAGGCGCTAAGCGAGCGCAAAAGGGTGGATTTAGGGGTGGATTGAAACCGGGCGAGCACCCGAAAACATCTGAAAAACCAGCGTTCTAGAAAGAAAAATGGTGCTGCTAGAGGGCGCCGAGGCCGCGTGAAGTGCTTGGCAACGGAGTTTGGCGGTTGCGAGGAGAGGCGAAAACTTTTGAGTGAACCCGCGTGCGTATCGCCGGGACCTGTCGTTGCCCGCCGGAGGACACCGGCATGCAGTGATCCGGAGAGGTTCGGGCGGTTTTCGGGTCAATCCGACGTGCGCGGTGAGGCCTTCGGGAGGATGATCCGTACCGATAGTCCACGAGGCGCGGTGTTCTCGAATTCCAGTTGGCCGCCGTGATCACGGACGATCTCGTCGACAATGGAAAGCCCAAGACCGAAACCTCTCGCCTTGGTATTGCCCGTACGGGCAGGATCCATCTGGAAGAAGGGTTCGAGCACCTGTGTCGCAAACTGCTCGGGAATGCCGGGGCCACGATCCTGGATGCCGATGCTGAGGTATTGGTCAGTGGACTTCAGGCTCATCGTGACCTCGCCGCCGAACTTGATGCCGTTTTCACAGAGGTTCGTGATCGCCCGCGAAAGTGCCATGGGCTTGCAGTGCCAGACCAGTCTGGGCGGACCTGCATACCTGATATGGGCGCCCATGTCCGTGAAATTGGCGCAGATGGTCTGCATGATGCTGGCGACGTCGGTACGTTCGCACGCCTCCCTGTCGCGATCGTCGCGAAGGTAGTCCAGGGTGATGTCGATCAGGGTATTGATCTGTTCGACATCCGCGAGGATCTGGTCGCGGATCGCCGCATCCCCGATCCGTTCTGCCCGAAGGCGCACCCGGGTCAACGGCGTGCGCAGGTCATGGCTGACGCTCCGCAACATTCCTGTCCGGTTGCGTATCATCTCGTGGATGCGGGTCCGGAGCTCATTGAGCGCCCGCGCCAGATCCTTGATCTCGAGGCTGCCGGTTTCCGGCACAAGCGTGGAGCGGGAAAGGAACGCGTCGGTATCGCGGATCTCGCTTGAGATCGCCTTGAGCGGTGCGGTCAGAAACCGCACGGCGAAAATGGAGAAGAGCACCCCCAAAATCGCCAGCGCCAGGGAGTAATACACGATGCGCCCCGTGATGTCCGTCGTCAGAACGCTGTCCGGGAACGACTTGTACAGGAGAAATTCTTTGTCGTTGATGGGGAGCGACAGCATCGGCTTGCGCCCGACCAGCATCATCTTCGATCCATCGGGCAAGTTCCCATCCGGCGGGAAGAGGTATGCCAGAAACGAGCCGATTTTCGAACGAAACCCGTCCGGGCCTGCAATGCGCTCGAGCGCGTCGCGCGGCACGATGTCGATTTCGATGCCGACCTCGGCCGAACGCGCAAGGATGCGCTGCCTTTGGGCATCGTCAGCGCCGTCGAGCAGAAGGGCGAGGGTCAAGGCCCTTTGACCGACGAGATCGACGTCCACTGCATCAGCGTAGTCGAAGGTTTTGATCCGTTCGATTACCTGTCCGGCCACAATGACGGAGCCGATGGCAAGGATCACGACCAGCATGAGTTGCCCGCGGATCGTCCTCGCACCGAAGCCTGGAAAGCGCATCACGCCTCCTCGACGGCGGCGGTAAAAAGGTAGCCGCCAAGCCGGACCGTCCTTAGAAGAACGGGATCGGACGCGTCGACTTCGATCTTCTGCCGCAGTCTGCGAATGTGCACGTCGACACTGCGTTCGATGGGGCCGGCAAGTCCGGAATGCGTGAGCGTCAAGAGTTCCTCGCGTGTTATGACGCGACCGGGATTTCGGCAGAAGGCGAGCAGGAGGTCGAATTCGGTGGTTGTAAGGGCAACCCGCGTGTTCGCAGGGTCATGCACCTGACGGCGTATCGGGTCGATGCGCCAGCCGTCGAAGCGCAGCGGTATCTGACGATCACCAGCCGCCGGCCCGTAAGAAGCACGACGCAAAATGCTTCGGATTCGGGCTACGACCTCCCGCGGACTGAAGGGCTTTGTGATGTAGTCGTCGGCTCCGACCTCCAGCCCGACGATCCGGTCCACCTCCTCGCCCAGCGCGGTCAGCAGAATGATGGGGATCGTCTTGTCCGCACGCAATCGCCGGCAAAGGCTGATGCCGTCTTCACCAGGAAGCATGACGTCGAGAATGACAAGGTCGAATGCCTGCCGTCGCAACAGCGCGAACATCGCGTGTCCGTCATCCGCCGTCGTGGCCTGCATACCGTTTTCCACCATGGTTTCCACCAGCAGCCGGCCGATCTCCGTATCATCCTCGACGATGAGGATGTGCGGGCTTCTTTTCGCGCTATTCACGAACGTCTCCCTGGCGATTTCAAGGGGGTGAAAGCCGACACCGGCGGGGTGTCGGTTGCCGTTGCGGCAATGTTACTGTGGTAGGAGTAAACAAGGCTTCCCGTGTTTCACCGGCCTTTCTCCGGAGGGGACTGTGGCAAAGGCTAAAGACGATCAGGGACAGCAGTGTGGCCGCTTGTGCGTCCAAACCGCTCGGTTGTGTTAAGATTTATTACAACGCACACATTCCTGCATCCGGAGCAGGCGTCTTGTCTCCTGTCGGCGTGAACAACCCTTCACCGTAACAAACCGCAACAAAACAACACACCCAAGGGGGCTCCCTTGGAGGGACAAGGAGGTGTCGAGCGCCGCGCCGGTTTCTCTGTGGCGCGGCGCGATCAATGGTGTGGAGCAGGTATGCAGCCCGATAAAAAAGCCAATCAGACACTCAAGCTCCTTTTCGCAGTCGGCGCGGTGCTGATACCGTTGGTCGTACCATCGGGAAGCCATGCAGCTGACGCCGCATCAGGGAGCGTTGCCGAACCCGCGTTCGACCCGGCGCGGTTCGAGCCCTCATCGGCTGACGGAGCTGTGTGGAGCCTGATCGTTGGCGCAGGTGCGCTGTACGCTCCCGAATATGAGGGGAGCAGGGGCTTCAAGGTCAGCCCTCTGCCGGCGGTCATCTTCACTTACGGCGACTGGCTAACGCTTGATCCCCGCGGGATTTCCGTCACCGCTTTCACGCATCAGGGCTTCTCGCTGGCCGGTAAGGTCGGCTATGAAATGGGGCGTGACGAAGACGATGGTGACCGGCTGAAGGGCCTCGGCGACATCGACTTTGCCGCGACCATCGGCGCAAGGGCCACCTACCGGTGGGAGGCGCTGGAGCTCTATGCGGAGGTCGATCAGACGGTCGGGGGGAGCGAGAGCCTTATCGGCAAATTCGGTGCCGAATATACCGCGCCCGTAACCGACCGTTTCTTCGTATCGGCGGGCATTTCCGCCACGGTTGCCAACGAGGAGCACATGCAGTCCTATTTCGGCGTGACGGCTGCGCAATCGGCGGCATCGGGTTTGCGTGCGTTCAAGCCCCAGGCGTCTCTGAAACGCGTCGACTTCTCGGTATCCGCGACATATATGGCAACGGAAAACTGGCTTATGCGGGGTGAAGTTGGCATGGGCGCCTTGCTGGGCGATGCTGCGGATAGCCCGATTGTTGAACGAGAACTGCAGCCGTCGTTCATGGCGATCGTCGGCTACAAGTTCTAGCAGCCGGTGGGCACCTTGTTGTACGCCCTTGCCGCACTGGCCCGGACGGACACGCCCACCAATCGCTTCATACCGACCGCAAGGCGGTTTTGGTGTCAGGTCGCGTTCGTGCTGATGAACTCTCGCGTCATGGCGAGGAGACCATTGAGCGGCCGGTCATCCCGATAGATGGGCACGATCCCGCGTATCCGTTCATAGAGGCCATTCGTACCGGAAGCCTTGTCGCTCAGACCAGGACGCATGTCGTAGGCCTGGGCGGCGGCCATGACTTCGATGGCAAGCACGGTTTCGAGATTGGCGATGATGGCGAGCGCCTTGTCGGCGGCCGGGGTGGCATGGGTCAGAATATCTTCCTGCAGGGCCGACGTGATACCGCCGTCGAGGCTGGCGGGGGCGGCAAGGCGGCGGTTTTCCGCGACAAGGGCGGCAGCCGTATACTGGATGATCATGAAGCCTGAGGCGACGCCGCTGCCATCCGCGAGGAAGGCAGGCAGCCCGCTGACGAGCGGGTTGACGAGCCGGTCGATGCGCCGTTCGGAAATGGCCGCAAGCTCGGCTGCGGCGATGCCGAGTGCGTCCATGGCAAGGCCGAGTGCGGCGCCGACCGCATGGGCTTGCGAATGGACTTCCGGCGCCTCGCGCGAGCCGGCGACAACGGGGTTGTCGGTGACGCTGGATAGTTCCCGGTCCACCACTGCGGCGATTTGCGCGATGCTGTCACGCACCGCGCCATGCACCTGCGGCACCGCGCGCAAGCTGAGCGGATCCTGTGTGCGTGAGCCCGCCGCGTGCGCGAGCAGGCGGCTGCCGGTAAGCAGGCGGCGCAGGTTTTCGCCCACGGTCTGAAGGCCGGGTGAGGTGCGCAGCGTGAGGGGGCGGGCCGCAAAGGGGTCGGCTTGCGCACCGAGATTTTCATAGGTCATCGCCGCGGCGGCGTCTGCCCAGTCGGCAAGATGAGACGCGCGGGCAAGCGCGAGGCTCGCGAGGCCGGTGGCGCAGGGCGTGCCGTTGACGAGGCTGAGGCCTTCCTTCGCCTCCAGCACCAGCGGCACGATGCCGAGCGCTTCGAGCGCCTGCCTGCCAGTGATCGTTTCCGTTCCGTGGCGCGCCTCGCCATCGCCGATCAGGACGAGACCGATGGCAGCGGCGTGGGTGAGATAGCCGACCGAGCCCTTCGAGGGAATGACGGGCAGGATATCGGCGTTCAGCAGCGCCAGCAGCGCCGTCACCGTCTCCAACCGCACGCCGGAATAGCCGTGCGCGAAATTGGCGATCTGGGCGGCCATCACGGCGCGGGTCTCTTCGCGCCCAAGCGGTTCGCCGACGCCGCAGGCATGGCTGAAGAGGATGTTGCGCGAGAGTGCCCGCTGCTCGGGAATATCGACGATGACGTCGCAGAGCGCACCGACGCCGGTATTGATGCCATAGCCGCGCACCCGCCTTTCGACGAGCGCGTCGACGATGGCGCGCGCATTGGCGATGCGCGTCCAGGTCTTGTCTGACAGAGAGAGCGCCGCGCCCTTTGCGACGGCGGCGATCTCTTGCCAGGTGAGGGGGCGATCGAGAACGATCGTCTCAGGCATGCTGGGCCTCTCCTGCGCCGGCGCGGCGCTGCACGAAGCGGGCGACATAGTCGTTGGCGGGGCTGTTGAGGATTTCGTTCGGGGTTCCGACCTGCACCAGCTTGCCGTCCTTCAGGATCGCGATCTGCGCGCCGATGCGCAAGGCCTCGTCGAGATCATGGGTGATGAAGACGATGGTCTTGTGCAGGTTCTTTTCGAGCTGGAGCAACTGGTCCTGCATGTCGGCGCGGATCAGCGGGTCGAGCGCAGAAAAGGCCTCGTCCATCAGGATGACGTCGGTATCGGCAGCGAGCGCCCGGGCAAGGCCAACGCGCTGCTTCATGCCGCCGGAAAGCTGGTGCGGGAACTTGTTCTCGTAGCCGGCAAGGCCTACGGTCTCGATCCACTTCATGCCGATCGGCTTGGCGTCTATCTTGGTGAGCCCGCGCACGCGCTGGCCGTAGACGACATTCTGCAACACCGTGCGGTGCGGCATCAGGCCGAAATTCTGGAACACCATACTGACGCGGCGATTGCGGAAATCGCGCAGATCCTTCGGCTTGAGGTCGAGCACATTGCTGCCGTCGACGATGATCTCGCCGCTGGTCGGCTCGATCAGCCGGTTGATGTGGCGCACCAGCGTCGATTTGCCGGAGCCCGACAGGCCCATGATGACGAAGATGCGGCCGCCCGCAATATCGAGGCTGACATTGTCGAGGCCGACGCTGCAGCCGGTTTTGGCCAGCACCTCGCCCTTGTCGGCGCCCTGCTGGGTCATCGCGAGGGCCGTCTTCCAGTTGCCGCCGAAGATCTTGGAAACGTTGCGGATCTTGATGTCAGTCATTGCCGCGCTCCTTCCGGCTCATCTGGCCGAACCCCTGCGTGATGCGATCGAGCACGATCGCGAGGATGACGATGCCGAGGCCAGCTTCCAACCCCTTGCCGACGTCAAGCGTCTGGATGCCGTTCAGCACCTGTTCGCCGAGGCCGCGCGCGCCGATCATCGAGGCGACGACGACCATGGAGAGCGCCATCATGATCGTCTGGTTGAGGCCGGCCATGATGGTCGGGGTGGCAAGCGGCAGTTCGACGCCGAAGAGGATCTGCGGCGGGCTGCCGCCGAAAGCGGTCGCCGCTTCCACGACTTCGCCGTCCACCTGGCGGATGCCGAGGTCGGTGAGGCGGATGAGCGGCGGTACGGCGTAGATGATGGTGGCGAGCACCGCCGGTACCTTGCCGAGGCCGAAGAGCATGATCGCCGGAATGAGATAGACGAAGCTCGGCATGGTCTGCATGACATCGAGCACAGGCAGGGTGATGCGCCGCATCAGCTCGCTCTTGGCCAGCCAGATGCCCATGGGCACGCCGATGGCGACGGAGATGAGACTGGCGATCAGCATGAGTGCCAAGGTCTGCATCGTCAGGTCCCAGAGCCCGAGCGCACCGACGGCGAAGAGCATGACGGCAACGGTGATGACGAGCGAGATCTTCTTCGATGCGAACCAGGCGAGCGCCAGGAAGATGATGAAGACGGCCCACCAGGGCAGGCCGCGCAGGATCCATTCCACGAAGAGGATGGCCTGGAGAAGGGTTTGCGAGATCGCCTTGAAGACGAACCCGTAGTTCACCACCAGCGACTGAACGAAATCGTTGATGGGGCCACGGATGGAGATATGGAAGGCTTCGGGAAACATCGGTGAAATCCTCGCGCGTGGCGACGCCATCCGGCGGCCGGTCCTGTCCTGACGGGAAAGACCGCGCGCCGGGAGGCCGGCGCGCGGTTCTCGCGGGTTACTTGACGGCGGCTTCGATGCGCGCCTTGGCGTCCACCGAGACCCAGCCGCCCCAGACGTCGGCCTTGGTCTGCAGGAAGTTCTTGGCAGCCGCGGCAGCATCCACCTTCTGGTCGGTCATGTAGGCGAGGCTCGCATTGACCTCTTCCAGCGGGAAGGTCGCCTTTTCGAGGATTTCCATGATTTCAGGCGCCGCACCGGCAAAGGTGCTGTTGACGCCGTAGGCCACCTCGACGGAGGGGAACGCGCAGCCCGCGTCGCGCTTGCCGTCGGCGCTGGTCAGCTCCTTCCAGCAGGCTTCACTATAAGCCGGCTCCTCGAGCTGGACGAGCTTGTACTTGCCCATGATCGCTGTCGGGCTCCAGTAGTAGAAGAGCATCGGCTCCTGCTGGAGATAGGCGGCGGCAATCGCTGCGTCGAGCGCGGTACCCGTGCCGGGGCGGAAATTCACGTAGCTCTCGCCGAGCTTGTAGGCTTCGAGCTTGGCCGTGTTGACGCCCTCGCAGGTCCAGCCCGACGGGCAATTGAGGAAGCGGCCCTTTGCCGGCTCTTCCGGATCCTTGAACAGTTCGACGAATTTCGGGTCGGAAAGCTGCGCGACGCTCTTGAGGTCCGGTGCCTTGGCCCCGTCGCCCTTCACGAGATATTCCGGCACGAACCAGCCCTCGGCCGCGCCGACGAAGGTCTTGCCGACCGACTTCACCTGGCCGGCGGCAGCCGCCTTGTTCCAGACGTCGGAACGGCCGATCCATTCTTCCGCGAAGATCTGTACGTCGTTGTTGGCGGTGGCCTGTTCCAGCGTCACTGAGTTGCCGGGGATGGAGTCAACCTTGCAATCGTAGCCCTTGGCGAGGATTTCCTTCATGACTTCAGTGATGAAGGCGCCGCTCTCCCAGTCGATACCCGCAAAGGTGACGGTATTGCCATCGCCGCAATAGGAGGCATGCGCCGTGCCGGCAGAGCCGCCGAACAGCGCCGCGGCGGCAAGAAGTGCACATTTCAGTTTGGAATTCAGCATGTCAGTTCCCCTGTTTTGATGATGTGATGTTGAAAACCAGATTTGTCGAAGCCGCTCCCGTGGCGGGTCATGCCAAGCAGAGCCGTTTGCAAAGTTCACTATACAACTTAGTAGACAACTATCTCGCTCGATGCATTACGGGGCGTGCCTATAAGCGACATTTTTTGTCGCCGTAAGATCGATCTATCAGCGTGATATTGTGATTCTTGCGCTGATGGGCGTCTTTTGGATTCAAAATTGCTCCAAGCAAGGAGATCTAGGAATTATAGAACCCTTGCGGATTCTGGGACTCCAGATGCCTGCCCTCCGGCTTGTGTCCCGCAACGCTTGCTTTGTGGGGCTTTTTGCCTGAAGCTGTATCGTGAAAAACACCGTGAAAGGCAAAGTTGTATATGCAAGTTGGTGCTTCTGGTGGACAAGTACGTGACAAGAATCAGAAGGCGCGCTTACTTTGATCGCATATGGTCTGTAAGCAGGTTCTGATTGAAATACGGAGTGCCGTGGCGATGTTGAACGAGGAAACCGGCCTTGTGGCGAGGGATACGAAGGATCGCGGCGCGCCGATCTACGAGCGCATGAAGGCCGAGATCCGGACGCGCATCGAAACCGGAGAGTGGCCGGTCAATCATCGCATTCCCTCGGAGAACGAGCTGGTGGAAACGCTCGGCGTCAGCCGCATGACGGCGAACCGGGCGCTTCGTGAACTGGCCAATGAAGGCGTGATTACCCGTGTGCAGGGCAAGGGCTCCTTCGTTGCGCCGAAGAAGCGCAGCGCTCCGGCGCTTGGCGTGCGCAACATTGCCGACGAGATCCTGGAGCGCGGCTCGGTTCATCGCACCGAGCTGATCCTCGCTCAGAGCGAGACCTGCGGCTATGAGCTGGCGGCGGCGCTGGAACTGGGCGTTGGAATGCAGTGCTTCCATTCGGTCATGGTGCATCACGAAGATGACGTGCCGATCCAGCTTGAGGACCGCTTCGTCAATCCGGCCATTGCACCGGACTATCTCGAACAGGATTTCGCGGCGACGACGCCAAACGCGTTCCTCACCAAGATCGCTCCCATCGCCAGGACGGAGCAATTCATCGAGGCTGTTCTGCCGCAGCCCTGGGAGTGCAAGGTATTGGCGATTGCCCGTTTTGAACCCTGCATCCGCATCCGCCGCCGCACCTGGTCGCAGGATCAGGTGGTCACGTCCGTGCGGCTGCTCTATCCAGGTTCGCGCTATCGCCTGCAGAGCAATTTCTGACGCGTGGGCAGGTCGTGTATCCGGTCACGCCGCCGCCTGCGGAGACCATCTCCCTATTTGAAGCTGGGAGGGTCGTCGGGACGGTCGGCTTCGGCCACAATCGCGGCGAGGCGCGGTAGGGGCAGGCCGAAAGGCCTGGCGAGATCGAGAAAGGCGCCGATACGCCGCTCGACCTTCCGGGCGTGGTTCTGTGCGATGTCGGCCAGCCTGTGGTTGAGGAAGGGATTGGCGAAACGTTCGAGGGTGACGGCGAGATAGTCTTCGGCCCCTTCGCCGCCCGGCAGCCGGGCGAAGACGGGCAGCACCTCCTGCCGGTAGATTGCCATCAGTGCCTCCTCGACCTGGGGCCGGGCGATGAATTCACGCACGATCGGATCGCCGGCGCCGCCTTGCCGCTGCCAAATATCGACGAGAACCGTGTGGCCGAGATTGAGAATATGCAGCTTCAGCCGCTCGATCTCTTTAAGATCGTCGACCAATTGGATGGCCGGATGGGTGCAGGGCGCGACGACGCCCGGTCCCTTCTCGATCGCCCAGAGCGCATAGGGTTCTGCGATCGCACCGGCCGGTTCGATGGGCTCTGACACGATACGATCGACGAGGCTGCTCGCCCAGACCACGTCGTTTTCGATATAGGACAGCAACCCAGCATCGCTCGTCTGCCGGCGCGCGACTGCCAGCACGGCAGCCTTCAGCACCTTGCCGTTGTCGACGACCAGCTCCATCGGCAGCACGATGATCGGCGCGCCGCCCACGGCATGGCGCGCGGCAAGCAGGTGGAAGAGTTTCGCGGGGAAACTCATGGCCGGATGATAGGCAGCCGCGGCATCCTCCGGCTGACCCTGGTAACCGGCATCACCGGTGTTGGAGAGGACGAAAGCTGCCTCCTCGACGAAGACCCGCGCCACTTCCGGCCAATCGTTCGCCGCGGACAGGCCGCGTCGGACGGAGGTGACGGTCGTTGTTTCATCGACGGGGCGGCCGTCCTTGAGGCCTCGGATCCGTACCGGATAGCCCTCCGGTGCGGCGAGCGCGGCAAGCCGGTGGCTGCGGGCCGCATCGCCGGATGTCTGCACCACGGTGATCGCCCGCTTCGGCTCTGCCTCTGACAGGAACAGGTCGGCATGGGCCTGCAGGAACCGGCTTGTTCCGAACTGGATGACGGATGTCTGGATCACCTGTCCGACCCTCAGAGAGCAAGTTCGCGGCGTAGCGTTTCCAGCCGCTCCATGGCGATCACGCCTTCGCGGATCGTCGGTGCCGACGTTTGCCGGCCGGCAAGCGCCGGGATGACGTCGGCGAGCAGCGAATGGTAGCCTTTCGGGTCCTCGTTGGCGGCCGCGGTAAAATTCGGCTTCCAGGTCAGCGTGTCGACCGCATCGTCGAGTGTTCCGGCAGGGTCGTCGATCTTGAAGGGCGGGTTTCGGTTCCAGCGCACGTCGATGACATTGTCCACCTCGATGCGCTGGTGATCGCCCATGATTTCAAGCCGCTCGACCGGCGCACCGCGTGACTGCGCCGTGCCCATGGCGACCGTGCCGATCGCGCCGCATTCGAAGTCGAAATGCACGTGGAAGAGCACCTTGCCGCGATCCTTCTCGACCTTGCGCGCCGTCAGCTTCGTGACCGGCGAGACGAGGAAGGAGACGAGGTCCATGTAGTGTACGCAGTGATGCAGGAAGAAGCCGGTGTAATCGACATTGCCGGCGAAGTAGCCGGGTGCCGTCATGTAGTAGCCGGTGAGACCGTAGACGGGGCCGAAGCGGCCGGAGCGCAGGATGTTCGCCGCGATCTTGTTGCCGGCCGAATAGCGCTTCATGAAGCCGAGAAGCAGTGGCTTGCCGGATTTTTCCGAAGCGGCGAGCAGTTCGCGGGCGCCCGCAGCGCTTCCGGATGGCGGCTTCTCCATGAAGACGGGCAGACCCCGTTCCAGCGCCATCTTGCCGAACATGAGGTGCTGGTCCGGCCCGACGGCCATGCCGACGGCGTCGATATCGGTGCGGCGGATGAGGGCCTCCGCATCGTTTGTGAGGTTTGACACGCCAAACTGCCGTCCGGCGGCAGTGAGCCTGTCGCCGTCGATATCGCAGAGCGCAGTCACCTGCACGTCATGGCGAACGAGCTGCGGAAGCAGCATCTGGGTGGCATGAATGCCGCAGCCGATCCAACCGATCTTGAGTGTCATCGACGATGTTCCGTAAGCAGGATGTGGGATTTGATGAATTCGCAGCTGGCGGCGAGGCGTTCGCTTTCGTCCTCGTGCGGCGGCCGCCACTGTGCGAAGGGGACGCCGAAGCGGTCGTCGTTGCGGCGGAAGGGTTCGAGCGACACGGGCCCCCGATAGCCGATCTCATGCAGCGCACGAAACACCGCGACCCAGTCCGTGGCGCCCGTTCCCGGGAAACCGCGGTGGTTCTCGTTGGCCTGGAAATGGACGACCCGCTTGCCGCCGAGCCGGATCGCCTCGGCGATCGAGGCTTCTTCCATGTGCATGTGGAACGTATCGAGCATCAGCTGGATGGCGGGATGATCGACGGCGTCGAGCAGCTCGATCGCCTGCTGCGTGGTGCAGAGCACGTCGCTCTCGAAGCGGTTGAGCGGTTCGACGGCAAGGATGACGCCGAGCCTGGCTGCATGGTCTCCCGCCTCCTTCAGGCCGGCGACGCAGCGCGCCTTGCGGGCGAGGCGCTCCGCCTCGTCCACCGGCTGCGGCGGGCGGCCGGCAAAGACCAGCGGATTGCCGGTGAGCGGGCCGCCGACGATGGTGGCGCCGAGTGCGGCGGCGCAATCGGCCGCATATTTCAGATAATCGATGCCGGCACGGTGGGCGGCGGGATCGTCCGAGGAGAGGTTGCGCTGGAGATTGACACGGGCGGCGAGCACGACGGAGAGCCCGGCGGCATCCAGGGCGCGCCGCGTCTCGGCGAGGTCGAGTTCGCCGGGTTCGGGCACGAGAAGCTCGACGAAATCGTAGCCGAGCCTTCGCATCTCGGAAAACAGCGGGAAGTGTTCAGCCGAAAAGGGCCGCGCATATTGCATGGAGATCAACCCGACGGGGTTCATGGTCAGTCCTCTTTCATTCGCAATCAGCCCTTCACCGCGCCCTGGGTCAGCCCACCGATGAGGCGGCGTTGCACGAGAAGGAAAAGCAGGGTGGCCGGCATGGCGCCGACGACGGCGCCGGCAGCAAGCAGGCCCCATTCGATCTGGTATTCGCCAATCAGCGTCTGGATCGCCACGGTGACGGGCCGCACGTTCTTGCCGCCCAGTGTCAGGGCGTAGAGATACTCGTTCCAGGCGGTGATGAAGATGTATATGCCGGTGGAGATGATACCGGGCATGGTGAGCGGCAGGACGACGCGGCGCAGCGCCGTCAGCCGCGAGCAGCCGTCGATCATCGCTGCCTCGTCAAGGCTCTTCGGGATCGCCCCGATATAGCTCGTCAGCATCCAGACGGCGAAGGGAATGGCGACCGTCGCATTGGCGAGGATGAGCCCGAAATGCGTATCGAGGATGCCGGCTTTGCGCATCAGCACGAAGAGCGGCAGGATGAGCAGCACGATCGGGAACATGTTGATGAGCAGGAATTGCAGCATCAAGAGCTTGCGGCCGGCGAAGCGGAAGCGCGAGAAGGCGTAGGCCGCCGTTACCGCCACGGCAAGGCCGAGCACGACGGTGCCGCAGGCGATGATGAGGCTGTCGAGCATGTTGCCGAGGAACGAGGTCTGCCGGAGCAAGCGCACGTAGTTGTCGAGGCTCCAGCCGGCGGGCGAGACGGAGACGCCGGTCGCGTTCAGCGTTTCGGTCGGCGTCAGCGAGGTCAGCACCATCCAGGCAAACGGCGCCATGGCGAAGAGAACGATGACGAGCACCGGCAGGTCGGTCGTCAGGATGCGGCGGAGTGTGGAGGGCTTGTTCATCGTTCGACCTCCCGCATGGTCCGGGCGAGATAGACGGCGACGATTGCGCCGAGAAGGATGGTGAAGGTGACGGCGATCGTCGTGCCGTAGCCGAAATCGAGGTTTTGGCGGGCACGAACGAAGGCGTAGAGCGGCAGGGTGTGCGTGGCATAACCCGGCCCGCCGCCAGTCATGACGAAGATCACGTCCATGGAATTGGCGACCCAGATGACACGGAGCAGCCCTGCCGTTGCCAGCACCGGCGCGATGCCGGGCAACGTGATGTGCACGAACTGTCGCCAGGCCGAGGCGCCGTCGATCGAGGCGGCCTCGTAGTGGCTTTTCGGAATGCCCTGAAGGCCGGCAAGGATCATGACCGCGAAGAAGGGGAAGCCCTGCCAGGTCAGCGTCGCGATGATGGCATAGAGTGCAAGGTTGGGATCGGCAAGCCATGGCACGGCAGACTGCACGACGGAGAGGTAGAGCAGGATATCGTTCAGCACGCCGGTGTTGGGATCGTAGATCCAGCGCCACATCAACGCGATCACGACGCTCGGCAGCGCCCAGGGAATGATGATGAGCGCACGTGCCAGCCCTCGCCAGGGGAATTCCCGGTTGAGCAGCAGTGCCGTCAGCAGGCCAAGGCCCATCTGGAGCGGAACCGTCAGGCCGATCCAGATCGCGGTGTTGCCGAGCGCGGTCCAGAAGACGGGATCGGCGAAGAGCTTCGCATAGTTGCCGAAGCCGACGAAGCGGCTGGCATTCGGCTTCCAGAGGATGAGGTCGTAGAGGCTGGTGAAGACCGCCTGCACCATCGGGAAGAAGACGATGAAGAGCGTGACGAGCACTGCCGGCGCCAGCAGCATGTAGGGCATCAGCCGCACGCTCCACGGCGTGGGGATGGTCACGGCAGTCGATAGGGGGGCGGTTGTCGCGGTCATTCGGTCGTTCCCGGCCGTTGGCAATCAAAAGATCCCATCCGCCCTGGTGTTCGGGCGGGGCGGATGGGAAGGTGGAGCGGATGGAGGTCCGCCCGCTCCAGGGAAGATCATTGCTGCGCGAAGAGGGCTTCGAGCTGCTGCATCATCTGTTCGGAGGTGATCTGTCCGGTCAGCGCCTGCTGCATGGCCGTCTGCCAGGCCGTGTTGACGAATTCCGACGTTGCGGTGTTCTGCGGCAGCACATGGGCGAAGGGCAGGGACTGTACGGTGGCGTCGACGAAGCGGCGCTCATGCAGCGTCCAGTTGGCCGAACCGCTCTTGGTTACGGTCATCTGGCCGGTCGCCTTGTTGAAGGCGACATTGTTCTCGCCCTCGGCAAGGAAGGAGATCCACTTCCAGGCAGCATCCTTCACTTCGGAGGAAGAGAAGATCGCCAGGGATTCATCGCCATAGGAGGTCCAGTGGCCGCCGCCGCATTCCGGCACCGGCACGGCCGAGACCTTGTCGCCGAGCGCCTTGACCATGTCGTTCGACGAGCCGACGTGATGGATGGTCATGGCCGTCGTGCCGTTCTTGAAGGCCGCGGTGATCTCCTGGAAGCCGTCGTTCGGCGCGGACGCGGGAATGACCTTGTCCTTCTGGAAGAGGTCGATCAGCCACTGGTTGGCAGCGATCGCCTGCGGTGTCGTCAGGCCACCCGGCTCGAGCTTGGCACCCTGCGACAGGACGAAGGCGCCCCACTGGTCCCACCCGCCCTTGCCGCCGCGCAGGCCGAAGCCGTAGGTCGCCGGTGCCTTGGTGAGCTTGATGGCCGCATCGCGGAATTCGTCACAGGTCTTCGGTGGTGTCAGGCCGGCGGCTTCGAACAGGTCGGCGCGATAGTAGAGATAGAGCACGACATACTGGATGGGCAGGTAGTATTGCTGGCCGTCCGGCCCCTTGTTGAGCTCGAGAAGGTTGTCGAGCAGGTCGGCCTTGCCGACCCAGCCGTCGATCTTCGCGCCCAGCGGCTCCAGCGCGCCCATTTCAAGCAGGCGCGGCTGGGCGAAGAGCTTCACCATTGCGGCATCCGGCGCATTGCCGCCAACGAGCGCGGTGTAGAGATTGTCGTAGTAGCTGTTCCACGGAACGTTTTCCGCTTCGATCTCGATGCCCGGATTGGCAGCTTCGAACTTCGCGACAAGATCCGCCATCGGATTTTCCGGATTGTCGAAGTGATACCAGAAACGAACGGTTTCCGCCGATGCGGTGCTCGCCAGCAGCGACGTTGCGAATGCGGCACTTACGGCCAGTGTCTTCCAGATTTTCATTGTCTCCTCCTTTGAAAATCGAATTCAGTTTGCACCGGCCATACGCCGGGCATCCGATCCTGCCGCCCGAAGCGCCTCCCGCGCGGCGGCAAGATCGAGCGTGTTCTGCAGAAAACCGTGCGTAACGCCCGGCACCACCGTCAGTGTTTCCTCGCGTCCGAGATGCTTCAGGCGCTCGTGCAGTGCGATGCTGTCGGACAGCAGGGGGTCAACTCCCGCTGCCATCAGGTGGAGCGGTGGCAGGGCCGCAAGCGCCTCGTCCGAGGCGAGCAGGGGACAGGCGAGCGGATCGGCCGAGGCGTCGCGATCGCCGACATACCAATGCCAGTAGCGCTGCATCTTCGCCGTCGTCAGTCCTGGTCCGTTCTCGAAATCCCGGTAGGACTCGGTGCGGAAATCACCGGCATAGGTGCCGTAGAAGAGAAGAGCGCCGGCAACTGGCTGGCGTCCGTTCTTCGCTTCGTGCAGCAGGGCGGCCAATGCGAGATTGGCGCCCGCAGAATCGCCGGACACGATGAGCGAGCCGGCCACCACGCCAAACGGCGCCGAGGCTACGAAGGCGCGGCGGATCGTGGCGATGACATCCATCAGGCCCGCGGGATAGGGATGTTCGGGCGCCAGGCGATACTCCGGCAGCAGCACCGGCAAGCCGGATTCCAGCGCGAGGACGCGGGCGCAACGCTCGTGTGTCTCCGGGCTGCAGAAGGCGAAACCACCGCCATGTACGAAGATGATCGCGCCGGTGCCTGCACCCGGAGGCACCAGCACCTTGAGGCGTACCCGCCCCGTGCCGAGGTCTGCGTCATCAGCGACGAAGGTTTCACCGATCGCCGCCATGGCGGGCAGGTCGACATTCCAGCGCCGGTTGCCTTCTTCCGAAAGTGCGCGGCCTTCGGCGGGCGGAAGGGTCGTCGGATCGACCAGCGGCCCGGTTTCAGCGGCGACGCGCGCAAGCAGCGCCGCCATCTCCGGCGACAGCTGCGACGGGTTCGGCATCGCGCTCATTGGGTCGCGTCCGGAAAGACGTCGGGGCCGAGATCGACGATCGTTGCGATGTGATGGCGCAAGGCGGCGCTTGCCCTTGCCACGTCACCGCTCTCGATCGCCTCGATGATCGAGCCATGCCGCTGGGCGGTCGCCACCAGATCGCGCGGGGTGATGCTGCGCGAGATCTTGAAGCGGTGATTGTGCACCAGGCAGCGATGCAGGATCGGATCGAGCGCCGGAAGCTGCGCATCCTGGAAGATGCGGCGATGGAAATCCCGGTCGAAGGAGGCCAGTTCCAGCTCGTCGCCCACCTTGGCGGCGTCAAGCATTTCGGCAAAGAGCGCCTTGAGATCGCCGACCAGCGTGCGGCTGGGTGCCTGGAGTGTCCGGACGATGCCGCTGCACTCGACCTGCAGGCGCACGCGGAACATTTCGACGGCCTCTGCCTCCGTGCATTCGGAGACCTGCGTGCCGCGATGACCCTGCCGGCGAACCAGGCCCTCTTCCTGCAGTTGCAGCAAGGCCTCGCGCACAGTGCCTTGGCTGCAGGCGAAATGAGCTGCCAGATCCAGCTCGGTCAACGCCGCGCCGGCCGGAAGCACCCCCAGCATGATGTCGCGCTTCAGCGCATTGAAGGTGGCCGCCGACTTGGCGGGCTTGGCCGGGCTGCGGGCATTCGGGGCTGTAGAAAAATACGTCATCGGCGGGCTCTCGGAGTTGCCAATCGTCACTGCTATCATTATTGATATTGATATCGATAATGAAGGTCAAGGGTCGAGTTGGCCTTTTGGAGGAGAAAACCGTGACGGCAATCGCATTGAGGCAGATCCGGAAAACCTATGGCACGCTGCAAGTCATCCACGATGTCGACATCGACATTGCAAGCGGCGAGTTCCTGGTCCTCGTCGGACCCTCCGGCTGTGGCAAGTCCACGCTCCTGCGCATGATTGCAGGCCTGGAGGAGATTTCCGGCGGCATTCTCGATATTGGCGGCAAGGTGGTGAACGCGCTGCCGCCGTCCGACCGCGACATCGCCATGGTGTTTCAGGATTACGCACTCTATCCGCATATGAGCGTACGCGAGAACATGGCCTTCGGCCTGAAGATGCGCGGCACGGCCGACGAGACGATCGACCGCCGGGTATCGCATGCCGCCGACATCTTGAAGATCCAGCCCTTCCTCGAACGGCGGCCGGCGCAGCTCTCAGGCGGCCAGCGCCAGCGCGTTGCCATGGGCCGGGCCATCGTACGCGAACCCTCGGCCTTCCTCTTCGATGAGCCGCTCTCCAATCTCGATGCGGCGCTGCGCGTCGAGATGCGTCTGGAAATCGCCAAGCTGCACAACCGTATGAAGGCGACGACCGTCTACGTGACCCACGACCAGGTGGAGGCGATGACGCTGGCCGACCGCATCGTCGTGCTGAATGCCGGCAGGATCGAGCAGATCGGCCCGCCGCTCGAGCTCTATCATCGCCCGGCAAGCCTGTTTGTCGCGCGCTTCATCGGCAGCCCGACCATGAACACCCTGCCGGCCACGATCGCTGCTGACGGCAGTGGCAGTGCGCTGCGCCTGAAGGAGCGCACCCTGTCGCTGGCAGGCATGGGGGGACAGCCGATGCCCGCCAGCGAGGTCGTTTTCGGCATCCGCCCGGAGGACCTTGTCGCCTGTCCGCCGGAGGAGGCCTGGTTCAGCGGTGAGCTTGCCGTTGCCGAGCGGCTGGGAAGCCAGACCTACGGCTATGTGGAAATCGGCGAAGCGCGCATGCTGACCGTCGAATTTCCGCGCAACACACCGATCCGCGTCGGTGAGACAATCCATGTGCGGCCGAACATGGAGGCCATCCACCTGTTCGATACCGCAACGGGTCTGCGCATCAACTAGGCCGGGGTTCTCGCCCCGGAAACAGGCGATGGTCCAGAGCCTGTCGCGCACCGCCCGTTTGTGTGGCTGGCCGGAAACGCACGATCACGCCCGGCCTCCTGCCCTCCTGCGCGCCACGAGACGCGCCATGACGCACAGAAGCTCGAACATGATCGTCGCACCGGCAAGCGACGTCATCCCGGCCAGGTCGAAGGGCGGGGCGACTTCGACCACGTCCGCGCCGACGATGTTTACGCCCTCGAGCAGACGCACGAGGTGCTGCGCCTCCCGGGTCGAAAAGCCGCCGAGCTCCGGCGTGCCGGTGCCCGGTGCCATCGACGGATCGATGGAATCGATGTCGAACGTGACATAGGTCGGCGCATCCCCGACGATCTGGCGGGCCTCTGCCATCACCGCAGCGACGCCGCGTTCGACGAACTCCTCCATATAGATGATGCGGATACCCTGCTTCACCGCCCAGTCGTGTTCGTCGGGGGCATAGATCGAGCCGCGGATGCCGATCTGCACGGTGCGGCGCGGATCGATGAGGCTTTCCTCGATGGCTCGGCGGAAGGGGGTGCCGTGCGTATAGGGATTGTCACCGAAATAGGTGTCGTTGGTGTCGGAATGGGCATCGAAATGGACAAGGCCCACCGGTCCGGACGCGGCAACGGCGCGCAGGACGGGCAGCGTCATGAGATGGTCACCCCCCACGGCAAGCGGCAGCGCACCGGCCTCGATGACGGTGCGCATGCCGCCTTCGATCAGCTTCAGCGCATCCATGAGGTCGATGGGGTTGATCGGCAGATCGCCGACATCGGCGATGTTGGCGATTGTGAAGGGCTGGGTCTTCGAGGCGTGATGGGTGCTGCGCATCAGGCTTGAGGCGCTGCGCACCTCCCGGGGGCCATGGCGGGCGCCGGCGCGGTTCGTCGTGCCGCCGTCCCAGGGAATGCCGACAAGCGCGATGTCGAGGCCCACGGCGGTCTCGACCGCCGGCAGGCGCATAAAGGTCGAATGGCCGGCGAAGCGTGGTACCTTCGCCGCATCGACGGGTTGGTGGAAGGCGTTCTGCATGGCGGTTTCCTAGTTGAACTCTTGGCGCAGGATGTCGACGATCCGGCTTTCGCAGTCGGCGAGCAACCATTCGCCCTTCTCGGCCGACGATCCGGCAGTCAGGGATAGTACCCCGGATGGCGGCACTTCCTCGGCAGGCTTCGGGTACCGGTCATAGGGTTTGAAGGCCGCGGGACCATCATGCAGCGCCCGGTCAAGATCGACGAGGTCGGGGCGGACCGCCAGCATCATCGAGGTTTCGATCACGCTTGCATGTTCGAGCTCGATGCCGGGATAGCCGTCCGGGAAGATCCTGTCGATAGTCGCAGGCTGTGCCAGTTCCCAATGGTCCATGCGCAGGATCGTGAGGTCACTGGCCTTTTCGCGGCCGATGGCGTCGAGCGCCAGCTCGATCCCCTCGACGGACGGCCAGATATTCTCGTAGTGGCCGTTGAGGACGACGATGCGCCGGATGTTCTGCCGGTAGAGTTCGGTGATCACGTCCCTGACGACGAGCGAGAACGTGTTGGCGGTGAGATTGAGCGTGCCGGGAAAGGCGGGGCCGCCACCCGAGCGTGGCTGCGAGCGATTGCCGTAGGGAATGGTCGGCAGCACGATGCCGCCAACGGCCCGGGCGACGCGTTCGCAGATCGCCGTCGGCAGCGCGACGTCGACATTCACGGCCATGTGTCGGCCGTGCTGCTCCGTCGCGCCGAGCGGCAGAAAGACCGGTGCGCCGGAGGCGACCTTCTCGGCGATTTCGGACCATGTCATTTCACCCCAGAATACGGAATTCTTCATTGTGCTCTCCTTCACAGCATCACCGCGCCACAGTTTGCCCCCAGGCACTGTCCGGTAAACAAGGTCGCCCCGGGGCCGGTGAGGAAGACGACGCTCGCCGCCACCTCCGCGGGGTGCCCGATCCGGCCGAGCGGATTGGCGGTCTCGGCGGCTTTCATATCCATGCTCATGTTCTCGAAATCGAGAAGCGGCGTATCGGTCGGGCCGGGGGCTACGGCGTTGACGAGGATGCGCGGAGCCAGCTCGCGGGCCCAGGATCGGGTCAACGCCAGCAGAGCGGCCTTCGTCGCGCAGTACATCGAGGCGTTCGCGCGTCCGAGATAGGCCAGTTCCGAGACGATGTTGATGATCCTGCCGCCCGCCGGCAGGTGGGGAAGGGCTTCACGCGCGACGAAGATCGCGCCGCGGACATTGACGGCATACATCCTGTCAGCGTGCTCTGCGGACATGTCCGCGAGCGGGACCTCCTCGATGATGCCGGCATTGTTGACGACAATATCGAGGCCGCCGAGCCGGGCGGCAGCGCGCGAGACCGCGTCGATTACCTCCGCCTCGACGGTCAGGTCGCAGCGCAATATCTCCAGATCGAGGCTCGGTGTCGCGCGGTCGAGGCCGATGATTTCGGCTCCGGCCTCCCTCAATGCGATCGCCGCCGCTTTTCCGATGCCGCTGGCTGCGCCCGTGACGATCGCTTTCTTTCCTGCAAGCGGTTTCACCATGGCACCTCTCCCCGGTCTACCCCCAGGGATTGACCCGTGATGTTGGTGGCGCGTTCCGAAGCGAGGAACAGATAGGCCTCCTGCATGTCGTCGGGTTCCATCAGGCCCGCGAGGGCCTGGCCGGCGACAATGTCCGCCAGAAGAGCCGCCTCGTTCGTGCCACGCGCGGCAGCCATCAGGCTGAGCGACCGCATGGATGCTTCCGTGCGCACCCAGCCGGGGCAGACCGCATTGACTCGGATGCCGAGCGGGCCGAGTTCCTTCGCCCAGGTTTTCGTGAGGCCGATGATGGCGTGCTTGGAGGCCACATATGCATCGAACTGCGCCTCGGCGACGCGTCCCCAGATCGATGCCGTGTTGACGATCGCACTGCCCGGCCGCATGCGGGCGATCGACCGGCGGGTTACCGTGCTGGTTCCGATGACATTGATCTCGATGATCCGTCGGAAGACCTCCTCGACACGCTCGCTCTCCGAGACGAGCGGCGTCATGCGCTCGAAGCCGGCATTGTTGATGAGGACATCGATGCGCGGAATGGTCGACAACGCGTCCTGCACGGCATCGCCGTCGGTGATGTCGACCTTGTAGGGCCGGGCGCCGAGTTCCTTTGCCGCGTCGAACACGCCGTCGTCGTCTGCAAGAATGTGGACGTCGCCGCCACGGGCGGCAAACCCCCTGGCGACACCCAGGCCGATGCCGCGGCTCGCCCCCGTGACGAGCACGGTTTTTCCCTGGAATGAAAGGTTCACATCATGTCTCCCGTTTCGTTGCGGATGAGGTGGAGAACGTGGTTCCGCAGCGCGAAGAATTCGGGCAATTCGCGGGATTCGAGCGTACGATCGGTGCCGAGCCTTGCGGCGACATCGATATCCGCGACCACCCGGGCAGGGCGGCGCGAGAACACGATGATGCGGTCGGCCAGGAAGACGGCCTCTTCCACATCGTGCGTCACGAAGATGATTGTCTTCTTCTCGCGGCTGTGGATCCGCCGGAGCTCCACCTGCAGTCGCTCGCGTGTCAGGGCGTCGAGCGCGCCGAACGGTTCGTCCATCAGCAGCACGTCGGATCCAGCGGCAAGGGACCGTGCGATCGCCACCCGCTGCCGCATGCCACCGGAAATGCGGTTCGGGTAGGCGCCGGCGAAATCCTCGAGGCCGACGAGGCGAAGATAGTGCCGGGTGCGGGCCGTCTTTTCCTCTTTCGTGAGATCGGTCCTGTAGCGCATGCCGAACTCGATGTTGCCTTCGACCGTCAACCAGGGAAAGGAGGAATAGGACTGGAACACCATGCCGCGCCGCCGGTCGGGTTTGTCGATGATCTCCCGATCCAGCCGCACACAGCCTTCCGTCGGGGTATCGAGGCCGCCGGCCATGCGCATCAGGGTCGTCTTGCCGCAGCCCGACGGGCCGAGGAAGACGACGAACTGGGTGCGCTCGATGGCAAGGCTCGTACGGCTGACGACGTTGACCGGCCCGAAGACCTTCGTGATGTTGTCGAACTGAAGGTAGTCTTGCATGGTCGGCCTCACAGGTAACGGAACAGGCGCCGGTGCGCGAGGCGCAGCAGCTGGTCGGTGATGAGCCCGATCAGGCCGATGACGACGACCCCCGCAATGACCTCCGGTGTTTTGACGAACCGACGCGCAGACCAGATGACGTAACCTATGCCGGAATCGGCGGCGACGATCTCCGCGATGATGAGATATGTCCAGCACCAGCCGAGGGTGATGCGCAGGTTGTCGACCAGCGACGGCGCCATGGCGCGCAGCGCGACATCGGTCATGACGTGGCGGGAGTTCGCACCGAGCGTCCTTGCGACCTCGACGAACTCGTTCGGCACGCGGCGCATGTCATCGGCGACGAAGAGAACGAGCTGGAAGAAGGTGCCCAGCCACAGGAGGAAGATCTTGGTCGGCTCGCCGACGCCGAACCAGATGATCGACAATGGTACGAGGGCTGGGACCGGCAGGTATCGGATGAAGTCGACGATCGGTTCGAGGGCGGCGCCGACGATCCGGTAGCTGCTCATCAGGATGCCGATCGGAATGGCCATCACGGCCGCAATCAGGAAGGCGCCCCAGACCCGGGCGGCGGAGACCCCGGTGTGATAGAGCAGCGACTGCTGCGTGAACATGCTCCACAGGGCCGTGAAGACGCGGCTTGGCGCGGGGAGAAACTGCGAGCTGATCAGTCCGGTTCGGGCGGCAATCTCCCAGATGGCCAGCAGCAGAATGGCCGCGGCGGCTCCGACGAGTGCTTCCACGAACGGCGTGGCCCGGCCTCTGAAGACGAAAAGGTTCTTGAACATGGGCAAACCAGGGCAAAGAGAAGGGGCCTCGGCACCTTGGCAGGCGCCGAGTAAAGGCCTTCCGGTTTCCGGAGCGTTACGGAGTGGCGGGCAGTGTGCTGATGATCGAGTTGTCGATCTGCTCGCTTGCCACGAGCTTGTTGTCGGCTGCGCCGTTCTCCAGGTTCAGGTCCATGACGGTATCGAAGACGGTGCCGAGTTTGCCGAGCGTGCCGCCGGTGCCCATATAGTCCCGGGCCTGTGCCAGGGTCGTGTAGGCGAGGCTGCCCTTCACGATGCCGGTCACCTCATCGGGTGTCAGCCCGAACTCGGGAGCCACCATTTCCGCGAACTGCTGCGGTTCGGCGTGGATGAAATCGACGGCTTCGTAGATGCAGGCGAGGAAGGCCGCGTACTTCTCGGGTGAGGCCTTGAGATCGTCGTTGCGGGCGATGATCGCGTCGACGATCAGGCCGGGATAGTCCTTGGAGGTCAGGAACTGCTTGGCGCCGGGGCGGCTGGAATTTGCGATCGCCTGCGACATGAACGGCTCGTAGGTGGCGACGGCGGCGATGCTTTCATCGGCAAAGACCGCCGCGGTGTCCGCCGAGGCGATATCCTTGAGGCTGAGGTCGGCGAGCGACAGCCCGGCTTCCCGCAAGGCCATCTGCAGGAGCAGCCGCGCCGGGATGTTGGGTTCGGCAGCGATCGTCTTGCCCTTGAGGTCGGCGACGGTCTTGATCTTGTCATCGGCAATGATGCCGTCGCTTCCGACGGATTCGTCAATAATACCGATGATGATGCCAGGCGTGTCCTTGTCGCGCGGGCGCCCCTGATATTCGCCGACCGAGCGCATCTGGACCTCGATGTCCCCCCGGGTCATGGCGGCCATCACATTGGCAAGGTCGTCTTCGAAGCGGATGGTGACGTCGAGATCGCGCTTGGCAAAGCACTCGTTCTTGATGGCGACATGCACGGGGGCAAAGCCAAGCCAGGTGGGCGTGAGTATCCTGATTTGCTCGGCACTGTGGGCCGCCGATACAGTCGTAAGAGACATGGCTGTGGCTGCAGCCAGCTTGAAGATGGCGTTCATTGTCGATCCCCTTGTTTGTTATGGGGGCAGATTTGCCATTTCATGCATTGAAGTAAATCAAATTGTTTGCAATGTTGCATTGAAAATTACCGATGTATGGGTATTTGCAATGCGCCGCCTCGACAATATTGATATCCGCCTGCTGCGGGTCTTCGTCGCCCTTGCGGATGCGCGGGGCTTTGCCGATGCGCAGATCGCGCTCAACCTCTCGCAATCCACGCTGAGCACCCATCTCGCGGAGCTGGAAAAGCGCATCGGCGCACAGCTGTGTTTTCGCGGGAAACAGCAGTTCCGGCTGACGGAGATCGGCCAGGCGACCTATGATGCGGCGCAGAAACTGTTCCTCGACCTCGACAATTTCACGCTGCGCGTCAGTTCCGCCACGGGAAATCTCTCGGGGCGGCTACGGGTCGGGGCTTCCGACGGGATCTATACGAGCGAGCAGCTGGGGCTGCATCGCGCCATCGACCGCCTGCTGGCGGGTGGTGCGGATGTCTTCATCGAGCTGACGCTTGGAACGCCTTCGGAACTGGAGCAGATGGTTGCCGATGGCGAGCTCGACGTTGCGATCGGCCCGTTTTCCCAGAAAGCCCCGAGCGTGACCTATATCGACTTCACGTCGGAGCCCCATTCGCTCTATTGCGGGGCGAAGCATCCGCTCTTTGGCAAGAAGGACAGCGACATCGACCTGCGTGATATCGAGAACAGCCGCTTCTCCGTTCGGCGCTACCGCTACTTCGACGATCTCTATCTGGTCGGCCATCCGCGCGCGAGCGCCTCGGTGGTGGAAATGGAGGGGCAGGCCATGATGCTCCTGTCGGGCCATTTCATCGGTTTCCTGCCCTGCCACTTTGCCGCGCCCTGGGTGAAGGAGGGCCGTCTTCGCGCGTTGAAGCCGGCGAGCTTCGATTTTTCCTCGATGCATCGCATCGCCTACCGCACGCAGAACGGTTCCAGCCCGATCATCCTGGCCTTCCTGGAGGCGGTTCGTATCGCGAAAAACGATGGACCGTGAGTGAGGGGATAGCCGAGCCGGCATCGCCTCTCTGATCTCAAAAATCGGGGAAACTCGGCTGGCGTCTTAGATGCTCGAGAAAGCGGGATTGCAGCCCGCTTGGCAGCCAGTTTTCACGCATCGTGATGCCGATGGTGCGCATGCCGAGCCGTGCGCGCACATCTTCTGCGACGGGGATGAGGCTCAACAGGTTTTCGCGTTCCTCGATGGCAATCTGCCGGCGGGAGAGCATGGACAGGCGATCGCTTTCCAGGATGATGGCGCGGGTCAGGACGAGCGAACTGGTTTCGATGCTGGCGCGCGGCGGCGCGGACGAACCTTCGAACAGGGCATCGAAGGCCGCGCGGATGGGTGTACCCGGCCGCTGGGCCACCCATTCCTGTTTTGCGAGATCGTCGAGTGAGGCGCCCGTCGCGCCACCTGCGAGGAGCGGGTGACCCGGCCGGCCGACGATTGCATAGGGATCGTCGAACAGTGCCTCCGTCCTCAGGCCGGCAAGATCGCTTCCCGAGCGCAGCGCGCCGATGAGAATGTCGCTCGCGCCGATGCGCAATTGCTGGGAGAGGAGTTCATAGGAGCCGTCGGTGATCTCGATCCGAGCATTGGGATAGGCTGCCAGCAGCGGGTTGATCGCGCGGGCGAGCAGCAAGGTGCGAGCAAGCGGCAGGCTTGCGATCTTGATGCGCCCCTCCATACGGCCTTCGAGTTCCCGCAGTTCGTCAACGGCCTGTTCGAGTTCGGTCAGTGCCACGCGCCACCGCATGGCAAGCCTGTGCCCGACCGCGTTCGGCGCCACGCCGCTCGGACCCCGCACGAAGATCGTCTTTCCGACATTCGCCTGCAATTCGTGGAGGATCCGGTGCAGCGCGGTCGGCGAGCTGCCGCCGCTGCGGGCGGCTTCCGTTATGGAGCCGCGGCCGGAAAGCGCGATCAGCGCCTCGATCTGGCGAAAGCCGATGCGCACCAGCGCCTTGGAGATCAGGGCCGGGTCGCGCTGTGAACTGGCGCCGAGCGCCTGACCGAGGGCGGCAGTGAGCTGGTCATCCATGCGGCGCAATCGGGCGAGCAGCACCGTGCCAGCCGGCGTCGGCTGGCTGCCGGCGGCATAGCGGTCGAGGAGCCGTGCGCCAAAGCGGGCCTCGATGCCGGCCAGCGCCACCGTGACAGACGGCTGGGAGACGTTCAGCTGCGCAGCGGCACGGTTGAGGCTGCCCATCTCGCAGACCTGCATGAAGACGCGCAAGTGGCGGAGGTTGAGGTCGGTGGCGATCATGCAATCTCTAGAATCAGATTCGCAAAAAGCTATAACACGGCACAGCTTTCGTATTAGCACTTGGGATACGATCGATGCCAGTGTTGCCTCGAAAATTTGAGGAGCATGGATATGCAGAACAAGACCGGACTCGTCGTCAGCGCACACTCGGCGGATTTCGTCTGGAGGGCCGGTGGCGCGATCGCGGCGCACGCAAGGCAGGGCTACGACATCACTGTCGTCTGCCTGTCGTTCGGGGAAAGGGGCGAGTCGGCAAAGCTTTGGCGCAAGCCCGGCATGACGCTCGAAGCCGTTAAGGCGGACCGCCGCCGCGAGGCGGAAAACGCCGCGCGGGCCCTCGGTGTCCATGATATTCAGTTCTACGATCTCGGGGACTATCCGATGCAGGTCACGCCGGAAGCCTTCGATCGGCTTGTCGATCTCTATCGTGCGCTCCGACCGGAGTTCATGCTGACGCATTCCCGGCAGGACCCGTACAATTTCGACCATCCGATGGCGACCGAGTTCGCCCAGCACGCGCGGGTCATCGCGCAGGCGCATGGCCACAAGCCCGAGGTGCCGGTGCTTGGCGCGCCGCCCGTCTACCTCTTCGAGCCGCACCAGCCCGAACAGTGCAACTGGAAGCCCAATTTCCTGCTGGATATCAGTGCGGACTGGGAGAGGAAACTGGCAGCAATCAAGTGCATGGAGGGGCAGGAGCACCTCTGGGAATATTATACCCGGGTTGCCCTGCAGCGCGGCGTGCAGGCTTCACGCAATTCGGATCACAAGATTGTCCATGGCGAGGCTTATGAAGCGGTGTTTCCGCATGTGACGGGCACGCTCGGTCATGGAGCGCTGGCATGAGCGTGGTCTATCGCAACATCGAGCGTGCACCGCTCGACATCGTCGACGGTCTTGCGGCATGCGGCGTGGCGACGGTGCACGAGGCCATGGGGCGCATCGGCCTGATGCAGTCCCATCTGCGTCCGATCTGGCGCGGCGCGCGCATTGCGGGTACGGCGGTGACGGTCTCCATTCCACCGGCGGACAACTGGATGATTCATGTCGCTGTGGAGCAGTGCCGGGAGGGCGACATTCTCGTCGTTGCCCCGACCTCGCCCTGCGATGCCGGCTATTTCGGCGAACTGCTCGCAACCTCGCTTCAGGTGCGCGGTGTGCGCGGCCTGGTGATCGAGGCCGGTGTTCGCGATGTTGCGGAGCTTGAGGCGATGGGCTTTCCCGTCTGGTCGCGGTTCGTGTCTGCGCAAGGCACGGTCAAGGCGACGCTGGGCTCCGTCAACGTTCCGATCGTCTGCGCCGGTGCCGCGATCGCGCCCGGCGACGTCGTCATCGCTGATGACGACGGGGTGATGATCGTTCCGAAGGCCGGGGCGGAGGCGGCGCTTCAGGCCTCGCGAGCGCGGCTCGACAAGGAGCAGCAGACACGCGTGCGGCTCGCTGCCGGTGAACTCGGGCTCGACATCTACAGGATGCGCGAGGCGTTGGCGGCCAAGGGGCTGACCTACCTCGATTGATCGAAGCCGGGAAAGGGGGAGGAACCTTTTTCCGCAAGGGAGGACGAATGACCACGATTGCTTTCATCGGCTTCGGCGAGGCGGCGCAATCCATCGCCGGCGGCCTTGCTGGTCGCAAGGCTGCAAAGCTTGCAGCCTATGATCTGCGCTTTGCAGATCCGGCGGCGTCCGCCGGCCTGCGTGACCGGGCCGCGCAGCGCGGTGTGGAGCCGCTTGCCGACATCGCGGGCATTGCCACGGCGGATGTCGTCCTGTCGCTCGTCGTCGGCTCTGCGACACGGGCCGTCGCCGCTTCGGCAGCACCGCATCTCTCCGAACGGGCGATCTTCATCGATCTCAATTCGGTGGGCCCCGACACCAAGGCGCTTGCCGCCGGGGAAATCGCGACCGGCCGGGGAAGCTTCGTCGAAGGGGCCGTCATGGCTCGCGTCCCTCCCTATGCCGAGAAGGTGCCGATCCTCGTCGCCGGCGCACGGGCGGGCGAGGCGGCTGAACGGCTGAACGCGCTCGGCATGAATCTGGAGGTCGTCGGCGAGACGACGGGCCAGGCCTCGTCGCTGAAGATGATTCGTTCGGTCATGATCAAGGGCGTGGAAGCGCTGTTGATCGAAGCGCTATCCTCCGCGGAGCGGGCGGGCGTGACCGAGCGCATCCTTGATTCCGTGCAGGAAACCTTTCCTGGGCTCGACTGGCGACAGGTGGCGGACTACTACCTGTCGCGAACCTTCGAGCACGGCGCGCGCCGCGTGACCGAGATGACCGAAGCGGCCGAGACGATCGAATCGTTCGGCCTGGAGGCTTCCATGTCACGGGCCGCCTGCAAGACCATCGCCGCCGCCCATGCGGCGATGAAGGACCAAGGCCTTGCCGTGGCCGACGGATACCGCGGTTTCGTGCCGATGATGGCGCGCCGCATGGCAAAGGATCTCTGAGATGGACGGTATTTTCCAGTCGCTCGGCGTCATCTTCAGCTTTTCGGGTCTGGCGGTCCTCATCGTCGGCGCTCTGCTCGGAATCGTGATCGGCGCCCTACCGGGCCTCGGCCCGTCGATCGGGCTCAGCCTTCTCATCCCCTTCACCTATAATCTCGGCCCAGAGCTGAGCATGCTCATGATGATCTCGCTCTACACCTCGGCCGAATATGGCGGGTCGATCAGCGCAATCCTTCTTTCGACACCCGGAACGGCGGCGGCGGCCGCCACCGCCATCGACGGTTATGCCATGGCGCGCAAGGGCAAGGCCAACGAGGCGATCTCGATCTCGCTGACCGCATCGACCGTGGGGGGTGTCTTCGGTGGGCTGGCCCTGCTGCTGCTGGCCATGCCGCTTGCCTCGCTCGCCCTGAAGTTCGGCCCGGCGGGCTACTTCGCCGTCGGCGTGTTCGGCCTCACCTCGGTGGCAGCCCTGTCCGGTGGTTCGCTGGTGAAGGGCCTGGTCTGCGCCGCTTTCGGGCTTGCACTGGCGACAATCGGGATCGATCCCATTGCCGGCACGCCGCGTTTCACCTTCGGCCTGTTCGAGCTCTACGAAGGCGTCCCCTTCCTTGCCGCGCTCATCGGCCTCTTTGCCGTCTCTGAGGCGCTCGTCATGATCGAGAGCCGCGTTGCCGCAGCGCCCATCATCAAGGACAAGGTCGGTCATGTCTTCATGTCGGGCGCGCTCTGGAAGGAGACCTGGCGCTCCATGCTGTCGGGCTCGATCATCGGCACCCTGCTCGGCATCCTGCCCGGCGTCGGCGGCAACATCGCCTGCTGGGTGGCGCGGGACTATGCCCGGGCGCGCGATCCGCACCCGGAGGAATATGGCCATGGCTCGGCCAACGGCATTGCTGCCCCGGAAGCCTCCAACAACGCGACGGTCGGCGGTGCGCTCGTTCCGCTGCTCGCACTCGGCGTGCCGGGTTCACCCACGACCGCCATCATGGTCGGTGCGCTGATCATGCATGGCCTGCATCCAGGACCCCAGCTCTTCACCGAAGCGCCGTCGCTGGTCTATGCGATCCTCTTTGGCACGATCATCGCATCGCTGGTGCAGTATGCCGCGGGCTCGCTGTTTCTGCCCCTGATGGCGCGGGTGATGCGCCTGCCGGATGCGGTGATCGCCGTCGGCATCATGGCCTTTGCCGTGCTCGGTGCCTTCGCCATCCGCAACCTGATGTTCGACGTCTACCTGATGCTCGGCTTCGGCGTCGTCGGCTACCTCATGAAGAAGCTGCGCTTCCCTGTCGCACCGATCATCCTTGCCATGGTGCTCGGCTATCTCGTGGAATCGAACTACCGGACCGCGTTGGTGTCCTCGCAGGGCGACTACACGATTTTCATCACTGATCCCGTCAGCCTGCTGTTCCTCGTTCTCAGCCTCGTCAGCCTGCTGACACCGCTGTGGCGCCGGCTCCAGGCACGTCGCATGCGCCGGCTCGACGAAACCGCAAACGGCGCCTTGCGCTAGATACTCAACAAACTGGAGGAGAAGACATGACGATCAACAGAAGAACATTCGGCACGCGCATGGCAGGGGCTGCTCTTGGACTGGCGCTTGCGCTTTCGAGCGTCGCCCTGCCGGGCCCTGCCGCCGCCGCCGGCTTCCCGGAAAAGTCCGTGACACTGGTGGTCTGGGCGGGCGCTGGAGGGGCGCTCGATACCTATGGCCGCAAGCTTGCCGAACTCCTGGAAAAGGAGTCCGGCTGGACCGTGAAGGTCGACAACCGGCCGGGCGGCAGCGGTGCCGTCGGCGTGTCCCAGATCATGACCCAGCCGGCGGACGGTTACAACATCCTCGTCTTTACGGGAACGCTGACCTTCGGCATCGCCCAGGGACTCATTCCCTTCGAACTCAAGGACTTCCGCATGCTGCGCGCCATGCAGTCTGAGCCGTCCTCGCTGGCCGTATTGTCCGATAGTCCCTACAGGTCGGTCGGCGACTTCGTGAAGCACATGAAGGACAATCCGAACGGGCTGAAGGTCGGCGGCCATGCGCCCGGCGGCTTCCACCAGTACATGCTTTACCAGCTGATGAAGGCGGGCGGCTTCGAGAGTGGCTGGATCCCGCACGACGCTTCCGGCAAGGTGACGCTCGCCCTGCTTGGCAAACACATCGACGCGGCGATGATGACCCCCTCGACCGGCCTGGCGCAGGTCAAGAGCGGCGACATCAAGCTTCTGGGCATCTCCACCGAGAAGCGCAGTGACTTCCTGCCCGACGTGCCGACTTTCAAGGAGCTCGGCTACGACATCGAGGGGGCGGTCTGGCGCGGTATCGCCGTGAAGGCCGGAACGCCGGATGACGTCGTCGATACGATCCAAGCGGCCGTGGACAAGGTTACGGCCTCCGAGGACTGGAAGAAGTTCCAGACCGAACAATTCCAGGATAGCCCCGACTGGAAGGAGGAGGAATTCACCAAGCGCGCGGAAAGCGATCTCGCCAACCAGCTCGAATTCCTCAAGGCGAACGGATACGCCCAATGACTAACCAGGCTTCGGTTGTTCCGGGCTCGAACCTCTCCCCCGCATCGGGGGGAGAGGCGCCCCGCCGGCACTTCTGGCAGAACCTCGTGGCCGCTTGTGTGTCACTGGCGTGGAATGCGGGCTTTCTCTTCATGAGCCTTGCGCTTCCGGCCGGCCATTCGCGGGGCGATGTCGGGCCGGGTTCGCTGCCGATGCAGGTGTCTATCTTCGGTCTTGTCGTCTCGGCGGTCTATCTCGTGCAGGTGTTGCGCGGCGTGGATCTCGGCGGGGCGAGCGAGCGGATCGACATAGCGCGCGTGACAGGCCTGCTCGGCCTCTTCGTCGCAGCGGTGCTCAGCGCGAACTGGATCGGGCTCGCCCTTTGTCTCGGCATCGGCACAGGCGTTGCGACACTGCTTTTCCCCGGTGAAAAGCCGTTGGTGCGGGCGGTTGCGACGGGGGGCGGCTTCTGGCTGATCGCCTGGGGCTTGTTCGGCAAACTGCTGGAGCTGCCGCTTCCCTGACCGGGCGTGCTCCGGTTCCTTGATTTTTACCGCATTCTCCGACGCCGAAGCGGTGCCGCTCCGGCTGGAGATGCCCTCGACCGATAGGAGAAACGGACATGACGCCGGATGGCATCCCCTGCATGATGATGAGAGGCGGCACGTCAAAGGGGGCCTACTTCCTTGCCGATGACCTGCCTTCGGACCCGGCGGAGCGCGATCGGCTGCTTCTGCGCATCATGGGTTCGCCCGATCCCCGCCAGATCGACGGCATCGGCGGTGCGGATCCCCTGACCAGCAAGGTGGCCGTGGTGCGGGCCTCGGCGCGGCCGGGCTTCGATGTCGATTTCCTGTTCCTTCAGGTCTTTGTCGACCAGCCGCTCGTCAGCGACAGCCAGAACTGCGGCAACATCCTCGCCGGCGTCGGCGCCTTTGCCGTCGAGCGCGGGTTGGTGCAGGCCGACGAAGGTGAAACCACCGTTCACATCTACATGGAGAACACGGCGCAATCCGCCGTGGCGCGCATCCGCACGAAGGCCGGCCGGCCCGTCTATGCCGGCGACGCGCGCATCGACGGCGTGCCGGGATCGTCGGCACCCGTCTACCTTGCCTTCACGGATGCCGCCGGTTCGAGCTGTGGGGCCCTTTTGCCGACCGGCTCGGCCGCGACGGAAATCGACGGCGTCACCTGCACGCTAATCGACAACGGCATGCCCGTCGTCGTGATGCGTGCCGCGGATTTCGGCCTGACGGGTTATGAAAGCCGCGAGGAACTGGAGGCGAACGTGGACGCCAAAGCACGTATCGAACGCATCCGGCTCGCCGCAGGTCCCTTGATGAATCTCGGCGATGTCGAAAAGAAGTCCGTACCCAAGATGACGCTCGTCGCTCCGCCGACGGGTGGCGGAGCCATCATGACGCGCAGCTTCATTCCCCACCGCGTTCATGCGTCCATCGGAGTGTTCGGCGCACTCAGCGTGGCAACGGCCTGCATGTTCCCCGAAAGCCCTGCCGCCGCCCTTGCCGTGCTGCCAGAAGGGGACGCCAAGACAGTTGCCGTCGAGCACCCGAGCGGCAATATGGAAATTCTCCTGCGGCTGGACGGTAAGGCTCCCGGAGGATTGGGCGAGTGCTCGTTCCTGCGTACCGCTCGCAAGCTTTCCGACGGCCGGGTGTTCGTGGAATAGCGCTCCATCGCCTCGCGCGGTCGCCTCCATCGTTTCAAATGCTGCTTGCCTCCCCGGGACGTGGTGACAATCTGGCTGAAGGATAATGGTGTGCCAGGCGTGTCGCTTCATGTCGAGCCGGAGCCTGGGCTTTCATAGGTCGCGAAAGAGCTTGGGGCGCTCCGGCTTTCGACTGCCGGGGCAGCGGCCGCCGATGTCGCCAGCGTGATGTGCGCCAATCTCGCAGCAATCCAGGTTGCGTTCCTGTCTCGATAGGTCGCTGGCTGTGGAAGCACGGGCTCTTCCGGAAGCTCGCCTTCGTCTTGCCGACGGCGATGGACCGGCCTCCAGCATTTCGGTTCCTGCCAGCGCAGTCGCCGCTCCTACGGCTGGACATTCAAGCCGGTCGCGGGCTAGACGGGGTGTCTGGATTCGTCGATGGCGGATGCGATAGGCCGGCAGCGGTGGGGCACGTGGCAGTTACGATCAAGGACATTGCTAGGCAGGCCGGCGTTTCGACGGCGACGGTGTCGAAGGTCCTGAACCGGAAGGATTCGGTGATCGGGGACGAGACACGCCAGAAAGTGCTGTCGCTTGCGCGGGAGCTGAACTATACGCCGAATTCGCTAGCGCGTTCGCTCGTCACGCGCAAATCGCATGTCATCGGCATCATCGTTCCTGATATCCTCAATCCATATTTCACCGAACTGGTGAGGGCGTGCGACGATGCGGCCCGCCTGCGCGGCTATACGACTCTCGTTTGCAATTCCGAGGGCATAGCGGAAATCGAGACGGCGCATCTGACCTCCTTCGGTGGGCATCGTGTGGATGGGGTGCTGCTTGCTGCCAGCGACGTCATTCCCGATACAGAGCTTCTCGATGCCCTTCGTATCCCTTTTGTCTGCATGGACCGGGAGATCGGTCCGGTGGCGCGGCTCGTTGCGACGGTCGATACGGACTATCGGAGCGGCGCATTGCAGGCGACACGCCATCTGATCGAGAAAGGTCATACCCGCATCGCCTTCCTGAGCGGCGCGCCGCATCGGTCGAACACGCAGATCCGCCTTTCGGGCTACAAGGATGCGCTGGCCGAGGCCGGCATCCCCTTCGATGCGGAACTTATCCGCTGTAAGGAATTCCAGCATCGGTTTGGCCATCAGGCGACGCTGGATCTGCTTGATCGCACCAATTTCTCCGCGATCTGCTGCATGAACGACATGCTGGCGATTGGTGCGATGGTGGCATTGCGTGAGCGCGGCAGGCGCGTGCCGGAAGATTGCGCGGTAATCGGGTTCGACAACATCTACCTCTCTCCGCTGCTTGAGCATCCGCTCTCGACGGTGGACAGGCGCATCGCACATTCCGGGCGCGTCGCCACCAATGCCCTCATCGATTTCCTCGACAATCCGGACCGCAAGGGCGATGCCATAACGATCATGCCCACGGTCGTCAGCCGGACCACGACATAGCCGAAAGTACAGGAGATCGAGACGGCGTTCAGGAGCCGTTCCGAGGTGGCGCCGTGCAGGCCGCGGCGAATGCGAAATCGTGCCGTTCTCCCGTTCCAGACAAGGTTGTTTAGCGTGCGCTTTGGGAGACCTTGACGAGGCGGGTTTCATCAAAGTACACGTTTACCTACGCTTAGGTACACGTTTAACTAAAGCGAAAACGACCAGAATCTGATTGACAACAGATATCCTGGTCGTCATTTGTATAGACATTACGATCAGCCTCGCCGGTGCTGCATGCTCCGGCCTCCAGGGAGGGGAATGACAATGCTGAAACATCTGATGGTGACGGTCGCATTGGCGGCAATGACGACCGGCGTGATCGCTGCCGACTTCAATCCGGCCATCGTCTACGGAACGAGTGGCAAGTTCGACAAGTCGTTCAACGAGATGGCCTATACAGGTGCGGAGAAATTCAAGGCGGACACCGGCTCCAGCTATCGCGATTTCGAAGCGCAGGCGGACTCCCAGGCGGAGCAGGGGATTCGCAACTTCGCAAGCCGGGGCTTCAGCCCGGTCATCGTCACGAATTTTGGCTACAAGGACCAGTTGGCCAAGGTCGCCAGGGAGTTCCCCGACACTGATTTCGTGATGCTCGACGATGTTGTGGATTTGCCCAATGTTCGCTCCATCACCTTCAAGGAAGAGCAGGGCTCCTATGTGGTCGGCCTGATCGCGGCGCTTTCCTCCAAGAGCAAGGCGGTGGGCTTCATCGGCGGGATGGATATCCCGATCATCCGCAAGTTCGGCTGCGGCTATGCGCAGGGCGCGGCCGCCGGTGGTGCGACGAACATCATCCGCAACATGACCGGCACGACGAATGCTGCCTTCAACGACCCGGTCAAGGGCGGCGAAATCGCGGCGTCTCAGATGGGGCAGGGGGCGGATGTGATCTTCGCTGCGGCCGGCGGAACGGGTATCGGTGTCCTCCAGAAGGTCGCGGATGCCGGAAAGTTCGCGATCGGCGTCGATTCCAATCAGAACTACATGCATCCCGGCGTCATGCTGACCTCCATGGTCAAGCGTGTCGATGTTGCGGTCTACAACGCATTGAAGGATGCCAAGGACGGCAAGTTCACTGGCGGGGTGCACTCGCTGGGGTTGGCGGAAAACGGTGTCGACTGGGCGCTGGACGAGCACAACCGCGGCCTGATCACTGCGGATGTCGAGGCTGCGGCCAAGAAGGCGAAGGAAGACATCGCCGCCGGCACCCTCAAGGTCCACGACTACATGTCGGACGACAAGTGCCCCCTTTAAGGGGCAATGGGCGGGCGCCTCGGCGCTCGCCCGGTCGAGGCCGTCTGGAGGGAGTCATGAAGGCAGAAATCAGCTCCGCGCAGAATGTTCTGGAGCTCATCGGTATCGCCAAGAGCTTTGGCTCGGTCGTTGCGAACAAGGATGTGACCCTTTCGGTCAAGACCGGCAGCATTCATGGCATCGTCGGCGAGAATGGCGCCGGGAAGTCGACCCTGATGTCCATTCTCTACGGCTTCTATCAGGCCGATTCCGGTACGATCCGCATCGATGGCAAGGACGTCGGGATTCCCGACAGCCGTGCGGCGATCGCCCATGGCATCGGCATGGTCCACCAGCATTTCAAGCTCGTCGAGAACTTCACGGTTCTGGAGAACATTGTCCTCGGTGCGGAAGAGGGTCCCTTTCTGCCCTCCAGCCGGCGTAAGGCGCGCCTCGAACTTCAGCGCCTTGCAAGGGAATACGAGCTGCAGGTCGATCTCGAGGCTATCACGGAAGACCTTCCCGTCGGCGTCCAGCAGCGTGTGGAAATCCTGAAAGCGCTCTATCGCCAGGCGAGAATCCTGATCCTTGACGAGCCGACGGGTGTGCTGACGCCAAGCGAGGCCGATCATCTGTTCCGGATCCTTCGGCGGCTTCGCGATGAGGGCAAGAGTGTCATCCTCATCACGCACAAGCTGCGCGAGATCATGGATGCGACGGACACGGTGTCGGTGATGCGGCGTGGCGAGCTGATCGCCACCGCCCCGACTGCAACCATGACCAAGGAGAGCCTCGCGGAGCTTATGGTCGGCCGGCGGGTCCTCCTGCGTGTCGACAAATCACCTTCCAGGCCGGGACAGGTTGTCTTCGACGTGAAGGGACTGAACGTTCGCGATCAGCGCGGCGTGCGTATGGTCAAGGATGTCTCGCTTTCAGTCCGTGCCGGGGAAATCGTCGGCATTGCGGGGGTTGCCGGCAATGGCCAGACGGAGCTTCTTGAAGCGCTGGCGGGCAACCGTGTGCCGGATTCCGGTACGGTCCTTCTCAACGGCAGGGAGATTGCCGCCGACCCGTTCAAGCGCCGTGCAGCTGGGGTCGCCCATGTGCCCGAGGACAGACATGCCATCGGTCTCATCCTGTCGTTCCCGCTGCGGGAGAATGCGAGTCTCGGCTATCATCGGCGCCCGGAATTCGGCACGAATCCGATGCTGAAGCGGTCGCAGCTCCAGCACTACGCGCAGGATTACATTTCCGACTACGACATCCGTCCGCCCAATCCCGATCTTCGCACCTCGCTCTTTTCAGGCGGGAACCAGCAGAAGATCGTGCTGGCGCGCGAGATCGAGCACGATCCCGAAATGTTGCTGGTCGGCCAGCCGACACGGGGTGTCGATATCGGTGCCATCGAATTCATCCATCGCAGGCTGATCGAGTTGCGCGAGCAGAACAAGGCGATCCTTCTCGTGTCCGTGGAACTCGATGAGATCAGAGCGCTCTCCGACCGCATCCTCGTCATGTTCGATGGTGCGATTGTCGGGGAGGCGAGCCCGGATGCCTCGGAGCGCGAACTGGGACTGCTCATGGCCGGTGTCACGCAAGAAGATCAGGGGAGAGCCTAGGTGGCCAGCGTTTTCAACATAAAGCAGATCGTCGATTTCGCGGTCCTGCCGCTCATGAATGTCGCCGTCGCCCTGCTGATATCGGGGCTGGTGGTGCTCTTCGTTGGGCAGAACCCACTGGAGGCGGTGGGCTATCTCGTCAGTGGTGCGCTGGGCTCGGGCGAAGGGATCGGCTTCACGCTCTACTTTGCCACCAGCTTCATGTTTACCGGGCTTGCAGTGGCGGTAGCGTCCCATGCCGGGCTTTTCACGATCGGTGCCGAGGGGCAGGCCTATCTCGGCGGTCTCGGCATTGCGCTTGTGTGCCTGGCGCTCGACCGCGTCGTCCCCTGGTATGTGACACTTGTGCCGGCGGCCGCAGCCGGAATGTTGTTTGGCGCCGCATGGGCATTCATTCCTGCCTATCTCCAGGCCAAGCGCGGCAGCCATCTCGTCATCACGACAATCATGTTCAACTTCATCGCCTCGTCGATCATGATCTACGTGCTCGTCAACGTGATCAAGGAACCGGGCAGCATGGCGCCGCAGACGCGCCTCTTCGAGAGCGGTGGCCTTGTGCCGAAGCTGGGCGACGTCCTGCCCGTCAATATCGGAACCGCGCCGCTGAATGTCAGCCTGTTCATCGCCATCGCCGCGGCGGTTTTCGTCTGGGTGCTTATCTGGAAGACGAAGCTGGGTTTCGAGATCAGGGCGACGGGTGCAAATCCGGCAGCCGCCCGCAATGCAGGCATCAGCTACGTCAAGATCACCATCGTCTGCATGCTGATATCCGGGGCTCTCGCGGGGCTCGCCGGCATCAATATCCTGATGGGCGATCTCGGCAAGCTTCAGCTCGATTTCCCGGCAGGCATCGGCCTGGTCGGGGTCGCTGTCGCCCTGATGGGCCGCGGCCACCCGGTCGGGATCATGGTCGCGTCGGTTCTTTTCGGCGTCCTCTATCAGGGTGGTGCGGAAATCTCCTTCTGGATGCCGAACATCACGCGCGAGCTCATCATGCTCATCCAGGGGCTCGTCATTCTCTTTGCCGGGGCCTTGAGCCTGATGTTCCGGAGTTCGGTCTATTCCCTGGTCGATCTCCTTCGTTTCTCGAAGCCGGAGGCCTGAGCGATGCAGGAGTTCATGTCCACGGTCATTCTTCTCCTGGGTTCTACGCTTCGTCTGTCCGTGCCGCTCATTCTGTGTGGGCTGGCCGGTCTCTTCTCCGAACGTTCGGGCGTTTGGGATATCGGTCTTGAGGGAAAAATGCTGTTTGCGGCTTTTGCCGCCGCCGCCGCAGCCTACCAGTTTGATTCCGCCTGGGCGGGGTTGTTCTTCGCGATCCTCGTTGCCGTGCTTCTCAGTCTTGTTCACGGCTTCGCCTCCGTGACGCATCACGGCAACCAGATAATCTCCGGGGTCGCGATCAACTTCATTTCGTCCGGACTGACCGTCCTTCTGGCGGTAGGGTGGTTTGCGCTTGGCGGCAGGACGCCGCAGCTGCAGCCGGGCGCGCGGTTCCCCACGATCGTGTTTCCATTTGCCGAAGAAATGCGTTCGGTTCCCGTCATCGGTACGATCTATGCCGATCTGATTTCCGGCTATAACATCCTTGTCTATGTCGCTTTCGCCGCGGTGCCCGTGACATGGTGGGTGTTCCACCACACGCGGTTCGGCCTTCGCCTGCGCGCCGTCGGTGAAAACCCCGCGGCCGTCGATACGGCCGGCATTTCCGTCGATTGGCTTCGCTACAGGGCCCTGCTTTGCGGTGCGATCCTGTGCGGCATTGCAGGAGCCTATCTGTCAGTTGCCCAGTCTGCGGGCTTTGTCCGGGAAATGTCGGCGGGGAAGGGCTACATGGCGCTGGCGGCATTGATCTTCGCCAAATGGCGTCCCGTCCCCGTCCTTTTCGCCTGCCTTCTCTTCGGCTTCCTGGAAGCCCTCTCGATCCGCTTCCAGGCCTTCGATTTCGGGTTGGGGCCGGAGCTTTCGACACAAATCGTCCAGTCTCTCCCCTATGTCCTTACGGTGGTTCTGCTGGCCGGCTTCATGGGCCGCGCCATCCCCCCAAAGGCCGGCGGCATACCTTATACGAAAGAGCGTTGAATGACCGAACGTATTATCATTGATTGCGACCCTGGCGTTGACGATGCGGCCGCTATCTTGCTGGCCTTCGGGTCGAGCGAAGTCGAGATCCTCGGCATCACAGCGGTTGCCGGCAATATCCCCCTCGAAAAGACGGAGGCCAATGCCCGGCTGATCTGCGAGCTTGCCAACCGGACGGATATTCCCGTCTTCCAGGGTTGCGGGCGCCCGCTCCTCTACCCGGCCCGCGCCGGTGTCACCGTGCATGGCATGGATGGACTGGGCGATATCGGCTTGCCGAAGCCCGCCTCGGCGCCGGCTGCACGCACCGCCGTCCAGTTCATCATCGATCAGGTTCATGCTGCGCCGGGCGATGTGACCCTGGCTGTGCTCGGTCCGATGACGAATATAGCGGTGGCGCTCTCGGTCGACCCCGGCATAGCGCCTCTGATCAAGCGCATTGTCTTCATGGGCGGTGCCGCCTTCTGCCCGGGCAATATCAAGGAACGCGCGGAGTTCAATTTCTATTTCGATCCCCACGCCGCCCAGGCGGTCATGGCGTCCGGCATCCCGATGGTCATGTTCGGTCTCGATGTCACGCACAAGGCGATCATCACACAGGAACGGACGGAACGGTTGAAGCGCCTTGGCAGGATCGGCAGCACCATTGCCGACATGCTGAACGCCTACGGTGCGGGCGACCCCTGCCTGCACGACCCCTGCGTCATTGCCTATCTCATCGAGCCGGAGATCTTCTCCGGCGTCGAAGGCTTCGTCGAGGTGGATTGCGTATCGTCGCTCGCAATCGGCCAAAGCGTCGTCAGCTTGACCGAGCGGGAGCTTGCAGGACGGGCACCGAACTGCCTTGTCATGACGGAAGTCGATCATGACCGGTTGTTCTCTCTCCTGGAAGAGCGCTACCAGCGGGTGGAGCTGGAGGCATCGTAACCGCCCTGTGTCAATCAGGTAGGACCTGTCGGACATGAAACGGGCTGAAGCTCTGGATGATCGTGCTTCCTTCCGTTGGTTCTGCAGCTTCTCCAGATCGGAGCAAACGCCAGAGCGCACCGCCTTCGTTCGCCCTCGCCTGAGCCTTGTCGCTCATGGTTTGGACAAATCCCTGTTTGATATGCTCACCGAAACGCGAAACTCCTCCCACAGCCATTGCGCCAGATCGCACAGACGCCAGCGAACGACGCCGTCGAGAT
>NZ_KQ410750.1 GCF_001262505.1 Shinella sp. SUS2
TTCCGCTCCTGTCGATGAAGGAGCTTATCTCGCGGCCTCAATCACAAAAGGAAAGGTGGGATGTTCGTCGCGCTCACGATAGATGCTCGTAATATTTGGACTTGCCGCCAGCGACCCAGAGCGTGCCGGCATATTTGCCTTGGGGATCGGTGACGTAGAGCGCGAGATAGGCGCCGTCGCCGCCATAGTTGGTCAGCGTAGTGGTCAATGTCACCGGCCGGGCCATGGCGAGGCCAGGGAACGTGAGGGCGGTTGTCATGGCGAGAGCTGCGAGAAGCGATTTCATGTCGGCTTGCCTTCTGCGAGGAAACGGTGTCCGGGTCGTCGCAGAGCGCCGACCCGTCCTCGTCACTGTGGCGAAGCCGCCTGAGGGCTGCCTGACGGCCGTCGGGATTTTCCGTCAGCACTTCGTCAGGAAACATCGGACACGGTCAGGTCCGCAGCAGATGCAGGAGCGACCGGCCTGTCGGCAGGCCAGCCGCGAAAGCTCCGGGGACTGAACAAGACGGCAGCCAGCCACGCTCCGCTCAGGCGCGTGGCTGGCTGCCGCTGCGTTAGCGCGGAGACATCCGCTGCAACGTCCCGTCGCGCAGGACGTACTGGTGCCAGACCGCCATCGCGGCATGCAGTCCGGCAAGGTAGAGGATGATCGTGCCGGCATTCTCATGAATGTCCGCGATCAGGCCCGGTGCGCCCTGCACCCGCTCGGTGATCGCCGGAAGCTGGAAGCCGAAGAAAGAAACGGGAACACCGAGGCGCGACGCCGCGTACCAACCGCTCAACGGCAGGGCAATGAGGAACAGATACAACAGCACATGTCCGGCTTTGACGGCAAGGGCGAGACGGCCATTGGACTGCGGCGCGTCCGGGGTTCCGCCCGCAAGGCGCAGGATCAAGCGCGGAAGCACCAGGACGAGCACGGCCAACCCGAACGAGAAATGCAGCAAGGGCGGGTTTTCGGCCATATGACGGCCTCCCGTCGAGGTCAGCCAGGCCCCGAGGATCAGCAGGGCTGTCAGCCAGTGGATGACGATCATGCTTCTGGAATAACGGGCCGGATCATGAGGCATGGCGGGATCTCCTTGCGACGGTCGCAGCGCTTGAGCGATAGCGAGATGGGATTGCTACTTGATGGTGGTCTTGGGCCGCACGGTCGTCCCGAGCAGGGTGTTGGAGGATGTTCCGCCTACGGTGTCGTTCTGCGAGGCTGGCGGCCGCTGACGCCTCGATCCGTGACGGTCGTCATCGCGATCCCTGTGCCGGAACTTGACGATTTCGAGGGTTTCCGGATCGACCTTGGCCTTGAAAGCCAGGCCATTCCGGTCGGTTCCCCGGATTTCGTAACAGCCGTCATCGATCTTGATCCTGGCAACGGTCCAGCCTTGACTGGCGGCCATTGTTTCGACCGCTTCCCGCGGCTTCCATCGATCCATCGAGACATGGCAATCGTCGTCGTCAGCCTTGGCGATACCGGGACCGGAAAACGCCAGAACGAGGATCGCGGCCAGCAAATGTTTCATCGTTTCATTGTTCCTGATCAACGCGCTTTCGGGGGGAACCATGGCACGCTCTCCTGACGAACGCCTGAAGCAGCGATGGGGCGGTCTTCAGCAAACCGACAGCATCGGACGCTAGGCAGGAGGATGGCGAGACGGGTGACCCTGGGATGAGAGTTCTACTGATCGAAGACGATGCTATCCTCGGAAAGGCCGTGCGCGAGCAGGTTGCCGCCCTCCACTCGGTGGACTGGGTGACGCGGCTCGATGCGGCGCGCGAACATCTCCAAAGCGCGGCATACGATCTCATCCTGCTCGATCTGATGCTCCCGGACGGATTGGGCATCGCCTTTCTCAAAAAGCTTCGAGCCGAGGGCAGCGTGACGCCGGTCATCATCCTGACGGCGCTCGACCAGATCTCCGACCGCATCGCGGGCCTCGATGCCGGCGCCGACGACTACATGATCAAGCCGTTCGATCTGTCGGAACTCTCCTCGCGGCTGAATGCGGTGGCGCGGCGATACAGCGGCAACCCGAATCCTCTCATCGAGATCGGCGACCTGCGCATCGATCTCGCCGCCCGGACCGTGATGCACGGCGCGCGCCCTGTTGAGCTTACCGGTCGCGAATGGGCGCTGTTCGAAGCATTTCTGCAGCGGCCCGGCATCGCGATGACCAAGGCGCAGCTCGAAGATCGGCTCTATGCATTCGGCGCAGAGGTCGAGAGCAATACGATCGAGGTTCACGTCAGCAGACTGCGCAAGAAGCTCGGCCACGGCGCGATCGATACGGTGCGGGGCATCGGGTATCGTCTTGGCACGGCAAGATGAAGCGGCCCAGGAGCCTGCAATGGCGGCTCTCGCTATGGCTGGGGCTAGGGCTAACGGTGTTATGGGCACTTGCCGCGGTCGTGACCGCGCAGATGCTGCGCCACGAAATGGACGAGGTGTTCGACAGCGCCCTCGAAGAGACGGCGCAACGCATCCTGCCGCTTGCGGCGATCGAGATCATCGGCCGCGATGCCGACGACACCGAACAGCGCGTTGCCACGCTCCGCCAGCACGACGAGTATTTCACCTATGTCGTGCGCGATGCCGCGGGCAAGGTTCTGCTGCGATCGCACAGCGCCGATCTCGCGGCATTCCCGCCGTTTTCCGGAATGGGCTTTGCCACGACGCCGACGCACCGCCTCTACTCCGACGCGACCCTCCAGCAGAATCTGACCATCACCATCGCGGAGCCCCTGTCGCATCGCCGGATGACCGCCGGGCGACTGTTGCTCGGGCTGAGCCTGCCGCTGGCCGTCATTGTCCCGCTCGGCTTGATCGGCATCTGGGTCATTGTCCGGCTGTCCATGACCCCGGTTCGGACCTTCCGCTCGCAGATCGAGGCGCGCGGCGGCGGTGATTTGACACCCATCGACGCGGAGGACCTGCCCTCGGAGATCGGCCCCGTCGCCAAAGCGGTCAACCACCTCCTGGACCGATTGACGCGTACCTTGCAGGCCGAGCGCAGCCTGGCGGCCAAATCGGCCCATGAGCTGCGGACACCGGTGGCTGCTGCACTGGCGCAGGCGCAGCGCATGATCGCGCAAGCGCCGGACGACGCCACGCGCGAGCGCGCCGAGGATATGCAGACCGCCTTGCGGCGCCTTTCCCGCCTCACCGAGAAACTCATGCAACTGGCGAGAGCCGAGGGCGGACGCCTTCTCGCCGAGGCGCCGGTCGAGATCGGCGCCATCCTGCGGATGGTTGTGAGCGAATTCGACGGGCAGGCCGAGACTGCAGGGCGCATCGACCTGACACTGCCAGACGCGCCGGTATTCGCAAGCATCGACGCCGACGCCTTCGCCATCCTGGCCCGGAACCTGATCGAAAACGCCCTCAAGCATGGCGTGCGGGACGAACCGGTCGCCGTCACCTTGTCGGCAGACGGCTGTCTGCGCGTCACGAACGCCGGCCCGGTCGTGCCTTCCGCAGTGCTTGCGCGGCTGAGCGAGCCCTTCGAGCGCGGTCAGGCTCTGGTGCGGGGGGCCGGCCTGGGGCTCGCCATCGCCCGGACCATTGCTGCCGGAACAAATGGACGGATAGAACTCCAATCTCCCGCAAGCGGCAGGATTGACGGGTTTGAGGCAAGGTTCTTCATAGACAAATGATCATCGACATCGACGCCAGATGCTGAAAGGCAACTCGGGAGACCATGGACACTGACGCCCTGCTCAGCCGCCTTGCGGTATCGCTTTCGATCGGTCTGCTGATCGGCCTGGAGCGTGGATGGCGTACCCGCAACGAGGAAGACCATCTGCGCGCGGCAGGTCTACGAACGTTCGCGCTGACCGGTCTCACCGGCGGCATTACCGGCGCCCTGGCCCGGCAGTTCGACTCTGGCCTCGTGATCGGTCTTGTTTTCCTCGGGTTCACCGCGGCATTCGCCTCCTACCACTGGCTCGAAGCGCGGGCCGAGCGAAATTACAGCGCGACATCCGTCGTCGCCGGCATAGCCACGTTCCTGCTGGGAACGCTTGCCGTCGTCGGCGACCTTGCAGCCGCCATCGCCGGGGCTGTTGCCACGGCTGTGCTGCTTGCCCTGCGCGAGCCGTTGCATCGTTGGGTCGCGTCGCTGAGCTGGAATGAGATCCGGTCGGGCCTGACGCTTCTGGCAATGACCTTTCTCATGCTGCCGATCCTGCCGAACAGGCCGGTCGATCCCTGGGGCACCGTCAATCCATATGAGATCTGGTTGCTGACCATCCTGATCGCCGCGGTCTCCTTCGCCGGCTACGTCGCCGTCCGCGTGTTCGGGGACCGGCTTGGCGTCCTGATGACGGCGATCGCGGGCGGGCTCGCCTCTTCGACAGCGACGACCTTGACGCTGGCAAGGCTTGCCCGCCGGCACCCCGAGTCCAGCACGCTGCTTTCCTGTGGCGTGCTTCTTTCCGGCTTGACCATGATCATCCGCGTTGCAGTCGTGGCGACGGCCTTGAACCCAAGCTTGCTTCCGCATCTCAAATGGCCATTGCTCATCGGCGGTGGCGTGCTCGCCATCGGCGCCGGGCTCCTGCTGCTACAAAGTCGCGGCTCCTCCGAACAGCCGGAACTTACGATCACCAACCCGCTGGAATTGGCGCCTGCCCTGAAAATGGGGACACTCATCACCGTGGTCATGGTGGTGTCGCATCTGCTTCAGCAGTCGTTCGGGAATGCGGGCGTTCTGGTGACCGCCGCCGCTTCGGGCATCGCCGATGTGGATGCGATTTCGATCTCCATGGCCCGCCTGGCGTCGCATTCGATCGAGCCCGGTCTTGCGGCAGATGCGATCCTGATCGCCGTGGCCATGAATACACTTGTCAAAGCCGTGATGGCGGCATGGGTCGGAGGCTCAAGGATCGGCGGGCCCGTCAGCGCCCTTAGCGTGCTCGGCCTTGCGGCCGGCATGGCAGCGTCTCTGTATCTTGGCCGTTCGTGAATTGAGGGGGAGATTGCGGCCGGGCATGCGGCCACACTCGGGCCTTGATGGGTCGGTCTGGTCGGCTGTAAGCGATGGTTTCGGGGAGAGTGGTGTCGCTGATCTCCCCGAAATCGGGTAATGCAAGCGGGGCAGCAAAACGCGGCCTCGCAGTCCCCTCACGCGTTGCGGAGCGATGCCACGATCTTGTCTTTTAACATCAGCCGCTGGCGGCGCAGATCGGCCTCGGCTGCTTCGGAAATGGCGTCGAGACGTGTCTCGGACCGATGAATCTTGTCGTTCACCGCGTCATATTCCGTCAAAACATGCGCAAACTCCGGGCTTTTCGCCTTCAGGGCATGAATGGCGTCCATCTGGTCTGGGAATTCGTCGCCAAGAGTGTGAGGTGTATTCGACAAGGTTCTTTCTCCTTTTCTGCAATTTCGCCCGGCGTCAGGGCTTTTCGACGCGCGCGACCTGATAGGTGACAAACGCGCCTTCCCGCCCGACCGAGATGTATTCGCCAAGACGGAAGCACTCCTCGCCCAGGCGGAAACCGATCTCGTCGTCCCGATCACCCAGCTCGTAATCGAAATACCACTGCCCGCCGGGCTTGCGCCGCAACAGCCCGATGCGGGCCGTCTTACCGTCCCGAAAATATCGGACGCGACAGGCGTCGCGAGATTTCTTCCATTCCAGCGGATCAAGGAATCCTTCGTGGTTGAGCGGAACCAGAAGATCATAGCCTTCTTCCCGATCTCCCTCCGGATGGTCTTTGCCGCGAGCGAGAACCAACCGCACGTGGTGGAAACTTGAGGGTAGTTCTTGTGCCTTGACCACGATCCGATCCTTCATTTCCCCCCCTGATACACCATTGGCAAAGGAACGTTCTTGATCTGGCGCAAGTGAGACGAGGCATGTGTTATCCGATGCCGGCGACTATCCGGAACGGTCGAGATGGGCCTGCGTCAGGATGACCGCGCCGATCGCCGCAGGCTGAACCGGAAGCTTCTCCCAGTTAAGCTCGCGCAGGTTCTTGAGCCCCTGGAACAGCCCGCAGTCGATAAGGATGCGGTGGCGCGCCGAGCGATGTCAAAGTCAGCATCGGTGTCCCTTTGCGGTTTTTAGGACAGGGAAGGTCCGGCTGCCGCCCAATCAGCACTGGGTCCAATCATGGTGTGGTGGGCGAGGTCGCCCGCGATCCGGACGTGCTGCCCGTTTGATCCTGGAACTCATATTGACGAGAATGGTGGAGATAGCCGTCGGTGGCGCGGATTCGGTCCGACAGGAGGCGTAGGCCATTCAGCACGACCAGAACGGTGCCGCCTTCGTGTCCGATCACCGCGAGCGGAAGCGGCAGGTCGAAGAACAGGCCGCCGGTCACAAGTACCAGCATGGCGCCGATCGCGAGGACGAGATTCTGTCGGATGATGACGGCCGTCCGCCGTGCAAGCCGGTGCGCATCGGCCAGCTTCTTCATGTCTTCCGACAGCAGGGCGACGTCGGCGGCCTGCAGTGCGACGTCCGACCCCGCCGCGCCCATGGCGATGCCGACGTCGGCGCGAGCCAATGCGGCGGCATCGTTGACGCCATCGCCGACGAAAGCGACCTTGCCATCACGCGCGAGGTCGCCGACCTGGAGCACCTTGTCCTGCGGCAGCATCTCGGCATGAACCTCGCCGGGCGCAAGGCCAAGTTCCGTACCGATGCGCAAGGCCACCGGCCTGCGGTCGCCGGTCATCATCACGATGCGGTTGACGCCACCGGCGCGAAGCGCGGCCAGCGCCGGGGCTGAGCTGGCTCTTGCTTCGTCCGCAACACTGACCGCCCCCAGAACGGTCGCACCGCGCCCAAGATAGACCACGGTCTGAGAACTGTCGGCGAGTTCACGGAACGCCGGATCATCGACGGAGGCGCCCATGTCCTCGACGAGGTGAGCGTTGCCGGCCCATATCGGGCCGAAGGAATCGTAGCCGACGATGCCGGCGCTCGGATGCGACGTAACGTCCACGACCGCCACCGGCTCAACGCCATGAACCAGGGCCTCACGACGGATGGCGGCAGCGATGTGATGCTCGGAATGCGCTTCCAGCCCGGCAAGGAGCGAAAGGAAACGGCGATCCTCACCATCCAGGGCGACAATGCGCGTAACCTCTGCACGTCCATTGGTCAGGGTCCCGGTCTTGTCGAACGCGAAGGTATCGACAGCGGCGAGCGTTTCGAGCGCACCGCCCCCCTTGAACAGCACGCCGCCTCGCGCCGCGGCGGAGAGCGCCGACAGGATCGCTGCCGGGACTGAGATGACGATCGCGCAGGGACTGGCGGCGACCAGGAGTGTCGCGGCCTTGTAGAGGGCCTGTTCCCAGTCGCGGCCAAGCCAATAGAAGACCGCAAGGGCCAGAGCGGAGCCCAGCAGGACACCGACCGTATAACGCTGGCCGAACCACGCGCTGAAGCGCTCGGACGGCGCCTTCGCTTCCTGCGCCTCGGTGACGAGCTGGATCATGCGCGCGATCGTGCTGTCGCCGACCGTCCTGGTGACGGTCACGTCAAGGACCCCGTCAAGATTGACGGTCGCCTCGAAAACCTGCTCGCCCGGTTCCTTGGAGACCGGCATCGACTCACCGGTGATATTGGCTTCGTCGATTCCGCCACGGCCATGCAGGATCACACCGTCGGTCGGCACGCGTGCGCCCGGACGCAGCACCACCACATCGCCGACGGCAAGCTCCGCAGCAGGAACCTCCACCGTGGTCCCGTCCTCTCCTTTGCGGAAAGCCGTCTCCGGCCGGAGCGCCATGAGCGCCTCAACAGCCCTGCGCGCGCGTCCCAATGCCTGGTGCTCAAGCGTGGTCGACACGCTGAACAACGTCAGCAACACCGCGCCTTCGAACGGCGCCCCGACGATCGCCGCCGCCACGGCCGCGACGACCATCAGAAGATCGATGTCGAGGATATGATCGCGCCACAACGCCGTCAGGGCGCTCCAGGTGGCGGGAAGCCCTCCGGCCAAATAGACCATCGCCAGACCGGGAGATCTTAGAATGGAAAGGCCTTCCGCCGGCGGCCAGGTCCCGGCGACGGCCAGCATCATCCCGAGGACCGCAATTGCCGACATGACGGTCTGGAAATCGAGCGACAGACGTTTCATCGTCACACCGCCCGGCCGATCACGGAGCCGATCAATGCGGTCGAGGCCATCGCGACAGCGCCCCAGAACACCACCCGGATAGTCGGTTTCCAGATGCTGGCGCCGCCCGCCCGTGCCCCGATTGCGCCGAGGATGGCAAGACCGATGAGGCAAGCAAGGGACACGGTCCATGCAGCCGTTCCGGCCGGCGCAAGCAGGGCGACGATCAACGGCAAAGCCGCACCCGCCGCAAACGTGACCGCCGAGGTCAGCGCAGCTTGAACCGGTCTTGCCATCACATGGCTCGCCAATCCGAGTTCATCCCGCGCATGGGCTTCGAAGGCATCCTTCGCCATCATCTGTTCGGCGACCTGCCGGGCCAGCTCTGGGGCCACGCCGCGCTGCTCGTAGATTGCCGCGAGTTCGGCCAACTCGGCCTCCGGCTGCGTCGCCAGCTCGTGCCGTTCCCGCGCCATGTCGGCTTCCTCGGTATCGGCCTGCGAACTGACCGACACATATTCGCCCGCCGCCATCGACATCGCCCCGGCCACCAGACCGGCAACACCGGCAACAAGGATCTCATGCGAGGCGTTGGTCGCCGCGGCGACACCGACGATCAGGCTCGACGTCGAGATCAACCCGTCATTGGCACCCAGTACAGCCGCCCGAAGCCAGCCTATCCGTTCGATGAGATGATTTTCCTTGTGAAGGGCGCGCATGAATGGTGCTCCGAGCAGTGATTGTGTGTGCAGCGGGATGATGCTGCGTCGACGCAACCTCATTCCGTGATGGAAGGAAAACGCAGAAAAATGTTCAGTTTAGAATTATTCTAACTAAAGGACTAATTCAAGATACAACCGGCCTTTGGAACCTCACTAGCCAACCACACGGTCTACGGCCATTGGGCGATCACCGGATCCCGGCAGGTCTGCGATCAAGACCAAGATCGCTCGCCCGCCGGACGACCCGGTGTCACCCACAGATAGACAGCTTCGAGGCTAAGCCTACTCGCAAGGCAACCATCGCTAGTCCAATTCCGTCTCCGGCGACGTACCGATGGTACTGCCATCGCCGAAGCGCTTGACGCTGCCATCGACGACCTCGAGCGTTGCGGGATCGATCTTCACCTTGAGGACGTTCCCGCTGGTGTCAGTGACCCGAAGTTCGTAGCAGCCATCGTCGATCTTCATCTTGTCGATGGTCCATCCGAAGTCGCCCGCAAGCTTCCCGAGAGCTTCGAAGGATTGCCTCTTCTGAGGCGGAACGTCGCACGCCTCTCCAGCAAACGCAGCCGTTGCCGGAAGCACCGCGAGCAATGCAAGCACTGCCAATGTCTTTCTCATGATTTCTTCTCCTGGGCTGTGTTGTCGATGGAGGAAATCATGCACAGAGGGACTGACGGGCTACTGAAGATCGGCAGAAATTGCCGTCAGCTTCCGGTCAGCAAACACCGCCATCGTTGCAGCGGAAAGATAATCGTTCTCACGGGCCCGTTTCGAAGCCGCGCCCTTCGCCTGCTTCTTCGTGGGTGACCCCGTCGCGGATGTGGTAGATGCGCCTGAAGGTGGGGATGATCTTTTCGTCGTGCGTGACGACGATGATCGCCGTTCCGAATTTCACGGCCATGTCGTTGAGGATCCGGATCACGGTCAACGCGCGCACACTGTCGAGCGGGGCGGTCGGCTCGTCGGCAAGAATGACAGGCGGCCGGTTGACCAATCCGCGCGCGATGGCAACGCGCTGTTGCTCGCCGCCGGAGAGCTGCGATGGCATCGCATCGGCTCGGTGCTCGACATCGAGTGCTTTTAGAAGCTCTCGCGCGCGTTGGCGTGATTCATGATTTGGGATGCCGGCAAGCATGGGAAGCAGGGCGACATTGTCGGTCACGTCCAAAAAGGGAATGAGGTAAGGCGCCTGGAAGACAAAACCGATCTTGTCGCGCCTCAACGCACGCAGATCGCGGATCTTCCATCCATCGTCATAGATCAGCTCGTCACCAAGGGTCATCCGCCCACCGCTCGGGTCGATGACCGCCCCCAGAGCTTTGAGTAAGGTACTCTTCCCAGAACCCGACGGTCCAATCAAACCGACGACCTCGCCGGGCGCGACCCGCATATTGACGTCTTTGAGGGCATCGACGGCGGTGGAGCCGCTGCCATATCGCTTGCGGATTTTCTCGATCAGTATCCCGCCGCCCATCTCAGCCACCGATCGCCTCGGCGGGGTCGACCTTCAACGCCATCCGGATCGCGACGATGCTGGCGAGCGCGCATATGGCGATGACAACGATAACGCCGATGATCGTATCGGCGGAAAGAAGAAGGACGAATTTCGGAAACAACGGCGCTGCAAAGGTCGCCGTGATCTTGCCAACGACGAAGCCGATCAGCCCGAGCACGATTGCCTGCTGCAGGATCATGGATGCGATCGTGCGATTGCGGGTACCGATCAGCTTCAGCACAGCGATCTCGCGTATCTTGTCCATTGTCAGTGTGTAGATGATGAAGGCGACGATCGCTGCGCTGACAACGGCCAGGATCGCGAGGAACATGCCGATCTGCTTGGCCGAGGTGGCGATCAGCTTACCGACCAGAATCTCCTCCATCTGCGGGCGGGTGTAGACCGTCAGTCGCTTCCACCTCGCGATGTCTGTCGCGATCCGGTCCTGGTCGTATCCCGGTTTGGTGCGCACCAGAACGGCGTTTACATAAGGGTTGCTGTTTTGCGAGGCGATGATGGCGTCCAGCAAGCCGGGAACGCCCGGCCGATTGAACTCGGGATTCTCGCTAGTGCGCCGGCGCTGACGGACAATGGAGTCGTTGTCCTTGAGGAATTGCGCTTCCTGCGCGTCCTTCAGCGGGATGAAGACCATCGGGTCGCCGCCCGACGACACCGTCCGTCGCGTCAAACCCACAACGGTAAAATGGTTCCTTCGGACAACGATCCTGTCTCCCAGAGAAAAACCAGTGGCGACATCGGCAACCGCCTCGTAGTGGCTGCGCGTGATGTGCCGCCCGGCGACAAGGAAGGGCGGTCGGCCAGGTGTCGCCATGTCCCCTGGCGCAACGCCCACCACCATGGATCGCACGTCGGAGGTTCCTTTGCGGACCTGCATTGTAAGATAAGTCACGTTGGCGGCTCGCTCGACACCGGGGATCGCCAGGATCATGCGGTAAATGTCATCGTTGATGCTCGAGGACTCGGCGTATGGACCGAGCGTGTTCTGCTGGACAACCCACATATCGGCGCCACTATTGTCGAGCAGCACCTTGCCGTCATCGACCATCCCCCGATAGACGCCTGCCATGGTGAAGGTCACACCGATCAGCAGACCCAGACCGACACCCGTGAAGACAAACTTCCCCCAGGAATGCAAAATGTCGCGTCCGGCAAGACTGATCATTTGAGGAGCTCCGCCGGATTGTCAGCGACACGAATGCGGCTCGTGCTGAGCAATTTCGAGGCGCTGTAGACGACAATCTCGTCGCCAATTTTCAGACCCTTCGTGATCTGCACGGTTCCTTCCAGGTCGGCAGCCCCCAGTTGGACAACCGTAAACCGGATCTTCCCACCTTCGATCTTCCAGACACCCAACTTGCCGCCGAGGTTCTGGACCGCGGCATTCGGAATGGTCGGCGAGGCGGCGATCTCGGGCAGGGCGACCGATACTTCGGCCAACTCGCCAATTGAGGGCAGCGGCACGGGAAGCGTGTCGAAGTTCACCTTTGCAAGATTTTCTTCCGTCACCGCATCCGCAAGGACTTCCACCCGCGCAACGCTTCCCGGTAATCCCTCGCCGGCGCGTGAGCGCAGCGCGATCGTGGCGGGCAAATCCTGCCGCAAGCCCGTGGCGGCAATCTGATCGAACCTGGCATTGATCCAGAGATTTTTTGGATCAATCATTTCCACGACCGATTGGCCTGCGACCACGGTCGTTCCCGGTTCTGCTTTTCTTGCGGAAACGACACCGTCTACCGGCGCAAGCAGAACCAGGTTCTCCCGCTGCTTGACCAGACCGTCACGGTCGGCGCGGTTACGATGGAGATCCTGCTGCGAAGCGAGAAGATTGGACTGAGCGGCCGAGAGAGCGGCCTGCGCCACCTCGCTCTCTTGCCGCTTCGTTTCGACTGCGACCTCACTCACGGCGCGGGTCTTCCAGAGTTCTTCATACCGCTTCGCCTGAGCAAGTGCGTAATCCTTGCGCGTCCTGGTATCGACCACCTGCGCTTCGGCGACTTTGATCGACGCTTCCGCTCGGCCGATCGCCGCTTCAAGTGCCGCGATGCGGGCATCAAGGTCTACCGGGTCCATTTCGGCCAGGGTCTGGCCGGATCGAACCTGATCACCCACATCAACAAGAATCCTGCCGATACGTCCCGCGCTGGTGGGGCCGATCTTGTAGGAGAAACGCGCTTCGACAGTGCCAATGCCGAACAACGCCGGTGAAATCGAACGGGCCTCGACGACGGCAGTCGTAACGGACACCGGCGCGAGAGGGCCGGAGCGCAGGACCACATAGCCAAACAAGGCCGCGGTCACAGCTCCAACGCCAATGAGCAACAGTGTGCGGCGCTGCAATGAAGGCAGTTTCATCGACCTGCCTCCAGGCAAATCTGCGTCATTGAATGATCTGCGATGGGGGTGACGCGCCTCGCTGACGTCGTCTTGATCGAGCGAACGGGAGATTTCGTCGCCGAGGAATGCCGATCGATCATCTCGGCACCTCGACAGCGCGCCGATACAACGCAAAAACACCTGGGGCGATTGCACGTATCTGCGCAACATCGCCAACTAGCAGGGATTGCATGACAAGACCCTGGATCGCCCCGATGAAGAGCGCTACGGCGGCCTTGTCATCCAGCGTGTCGGCGAATTCACCCTGCTCCTTGCCGTCCGCGATGAGCCGCCCGAGACGCTCGCCGTAGCGTTGGATCAAAGTATGCGCCATTCGCTTGGCAAGGGTCTGCTCCGCGCGCTGCAGTTCGCCGAACAGCATCCTGGGCACACCGGGATGTTCCATGATGAACTCGATATGCGCGAAGAATGCCGCTTCCAGTGCGTCAATCGGAGAGGACTTCGCGGACGTGGCCTTGTCGATGCGCGCCAGAAGGCGCTCCGCTACCCACTCCATAACCGCCTGAAGAATGGCGTCCTTCGATGGGAAGTGCCTGAACAAGGCGCCTTGTGTCACACCCATGCGCTGCGCGATCGCTCCGGTCGTAATGTCCGCAGGGTTTTGTTCGGCCGCCAGATCGATGACGGTCTCGACGGTCACCCTGCGTCGTTCCGGAGCTGAGAGGTTGGTCGAGCGCGGCATCAGCGGTTACCCCAAAGATAGTAATTAATTACTATCTTACAATTTAGACCATTTTTCAAGAGGCTATGCAAGCGCCGATCATTTCAGCGCCACATAGATCGCCGGAATGACGAGCACCGTGAGAAGCGTCGAGGAGACGAGACCGAACAGCAGCGCGATGGCGAGCCCCTGGAAAATCGGGTCGGTCAGGATCACGCCCGCGCCGATCATCGCGGCGAGCGCGGTCAGCAGGATCGGCTTGAAGCGGACGGAGCCGGCCTCAAGCAGTACATCGACCATTGGCCTGCCCTGCCCCCCGGAATGGCGGATGAAATCCACCAGCAGGATCGAATTGCGCACGATGATGCCGGCAAGCGCGATGAACCCGATCATCGAGGTTGCCGTGAACGGCGCCGCGAACAGCCAATGCCCGAGCATGATGCCGATGAAGGTGAGCGGGATCGGCGTCAGGATGACCAGCGGAAGCTTGAACGAGCCGAACTGCGCGACCACAAGGATATAGATGCCGAGGATCGCCACCATGAACGCCGCGCCCATGTCGCGGAAAGTAACCCAAGTCACCTCCCACTCGCCATCCCAGAGCAGGATCGGGCGGGTTTCGTCATCGGGCTGACCGTGGAGCGCGATCACCGGCTTCGGAACATTGCCCCAATCCGCCTTGGAAATCGCATCGTTCACGGCGAGCATGCCGTAGATCGGCGCTTCGTAAGCGCCGGCAAGCTCTGCCATGACCATCTCCGCCGCCCGGCCATTGTGCCGGAAGACAGGATACGATGCCGGCTGCTCGGAGACCGACACGACGTCGCCGAGTTCGACGACACCAAGGCCCGCCGGCAGCGCGTTGGCCGGGACCGGCGTGGTGAGCGCGCGTTCGTCGATCACCTTCTCACCCTTCGGCAGGGCGATGCGGATCGGGATCGGCTGACGGCCGCCGCCGCGATGCGAATAGCCGACCGTGGTGCCGCCATAGAGATAACGCAACGTGTCATAGACGTCGGACTGCTCGACCCGATAATAATCGAGATTGTCCTGGTCGATCGCGACACGCATACGCTGCGGCTGATTGTGGTAGCTGTCGTCGACGTCGACGATGAAGGGCACGCTCTTGAAGGCGTCGCGAACCTTTCCGGCGACGGCACGGCGCGTCTCGGCGTCCGGTCCGTATATCTCAGCCAGCAGCGTCCCCAGCACAGGCGGGCCAGGCGGCGGTTCCACCACTTTCACCACTGTGCCTTGCGGCAACGCAAGGCCCTCGAGGCGCTTACGAATATCAAGGGCGATCGCATGGCTCGCGCGGCCGCGCGAGCCTTTGGGCAGAAGGTTGACGACGATATCGCCCTGCTGCGGTTCGGCGCGCAGATAATAGTGCCGCACCAATCCATTGAAGTCGAAAGGTGACGCTGTTCCGGCATAGGTCTGGAAGGATACGATCTCCGGCATGTCGCCCAGCCGCTCCACCATTTGCTGCAATGTCCGGTCCGTATCCTCGACCGAAGAGCCCTTGGGCAGGTCGACGATCACTTGAAGGTTGGTCTTGTTGTCGAAGGGCAGCAGCTTGGCGGTGACGTGCTTGGTGTAGAGAAGGCCAAGCGACGCGATCGTGGCCATGCCGACGACCAGCAGGAACGCCCAGGCCCGGGCGCGGCTCCGCAGGACAGGCCGCGCGACCATCGCGTAAATTCTGCCGAGACGCCCTCCATCGGCCGCGGCATGAGCGTGTCCGCGCACTGCCTCCTTCCGGCCGAGCTTCATCATCAGCCAGGGCGTAAGGATCACCGCGACGAAGAAAGAGAACAGCATCGCTGCCGAGGCGTTCGCCGGGATCGGGCTCATATAGGGTCCCATCATCCCCGACACGAACAACATCGGAAGGAGCGCAGCCACGACGGTCAGCGTGGCGACGATGGTCGGGTCGCCGACCTCGGCAACGGCGTCGACAGCGGCCGCGCTGCGCGATCGGTCGTCCTGCATGGCCCAGTGGCGGGCGATGTTCTCGATGACGACGATGGCGTCGTCGACCAGGATGCCGATCGAAAAGATCAGGGCGAACAGGCTGACACGGTTCAGCGTATAGCCCATGAGCCAGGACGCGAAGAGCGTGAGCAGGATGGTGATCGGAATGACGACCGCGACCACCATCGCCTCGCGCAAGCCGATGGCAATGGCGACCAGGAAGACGATCGAGACGGTTGCGAGCCCAAGATGGAACAGGAGCTCGTTCGCCTTCTCGTTGGCGGTCTCGCCGTAATCGCGCGTGACCGTCATCTCGACATCCTTCGGAAAGATCTGGCCGCGGGTCTGCTCCAGACGCTTTACGATATCATCGGCAATGACCACGGCATTGGTGCCTGGCCTCTTGGCGATCGCAAGAGAAACCGCCGGAACCCTTTGCAGCCCATCTGCTGTCGAACGGACATCGGTGACACGGGCCTCCGCCGGCGAGGTGGCAAGGACCGTTTTTGCGACATCGCGCACATAGACGGGCCTGCCGTCGCGCGCGGTGAGAAGGATGTTGCCAATTTCGGAGAGCTCCTGCAGCGTCTGCCCGGCAACAATCGCGCGCTGCTGGCCGCCTTCGCGCACCGTGCCGACGCGGAAGGAACGGTTTGCCCCCTCGATCTTGGCGGCGAGTTGCTGAAGGGTGATGCCATAGAGCGAGAGCTTTTCCGGATCTGGCTCGACCTCGAACTGCTCGGGCTGCTCGCCAGCGATATAGGTGAGGCCGATATCAGGCAGCTTGGCGACCTCGACCTGCAGCTCGTGCGCCAGCCTTGTCAGCCCGTTGGCGGTCCAGTGCCCGGCGCTCTTCTGTGTTGGCCGCAGCGTAACGACGACGATCGCCACATCGTCGATCCCGCGTCCTACGATCAGCGGATCGGGAATGCCGACGGGGATGCGGTCCATGTTCGCCCGGACCTTCTCATGCACCCGCAGGATCGCGGCATCGGCATTGGTGCCGACCTTAAACCGCGCCGTGACGAGCGCACCATCATCCTCGGTCTGGGAATAGACGTGTTCGACGCCGTCGATCGCTTTGACGATGGTCTCGAGCGGTTCGGTTACGAGCTTGACCGCATCCTCGGTCTTCAAGCCGTTCGCCTGTACGCGGATATCGACCATCGGCACCGAGATCTGCGGCTCCTCCTCGCGCGGCAACGATACCAGTGCAACCAGCCCCAGGACGAAGGCGGCCAGCAAGAAGAGCGGCGTTAGCGGCGAGCCGATGAAGGCACGGGTCAAGCCACCGGCCAGACCGAGATTAAGTCTTGGCGGCGTCATGGCAGCACGATCCGATCGCCGTCATGAAGGCCGGTGAGGATTTCGATGCGGGGCTGGCCGCTATCTTCGAAACGCTCGCCGATGATGACAGCCACATCGATCGCGCCCCCTATTCCAGCGACACGTACGTAGTCGATCCCATGCAGCGTCCGCACCGCTTCCGGCGGCACAGCAAGCACGGAGCGCTTGCCCACCGGGATCGATACGAGGGTCCTCTCATTGACGAAATAATCGCCGATGCCGGCGACCTCGACATCGGCGGTGACACGTCCATCGACGATTTCTGGGTAGACCTTGACGATCCGACCCGGAAGCCTCGTTTCGGATTGATCCGGCGACCGTTTCAGGCCGCGCTCGCCGACTGTGACATTTGCTCCCTGCACGATATCGGCCGCATGGCGCTCCGGCAGAGAAAGACGCAGATAGTAGGGGCCGGGAGCAATGCGCGCGATCTCCTCGCCCGGCAGGACGACCGAGCCGAGCGTCACCGGCACGGTCAGGACACGGCCTGTGGCAGGCGCGACAACGGTGCCTTCCCGAGTGCTTTGTTCGATAACGGTCTTGTCGGCCCGAGCCGCCACCACCTGATTGGTCGCCACCTCGAACTGCATTCTGGCCTGATCGAGGCTGGCTTGCGTACCGGCGCCGCTTGCCCTCAATTGCTGCGCCCGCTCGAGTTGCAATTTGGTATTGTCGAGTTGGGAACTGAGAGCATCGATTTTGGCCTGGGCGGCGTCGAGTTGGAGCGAGAGCTTGTCATCGACGATGACAGCGATGGCGTCGCCTTCCTTGACCTCGTCCCCCTGGCTGACGCGCAGTTCGCGCACCGAGCCGCCGGTGCGAACCCGCGCCGGCAGCACGATACGGCTCTCGACCTGCCCGAACACAGCCTTCATGTTCGGAACAGTCGTCGTTTTCACGATGAAGTCGGCTGCGTATGCGCCATGGCTCGTAAAAGCCACGAGCAGGGCGAGCATTGCCGCGCGAGGGTAAGGGGTCGGACGATACATGAAGGGATTGCTTCCAAAGAAGACCGGCGTTCCACGCGACGGTCGTTAAAAAGAAAACCTGACGGCTATTTGAACGCGACACCCGCCGGACAGCCGAGCTTCCTGAACAGGATCGCCGCAGGGCAAAACCCGGTGAGCGACGATTGGATCAGATTGAAACCGACGAAGACGTTCAGCAGATACCACCATGGTGAGACATAGAAGCCGAGCGCGAGGGACAGCAGGACCATGCAGCCGGCAAACATCAATACGGCGCGATCGATCGTCATTTTGAATACTCCAGTGTGTTTGAAACCGAGGGGTGTGACCTACTCGGCGGTTTCGATGCGGATATCCTTCAGCTTCCCGACGCCCAGCATGTTGAGCACGAGATTTTCGTAGAACGTGTCGGCCTTGCCCTGCCGCACCTTGAGCAGGAAGTATTTCTCAAACCCGATCTTGGCGGCATGGACCCATTTGCCGCGTGACGCCTAGTTCACGTTGCGCGGGGGAATTTGCGGCTGCGCGACGAAGGCAATGCCATCATCGCCAAAATCGGCGAGACAGACCGCGTTCCAGGTCGCGACGGCCCTTGGCTCCTCACCCTTCAGCAGAGCGGCAATATTTTCGGCCGTCGCTGTCACCATGGATTCGATCATGAAGCCGGTCTTCGGCACGCCGACCGCGAGCGGGCTCTTGCCGACCGGCGGAATGGCAACGCAGACCCCGATGCCGAAGACATTCGGGAAAGCCGGATTGCGCTGGTGCTTGTCTATGACGACGAAACCGCGCGGATTGGTCAGCCCTTCTATACCAGCGATCGCCGGCACACCGCGGAAGGCCGGCAGCATCATCGAGAAGGCGAAGGGCAGTTCGTGGGTTGCCTTGACGGTGCCATCGTCGTGGACCTCTTCGGCGATCAGCTTGCCAGGCTCGACCGTCGTCGTCCGGGCATTGGTGATCCACTTGATATGACGTTCGCGCAAGGCGCTTTCGAGCAGCCCCTTGGTGTCGCCAACGCCATCAAGCCCGAGATGGCCGATATAGGGCTCGGGCGTGACGAAGGTTATCGGAACCTGATCCCGCACCCGCGCATTGCGCAGCGCCGTGTCGAGGATGAAGGCATACTCGTAGGCCGGACCGTAGCAGTAGGCGCCTTGCACAGCTCCAACGACGATGGGACCGGGCCGTTTCACCAGTGCGTCGAATGCGGTCTTCGCTTGGGTCGCATGGCCGATCTGGCAGATGGATTGGGTATGAGCATCGGGTCCCAGGCCCGGCACCTCATCGAAGGCAAGGGCGGGGCCGGTAGCAATGATCAGGAAGTCATAATCGAGAAGGGAGCCGTCATTGAGTTCGACGCGGTTTTGCGCGGGCTGGACCCGACGTGCTCCCTCGGGCCTGAGTGCGATTCCATGCTGCTTCAGAACGGGAACGAGATCGACGGTTATGTCCTGCGGCTGCCGCCAGCCAACCGCGACCCATGGATTGGAAGGAACGAAGGAATAGCTGGAGCCGAGATTGACGACGGTCAGGCGATCTTCACGCCGGAGCTTGCGTTTCATCTCATAGGCCATGATGATTCCACCGAGGCCTGCGCCGAGAATGACAATATGAGTCATGGCTTTCGCTCCGCTGTTTCTATGATGGGTCTGCCCACTTCTGGTTGCCGGAGGCCATTCAATTCAGACGCTTCCAGGCTTTATGGCTTGCATCTAACATTCAAAGGTTTTAAATTCAAGAGTATGAATGTAGAGGAAATGATACCGGCCGCCGAAAAGGCCGCCGAATTGATGCGCAGTCTGTCGCACCCCCAGCGGCTGCTCGTTCTGTGCGCGCTGGTCGATGGTGAACGATCGGTCGCCGAACTGCGACAAGGACTGGCAATCGAACAAGTGCCGATGTCGCAACAACTTATGCGGTTGAGAGCGGACGGGCTGGTCGAGGCGCGGCGCGAGGGAACGACTGTCTATTACTCGATTGTCCGACCGGAAATCCTGACTGTCGTGCAGGCTTTGCACGACGCGTTCTGCCCGCCGAACAGAGGCAAGTAGCCGCGAAACGGTCGTGCGAATGGAGGAAATGATGGTGGAGCAGCGAACGGCAACCCAGTTCGAGAAAAGCGATCCCGGCACGCCGGATCGACCATCCTTCCTTCCAGACCTTCGACGCATTTGCCTTGCGCTGCCGAACAAGGATGAAGCTGCGGCTTTCCTGAAACTACTCGCAAACGACAAGCGCTTGAGAGGTGGCTCGGTTTGTCTGAACAGCTTCGGGCGTTTCGCTAAGTGGATTTCCGCCTCGATTATGCCGCCACCATCATTGGTGTCAGCGCGTTGAAGTAGGCTTGATCCGGCGTCCGCCGGTCAAGGGATGAATGTGGGCGTCTGGTGTTGTAGAAGTTCAGATATCGGCCGATGCCAGCGCGTGCCTCGGACACAGTCTTGTAGGCATGGAGGTAGACTTCCTCGTATTTGATCGAACGCCAGAGCCGCTCGACGAAGACATTGTCTCGCCACGCACCCTTGCCATCCATCGAGATGGCGATCTGTGACCTCTTCAGCACGGCGGTGAAGTCGATGGAGGTGAACTGCGATCCCTGGTCGGTATTGAAGATTTCCGGCCTGCCATGACGGGCAAGTGCCTCCTCCACCGCCTCGATGCAGAAGGCTGCTTCCATCGTGATCGACAGGCTCTCCTGAAGATCTGGGAGATCACTGGGCGGTCAATTATGCTTCTCCGACCAGCGGCCGTGTTGAGGATTGGGAGTGGCTGGAGCAAGGGAAGCTGCATCGGGTTCCGTTGCGCGGGCGGGTCACTGTCAACAGCGCCGAGGCCTACATCGCCTGTTGCCTCGCAGGCCTCGGCATGATCCAGATCCCAGCCTATGACGTGAAACAGCATCTTGAGGCGGGAGAATTGGTCGAGGTGATGCCCGGCCATCGAGCCGAGCTGATGCCTATGACGTTACTCTATCCCCACCGCCAGCACCTTTCACACCGGCTGCAGGTATTTGCCGATTGGCTTGAGACGCTGCTGAAGGACAAGCTCTTATGAAGAGCAAAAGCCACCCGGGATCCGAAACGCCTGCGCTCAAGCGGTCCGGATGACCGAAGCGTCCTCGCCGATCATGCGTTAGAGGCAGTTTTTGCAGACGTCAGGATTACCGATCGGGCCAGACGCGACTGGCAAAGATCATGGTGAGGCCGAACGCAGCGATCCTGATGAATTGCACGTTCATCTTCACAAAGGCCAACGACTGACCGGCGGGTTCCTAACCCCAGCTCCCGGCCGCCAGCCATTTGAGCGCGGACAGGCTTGGCATGAACAGATATTCGCCGCCCTTCATGACATTGAAAGTCTGCACACCGTCGATGCGCTTGCGCGCCGGCGCCTGCGGGATCGTGAACCGGCCATCATCCTCATGCAGGCCAACGATCGGATCGCGCTCTTCGCCAAGGTCGACGAAATTGCCTCGGTTGATCCACTCCTGCTGCATGAACTCGATCGTGTCGTAGGCACGCGCGCTGATGAAGATGAAGAACAGGCCGCGATCGCCGTTGGCATCGTCCTCAGGCCCCACATCCTCGGAATAAACCGGCCCGAAGGTCGAGGAACGGCGAATGATGCGGTGGATGTTGACGTCGGTGAGCAGCGTCAACTCGGAATCGCGGGGATTGAGCCGTCGCATATGGCAGCCGAGCGGCACGACGCGGCCTTTGGGATCGTCCTTGAAGGTGAAGTCGTTGTTGCGCTGCGGATCGGCGCCGAGGTCGGGATCGTCGTGATCGTGCGCCAGCGTCAAGGGTGCGCCGGAGCGCCAGCGCCCGAACATCTTGGCGGCAAGGCGCTCGCGTTCCTCCGGCGTGTCGCCATGTGCCTTGAGGAAGGCGTTGAAGCAACCGACCCGGCTGTTATACTTGCGCATTACGACGAAGGTGCCGTTCCTTCCGAGAACCGCAGGCTCGGGCATGCCGAGCGGCTGGCCGTTCTCGCTCTCATAGCCGAGGATGAATTCGCCGGCCTTGATCGGCCGCTCCTCGCCTGGCAGCGGATCAACGCCGCTGCCCTCCACTGCGGGCTGGGAGATCGAATCCCGGAAACCGAACGGGTTTTTCGCGCCGTCCGGCGCGCCGAAGCGGTGCTCGCCGAGCAAGGTGACGCCGCTGCTCCGGTCGAGTTCGGTGCGCGCCGTCGCCAGCGCCTTGTCGAGCGCATCATCGTCGACCGCGTAGATGGTCAGCGCGAGATGGCAGTTGCCCGGCTTGAACACGTCTTCCCAGTTTTCCGGCGCGTTGGGTCCGAAGTCGCGAAGCTGCTCCGCGCGTGCGGCCATGCCCTGCTGGAACGGGAGCGGAAAGGTCTTGAGCTGGGCGTCGGGAACGCCGAGCGCCTTCAGACCCTCGAAGCTGAGCGCAGCGCCGATCCAGAAATCGAGATCCTCGCTCCAATTGTCGGCCGAAGCGATATGCGGTGCCAGCCGGCCGAGAAGATTGCGGGCTCCCGCTGCCTCGTCGAAATGGAGCATGGCGTGAACGCCGACATAGGGTTCCGGCCGGCTTCTGAGGATCAGCGCCTGGATGTCCTGCAGGTCGAGCGTGACGCTATCCCGCGAGAAGTGCTCTTTTAGTTTCTGAAGGATCGCCATGGCTCAGCCCACCTTGTCCAGGAATTCGTTGACGGCATGTTCGAGCCGTTGGAGCCGGCGCACATCGACGACGGTGACCTGCGGATTGGCGACGAACCAGCCGGCGGCGGTGATCTGATGCTCGGCGATGAAGTCCTTGACCTCGGGGCTGGCGATGCCCGGCCAGCCCTCGACCGAGGCGAAGATCAGGTCCATCAGATCGGGGATCTTGGTGGCGAAGTCGTTGATATAGGTGTCCCAGTCGCCGTCATAGGCGGTGGCGAACAGGATGCGGGTGTCGTTGTCGAAGAACACGAACCGCATGTTGTGCAGCGTGCCGACCTTCTGCGCCCCGTCGAAATTGCCGTTCACCAGCCCGAATATGCGTTTCAGCCGATCCGCGCCGCCGGGCTTGAGGTTGGCGATGGCGGTGAGCTCGGAGACATTGCCGGACTGCGCGCCGACGCGACCGGCCGAGCCGGCTGTGCCCTTGAGGTCGGGATTATGCTTCGTCACCATCTGCTCGAGGGCGAGCTTGGCGAGCTGTGGCGCATCGCCAACCACTTCCTCGATGCGGCGGCGGATGGCCTGCAAGCGGGTTTCATCGATCTGCGGGGTTTCTTCGGTCTCGGCCATGGCTGGCCTCCTTTCGTGATTGCGTGTGACGATCGGATCGTCAGTCCGGAATGACGTCGATGCTCGCCGGCTCGACGCGCGGTTGCGCGTTCATTTCGTGGCGGTAGCGGGTGGATCGTTCATAGGCGGCGATGCGCACGCGCATGATCGAGCCGAGTGGCTGATGATCGCGGATACCGTGCCAGGGATTGAACGACAGCACATCATTGCCGTAGACGCGCCGCGCCGGCGAATAGGCCTCCTGTGGCGGGATGCGCAGGGTCGCGATCGGCTGGTGCGGCGAAAGGTCTTCCGGCCAGAGCACGGCGGCGTCCTCGACCGGCATCCTGTCGAGATCGGCACAGAGCTGAGCACGGAGCTGATACTCTGCGCCTTGCTCGCGGAAATGTTCAACCACCAGATCGCGCATGGTGGAATCCTCAACCGCGCCGACATCCTTGCCGGTCAGTGCACGGACGTTGTCGGAGAACGGCGCGGCACTGATCTTGGCGATATGGTCGCCGAAGCGGATCGCCGCCATCGAATGATAGGTTTCGCCCAGCAGATGGTTATTGTCGCGAGCGAGCCCGCGCAGCGTGGCGCCGGGCTCGACGCCGACCGCTTCGACTGCCGCCTCCACGCCGCGCGCGACCCCAGCCATCGCTCGCTGGAGAAAGGCCGGGTTCTGGGCATTCTTCTCCAGAAGGCTGATGAGCTGGCGATATTTACCGATCGTGCCGAAGCTCAAGGTCGGGATGTTGACGAGCAGGAAATCCTGGTTGTGGCCCTGGTCTTCGGGGAGAAGCCGCTCGCCATCGACACCGATCACCTTGATCGCCATGCCACGCGGCGCGGGAATGGTATCGGAGTGGATGTCGCCCGGCGCCGAAGAGAGGCGGATCACCACCGGATAGTTGGCGGGTCGGGCGAACAAGCCCTCGCGCAGATGCGAGGGCAGTTCATGAACGATCAGTTCGCCCTTCAGGAACCCATGGCTTTTGGCATGGGCGTCGCGCACGGCGTGGCGATGACGCTCGAAGGCCCGCCGGTTGGTGGTGGCCATGATCTCGAGGATCTCGGCGGTCAGCCGCTCCTCGTCCTCGCCGAGAACCTCCACGTCCGGGGAATAGCCAATGTAGGTTTGAGCCAAGAGCGCTCCTTCACACTGAGATTTCGTTGCCCAGGAACGATTTCGAGTCGAAATCGCCGTTGATTTAGGATATCAGTTGATATCTGGTTTCACTGAGAACGCGGAACCTCCGAAAAGGTTTCGCACGTCTCGCCCGTTGGTTGGAGAACGAACCCATGCCGCTTACGCGCAAGGACACGCAGCGCCAGACGCGGGACCGGCTGATCGCGGCCGCGCATTCCTCGATTATCGAGGAGGGGGTCGCTGCCATGTCGATTCGCAACATCTGCAGCGCCGCAGGGCATTCGCAGGGCGCCTTCTACTCGAACTTCGCCAGCAAGGATGATCTGCTGGTCGAGATCCTGCAAAGCCATATCCAGGACGAGGTCACACTGCTTCGCGACCTGGTCGCGCACTGCTCCGGCGACGATATCGAGGCGACGCTGCAGGTGCTGGCCGCGCGGCTCGCGAAGTTGGCCGACGAGGCACAATGGTCACTGCTCTCGATCGAATTGCAGCTCCATGCCCGGCGCGATCCGGCTTTCGCCGAGCGGCACCGGGAGGGCAAGGCGGCCTGCTATCGGATGTTCGGTGAGCTCGTCGCCGATCTGACGCAACGCTTCGCACTTCGTCCGGCCTTGCCGCCGATGCAGACCGGTATCGGTCTTTACGCGCTCTGGATGGGACTGGCGGTGCAGGGCGATGTCGAAGGCGCCATGCCGCGCGACGAGATGCTCGTCGGCTTCTTCCGCGCCATGGCAGGACTGGGTTCGTCGCATGAGGAGCAGGCGTATTCGTGAGCGGGATCGTTTCAGATCGTCGACGCATCGGCTGCGATGAGCACGGACACCCACTCGTCGGCGAGGTGGATGAGCATCGGCGCTTCCATATCCGCTTCCGCGCCCGGGACGCCGACATCGACGAACTCGGCCATGTCAACAATGCGGTCTGGGTGACCTGGATTCAGGATGCGTCGGTGGCGCATTGGCTGACGGCCGCGCGGCCGCAGGATCGCGACCGGTTCGTCGCGGTCCTGCTGCGCCATGAGGTGGACTATCGCGGCAATGTCCGGGCGGGAGACGAGGTCAGTGCGATCACCTGGGTCGTCCGAGCGCCGCGGGGTGCCCGCTATGCACGATGTGTCGAATTCCATGCCGAAGACGGCCGGACGATCGTCGCCTCGCTGACCCAATTGGCCCTGGTCGATCGGGAAACCGGCAAGCTGGCCCGCGTCCCGGTGGAGGTGGCGGCTCCGTTTCTAAGTGACGATACCGCGCAGAAGGAAATTGGATGAGCGATATCAGGAAAGTGGCGGTTCTCGGCACGGGAGTCCTCGGGAGCCAGATCGCCTTCCAGACGGCCTATAGCGGCTTCGATGTTGTCGCCTACGACATCAGCGAGGAAGCGCTCGAACAGGCGCGCGCACGGCTGGCGGCGCTCGTCGAAACCTACACGAACGAGGTGTCGGGCGCGGCTGGCGGCAAGGCGGCCGGGGCGCTCAAGCGGATCGCTCTGCTGAGCGATCTCGGCGCGGCCGTCGCGGACGCGGACCTCGTGATCGAGGCGGTTCCGGAGGTTCTTTCGATCAAGCAGGCGCTCTACGAGAAACTGGCGGGGCTCGCGCCGGACAGGACGATCTTCGCCACCAATAGCTCGACCCTGCTGCCGAGCGACCTGAAGGCTTACACCGGCCGACCGGACCGGTTTCTGGCGCTGCACTTCGCCAACAGCATCTGGAAGTTCAACACCGCCGAGGTGATGGGCACGGACGACACCGATCCGGCCGTGTTCGATGCCCTGATCGCCTTCGCCTCCGCCATCGGCATGGTGCCGATCCCGGTGCGCAAGGAGAAAGCGGGTTACGTCCTCAATTCGCTTTTGGTGCCGCTCCTGAACGCGGCCGCCGATCTGGCGGCCGGCGGCTATGCCGAGCCGGAAGATGTCGACAAGGTCTGGCGGATCGCCACCGGCGCGCCGATGGGGCCGTTCCAGATCTACGACATCATCGGATTGAACACCCCCTACAACATCCTCTCGCATGGCGACGAGCATGCTCAGTCGCTCGCCGCCTGGCTGAAGGAAAACTACATCGACAAGGGCAGGCTCGGCATCGCCTCGGGCGAAGGCTTCTACAGCTACAAGCCCTCCGCAGACTGATCCCAACAAGAAGAACAGGAGTTCGCCATGCACTATAGCAGCGGAAACTATGAAGCCTTCGTGCGTCCCCGCAAGCCCGAGGGCGCCGACAAGAAGACGGCCTGGTTTGTCGGTTCGGGGCTGGCGGGGCTTGCCGGCGCGGCCTTCCTGATCCGCGACGGCGGCGTTTCCGGCGACCGCATCACCATCCTTGAAGAGCTGGAAATCCCTGGTGGCGCGCTCGATGGTCTGGACGTGCCCGAAAAGGGCTTCGTCATTCGCGGCGGCCGCGAAATGGAAGAACATTTCGAGTGCCTGTGGGACCTTTATCGCTCGATCCCCTCGCTGGAGATCGAGGACGCCAGCGTGCTCGACGAGTTCTACCGGCTCAACAAGGACGATCCCAACTTTTCGCTCCAGCGCACGACGCAGAACCAGGGCCAGGACGTGCCCGACAAAGCGCTGTTGACGCTAAACGACAAGGCCCAGAAGGACCTGCTCTCGGTCTTCCTCGCGACGCGCGAGGAGATGGAGAACAAGCGTATCAACGAGGTCTTCGGCGAAGACTTCCTCAAAAGCAATTTCTGGCTCTACTGGCGCACCATGTTCGCCTTCGAGGAATGGCATTCCGCGCTGGAGATGAAGCTCTACCTGCACCGCTTCATCCATCATATCGGCAGTCTCGCCGACTTCTCCTCGCTCAAGTTCAACCGCTATAACCAGTATGAATCGATGGTCCTGCCGCTGGTGAAGTGGCTGACCGATCACGGCGTCACGTTCCGCTACGGCGTCGAGGTCACCGATGTCGATTTCGACATCCAGCCCGGCCGCAAGCAAGCGACCCGCATTCACTGGAAAGAGCGCGGCGTCGAAGGCGGCGTCGATCTCGGGCCAGACGATCTCGTCTTCATCACGATCGGCTCGCTGACCGAGAATTCCGACAATGGCGACCACAGGACGCCGGCGAAGCTCAATGAAGGACCGGCGCCGGCCTGGGACCTGTGGCGCCGCATCGCCGCGAAGGATCCGGCCTTCGGCCGCCCCGACGTGTTCGGCGCCCATATCCCGGAGACGAAATGGGCCTCCGCCTCCATCACTGCCCTCGACGCCCGCATTCCGGCCTATGTCGAGAAGATCACCAAGCGGAACCCCTTTACCGGCAAGATCGTCTCCGCCGGTATCGTCACGGTGAAGGACTCGGCGTGGCTGCTGAGCTGGACGGTTCATCGCCAGCCGCATTTCAAGAAGCAGCCCAAAGATCAGATGATCGCCTGGTTCTACGCGCTCTTTGTCGATTGCCCCGGCGACTTCGTGAAGAAGCCGATGCAGGAATGCACCGGTGAGGAGATCACCCAGGAATGGCTCTATCACCTCGGCGTGCCGGTCGAGGACATTCCCGAACTCGCGGCATCCGGCGCCAGCACCGTTCCCACGATGATGCCCTATATTACCGCCTTCTTCATGCCGCGCCAGGCGGGTGACCGGCCGGACGTGGTGCCGGAGGGCGCGGTCAACTTCGCCTTCATCGGCCAGTTCGCGGAATCGAAGCAGCGGGACTGCATCTTCACCACGGAATATTCGGTGAGAACCCCGATGGAGGCCGTCTACACGCTGATGAATGTCGAGCGCGGCGTGCCGGAGGTCTTCAACTCGACCTATGATATTCGTACACTTCTTGCTGCGATCGGTCCGCTGCGGGACGGCAAGGGCATCGATCTTCCCGGACCGGCCTTCCTGCGCAAGCTGCTGATGAAGAAGCTCGAAGGCACGGAGATCGCCAAGCTGCTCGAAGAGTTCCATCTGATCGAGGAGTGAACAAAGACCGGAAGGCACGCGCGGCGTGTGAAAGGTGATGAATGGCCGACGACGATCAGAAGAGCGAACGCGCCGCCGAGGTGACTGGGGCGCACGGCCATCATCACCATCATGAGCCGGACGGCGAAACGCCGTCCGGTCACGTCGACCATGATCCGGTCTGTGGCATGGTGGTCGATCCCGCCAGGACCGCTCACAAGGCTGAGTATGAAGGCGAGCGTTACGCCTTCTGCTCGGCCGGCTGTAAGGCGAAGTTCGACGCCGACCCCGTGCATTATGCAGCACGGGTAGCGCATGCCGAGCCGCACCATGAGGGTGCTGCTACCCATGGCGATCATTCCCACCCTAGCCACACCCATAGACTTGATCGCCATGAGCATCACCCCGTTGCGGCGTTAACGGCAGCCGTAACGGAGGGCACGATCTGGACCTGCCCGATGCATCCGGAAATCCGCCGGGACGCGCCGGGCAGTTGTCCGATCTGCGGCATGGCGCTGGAGCCGCTGATCGCGGCGGCGGATGCCGGACCCAGTCCCGAACTTGCCGATATGACCCGGCGCTTCTGGATCGGCCTCGCGCTCGCCTTGCCCGTGTTCCTGCTGGAGATGGGCGGCCACCTGATCCCGGCGCTGCACCATCTGGTGCCGATGCACATCTCGATCTGGATCCAGTTCGCCCTGGCGACGCCGGTGGTGCTGTGGGCCGGATGGCCGTTCTTCGCGCGTGGCTGGGCGTCGATCGTCAACCGCAGCCTCAACATGTTCACGCTGATCGCGATGGGGACCGGCGTCGCCTGGGGATACAGCATCGTCGCGACATTCGCGCCGCAGCTCTTCCCGCAGGCTTTCCGTGACGCTGATGGCGCGGTCGCGGTCTATTATGAGGCGGCCGCCGTCATCACCGTGCTGGTGCTGCTTGGTCAGGTTATGGAGTTGCGCGCCCGGGAACAGACGCCCGGCGCGATCCGCGCGCTTCTCAATCTCGCGCCGAAGACCGCACGACGCATCGGGGCAGACGGTGTGGAAGAAGATGTGCCGGTCGAGGCGATTGCGATCGGCGAGCGGCTCAGGGTCCGGCCCGGGGAAACCGTGCCGGTGGATGGCGTGGTCGAGCAGGGGCGCTCATCGATCGATGAATCGATGGTGACCGGCGAATCCATGCCGGTGACGCGCGTAGTCGGCGAAGCGGTCGTAGGAGGGACGCTGAATCAGACCGGCGCGCTCGTCATCCGGGCGGAAAAAGTCGGGCGCGACACGATGCTGGCTCGCATCGTCCAGATGGTCGCGGAGGTGGCGTCGCCTTAACCGCCTGTTTTAGCCGACTTGATATTCGGATTGTCATGACCGAATTCCCTGCCGCCCACTTCAGACGCCACCGCTTTCCTGCCGAGATCATCACCCATGCGGTCTGGCTGTATTTCCGATTTCCGCTCAGTTTACGCGACGTCGAAGATCTGTTGGCCGAGCGCGGCATCAACGTCTCATTCCAGACCGTCTCGGAATGGGCGGCGAAATTTGGCTTGAAGTTCGCCAATCAGCTCCGACGCCGCTCACGAGGCCAGTTTGCCGACAAGTGGCAGCTCGATGAGATGGTGGTGACGATCAAGGGAAAGAAATACTGGCTGTGGCGCGCCGTCGATGCCAACGGCTACGTTCTCGACGCCCTCTTGCAAAGCCGAAGGAACAAGGCAGCAGCCTTGCGTCTGATGCGCAAACTGCTCAAGGGTCAAGGTATCGCCCCGCGCGTGATGCTGACCGACAAGCTGCGTTCCTATTCGGCTGCGAAGGCGGATTTGATGCCGAAGGTCGAACATCGCTCGCACAAGGGATTGAACAACCAGGCTGAAAATTCCCATCTTGCTGTGCGACGACGAGAGCGGCGCATGATGCGCTTCAAGTCCGCGCGGCAATGTCAGCGTTTCGTCTCCACTCACGGCCAGATCGCCAATCTCTTCCTTCTTCACCGCAAAGACTTGACCGCCGCAGACCATCGCCAGCTTCGCACTCACGCCATCTCGACCTGGCGGGAAATCGCTTTGTCGATTGATGCGTGAAGTTCAGGTCGAAGAGACTACCGCATCCCAAACTCGGTTAAGGCGACGCCACCCCAGCGCCTCTTCGAAGACGATGCCGAGAAAGAACTGGGGGCCATAACCCATGGCCTTGAAGGTTGCGTATTCACGCAGGTGGTCGGCCACGTCGGTGGACAGCACCTGATAGACGATCACGATTCCGACGAGAACGCCTATCAGTACGCCGAAGCCGAAGATGATGCCCGTGGGCCGCTTGGTCTGCTGGTAGCGCAGGTCCTCCTGCGCGGCTTGTTCATAGCTGCGGATGCGCAGGGATGGATCGGAGATCAGGGATTTCAGGCGCGCGATCACGGCCTCCGTCTGCGCGCCGGGGCGCAGCGTCAAAAGGATATGGTCGGGCGCCGTGGAACTGCGCGTCGGGAACAGCGACAAAAAGGTCTGATCCGAGACCAGCATATAGCCATCGCCACCGAACCCGCCTCCGCCGGCAAAGGTGGCGTAAGCGGTGACGGTACGGCCCTGCGTTTCAAAGGAGAGCGGTGATTGCGGACGGATCGCGGAAGCTTCATCCTTGCCCAGTCCCCGGGCCAGCCGGTCGAGTATCGCCGCATCTTGCACCTGCAAGAGGTACAGATCGCTTGCGATATCGGCGGCCAGGAATTCTTTCTTGACCGGGTCCACGCCAAAGGTCGTCAGACTGATGTCCTTCTCGCCCCGGTCCCAGGGAACATTGGCGATCAGGAGACCCATGCCCGCGGAGACATCCGGATCACCCATTGCCTGTAGCAGCCATTGCCTTGCGACATTGCCGCCATCGGTCAGGGTGCTCGCGTCGCTGGCCGAAATCATGATATCTGCCTGGAAGAAATCATAGGGTCGCAATGTTGCAGCACCCATCGAATTCATGATCCCAAGCTGGACGAAGACCAGCACATTGGCAAAGGCCACGCCGGCCAGTGCCGCCGCAAAGCGGGTGCGGTTATGGGTCAATTGCAGCCAGCCGATCGGCAGCCGCCCGAACAGGCGTTGCAGCAGGTAGCTCATGGATTGACCCGCGCAGTGGTGTCAATGCGGGCTATGACCTCGAGATTCGTGAAGCGTGCGGCAAGTTCAGAGGAGGCCTTGTCCAGCACCACCAGGACCTGGATCACGCGCGCATCCTTGTTTTCCGCCGCGTCGTCCGAAATCAGTCCCTGCCGTCCCACGGTCAGCCCGATGCTGTCCACCCGGCCCTGAAGCGTGACACCCAGTGCCGGGGTGGCCAACTCCACCGGTTGGCCGACCAAAACATTACTGATGCGGTCCTGCCAGATCTCCACCTCGGCCATCATCTGGTCGGTGTCGCCCATGTCCATGATGCCGTCGGTAGGAGGGCGCTGTCCGGGCGTAACATGGATGTCGAGGATTGTACCGGTGATCGGGGCCACGACCTCGGCGCGCGCAAGATCAAGCTGCGCACGGGCGAGGTCGGATCGGGCGGCATCCACATTGCGGCTCGCCACGATCACATCGGGCTGTTCGTCCAGCGTGACTGCGGCATAGCGCGTTAACGTCGCCTCGGCGCGCACCACGGAAAGTTGGGCGCTCTCTGCCGCCGAACGGGCGGCATCGAGCGTAGCCTGTGTGCCCACATCGTGCGAAACGAGTTCTGCCGTTCGCGCCAGCGTCGTGGCGGCTTCTGCCGCAGTGGCCAGGGCCTGATCAAGCGTAGCTTGTGCTTCGTTGCGGCTTGCCTCTATCGCGGCACGGGTCTGAATGAGGTTTGCTTCGCGCACGGCAAGGTTTGCCTCGGCCGTCAGGACCGCGCCGGTCAGAGCCGAGTGATTGTCGAGCCGCGCCAGCACGGTGCCCTTCTCCACCCGGTCACCCACGGATACGAGGATTTCGGCAACGCGCGCATCGCCCGCGCCGTAGGGTGCCGCCACAACCGAGACATCGCCACGCGGCATCACCCGCGCCAACCCCACCACATCGGTGGGCAGCAGGGTTTCCGCCATCTTCGACGGCAGCTCGATCTCGGGCGGCAGAGCAATGGGTGCATCCGAGCCGCCACCGGGAGTAAGGCCCGTCAGTGCGTAGAACTTCTGCAAGCCCGTCGGTTGAAAATACAGTCCCAGCACCGCGCCCGAGAACATGAACACCGGGACCAGCAGGACCAGCAGATAGCGCTTGCGAAACCAGCGGCGCCGGCGAGCAACTGTCGGCTCAGACAGTTTCAGATCAATCGGAAGGCTTTGCTCTTCGGGCGCTGACATGGCGGTCTTCTCTTTCTGTCGATCTTGGAAATTTGGATTGATGCCCAACCCGATTGAACCCGCTACGTCGAGACGTTTCCAGCATGATGACCCATGACTGCTCTTGTCCAGCACATTCGCCAGGCTCCCCCCGCCGGCGACCTTTAACGGTCGAGCCCCACTCGGTAGTCGCCGCTACTCCGCCGGACGGATCATGCGGATCATGACGTTGTTTTTCAGCACGATCCGATGGAAGGGAATAGCCAGGACATGCAGAGCGACAAGCGCCAGAAGCACGACCTTGAAGATGTTGTGGACCTGTGCGGCAATGGTGAGATCGACGAACCACGCCAATGCACCCGATACAGACATGATCGCCAGTACCGCATAGAAGGCCCAGTGGGCGACATGGCTCAGCAGCTTTAGCGGCGCGGGTTCATTCGCGGGCGGTAGAGGCGCGCCACGCGTCAGACGCAGGGCCAGTCGCCACAGGATGAAGACGAGGATCAGCCCGCCGCCCGCGACATGGGCCAGGATCAGTGGGTCGAAGGCATAGTCCGTGCCCTGCCGGATCGCATCCCAGGCAGAGGCGATGGAGTCCTTGAAGATATATTGACCGGCGACCAGCAGGGCGACGATCCAGTGGAGCGCGATCTGCGCTCCGGAATAACCTGTGGGATGTGTCATGGCTCTGTCCCTTTGAATGATTGGGCGGACACCTTTCGGCACCCGCTATCCCCTGTCTGGTTACGGTTTGGTCGGGGTTCCGGCATTGATGTCTGTCAAGCGGCCCATGCGGGCCATCATCTTCACGGGAAAGGTGATTTCCTCGGCGCTGATTTCCTTGTTGCCATCATCATCGAGCATGGCGAAGGGTCGCGCGGCCATGCCTTTGGTCACCTCGGAAAAGAGCGCGGCAAATTCCGCCTCGGACAGAGCGCCGCTCTTGTCGGCATCATGGGTGGCGAGCAGGGCGGAAACACCGGCCTCTGCCTCCGTAGCCGTGACCTTGCCGTCCTTGTCGGCATCGAAAGACTGGAAGACCGGATTTTCGGCAAAGCCGTTCATGCCCATCGGGCCATGGCCGGCGCGCTGGCCCATCCGGCCAGGCCCCCATCCTGCGCCGTCGGCGCCCTGCATCATCATGCCCGGTGCATGGCCTCCCATCATGCCCCAGGGGCCGCCGCCCGCGATGGCCGGAATGGTCGCACCGCCGATGACTGCGACGGCAGCGATGGCGCCAAGAGTAAGGATCGTCTTGCGTTTCATGGTCTCACCTCTTCGGGTCTGTGTTTCGAATGAGACCAGGATGGAGGGGCTTTGTCGCAGAAGGATGCCGCGACGGGGCCTGAATTGTATCCGTCTGTCGCAAGGACAGGGAGTGCGACAGACGGATACGCAAAATTCCTCCCGCTTGCTGCAACGGCAGGCTATGTAAGGGCATGACTGATCTATCGCCCCATATCCTGGTCGTGGACGACCATCGCGAAATCCGCGATGCGGTGACGCGATATCTGGAAAAGAACGGGATGCGCGCAACGCCTGCTCGCGATGCCGCGGAAATGGACGTGGCTCTGAAGGCCGGAAGGTTCGATCTGATCGTTCTCGATGTGATGATGCCAGGCGAGGATGGGCTTTCCGCCGCGCGGCGCGTTTCGGCCAGCGGCGGCCCGCCGATCCTGATGCTCAGCGCCTTGGGCGAGGAGACCGACCGCATCGTTGGTCTGGAAATCGGCGCCGACGACTATCTGGTGAAGCCTTTCAATCCGCGCGAACTCCTGGCGCGGATCAAGGCCATCTTGCGACGTTCTGACCGGCCCGAGCCCATGGCTGGTACTCTTGGTGGGCGCAAGCTGGCCTTCGCAGGTTGGGTGCTCGACACCGATACCCGCGCCCTCACGCATCAGGACGGGCGTGAAGTCAGCCTGACAAGCGCCGAGTTCAAGTTGCTGACCATCTTTCTGGAACGCCCGCGCTTCGTGCTGTCGCGCGATCAGCTGTTGGACCTGACGTCCGGCCGGGTAGCCGAGGTTTTCGACCGCACCATCGACAACCAGGTCAGCCGCCTGCGCCGCAAGATCGAAGATGACGCGGCAAGCCCCAGGATCATCGCCACCATTCGGGCGGGTGGCTACAGCCTTGCGACCGATGTCCGAGAGGTGAATTGATGCGGCTTGCCCCTCGCAGCCTGACCGGGCAGTTGGCACTGTTGATCCTGGTCGCCTTCCTGGTGGCCCAGTTCATAAGCCTCTGGCTTTTCACGGGTGAACGCGGGACCGCCTTGCAAGCCAGCCTCAGAGTCGAAACCGCCGAGCGGGCAGCGGCGGTCGTTCTCGCACTGGAAGCCGCCGAACCGGAAAATCGTCCGGGCGTCCTTGCCGCGGCCCGCTCGCATCAAGCGCAATTCGAGGTGGGAGAGAGCGCGATCAGTTTGAAGGAAACTGAGCTACCGGCGGTCCGATCCAGGGTAACAGATGTGCTGGGAAGCCCGCGCGAGATTCGTGCCGAAGAAGTCGGGATCTCCCCGCGCGACGGCCGTCCCATGACGCCTCCTGCCGCGCTTGCCTGGTTGCGTGACCGGCTGCTGGCCGCAGGCGTGGCTCCAACCGAACTTCGCCTGTCCGTGCTCTTGAAGGACGGGACCTGGCTCAATGTCCGCTCCCGCAACGACCGCCGGGATTTCCAGCTCCCTCCGGCTATCCTGGGCACTATTCTGCTTTCGTTGGCGCTGATCATGGCAGCGCTCTGGCTTGGACTGCGCCGGATCACCGGCCCGCTGCGACACCTTGTTAAGGCGGCGGAAGAGATGGGGATCGACGGTCCGGCATTTTCCATGCCGCGCGGCGGGCCCGACGAGGTGCGCGCACTGTCCGACGCGATGGAGCGGATGCAGGCACGCATATCCGGCATGGTTGCCGACCGGACGCGAATGCTGGCGGCGCTCGGTCACGATCTTAGGTCGCCCATCACGGCGCTGCGCCTGCGGGCGGAGATGGTCGATGATGACGAGACGCGAGAGCGCATGGCAGCGACGCTGGATGAAATGCAGGACATGGTCGAGGCGACGCTGGCCTATGCCCGTGGCGTCTCGCCTGACCAGCCGATGGAACCGACGGACATTTCGCGACTGCTCCTGGATCTGGCCTCCGAACTGAGCGAAACCGGTCCGCAGGTGGTAACCGGCACGATGGAACCCGTCACCTTGCCGCTTCGGCGGACGCCGATGCGGCGCGCCTTGCGCAACCTGATAGAGAATGCCCAGCGTTACGGGGGCGAAGCGGTCATTGGTCTCAGTCGAATGGGCAGCGATGTCGTCATTTCCATCGACGATACAGGACCGGGCATACCCGATGCGGATCTCTCCCGCGTCTTCGAGCCGTTTACACGGCTTGAACAATCCCGCTCTCGTGAGACCGGGGGTGTCGGGTTGGGTCTCCCCATTGCGAGAGCCATACTGCACGCGCATGGCGGAACGGTGGAGTTAACGAACCGGGCCAAGGGCGGCCTGCGGGCGACCATTACACTGCGAGGCGCGGTTGCACGAGAGGGGTGACGCGGCTGCGTTTTTTCAGATTGGGTCAATCGGGATTCCAAATCTGTTAAAATAGAAAATACGTGAGCTCAATTTTGTTGCCACCACACAGAAGGACCTCAACAACTGCTCCGTCGCGAATAAAATGGGACTGCTAGTGGCTCATAATTGATGCGGGGTTCTCAAGGCGGAATGGCCGTCAGGCATGGACGGCGGCGACCAGGCGGCGGCAGGCATCGACCAGGTTAGGCTCCTGCAGCAGCGCGCCGCCGATCAGATACATGACGTCGTCACCATAGGCCTCTCGCATTTCGGGCACACGGCTTAAGGTCATGCCACCACCCGGCGCGGCAACGATCGCCTTGGGTCCCCCAATGTCGGCCGCACAAGCCCTCGCAATCGACAGGCACTCTTCGCGAGTAAAGCCGAAACGCCCACCGAAGTTCGGGTAGATGGCAGCGTCCACACCCATCAGCCGGTGCAAGGTGCCGAAAAAGCTGCGGTGCGAGAAGCCGCAGTCGGGTGAGACGACATTCGCGCCGGAAAAGGCGGGGTGGGAGATGATGGGAAGCGAGAAGTCCGAATCCTCCGCCAGCGCACGGATGGCGTCGTAGCCGGCCAGTGCCGGGGCGATCATCACGGCACCCGCGCCAGCTTCCTGCGCTCGTCTTGCGCGCTCGACGAGTGATGTCGTTGGCCCGGTAATGTTGGGGACAAAGCTTGTCTGGCCGCCGGATTTCGCGTTCGACTCGCCGACGGCCTCGACGCAGGCCCGCAACCGCTCTTCGAACGGAGACGTCTTCTGATCGACGAGGCCGTGATCGTCCTTCACGAAATGCATGCCGCCGAGCGCGAAGTCATGGGCGAGACGAGCCAGCTGTGCTGTCGACAGGCCCACGGGCTTGATGGCAGACATCAGAAGGGGTGTGTCACCTATGCCCGCCCTGGCGCGAAGTCCGGCAATGCCGTGACGCGGGCCTTTGCAGAGCGCCAGCACGCCGGGTGAGGGGCTGATGTCTTCCACCTTCAGGCCTGGCTTGATGGAACTGTTGCCGAAGACAATATTGAGGAACTGAAGGAAATCCTCCCCCATGTCGTCGTCCGAGTAGGAGATTTTGGCCAGATAGCCCGGCCTGCCGTAAGGGTCCTTGTCGAGCGCCTCCAGTCGGCCGAGGATCTCGTCCTCGACATAGTCGTTCCGTCTGACCAATCAATTGTCTTGAAGCTCAGGCAGTTTGCAGCAACGCTTCCCCCGTGATTTCCGGCACCTTCTCGATCAGCTCGGAAATCTTGGCTTGCGACAGCGGCCTCGACATCAGGAAGCCCTGGATCTCGGAGCAATGGTCGGCCGTCAGCAGGGCGAGTTGTTCGTTTGTTTCGACACCTTCCGCTGTTACGCTTAAGCCGAGTGCGCGACCAAGGCCGAGGATTGCTTGAACGATCGGCCGCGCACTTTCTCGCGTACCCAGATCGCTGATGAAGCTCCGATCGATCTTGATGACGTCGAAGGGGAAATTGCGCAAATAGCTAAGCGAAGAGTAACCAGTGCCAAAATCGTCCATGGCAAGTTTCACGCCCATGGCCTTCAACTCGTTGAGCACTTCAATCGCCCGCTCAGCATCTTCGAGCAAGACGCCCTCGGTGATCTCAAGTTCCAGAAGTTCACCCTTCAGACCGGAGCGGCGAAGGCAATCCCTGACCTTGTCGACGAATTTTGTATCGCGAAACTGCACTGGCGAGACGTTGACCGAAACGCCGATCCCGGACCAGTTCGCGGCAGCCTCACATGCAGTGTCGAGGATCCAGTCCCCGAGCGGCACGATTAAACCATTTTGCTCGGCCAATGGTATGAAGTCACATGGCGGGATGCGGCCGCGCTCCGGATGCGCCCAGCGAACCAAGGCCTCGACACTGCGCATTTGACGGGCACGCGTATCAAAACGCGGTTGGTATTCAAGGAAGAAATGGCCGGCGGTCAGGCTATGGCGCATATCCTCCGTCATCTTACGCTGCAACATGATCTTGTCGTTCATCTCAGCAGCAAAATAACTGAACTGCCCGCGTCCGGATTGCTTGGAGCGGTAGAGCGCCGTATCAGCGGCACGCAGGAGCTCATCCGGCGTTGTGCCGTCCATGGGCGCAATCGCCACTCCAATCGACATGCCAACTGTCAACTCACCGCTTTCATGGCGAATGGGCGCACCGACTGTTTCCATAAGCTTCATGCAGAACCGTTCGACCGCCTCGGCTGGCATTCCGGGCGCTGCAATGACGAATTCGTCGCCGCCCACGCGTGCGACCATGTGATCAGCGCGTATGGCACGCCGCAAGCGATCTGCAACGGCCCCCAAAACCAGATCGCCAACATGATGACCATGAGTGTCATTGATTGGTTTGAAGCGGTCCAGATCGACGTAGAATACCGTCATGCTTGCCGCAGCGCTCGCCAGAGCGATTTCCATGAAAGCTACTAATTTTGTCCGGTTCGGCAGGGAGGTACCCGAATCCAAATGGGCCTGCCGTTTTGCATCCTCAAAAGCCTCGGCAAGCGCGACGTTTGAAGTCACATCAGTCGCGTATTTAATCACTTTGCGAGGGCAACCATTCAGGTCGAGGATTGGATTATAAGAAGCCTGTATCCAGATCTCCCTACCGTCGTTACCGAGCCTTTTGTACAGGCCTGCGTGATATTGCCCACTGCGAAGTGTCTCCCAAAACAGGGAATACTCGACGCTCTTGGCATAGGACTTTTCGACGAGCTCTGAATGATGCTTCCCGACCACGTTGTCACGCTCAAAGCCGAGGGTCGAAAGGAAGTTGTCGTTGACCGCCAATATGATACCGTCAAGTGCAAGCTCTACGACGCCTTGCGACTTGTTGATAGCCTCGATCTGTCCCTCGTAATCGGCCTGTCTCAGCCGTTCGGCGGTCACGTCAACTGCATATTTGACAATTTTGAATGGCCGGCCCTCCATGTCGAGGATCGGATTGTAAGTCGCCTGTAGCCAGATCTCGCGACCATCTTTGCCAATACGCTTGTACTCACCCGCTTTATGTCGGCCCAAGCCAAGCTCGCGCCAGAAACTGCGATATTCGTCAGAGTCTGCTGCATCGGCAGAGACAAACATGCTGTGATGTTGTCCGTAGACCTCGCCAAACCTGTAGCCGGTGAGTTCCAAAAAATTATCATTCGCATCGATGACAGTCCCATCAAGTGCAAACGAGATCACACATTGCGCCTGATTGATCGCTGCAATCTGTCCCTGATATTCAGCCTGCAGAAGACGTTCTTCCGTTACAACCGAAGCGAACTTGACCACCTTGGACGGAACACCGTTTGCGTCAAAGATCGGATTGTAGGTTGCCTGAAGCCAGATCTGGCGACCATCCTTGCCGACGCGCTTGTAAAGGCCGGATTGATGCTCACCGCGTCTCAGCGCATGCCAGAACTGATTATAGGCCAAACCATGGGCCTCAGCGCCATCCACAAGTATCCGGTGGTGACGGCCTGCGATTTCCTGAAGGCTGAAGCCGACCGCGTCGAGGAACTTGTCGTTGGCATCGAGGATCGTGCCGTTCATTCCAAGCGTTACCACACAATTGGACTTGTGGATGGCATTGATCTGCCATTCATAATCGGCTTGTCGCAGTTTCTCAGCCGTCCGATCTGTGGCGAATTTCACAATCTTGATGGGCCGGCCAGCGAGATCAAGAACAGGGCTATAAACGGCTTGTAACCAGACATCCCGGCCAGACTTGTGGCGCCGGCGATACTCACCCGACTGATGCTCCCCTCGCCCAAGCGAAGCCCAGAAATCACGGTAGTCCTGGTGGCTGGCAAAGTCAGGATCGACAAACATCGAGTGATGTTGCCCTAGAACCTCGGACAGCGAGTAACCCATCGTCTCGAGGAAGAGCGTATTGGCATCAAGAACATGGCCATCGAGAGAAAACTGGATAACGGCTTGGGAGTTTCCGATCGCTTCGATCTGGCCACGCTCGTCTGCGATCTTCTCTTGCTGGTCAGTCAGATCCGAGATGATCTGCACAACCTCGAAGTCGTCGTCAGAGGGTATACCGATTGGCACAAACGTCATGTCGAGCCAAAGTTCCTGGCCCGTCTTCGTCAACCAGAACCGCCCTTCACGATGGGTCTCTCCATCCAGGATTCGGTCCCAGGCGCCCGTCTGCAAGAGTGGCGTAGCACCTGGACGTTCAAAGAGCGCGGCACTCGAGCCAACAATGTCCTCGAGCTCGTGTCCGAGCAAGCGGACGAAACGGTGATTGGCCGAATTGATGCGTCCCCTGCGATCATAACGGACCGTCGCGAATAGCTGATTGAGAGCCCTGAGCTCTGCCGCAACCGTATTGTCGTATCGCCGTTCGTCCATTGCAGACATGCCTTCGCAATCCATCCAAACACAGGGCAAGCCAGGACGTGAATACCCGGCATTCGTCGAGGGCTGCCTTCCTTTGCAACGACCAGACGCGGAACCATGACACCAGTCGGCGATGCCGCGTGCCATCTTTAGTAACTTTGATGCGCGCGGTGCTCGAAAACCGATTCGATCAAAGTTAGCTCTTTAAAGTCTAATTTTAATTTAAAATATGCGACTAGGTGGTAAGCATCCGAGGAGCGCCGCCTTGAGCGGTTGAGATGAATCTGTCGTTTTGTCGCTATGGACAGGCATAAGGACA
>NZ_KQ410751.1 GCF_001262505.1 Shinella sp. SUS2
CGCCTGCTCCGCTCACCGGCAAGGCCGGTTCGCTGCGGCCGCGGCCGCGCCGTCCTCACGGCGCTGCGGCTGGAAAATGAGCTGCTCCATCGGGAAACGGGCAGTACGAGGAGCGCAGGATCTCGCTCGACGGTAGCCCGCCCCCATGCGAAGGGGTGGGCGCGTCCGTATCAGTGATCAGACGAGTTCCAGGTGAAGCCTGCGACCGACGGCATTGGCAGCGCGGACCAGCACGGCAAGAGTTACGCCCTGATAGTCGGGGTCAAGAAGCCGGTCGAGCTGCGATCGACTGGTGTGCAGCCGCTTCGCCATCTCGGCCTTGCCGATGTTCTGCTCTTTCATCGCCTGTTCAAGCTGATACGCGAGCACCCTTTTGATGGCGTGTTCGGTCGTTTCCTCGTAGGTGCCTTGTTCTTTCAGAAAATCCTCGAAGGAGTCGCCGAGAGAACCGCGTTCGATTTCCGTATTCATTTCAAACCTCTCATCCGTTGCTCGGCCAGCTTCAATTCGGGTTGCGGGGTCTTCTGCGTCTTTTTGATGAATCCGTGCAACAGGGCCATGTGGCCGTCATGCACGCAAAACAGAACCCGCGAAATCCGGCCGCCTGGTAGATTGGTGCGAATTTCCCAAAGCCCATTGGTCCCGCTCATTGGGCGGCAGAGGGGCATGCCAATCGGCCAACCGAATTCGGCCGTCCTGATATCGTCGCCGATGATCTTGCGATCCTCCTCGGACAGGTCCAGCAACCATTCCCGCACGGGCTGACGTCCGGATTCCGAGCGATAGAACTTTGCCGGTGATGTACCATAGTTGGTACATCGGCGCAACGAATTTCAAGAGGGGCGCATATCGCTGGTAGGGCAGGGGCCACCGGCCGGAGGTGGACGATTAGCCCTGCATCCGATCAAACGTATCTAGGAATGATCGTGCGCGCGGCTTTTTGAAACCAGGTTGAAGAGCTGTGCGATGACGTCGGTCGTGTAGACCTGCTCCCCGTCACGTTCATAGCTGGAATTCGAGATCCGGGATTCGACATAGACAAGGTCGCCTTGCCCGACGTTGCCTTCGATCCACTCGGCCTGTTTCTTGTCGAGGATCGTCACCTGGACCCAGTCGGTCGCGTTTTTCCGATCCCCATCCGCCATCCATTCGCGATTGGTCGCGATGTTCACTTTCAACACATTTTTGAGCGGTATCATATTGCCGACATGGCCAAGAAGGGTGTGACGGTTGACAGTTCGCATGGATTTAAACCTTCCTTAACTGCTCGAAACCGTTTATTTGTGCAACTCGAACCAATGCCGCTCGGTTTGGCCAGAGGTGTCATTCTTGATGTCGAAATAGTAAGGCTCTGACCTGAGCGGTCGGGACATGGAGACCGTTTGTATGCAGCTTCGCTGCCGATCAGAGTTATAGAGACCGTGCGTATTGCCCTGGCAAACGTTGACTGTCTTGACGCACAAGTCGCCGTTCCTGGCGAAGCCATTGCGGTCCCTGCTGCTTCCGACCTGATAGCCCTCCGGGCATTCCGCATACCTCTCGTAGCCCGGCGCTCCCGTGCCTCCTTCGGGGCAGGTCGGCCAATCGAACCCCGGTTTCTTCATCGCGAAGATAAGCCGGTTCATCGACGGATGGCAGGCGGGCACGCCCCTCCAGGATGGATTGGACGACGAAGCGCACAGCAGGACTTCGCAACCCCACTCGCTTGCGAAAGCCGGGGAGGGAAACACGGCGGCCGTCAGAAGCATTCCGACGATGACGTTGACGGGTGTGGCTTTGGCAGACATCGGCAACCTTCTCATCCAACATACTAATTCGTAAATTATAGTTTATCCGACGATGGCGAGCAAGCGTAAGAAGCCTGACACTGATCTTGGCACGATGATCCTGCGAAACATGGCGATGGTCATGGAGCGCGAGCGGGAGAAGCGTGAGCTGACGAAAAAAGAGATGGCCCGCGTCTGTGAGATCACCAGTCCCTTTTATTTCGCTATTCTCAACGCGACAGCGAACCCTTCCCTGCAGGTCATCACCAGGATCAGCACGAATTTGAAGGTTCCGCTGCAAGAGCTGATGATGGGTGTCAAATCCAGCGACGGTTGACATAGATCGTCCGCACGGCTTCGCCGCCGTGCTGACGCAGTTGCGCGTTTCGTAAACTATATTTAATTACCGCCCCTAGGTGTTTCATGCCGAACACGGCATTCGGACAAAAGGGGATCAACATCTTGAAGTACCCGGTGATATCAGCGCTGCTCCTGGCGGCGTCCACGGCGTCGGCTGCAGACAATCCAATGTGGCTTAGCAGCTTCACCTGGTCCTGCGCGTTTTCGACGGTCATTCGATGCGAGCGGGCGACCGATTGCGCATCGAGCGGGGAGGCGGGCAAGATCGCGGTGGCTTATCGCGAGAACCAGTGGATCGATCCGCAGGGAAAGACCCATCCGATCAAGCGCCACTATGTGCAGACCGTCGCCGGCAGTCCGATCGGCAGTGAGGTGAAGATCGAACTCGATACAAACGAGGTGATCTGGCTTTCACCGGCCGATGCGGCCGGAACATTTTCGGACAACTGGATCGGTGCGATGCTTTCGCCGAAAGCCGGCGTGATCGTGCAGGAGCTTCGGCCGCTGATCTGCAAGCCGATAAAATAGGTCTCAGCCATTGTGGCGTTCAGCTCTTCTGCCATGGCTGGGCCTCATGCGACCTGACGCCCGTGGTTGAACCTTAACGCCCAGGCGCCGATGGTCTGGCTGTTGTCGGCGCGCGTTGCTCTCAGCCGGGAGAAGCCCGGCACGAGTGTCGGCTTCGCGTCGAAGGTCACCGGGATCGAGTAGATGTCCGCTGCGTAACGGTTCTGGAACCTGGCCTCGGCCTTTTCGACGAAGATCGGTCCGATATCCCTGAATATCGACAGCAGAATGAGGACGATCCCCGTGCCTGCAACGACCAGTGACGTGCCAAACGGGGTTATCATGTAATCAAAGGCGGTCGCGAAAGCGTAAATCGTCGAAGGCAGAAGCAAGACGAGGGCGAAGAGCGTTTTTTCCCACCAGAACCTCGGTGCGCGCGGGAGTTCTTTTTTCGCCTCATCCATATCGGATCTCCTTCAAAGTCTTTTGTCGACGAAAAACATAGACGAAGGGAGGTAGCGGATCAATTCACGCAGGTGCCTAAACGATCAAATTGATACGTTATAACATATCGCATAAGTTCTATTATGGAACCGCGGCTTATATCGCTCGCGAAACAATGACAGCATTTTCAGCGTGCTGCAGGCCTCATAGTAGTCGGAGCAACTCACAACGCCGTCAGGTGTAGGCCGGTGCACATTCTCGACAACCCGCTGCGACAATCTGGTCATCGAACCCCGTTGTAATTTCTTCATTATATATTATATTATATTGTATAATGTATCGAAACATGGAGTCAGGCATGTCTGCCATCAAGATTTCTGAGAAGCTATCGGTCTCGCCGCAGCCGAGCGTCGACGTCATTCGGTCCCTGCGCAGCTTGGGGTTCACGACGCTGATCAACAACCGACCGGACGCCGAAGACGCTCTCCAGCCGGGAACGGACGCCGAAAAACAGGCGGGCGAGCATTGCGGCCTGTCCTACTCTTTCGTTCCTGTCACGCTCGGCACGATCACCGAAGCGGACGTGCGGTCGTTCCAGAAGGCGCTCGACGACTCCGGCGGACCGGTTTTCGCACACTGCAAGTCCGGCACGAGATCTCTCAGCCTGTACCTGATCGGGGAGGTCCTCGACGGCCGGATGGCTGCTGAGGACGTCGTCGAATTCGGACGAGCCAACGGCTTCGACACTAGTGCAGCTGCGGCATGGCTCGAGCAGAACGCAACGCGTCGCCCGAAGGTGATGGGCTTCTTCGACAGGCGCACCTGGAGCGTCCAGTATGTTGTGTCCGATCCAGCGACGGGCAAGTGCGCCATCATCGATCCAGTGCTCGATTTCGACGAGAAGGCCGGAGCCACTGGCACCATAAACGCCGACGCGATCCTCGACTATGTCCGGGAGAATGGCCTGACGGTGGAGTGGATCCTCGATACCCACCCACATGCCGACCATTTCTCCGCGGCCCAGTATTTGAAGGAGAAGACCGGTGGCAGAACCGCGATCGGCGAACGCGTTGTCGATGTTCAGAAGCTCTGGAAGGAGATCTACAACTGGCCTGAGCTAGCGATCGACGGCTCGCAATGGGACCGGCTTTTCGCACATGGTGAGACGTTCAAGGTCGGCTCCATCGACACCAAGGTGATGTTCTCGCCAGGGCATACACTTGCCTCGATCACCTATGTGGTCGGCGACGCGGCCTTCGTTCATGACACGCTGTTTATGCCCGACAGCGGCACGGCGCGCGCCGACTTCCCCGGCGGTGATGTCCGCATCCTATGGAAGTCGATTCAGGATATCCTCGCTCTCCCGGACGAGACACGCATCTTCACCGGACACGACTACCAGCCGGACGGCCGTGCTCCGCGCTGGGAAAGCACCGTGGCCGAGCAGAAGAAATTCAACGAGCATCTTGCTGGCGTGACAGAAGAACAGTTCGTGACGCTCCGGACGAAGCGTGACAAGACGCTGCCCATGCCGAAGCTCATCCTGCATGCCCTGCAGGTGAACATCCGCGGTGGGCGACTGCCGGAGCCGGAAGCGAACGGCAAGCGCTACCTGAAGTTTCCGCTCGACGCATTGCAGGGAGCCGCATGGGAATGAGCACCGACTCAGAGAAAATGATGAAGGCGCGGCTCTCTCCCGCCGAGATGGCGGGCCGAGCCGGAGCCGTCGCCGATCTTCTGAAGACGTTGTCCCACCAGGCGCGTCTGATGATCGTATGCACGCTGGTCGAGGGCGAGTTCTCGGTCGGCGAACTCGAGGAAAAGCTTGACGTCCATCAGCCGCATCTTTCGCAGCATCTGACCGTGCTGCGGAGCTCTGGCATCGTCGAAACCCGGCGGGAGGGAAAGCAGATCTTCTACCGCCTGACCGAGGAGAAAGCCGCACAGCTGGTCTCCGCCCTCTATGACATCTTCTGCGTAAAGGAAGAGACATGAGCATCTATTTCCAGTCGCTGAGCGGCGGCATGTTGATCGGCGCCTCCGCGGTCATGCTCCTGCTCTTGAACGGCCGGATTGCCGGCATCAGCGGCATTGTCGGGCGTCTGGCTCAAGGCGTCGGCCTGACCACCAATCTTGCGTTCGTTCTTGGCCTCCTGCTCGGGCCGCTCGTCTACCTGCTGGTCATTGGTGGCTGGCCGACTGTTGAGATCATCACAGCCTGGCCGCTGATCATCGTGGCCGGACTGCTGGTCGGCTTCGGCTCGCGGATGGGATCCGGCTGCACCAGCGGACACGGCGTGCTCGGGCTTGCCCGCCTGTCGCCGCGATCGATGGTGGCCGTTGCCACATTCCTGTCCGCGGGCGTGGTCGCGGTCGCCATTCTACGAGGTTTCGGACTATGAACAGGACCATCTATCAGTTCGGCGCCGCCCTCTTATCCGGCATCGTCTTCGGCTTCGGCCTGTCGCTTTCGGGCATGCTCAATCCGGTTCGCGTCCGAGGCTTCCTTGACGTCTTCGGCAACTGGGATCCAAGTCTTGCCTTCGTCCTCGGCGGCGCCGTCGCTGTCGCCTTCATCGGCGTTCAGGTGATGAAGAAGATGCGCCATCCCACCTTCGACGACAGTTTCCATGTGCCCACGACCCGGAAGATCGACGCGCCGCTGCTCATCGGATCGGCCTTGTTCGGAATTGGCTGGGGGATCGGCGGCTTCTGTCCCGGCCCTGCAGTCGCCTCCCTATCGGTTGGCATCCCACAAACGGTGTTGTTCGTCGCCGCCATGTTAATCGGTATGGCAGTCTACGACAGAGCGTGGAGCAGAAGAACATGATTGGTTCCGTTCTAGCGGCTGTCGGCTCCGGCGGGATCGTCGGCTTCATGCTCGGCCTTCTCGGCGGCGGCGGCTCGATCCTGGCGACCCCGCTCCTCCTCTACGTCGTCGGAGTCGCGCAGCCTCATGTCGCGATTGGAACCGGTGCGCTTGCAGTTTCGGTCAACGCTTTCGCGAACTTTACGAGCCACGCAATCAAGGGACACGTCTGGTGGCGGTGCGCCGCGGTGTTTGCAGCGCTCGGCGTCCTCGGCGCGCTAGCAGGCTCCAGCCTCGGAAAGGCGATGGACGGAGACCGACTGATTCTCCTGTTCGGCATTCTGATGGTCGTCGTCGGCGCCCTGATGCTTAAGCCCAGGAAGCCGCCGTCGGTCGAAAGCCGGCCGATCGACCTTAAGATGTGCTTTGTCACAGCAGCCGTGGCGCTGGCCGCCGGAGCGGCGTCAGGCTTCTTCGGGATCGGCGGGGGGTTCCTGATTGTGCCAGGTCTGATGCTGGCAACCGGCATGCCGATGATCAATGCGATCGGCACGTCGCTTCTGTCCGTCGGCGCCTTCGGACTGGCGACCGCGCTGAACTATGCGGCATCCGGGCTGGTGGACTGGTGGCTTGCAACGGAGTTCATCGGTGGAGGCATCGCAGGCGGCATCCTCGGAATGAGGCTGGCAACTCGACTGAGTGGCTACAAGAACACACTCAACCGTCTGTTCGCGGCGCTCATCTTCGTCGTCGCTGGCTACATCTTCTACCGAAGCTGGGGGCCGACGATGGCTTGATCACAATGTCCGCCACGGTGCCTCTGTGCGTGGCGTTCCACTCACGACGCCGGGAATAATGGGCGCTACAGACAAGGTGCTACCTTGGGTCCAACGCTCCGACATACGCAGGTTGCAGCGTTCAGACGCTATGCCTTTCTGCTTATGCCAACTGTCCGTTCAAATTGGGGGGCGACACGAGAGCCTTTCGGGGCTAATTCACAATTGGCGCGATTATTGGCGCTCTTGGAGGACTCATCGGGCTCGGCGGCGCGGAGTTCCGCCTCCCAATCCTGATCGGGCTCTTCAACTTTGCAGCGCTTGAGGCTGTCATCCTCAACAAAGCGATGAGCCTCGTGGTCGTTGCGACCGCGCTTCCTTTTCGGGCAGGAACCGTTCCGTTCAGCGCCGTCGCCGACAATTGGCCGATCGTCCTCAATCTTCTCGCCGGAAGCCTGATCGGCGCCTGGTTCGGCGCAGGCTGGGCGACAAAGCTGCGGTCGGAGACGCTCTACAAGGTTATCGCCATCATGCTCGTGGCAATCGCGATCGTCCTGGTGTTCGGGCACGACGCGACAGCCGGCCAACCGATGTTGACCGGCGTCAGCCAGCTCATCGCGGGTGTTTTCGCCGGCTTCATCATAGGCATCGTCGCATCACTGCTGGGAGTAGCGGGCGGCGAACTACTGATCCCGACACTGGTTCTCCTCTTTGGAGCGGACATCAAGCTCGGTGGCAGCCTTTCGCTTGCCATAAGCCTGCCAACCATGCTGGTCGGGTTCACTCGCTATAGCCGTGATCGGAGCTTCTCTGTTATCAGCCGCAACAAGGCCTTTCTCTTGATCATGGCTGCCGGTTCGATTGTCGGCACCTTTGTCGGCGGCTTGCTTCTCGGGATCGTTCCGAACGCGGTACTGCTGCCAGCCCTAGCGATCATCTTGCTGATCTCCGCAGTGAAGGTGTGGCGGCATTAGTGGCTCGCGGGCGCCAAAATTGCGATGGTTTGCTATCGAGGCCCGCCGCGCTGAGGTAGAATTGAAGGCTTCGCAAGGCGGACCTCGCCAAAAACGCCGCGGGAAAAACAAAGGGGGTCCGCATAACTGAGTTCACCGAACCGGCCGAGAAAGGCAAAAAAAACGCAAGGATTAGTGGCTATTTCGCAAGATCGCGGAGCTGATCTTTGCTATTGTCGGCATCTGGCGGGCCACCGATTAGGTCGGTGAGGCCTTCACCATGCCGCCCGGCCCCGATATCGCTCCCTACCACGATCGGCAAATCGTGATCCTTGAGCGAAACACCTGGGCGGACTGGCTCGACCCTTCCGTCTCCGCAAAATCGCTGATCAGGCCGCTTCCGCCCGTGCCCTGTCCGTGCAGCACGTCGGCTGATGTGCCTGTCCTTCCCGCTTAGCCATGCCTATCCCGCCCGCGAGGTCCGCGTCGAAGACACCGAGCCGCCGGACATATTCGTGGTGGAGCTTCGCGGCGGTATCGAAATGATAGGCGAGAGGTAATCAGATGGAACGCTCGCGGCGACCCGCATGATCCGCCGGGCGCACCTTCCAGTAATGCCGAAGGGCGCTCGACCCATTCGGAGAGCGCCCTTCCGAACCGTATGGTTGCGAACGCGCGACGGCTACCGTCGCCGCGATAAATGAGGAAAGACTTCCGGCAAATCAAATCCTTCCAGATTACAAATCGCCTGCAGCGGCGCATCGAGGCAAGCATCGCAGATGCCGCACCCGTCGTCGTCCATTGCCCGATCAGCGTTTCCGCAGCAGATACAGGCCACAGCCGGTCGGGTTGCCTTGGCGCACCGCCGCGGCAACATAATTTCAGCCGCGTCGGAAATGAGAGTTTCGATAGGGATGGTCTTCATCGCGGGTGTCTCCAACGATCTCTAGCAAGAGATAGGAGCGCCCAAAATCTTTGCAATGGCCCGTTAAAACGTGTCCGTCTTCACCGGGGCGTCGGGGAAATTGCTGGACCCGCTCACGGTGCAATCGTCGCCCGGCTGGAACTTCTGCGGCCGTTCCTGCCCCCGATCCTCTCGGCGAACGTGGAGCGCATGCTCGCAATCCGAGGTAAGGCCTCCGGAGGCGGAACGGGGCGGCTGACCCGGCCCTTTGGCAGGCCCTACGCGATACTTGACCAGGATCAATATCTACCGCGCTATCGGCGCTATGCTTCCGACCGCTTACCTGGACCGGAAGGAATCTACGCGTGGTTTATCGATCCATTCTCGTCAATCTCGATATCGACCGGCCGTTCGAGCCGATAACGGAGGCCGCCATCGATTTGGCATCCCGCTCGGGCGCGCGGCTCGTCGGGCTTTGCGCCGCCGAAACGCTCGCAGAGCGCATGGAGGAGGCCCGCGCCGCGTTCCTCCATCTGGCGGCAAACAGGATCGAGGCGGAATGGCGCGGCGAAACAATGGCGCCGACCGAGGCGGTCGTGGCCGCCGCCCGTATCGCAGATCTCGTATTGATGGCGGCCGAAGAGCGCGCGGACCCGGCGGCCATCGTCCTGCGCGCCGGCCGGCCGCTGCTGGTGGTCGGGAGGGACCGGGACGCGATTGCGACAAGAAAGATCGTCATCGGCTGGAAGGACACCCGTGAGGCCCGCCGCGCGATTGCCGATGCACTTCCCCTGCTATCGGTCGCCTATGACGTCGCCGTCGTTTCCGTTTCCCCGGAGCCCGCACCGGCCGAGAGGCAGAGCCTCGCCGATATCGTTTCCTATCTCGCCCGGCACAATGTAAAAGCCAGGCCGCAGATGATCAAAAGCGCCGACGAAACGATCGGCTTTCTGCAATTCGTCGACGAAAGCGACGCCGATATCGTCGTCACCGGCGCCTATGGTCACAGCCGCCTGCGGGAATGGGTGTTCGGCGGAATCACGGGTCTGCTTCTCGAAGAGAACACGCGCACCCGCTTCCTGTCCTGTTGATCCGCAGAACGCGGCCGGCGCCTATACCGGCGTGTCGGCCGGCGACGTGGCCGCAACCGGTGGCGACGTCGCCAACCCGTCCTCCAGCGCACGGACGGATGCGGCCCTGTCCACTGGCCGCCGGATCGGATCCGACAACAGCCGCAAGCCGTTGAGGACCACGAGCACGGTCCCGCCTTCATGTCCGACCACCGCCAGCGGCAGCGGCAGATCGAAGAACAACCCGCCCGTTACCAGCACCAGCATGGCGCCGATCGCGACGACGAGGTTCTGCCGGATGATCGCGGCGGTCCGTCGTGCCAGACGCTGCGCATCGGCCAGCTTCTTCATGTCTTCCGACAATAGGGCGACATCGGCGGCCTGAAGGGCGACATCCGAGCCGGCCGCGCCCATGGCGATGCCGACATCGGCGCGGGCAAGAGCGGCCGCGTCATTGACGCCGTCGCCGACGAAGGCCACCGTGCCGCCGCTCGCCAGGTCCCCCACATGGCGCACCTTGTCTTGCGGCAGCATTTCGGCGTGGATCTCGTCGGGAGCAAGGCCGAGCTGCCCGCCAATCCGCAGGGCCACCGGCCGGCGGTCTCCGGTCATCATGACGATGCGGCGCACGCCGCCGGCCCGCAGCGCGGCGAGCGCCGGGGCCGAGCTCGCCCTCGCCTCGTCCGCCACTCCGACGGCGCCGAGGACAGCCGGTCCTCGTCCCAGATAGACGACGGTCTCGGCGCTGTCGGTCAGTTCCCGAAGCCGGGCGTGATCAACCGACGCCCCCATGTCCCGAACGAGATGAAGATTGCCGGCCCAGAGGACACCAAGCGCATCCGACCCGACGATCCCTGCGCTTGGGCGCGCGCTGACATCCACGACATGCGCCGGCGCGATGCCACGTGCAGCCGCCTCCCGGCGGATGGCCGCCGCGACATGATGCTCGGAATGGGCTTCGAGCCCGGCGAGCAACGACAGGAAGCCGCATTCGTCCGCGTCCAGCGCGACGATCCGCGTCACGGCCGCCCGGCCGTTGGTGAGGGTGCCGGTCTTGTCGAAGGCGAAGATATTGACGGCGGCCAGCGTTTCGAGCGCGCCGCCGCCCTTGAACAGAACGCCGCCGCGCGCGGCCGCCGAAAGCGCCGACAGGATCGCCGCCGGTACCGATATGACGATCGCGCAGGGGCTGGCGGCGACCAGCAGCGTCGCGGCCCGATAAAGCGCCTGCTCCCAATCGCGCCCGACCCCATAGAAAACGGCGAAGGCGAGAGCGGCGCCGAGGAGAACCGCGACGGTATAACGCTGTCCGAACCAGGCGCTGAAACGCTCGGAGGGGGCCTTGGCCTCCTGGGCCTCCGTGACCAGCCGGATCATGCGGGCGATCGTGCTATCGCCGATCGTTCTTGCGACCTCCACCTCCAGAATGCCGTCCAGATTGACGGTGGCCTCGAACACCTGCTGGCCCGGCTCCTTGGAAACGGGCATGGATTCGCCGGTGATATTGGCCTCGTCGATGCCACCACGTCCCAGCAGGATGACGCCATCGGCCGGCACGCGGGCGCCGGGCCGCAGGATCACGACATCCCCGACGGCAAGCTCCGCTGCGGGAACCTCCAGCACCGAGCCATCGGCCTGCCTGCGGAACGCCGTTTCGGGACGAAGCGCCATTAGCGCCTCGACGGCGCGGCGCGCGCGGCCGAGCGCCTGATGCTCGAGCGTTGTCGACACGCTGAACAGCGTCAGTAGCACCGCACCTTCGAACGGCGCTCCGACGACGGCCGCGGCAACCGCGGCAACCACCATCAGGAGGTCGATATCGAGGACATGCTGCCGCCACAGGGCCAGAAGCGCGCTCCCCGTCGCCGGCAGTCCGCCGGCGAGATAGACGAGCGCCAGCCCCGGCCAGCGCAGGACGGCAAGCCCCTCGGCCGGCGGCCAGGTTCCAGCCGTGGCGAGGACCATGCCCAGCACCGTCAGCAGCGACATCACCGTGGGCGTATCGAACGACAGGCGTTTCATGATCAGACCGCCCGGCCGACAAGCGCGCCGATGGCTGCGGTCGACGCCATGGCGACCGCGCCCCAGAAGACGACCCGGACGGTCGGCTTCCAGATGCCAGCACCACCGGCACGCGCGCCGATCGCGCCGAGGACGGCAAGCCCGATGAGACAGGCAACGGACACAGCCCAGACGACCGTTCCCGACGGCGCCAGCAGGGCGACCGCCAGCGGCAGGGCCGCGCCCGTCGCGAAGGTCACCGCCGATGTCAGCGCCGCCTGGACAGGCCGCGCCATTACTTGGCTCGACAGGCCGAGTTCGTCCCGTGCATGGGCTTCGAAGGCGTCCTTCACCATCATTTGTTCGGCAACCTGGCGGGCAAGATCCGGTGAGACGCCACGCTGCTCGTAGATCGCGGTAAGCTCGGCCAGCTCCGCCTCCGGCTGGGTGGCCAGCTCGTGGCGCTCGCGCGCCATGTCGGCCTGTTCCGTATCGGCTTGCGAGCTGACGGAGACATATTCCCCCGCCGCCATCGACATCGCGCCGGCCACCAAACCGGCGACACCGGCGACGAGGATTTCCTGCGATGCCGCGGTCGCCGCCGCGACACCGACGATGAGGCTCGACGTCGAGATCAGCCCGTCATTGGCGCCCAGCACCGCCGCGCGGAGCCAGCCGATACGTTCGATGAGGTGGCTTTCCTTGTGAACGGCGCGCATAACATCTCCGATTTCAGCAGATCTACTGTGGTTGCATTATGACGTCAGGCATGTATTTAGAATAATTCTAAATACATGCCATATAGACAGCCGCACATCAACCTTCGCGGCGCTTCCTTCCCGTCACCATGGCGCGCACGAGGTTTTCCCGGTGCTCGACGCTGGCGAAGACGACGCCGGCGATGTGCAGGGCAATCAGCCCGATGGTCGAATAGACCAGGAGCTTATGCGTATCCTCCACGCAGCCGACACCCCAATAGGCATCCGTGGTCATCATGTAGCCGGTGGTCACGATACCGGACACCGCAACGAGCAGCAGGACGACCATCGCGCCCCCCGCCGGATTGTGGCCGAGATACCGCTTGGCGCGGAAGGCGAGGCTGTCACGGAGGAACGCTAGGATCGTCGGAGGAGAATAGAGGAAGTTGGCGAAGCGGGCGTGATGCGGCCCGAGCAGCCCCCAGACCAGGCGCAGGGCGATCAGCCCTGCGATGGCATAGCCGGAGAGGATATGAGCCTTCTTCCATTCGTCGCCGGTAACGAAGGAAAAAACGAAGAGGCAGACAAGCGACCAGTGAAAGACCCGCACGAGCGGGTCCCACACCTTGACGCTTTCCCCCGCCCCGCTGGTTCGGGAGAGTGGCGCCATCATTCCGCTCCTTCCGAGCCGACCGGTTCACCGGTCTGCGGATTGAAGATCGTCTCGACCTTGGCGCCCTTGGCATCGATCGCATAGACCTCGTAGCAGCCGTTCTCGACCTTTATCCGCCGGACGTCGAGGCCCGGATTCGTCTTGACATCGAAAACATATCCGATATTCTGGATATATGGATAATATCACAGCAATCGCAGCGCTCGGCGCCTTGGCACAGACCACGCGACTGGAGACCTTCCGGCTTCTGGTGCGGCACGAACCCGATGGCATCCCGGCCGGCGAACTCGCCCGCCTTATCGATGTACCGCAAAACACCATGTCGGCGCATCTCGCAACGCTTTCGCGGGCAGGCTTGGTGACGAGCGAGCGGCAGAGCAGATCGATCATCTACCGGGCCGACCTCAATGGCTTGCGCGAGCTGACGCTGTTCCTCCTCAAAGACTGCTGCGGCGGATCGACGGAGCTTTGCGCTCCGCTCATCGCCGAGTTGACGCCGTGCTGCGCCCCGGAGGCGAAGGTGTTATGAGCGCGATCAGGTTGGAGCAGATTGAGGGCAACGACGCTGGCCTCAAGGCAGCCTTGACGGAAGCGCATCTGCCCACCGACGACATCGAGGATCATGGTCGCACCTTCTTCAGGGCGCAGTCATCGGACGGCAGGGCTGTCGGTTTCATCGGTGTTGAGCGCTGCGGCGACGATTTTCTCCTCCGTTCGGTCGTCGTGCTTCCCGATCATCGGGGGCAAGGACTGGGAAGCGTTTTGGTCGAGCGGGCGGTGGCGGGTCTCGATCAGGCCGGCGACGTCTTCCTTGCCACGACGAGTGCAGCGCCGTTCTTCACGCGCATCGGATTTTCTGAATTCCAGCGGGACAGCGTTCCCGCAGCCGTGTTGGCGACCCGTCAGCTTTCCTCCATCTGCCCATCGTCGGCGACCATCATGAGGCTCACCCGGCCGCCGGCCTAACCACGGACCACGACCATGACCGACAAGACCTACAACGTGCTGTTCCTCTGCACGGGCAATTCCGCTCGTTCTATTCTCGCCGAATCCATTCTCAACAAGGAGGGCGGCGGACGATTCAAAGCCTTCTCCGCCGGCAGCCAGCCGAAGGGCGAAGTCAATCCGCATGCCCTGAAGGAGCTGGAAGCGCTGGGCTATCCATCGACGGGCTTCTCGTCGAAGAGCTGGGATGTGTTCGCGGAGCCCGGCGCGCCGCAGATGGATTTCATCTTCACCGTCTGCGACAGCGCCGCCGGCGAAGCCTGCCCGGTCTGGATCGGCCATCCGATGACCGCCCATTGGGGTGTCGAAGACCCCGCCGCCGTCGCTGGCTCGGACATCGAGATCCAGCGCGCCTTCGCTCAGGCCGCGCGTTTCCTCAAGAACCGGATCGCGGCGTTCGTCAGCCTGCCGCTGGCATCCTTCGATCACATGGCGCTTGAGACCAAGCTTCGCCAGATCGGTGCGATGGAAGGTTCGACGTCGCCGCAAGGAAAGTCCGCCTGATGTCCACGTTCGAGCGTTATCTGACCATCTGGGTGTTCCTGTGCATCATCGCCGGTGTCGCCCTCGGCCATCTCATGCCCGGTCTCTTTCAGATCATCGGCGCGGCCGAGGTCGCCAAGGTGAACATTCCCGTCGCGATCCTGATCTGGCTGATGATCATTCCGATGCTGCTTAAGATCGATTTCCGGTCTCTGGCGCAGGTCGGCACCTACTGGCGCGGTATCGGCGTGACCTTGTTCATCAACTGGGCCGTCAAGCCGTTCTCCATGGCCGTCCTCGGTTGGCTGTTCATCGGTTGGCTGTTCCGCCCATACCTGCCTGCCGACCAGATCGACTCCTATATCGCCGGACTGATCATTCTCGCCGCGGCTCCCTGCACCGCTATGGTGTTCGTCTGGAGCAACCTGACGCGCGGGGAGCCATTGTTCACGCTGTCTCAGGTCGCGTTGAACGATGCCATCATGGTCGTCGCATTTGCTCCGATCGTTGGCTTGCTGCTCGGCCTCTCCGCGATCACCGTGCCTTGGGATACGCTCGTTCTTTCCGTCGCCCTCTATATCGTCGTGCCCGTCATTATCGCGCAGGTCATCCGCCGCCGCCTCACGGTTGGCGGTAAGGCCCGGGCACTGGATGGCGTGCTGGCAAGGTTGCAGCCGATCTCACTGGTGGCGCTACTTGCGACGCTGGTTCTGCTCTTCGCCTTTCAGGGTGAACAGATCATCGCCCAGCCAGCCGTCATCGGCTTGCTCGCCGTGCCGATCCTGATCCAAGTCTATCTGAACTCCGGGCTGGCTTATCTACTCAACCGGATGACCGGTGAGCGGCATTGCATTGCCGGCCCGTCAGCCCTGATCGGCGCCAGCAATTTCTTCGAGCTTGCAGTTGCCGCAGCCATCAGCCTGTTCGGCTTCCAGTCCGGCGCAGCACTCGCCACCGTCGTTGGCGTTCTCATCGAGGTTCCGGTCATGCTCTCGGTCGTGTGGATCGTGAACCGCTCGAAAGATTGGTACGAGGCCGCCCCCGCTGTTTCCAGAACCACCGCCACCGAAAGGCACTGACCATGGACGCGACCATCTATCACAACCCCGCCTGCGGGACGTCCCGCAACACGCTGGCGCTGATCCGCGCTGCCGGGATCAAACCTGTTGTCATCGAGTATTTGCAGCACCCGCCGACGCGCGAGCAGCTTGCGACGATGATCGCGGACGCTGGCTTGAACGTTCGGGAAGCCATTCGCGAGAAAGGCACGCCTTATGCCGAACTCGGTCTGGACAACCCAGACCTGACTGACGAGCAGTTGCTCGACGCGATGATCGCAACGCCGATCCTGATCAATCGCCCCTTCGTCGTGACACCGCTCGGCACCCGGCTCGCCCGTCCGTCCGAGGCGGTGCTCGACATCCTGCCCGACACCTTCAGGGGACCGTTCTTCAAGGAGGACGGTGAACAGATCCTCGACCAGGAAGGAAAGCGCATTGCCTGACACTTTCCCAGCACTGCAGGGCGATCACCTATATTCGACAGATCTCGATGCCCTGCGTCCGGCGTTCTCAACGCATAAGCCGCGCATCCTGATCCTCTACGGCTCGCTGCGTGAGGTGTCGTATAGCCGCCTGCTCGCATTCGAGGTCCGCCGGCTGCTCGAACGCCTTGGATGCGAGGTTCGTATCTTTGACCCGAAGGGCCTGCCGCTCCCTGACGAAGCGCCGGCGAGCCATCCGAAGGTGCAAGAATTGCGCGATCTTTCGCAATGGTCGGAAGGGCAGGTCTGGGTGAGCCCGGAACGCCACGGCGCGATGACCGGGATAATGAAGTCCCAGATCGACTGGATTCCGCTCTCGGTCGGATCGGTCCGGCCGACGCAGGGCAAAACGCTTGCCGTTATGGAGGTGTCGGGCGGTAGCCAGTCCTTCAATGCAGTGAACCAGATGCGCATTCTCGGCCGCTGGATGCGGATGATCACCATCCCCAACCAGTCCTCCGTCGCCAAGGCCTATCAGGAATTCGACGCCGACGGCCGGATGAAGCCCTCGTCCTATTACGACCGGGTCGTGGACGTCTGCGAAGAACTGGTGAAGTTCACCATTCTCACGCGCGATGCTTCGGCCTATCTCACCGACCGCTACAGCGAGCGCAAGGAACAGGCGGCCGAGCTTGAGAAGCGGGTATCGCTGCGGTCAATTTGACGGGCTTGGCGAGGTGACGAGGCTCCGCTTCGTCGCCATCGCTACCGCGACAAACGCCGCAATACCGATCGAGCCAAGCGCGGCGCTCAGGACGAGCGATGCGCCTATGCCGAACTGCTCCATCGTCGCCGCGAAGGCAAACGGCGCTGCTGCGCCGGCAGCCAGCCGCGAGGCGGCCATCTTGCCGGTGAGCGCACCATAGCCATCCGAGCCGAACAGGTAGAGCGGTAAGCTTCCCTGCGCGATGCTGTTGATGCCCGATCCGAGGCCGAGGCAGATCGAGAAGGCGACCGCGCCGGGGAGCCAGTTGCCGGACAGCGCCAGAATAACGACGCTCAGCACCATGAAGACTGCGGAGAGAACCGCGAGGCCCGGCGGCGCGAGGCGCGTTCCAAAGATCATGTTGATCAGGCGGCTAAGAACCTGCGCCGGACCGAACAGGGAGCCGATGCCGACGGCGGCACTTCCGAAGCCAAGCGACCCGAGCATCGGCACCATATGCGCCAGCATCGCGCCAAGGGTGAAGCTCAGCAGCGCGAATGCAGCCGACACGACGACCACCGTACCGCGCCGACGCTCGCGCGGAACAGCTCCGACGACAGGCTCGCGCATAGGTCTTTGCCCGCCGGCTGCCGCTACCTTTCCCTTCCGCATGATCCAGACATGGAACGGCATACAGACAGCAAGATTGAGCACGGCATAGACGAGGTAGATTTCCCGCCACGAGAGATAGCCGAGCAGCGCCGTGGCAATCGGCCAGAAGATCGTCGAGGCAAATCCCGCGATCAGGGTGAGATAAGTGATGCTGCGTGACGCTGACCGGGGATCGGCCTCGACCAGTGCCGCGAAAGCGGCTTGGTACTGGACCATGCCGGACGATATCTCCAACAGGACGATGGCCAGCGCGAAGACTGCCACCGATGGCGACCAGGCGCACAAGATCAAGGTCAGTGCGGACAATGCCGAGCCGATCGCCATGACCGTCGCGGCGCCGATGCGATCCATCTGCCGGCCGATATAGGGCGCTGACAGGCCGCCAACGAACAGCGAGGTCGAGAAGACCGCAAAAACCTGCGCGACGGTGATGCCGAGATCCGCGGCCATGCCAGGCGCCAGGATGCTGAAGCTGTAGTAGAGGGTGCCGTAGCCGATGATCTGGGTCAGGCCGAGTGCGGCAACAATGCCGACAGGTACCTTCCGATCACGCAATGACGTCGCCCTCGCTCCGGGCAACATCCGTCTTGCAGCAGCCATCGGATCGCTCGACACCCTCTCGGACCATCGGATGGCCAGCGCAGCAGTCCTCCATCAGGAATTTTACGAGATCGGCCAGCGCATCGTAGCTGGCGCTATAGACGATCGAGCGAGATTCTCGCCGCTGCGCGATAAGGCCCGATCGCTCCAGCTCTTTCAGATGGAACGACACATTTGAGGGCGAGACGCCCATGCGCTCGGCGATCAGCCCGGCGGCCAACCCATCCGGTCCGGCGACGACCAGCGTGCGGACGATGGCGAGGCGGGTTTCCTGCGACAGGGCCGCGAATGATGTGAGGGCTTGACACTCATTCATATTTCAATAATCCTTGAATCATTGAACAATAGGAGTATCGCACATGAATGCGATCGACAAGGCTGTTTCGTCCGATATCACGCTTGGCCAGCTTCTTGACGGCCTTGCGGCTGCGCCCGAGGCGTCGCTGGTGTTTCTCTACGATGGTCAGCCGGTGAAGGCAGGCTATCATGTCACCGAGGTCAAGGCGGGTGCATTCTCGGCGCTCGACTGCGGTGCCAATCCGGAAGCCTGGTCGGAGATGTTCGTCCAGCTCTGGGATATCTACGAGGACGGCAGGAGCCACATGCCTGCAGGAAAGTTCTCCGCGATCATCCGCAAGGTTTCTGATCACGTTCGGCTCGATCCGGCGGCCAAGCTCACCTTTGAGGTCAGCGATGGGAAGCGGCCGATGGCGCTCTATTGCGCATCGTCGCCGCGCTTGGCAGACGGCAGGTTAGAGGTGGCGCTGGCGGCGCGGCCGTCGAGCTGCAAGCCGCGCGACCGATGGCTGGCGGAGCAGGCGACCGCAACGAACTCTTGCTGCGCGCCGGCAACGGGCGGCTCAAAGTGCTGCGCCTGACGGTCGCGCCTTCTAGGATCGCAGAAAGTCGCGGATGCCGAGACCAGCCTTGGCGTCTCTTTCGTAGCGACACACCACATGCATATGGGCATGGAAGATGTGCTGGCCGCCGGTGGCTCCGACATTCCATCCGATCGTAAAGCCGACGGGCTGGAACTGATCAAGCCGGCGTTTCGCCTCAACGAGCACTACACCGAGGACCATTCTTCCCAGCTGAACTCGAATGGAGTCTCGACATGACGGAACGGAATGATCATCGCGGACGGCTTCGGCAAGGTGGGCTTCAGCATCATGTATTGCGAGCGGTGCTCCACTTCCACTAGCCGGAAGTTCGATGACCAGAGGTTCCGTGAAACCAGCGCAATGCTATTCCAAAGCCCTCACTCCCCTATCAAGGCATGTATCCCCGCGCCAGTAAGGCACATTTGCACGCGCTCCCCATCGATGATGAACCGCGCCTCGCAGCGAGAATGAAATAATTTCAATCGTGGGGATCAGATTTCTGAGGGGGGTGCCGACGCAATCGACAGCAATTCCGTCGTCCGATTTTCTCCGTGGCGAAAACCCTGCATGCTCCTTCAGCCATCGAAGCCAACGACCACAGACGATCCTGATCGTGTTGGGGCGGCTCCAAAATCCGTTGATCCGGTTCTCGGACACGCTGATCAGCCCCATTCGCAAGGCATCCCGAATGGCATACCGCGCTGTTGTGCATCCGACGCCAGCGCGTGCGGCGATCTCAGGGAGAGACATATTCGATCTTCCACGGTCCATCACCGCTCGGGCAATGACCGAAAGCACGGCAAGCTTGCTGATTGTCAACCTTCCGGCGATGCAAGTCGGGATGATGCAGTTTTTGGCGAGCGAGCGGCGGCGCACCCAGGATGCAGCTCGCCTGTCTGCGGGAATTGACGGGCGTCGGTGAACCGGCTTGGCCGTCGTCGGTCTTAGATGACCAATCGGATCGCCCAGACGCCAAGGTTGCGCGCGGATCGCGCGCCGCTGATGCTCGATGACCGGGGCTAGATATGCCATCTCGCGGTCGTCTACGAGCCCCTCCCCATTCAGTATCCAGGCGGATTTCGCGCAGTCGTCAATCTGCTGGAGGGTGCGCGCGGCGAGTAGGCGCGACAATAGGTTCGGCCCGTAGGCCGCTGGTGATGCAACAAGCATTTTCTCTCCTCGTTGTGGTCAGCGGAGAGAAATCCAGGACGCAGGACGCACGTATTCGTGGCAAGAATTAACTTGCAGCGGCCTCATCAATGTGCGAAAAAATCATTGGCTATAAGACTTTTGCGCACATCTCCGTGTGTCACTGAACCCGTCTCTCCGAGGCGGGTTTTATTTTGTCTACGGCATGAAACCTCCCTGGCTCATTCGCCCACAAGGCGAGTCACCAAGTTAATTATAATTTACTCGCCGGACAAACATAATCAGCGGCTGCCGCGAAAACGCCGCTTTTCACTCGTGGAAAGGTTGAGCGAGACATTCGGCCGGGGGAATCACACCCGTCCGTTCCGACATCGCCTTGCCCGACTTCGCACTGGCGAGCGCGCATGCAGGCAAAGCAAACCCGCACCACAACGACGCGAAACCGTCGTGCCGGTGACCGGAAAGGATGACCGCAAATGGCCAGTGAAAGTGCTGTAGAGCTTGTGCAATTCCTCGCAGACGAATTAAGGCGCCGCGACACCAAACCTCATGAATTTGCCGAACTGACCGGCATTGCTGAAGAGCGATTGGAGCTTCTGCAGGAAGGCGCATGGCAGCTCATGACCCTGCGGGAAGTCGCCATGATTACGGAATGCCTTCACATCGATCTTTCGGAGGTCTGGTCATTGCTCGCCCAGAAGCAGGGAGACGGGATGAACGAAGCGCCCCGCCCATAGGCCGGCGCGGCTGTCTTTGGCGGCTTTCTCCGCGATCGCGTAGGATGCCGATACCGGCGCGCCAGAAGGGAACACGGCCGCAAATGCCCCGCCCGACGATATGAGCGCCGTTCCGACATCGACCGTCATCTCATCGATCTCGGCTGCGCAGACGACGAACGTGGCGCCATCCTTGGCGTTGCCGACAGGCTGACAACCGATCGAACCCGTCGAGAACAGCGCTGCTATCGATGCGATCGAACGCATCCCGCAGTCGACCTCGTCACCATCAGAGGAACGAAAAGTCGTGCCGCGCAGACATGCCTGAACGCCGAAAACCCTGTATTTTCGGCCTTCGTAAGCCCAGGTATCGCCAGTCTCAAAGCTTACGTCAGACGGAAATGAAATGGCCTTGTCCTGCGCAACGGCTGTGGACGCGACCAACATGGCGATGACCATCGAAAATTCAATCCGCATTCTGGAACCCCATCGATCGTGAGAGAGATTGCGACGCTTCGAGGTCAGGCCGACGGCTGCGCCCGTCCTGTGTTCGTCCGATGGACGCCAGTCCGAGAAACACCATGCTGTCATCGTCATTGACCGTCTTGAAGGGCTCCCCTTCGCCACCAACGAGAACGAAGCATGACGCCGGGGTCGTCTCGTTTTCAGCCGGGGTCAGCACCAGGGTCTTGCAGAGAATGACCTTGGCACGCCTGTTATAGACCGTCTCGGCGTAGTCGCGCGCCGCGTCGGTGCAACGCCATGTCTGCACGCGATTATAAACGACGTTTTCGGTTGGGCAGGCGGTCAGCCCACGCAAACTGATCCTTTGCCCCGCTATGCTTCGCTCGACCGGGCCGTCGATCTCGACACTCCCATTCAGCTTCTCGATCGACCTCGCCACCAGGTTTCCATCGGCGTCGAAACGCTCCAGCACGAATGCCTTCGTCCCCTGCTCCACAAATTGGCGGAGGTATTCCGGAGGCGGTTCCCCGTAGGGATTTTCGCCCTGCGCCATGGTGACTGTGGCGGCGTCTCCCGTGAGGGATATGAGGGCGAATCCGATTACTTTGAGTTGTTGTCGCATAGCAGCCATGCCATTTCCGAATTGACAGAGGAATCCCATACGAATTAACTATAGTTTACTATTCGATGCGACAACCCGGATAAACGAATTGAAAACCACCCTGATTTTTCTCCTCCTCTCGACGTCGGCTACGACCGCGCAAGCGTGCGGTTCTGTCGATAGCGACCGGGTGCTGGAACTGGTGCGGACCATCGCCACAGAGGAAGAACTGGACCCCGACCTGGCGCTCGCGGTGGTTGATGTCGAGAGTTCCGGCGGCAGGCACCAGGTCTCAGACGCCGGCGCCGTCGGTATCATGCAGCTGATGCCCGAGACCGCCTCCGACTATGGCGTCACCGACCGCTGCGATCCGGAATCGAACATTCGCGCCGGCGTCCGCTACCTCAAGAAGCTCTATGGCGAGTTCGACGATCCCCTGCTGATGTTGGCCGCCTACAATGCCGGTCCGGAGCGCGTCTACCAGAAGGGGGGCATCCCCGAGTTCAACGAGACAGCCCAGTACATCGTCAAGGTGATGAACCGCTGGACGCTGAACGCCAAGGCATCGGCGGCCGAGGAAAAGCGCCGCGGGAATAGCGATGCCCGCAAGGAGACGGTGGCGCTCGCGCCCTCCCCCTGGCGCGACCAACACGTCTGGACCGCCGATTAGAGCTGGTCCCCCAACCACATCCTCCCAAAATCAGAAGGACATTCAAATGAGCATTCCCACGATCCCGCAGCGTCCGCGCGGTAAGGCCCTCTTATCGCTGGCCCTGCTGGCGACCTCTGCCGCGCTGGTCCCTGAATTGGCCTATGCGCAGTCGGCCGCGCCGGTCGAAGGCATTCTAGAATGGTTCGTCGGTGTGCTGCAGGGCAATGTCGCGCGCTCGCTCGCGATCATCGCCGTCTGCTTCCTCGGCTTCCTGTTCCTGACCGGCCGCATGGCCTGGCAGGGCGCGATCTCCATCGTCATCGGCATCGCCATCATCTTCGGCGCCGCCGAACTGGTCGACGCCATGAAGACAGCCGGGGGTGTCTGACATGCGTGACGACGCTCCCGATGTCGAACCGCTCATCCAGCCGCTGACCCGGCCGCCGATGTATTTCGGGGTCGATATCATCGTGTTCGTGGTGAACGGGATTTTCGGGATCGTCGTCTTCATCGCGTCGTCGAGTTTCCTGGCGCCGCTGGTCGTCCTGCCCGTCCATTTCATCGGGCTGTACCTCTGCCAGCGGGACATCCACATCGTCCGCGTGGCGCAGGTTTTCCTGTCGATGCGCCGGGCGATCCGTAACCGACGCTTCTGGAAAGCGGGGAGCTACGCCCCATGAATATCGTCAATCACGACCTGAAGTTCGGGCGGGAACGCGCCCGCGATCTTGGGATCGGCACGCATGTTCCCTATCTCCGCCATGTCGACGAAGAAACGATCGTCACCAAGTCCGGCCTGCTGTTGCAGGTCATCCGGCTCTCCGGCCTGCCCTACCAGACGATGGATCAGGCGGAAATCAATGCCCGCCTCGCCAACCGCAACATGACGGTCCGCTCGCTCGGATCGTCACGTTTCGCGCTCTACGCCACCATCATCCGCCGACAGATCAAGCCGGCAATCGACGGCGGTTTCGACAACCCCTTCGCCGACGAGTTGAATGCCCGCTACATGGATGGGCTGCAGCACCGGACGATGTTCGTCAACGAACTGTACCTGACCGTCATTCGCCGGCCGATGACCGGCCGCGCCGGCAAGGTCGATCGCATGTTCGACGTCTTCCGCATGGCGGACAACGAGGTCGAAGCGCGAGGTGAAGCGCTACGCGACCTAAAGGACATGGTGTCCGGCATTGTCGGCGATTTCCGCTCCTACCGCCCGGAAGTCCTTTCCTGCGTCACCCGCGATGGTGGCCTCTATTCCGAACCGGCCGAGTTCTTCGCCAAGATCCTCGCCGCGGGCGATGAGCGGACGATGCCCCTCCCCCGCATGTCACTGGCCGATTACGTCGGGACCGGCCGGATCATGTTCGGCCGCAAGGCAACGGAAATCTGGTCCGCCGACGGCGCGACCTCCAAGGTCGCCGCCATGGTGTCGATCAAGGAATATCCGCCGATGACGACGCCCGGCCAGCTCGACGGACTGCTGCGCCTTCCTTACGAGTTCGTCGTCACACATTCCTTCGCCCCGGAGGACCGCACCACGGTCACCGAGGCGATCGCCACGATCAGCCGGCAGATTTCGAATTCCGACGATGGCGGCACGGCGGTCGAAGACGATATCGAAACGGCGCGCGACCGGCTGGCCTCGGGCGAAGTGGTGTTCGGCAAACATCACATGACGGTGGCGGTGCTTGAGCGCGACCTGCCGCGGCTCAACCGCGCCGTCGCAGACGTCACGGCGGAGCTGGCGCGCATGGGTGTGGTCGCCGTGCGCGAAGACCTCAATCAGGAAGCGGCCTGGTGGGCGCAACTGCCGACCAACTTTTCCTACATTGCCCGGCAGGGGTTAATCTCGTCGGTCAACTTCGCCGGCCTCTTCTCCGCGCACAATTTTCCGTCCGGGCAGACGCAAAAGGTCCATTGGGGCCTGCCGATCTCGCTGCTGGAGACTACCAGCCAGACCGCCTATTTCTTCAATTTCCATGAGGCAGATGTCGGCAACTTCACCGTCATCGGCCCGACCGGCTCGGGCAAGACGGTGGCGCTTTCCTTCCTTCTCGCCCAGGGCATGCGCGTTAACCCGCGGCCGCGCTGCGTCTTCATCGACAAGGATCGCGGTGGCGAGATCTTCGTGCGCGCTATGGGCGGGCGTTATGAGCGACTTTCGCCGGGCGAGCCGACCGGCTTTGCGCCGCTGCAGCTTGAAGACACGCCCGCCAACCGCAGCTTCGGCAAGACGCTGGTCTCTTATCTTGTCACACCGTCGGACCGGGTGCTGAATGCCGAGGAGATGGCGGTCATCTCCGATGCGGTCGACAGCATCTACACCGATTTCGAACGACCACAGCGGCGTCTCGACATGCTGGCGGAAGCGCTTCGCGGCAGGATGCGATCCGGCATTGGCGATCTCGCCGACCGGCTGAAGGAATGGACGACGGGCGACAAGGGCTGGCTGTTCAACAACCCGACCGACAGGCTGGATTTTGCCGGCTCGGTGATCGGCTTCGACATGACTGAGATCCTGTCCGACAAGCGCACGCGCTCGGCGGCGCTCCTCTATATGTTCCATCGTATTCAGGAGATCCTCGACGGCCGCCCCTCGATGATCTTCCTCGACGAAGGCTGGCGCCTGCTCGATGACGAGGTCTTCTCCGGCTTCATCAAGGATTGGCTGAAGACGATCCGCAAGATGAACGGCATAGTCGGCTTCGGCACACAGTCGGCCGCCGACGTGGTGCGTTCCGACCTGCGCAACACGATCATCGAACAGACGATGACCAACATCTTCTTCCCGAATGCGTCGGCCGACGAGGAGAGCTACCGCAAGGCGTTCGGCCTGTCGGAAAAGGAATTCCGCTTCGTGAAGCAGGCAGACAAGACGAGCCGCACCTTCCTCATCAAGCACGCCCAGGACTCGGTGATCGCGCGGCTCGATCTATCGGCGATGCCCGACCTGGTGAAGGTCTTGTCCGGGCGGCCGGAGACGGTGCGCGAGTGCCAGACGCTGCGCGAGACCTATGGCGACGAGCCGGCCGCGTGGCTCCCTCATTTCTGTGGCTGGACCATTCCGGAGGCGGCCGATGCGTAGAACGATCCTGCTGCTGCTTTCTGCCGCGCTCGTCACCGCACCGGCGCCAGCGGCATTCGCCGACATTCCGGTCATCGACGACGATGTGAAGGAAAAGCGGGCGGAGGATGAAGGACATTCCAAGCAGGACACCGAAACACAATCCGACCAGCTCGAAGAGCAAACGGTGACGAACTGCAACATCTCCCAGAAGGAAAAGAACCGCCGTCTCTACCGTTCGCCGGCGCAGGCGGTGAAAGAGGACGCCAAGAACGTCGAATTGATCAAGCATTACGCGGAAAAGTACAATGTGCCGGTCGGCCTCGCCTTGTCGGTGGCGCATACAGAATCCGGCATCTCGACCTGCTCGGGCTCGCCGACCGGCGTCAAGGGCGTGATGCAGCTGACCAAGCGGACCGGCAAGGGCATGGGCTTCGACCGCGACATCAACGAGGAGAACATCGAGGGCGGCGTCAAATACCTCGGCATGGGCGTCAACAAGTGCGGCAGCACCGATTATGCCTGCCTTGCCTCTTGGTACAACGGCTCGACGGCGGCGGAGCAGAAGAATTGGGCCGGCAAGGTCGGCCGGAACCATGGCTGGTTTAATTCATTCGCCGGCGCCTCGAACATCGAGGACATCTCCTCGCCGTCCTATAAATCCTATGTCGATTACGGTTCCGGAGCGACCCGCAGTTCCAACAGCGCGGCGGCGGGCGCGGTCGACCGTGCCGTTTCGGGGATCGACGCAAGCACCGCAGGCGTCCAGGAGGCGGGCCGCCGCATCGATGCGCTGTCGGCGTCGGTCGGCGCGTCGGAGATCTACCAGGATGCCTGGGACGACAACACGCAGGCCCGCGCCGTCAACGCCGAACTGCTGAACAACCTGATCACGGCCCGCAACCTGTTCAACGAACTACTTCAGGCGCGCATGCAGATGAACCTGTCGAAAACGTCCGAGACGGCCAAGACCCTCAAATCCGACACCAAGGTCAATCCCTACAGCTGCGATCCGGTCATTCTCGAACAGATGAAGGTGCCGCGTGAGGACTGGCCGCGCTGCGCCACGGTCGCGGCCGCCGATGCCGAAACCTCGGTCCTGTCGTCCGAAGGCTCGGATGGCGCGATCGGCAACAATCTTCTTTCCATCCAGAACGCCGCCAACGCGGCCGAATAAGGGGGTTCCCATGAATAAGCTGCTCATCGTCTCCGCCGCCCTCGCCTTCTCGACGCCGGCGCTCGCCGATATTCCGGTGATCGACAACACCAATCTCGCCATCGCCAAGAAGAATGCCGAGAACACCGGCGAGATCATGAAAACCAACACCAACATCCTCGAAAAGACCAAGGAGATCCTCGGCGCGCTCTCCGGCAGTCGCGACGGCTCGATGGGGATTTCTTCGACCGGCCTCGGCGGCAATATGTCGGTCTCGGCCGCACCGTCCTTCTCGTCGATCATGAACGGCGGCACGCTGTCTTTCGGCGGCCTCGGCTCCGATGCGCAGAATATCGCCGCGACGCTGATCAACGGCCTTCAACTGGTCAAGCAGGTCAAGGCGATCATCGACGGCGAGGATGCCGGTGCGATGAACAATGCCTTTTCCGGCGCGGTCAACACGGTGGCGCTGCTCTCGGCGCTGACGCAGCAGGCGTCCAAGGGTGTGTCGCAGCGCGAGCAATCGCTTCAGTCGGCGACCGGCCAGATCGGCTCGGCCGAGGACGTGAAGGGATCGGTCGATGCCAATACCCGGATCCAGCTAGAGACGGCGCGCACCATCAACGAGCTGATCGGCGTTTCCAACGGCGCGGTCTCCGCGCTGAACACCGAGATGCAGATGCGGCTGACCCAGCAGTCGGAGACCGCCAAGATGCTGCAATACAAAGACGTCAACCCGTTCAAGTGAGGCCGCATGCGATTGCCCGTTGCCATCATGCTCTCCGGTCTCGCGCTGCTTGGCGGTTGCCAGACGAAAGGCGAGAAGAAAGCTCCCTGCCCGCCGATCTCGAGATATGCCGAGGCCGATGACCTGTGCGGTCCGGCCATGCCGGTCAACGACGTCTTCGCGCCTGTCCTGAAGGAATAGACGGATGGCGGCGACCACGATCATCTCGGACATTTTTTCCAAGCTCGACGCCATCGGCGAGACGTTCATCAAGAACGCCTATGACGGCCTCGCGCTGCAGGTGAATGTCCTATTCGGGTCGATGCTGACACTTTATGTCCTCTGGTGGGGCTACATGATCCTCGCCGGCCGCGATGGCTTCTCGATCCCGGAGGCGGCGTGGCGCCTGGGCCGGGCTTTCTTCATCTACTATATGGCGACGAACTGGGGGGCATTCTCGGCCACGATATATAAGCTCGTGCAGGAGGTGCCAAACCTGATTTCCGACACGATCATCGAGTCGATCGCGGGTTCTGGTGGTGCGCTCGATGGCGGGACGGGCGACACGACGGGCGTCGTGAAGATCCTCGACGCAGTGTTCGAGACCGCTGGTAAGATTTACGAGCAGGTGGCGACCGGCACCTTCGAATATGTCGGCGCTCTCATCGGTGCGATCGTCTTTGTGGTCGCCATGATCTTCATCGCCGTGGCGGCGGCCGCGATCCTCGCCGCCAAGCTGATGTTGTTCATCACGCTGGCATTGGCGCCGGTGTTCATAATCCTCGCCCTCTATCGCTGGACCTTCCGCTTCACCGACGGCTGGCTGTTATTGATGGTCAATCTGATGGTGACGCAGACGTTGATGATGGCGTTTCTCGCCTTCTTGTACCAACTCATCGAGCTGGCCATCAACACGGCCAACAACACCGCGACGGAAAGCAAGCTCTCCTATGTCGCGCCGTTCGTGATCGTCTGCCTGCTCGGGATCGTCGTGTTCCGGTTCATCCCGTCCTTTGCGGCATCCATCGTCGGCGGCAGTGTGCTAGGGCAAGGCGATTCCGCCTTCATCGGCGGGCGACGCTCTTCTGCTTATGCCGGACGCCAGATTACCGGACGCGCTGGGATCCTGCGTGCCGGCCTTGGCCGTCGCCGCACATCGTCGGATGTTCAGGCAGCCCGCGCCCGCGCAATCCAGCGAGAAACCGAAAAGAACGGGCAACTTTGAGGTAGTCTCTCATGCTCATTCTTGGTAACTATAGTTTATCCGAAGGAGAATGGCCGTGGATCACCCCTGGCAAGATGACCGTCGGCGCTTCGCCGCCATGGACGCGCAAAACCGTCTCAACGAAGAGATGGCAGAGAACGATCGCGCCGAATCCAAGAAAGGCGGCGGCTTCGGCTATCTGGTGTTCATGGTCGCTTTTATCTTCTTCAAGCCCTTCGCCGAGTATTGCATCGATCTCTACAACACGCTGGCCGGATACGCTCATAGCCTCGCCGCCGTGTTCGGCTTTTGATCGCGGAGGGCTAGTAATGAGGAACATTGCCTCGACGATGATTGCGCTCGCCTTGCTTGTCCCCGGCACGGCATGGTCACAATCGCCAAGCTCGATCCTGCCTGTGTTGACCGGCGCATATGCACCGGTCGAAGGTGGCTGCGAAGCCGCGGCCGCAGCGTTCATCTATATCGAGGACAAGGGAATCGGTGCGAACAAGACCGCCGGCAAGGTTCTTTCCGTCAAACAGGACGGCGGATCCTATGTTCTCGACGTGCTGTGGGTCGAGGCCGGGTCCGATGAATCCGACGGCGAGCGCGACACGGTGCGCGTCGAGGTGAAGGACGATCGCTCCTTCTACTTCTCCAATACGGTGTCGAAGAAAACGCTGATGAAGCGGTGCAGCTAGGTCTTCGGACGACTGCACTACGGAGCTGAAAGCTCCACGAATCCAGGCAAACCAGCCCTGACCTCAGCACCGATTTGGCCGACAGAGGTGATCGCTCGGCCTGCCTAATAAACTATATTTAACTCCGCAGGATTAGCGGTTTATCGGAAGTCAAATGAGCAACGCAGAGCCAGCCGAACATACACCCGAAACTCCGCCGATCGATCTCACTGCCTACTGGAAAGCCGGCGCCTTGTGGGAGGCGGAGTTGTATCGCAAGGAGCGTCGTTCCCGGAAAATCGCCTGGACCGTCGCGACGGTCGCGGGCATTTCTACACTGCTCAGCCTTTCGGCGCTCAATCTCCTCGTTCCGCTCAAGCAATTCGAGGCCGTGGTGGTGATCGCCGACAAGACGACGGGTTTCGTCGAGGTTGCCCGGTCCCTGAACGAGAGCAAGCTTTCCGAAAACGACGCGATCAAGACCGCCAACATCGTGCGCTATATCCGGGCGCGCGAGACCTATGATCCTCAGGCGCTGAAGGACAATTACGATCTCGCCCAGCTCTATTCGACCGGCCGGGCTTCGTCGGACCTGCGGCATGAATTCGAGCCGTCGAACCCGCAGTCGAAGGACAAGCTACTCGGCCGCACCACGCGCATCGCCGTCACAATCAAATCCGTCTCGTTCCTCAACTCCTCCACCGCGACCGTCCGCTTCTCCACGGAAACGCGGCGCGACAACACCCTGCGGCGCGAGCACTGGGTCTCGGTGGTCCGCTTCCGTTATACGACGGCTCCGCTCAAGAACGAATATCGCTTCGACAATCCGCTTGGCTTCCAGGTCGTGGAATACAGGCGCGACCAGGAATCGTTGCCAGAGGTGCTGCCGGCAGACAAGGCAGGGCGCTGATGCGGAAAGAAACCCTCGCCCTCGCAGCGCTGGCGCTCTTTGCCACGGCGTCCACATCCACAGCAGCCGATCCGCGCATCCGCTACATCACCTTCAACAACAATTCCGTCGTCACCGTACCGACGGGACTCGGCGTCTCGACGATGATCCAGCTCGGTAGCTCCGAGGTGATCGAGACGATCTCGGCCGGCGACACGGCCAGCTGGTCGATTGTCCCCAAAAAGGGCTCCGGCATCCTGTTCGTAAAGCCGCTGCGCGAAAACGCCGAGACTAACGTCAACATCGTCACCAACCAGCGCGTCTATGCCCTGCTGCTGAAGGGATCGGCTGCGGTCGACCTGCGCGCTGCGTTCCAGGTGCGGTTCAAATATCCAGACGAGGATGTCAATGCCCGGCTCCTGGCCGCCGCGCAGGAGAGTGCCAAGGATCCGCTGCTCAAGGATCTCGATCCGAGCCGCCTGAACTACGATTATGTGTTCAAGGGCGACACCAGCCTGAAGCCCCGCGTCGCCTTCGACGACGGCACGCATATGTATCTGGAGTTTCCCGATGAAATCCCCGCCATCTTCGTCGTCGAGGGCAAGCGCCAGGAATCGCTCGTCAACCTGCGCACCCAGGGCAAATACGTGGTGGTCGACAAGATAGCGGCACAGTTCACGCTGCGCGCCGGCGACAAGTGGCTTTGCCTTTATAACCGGCAGGCCAATCGCCAATCCTTCGATCTCATCGAGGACGCCTATGGACCGAAGCGCCTCGGCAGCAAAGAGGAGCGCCAGCGATGAGCAAGATCGATTTCGACCATCTCGACGGGCAAAGCAGCGTCGCCAGCGACCGCAACGGCCGTCTTGGAAAGCTCGCCCTCCCCGTGCTGCTTCTCGTCGGCGCTGGCGTGCTCGCCTATGTCAACTGGCCAGGCGGCCCGCAAACCGCCAACCTGACCGAAGGCACCGGCGAAACCTTCGAAACCTCGAACTCCAGCATCCGCGATTTCCCTGACGAGCCTGTAAAACAGGCGGCCGATCCAAACCTTGTGCAAATTCCGGTCGAGGAAAAGAAGCCGGTGGACTCCGCGACGGTCGACGTCACCGTCAATCAGGGCGACGATCTGGAAAAGCTGCGCCAGATTGAAGAGGAACGTCGCCGCGCGGAGGAAGACCGGCTTCGGGCGGAAGAGGCACGCCGGCGTGCCGAAGAGGACGCGAGGCTTGCCGCGCTAGAGGCAAAGCGCCTGGAAGATGAAGAGAAGGCGCGCTGGGAACGGCTACGCTCGGAACAGATCATCGTCGATGGTTCCGGCCGCGAGAGCCTGGCGGCCGGCGATCAGTCGGTGACGATCGCCGATGACGGCCAGCTCGTCGCCGTGCCGGGCGCGGAAAGCGATGCCAACAAGGCGTTTCTTGCCCAGTCGGAAAAGCAGACCGCCGGCATCGTCAAGGCAACACGGTTCGACCGGACCGACGCACTCGTCGCCCAGGGCACGATGATCCGAGGATTCCTGGAGACGGCGATCAATACGGACCTGCCCGGCATGGTGCGCGCGATCGTGCGCGAGGACGTCCGTTCGCTCGATGGCGCGCGCATCCTCATTCCGAAGGGCTCCCGCCTCATCGGGGAATACAAGTCCGGGCTGGCGCGCGGGCAGAAGCGCATCTTCGTCGTCTGGTCGCGGGTCATCCGCTCCGATGGCCTTTCCGCCGAGATCGCCTCGCCGGGCGCAGATCGGCTCGGCCGCGCCGGGCTGACCGGCGAGATCGACACGCATTTCTGGGAGCGCTTCGGCTCCGCGATCATGCTGTCGGTGATCGGCGGCGCGGCGGAATATGTTGCCGCGCTCGGCGATACCGCGACGGAAAGCGCCCGCTCGATCTCGACGGTCGATCCGATCACCGGTGCGGTCACGACAATCACCACCGAGCCGAGCCGCACGGCCGCCGAAGCCCGCTCGATCGCCGCAGAGAAGTCGTCCGCCATCCTCCAGGACATTGCCAACGAGGCGTTCAAGGAAAGCTCCAAGATCCCACCGACCATTTATGTCGCCCAAGGGGAGTCGATCATCGTCTATCTGCGGCGCGACCTCGATTTCTCCGCCTTCTACGCCGACCCGGTCCGGCAGGAAATGATGCGGCTGAAGCGTGGCGGGCAAATCCGCCGCAATGTCGATCCGACGCCCTATTATCCGGTGGCCCCGGTGTACAAATGAAGCAGTTTCCGTTTCTCGACAAAGCGCTGGAGCGGCTGAGGCCGCTTCTTTCGGATGAGCGCGTCTCCGAAATCTCGGTCAATCGCCCCGGCGAGCTGTTCGTCGAGCGCCTTGGCGTCGGCGGCATGGAACGCGTGGTCGATGCTCAATTTTCCGCCGAATGGATACGGACGCTGAGCGAGCGCGTCGCCGGCTCCACCAACCAGGTCGTCAACGAAGAGCATCCGATCCTGTCGGCGTCCCTCCCGACCGGCGAACGATTCCAGTGCGTCCTGCCGCCGGCCGCCCCCGATGGTGGCGCGATCTCGATCCGTAAGCAGGTCATCCATGACATCGGCCTGGATGTCTACAAGAGCCGTGGCACGTTCGAGCATACAAAGGTTGGTCGGCAGCTCATGCTTTCAGCGGCCGAGGAGGAACTTGCCGCCATGATGCAGGGCGATGTCGACGCCATGCTGTTTCTTCGGACTGCGGTGCGATCGCGGGTGTCGATCGCCGTCTCCGGCGGCACGTCGACCGGCAAGACCACGTTTCTCAACGCGCTCCTGAAAGAAGTGCCGGACGAGGAACGCATCATCACCATCGAGGACACACGCGAGCTGAAGCCGATCACCCCGAACACAGTCGCGCTGCTTGCCTCGAAGGGCGACCAGGGTCGCGCCAAGGTGACGCCGCAGGAATTGCTGGAAGCCTCGCTGCGCATGCGGCCGGATCGGTTGATGCTGGGCGAGCTGCGCGGCGCCGAAGCGTTTTCCTTCCTGCAGGCGATCAATACCGGCCACCCCGGCTCGTTGACGACGGTCCACGCCAACTCGGCACGTTCGGCCTATGACCGCCTGGCGCTGATGGTTATGCAGAGCGGCGTCGCGCTCGAGAAGCAGGAGATCATCGACTACCTGAAGGAGGTTATCCCTGTCGTCGTCCAGCTCGCGCGCCTTCCGGACGGCCGGCGCGTCGTGTCAGAAGTCGTCTTCACCAAGGGAGACACGCTATGAACCCGGCGATCCTGCTGTTCGGGCTGGTTATCGCTGCGGCTGCGGCCGCATTCGTCGCGTCCCTCGCCTATGCCGGCCTCTATTATGCCTTCGACAATTCGCCCTGGATGTTCCAGGTGCTGCAGGACGATATGCTGGCGTCGTATCGCGCGGCGCGGCTCGATCTCGCCGCCGGCGACTGGCACCGGCCGGCGATCGCGGCCGCGGCCGGTCTGCTCGCCGGCGGCGCCATGCTCGTCGCGGCCATGACCGGCAAGAAGAAATCCACGGATGCCCGATTTCTCAGCCCGCTGGAAGCCCGCGCCCTCGGTCTCACGCGCACCGGTGGCGTGTTCGTCGGTCGGATCGGCGGCAGCCTGATCAAGGTTCCGGGCGGCTTCACCCAGCGCGGCTCCGGCCGGCGGCGATTTCTCAAGCCGATGCTGTTTGGCGGCAAGAAGCTCTGGATCGACGGCGATGACGTCGGCGGCTTCGTTATCGGCCCGCCCCGGTCGGGCAAGGGCGCCTCGCTGATCGTGCCGAATTGCCTGCTCTGGCCGGACAGCATTGTCGTGCTCGACATGCGTGGCGAGACCTATGAGGCGACGGCCGGCTTTCGTTCGAAATTCTCCCGCGTCCTGCGTTTCTCGCCGGCCGACGAAAACGGTGACACCGAATGCTATAACCCGCTCGATTTTGTCGCGATCGATCCCGATCAGCGCGACATCGACATCAACTCGATCGCGACGGCACTGCTGCCGACGCCCAAGGGCGATGCCTACTGGATCTCCGACGCTCGCGCCCTGTTCGCCGGCCTCACCTCCTGGGTATTGGAGAACCCCGATATTTTCGACAAGGACAAAAACCTCGGCACGGTCCTCAATGTCGTCGAGGGCGGCGATCGACCGCTGCGGGAATGGCTGGAGGAGGTCGCCAACCCTGAGCTTCGCGCCACCTGGATCAGCTCCTTCACCTACACCACCCTTGCCCGCTTCGCCGTCATGGCCAGCAAGCAGTTCGATGGCGTTTATGGCTCCCTCGCCGCGGCCGTTCGGCCATTCAAGAATAATCGCATCCTGCGCGCGACGGCACGGTCGACCTTCGACATCCGGGCGATGCGCCGCGAGAATATGAGCCTCTATCTGGACTTCCGTATCCAGCAGATCGCCTCGATCGGGCCGATCTTCAACGTGCTGATGGTCCAGTTCATGGACTACATGTCGCGCAACCTGATGAAACGGGACGAGCGGCGCGTGCTGGTCCTGCTCGACGAATTCCAGAACCTGGGCAAGCTCGAAAACGCACTGACCGTCGCCACCGTCCTTGGCGGTTATGGCGTTCCCTGCTGGTTTTTTGTGCAGTCCCTGCGATCGATCGACAACGTCTATACACGCGAAGGGCGGCAGATCCTCGTCAACTCTGCCCGTGCTCAGATCTTCCTTGGCGCACAGGATCCCGAGGATCAGCGATACGTGTCGCAGTTGCTCGGCGAGCGCAAGGAAGTGACGGTCGACAAGGCGGTCTCGACCGGCGTGACGCTGTTTGACCGCAAGGGCGCGACGATGTCACACAAGACCACGATGCGCCCTCTCATGCGGCCGGATGAGTTGGGCGCGATGAACGAGACCCGCTGCATCATCAAGCTGCGCAATCAGCAGCCGATCTTTGGCCTCCGGAACTTCTATTATGCCGACAAGGACCTTCTGAAGCGGGCATGGCTGCAAATTCGGGTGCCATCGAGCAAAGCGGCGATTGATGGGCTAGCCAATGCCGGTATTGAGCGCTCGGAAATCATGGCGGTCCCCTCCAGCGCTTCCAAGATCAACTCGATACCAGGAGCGAAATTTGCTGCGAATTCCTCAGTCGCCATTATGATGCCGTCGAGCCTGCTGCAGGCCGAGCAAGCTCATGAAACGACGCACATAGCCGATCGAATGCAGGGCGCCCGGCAGAATAGCGAAGCGTCCACATCAGGTGATAATCCAGATTTCAAGTCGGCGCTGAAAGCAAGCGTCCAGCGAAAAGCCGAGGCCGAACAATCGATCGAGAAGATCTTGAAAATATTCTATAACTCCCCCGCGAGAAAGAGAGCGATCAAGAAGGTCCAAAAGGAAATCACGTCCGCGCTGGTCGACGACTGAGCCTGTTGTCACACGGTCTGCAGAACGAAATCCTGTCGCCGTCACGGACTAGCGAATATAGCTACCGCCGTTGACGTCGAGCGTGGCACCGTTCAGCGATTCCTGCGAGTAGCGCAGCACAAAGGCGACAAGCTCAGCGATTTCAGCTGGCTCGGTCATATCCCCTATTGGTATGGTATCCACAGTCTCTTCCTCGTCATGAGCGATATACTTCTCCGCCATCTCCGTGCGGACTAAACCCGGAGCGATGGACACTGCCATAACACCTTCCCGACCGAAACTGCTGGCGATCGATTTGGTGAGATTGATCAATGCGGCTTTGGTCGCGCCATGAGGTAGGATATCGGCGGCGGAGCCACGCTGACCGGCTTGGCTGGCCATATTGACGATGCGCCCACCACCTTCGGTTAGAAAATGCCGAATCGCCTCCCTGCAAAGATCGGCCGCTGCAAAGAGATTGAGTTGGAATTCCTTCTGCCACGCAGTCTTCCATGCCGCAGCCGAGCTCTCTATCGAAATTTCGGTAACGATACCCGCATTGTTGACAACGCTGTGAATACGCCCTGCAAAAGCAACGGCTTCCCGCCAAAGTTCGCACGATCCCTCCGCATCAGATAGATCCGCTTGCACAACAAAGCCGTGTCCGCCGATACGGGACAACAGGGCCTCCGCCGCAGCCACATCGTGGCAATAGTGGATAATCGGCCGCGCCCCCTCCAGGGCAAGGCGCTCCACAATAGCTGCCCCTATGCCACCCGATGCCCCCGTGACTAGCACGGTCTGTCCCTGCAAAGGCCTATCTGAATATCGCTCCAACATATGACTCCTTCCCGGATTTCCGCAAACGCTCTGAACCAAGAGAAAATACAAACGCCCGCCAAGTCCGAACCGCGCCCCAATTTCAGGACCCCGTCGAACTGACGAGGCTCGACCGAACACAACCAACGAAACCATGGCCACCTGTCGGCGGGGAAACAGGCCTCTATTTAGGCACGAAGGCACGACAGAATACGAAGTCGAGCGAAACGAAACGAAAAATGAGGCGGTAAGCCTTTGCTGAACAACGGAAAGTTTTTTCTCCCTCCGCCGAACGATGGCAGTGATTTTAAGGAAACGTTCAAGCGCTTGGCCGCAGCGGGCGCGGGACGGCCTATAGAAAACGATGGATTTCCAGCTGGGCCATGGACGCCGGAGCTGCTTGCAGAGGCGATCTCGCAGATTGACGCCAACAAGATTGGTGTCGATCTGCGCACCGTTCAGCTATGGTTCCAGGAAAATGACAAGGGAATTAGCTCCGCCAACATTCGTTGGTTGGCAAGGATTTTTGGGTGCGATGATCCGGTAGCAACCGGTGAATGGCAGGTGGAGTTGAGCAAAGCCCAAGCCCGATTAACGACCAAGAGGCGCGAGGGCAGGAAGGCGGGAACGAACGTGCTTGCAGCAGGGCCAGAAATGCCGCCGACCGCAGCCGCTTCTACCACATCATCCTCCGCGGAGCTGGTAAAGGATATTGGTGCCACGCGGAGAGTCCGGCGCTTAAGTCTGGCGACAAGATCGGAAGCGCTTTTTAGTTGCGAATTCTCTTTAAACCTACCAGCTTCGGTGTTCGCAGGCGCTACCGCTCTTGGATTTTTGTCTTATGTCACAGGGATCCACAGCGCGACTTATGATCGGTCGGATGGCGTTGTTAAGCAGATCGGGTTTCTTTGGGCCCCGAATTGGACATTCGTCTTCATGGTCCTCCTCCCCCTATTCTTCTTACTAGTGACCGAACTTCTGGTCTTTTGGAAGGTCAAGGGACGCACAAAGCTCGCAAAGCACAAAGACCCGATGGAAGGCCACCGTGCCTGGATGAGCAATGTAGAAAGCTCCTCCGCTACTTACAGGGCGGTGTTCCTCGTTTGCATCTTGTTCGCTGGATTGTCTCAGTGGATCGAAGTGTGTTTGATCCCGCTTATGAATGGCAACGGCGAATATGCCATAGATTGGGGGAAATTGGCGATCGTCCGTCCTGACGTAATATCAGTGCCAGAAGAGGTATTATTCACCGCTTCCGCCTACCTTTACATGGCAATTTCCTTCTACATTTTCTTTGCCGGCTTGATTCTGCTTTATACTATCGCGCACGATTGTTGGCGAATTGGAAGGAGCTTGGAAGATGAGGCAATGGGCAATCAGCAATCCGACTTAAACGAGGTCGGTCAGGTGGTGATACGCACAATTTTTCGGTGTACCATTTTGGGGGTATTGGTCGGCATATGCATGAAAGGTCAGAGCTCGTACCTGACATCGACCGAAAAGAACATCGCGGCGTGGCTGATCAACGACATGTCATCCGCAATTCAAGGACGTAGCAGCATCAACGATACAATCGGCTATAGAACGCCGACACACTACAGCAGCCTTCTGGTCGTGACATCAACCTGCATTGTGTTTTTGTTTGGACTGATCCGGCTCGGCCTCGCAAACTGGTCTGATATAACCTTGTGGAAGATGGCGACGATCATCGCGCTTCTCGTTGCGGGCTACTTGTTTACCGGGGCTTTTACTGGCTTCTCGATACTTTTGGGCTTGGGAGTGATTTTCGCGCTTTACGGCCTATTTGATCCGGGATTCGGTCGAGAACGGGCGAGTGAGAAAGGACCGATTCCGAATGCTCCTTAATTGGCTAGATCACTGGGATGAACAGCGCGCGCAGCGTGGTGAGGTCGGAAAGGAAACCGCGATCTTCACGCTTGATGCGGAGCGCGCCTTTTCACTCGCGAGCGGAGTACGAGACATCAACGAATTTTGCTTTCTGGCGGACCAGGCCGTTGCTGATCGCGCTTTCTTCGATGAGCCGAACGGATGCAGCCAAGGTTTTCAGAGGAAAGACATGTGGATCACATTTCCCTCGGACATCTCGACTGACATTGACGAAAATAATTTCGTGTCGGCGAAGCTCACCGAAAGTGGATCGCTCGATCATGCTTTAGTGGTATTCCACCATTGGAATGCAAGCACACGGAATAGTCAGATTGCCAAGTTTTTTTCGCGGCGCGGCATTACAGTTATTGAGATTGCTATGCCATATCACTTTGAACGCAGTCGGCCAGGTTCCTCCTACGCCGATTATATGCTCAGCGCGAATCTCGGCCGAACAATCCAATCTGTACGGCAGGCGGTATGGGACGGTCGAAAACTCATTCGTTGGTTGAAGAATGAAGGCTATAGAAAAATCTCAGTTCTAGGTATGAGCCTGGGCTCCTGGGTTGCAGGACTTGTTGCAGCGCACGACACGACGGTCTCCAAAGCCTCGTTATTTCTAACGGCAGGGAGTTTAGCAGATATGGTTTGGACCGGTCGCGCCACGCGACCGATACGACATGGCCTTGAGCCTGATATTGAGCTCTCTGATCTCAGGAGAGCTTGGGGACCACTTAACATGGAGAATTACGCGGATCGCTTGGCACGACCTGATCTCCATCTCCAGGTTGTGCTGGCTAAGAGAGACAAAGTGGTTCTCCCAGTGTTATCGGAGAGATTCATCAAGAGGCTGGCCGCCGCTGGCGCAAGACCACGTGTCTTGCAATTGAACTGTGGTCACTATTCTCTCGCCACACCGCCTTACATTTTAATAGCAGGCTTGAGCTTGAAACGGTTTCTTTCCTGTGCAGACCAATCCAACCATGGAAGTTAAATCTGGTGTTTGACGCCTAAAGTACCCACATGACGCAATGTCGAGATGGCCGAGAGCGTACGGTATTAAACTGATGGGGTGATGCCCCCTCCGGCCGGCATCAGCGTATGTTGCCTGCTTGTCCGTCGTCAAATGAACTGAGACTTTTCGGGCTTTGGAAGAGCGGAGTTTCCGGCTCGGTTTGCGGGTTGATTTANTGTCCGTCGTCAAATGAACTGAGACTTTTCGGGCTTTGGAAGAGCGGAGTTTCCGGCTCGGTTTGCGGGTTGATTTAAGCCGCTTTGGCGTGATGGTTCAAGCGGCGCTGTCTGATGGTGTCTCGTTTGATCCTTTCACGTTCGAGCAGGATGGACTGGCCGCGCCCGAAGTAGACGTCGGCCGGGGTGAGATTGTCGAGGCTCTCGTGGTATCGGCGATGATTGTAATGTTCGACGAAGGCCGCGATCTGGGCTTCGAGGTCTTCCTGAAAGAAGTAGTTTTCGAGCAGGATGCGGTTCTTGAGCGTCTGGTGCCAGCGTTCGATCTTGCCTTGCGTTTGCGGATGGCCAGGCGCGCCATGGACCTGATCGATCTTGTATTTTTCCAGCCACTCACCGAGATCGGAGGCAACGTAACACGGCCCGTTATCCGACAGCAGGCGCGGCCGGTGTTCGACCTTGACGCTGTTGCAACCTGAGGCAGCCAGTGCCAAGTCGAGCGTGTCTGTGACATCATCGACTTTCATAGTCGTGCACAGCTTCCAGGCGACGATGTAGCGCGAGAAGTCATCGAGAATGGTGGAGAGATAGAACCATCCCCAGCCGATGACCTTCAGATAGGTGAAATCGGTCTGCCACATCTCGTTTGGGTGCGTGGTCTTGTCCTTGAACTCGTCATTGGCCTTGATGACGATATAGGCTGGCGAGGTGATCAGGTCGTGTGCTTTCAGCAGGCGATAGACCGAAGCCTCTGACACGAAATAGCTTTCCGTGTCGGTGAACCTCACCGCCAACTCGCGCGGCGACAGATCGGCATGATCGAGCGCGAGTGCGATGATGCGATCCCTGATATCATCGGGGATGCGGTTCCACACCCGTGACGGCGCGGAAGCCCGGTCTTCCAGCCCTTCGACGCCGTGGGTCAGGAACCTGTCATACCATCGATAAAAGGTCGGCCTGGGAATGCCGAGCTTGTCGAGGGTCTGCCTGACCGACAGATGCGACTGCTCTACAAGCCGGATGATCTCAAGCTTCTCGGTGGCGGGGTATCTCATTCGTCGTCGCCCCCATCCGCGATCATGCTTTTTTTGAGCATGCGGTTTTCCAGGGTGAGGTCGGCCAGAGCCTCCTTCAAGTCGCGGCTTTCACGACGAAGTGCCTTCACTTCGTCACTGGTCGCCGAACGGGCGGTATCGCCCGCAAGACGTTTCTTGCCCGCCTCGAGGAATTCNAGTGCCTTCACTTCGTCACTGGTCGCCGAACGGGCGGTATCGCCCGCAAGACGTTTCTTGCCCGCCTCGAGGAATTCTGAGAGCGGCGGTGGAAAAGTCGGCCACGGTAGCGGCGGAATAGTCCAGCCGCGGGCGGAGTAAAATCCGGCCACCTATTTCCTTTCTGCAATGAACGCAGGAGGGACAGGGGATCTACACCGTGGAACTTTATTTGAGGGTTCGCCTGGCTGTTTCCGAAGGGATGACGCAGCGTCAGGCAGCTAAGCATTTCAACGTATCGCGCGACAGCGTGGCCAAGATGCTGTCGTATTCGACACCGCCTGGCTATCAGCGACGTTCGCCGATCCGTCGTCCGAAGCTGGATGCATTCGTTTCGACGATCGAGCAGTGGCTGGAAGCTGACATGGTGATGCCGCGCAAGCAGCGGCATACTGCCAAACGGGTTTTCGACCGGCTTCGTGACGAGTGCGGCTTCACCGGCGGCTACACGATCATCAAGGATTATATGCGCGAGCGGGATCAACGCCGCCAGGAGGTGTTCGTGCCGCTGTCGCATCCACCGGGCCATGCGCAGGCCGATTTCGGCGAAGCGACGGTGGTAATCGGCGGTATCGAGCAGAAGGCACGCTTCTTTGTGCTGGATCTTCCTCATAGCGACGGATGCTATGTGCGTGCCTATCCTGCGGCAGTGGCCGAAGCCTGGGTGGATGGTCATGTCCACGCCTTTGCGTTCTTCGGGGCCGTGCCGCAGTCGATCGTCTATGACAATGACCGTTGCCTTGTCGCCAAGATCCTGCCCGACGGAATACGCAAGCGGGCAGCGCTGTTCAGCGGCTTCCTGTCCCACTACCTGATCCGGGATCGCTACGGCCGTCCGGGAAAGGGCAACGATAAAGGGAATGTCGAGGGTCTCGTGGGCTATGCCCGTCGCAACTTCATGGTACCGATCCCACAATTCCCGACATGGGATGCGTTCAATGCTTTTCTGGAAGAGCAGTGCCGCAAACGCCAGCGCGACAAGCTGCGGGGCGAGAGCGAGACGATTGGCGAACGGCTGCAGCGCGATCTTGCGGCCATGCGTCCCTTGCCGGCGTCGCCGTTTGATGCCTGCGACCAAGCCAGCGCTGTTGTGACAGCCCAGTCGCTCGTCCGCTACAAGACCAACGACTATTCCGTACCGGTCGCCTACGGCCATCAGGACGTCTGGGTCCGGGGCTATGTCGATCAGGTGGTGATCGGCTGTCGCGGCGAGATCATCGCGCGTCATCCGCGATGCTGGGAACGGGAAGACGTCGTCTTCGATCCCATTCATTACCTGCCGCTGATCGAGCAGAAGATCAACTCCCTGGATCAGGCGGCTCCGTTGCAGGGCTGGGATCTGCCAGACGAGTTCGCGACGCTGCGCCGGCTGATGGAAGGCCGCATGGCCAAGCATGGGCGGCGGGAATACGTGCAGGTTCTGCGCCTGCTGGAAAGCTTCGACCTTGCCGACCTGCATGCGGCCGTTAAGCAGGCCATTCAACTCGGCGCGATCGGCTTCGATGCGGTCAAGCATCTGATCCTGTGCCGGGTCGAGCGCCGGCCACCACGACTGGACCTGGCGATCTATCCCTACCTGCCGAGGGCGACGGTCGAGAAGACGTCTGCAAAGGCGTATATGCGCCTCCTGTCGTCTGATGCGGGAGAAGCGGCATGAGCAGCGACGCGCCAGAGATCCTGCTTGGCCACTATCTCAAAACCCTCAAGCTGCCGACCTTCCAGCGCGAGCACCAGAAGCTGGCTCGGCTATGCGCCACCGAAGGCGTCGATCACGTCGGCTACCTGTTCCGGCTTGCCGAACGGGAAATGATCGAACGGGACCGCCGCAAGGTCGAACGTCGGATCAAGGCGGCCAAATTCCCGGTCGTCAAAAGCCTCGACAGCTTCGACTTCACAGCCATCCCCAAGCTGAACAAGATGCAGGTGCTAGAGCTTTCCCGTTGCGAATGGATCGAGCGCCGCGAGAACGTCATTGCGCTGGGCCCGAGCGGCACGGGAAAGACGCATGTCGCTCTCGGCCTCGGCCTGGCCGCCTGCCAGAAGGGCCTGTCCGTCGGCTTCACGACGGCGGCGGCCCTGGTCAGCGAGATGATGGAGGCGCGTGATGAGCGGCGTCTGCTTCGGTTCCAGAAGCAGATGGCAGCCTACAAGCTGCTCATCATCGACGAGCTGGGTTTTGTGCCGTTGTCGAAGACCGGGGCGGAATTGCTGTTCGAGCTGATCTCGCAACGCTATGAGCACGGTGCCACCCTGATCACCAGCAATTTGCCCTTCGATGAATGGACGGAAACACTGGGATCCGAACGTCTCACCGGCGCGCTGCTCGATCGCATCACCCACCACGTCAACATCCTCGAGATGAACGGCGACAGCTATCGTCTCGCACAAAGTCGCGCCCGAAAGGCCGGCTGAAACGCTCCTGAAAAAAATCGCCGCGCCGGCCTGAGACCCCCGCTCGGGCTATGCCCTCCCGGCGGTCTCAGGCCGGCGCCACAGTGGCCGACTTTTGCTCCGCCCCGTGGCCGGTTTTTACTCCGCCGTTGACAGCCAGTTCGAAGAACTTGCGCCTGGCATGGCTCCAGCAGAGTGCGCTCTTGACCGGCGCAGGGCCGCGGTCCGCACGGTAGAGGTCGTTGTAGCCACCATAGGCATCGGCCTGGAGAGTGCCATGCCACCCCACGAGATGCCTGTTTGGATGGGTCTTCTCGCGATCGGGTGAGAAGTGGAAGAGTGCCGCGGGAGGCGCGCCGCCCGCGAAGGGGCGGTCGTCGCGGACGTAAGTCCATAATCGTGCCTGCCGCGTTGCACCCCGCGCCAGAAGCGGCACGGTGGTATCGTCGCCATGCAGGCGAACGGCTGCCAGAACATGGGCGCGGATCAGATCATGGATCGGCTGCAGCGCCGTCGCGCAAGCCCCGACCTGATCGGCCAAAGTGGAGAGGCTGAGATCGACGCCTTCCCTGGCGTAGCGCTCGGCCTGGCGGTTCAATGGCTGATGTTGGCCGAACTTCTCGAACAGGATCGTCGCCAGCAGGTTCGGCCCCGCCCATCCGCGCGGCGTGGCATGGAAGGGTGCCGGTGACTGGCTGATCTTCTCGCAATCCCGGCAGGTGAACTTCTCGCGAACCGTCTGGATCACCTTCCACTGGCGCGGGATCGCCTCCAGCGTCTCGGTGACGTCTTCGCCCATCTTCACGATCCGGTCCGAGCCGCAGCAGGTGCAGGTCGACGGAGCTTCGATGATCAAGCGCTCGCGCGGTAGGTGCGCGGGAAACGGCTTGCGGGCCGGCCGGCGGCGTTCGAAGGCGGAGACATTCGTGATCTTCGCTGCCACGCGTTCCGCCGCGATCTCGTCCTCGGTGGCGTCGGCCTCAAGTTCTTCGAGCTGCAATTCCATCTGGTCGATCAGCCGGGCGCGGCGTTCGGAGCTCTGGCCATACTGCTCGCGGCGCATTTTGGCGATCTCGAGCTTGAGGTGTCGGATCATCGCCTCGGACGTCGTCACGACGGCGCGCACCTGCGCGAGATCGGCCTCGGCGGAGGCAGCACGCGCTTCCGATGCCGCTAGCGCGGCACGCAGTCTGGATATCTCCGAAGCAGCATCATCCATGGCCGAAAGCTACCATGCACCATGCTGAAAGCCCAACAAAAACAGAGGAATGCAGTCGATTAGCCTGCCTTGGAAGGCCGCTGCGTCCAGCGTGGATTGCGCCAGTCGATCCCTTCCAGGAGATAGCCGAGTTGCGCCGCCGACACTGGCACGGCGGAGCCATTTTGACTGACCGGCCAGATGAACTTTCCGGCTTCAAGCCGCTTGTACCTCATCTGAGAATGCAGCCCCGACCAGCGCAGGTCAGCAGTTAGTGCGGGTCATGCACCCGTTTC
>NZ_KQ410752.1 GCF_001262505.1 Shinella sp. SUS2
GAAACACCGGTCAGAGCTGAAAAGCCCCCACGATCAGTATCTTCCAGCTAAAAGGACACTTGACGCATAACCTAAGACCTCCATCCGCTGGACGAGTATCGCGCGATGATGGTTTTGCGCGAGCAGGGGCTCGACGAGGAGGAGATCGCCGCTCGCTTCCACATCTCGGTTGCAACGGTGAAGCAGCGCCTCCGCCTGGCCTCGGTGTCGCCGCGCCTGCTCGAACTCTATGGCGATGACCAGATGAAACTCGGCCAGGTCATGGCGTTTTCGATCACCAAGGATCATGCCCGGCAGGAGCAGGTCTGGGAGACGGTTTCGCGCACGCAAAACACCGACCCCTTTTATATCCGCCGGCTGCTCACCGAAACGGCGATCCGCGCGAGCGATCGCCGTGCGGTCTATGTCGGCATCGAAGCCTATGAGGCCGCCGGCGGCATTGTCATGCGTGATCTCTTCGAGCAGGACAACGGCGGATGGCTCCAGGATCCGGCGCTGCTCGAACAGCTCGTATTGGAGAAGCTGACGGCTGATGCCGAAGCGCTGAAGACCGACGAGGGCTGGAAGTGGGTCGACTCCGCCATCGACTTCCATTTCGGCCACGCAGCCGGCCTTCGCCGCTTTTACGGAAAGCAGCCGGAGCTCACCGAGGAGGAGCTGACGCTTCATGACGCCCTGACGGCAGAATTCGAAAAGCTCAACGCAGAATACGAAGCTGCCGACGACTATTCGGCGGAGACGGAAGCGCATCTCGACGATCTCGACGCCCAGCTGACGGCGCTGAAGGAGCGACCCTTTATCCTCGATCCCGAGGATGTCGCTCGCGGCGGCGCCTTCATCTCGCTGGCCGGCAACGGCGAAGTCAGAATCGAGCGCGGCTTCGTCCGGCCGGAAGACGAACCCGTCGTCGAGGCGGAAGAAGGCGATAGCGACGAGCAGGATGGTGACGATGGCGATGATGGCGACGAGGCCGCCGCGGAAGGTGGTGGTGTGACGATTAACGGCAAGTCCGTTGGTGTCGAGGAACCGGACGAGGACGACGGCAAGATCCGGCCGCTGTCTGAACGCCTCATCGAGGACCTGACCGCCGCCCGCACGCTTGCGCTCAGGAATGCGCTCGCCAATGAGCCGATGATGGCCTTCATCACCGTGCTGCACCTGCTCGTGCTGAACACCTTCTATCACTTCCGCACGGCATCTTGCCTGGAAATCACGGTGCAGCATTCGGTCTCGACCAAGACGCAGGGCCTTTCCGACACGGTCTGGGCGAAGGAGATCGAACAGCGCCAGGAGAACTGGGGACACGATCTCCCTGGCGACGCCGATGCGGTTTGGGCCTATCTGATCGCCCTCGATCATGACAGCCGGATGGCGCTGTTTGCGCATTGCGCGTCGACGTCGCTGAACGCCACGATCCAGCAATGGAACCGCCGGACCAGGGAAAACCAGCATGCCGTGCAGCTGGCCCAGACGATCGGGTTCGGCATGGTGGGTGCGGGCTGGACGCCGACGGTCGAGAACTATCTGGGCCGCGTGACCAAGGCGCACATCCTGCAGGCCGTTCGCGAAGCAAAGGGCGATCAGTCGGTCCAGCTTATCGATCACCTGAAGAAGCAGGACATGGCGCGCGAAGCAGCCCGGCTGCTCGACGGTAGCGGATGGCTCCCCGAAGTGTTGCGCTATCCCGCCGACGAAGTCGCTGAGGAGGTCGGGACTGCCGAGACGAACGATGCGGTGACCGTCGATGACAAGGCCGTCGAAGCCGGCGACGTCGTGCTGCCGGCCTTCCTGACCGAGGAGCTGGATGGCGAGCAGACTGCGGCCGACGCTGATGACGATCAGGACGGGCATCTCGAAGCCGCGGAATAAATCCTCGGACCACCAACGATCGATCCAGGGCCCGGACGTCGCGCCGGGCCTTTCTGTTTCTCGAAATTCGGAGACGAACATGTCTGCCATGACCATCTACGAACGCGCGCCGATCGGCGCAATGATCTCCTTTCGCAATTCGGTTCCGCGGCCATCCGACGAGGACGCCGATGCTCTCGCCGCCTGGAAGAAATGCAATGGTGCCGGTTGGCTCGTGCGATGCACGCCGCCTCGTTCCAGCATCATCTGGTCGACGGCAGGCGCGATTTCGCTCCTACCGGGCGAGTTTCAAATGGACCTCGATGCTGCGATCGCCGCCTGCGAAGCCTTCCCACTCGATAGCGATCTTTCGTTCGAGATTGTCCGTCGCCCCCTCGCCGGCGAAGTTCGTGTCCTTCAGGAATACGGCGCCCACAGCATCCTGCTCTACCTTGCCGCAAACATGGCCGACGCTCGTCGTTGGGTCGAAGAGAGCGGTCACATCAATATCCGGCTCGAGGAGGTTTGCGTCGAGGAAATCTGCGCGGATGTTGTCGAAGGGAGGGTGGCGTGATGTTGAACGATATCACGCGCGCGGTGATCGTCCCTGACGCAGCCCGTCAGGATTTCCTGCCAATCCTCTTCGGCCCTTCGCACCTGATCGTCGCCGAGAATGCCGTCTATGCCTGGATGGAAAGGCTTAGCCCTCTCGACTATCGTGGCGGTTGCTGGGGCTTCTACGAGCACGAGAGCAAGCCGCTTTTTCTCGCACCAAGATCCAGGAAACGTTTCCGGATTACCGGCGATGTAACCTGCTTCCAGGGCGAGGTCTCCGCCGAGGCCGCCGGGATCATCGCCACGATGTTCGCCTTCTCGCACCTGTCATTCCAGTTTCAGTCCGATCGACTCGTCGATGGCTATGAGCGCCTCTACGCCTATTCGGCGGATCATCCCGAGGCCTCGGAGATCTTCCAGGCAATCGACTGAAGCCCACTCGCACGACTGAGGTCGCGGGCGTTCCGCAGTGAGTTGAGACTCAAAGATCGTTTCACACTTCACCAGCCCGGTTGGCGCGATAGCGGCGACCGGGCTCTTTCGTTTCAGGAGCTTGAGATGCCCGCCTACACCATTGAGACAAGCTATCGCCTGCCGGCTTACCGTCATCGCACCTACCAGGCCGACACCGCTGCGCTCGCCTGCCGGCAGGCCATCGAGGACGGTGACTGGTCTGGCGACAAGCTGAGCTACGAACATGCCGGCGAGACTTACGTGTCCGGCATATGGAGCGGGGTCGATACCGCCTATTCCGGCCAGGCAATCCCTGTTCCCTCGCACTTTTCGGAAACGACCGAGCGAAAGGTCAGGCACTTCGAAATCCTGCTTGGGCTGCTGAAGCTTCTCCTCGCTGACGTCCAGGCCGGTCGGGCGGCATCGGCCGACTGGATCGAGCGTGCCATTTCCGCCGTCGCGCGCGGCGAGGCGATCCTCGCAGGAGCTCGCGATCCTGACGATCTCGCCGAGGGAGAGCGGCTATGACGCAATACAAAGTCAAAATCGGATTCTGGCTGAGTGCCTATGACGGGTTCACTCTCGAGGCCGATAGCGATGCCGAGGCGATCGAGAAAGCCAAGGCAGCCGCCACGGTGGCCATGGAGGCATCCGATCAGCCGGAACACATCGAGATCGATCAACGGCGTGAAGGCACCATCATCTATATCGATCGCGTTACAGCGGAGGGAACGGAACCCGTCATCGAAAATGTCGAGTTTGACGACGACCGCATCCACCCCGCGCCAGCGCGCTGAGCTTCATCCCTTTTCTTTCCACCAACCCGGCCATCACGCCGGGATTTTATCTTTCAGGAGACGACTTATGAATACCATGATTTCCAGCTCGCCCGCCGTATCGTCCGGCTTCAAGGTCGACATCTCGCGCGGTGAGCGCATCGGCCGTGTATCGTCCGAGTGGTTTTCGCGGCCGGATGACGAGCGTTACCTCTCGCTCTCCGACCTCCACCGCGCGGTCAGCGAGCGCACGGAACGCGCCCGTGTCCGCACCGTCGAGAGCGCGGACATCCGCGTCGAGGCGACACGCGACAACGCCGAGCGCCTTTCCCTTGTCGTTCCCGGCAGCCGTGTGCCCCTGGCGCCGACCCATTGGAGCTATGGCCAATTTTGCAGCCTTGTCGGCGCGCCGGCGAGCTACATGCGCCAGCTTCCCGCGCCGCTTGCCGCGATCAATCTTCAGCACGGGCTGCTGAACCACAGCGCCGAACGGGTCAAGACCCTGGAGATGGACGACGGGCGGGTCGAGTTGCGCGCCGTGACCGGCCCCGAATACGGGCGCATCTGGGATAAAGAACTTGTCGCGGCGGTGATGAGCATTGCCGGCAATGGGACCGGCGACACGATCTGGAAGGTGCCTGGCGTCCTCGACTGGTCGACCATGACGCACAATCCTTTCGTCGACGTGACCAAAGACACGACGACGCTCTACGCCAGTGACAGGGACGTCTTCCTGTTTTTGGTGGACGATACGCACCCCATCGAGGCCGGTCGACTGCCAAATGGTGAGCCGGATCTCTATTTCCGCGGATTCTATGCCTGGAATTCGGAGGTCGGGTCGAAAACGCTCGGAATCGCCAGCTTCTATCTGCGTGCCGTGTGTATGAATCGGAACCTCTGGGGCTGCGAAAATTTCGAGGAAATCACCATTCGGCACTCGAAATTCGCCGCAAAGCGCTTCGCGCACGAGGCCGCTCCGGCACTGATGAATTTCGCAAACTCATCGCCCGCGCCCTTCATCAACGGTATTCGTGCCGCCCGCGAGAGAATAGTCGCCCGCAACGAAGAGGACCGGTCCAGTTTCCTGCGCAAGCGTGGTTTCTCGAAGGCGGAAACCGGCAAGATCATCGACACGGTGCTTGCCGAGGAGGGCCGCCCGCCGGAATCGATTTTCGATTTCGTTCAGGGCATCACTGCCCTCGCGCGCGGAAAAGCGCATCAGGACACGCGCCTGGAACTGGAGGGGAAAGCGCGCAAGCTGCTCGAAAGTGCGGCCTGACCAGATTCCGCTCCCCCAATTGCCCCTTGATCTCATCAGCGCCCGGCCATTGTGCCGGGTGTTCGCCATTATGGAGAACTCAGAATGACCAGCTTTTCCTTTCACGCACAGGTCGCCGCGGAGGCTATCGAAAAGGCGGCCGCCTTTTCAACGCCTCGATCGACGATATTCTCAACGAACTCCTCCAGAACGCACGGCGCGCCGGTGCTACGAAGATCTTGATCGACCAGATCGACGATCCGCGGTTCGGGCAGGCAATCCGCATCGCCGATGACGGCGCGGGCCTCGCCGACCCCCGCTCGCTCTTTTCTCTCGGACGGAGCGAATGGTCGAAGTCTCTGTCTCTGTCCGAAGACGCTGCCGGCATGGGCTTCTTTTCCCTCGCCAATCGCGGAGCGATGATCGTCGCCGGCCAGAAGGGCACGGACCAGGCCTGGGCCATCGCGGCGACACCGGATGCCTTTCACGGCAAGGAACCGGTCACGGTCGACGTCGGTCCGGAGGGGCATCAAGGCTTGACCGTGATCTTCCCGGAGAAGAAGGGCGAGCATTTTGCGACTGCGGTCCGCCGTGCTGCTCGCTTTTTCCCTGTTCCTGTCATCTTCAATGGCGAGGAAATGCCGTCCTCGGACTTCCTCGTCGGAGCGGATCACGTCGAGGAATGGCAAGGAATCCGGATAGGCGTGTTTGGTCGCGACCTGTCTCGCTACCACGATGAGAACGTCAACTTCCATGGCGTGACGCTGAAGATTGGCTTACCGGACTTTCAGCAATCCTGGCATCGCAGCTATTTCGCGCACATCGATGTGGTCGATTGTGCTCACCTGAAGCTCGTGCTTCCGGCCCGCAAGGATGTCGTGCGCGATGCGATGTATGCCGCGCTCATGCGAGAGATCACGCGCCTTTATTTTCGCATGGTCGCAGCCGGCGGTGCGCACAGCTTGAAGTTCAAGGACTACCACTTCGGCCGGACGCTTGGCATCGACCTGAAAGCGGCCGTCCCGCTCCTGCGACCATTTACGCCTTCGTGCGCGGACACGGACAGGATTGTTGTTCTCGCGCCGGAGCCGGTCGAGAGCGAGGCGTTTATCTACGAAGGCGAAGGTCCGCTCAAGGAGCAGACGTTTGCCCGTGCAATCGCGCGATTGGACCGTGCTCCGGCGCACTTCGAACCGCATGACGCGTTTACCGGACACGGCTGGTACGACGCGCTGCCCTGCATCCAGATCAGATCCTACAGGATGGAGATTGACGGCGCGACCGAAGAAAGAGAACCCTTCGATCTCTTCGGCGCAAACGCGCGGCCGGATCGCCTGGAAGTCGTTCTGGACGTTTCGGGCTCGGAAGAGACGGAATGGGTGCTGGAGACCGACCTGATTGTCCAGGGACCTGATCATGGTGCTTTGGACGAGGTGGAGATTCTCGTCACCGAGCGGTCGGCTATCACCCCGTCGGGGCTGACGGCCTTCCTTGTCGATGCGCTTTATTCTCCCTCGGACGATGCGGAAGCCGGCTCCGACGAGCAGCAAGAGCGGTGGTTTTCCGACGAAGCAGAGGATCTGAGCATCGCTTTGCTGGAAACGGCCCACGCTGCAGAATTGAACGCGATCGTGCGTGTCGTCGAACGCGAATTGGTTTGGCGCGTGCATCGCGAAGGAGCGTTCCTGATCAGGATCGACCATCGCAAGATCGCGGTCGAAGGCTTCTCCCCGCCCGACGGCGCGCCGGCATCGGCAGCCGCCACGTCGCACGCAGCGACGTAGCCCTCATCAACGAAGCGCGCGTTCTTCCCATCGACCCGGCCACCGTGCCGGATTTTTTGTATCGACTGAAAGGCAGTCCCATGGCCAATCTCGAAACCCGAATCTACGCCTATCCGCCAATCCCGCTTGCCGATATCACGCCGCTCGAAAAGCTCGTGCTGACCCACGTTCTCGAATGCAGCGAGACCGAAGCTGGGCTTGTCCTGTTCACCGACGTCGGCCCGATCAACCCCATCAATGTGAAACGGCGGGTGCTGCTCGACGCCTTTGGCGCCTCTGCCCCACAGGCAGACAGTGCACTCAATGCCTTCATCGGCAGCCGCATTCTCGCGCTGATTCCGACCTCGCCGGACGGCGGTGATATCGCTGCGGAAATCGATCTGAGCGAATTCCCTTGGCAGTTTGTCGTACAGGATATTGTCGCGCGGTCACCGGGCCTGCCGGAGGTCACGGTGATCCAATGGATGAATCATCCCTCGCAGCGGCTGGAGACTTATGGCGCCAGCGTGTCCCTCATCACCGACAAGGGAATCCATCACGCGACCAGCGAGGATCTGCTGAAGCGGTTCCGTTTACAGGATCGTGCGCTGATGCCGCCGGTCTCGCCGCCTGCGCTGCTAGACGCTGCTCCAGTCGTTGCGCCTCGATCTTTCACCGTTGGCGAGATGGAAACGGCTCTCTGCATCTGGGAGGCGATGCTCTATTTCCGCGGCCTTCACGAGGACCACCACCCGGTTCCCGATGGCGTTGTCCGCATGTCCGAATTGTGGGACGCGACCGGCTGGCAGGCGATGCGGGCTCATGTCCTGGCGATCGTGCCTCTTGCAGAGCAAGCTTGCACCGATCTCTCCGACGCTTTGGAGGAAGGCGGATTTACCTTCGATTTCATTCCCGCTGTCGTCGGTGCGTTGGACTGGTCTGAATACGGGCCGCATCGGGATGGCGAACCCGAGGAATTTCTCGAGACCGTCATGGCGTCGGTCGCTGGCCGCCGACGTGACGTTGCGGCTGAAGCACTCTTCGGCGAGAACCGTCTCGCGCGAAAATCCTGATGCATGGACTTCGCCAGTCTATGACGCGATCAGGCGCTGATCCCGGCCGGGGGCCGGCGTCGCCTCGGATTCCGGCGTCTGCCCGTGGATCATCGACACAGCTTCGGTGCCCATCTGTTCGACCTCGACCACGTCGCTGGCGGCCTTCAGGTCGATACGCCCTCAGATCGGCGTTTCCTTCCGGGGGAGGCGCTGCCGATTCTTGAACTCGACGACGAAAGGCTTTTTCTCAGGCTTCATGATGCTCCGGCTGAATGTGGCAGATGGCTGTCTTCCATCAGCTGCTCTTATTCGCGGGAGCGTGTCAACGGCCTGCGTCGTGAAGTCCACGATCAGGGAATCCGGGGGATTTCGCCATCCCCGACACGCCAGACCCAAGGTGTGATCTCGGGTCTCGTTTCGATCATGTCGGCAAGTGCGTGCTCGTAGTCGTCGCCAGCGCTTGCCGGCACGATGAACATTGCCACCGGCGCTGGCTTTTGTTCCGGCAACGTCACCGACACGATCGGCGCATCGCGCGGAAGGTTGAAGCGCAGGCCCTTCACGCTTTTCCTCTTGAGATGGCTGAGCTTCTCCAGCAGGCGCAATTCATTGATGTCCTCGAAGGGCAGCCAGTGCTCGTTCACCACCATCAACGCGATCTCCTCGACCGATGTGATGCCGGAGGTCGAGATGCCGAAGGTGGCGATGACGATCAGGTGGAACGTCTCGCTGGAGCGCCACAATTCGAGTTCTGTTTCGTAGCGGGCTGCCAGCCGCCGCCAGGCCCGATCCTCGATCATCAGGGGGAACGGCATGTGCCGCACTACGATTCTCTGTCCCTCGCGGGCCGGTGAAAACTCCTTCACCTCGGCGACGATCATCATCAGCTTGCGCGGTCCCGAACCAGCAGCCTGCACGGGTTTCAGCGCGGTGGCGCGCCGGGCGGCGATGCCGTCCTTGTCGTCTGCCTGGTAGACCTCCGGCACATACAGCATGTCGCTGAGTGATCCACCTCTTGCCGTCATTTGCGACGCCGCGTTGATCAAGCTGATGCGCACACGGCCCCAGCCGCGCCGTCCGGCCCAGACAGAACGCCATTCGGTCAGCTCGCCCGCCTCCCAGAGATAGTGAAGCATCGCCTTGAGCGACAGCTTGCGCGGCTCGCTGCGAATAGCTGGTTCCGACCGTTCCGCCGCCGTACCGTCCGCAGCGCGGGGCCCCCGTTTCGTCAGGGAAAAATCGAGCTTCAGGTCGGCTTTGCCGCTGGCGTCGATCTGGATGGCGCTGCCGATGAGCGGCCCGAGGCCGGAAAGCTCATATGGCGGTTCATAGGAAGGACAGGCCGGATCGTGCTCGCGTCCGGTTAGCGGCATGCGTTTTACAAGATACTGGTCGTCCGTTCGGGCGATGTACATCGCAACAGCCGGCTGCCTGCACATGCACATCGGGCGGAGCCGCTCTTCATAGGCTCGTGGAAGAAGCGCGCGGAATTCCGGGGAATTTTCCGAGTATACCGCATCGCCGATCGTGAATGTTCGCACTGTCGCTCTCCCCATCTCGGTCCCAATCCTGCGCGGCGTGGTTGCGTTATACTATCAAAAATCCGTATAGTAAAACTTCCATCGTAGGCTTATCTGATCGGCCGAATGATGGACGCGGCGCGACCGTCCGCATGCAGGAACGTCCCGCGGGAAAGAGATTGGCGCTGTTGCGCGGCCGCACACCGCTGGGAGAAGTTTCTCCGCTGCCCCTTTCGGGCCGCCATCCATTCCAGCCGCTGGCAATCGCCGGCATTGTCCACTCCCCTCGAGCCCGGCCCCGCGCGGGGCTTCTGTAATTCAGGAAGTTCGTATGTCCGAAGTCATTGAAACCACGGTCTACAAATTCGAGGAATTGTCGGTAAGAGCAAGGGAGACCGCTCGCGCCTGGTATCGAGAGGGCGGCTTTGACTATGAGTGGTACGAGTTTGTCTTCGAGGATTTCGGCCGAATATGTGAATGCCTTGGCGTTCGCCTTAAAACGTCGCCGGTTCATCTTGTTGGCGGCGGCACACGGGATGAGCCAAGAATACATTTCACGGGTTTCTGGTCTCAGGGAGACGGTGCGTCTTTCCAGGCACTCTATTCCTAGCGAAAGGGAGCGCCCAGTGCGATCCGGGACTATGCGCCGAAGGGTACGACGCTGCACGGGATTGCCGACGGCCTGCAGGCAATCCAGTGCCGCAACTTCTACCAGCTTCGGGCCGATGTCAGCCATCGCGGGAACTACTATCACGAATATTGCATGGCGATCTCCGTCAGGAGAGAAAGTCTCAACTATCAGGACATGACCGCTGACGCTGAGGATACGGTCATCGAGGCTCTTCGCGATCTCGCCCGATGGCTCTACCGCCAGCTCGAGAACGAATACAACGCGCTGACCTCCGACGAAATGGTCGACGAGACCATCGAGGCCAATGCCTACACCTTCACTGCGTCCGGTCGCCAGTTCGGATAATCCGGCGCCGGGGCTCCTCCCTCTAGATCTGGACGCGAGGGAGAGGGCGGCTGCGGGCCGGGCGGCCCGGCTGAGGTGGAGAGAGTGCACGGTCGCTTGGGCTTATCCCCTCGCGCTCCACGGAATATCGCCGTGAATGATCCTGGCTACCCACGCCTTCGCATCTGCGCGGATGCGAACTGGCGCGCCATCGTGCGCGCCGCCGCCTGCGAACTCGATCGCAGGATCCGGCACGGTCCTGCCTTCCGCTTCGCGCGCAAGCGCTTCTAGCGCTCGATGCTCGCAGAGCATCGGCTCGACCGGCGCGAGCTCGTCAATGCCTTCCGACTTTGACGCCTCACAACCGCGAGATGCTTCGCATCTCCGGTCCCGCTGTCCGGCCGCCGGATTTTGTACCGATGCACAGCGGGTCTTCTCGCATTCCCCTCCTTAAAAAAGGAACTCAACAATGCAGCAGATCGCGACAAACGTACTCAGGACTCGCCCTCGCTTCACCATTGAGGAGCATATGCACAGTTCGAGGGGCATCCCAATCTTCATTTGCGCTATTGGCGACCGAGTCGCCCGCCCCGAATTCGACGCACTCCGAATTCAGGCGCGCAAGCAGGGTGGATGGTACTCCCGTCCCTGGAAAAGCATGCCGGGCGGTTTCGCATTCAAGAATCGTGCCGCGGCCGAACGATTTGCCGAGCCCGCAGGCCCGGACGACAAAGAAGAAACCGATACCGCCCCTGAGCCGGTCCCCTCCATTTCCACGAAACTACGCGGTTTGGCGGACGAAATGGAGTGCGAGATCGAAGCCAGCTTAGCAGAACGCTCGACCAACACGCCGATGCAGCGGTTCTATGCAGCCCTTGCCTGGATCCACGGCAATCGCCTTTTGCGCACCCAGGCCGCTTTGCGTGCGCTCGCCGACGCTCACATCGCGAAGACGGTTCCAACCGAGCTCGCCGATATCGCAAGGAAATCGCAGGTCTATGATCGCTTGGGCACTTTGTTTGATCGATCCTCGGCCGGATACTATGACGTCGGATTCGACACTGGCGCGCCGCAGTGCGACGACCCCGCGGCGCGCGCTCTTTGGCGTCTGATCGGAACCGAAGATTCCATCGATCCCTCAACGGAACTCAAGCAGGACGGCATATCGACATCCGCAGACCGCGCCTCAGAAGATCCCGTAGGCGTGCGCGGATGTGCTGGCTGACAGCTTCGGCCGACACTCTAAGCTCGACCGGAACTGGATCAACGAGTGTGTTGCCGTTGACGGCCGAATTCTGACGCATCTCTACGTCGATATCGACGATCTTTTCGTCGAGGCGGTTTCCGTCGTCTCGACCCGATAGCCGCAGGTGGAGCCAGCATTTCACCTTCCATCCTCCCAATCAGGCCGGTGCTCCGAAAGGAGGATCGGCCTTTCTGCATTCAGGAGAGCAACACGAGCCTGTTCATCCTCGCCTTGCCCTACGCCGCAACGCCAGTCTTCCTGAACTTTCGTTCGGAAGTCGTCGAGCCGACCCGATTCGCCATCGTCTTCTGGGACGGCCCGGGCGACACGCTCTACGCCTTCGAGGACGGGGAAGCGTTCGAACGCCAGCGCGCGGCCGCCGAGCGCAACCTTGTTCATGTGCATGAGCTATCCGCTGAGCAGGCGGCCGCATGGATCGCCGCCGGCCGCAACGCCGTCCTGCACGAAGTCTCGGTCGCCGGCGTCGCGGCTTTCGGAAACCTCAAGCTCGCGCCCGGCTGAAGGCCGGACGCCGCCGCCTCTGCCGCCGAGAGGGAGAGAGAGGCCGGAAAGGGGTGGCCTGGCGGGATTGGAGAGCGCCCCGGCGGCCGGCTCTTTCCCGCTCTCGATGAGGTTTCCCATGAACGCTTTATCCTCCCGCGGCGCGAACGCGATCGCCGTTGCGCCGCGCTCGCCAGAAGAACGCAGCCGTGCGAGCGGCATCCTTGCGGCCGGAGGTGTGCTCCTGCCGCTTCTCGAATCTGGCGATACGATCACATCCGGCCATCTGCGTGCCATCCTTACCACTGAATTCGGCGGCTCGGATGCCGAAGGTTACTGGTCGTGGAAGGACGCCTACGAGGCGGCCGAAGCGGCCCAGGTTCTTTTCCTTCGCAAGTTCGGCTCGGCCATTTCAACCCGGACGAATACACCCGCGGCGGCCCTTTCCATCCTGACGAGGCTCACCGCGCTCATTCCGACACACACGTGCCGATCCGAGGAAAGCCAGAGGCTCCAGCAGTTTTCCACGCCCGTACCGCTCGGCTATGTCGCGGCCCGGGCCGCCGGCATCATGGCGGATGACGTCGTCCTCGAACCTTCCGCCGGGACCGGCCTCATGGCGATCTTCGGCGAGATCGCCCGCGCGCGCCTTATACTCAACGAATACGCTCCGGTCCGCCATTCCCTCCTTGAGCATCTGTTTCCCGGAGCACCGGTCACGCACCACGACGCGGCCCATATCGACGACTATCTCGATCGCGCCGCTCGCCCCACCGTCGTGTTGATGAACCCACCGTTCTCCGCCGGGGTGCATGTCGAGGGCCGTATGACCGATGCAGCATGGCGGCATCTCACCTCGGCTTTCGCCCGTCTTGCTCCGGGTGGCCGCCTTATCGCCATCACCGGCTCCAGCCTTTCTCCCGACACCCCGAAGTGGCGTGACGCCTTCATTCGCTTGCAGGAGCGCGGCACGGTCGCGTTCAGCGCAGCGATCGCAGGCAGCGTCTTCGCCCGCCACGGCACGACGATGGAAACCCGCCTGACAGTCATCGACAAGATTGCGGCTGCCGATCCGACGAAGCTGGTCGCAAGCACGGGTGTCGCACCCGATCTCACCACATTGCTGTCCTGGATCTCCGGCCTGCCGCCGCGCTCGCCGTCGACCGCAGCGAACTCCATAGGCGCGCTGTCCAACGGCCTTCTTCGCGCCTGCGCCGCGAAAATGGCTGCCCGCAAGGCCGCCGAGACGCTACGTCCCGCCGCCGTCACGGGATTGCGGCCGAGCCCCGCGCTCTCTCCCCGCTCACCGAACCGGGCGTCATTGGCCCCCGCGCCTACCCATGACGAGATCGTCGAACTCGCCTACGAGCTACGAGACGCGCCGCCGTCGACGCGGCTGGATGCCGCCGATGGCATCTACGAACCCTACGAGCTCCGGGCGATCCACATCCCGGACGCCAAGCCGCATCCTGACAAGCTGGTCGAGTCCGTCGCCATGGCGTCGGTTGCCCCGCCCAAGCCGAGCTACCGGCCCCATCTCCCCAGGAACGTGATCACTGCCGGCGATCTTTCGGACGCCCAGCTCGAAAGCGTGATCTATGCCGGCGAAGCCCATTTGGGCCATCTCGCCGGTTCTTGGAAAGTCGATGCCTCCTTCGACAATCTGACGGCCGTCACCCCGGAAACCGAAGGCGCGGTGCGATATCGCCGTGGCTGGTTTTTGGGCGACGGCACGGGAGCCGGGAAGGGTCGGCAGGCCGCGGGCATCATTCTCGACAATTGGCTGAAGGGACGCCGGCGGCACGTATGGATCTCCAAGTCTGAGACCCTGATCGAGGATGCCCAACGCGACTGGAGCGCGCTTGGTCAGGAGAAGCTGCTGGTCACGCCTCTGTCGCGCTTCCGGCAGGGCAAGCCGATCAAGCTGGATGAGGGCATCCTGTTCGTGACCTTCGCGACGCTCCGCACGGACGAACGCGAGGGCAAGCGCTCCCGCGTCCAGCAGATCGTCGACTGGCTCTGCGAGGGCGAGGATCATGATGGCGTGGTCGATGAAGCCAGGATCTTCGATGGCGTCGTCATCTTCGATGAGGGGCATTCCATGGCCAATGCCGCCGGCGGCAAGTCCGACCGTGGCGACAAGGCCGCCTCGCAGCAGGGCCGCGCCGGCCTTCGCCTTCAGCGCGCCTTGCCCGATGCACGCGTCGTCTATGTCTCGGCAACCGGGGCATCCGAGGTCGAGTCGCTCGCCTATGCGGAGCGGCTCGGTCTTTGGGGCAGCACCGACTTCCCCTTCGCGACCCGCAGCGAATTCATCGCCGCTATCGAGGATGGCGGCGTTGCGACCATGGAGGTGCTCGCCCGCGACCTCAAGGCGATGGGCCTCTATGCCTCCCGCTCGTTGTCGTTCGAGGGCGTTGAATATGAGTTTCTCCAGCATAGGCTGACCGAAGAGCAAGTCCGCATCTACGACTCCTATGCCGAGGCTTATCAGGTGATCCACAATCGTCTGGATCAGGCGTTGGAAGCTTGCAGCATCACCTCGCCGACCGGCACGCTCAATAAGAACGCCAAAGCCGCGGCTCGTTCCGCCTTCGAGAGCACGAAGCAGCGTTTCTTCAATCACCTCCTGACATCGATGAAGACGCCGACGCTGATCGGCACGATCAACCAGGACGTTGCGGACGGCCATGCCGCCATCGTCCAGCTGATCTCGACGGGACAAGCGATAACCGAACGGCGGCTTGCGGAAATCCCGACAGAGGAATGGAACGACATTCAGGTCGACGTCACCCCGCGCGAGATCGTCGCGGAGTACCTGATGAACTCCTTCCCGACCCAGCTCTTCGAGGAATACACGGACAGCGAAGGCACGCTTTTATCCCGGCCGGTCTATGACGCCGACGGCAATGCCGTCCTTTGCCGCGAGGCCGCTGCCCGTCGTGACGAATTGCTCGAAAAACTCGGCAGCCTGCCGGCTATCCCGACCGCACTCGACCAAATCGTCCAGCATTTCGGGACGGAGAAGGTCGCCGAAATCACCGGGCGCTCCCGTCGTATCGTTCGCCGGGATGGTGATGGTGCCTTTGCACGCTTTGCCGTCGAGAGCCGACCTGGCAGCGCCAATCTCGACGAAACGCGCGCGTTCATGGACGACCAGAAGCCGATCCTGATCTTCTCGGAAGCCGGTGGAACCGGGCGCTCCTACCATGCCGATCTCGGCGCGAAGAACCAGCGCCAGCGCCTGCACAACCTGCTCGAAGCCGGCTGGCGCGCCGATGTGGCGATCCAGGGCCTCGGACGCAGCCATCGCACGAACCAGGCCCAGCCGCCGCGCTTCCGGATGGTGGCGACCGACGTCAAGGCCGAACGGCGCTTCTTGTCGACGATCGCTCGTCGGCTCGACACGCTCGGCGCGATCACCCGCGGCCAGCGCCAGACCGGTGGTCAGGGCATGTTCAGGAGTGAGGATAACCTCGAATCCCAATACGCGCGCGATGCGCTGCGGCAATTCTACAGGCGCGTCCATAGCGGCGCGGTCGCCGGCTGCTCGCTGGAGACCTTCGAGGCGATCACAGGGCTTTCCCTTTCAGACGAGGATGGTGGGTTGAGGGATGAATTGCCGCCGATCCATACCTTCCTCAATCGGATGTTGGCGCTAACCATCGCCATGCAAAACCTCCTTTTCGAGTCCTTCGAGGAACTGCTGGCTGCCCGTATAGAGGGGGCGATCGCCGCCGGCGTCTACGACAAGGGCCTGGAAACGCTGACCGCCGATCGCATGACGCTCAAGGATCGCAAGCTGGTCTACACCCATCCGGTCACGGGCGCGCAGTCGCACCTCCTGACGATCGAGCGCATGGACCGCAATCGACCGATGCTCATCGAGGATGCCCTCCGTCTGGTGGCGCAGGACCCGCGTGCGAAGCTGATGATCAACGGGAAGTCCGAACGCGCCGCAGTCATGGCCCCGACACGCTCGATCATGCTCGAAGACGGCTCGCTACAGCCGCGCGTGGCACTGATCCGGCCGATGGACGAACTGCGCTTCGAGATCAGCCATCTCGAAGAGACGAACTGGGAGGAGGCGGACGAACGGATCTTCGCCGCGGCCTGGAATGCCGAAGTGGCCAGCGTTCCCGAGTTCTCGACGTCGACGCTGCATGTCGTCAGCGGGTTGTTGTTGCCGATCTGGAAACTCCTGCCGCAGGACTATTGCCGGGTCTACCGCCTGCAAATCGAAGATGGCGAGCGCATCGTCGGCCGGGTGATCGCGCCGGCCGGCCTTTCACGGCTGTGCAACAATTTCGGGATCGACCGGAGCGATGTGCTCAACCCGGAGCAGGCGTGGAAATCGGTGGTCGATGGCTCCTCCATCATCAGCCTTGCCGGCGAGATGACGGTGCGCCGCGTCCGGGTCATGAACAACAACCGCGTCGAACTGACCGGCTTCACGGACGGGATGCGCGACTGGTTGCGCTCCATCGGGCTGTTCTCGGAGATGATCGCATGGAAGCTGCGCTTTTTCATTCCGGTCACCGATGACGGTGCTGCGATCCTTTCGTGCCTGATGCAGCGTCATCGCTTGCTCGATGTCGTCAGCCGGCAGTGAAGGAGGACCGCCATGCTCTCAGCTTCCGAACTGGCGAACCGTCTCTCGCGCGATGCCGAGGCGGTCTGCCGGCATTACCTCTCCGCCGGCCGCAGGGCCGGCAATTACTGGATCGTCGGCGACACCGCCAACAGCAAGGGCAAGTCGCTCTACGTCCATCTGTCCGGTCCACGTGCCGGGCGCTGGGCCGATGCCGCAACGGCTGAATATGGCGACCTGCTCGATCTCGTGCGCGAGACCTGCGGGCTGGTCGATTTCCGCGACGTTACCGACGAAGCTCGGCGTTTCCTTAACGAGCCCCGTCCCGATCCGGCGGCGTCCCGCAGGGGCGACGATCGAACCGATCCGCCGGTCGACAGACCGGCAGATGAGCGCGCGCAGCGCCTGTTTCGCATGTCGCAGCCGCTGGCGGGGACCCTCGCCGACAGCTATCTGCGCCGGCGCGGCATCCTGCGCGCATCCCTGCATCCCGCGCTTCGCTATCATCCGTCCTGCTACTATCGCGATCTCGTGACGGGCCGGACGACCAGCTTTCCTGCGCTGATCGCGGCCGTGACCGATCCCGGTGGCACGATCACCGGCGTGCATCGCACCTGGCTTGATCCCGATGGTGGCGGCAAGGCGCAGGTTGACGATCCCCGCCGCGCGCTTGGCGGCCTGCTCGGCAATGCGGTTCGCTTCGCCTTTCCTGTCTGCGGTCCCGTGCCTGTCATGGCCGCCGGCGAAGGTCTCGAAAGCATCCTGTCGCTGTCGTACGTCATGCCCGCCATGTCGATGGCCTCGGCACTGAGCGCCCATCACCTCGCGGCCTTCGAGCCGCCGCCTGAATGCGTGCGCCTCTACATTGCCGCCGACGCGGATGCCGCCGGCCGGAACGGCATCGAGAGATTGAGCCGCCGGGCGCAGGCTCGCGGGATCCTGCCGCTGGTGCTCGCCCCTGATCTCGGCGACTTCAACGACGATCTGCGGCTGGACCCGAGCCGGCTCATCGCCAGTCTCCGGGCACAACTCGCCCCGGAGGACGCAACCGTCTTCCTGCCGTCGTGATGAGGCCGTGATGGGGAGATGCGGCGGGGCGGGAGCGTCGGAGGGGAGGGCGGCAATGCCGGTCGCCGCACGGAGAAGCGCGCGCCTGCGGGCCTGCCGAGAGGCGACCCTTACCACCAGGCGTTCGGGCCTCCAACCGCCGGAGGCCCGGTTTTTTCCCCGCGCCGGCGGAGCCGGCGCTCCTCGCGGAGCAAAAAACCTGTCCCCGGCGGCCCGGCGCTGCGCTGGGCCGCGGCGCGAGCGCCGCGGTTCCGGTCCGCTCGCCGGATGGAAGGGATCGCCGTCAGGCCGCGAGAGGCGCGGCCCCAACCGACGGAGACCATCATGAACGTCCAGCTTCCCATCGATGCCGCTACCGACCTCCACCACGCATCGTCCCCGACCGACCGGGTCATCTACGAGATGCAGGTCTATGGTTATCGTCCCTTCCAGGACGAGCCGGACCCGCGCCTCTTGCCGGAGGAGGTGGTCGTCCAGTCTGCACTGACCGCGATGTTCGATGCCTTCGCAGAGATGCTCGGTGACACCCGGCTCGAACCCGATCTCGAAGATATGCTCTGGTCGACCGTCAATCTGTTCCACCGTGCGGGGGAGCGTATCCAGCGCGAGCTGCAGCGCAACGAGGACGCCCAGCGAAACGGGCAGCGTGAGCAGGACGGTTCGGAGGTCAAGAGCGTCGAGCTCGAACGGCACATCATGGAGGGTATCACGCTCCTCGAGCGTCGCAACGCCTTCGAGTTCATGCGCGATTTCGCCTCTGACCTCTTCGAGGCGCAGACCGGTTCGACATGGCGGCCGCGCACCGGCTCCAAGGTCAATCACGCCAACATGACCGCGGCGATGATCGATAGCAGGGACTTCCTTTCCGCCCGCCGCCGCGCCGAGACCGAGATTCTGATCCCGGCCGGTACCAAGATCGCCTTCGGGGGCGGCCTGGACTACAACGATCATGACCGGATCTGGGCCGCACTCGACAAGGCGCTCGCCAGGCACGCCGACATGGTGCTGCTGCACGGTGGCTCGCCGAAGGGCGCTGAACGCATCGCGGCGTGCTGGGCCGAATCCCGCGGCGTGACGCAGGTCGCCTTCAAGCCGAACTGGAGCAAGCACGCGAAAGCCGCCCCGTTCCGCCGAAACGACGATATGCTCTCCGTGATGCCGGCCGGCGTCATCATCTTCCCGGGCTCCGGCATCACCGAAAACCTTCGCGACAAGGCCCGCCGCTTCGGCATCACCGTCTGGGATCGGCAAGGAGACGGCGCGTGAGCGCCGTGTTCCTCCTGCTGGCAAATCTCAAGCCTTGCATTTCCGAGGAATTGTGTACACATTTCCTCGGAAATGGAGCGACGCAATGGCTGAACCTCGACACATCACATCGTCTCCGCGGCGCGTCGGCGTGCGGGAGTTTCGCGGCAACCTGACATCCTTCCTGCGGCAGGTCGAAGAAGGGCAGCGCTTTGTCCTGACGTCCCATCACAAGGTAGTTGCGGAGATTGGACCGCCGTCCTCCGATGTTGCAAACCGCAAGCCGGGTGCTTTGCGCGGCAAAATCAAGCTTGCCGATGATTTTGACAGTCTGCCTGCGGACGTCTCGAAGGCGATGGAAGACGGAGCGTGAGGCTTCTGCTCGATACCCACACGCTGCTGTGGTGGTTGAATGACGACGAGAAGCTGGACGGTCGCGCCCGCGGCCTGATCGGCGATCCCGCTAACGACTTCTTGTCAGTGCCGTTTCGCTCTGGGAGATCACCGTGAAGCTGCGCATCGGCAAGCTCGATGCGGACATCGAGGAGATTCTCGGCATTCTCCCGGGCCAAGGGTTTCAGCGCCTCGATATTTCCGACGCCCATTTGGTTGCGCTGGCCGGACTGCCGGTTCATCATCGCGATCCGTTCGATCACCTCCTCATGGCGCAGGCGCTCGCCGGGATGCGCATTTCGTTTCCGAAGATCAGAACGTGCCCCTCTACGGTGTTCCATTCTTCACCTGCTCGGACCCTGCGACCTGACCAGTTCCATGGCAACACCATCGGCCGGTTCAGCAAGACGTTCATGATGAAGATCGCAACAGCCTTTGCAGGTGCGCGCACGTCCAGCCGCCACGTCAGCAGGCTGGACTGAGTTCAGGCTGCCGATGGCTGCGCCTGCCAACCCCAATCGACAACCGGAAACAGAAAAGCCTGCCGCGGGAGGAGGTGCGGCAGGCTTCTCAAACTGTGACCGGCGACTGGGAGGAGGAGTGCCGCCGATCCGATGCAAGCGATCCCGGGAGGAGGAGTGGATCGCCGGCGCTGTGAGGCTCGCGGGAGGAGGTGCGAACCTCATGGGCTCAATATGCCAATCGCTTCCGCCCTGCAGAAGTCCCTTTGTGCGCAGGCCAGCCTTGCACATTGCGCACGTCAATTGCAGCAGGTTCGCGCCGTCGATGCCGATTTTAGCTGGGCGCCCCTTGATCGACGGACCAGTCTTCCACACGCAGGCCGTCCACCCGGTTGAACTCGTCGAGATTGTTGGTGACCAGCACCAGGCCGCGGGCCTTGGCCTGGCCGGCGATCAAGGCGTTGTAGGGGCCGATCGGGGTTCCCTTTACCGCGCGAACTGCCCGGACCTCCCCAGCTGTAAAGGCGTCGCGCTGATCGAAATCAAGGATCGGAAAACCCGCAAACAGCAAGCGTAGGGTTTCCAGATTGTGCTGGACCTTCGCACTCTTATGCGCCTCGAAGTACAATTCATGGGCCACGATCGACGAGAGGCCTATCGACGGCATCGTAAATTTAACGGTGACGAAACAAGCGGAAATAGAGCCACACCGCGTGGGCGATGATTTCAGCAGGAAAGCGGTGGCGGCGGTAGAGCGGATCACGGTTTGTCATGCCTCTTCATCGCCAATCAAGCTCCACGTTCCGTTAAGTTTACGTTGCCCGCTGAACGCATCGCGGCGGGCTGGGCCGAATCTCGCGGTGTCACTCAGATCGCCTTCAAGCCAAACTGGAGCAAACACGCGAAGGCCGCCCCGTTCCGCCGCAACGACGAGATGCTCTCCATGATGCCGGCCGGCGTCATCATCTTCCCCGGCTCGGGGATCACCGAAAACCTGCGCGACAAGGCCCACCGCTTCGGCATCACCGTCTGGGAACTGAAGGGAGAGGGCGCGTGAGCGCCCTTTCTCTCTCTCTCTCTCTCTCTCTCTCTCTCTTCAGGCTCCTTTCCGACGGGCATTCAGCCCGGCGTCGAAGCGGCTTTAAAGTTTCGGGCGAGGGTGCCCCATCAGGGCCTCGTATTCGCGGTCCGTCAATCGTTCGACGATGCGCAGCTGCGCGGGAATGTCCATCCGTTCGTGGAGAACGGCGGCGACGACAAAGGTCGCGTCTTCCACCACGATATAGGCAGCATAGTGATGCTCGATCTTGTGGAGGCGGAACAGGGAATGGCCCACCCGCTCGTCCTTCTTCATGCGCACACGGGCATAGGCTTCAGGGATCTCCTCGAAGCCTTTCCGAAGCAGGCGTCCATAGGCTTTCGCCTGCTGCGGCGACCAGATCCGCGCCGTCTCGCGGATCGCCAGACGGTAGTTTTCCAACGCCGTCGGCAGGATAAGGATGTGGGGAGCCACTACCGCAGCTCTTCGTCCAGTTCCGCGTCGACGGCATCCAGGGCGGACAGGGGCCGCACCTGCCCGCGCCGGAACTCTTCCTCCGCTTTCAGCAAGGAGCGAATTGCATAACGGCGGTCTTCCTCGCGCGCCATGTCTTCGCGGATCAGCGCGCGCACATATTCACTCGGCGTCGTGTACTGGTTCTTGCCGTTTGCGCGCATGTCGACGAAGGCGCGCATTTCATCGGGCAAACTTACATGCAGGCTGCTGGTCATGGCAGCGCCCTCCCGGTTGGAATTGTCGAGGCGGATTTTCCCGCACCAGCACCTCAATGTCAATATTTGACATCGGCCTAGTGCTGCCGGCCCGCGGAACGGCTTCGCCGTTCCGCTCCTTCGAGACGATGCGCTGGCCTAGAGGGAGAGGTGGCCCGGGAGGGGGAGGCCTGTTGGTAGAAAAAGGAGAGCGACCATGGCGATGATATTCGTAGGCGGATCACGCGACATATTCGAACTGCCGGAACCGGTGATCGCGCGCATCGGTGCGATGATCGCCGCCGAGCATGGCGTGTTGGTTGGCGATGCGCCCGGAGCCGAGGCGGAGGCGCAGAGCCTGCTCGCCGGCTATGGCTATGAGCATGTCGGCGTCTTCCATGCCGGCAGCGAGCCGCCCAACAATCTCGGCGACTGGGCGGCCTATCACCGGCCCGCGCCGGGAGGCGCGCATGGCTACGCCTTCCATGCCGAGAAAGACCGCGAGATGGCGCGGCGCGCCGATTACGGGCTGATGGTCTGGGATGGCGCTTCGCCGGGAACCTGCCTCAACATGCTGCGCCTTGCGGCGGCCGGCTCGCCCTGCTTCGTCTACGACACGATGCGCAGCGCGAAGTTCACGCTTCGAAAAGTTTCCGATTGGCAGGAGATGCTGCGCAACGCCGGCCGGGATCTCGTGGGGCGGATCGAGGCGCGCATGACCGACGAGGAACGCCATCTCGCCAATGGGCGATGACGCGACGGTTCGGCGGACGTCGTGCCCGCCCGCGGCCGGCCGACAGCACGCCGACGTTTGCCGCGATGATCCCGGTGGCTTCCCGCCGCCCGTAAGGAAGCCGGCCCCTTGCGCGGCCAGTCCGCTCGGCCTCTCCGGTGTCGTGTTCAGAAAGATCGTCTTCGTGCCGTCTTCGCGGCCGGGGCGCTGGCCTGGACCGATGCGGAAGATAATGCCTGTCTCGAAGACCTCCATCCGGGTCGAGACGCGGCATATCGGACCCGCTGCACGTCTCACCTCAGTCCCAAGCCACGCCGTCGAACGCCGGGCGCTTGCGATGACGTCGGCACCCCGGAGCGCCCTCGCGGGGTGGTCGTGCGGGAAGAGCGGCGAAGGTAATGGCCGGCAGACCGACAGGCAAAGGCGCATCCACGAGCAGGACTGGACTCTGGCGGAGAGGCTGCAAGTCGGGACGCCACGGCAGGCATCGGCTCCGGTTCCATCCGGCCCGTTCCCATTGATGCCGACTTTGTAGAGGACTGCCTGCTTTTGCGGCCAACCCCTGAAGGGGTAAGACTCGACAGAAATTTTTGCAAAATTCGATTTCGGTTTGTCCGCTTTGGCGGCAAATCGAATTTTGCAAAATTTTCCGCCGAGCTGACCGCAGCAGATCAGCCCTCTCCTTTGCCGCCATCGGGAACGGTCCCGATGGAACCGAAGGAGACAGCACCATGGCCACCACGATCGCAACCCTGACCCAGAAGAACGACGGCATCCTCGAAGGCGTCTTCGCCACCATCCGGGTCAACGCCCCGATCGCCATCGTCCCGAATGCCCAGAAGTCGAGCGAAGAAGCCCCCGACTTCCGCGTCATCCACCGCAAGACGGGTTTCGAGATCGGCGCCGCGTGGGCCCGCACGGCCCGCCAGACCGGCGAGGAATACCTCTCCGTCAAACTGGAAGCCCCCGAGATCGGCGTGATCTTCGGAAACGTAGCCCAGGCTCCGGGCGGCGATCCGACCAAGAAGGTCATCCTCTGGAACAACCCGAACTGAACGATGAGCGAGCGGCCCCGAGCAATCGGGGCCGGCATCGTCAGGCCAGTTCAGCGGCCTTAGCGACAAAGACGCGAAAACGGGCGTCGAACCGCATCCCCACCTGACGGGTGCCCCACGAGAGGAAGGTCTGTCTGCTCAGAACGCCAATCATGCCGTGACGCCCGCGCCGCCTCAAGCACTTCGCGGCACCTCCAATTTTCAGCCGCCGCCCTGAAGGGCGCCGTCAGAAAATTGGTTCCTCCGCTCGCCGGCTCCGCCGGTCGCCTGCGGCGATCCTTGACCCGGCCCGACCCTCACGACCCCGGGCGTCATCTTTCACATCATCAAGGAGATGACGACGATGACGATGACCCTCGAAAACCACATCGAAGAACTGCGCCGCGAAGCGAACCACTGCGACCCCGCCGAGCGCGCTCAGATCGAGGCCGAGCTGGAACAGGCCCGCACCGAACTGGCCGCGCCCATCGCCGCCGAAGACGCCGAGCCTCCCCACTGAGGGAGGCTTTTGCCTTGCACGATGGGGCCGATGCGCCGGATCGACCGGCGCTCCGACCCGAGGCTTCGCCTCACGCCCGCGTCCCCAATCCCATCATCGACGAACATCACCTCGCGCCAGTGCCTCAACGCGCTTCACCCGGTATCCATGGGCACGCCTCTCTGGCAGCCAGTCGAGAAACAGCGCGACAGCGTCTTCCTCAATGACGGCGTCTACTTTTTGTTGTGGGGCGGCTTTGGTCGACATGCGTCACCTCATAGGAATAGTGTCCGCTCGGTGGGCTTTGTTCCTATTGTGTTCTCACTTCAGGAGGGGTCAAGGTGAAGCCGGGAGAGGCCCCATTTTCTTCCTGATTAACCTCAATTCATTGGGTTAACGAGCTGATTGATTTGATCCGATTACGCCGCCGGCCGTATTGAGGGTAGGAGGTGATTTGATGAAGTATGAGATTGGAATGCACATTGTCTATGACGTGCTGAATAAGGGCGCCCAAGTCGAATTCCGCGGCATGTCGCACTACTTGGCCGGCCCCTTTAAGACCCAAAAGGAAGCGATCGGCGCGGGTGAAGAGCTGTGCCGTAAGTTGGGCTGGGGAAAATCGGACGGCGCCTGAGGGGGTATTCGGGGACCGATGTTACTCCGGCCAGTCGGCCCGCCCTCATCGATCCCGATGAACATCATGATCCGCGTGGGGGGTAGGCCGCTGACTATAAACCTCGACCGGCTCACGTTCTTTGGGCAAATTCACCACCGCATCTGTCCGGGCGTCGGTATCGGCTGGGTCACCGGCCGCAGGCGTAGTCCTATTAATCTTGTAGCGGAACGATTCGATTTCCCTGTTCGAAAATCGCCGAGTTTCGCGGAGGGCGCACATTGCTTCTGCGATTATTTCAGCGTCGCTTGCCGGCTGGCCGCCTTGGCCCGAAGCCCGAACCTTCACTGGAACGATCGCCAGGAGACGCTTCTCCCCGGCGGCAAAGACATCAATCGACAAATCGCGCATTCCCGGTCCCACGGTGGTAAGACCCAAAGATACACGTTTTGAGGGCACTGTTGTTTGATCTGCGTCATGGCAATACGAGGCGTTCCTAGTCCAGCAGATCCACAATCTCCCATCCTTCAGCAGACAACGCGGTCCAGAACCGCCCCTCGGCATCCTCCTCCACGGTTGCCCAGCCGCGCAGCCGCAGTCGGCGCACAGTGTCTTTCATGGAGGCGGGGATATCGTTGTAGGACCGCGGCCTTTCAGCGAGGAGGCACATTGCAAGGAATTGCGGTCCAGTAAGGCGAACGACCGGCTTGCTGGAGATGTACCTGGCCGCCCGTACCTGACGCCCTTGGGCGGTGATCGCAATCTTGATCTTCTTTCGGGGCTCAACGCGCATTTCGACGAAACCGAGTTTCTCCAATTCCTGATACGCCACCAAGTCCGGGTAGGCGAGTCTGTCCATATGGACGTCGTCGCTGGAGGCCAAGCGATCGATGAGGTCAATCTGGGCTGGCGTGAGGCGGTAGATGAGGATGGGCTTGGCGGACATGATTTACCTGGGATATCGAGGGGCGGCGCCTCATTTCCGCAAGACGGTTGCTTGATCGCCCGTCACGTAACGCTTCCCGTCCTTGTCGCCATCCCACGGATCACCGAACCCTTTCGGGTGTGGCGGCTTCGAACCGGTGGCCAGGGCGTCGCGTACCGCGGATCGCTCGCGGCGATGTTCGCGCTTCTTGAACGCCTTGTCGCTGTCTGCGGTCGTGATGCCGGTGATGGGGACTTTCTTACGTGACCTGGTCATTGGACGAGAATCACCGAGCATCACTGCGCTGGCGGGAACTTCCCATCGCCCGGAAGATTGACCAGATAACAAGTCCGACGCCGATCAAGAACGGAACCCAAGCCATTAGCGTTGGGACAGCGGCGTTATGAAAGCAGCCATCGATGCCGACGTAATCCATGTTGAAGCAATATCTGACAGGCGTTTCGTTCGGGAAGTCATAGGTCCGTGTGTAGAAGCCATTAGCCATGAGTAGCAGCCCGACTGCGAGAACGATCCATTTAGCCATGAAAGCCTCCCAAGCAACGCGTGCTGAGTGTCGCACCGCGATGCAGGGTTGTCGAGGGATGTCCCCAAAACTGGGGGGACCTCGTGACGCAATTTTGAGTTATGATGGGAAATCAAGGGGATGGCGCAAACAGGTTCGGGAGTGGAGGGGCGGCGAGTGCGTAGAGGGCGGTGGCCCCCAAATTGCCAATACTTGGCAATTTGTCTCCGATCTCTCTAGCGATGCGCATGGACCTCCCACCGTGGGAAGTTTGTCACGGCCTCACAAACACAAAACCGCCCGTCTCTTACGGGGCGGGCGGCTGAGCCGGCGGATGTTTCAAGGTTTTCGCATGGCGATCGGCCGGCCAAAGACCGTGCGGGAGCGCCCCTGCTGGTGTGGTCGCAGGTGGTGCTGGTCGCTCCCCGGTGTCTACGAATAAAGGGCCGGGGCAGCTACAAAGCGCCACCGGCAAAGGCCGGCCGGAACATGCGGAAACGGCTGGCAGGAAATTTTAGTTGGGTCGATCGATCTTGGTGTAGTAGCCAGCCCGCAATTGGAGCAGATCGCCATAAATCGTTTCGACGATGCCGAACCCTTCAGCGATCGCCTTGCGGATCCGGAATGCGCCGAGGTCGTGCAGTACGGCCTGCAGCATCAGGGTCTCGAGGTTCAGCACACCGCCCTTGTCGCTCTCGACGAGGTAGGCGAGCACACGCAGCTTATCGGCAAGCTCACTGGACTTAGTGACCGGCGCGACGGCGAGCGCCTCCACGACGGCCGTATGTGCGTTGTTGATGCCGTCCATAGCCTCATCGGGCATGGGCTGCAGTTCGAGCATGATGGGCTGCAGTTGTTCAGCGAGAGCTGCCATGCGTGGAATCTCGGTGGCGCCGGCCCGGTCATAGGGGAAGTGCGGCGGTTGTCTTCTCGGACGCAACCTGCGCGGTTCGAGCCTTCTGTCCGTAGTTGTGTCGTGCGTCGTGGTGGCCATTGCTGGTGGTCCTTCCTGTTGCGTTTGTCGTACTGTGTTTGTACAGTGTTAACATTGATTGCGACGAGGTACAAAAAATGATGCGCGCAACTACCATGAAGATGGCGCGGGCTGGCCTTGGGTGGGGCGTTCGGGAGCTAGCAGAGCGGGCCGGAGTTACCGCAAACACGATCACCCGGATCGAAAACGGCGCCGACGCAAAAAAATCTACAATGGATGCTATTCAGGCGGCACTTGAGCAAGGTGCTCCGGACGAGAACGGCCGGTGGCGGTTCGCGGAGTTCATCTCTCCGGACGGGGTTCGTATTGTAGAGGGCGGTGTTGCGCCACCGGACGAGTGACGGCTACCGCCTCTTCCCAAGGAGCAATTCCGCAGCCGGCACAAGGTCGGCGGCTATCGGGTCGGCCCATTCCCGCGCCAACCCTAAACTCCCAATGCGTCAGCCCACGAGGGGCTGACAGCGTTTCCAAAGGTGCTCAGCGTCGCCCGGCTCTTCCTGAAAGAGCCGGATGACAGTAAGAGCAACCGCATCGAGGTCGCGGTCCATATTCTTTTTCAAGCGCGCAATTACATCTCGCATGATCGCGAGATCGTCGGGTTCGAATATTCCTGCCTGAGATAAGGTTTTTGGGAGATCCATAGCGAACTCCCTTTCTCGTTCGGGGCGAAAGGTGCCACCTCACAGCCGACAGCGCCCTGATAATCGGCTGCCAGTACGAGGAAGTGTGCTCTCGCAATGCGACAATTGCAAGTCGAGCGGATCATCTAGCGCTTCTCTTATTTAGGTCGTTCTTATTCGTCTCGGCCGCGCGGAACCTTTGATCCGGATCGCAGTTCGTACGGCAGCCAACGGCACCCTTGAAAAATCCGCACGCGATTTCGATATCGTTCGGCGCCAGGGTAGCATTTGGAAGGAGGATTATCGATGCTGGCAGAAATCTACTTTGCGACCCCTATCTCCGTCACGTTCACGAATGGGACGAGCCGTTTGTTCCAAGGCGTCCATGACGCTCTCGACTTCCTAGAAAATGAATGGCCACTACGCTCCGGCGATCGCTACAAGCGTGCCTGTGAAAGATGCCGTGCCGCCCTCCAGTTCCGGACGCCGGCGACGGTTGCACGCGAGGCATTCGTCTCGGCGTGCCTTGAGGCAGGAATGCCCGTACAGGCGCTTTCGCCTCTTTGGCACCGCTCCGGCCCCTCTACGCCGCCATTAATGAATGCTTGATCAGGGATCAATTCCGCCGGCTGCGCGTTTCCTATCCATCACTATCCTAAACGAGGAGAGCAAGATGGACTGGAACCGTGTCGAAGGAAACTGGAAGCAGGTCAAGGGCAAGATCAAGGAGCAGTGGGGTAAACTCACTGACGACGATCTGGACGTCATCGAAGGTAAGCGCGACCAGCTCGAGGGCAAGATCCAGGAGCGCTACGGCTACGAAAAGGATCGTGCGACGCGGGACGTTGACGACTGGTATAATCGCCAGACCTGGTAAGTCGCATTGAGAGGGCCGCCCGGCAGCTGTTGGGCGGCCCCATCTACTTACCGCTGCTTCTCGCCAGCACTCTTGCCGTCAGAGCTCCTGGAGCGCTCCTCAACGCGATCCGCGCCCTTTGCGAGCTCCGATCCCTTTTCAGCTTCAACCTCGCGCTCTTCGGCTCGTGCGGCCTTGTGGAGGCCACGGGCGCCTTCCTTGCCCTTCTCCGTCGGTGCGTTCTCAATTGCCATTGTGCGTCCTCCTGTGGGGCATGAGGAACGACTACGGATCGCGGTGGTTCCAGTCGACGGGAACAAGAACGGCGGCGGGCACGTTTGACCCCGAACAGAAAAGGAGACGCATTATGAATAATATTATTTATCTTGTCGGTCTGGTCGTAGTCGTGATCGCCGTCCTGTCCTTCTTTGGGCTCGGCTGATCATGGACGACGAACGCGAGAGACGCATCAAGGAGCGAGCCTTCGAACTCTGGCAGTGCGAAGGGTCGTTGGATGGCCGATCGCTTGGGCACTGGCTCCAGGCAGAACGGGAGATACAAGAAAAGTACGAAGCGGGAGAGGCGAGCCGAGATCAGGTTGATGTCGTCGGCCTAGCTGCTGCGGCGAAGCGGACGCATTGAGTTCGACTCCACATTCAGATGTAGCGGACTTCAAAAGCGGGGAGGATTTCTGGCGAAGAAAGCCCCTCTCATCGGATTGCTCAATGATAACAGGCGCTTATCTTCTAAAGTGGCTCCCCCGAGCCGGCCCGGCCTTCGGTGATGCTCACTCTAGCGGGGCGAAACGGCCGGATCGACCGGCCGCCTCGCCGCAAGGGGTTGTCCCTCACGCTCCCCGCCGATCTTTGCTTGCCGCGCCCTTCCAGCGTGAGGATGTCGGCATGATGAGATCGAAGACCAACCCATCGACGAAGCGAGTGCACAGGCTGCGAAAAGTAACCCGCTGCTTCGTTTGCTGCGACACGCCGTTCTGTTGATCGCCACGCTGGCCATCACAATCGTCCGCGGCGTGCTCTATTGCGCCGGGCGTCTCGCCTATTCCGTCCTCTCCCTGCTTCGGCCGGTCGTCAACGTGCTGATGCTGGGCGGCCTCATCATGCCGCTGGTCGCCTTCGTCGCTTTCGTCAAACCCGAGGCAGCCAACGGAATGCCATTTTGGGTTTTCCTCCTGATGGCCGCCGGCTTCGTCGGCGTTTCCATGGTGTATTCGAAGTTCGTCGACTGGATCACACCTCCGGGCGAAACGGACCCGGCTGAGCGCTATCGCCCTCTCGGTCGATAACGCAGTTCCGAACCGGCGCACCGGTGCGTTGTTGTGATCAGCGATAACGCTTGGCAAATCGATTGGGCTTCGCCGCCTTGTTCATGTCTTTCCGACGGAAATACATCGCCCGGCCGCAGCGGATCGGGCTATGGCCCTGAACGATGATGATCTGCTCATCCTGGCGCATGGTCTGCGTGACTTCGTGCGGCAGGATCAAGGGTCGCGCCTGATAGGTTATGTTTTCTGACTTTCGCGGCGAGCCGTTCTTCGTGGCGAAGCTGACGTCACGCGAATCTCCTTTGACCTCTATGGTCATCACGCCGCACAACGCCGAAACGTTCTTTGCCGTTTCAATCGACTTGATGGCGGCATAGCTCGCAAAAGCACATCCCTCAATCCACGATGTCGCACCGTTCTTGCCGAAGTGATGCTCCAATTGGCCGACCGATTGGTAGAGCAGCATCATGGTGATGCCATGCTTGCGGCCGCGATCGCGCGCTTCCTCGAGCGCCCGCATGTAGCCGAGTAGGTCCACCTCGTCGAGCATGAAAAGCGCACGTCGCGTGAACCCGCCGTCGGCCTGAACCATCGCCTTGAGCAGTGCGCCTATGATCACACGGCCGATGCCAGGATAGGACTGCAGGATGTCACCAGGCAGGTTCAGGAAAACGTCCTTCTCGCCGCTAACGAGATCGCTCGGCTTGAAGGCGTTGCCGCAAACGAGCGCGGCATATCCATCGAGGGACAGCCACTGCGTATCCTTCGATGCCGTCGAGTAGACGCCCGAGAAGGTCTGCTCGGTCATGTTGGTGAAGACGCCCAAGGTTTCGCGGATGAAGGCGGAGGTGGAATGCTCCTGAATGTCGCGGAGCATGGCGAGCACGGAGGGCTCCGGCTCGGAAACGATCTGCCGCAAGCTGCGCAGATTGCGTCGCCCCTCGTATTCCGGCGACAGCATGACATGGGCGAGCAGGCCCGTTAGAAGATTGTGCGCCTGGTTCTGGAAATAGGAGCCGGTGGATGTGTCGATGCGCACGCTCTCCGACAGCAACATATGCGCGACACCGACGATATCCTCTTCCTTCTTGCGCGACGTTTCGATGAAATTGAGCACATTGAACCCCATGACCGGGTTCATGGGATCGAGCACCATGACCTTCCGGCCGAGTGCACGGGTGCGATGCTCCACCACCATCGGCGCGATCTCGGTGGAAGGATCGAGGCAGATCAGTGGGCCGCTGTAAAGCAATGTGGTCGGGACCACGTTGCTCACGGTCTTGAACCCGCCTGAGCCCGAGAAGAACAGCATATGGGTGGAGTCGAAGTTCAGCTTGTAGGTGAGGAGCGGCGCGGTTCCGCCCTTGCCCCATGTCGACCGATCATAGGGATCGAAAGGCACATCGCAGACGATGTCCTTGTCGACCCGATAACGTTCGCCGATGACGATCTCGCCATCGGGTGGGAAGAGTTTTCCGGCCGCGGCCATCGATAGCCAGTTCGCGCCGCCGAAGATCCCGCGCTTGGCGCGCTTCACCTGTTCGGGCACGACCGTTGAGATGCGCGCCGAGACCGCTACCGCAATGAAGCCGACAATGCTCGCGCCCACTGCGATCCTATCGAGATAGGAAAGCGCCCCATCCCAGGACAGCACGCCGCTCTTCACGAAAGGCGAAAGCCGCGCGAATTCCCGCAGGCCGTAGAAGCCTGCAACGATCAGAAAGCTGAGGAGGCTCGCCACGGCAATCGGCCTTCGCAGATGAAGTGGCAATGCCCAGACGGTTAAAAGACCGGCGAGCGGCCCGAGCAAAAACGCCGGCAGCGGCTCGGCGCGCAAGAACCAGTATGCCGTTTTCTCCGACATGCCGACGGCGAGCGACGGCCATCGCCATCCAACGACATAGACAGCGAAGGCCGTAACGACGATCGGCACCATGACGAGCAAGAGGCTTGGATGTGGTTTGGCCATCGTCGTCATTCGGCTGCCTCCAGCATCGGTCGGCCGCCATCGAGAACGGGAGCCTTGAAGGCTTCCTCGCCGACATCCCGCAGCCGACGATATTCTGGCGAACCGGACCAGACGCGCGCCAGTTCGATGAGCCCGCCGAGCAGAAACGCCCGGTCGACCTTCGACAGTCCGGCCCGGACGACGATCCCGCCCAGCAGGAATTTCTCGCGAGTTTCCTTCTTGCGATCAGCCGTCATGAGGAATCTCCGTCGTCGCTCCAGCCCCGCCACCTGGCTGTCCACGCGGCGAAGCAGCTGCGTCACCAGCCCCTTTCTTCTCCGCTTTGCGAAATCGCGTGGCGATCTCTTCGACGATGCGATCGACCTCCTCGTCGTCGATCTCCATCTCCGCCAGACCCGACTTCATTGCCGCGCGGGAGAAGCGATCAGCTGATTTAACTATCAGCATTTTTCGACGCTCTCGAAGCTTCTCGATCTGCGTATCGATATCCAGAATTGACGACTTGACGGCCATTTACCCGGTTCCCTCTCTTCAAGCAATATCGCTGTTGTTTATTTATACTGACTAGAAAACGATAGTAAAATGCGCTACCTTGCGCAAGTCCCCAAAATGTCGATGCCGGAATTCCGGCCTGGGCCGTCTTCCGGAAAAGCGGCATCGGACCTGAGGTCCGATCGGTTTGAGGGCGCAATATACGTCGCTGGCGCGACGTGCTTGGGAGATCAGGAGACGGCAGTGGCGATCATGTTCGTCAGAGCGCAGGTAATCAGCAGGGGAGCGGGACGCAGCATCGTCTCGGCCGCCGCTTACCGTCATCGCGCTCGCATGATGGACGAACAGGCCGGCACCTCCTTCAGCTATCGCGGCGGCGCGGCCGAATTGAAGCATGAGGAGTTGGCGCTACCGGACAAGGTTCCGGCCTGGCTGCGGATCGCGATCGAAAGAAAGAGCGTCGCGGGCGCGAGCGAGGCGCTGTGGAATGCCGTGGAGGCCTCCGAGGTGCGAGCGGACGCACAGCTTGCCCGCGAGTTGATCATTGCGCTCCCCGAGGAGCTGACGCGGGCGGAGAACATCGCCCTCGTGCAGGAATTCGTCCGGGACAATCTGACCTCGCAAGGCATGATCGCCGACTGGGTCTATCACGATAAGGACGGCAATCCCCACATCCATCTGATGACGGCGCTGCGACCCCTGACGGACGAGGGTTTCGGGCCGAAGAAGGTGCCGGTGCTCGGCGAAGACGGTGAGCCGCTGCGCGTCGTCACGCCGGACCGGCCGAACGGCAAGATCGTCTACAAGCTCTGGGCCGGCGACAAGGAGACGATGAAGGCCTGGAAGATCGGTTGGGCGGAAACGGCCAATCGGCACCTTGCGCTCGCCGGCCATGACATCCGTCTGGACGGGCGCTCCTATGCCGAGCAGGGCCTCGATGGCATTGCCCAGAAACATCTCGGCCCGGAAAAAGCCGCGCTCGCGCGCAAGGGCGTCGAGATGTATTTCGCGCCGGCCGATCTGGCGCGGCGGCAGGACATGGCCGACCGCCTGCTCGCCGATCCCGAGCTTCTGCTGAAGCAGCTCGCCAACGAACGGTCCACCTTCGATGAGAGGGATATCGCCAAGGCGCTACATCGCTATGTCGATGACCCCACGGATTTCGTGAACATTCGCGCGCGCCTGATGGCGTCCGACGATCTGGTTCTGTTGAAGCCGCAGCAGGTGGACCGCCAGACCGGCAAGGTGGCGGAGCCGGCAATCTTCACCACGCGCGAGATCCTGCGCATCGAATATGACATGGCGCAGTCGGCGGAAGTCCTGTCGAAGCGAACCGGTTTCGGTATCGCGGAAGCGAAGGTTGCCGCAGCCGTGCGTCAGGTCGAAACCGCCGATCCGGAAAAACCCTTCAAGCTCGAACAGGAGCAGGTCGACGCCGTCCGTCACGTCACTGGTGACAGTGCGATCGCGGCTATCGTCGGGCTTGCAGGGGCGGGTAAGTCGACGCTGCTTGCCGCCGCGCGAGTTGCCTGGGAAGGCGAGGGTCATCGCGTGTTTGGTGCAGCCCTTGCGGGCAAGGCGGCCGAAGGGCTGGAGGACAGCTCCGGCATCAAGTCGCGGACGCTCGCATCGTGGGAATTGGCCTGGGAGAACGGGCGCGATCTCCTGGAACGCGGCAATGTCTTCGTTATCGATGAGGCCGGCATGGTGCCCTCGCAGCAGATGGCGCGTGTGTTGAAGGCGGTCGAGGACGCTGGCGCGAAGGCGGTCCTGGTCGGCGACGCCATGCAGCTTCAGCCGATCCAGGCGGGTGCCGCTTTCCGGGCGATATCGGAGCGGATCGGGTCCGCCGAACTTGCCGGTGTCCGCCGGCAGCAAGAAGCTTGGGCGCGCGATGCCTCGCGTCTCTTCGCGCGTGGCAAGGTCGAGGAGGGGCTGGATGCCTATGCCCAGCGAGGCCGGATCGTCGAGACCGAGCAGCGCGTCGAAGTCGTCGAGCGGATCGTGGCGGATTGGAGCGCGGCGCGCGAGCAGGTCATCGCGCGGTCGCGCGCGGCAGGTCACGACGGCCGGCTGCGGGGCGACGAGATGCTGGTGCTTGCCCACACCAATGAGGATGTGAAGCGTCTGAATGAATCGCTGCGCGGCGTGATGAATGCTGCAGGCGCGCTGACCGCCGCACGCGAATTCCGGACGGAGCGAGGTATCAGGGAGTTTGCCGCCGGCGATCGCATCATCTCCCTCGAAAATGCTCGCTTCCTCGAACCAAGGGCGCGCCGCCTCGGCCCGCAACATGTGAAGAACGGCATGCTCGGAACGGTCGTTGCGACCGGCGATCTGCGTGGCGGTCCGTTGCTCTCGGTTCGCCTCGACAATGGTCGCGACCTCGTCATCAGCGAGGAAAGCTACCGCAACATCGACCACGGCTATGCCGCGACAATCCACAAATCGCAGGGCGCCACTGTCGACCGGACCTTCGTGCTCGCCACCGGCATGATGGACCAGCACCTGACCTATGTGTCGATGACTCGCCATCGCGATCAGGCAACGCTCTATGCGGCGCGCGAGGATTTCGAGCCGAAGCCGGAATGGGGACGAAAGCCGCGCGCCGATCACGCCGCCGGCGTCACCGGTGAGTTAGTGGAGACGGGCGAGGCGAAGTTCCGGCCGGAAGATGAGGATGCGGATGAAAGCCCCTATGCCGATGTCCGCACGGATGACGGAACGGTCCATCGTGTCTGGGGTGTCAGTCTGCCGAAGGCGTTGGAGAAGGGCGGCGTTTCGGAAGGCGACACGGTCACGCTCCGCAAGGATGGCGTTGAGACCGTCAAGGTCGATGTAAGCGTCACCGATCCGGAGACGGGCGAGAAGCGAACGGAGAAACGCGAAGTTCACCGCAATGTCTGGACGGCAGAGCTGAAGGAATCGGCCGATGCTCGCCAGGAACGGATCGAGCGCGAAAGCCATCGGCCGGAATTGTTCAAGCAGATGGTCGAGCGTCTCGGCCGTTCGGGCGCGAAGACCACGACGCTCGATTTCGAGAGCGAGGCTGGCTATCAGGCGCATGCCCGCGATTTTGCCCGGCGTCGCGGTATCGACTTGGCGGCCGAGATCGCGGCCGGGATAGAGGAGGGGGCCGGGCGGCGGTTGGCCTGGCTTGCGGAAAAGCGGGAACAGTTGGCGAAGCTGTGGGAGCGCGCCAGCGTGGCGCTCGGCTTCGCGATCGAACGGGAGAAGAGTGTCACCTACAATGAGGAGCGTTCGGAAACCGTCGCGCCACGAGTTCCCGAGGATCGACCATACCTCATCCCGCCGACGACGCGATTTGCCCGTAGCATCGAGGAGGAAGCCCGCCGGGCGCAACTTGCCTCGGAAAGATGGAAGGAGCGGGAGGTCATTCTTCGCCCGGTCCTGGAGAAAATCTATCGTGACCCTGACAGGGCGCTGGCCAGATTGAATGCGTTGGCGTCGGATGCCGGCATGGAGCCGCGCGACCTTGCTGAAAATCTTGCGATGCGCCCGCAGCGGCTTGGCCGTCTGCAGGGATCGGAACATCTGGTCGATGGCCGCGCCGCGCGGGACAATCGGAACGCAGCGATGGCGGCCCTGGCTGATCTGCTGCCGCTCGCCCGGTCGCATGCGACGGAATTCCGCAGACAGGCAGAGCGGTTCTGCATTCGCGAGGAACAGAGGCGTGGGCATATGTCGCCGTCCGTCCCCGCGCTTTCGAAAGCGGCAATGGCGCGGCTTGTCGAAATCGAGGCGGTCCGAGAGCGCGGCGGCCCCGACGCCTACAAGACCGCTTTCGCCTATGCCGTTGAGGACCGTTTGCTGGTCCAGGAAGTGAAAGCGGTCAATGAGGCGCTGACGGCGCGCTTTGGATGGTCCGCCTTTACGGAGAAGGCCGATACAATCGCCGAGCGCAACATGGTCGAGCGCATGCCGGACGATCTCGCGTCCGGTCGACGCGAGAAACTGGCGCGGCTCTTCAAGGTCGTGCGCCGGTTCGCCGAGGAACAGCATCTGGCGGAAAAGAAGGACCGCTCGAAGGTGGTTGCCGGCGCCAGCGTCGAGCCGGGGAAGGAGACGAGTGCCGTGTTGCCCATGCTCGCCGCCGTGACGGAGTTCAAGACCTCGGTCGAAGACGAGGCACGGGTGAGGGCGCGTGAAGTTGCCCACTACGGCCACAATCGCGCAGCCCTTGTCGATACGGCTGGGCGCATCTGGCGCGATCCCGCCGGCGCCGTCGACAAGATCGAGACCCTCATCGTGAAAGGTTTTTCGGGCGATCGGATCGCCGCGGCCGTTGCCAACGATCCCGCGGCTTATTGTGCGCTGCGCGGTTCCGATCGCATCATGGACAGATTGCTCGCTGTCGGCCGCGAGCGAAAGGACGCGCTTCAGGCTGTGCCCGAGGCAGAGAGCCGTGTCCGGTCGCTGGGCGCGTCCTATGCCACAGCATTCGCCAACGCGACCCAGGCAATCACCGAAGAACGCCAACGGATGGGCGTCGCTATTCCAGGATTGTCGCCGGCGGCCGACGAGGCGTTGCGCGGCTTGGCGGCAGCGATGAAGAAGAAGGGCGCCAAACTCGATATCGCAGCCGGGTCGCTTGATGCCCGCATCTGGGAGGAATTTGCCGGTGTCAGCCGATCGCTCGATCTCCGGTTCGGCCGCGATGCCATCCTGCGCGGTGAGAAGGACGTGATCAACCGCGTGTCGCCGGCGCAGCGCCGCCCGTTCGAGGCGATGCAGGAGCGCCTGAAAATATTGCAGCAGACAGTCCGCATGGGCAACAGCCAGCAGATAGTCGCGGAACGCCAGCGCCGGGCGATCGACCGCGGCCGGGGCGTCATCCGGTAAGAGTTTCGACAATAGAGGGAAGGAGAAGAACATGACGGAACAGGAAATCCCTTACGACGCGATTGTCCGCGCCGAGATCGCCATCGAGATCCTCAACCAGGCGCGGGCCATCGTTACGGCGCGCGTCTATGAGCTCGAAGCCACCGATCCCGATGCCGCCGAAGCGCTTCGGTCTCGGCGCCGTGACCTGATCGCCCTGCAGCAAAGCATCACCGTCGCCGATCGCGAGTCTGTCGAGAGCGTCATCGCGCTCTGGGGGCCACGCGTGAAGGACGACGCCCGGTTCTGGGCGGAGTTCTGATCATGGCGGACGATCAGGCATTCGGCCGGCTCTCGCCGGAGAGGAATGAGAGCATTTTCCGCAAGGACATCCTTCCCGACTATCTGCCGGAGGCGATGAAGCCGGCGGGGCGGCCGCGGATGATCCTGCTCGGCGGCCAGCCGGGAGCCGGCAAGACGGCGGTCCTGATCGCAAGCCAGACGGAACTCGATCAATCGGGGCCGACGATCCGCATCGTCGGTGACGATCTCCGATCCTATCATCCGCAATTCCTCGCATTCCAGAAGCAGGATGCGGAAACCGCGTCGCAGTTTACCCAGGCCGATGCCGGGCGCTGGACGGAAAAGCTGCTGGCGGCCGCCGTGGAGCGGAAGGTCAATATCGTGTTCGAGACGACGATGCGCACGCCGGAGAATGTCGCTCGCGTCATCGGCATGGCCCGCGCTGGTGGCTACGATATCGAGGCGCGAGCGGTTGCCGTCAATCCACGGCTAAGCTGGCAGGGCAACCACTATCGCTTCGAGGAGATGCTGCATGCCGGCGACGCGGCGCGCATTCCGCCGCAGCACGTTCACGATGCAGCTATCACCGGATTGCGCGTCAGCCTCGAGAAGGTCGAGACGGAAAACCTCGTCGATCTGTCCCGGATCAGCGCCCTTGAGACAGAACTGGTTTAGTTGAGAAGAGAGGATTTTCGGCTCATCGTAGCTCTATCAAAGGAAGCGAAGATGAGACAGAAATCCGGGCCGCAGTCGTCAGCGGCTGAGAAGACGATCAAGGACATCCGCCGCGCCACGCGCAAGCACCACTCAGCCGAGGACAAAATCCGCATTGTGCTGGACGGCTTGCGTGGTGAAGATAGCATCGCCGCGATCTGCCGCCGTGAGGGGATCGCGGAGAGCTTGTATTATAGCTGGTCGAAGGAATTCCTCGAGGCGGGCAAGAAACGTCTTGCGGGCGATACCGCCCGTTCGGCGACCAGTGACGAAGTGAAGGCACT
>NZ_KQ410753.1 GCF_001262505.1 Shinella sp. SUS2
TAAATCAACCCGCAAACCGAGCCGGAAACTCCGCTCTTCCAAAGCCCGAAAAGTCTCAGTTCATTTGACGACGGACACCCAGCATTGAACGAATTTCGAAAAGGGAGCCTCTGAAATGGCTGACGACATTAACGGTACGGTAGGCAACGATACGCTGTTCGGCACGGCCGCAGGTGAAAACATCTATGGTAACGCCGGCAACGATTACATCGTTGGCCACGATGGTGGCGACACCGTTTATGGCGGTACGGGCAACGACACCGTATTCGCTGGCGAAAGCGATGCCGGCACTGATAAGATTTTCGGTGGTGACGGCGACGATGTTCTCGGCGGCGGCAAGGGTGCTGACACCATCGAAGGTGGTAAGGGCAACGACATCATCTATGGTGGCGAAGACGCTGACTCCCTCCTCGGCGGTGACGGCAACGACACCATCTGGGCAGGTAAGGGTGACGACGTGGCCGTCGACGGTGAGGCCGGTGACGACGTAATCGGTGGCGGCGATGGCGTCGACTCGATTAAGGGCGGCGCTGGCAACGACACCCTGTACGGCGGCGACGGTAACGACACCGGCCTGGTTGGCGGTATCGGCAACGACGTCCTGTACGGCGGCGCTGGCAACGACACCGGTATCGATGGCGGTAATGGCGATGACACCATCTGGGGTGGCCTCGGCGACGACGTCATGGCCGGCGGCCTTGGCAAGGACGTCTTCGGCTTCATCAAGGGTTCTGGTGAAGATGAAGTCACCGACTTCACGGTAGGTGAAGATAAGCTTGACCTGACCGCATATGGTATCGCTTTTGCTGACCTTGATATTGATTATTCGGGCTCTGCTTCGGGTGATGCAACCAAGGTTGACGCGGTAATCACGCTCAACTCGTCCACCATTATCACCATCAACGACGTTGGTGCTGACGCGTTGACCGCGGATGATTTCGTTTAATAAACGAATTAAACGAGAAAAAGGGGGGCTCTGCCTCCCTTTTTTTATGCATCTGCTCGGACTTCATGTCGAAGGCAGAAAGCTCTTGCATAGCTTAGAAGGAATAAACATGTCCCTGCCCGACATCTACCTTGCCGAAAAAAGAGCGGCTTGGAAGGCCATGGCCGGTGTTGCAGTTTTATCGATGCTCTCAAGCCTTTGCCTTCTGGCTTTGCCGCTTTACTTATTCCAAGTTTATGACCGTGTCATTGCGTCGCGCAGCATCGAGACTTTAGTTGCAATCACTATTATAGCGTGCGTTGTGCTCGTAGCTTTTAGCCTACTGGATACACTGCGGCAGGCCTTGCTATCCCGTATTGGTATAGGCTTCGAAGCCAGAATGTCTGGCGTCTTGCTGGCTGGTGAACTTACTCTTCCTCGACAAACTACTGCTGCTAGCCTTAGACAACTTTCTGAAATCCGAAAGATGGTTGCGTCAAACGTTTTTCCAAACCTATTTGACCTACCAGTAATGCTGCTTTTTCTCTTTCTTGTATTTTTAATTCATCCATTTCTGGGGGGGATAGTTTTCATTGGTATGGTTCTCCTTTTGAGTATTGCCATGCTTGGCGAGTTCTTGACGAGAGAGCGGGTCAAAGAAACGGATGAAGCCGCGAGCGCAGCCCACAGAACACTCGATAACCTCCTTCGCCAGCACGAGACAATTCGCGCGCTCGGCCTTTACCCACAGAGTGTTGCCCACTGGGGACGTGACCAGCAAAAACACCTGACATTTCTTCTACAGTTACTTGCTAGAACTAGCACTCTTTCTTCTACATCCAAATTAATTCGCCAATTAATACAAGTGGCTATGGTTGGCGGCGGCGCGCTTCTGGTACTATCTGACCATGTCACACCAGGCATTATATTTGCTACATCCATTATCGCTGGACGTGCCCTCGCACCGATTGAGGCGATCGTTGGCGGCTGGCGCCAATTAAAGCAAGCTAGTCTTGCTTTAAAAAATCTCGATACACGTATAGCCTCATTCAATTTGCCAAATCGGCAGACACCTTTGCCGCGGCCAGTTCATAGCCTCACCTCAGACCGTGTCATATATATCCCGGGGCCAGGTAAGCAGCCGATACTAAAGGGCATTTCTGGTGTTATCACAGCTGGGCAAAACGTCGCCATTATTGGACCAAGTGGGGCCGGAAAATCGACGTTCGCTCGTGTTCTCATCGGCTATCTTGAGCCCTCCGGAGGGCAAATTTTGCTTGATGGGCAAGATATTCGAGCTTGGGATCCCGTCACTCGGGGCATTCATATGGGTTATCTACCGCAGCAAGTTGGTTTTTTCGAAGGTTCAGTACGCGAAAACATTGCACGCATGCGTATAGATGACCCACCGGAACTCGCAATCGAAGCTGCCCGTTTTGTTGGTATCCATGATATAATCATGCGCTTCCCGGAGGGTTATGATACCGTTATCTCAGAAAAAGGCTTCCAGCCCTCTGGTGGTCAAAAGCAACTCCTCGGCCTTGCCAGAGCCTATTATGGCGGACCGGCTTTCGTCGTACTCGACGAACCAAATGCCAGCCTCGACACTGAGGGAGAGCAGATACTGTTTGCAACATTGAAGCGAGCCGCCTCTGCCGGTATCGCTTCCATCGTTGTGACCCAGCGTCTGTCTCTCCTTCATCATGTCGATAAGGTTCTCATCTTGAAGGGAGGGCAGGTGGATGCTTTCGGCAATCCAAGCGACGTTATGCCAGGTAAACTTGTGCGCCCTGTGCCGAACAAGGCATCCTGATCGGAAAGAGCAGTCATGAATGAACATCTGCCGTTTGAGACGAACGCCGGGCGGCCGTCCACTCCACCACTTTCCGGTCTGCGCCTTGAGGCGCTTCAGAGTTGGAGCGATGCCGTTCCGACCAGCCGCGGCAAGCCTATGCTTGTCGCCGTCCTCGTGCTTGTTGCCCTCTTTGGCTTTGGTGGTGCTTGGGCGGCCACCGCCAAACTCGGCGGCGCCCTGATAGCAAGCGGCCGCGTTATCGCAGAAGGCAATAACCGCGTCGTCCAGCATCTCGAGGGCGGCATTATCGAGGAAATTCGTGTAAGCGAAGGGGCTACGGTTCAACGTGGTGACGTCATCGCACGATTGGATGAGACAGCCAACCGATCCCAACGTGATCGAACGTATATCGAGCGGGCACTGGCTACTATCGAGCTGGAACGTTGGAGGGCCGAGCGGGATGATGCCACCAATGGCTTCTCAATTTCACCCGGAAAGCTCGCCCCTGTTGCTGATAATCCGCGCGTTATCGAAGCCTATCAAAGCCAGGTTGCCGAATTCAAGAGCACCCGACAAGCACTCCAGCAGCAGTTCTTGGTTCTGGACGGTAAAATCGCCAATGAACAAGAAGATCTCGTTTATTTAAAAGATCAGATCAGTGCCCTTGATTCGCAGAAGGCTCTGATCGTCAAAGAGGAGAAGGACCTCACTGAACTGCTGGCCAAAGGCTTGACGCAGCGCGCCCGTGTCCTGTCGCTACAGCGCGAAACGGCGCGCCTTGATGCCCAGAAGTCCAATACTCAGGCAGCAGTTCAAAAATCTCACCATAATATTCGCTCTTTCAATGACGAGAAGCAGAGGCTTGCCGCCGAACACGCTGCCCAGACCAGCCAGAAGATTACGGAGCTGCAACAGAGACTAAATCAGACAGAGGATGTGATCAATCGGCTCGATGACCGTCTGCGCCGCGCTGACATCACCGCGCCTGTCGATGGAACTGTGCTCAGCATGCCATTCAAATCGCTCGGAGCAGTTGTTAAACCAGGAGAGAAAATCGCCGATATCTTGCCGAAAGATGCATCATTGCTGTTTGAAGTGCCAATCTTGCCGCAAGATATCACCAAGATTTTTATCGATCAGGATGTGGAAATTATTTTTCCGAGTGATCAGGTGACCGTAACACCTCCTCTTAAAGGCAAGGTCGCCTATATTTCAGCCGATGCCATGGCGATGCCTTCTGACCCGAAAGTTTCCTACTACGTTGCGCGTGTGCGGATGGAGAACAATCGTCACGGCCGAAACATATTGCCTGGCAATGTTGCCGAATTGTTCTTCCAGACCGAGGCCAGAACTCTTCTGCAGCATCTCGCCGATCCGGTGACACGGTTTGCACTTAGGACCTATCAAGATTGACGGATAGACCTATCGGCCAGAGGTTTCCATCGGCCGATCCTTGCTTTAAAGGCTTCGCTGGCGAAACCCGAAAGAGGCCGAATGCGCATCCTGTTCGTTCACAATAATTTTCCCGGTCAGTATGCTCGTATCGTACGCCATCTAAAGGGGCGGCGAGATATCGATATGCTTTCCGGTTCGCTGGCTTCCAACAAACAGCCAGCTCTGATCAAGGGGGTAGGCTATACGCCTCATCGCGAAGCACGAAAAGATATCCACCCAGCGCTCCGCTATACAGAAACTTCAGTCATTCGCGGGCAGGCCGTCTACACAGCACTCATGCCAATAAAAGCAAAGGGCTGGAATCCCGATATCATTCTTGCCCATTCCGGCTTTGGGGATGGAATTTTCTTGAAAGATCTTTGGCCACAAGCGAAATACATGCCCTATTTCGAGTGGTACTATCATACCTATGGTTCAGATTCTTCCTTTCTTGATGGCGAGGCTCCTAAAAATCCGGACACTGAACTGAAAATCCGTATGAAAAACACTGCAATCCTGCATGATCTAGCTGCGATGGATTGGGGACAATGCCCGACTGAGTTTCAGAAAAACCAATTCCCCCCCCAATTTCAGGACCGTATTTCAGTTCTACATGACGGGGTCGATACCGACTATTTTTCACCCGATGCGGAAGCTGCCTTCTCGGTCGGCAGTCTCGTATTCCGCAAGGGCGATCCGGTCATTACTTATATCGCGCGTGGCATGGAGCCCTACCGTGGGTTTCCGCAATTCATGGAGGCCGTGGCGATCCTCCAGAAAATCCGGCCGGAAGTTCATGTCGTCATTATCGGCGAGGATCGGGTCGCCTATGGCGCCAAGCGTCCGGACGGGAAGACCTACAAGGAATGGGCCCTGGAAAATCTTCCCCTCGATGAAAACCGCCTCCATTTCCTTGGCCGCCAGCCGCTACGTGCTCTGCGCGATGCCTTGCGCATCTCCGCTGCCCATGTCTACTTGACGGTGCCCTTCGTGCTATCCTGGTCCATGATGGAGGCCATGAGCGCTGGCGCGCTCATCATCGGCTCGGATACGGATCCGGTGCGCGAGATCATAACGGATGGCGAAAACGGCCTTCTCGTGCCTTTCTTCGAGCCGGAGACGCTGGCCGAGCGGCTTGCCGATGTGCTGACCGATCAGGCACGGTATGCTCCTCTGCGGGAGCGAGCCCGGGCGCTCATGCTGGAGCGCTACGACATGAAGAATCTCACTCGGCAATACTTTAACCTGATCGAGCGCGTGGTAAAGGGGCCGATGGGCGCGTCATAGGGCGGCGCGTCCAAAAAGGACGGTGCAGGATCTGGAGTAAACGATATGAAGAGAATCAAAATCATCAAGAGGTTCGACAGCCCTCTTCGCTTCTCCGTCTCCGCTCTCGACAAGGAGGCGCGGCTTTACTTCCATATCGTGGACAGTCTGGCCGATGACGTTCTCTTCCATGTGGAATTTGACAAGGAAGCAGGCCAACTCTCTGTCAAGGATCGCTATGCAGGCGTCTGGGGCAAACCGCAGACGCATGATTTCCTCTTCAAGGGGCAGTCGATAAAAGGAACGCTCTTTCTCGAAGGTGAAACCTTCGTCCTGGAGCTGAAGGATTTCCGGCTGGAATTTCCCTGCAAGGCCTTTCCGAAATCCATTGTCTGGAGCGTCTACAGCAATTTCCGTTACATGACGATCGGCGGCGACGAGCCGGTCATGGAGGCCCTTTCGCGGCGCTGGCGGTTCTTTCCCGAATACAGGTTCCGCATGGGGCCCGGCTCTCGGCTACGGGCGCTCGGAGAAGCAGAAGGCCTGAAGCCCGGACTTTCGGCGCTCTATCTCTGGGATGGAAACGAAGAGGCCTTCAGCCGCCTCGCTGAAAAGGTCCATCCCTATCTCGATGAACTTCTCGTTGTCGTTCACAATTCGAGCTTGTTCCGGCACAGCTTCTTCGTCGGCCTGCAGAGCACCTGTTTCAACGTCCGCACGTCGGTCATCGAAATGACCGTCAAAAGCGACGGCGCCTTGCGTAAGCTCAAGGGAGCTCTGTTCATGAACAGGGTTCTGTCCGAGGTCCGGCATCGCAATGTTATCTTCCTCGATTCGCAGACCGATCCAGATCGCCTTGCCACGGTTGTCCGCGACAAGCGGCTGCGCAGCCGGATGGACGACTTCCTCCTGCTCGACGAAGCGCATCCGGGAGATCTCCAGGCGTTCTCGATCGGAAAGCAGACATACTTCGTGGACGTCGGTGGCAAGCTGCGCCTGTCGGCGGAAGATATCGCCGGCCGCCATCCTTTCCACGCCCCGGGACCCACGCCGAGAGCGAGCCTGACCTGGGATCTGGACGACGTGCGGCTGGCGGACGCTCCGATTCTGCTGCGCGATCATAAGAAGACGACCGCCATACAGCGGCGCAGCAAGCTCGCCGTACTCGTCGTAAGCTGCAAGAAGAATCGCCACAAGCAACAGGCCATTCGCGACACCTGGTCTAAGGATGCGCGCCTTGCCAATATCGACATCTACTTCATCGAGGGCCATCCCGAGCAATCCGAAGCGGTCCTCATCGAGGATCGGCTGATCCTGCCGGTTCCCGATACCTATGAATATCTTTCGCACAAAATCTGGCACGGCGTTTCCGCCGCCCTGCGGATCGTTGACGCCGACCATTACCTCAAGCTTGATGACGATTGCCTCCTTAACGTCCAGAAGCTTCTGGAATTTACGTACGAGAAATTCGACTATATCGGCAGCGACGTGAATCTGGGCAGCCGCACCGCTTTCGACTGGCACAGCACGGCTGTCTTCAACAAGCAGCTTGCCGGCCTGATCTTCGAGATTGATCCCGAGCAGACCTGGTATGACGGACAAGGCGGATACTTCCTGAGCCGCAAGGCGGCGAACCTTATTGCATCGACGCCGCTCCCGAAATATCAGCACATGCTGGAAGACTACGCGACCGGCCGGGTCATGAGCGCCAACGGCCTGGAGGCTACCGCCCTGAATTCGAAATTCCTCTCGATCCGGGAAATCTATATCAAGGACGACCGGGACTACGAGGGCGCGGTCATCAGCGACGTGTCCAGCGTTGAAAGGACCTTTGAACTCTATGAAATCATTTCGAAGCTTAATCAGCAAACTCTCGACGCCAAAAACCGCTGGCGCTTCGAATTCCCCGAAGAAGGCGCCCAGTAAGCGCCAATCCCACCGCTACGTCTTCATCTTCACCTATGGCCGCTCTGGCTCAACCTTGCTGATGGGGTATCTCAACAGCCTGCCGGGCTTCTGTATCCGAGGGGAAAACCACAATGCGCTTGCGCATCTTTGCAGCTTTTACCGGGCCGCCAAGGACACGACGGGCAAGGTTGCCAAGAAGTCGATGCTGCCGGTTCATCCCTGGTACGGGGCCGACCTGATCAAGCCGGACGAAGTGCGCAATAGCCTGCGCAAGGCGTTCGTGGAGACGATCCTCAAGCCGCCCGCGGATGCAACGGTGATCGGATGCAAGGAAATCCGCATCAACTGGAACGAGATCGAGGATTTCGACGCCTTCCTGGCCGATATCTTGGAAATCTTCGAGGGCGCGAAAATCGTCTTCAACCATCGCGACATTCTCGCCACATCCCAAAGCAGCTGGTGGAAGGATACGGCTCACTCCTACGCCACGATCCGCAGCATGGATCAGCGGTTACGGGACAACCGTTTCGCCAGTGCCCCAAATATTTTTCATGTCGAGTATGAAGAGCTGACCCATGGGCCGGAGCACGCCCGCAGATTGACGGAATTTCTCGGCGTGCCCTTCAATGAGGGTGTTTACAAGAAGGTCATGGAAACCCGGCACTCCTATTGAGAGAGTGCCGGCAGGCCGTCCCGATTACGGTTGGAGAGCCCTGCTGAGCGATAGGAACCGCTCGGAAAAGGCGTCGGATTTCCATGTCAGCTTCTGCACCGGTCCCTTCGTCAGGGTGTCTTCCAACCGGAACCCCTCATCCTCGATGGAAAACTGAACGGCATGAGCATCCAGTCCGCTGAACTTCGGCGTCATTTCCCAGAGCCTGTCGAAATCCGCATCCGTTTTGCGCAGATAGGAGAAAAGATACATCACCCAGAAGAAGGGGAACGTGTCCTTCTCTGCTACGGGCGAAACGCACATCGGATCGATTTCATAATTGCGCCGGAACCCACCGTTGTCCTTGAACGTGATGAGCTTTCGCGGCTGTTGCCAATAGCGACAGGTCTCTGCCCACCATTTGCGGCAAAGCATGTTGCCGTCTTCGGCCGCCAGGAACCAGCTCGACACGTCCAGTGATGCATGGTGTCCCATGAAGGCAAAAAAGCCCGAGGGGGCGGAAGCATTGTCGATCCAGTCCTTCAAAGGCACGATGGGATAGGCCGTGGCATCGACCCAGACACCCCCATCCTGCAGGAGCTTTAGCCGGAGAATATCGGAAAAGGCCTGCGGCTGGTAGAATTTGGAAAGGTCAATGGGAAAATCACCAATCGCCTTCAGGGCATGTTCCCTGTCCAGAACGACAAGATCCCATTCCGGATTGAGGTTCTTCCAGCGCTCAAGGCAAGCCTTGACAATTTCAGGTGCCGTATCGACGCCTTGCAGCCAGAGGGCATAAATCTTGCGAGGGACTACCATATCACGAGCCTGCAAATGAAAGGAGTTTCCCAACGATTCTAGAGAAGGCGGTGTGAGACATCAAACCCACTCCCCCTCATTGATCAGGCCGAGATTCACAAGCTGGCCCGCGCCTTCATACTTCACGCTGACACCTTCGAGATAAAGGGTACTGCGGATATTTTCCTTGTAGCGCTTGTACTCCCGGCTACCGCCATAATGCTGGCGGCGCGTCATCTCCTCCTCCACCTTCTGCTGCAGGGAAGAGAGGAACTTGAAGTGGAAGAGGGCCCCGGACACGGGAATGCCGGCCTTCATGGATGTCTTGTTGAGTAACCAGGGCCACATGAGATGCGCCGAGCTCTGGTAGCGATAGTGTTTCTTCCACCAGACGAGCGGCATCTTGTTGAGGGCGGGAGCCTCCTTCGGCGTGTCGCGATTGAAAGCACGCAGCCGTGGGCCGCCCTGCACAAAGGTTCCCGACATGTAGTTCGACCTCTGGACATAGCCGTCGCGGTCAAAATAGGGGCAGAGGCTGAAAGGATCATCGCCTGGCACCATGACCGTCTCATCAATCGGTCGGTCGCTATAGGCATCGAGCATCAGTACATGCAGGCATGGCCGGCCGATCTCCTTCAGATACTGGCCGAGATCCTTGAGCGTGCGGGTTTCCATATGGGGATAGACAAAGAACTCATCCGGATCGACGGTCACGCAGAGCTTTCCCGTCCCATATTTCTGGAGAAGATAGTTGCACCAATAGATGCCGAAGCCAGCCTTCTTGTATCCCTTGTCGGTATGCCAGACCGAAATATCCACCTTGCCCGCGCTCCATTCCTGAAACCCGTCCGTGGAGTCATTGTCGACGAAGACGAAGTGATCGACGCCCAGTTCCTTGTAATAGCGATAGAAGAAATCGATCCTGTGCATTTCGTTGCGGATGCAGCTGAAAAGAATGCAGGCGTCACTCTTACCAAGACGGTTCTGCACGCAGCGCAACTGGCTGCCGAAGCGCAAATTCTGCCAGCGCGCGAGAATAAAATTATAGGTGCGGCTGCTGACCAGACGATGCTTGAGTTTTCTAGCCATGCCGTATCGCAAGTCCTTCAGATTCCCCGACAAATGATGGGGCGAGCTTTCGCCAGTCCTGCCCGGTAAAGGTCTCGGCAATTCTGTCGAAGGATTTCAGCAAGGGCTCCATCCGTCCGCCATGCAGGAATTGCAGCGACGCTTTCCAGTCGGGGTCGGGTGGTGTGCCTGCCTCTGAAAATATCAGGCTTGCCCCGTTTGCAGAGCCAAACAGCTTTCGTTCCATCGCAGCCACATGCTTCTGGCCGAAATGTCTTGTAGCCACCTCTTCCGTGCGCCGCAGGCGATCAAACCAGTGGCCCGCCGCATCGATGGCGGCCTGTTGTTGCTCCGGCAGAGCCAGATACCAGAACAGGAAGCGCCATGCCGGCAATCGGCCGCCCGGGAGAAGTGGGATTGCGACAAAGACCTTCTCGTTTTCGAAGACAAGCCTTTCCAAGGTGGGATCGTCTCCCGGGCACAATTCGAAGACGGGCAGGTCCGTGCAACGGGACAGAATCCGGGACAGATAGAGCGCCCGGTCATAGTCGCGAAGCCTTATCTCGTTGGATTGAAGCCCATGAAAGTCGGATTGCCCAGGTTGGAATTCGGCCCGCTCGGCATGGAAAAGGCGCCCCAGCACGGTCAGGCTGCCCGAGGCGCGAAGGATTTCGGCCGCGAACCGCGTCAATTGCGGCGGCCCATAGAGGACGGCGCTTGGTTGGCGCATCGTCTCAAGGTTCTTCGGCCAATTCCGGATGCCCGAACCGGGATCGAATATCCGCCCGTAGGAAGGACTGGTTTCGGTACGCGGCGGCATCCGTGTTCCAGCCTGCGGCACGGTAAGGACCGCCTGATCGGCCGGATGGGGCAAGGCGGCCCGCATTAACAGCGCCGAGCGGCATTGCTCTGCGGATTGAGCAACCTTTCGCGCGAAAAAATGCGGTTGCTCCTGCAGCCAAGCGAGGTGGTCATCATAAAAGACAATCGGCTTGCCATGGATATTGAACGTATAGAGGGTCGGAATGTAGCCGTGGGCGACCGCGCCTCCAAGCGCGTGAACGATCGTCTGGAAGAAGGTCTCGTCTGGAATCCAGACCTGTCGGTAGAAATGGTAGGCGGCGGGGTTTTCCTTCACCCAACGCAAGATTCCGATGATCGTTTCCCGACGCAGGCACCACCATTGTGAACCGTAGCGCGGTGCCAGCCCGGCAGGGATTTTCCGCTTGATACCCAATTTGCGCTGAAGGCGGACGCTTGCTTCGAACAGAACTCGACGGCGGGCGAAGCTGAAGGGATGGCGCAGCGTATAACGCTCCTGCCGCAAGCCACCCGTCATCCAGCGCTCGTCGTGGCTTTCGATGAAGTCAACCTCGTCATTGTGATCGAGGAACCGTTTGAGTTCAACGAGCGGTCGGATCGGCCAACAGGAGCAACTGACCAGATAGGCGTGGCTATAGGCTTTTCCGGACGTGGCGAGCAGGCGCAGCGCGCGAATCGTTCCGTCAACGAGGCCGAATTGGCCCCAGCCACAGCGGGCTCTCTCCTCGACGAGGAGAACACGTTCGTTCGCGTCGTAGCGCCGCTTGAGCTCTGCGAATTCTGCAAGTGAAGAATTGCGGTCATAATGAAGGCAAACAACGCATTCGTCATCGGCCGTCAACAGCATGTCGATCGATTTTCCGACCACTTCCGCCGGCTCGTGGGCTATCAAGACGAACGCTAAAATGGCCATATTCCGCCTGTCTCCTTACGGCTTGCTAGGTAGAGCGTCGCCAAGCCGGCCGTCAACTGCCGCCCGTTCCATATGTCCTGTTGTCTTTCCCTCAATTCAGGAAAAAACCTTTGCGAACCCTTTTCCCACTCCTGGGCTCCGTCCTCTTCACACCCCTTGTCTTCGCCGTACCGGCCTTGGCGATCGAGCTCGGTCTGCCGGCGCAATGCGAGCTCGGCAAGACGTGCTTCATGCAGCAATATCCTGACATGGATGCGGGAAAGGGCGTCGCCGATCCCCTATGTGGCAGCCAATCTTATGATGGCCACAAGGGAACCGATCTGCGCATCCTCTCCCTAAAAGACATGGAGAAAGGTTACCCCGTTATCGCCGTCGCCGACGGCAAGGTGCTGCGCGTCAGGGATGGGGAGATGGATCATCTCGTCGAGACAGAAGAAGACCGGGTGAGGATTTCCGGAAAGGAATGCGGCAACGGCCTCGTCATGCAGTTGAAGGATGGCTACGAAGTCCAGTATTGTCATCTTAAGAAGGGAAGTCTCACCGTCCAACCAGGAACTAACGTGCGTAAGGGCGAGCACCTCGGAGATATCGGCTCCTCCGGTCTCGCCCAGTTCCCCCATGTCCACATCACTGTTTCCCAAAACGGCGAAACACTCGATCCTCTGACGGGACGTAAACTTTCGGAAGGCTGCACCGCGGCAACAGGACAAGCGGCTTCCCTTTTTTCCCGGGACATCGTCGAAAAAATCGACCTGACGAAGCCGGCAATCCTAGCGTCAGGAATCGCCGGAAAGCCGGTCAACCATCAGGCTCTCGTCGTCGAGGGACCGCCAGCGCAGGCCCTTTCGAGTGACAAGCTGTTTGTCGCCTGGGTCTGGCTTGCGAACCTGAAGAAGGGAAATACAATCAAGCTCGTCCTGACGGATAATCAGAAGAACATCGTCATAGATCATACGAGCAAGCCGATCGACCGGGATAAGGCTACATTTTCCGCCTTTGCCGGCAGGAAGCGGGCACTTCCTGCCGGCCGCTATGAACTGGACGTTTTAGTGCTGCAGGGCGACACGGATGTGAGGCGCACCAGTTCCAGCATCGTCGTGGAATGACGCACCCATCAAAATCCGTTCGTAAAGCGCAGCGATACTGCTAAGGTCCGCCCGGCAGAAGGATGCATGATGTTCACAAGATGGTTCCCTTCCTTGGACCAGGGGCTGGAGGCAATGGTCAGCCGCTATGCGGCCGCAAAATCAATCCGGAATGAGGTTCTGCGCTTCAGATCACACGATGCGCGGATACTCTTCCTAGCCAAGGAAAGTCTGAAAGGATCCTTCTTCAAGGACCTTTCGGATGAAATCAGGCGCGATGGTCACGCCAGACTGAAAAGTCGGCGTTCTATTGTGGAGTTTGCCTGGCTCATGTTCTTCCTGAAGGACTGGAAGCAGTTGGCTGCCGTCATTCAGGAAAAGGCTTCTCATCATCACTTTCCAGTCCATATGGCGGACCTTTATTTCCTTGCCACCTATCGGTTGAACTGGGAGACCATTGCGCAAGGTGTAGATTCCGATGGCTTCAGGGATCGGGTGTCGGAAGCGATCGACCTCATCCGAAGCCATTGGCCGGCAGAGCAACACCGGGCAAGCCTGTTCTCCGCTCTCTTACAAAACTCCCTTGGGGAGCATCATGACGCGAGGGAGCGAATCATCCGCTTCTCGACAGGGTTGGACCTCATCCCCCCACTGGCGGCCGCCAAGGCGGCCTTGCCGAAGCCTGCCCGGGATACAACCCCCTGGCTCTTGAAAATCAAGCCTTCAAGCTGGAAGAATGCAACCATCCTTTCCGTCGATCAAGCCTATTACGAACGTTATGCGACGCCATTCCTCGCCATTCATAACGCGACGAACCCAGATCGCTGCGTCCATTTCCATTGTGTCGGTTTCGATCCGCGCATGGTCGACAGCGTGAAGATCGATGAAACTGTCGGCTTTACAGTCGACCGGACCGACGTCTCCGGCCTCGGTCAACGGGATCGCCAAGGTTACTACGCTTGTGCACGGTTGATGCACGCCGTCGCTTATCTCGATATCTACGAGGATATTCTGATATCCGACGCGGATGGGTCCGTGGGGCTGTCGGCAAGCGAAGTGCTTGCGGATTTGCCCGGAGCGGACGTCGTCATCAAGTCCAAAATCCTGCGGCCGGGGCACGCCGTCTTCAACCTGCCTTGGGCAACCGTTCCGGCGGCGGCGAACATAATTCGCCGAAGCACCGGCGGCAGACTTTTTGCGCAATACCTGCGCGACTATCTTGCCGAAATCCTGGCATCAGCCCGCCGAAAAGAACGGCCTATGTGGTTCGCTGATCAATGCGCCCTGTTCTATGCCTATGTGGATCTGGAGGATCAGGTCGCATTCCGAAACTGCGATAAGATCCTGTATAATCAGGGGCGGAACTGGGCGCTTTTCTCAGGTGAAACTGCCAAGCAGAAACACATCGAAAAAGCCTTACAGGAACGCAAGCTTGGGAAGCGACAGTGAACGGCCCGGTCAGGCTAAGGTAAAACCAATTGTTTGGCCGTTCTGGCAACGGCATCTCTCCAATCTGCAAGCCGCACGCCGTGCATCCGCTCCAACTTGCAGCAATCGAGCTGCGAATTGGCGGGGCGGCGTGCGGGCGTCGGATAGGATGAGGACGGTATCCGCCCAACTCCCGCCGAGGGGCCGCCCCGCCTAGCGGAAGCAGCGAATATTTCCGCTGCGAAATCCGCCCAACTCGCAGAGCCCGAGCCTGTCATATGAAAGATCCCGCGAAGCTGCGGAGCATCGCAGTCGAGGAGATTGCCGGCGATCGCCAGGATTCCATCAGCGATGTCGAGCGCCGAGGTGGGACTGCCGCGCTGATCGTCCACCACATTGATCTGATCGCGGCTCTCCGCGAGAGTGAGCATGGTCTTCAGGAAGTTCCTGCCGAAAGGACTATAGACCCAGGCCGTGCGAAGGATGACGTGATTGTCCGTCGCCTCCACCACGGCGCGCTCGCCGGCGAGTTTCGTTCGGCCGTAAGCGCTCACCGGCCCAACCGGATCCGTCTCCAGATAGGGTTCGAGTTTTTCTCCATCAAACACGTAATCAGTGGAAAGGTGGATGACCGGGATGCCGAGGCCAGCCGCGGCGGCGGCAATCCGGCCGGGCGCAACCGCATTAATGGTGTACGCCTCCGCCTCTTCGGTTTCAGCACGGTCCACTGCCGTATAGGCGGCAGCCGAGACGATGACGTCTGGCCGCGCCTGCCGGAGAACAGCGGCAATGCCGTCAGAATCACGGAGGTCGAGCTCGGGCCGTCCCAAGGCCACGACCTCGAAGCGCTCATTCAAGGCTCCGCGCTCCAGAAGAGAGCGAACGACCTGGCCCTCGCGACCCGTCACCACCATGCGTTTGCGCTTACCGTCCATTTTGCCTCACACGCCGGTTTTCTGCGCATGGCCGGGCAGACCAAGCCGCGCGCCGGAATAACGCTCGCGCAGGGGGCTCCACCACCATTCATTGTCGAGGTACCAGCGCACGGTCTTTTCGATACCGGTCTCGAACGTCTCCTCGGCCCGCCAGCCCAGCTCCGTTTCAAGTTTCGTCGCATCGATCGCATAACGGGCGTCATGGCCCGGCCGGTCGGTCACATAGGTGATGAGGTCGCCATGCGGCGTTGCACGCGGGCGAAAACCGTCCATCAGGCCGCAGATCCGCGTCACCACGTCGATGTTGCGCCGTTCGTTACGGCCGCCGACATTGTAGGTCTCTCCGACCCGGCCGCGTTCCGCGATGATGTCGAGGGCACGGGCGTGGTCCTCGACATAAAGCCAGTCCCGCACATTCGCACCGTTGCCATAAACCGGCAGCGGCTTGCCCTCCATGGCGTTGAGGATGACAAGCGGGATCAGTTTTTCCGGGAAATGGTAGGGGCCGTAATTGTTGGAGCAGTTGGAGACGACCACCGGCAGGCCATAGGTGCGTTCCCACGCTTTGACGAGATGGTCAGAAGCCGCCTTGGAGGCCGAATAGGGCGAACTTGGATCATAGGCCGTCGTTTCGCTGAAAAGGCCTTCTTCACCGAGCGATCCATAAACCTCGTCCGTCGAGACATGCAGAAAGCGGAAAGCCTGCTTTCGTTCACCCTCCAGAGCGCTCCAGTAGGCCCTGGCGCCTTCCAGAAGCGTGAAGGTGCCGAGGATGTTGGTGTTGATGAAGTCCTGCGCCCCGTTGATCGAGCGGTCGACATGGCTTTCGGCGGCGAGATGCATGATCCGGTCGGGCTGGAAATCTATAAGTGTTCGCGACAGGGTTTCGCCATCACAGATATCGGCGCGCAGGAAACGATAGTTGGGCGCCCCGCGAACAGCCTGCAAAGACGTCTCCGTGCCGGCATAGGTGAGCTTGTCGACGTTCAGGACCTCATAGCGCTTTTCCAGAACGAGATGCCGGACGACGGCTGATCCGATGAAGCCGGCTCCGCCGGTGACGAGTACGCGCATGCGAGCTTTCCTGTCCGCTTCCCCTGAAGTGCGAGGCTTCACCTTTAACCGAAGGGGAAGTTTCAGGGCAAGGACAGCCCGGCACCTTTGGGTGCGCGCAAGTGTTGCAACGCGGCCCTCATCCATGCGAGGTTCGGCGCGATTTTCCGTTGGTGACTGGTCTATCCTACATGGCGTTCAAAGGTATCATTCTGGCGGGGGGAAGCGGCACGCGCCTTTATCCTCTCACCATCGCGGTTTCGAAGCAGATCCTGCCGATCTACGACAAGCCGATGATCTACTATCCGCTCAGCGTGCTCATGCTGGCGGGCATCCGCGAGATCCTCATCATCTCCACGCCGCGCGACCTGCCGCTGTTCCAGGAACTGCTCGGCGACGGATCGGATTTCGGCATCGAACTTTCCTACGCCGTGCAGCCCCAGCCGAGCGGGCTCGCCGAAGCCTTCATCATCGGCCGGGAGTTCATCGGCTCCTCCTCGGTCGCCATGGTTCTCGGCGACAACATCTTCTTCGGCGACGGGCTTTCAGACCTCTGCCGGCAGGCGGCAGCGCGCGAAAGCGGCGCGTCCGTCTTCGCCTATTACGTCAACGACCCGCAGCGTTACGGCGTGGTGGAGTTCGATGCCGGCGGCACGGCGTTGTCCATCGAGGAAAAACCCGTCGTCCCGAAATCGAGCTGGGCAGTGACCGGCCTCTATTTCTATGACAACGACGTCGTCGACATCGCCGCCTCCATCACCCCGTCCGCCCGCGGCGAACTGGAGATCACCACTGTCAACAGCACCTATCTCGAACGGGGCAAGCTGCATGTGAAGCAGCTCGGCCGCGGTTATGCCTGGCTCGACACCGGTACGCTCGACAGCCTGCACGAGGCCTCCGCCTTCGTAAGGACCATCGAGCACCGGCAGGGTATCAAGATCGCCTGCCCGGAGGAGATCGGCGTGGAAATGGGCTGGCTACCCGTCGACAGGATGTTGCAGCGGGCGGAACAAATGGGGCGCAGCGAATACGCCAACTACCTGCGCCGGCGCGCCCGGGAGCTCGGCACGGCATGAGCGAGATACGTCCCACCAGGCTCGACGGCGTGCTCGAAATCGTGCCCGCCCGCTTCGGCGATGCGCGTGGCTTCTTTTCCGAGACCTACAACGCCGCCCGGCTCGCGAGCTGCGGCATCGACCTCACCTTCGTGCAGGACAATCATTCCCTGTCCGCAAGGCGCGGCGTGCTGCGGGGGCTACATTATCAATTGCCCCCGCGGGCGCAGGACAAGCTCGTCCGTGTCGTCCGCGGAGCGATCTTCGATGTGGCGGTCGATATCCGCAGGGGGTCTCCGACCTTCGCCCAATGGGTCGGCGTCGAACTTTCCGCAGAAAAATGGAACCAGCTCCTGGTTCCCAAGGGGTTCGCCCACGGCTTCGTCACGCTTACCGAGAATACGGAGGTCGTTTATAAGGTGACGGACTACTATTCGCCCGAGCATGACCGATCGATCCGTTACGACGACCCCGACATCGCCATCGACTGGCCGATCGCCGCTGGCGACCTGCAGCTATCCGACAAGGACCTCGCCGCCGCCCGGTTGGCGGAAGCTGACGTCTTTTCCTGGCAATAGATCGGCTTACTGCGGGCGCTTGAACCGCTGCTGACCGAGGATGACGCCGAGGAGCGGCGCTCGCATGATCCAGAGGCGCAATTTCACGCGCTTGTTGGTCGGCAGGCGGGCAAGCGCCGCTTTCTGGGCCGCAACCGCCGCTTTCCGGTCGCCAGCCAGAAGATAAGCCTCGGCCGCGTGGCGCAAGAGGTTCGGCTGGCTCTCCTTCAGCGCGAAAGCCTGGACCAGTTGTTCTGCCGCCTGTCCATAACGACCTTCCCGATAGGCGGTAAAGCCGGACATGCTGAGTGCTTCGGCGCTTGATGGATCCGGCTCACCCATAAATCGCGTCGGCGCCATTTTAGCTCCGGCATAACTCAGCCAGGAAAAGCGCACCATCTCGTTCAAGCGGCCGAGCCGCTCTGCCGCATCCTTCCAGCGCAGTTCCGTCACGCGGATGTCCTTGTAGCCGTGGCTCTTGCGGGTCTGGAACTCGACGATGTGGTCCGTGGCGCGGAAACGGGAATATTTTCTGAGGATGAACCAGGCGGTGATGCGAAGAACGAGGTCACGCGCAGGCCGCTCAAGTTCTCCCTTCTTCAGCGCGGCAATGCCAGCGGCGGCGGAGGGCGCGCGATAGCCTGCCCCGGCGAGATTGTAGAAGGCGTTGCCGAGGGTGATCGTGACCGTCTCGTGCAGGAGAGAGAGAAGGCCGACGCCAGAATTGTAGCAGAGCGTGGCATCGACGCTGTCGATGAGGGCATGGATGTTGTCATCTCTTTCCGCCGTGACGACGTTCGGGCTTGAAAGAGGAAGGTCTGTCTTCGACAGGGGGTGCGGCTTTATGATGAAGAGGACGTCGGCATTGTCAGCCACCAAAGACGCCAGGGACGCCAGGAACTGCGGGTAGGATTGTTCACCGCGGAGGAACAGGGTGACGGCCATGTCGTCTTCCAGCTGGAGCGGCACGAAGCATTTGAGGCGGCGGTCGTCCTGGAGATGGCGGTATTTTGCGGCCGTCTCCTCGTAAACGCCCATCTGTTCGAGGGTCTTGCCGCCCCCGCGCAGGTCGTCGACATAGGCCCGGGCATCTTCCAGTTCTTCGGTGGAAAACGTTTCCGCAAGGAAGGCGGCTTCGGAAAAGCGCTCGCTGTTGTAGCAGACGTCCTCGTCATAATAGATCGTCTCCGGCAAGGCGCCCCTTTCGATGACAATCGTGTGCCGGCCGAGCGCCTTGGCCTTGTCGAAGATCGGGCGGAAGGCGGCGTGGCTCTTCATGTAAGGATTGAAGATGGCGATGTCGTCGATCCGGCCCTGTTCAAGGCCGGAAAGGATTTCGCCGACCGCGTCCGCCTTGTCGGAGAGGACGGGAACGAGCCGGTAGCCGAGAAGCCGGAGCGGCAGGAAATAGCCCAGCGTGTCCTTGTTCTTGCACAGGCAGGCAATTGTCTTTTTGCGGTCGAGATGGTCGATCGACAGCAACCTTGTGCGATCGGCGAGATACTTTTGCGCCGCGGAAAGGAAATTCTCCCGTTTCCTGTCGCCAGACGCATACCACGCCTGTTCCTTCGCGCGAGGATGGTGCCGGTGGAAAACCTTGAGCCCCAACCCCTCCGTCGGCTGAGAAAGCAGCTCGAAGAGCCTGCGAAAGCCGACATAGGGCCGCGCCTGATAGAAATTGGCCCTAAGCGGGCCGAACAGGTCCTTTTCGGGCTCCTCCGGTAAAGGCAGAAGGCCCGCATGGAGGCAGAAGCGCAGCAGGAATTCGAAATCTTCAGATCCATGCCCACGGAAGGATGGATCATAGCCTCCGACGAGGGAGAACATCTTCCGACTGATCAGGAAGACGTTCGAATAGGGCGCGACATAACGCTCATCTGGGCCGCTCACCTCGGAATAGTTCAGCGTGAAGGCGAATTTACGCAGGAGGAATGATTGTTGCTCGGCGCTGCCAAGGCTTTCGAGCTGCTGCGTCTCGGCGGCCCCAAGATGAAAGGCCGGCGGATTGAGCATGACGTCGATGACATTGCGCATATCGAGCGCGCTCGCCGTCTCCGCCAGCCGCTGGAAGAGATCGCGTTCACTGATGAAATCAGGATCGCAGAAGTAAATGAAATCCGTAGCGCACAGCGATGCACCGATATTACGGGCAAGCGACAGCGAGAACACACCTGGATCATCGACGAAATGATAGCGATAGCCGCGTCGTGTGCAGATGGCTGCAATGGCGTTTCGGTGCGAGGGCTCCGATCCGAAATCCACGACAACGATCGGCGGGCAAGGCTGGTAGTATTCAGCCATCGCATCCAGTCGGTCGGCAATCCAGGGATTGCCGTCATGAAGGCGGACGCAGAACACCATGGTGATGTCCTGCACGCCGATCGGCGCACCCGTTCTACCGGGGGAGGTTTCTGCGGAACTCATTCGTCATCCTTGGTCGTAAAGAAAGACACACCCACCGCCGCTTTCATCAGGGCAGGAAAGGCCGGCCTGGAAAGAACCGGCGCAGCCATTGCGGCAAGGCTGCATCCCGCCTCCTGCGCTGCAGCCGCTTGTTTTCGGGCAAGCGCTTCAAAGCCTCATCCAGGCATTCCAGCGCCAAAGCGTCCGCACCGCGCTTCAGATAGCATTCCGCTAGGCATCGCAGGTGCTCGACCTCATCGGGTTCGCGCGTACGTAGGGCCTCAAAAAGCTGCGTTGCCTTTCTGTAATCGCCTGCGGCGAAGGCTTCCCGTGCCTTTTCGCTCAGTTTCCCGGCCGGCAGAATCATCCAGTCGGCGAGGGGACCACCATGCCGCTGGACGCCGGTTTCGAGGAGGAGTTTATGGAGATTCCGATCCTCCGGAAGCCAGCGATGGGCAATCTCAAAGAGGCGATCGGCATCCTCGTAATCTCCCGCCAAACGCACGGCTTTCGCCAGCTCAATGAGCGTACGCGCGGCACCCCTGCCATCGGGAACCCATCGGCGTGCGGTCTCAAAGAGCCGCGCAGCTTCATCACGCTCGCCGGCTGCATGCGCCACCTTGCCCGCTTCGGTCATGGCACGGGACAGGTTTTTGTTGGCAAGCTGCCGCCGGTTGGCAATCGCAAACAGGCGAAGCGCTTCGTCATATTCGCCTTTCTCGCAGGCCGCACTTCCCATGCGGATGAATGTATTGATAGCCTTCGTCTCTTCCTGCACCCCCTCACGGCCACCGAAGGAAAAATAGAGCGGTGCCTTGAGAGAAACGTTTCCCGGAACCTGCCCCAGAGCGATGGGAGCTTCGGTCAGTCCGCGGATGACGGAAAAAAGGATACGGTTTGTCGTCCCTCCCGCGCTGGAGGGAACCTGATCGGCAACGCCGAACGAATAGAAATCCTCGGTCAGGTAGCGCAGGAAGCTCAGCCGCCTGTCCTCATCCGGTAAGGAGGCCTCCTTGACAGCCGCGACCAGCGCCTCCCTTTCGGAAACCGTGCACGCAAGGCCGGGCTGGGCGTAGAAGGCTTCGCCGCAGCAGATCACGGGCTTGCCTTTTGCAAGCGCCGCAAGACCGAGACCGGAGTTGAGAACGACGACCGACGCAGCCAAGTCAATCAGATCGGCCGCTTCCTCGTTCTCCTCCACGAAGAGGACATGCGCCATATCAGCGACGGCGGCGCCTGGCGTGCATTTTGCCACAACGAGATAGGTCTGCGGATCAAGCACATCTGCGAGATAAGCGATCCAGTCCTTGAATGTATCAGCCCCACCGCAAGGGCCAGCGAAGGCGCGGGCCATTCCGCCATCCAGGTCTTGCATATCCACAAGCACCATCCGCCGCCCGCCGATACCAAGTCGTTCGGCGAGAGCTGGCCCTGCCACCTCGGTGTCCTCCGCAAGTGTGGGCTTTTCGCTTTCCAGCCAGTCCAACACCCTCTGCCGGGCAGCCTCGTCCAGAGGCTTGTCCCAACGCGCCGCCGCATACGAGGCACTGTCAGCACAAAACCCTTCTGGATCGAAGAACCAGCTTCCCGGCAGCCCACCCTGCCCCCAGACAACAAGACGCCGCCCCGCCGCCTTGAGGCCCTTGTACAGGGAGCAGCGATGGTCATTGCCATAGGGGTCGAGGAAAAGGATCCGGGTAAACCCTTCTGCATCCAGGGTGCGGCTCAGCAGGTCGCTATCGGCGAAATCCCCCTCCTGCCGGATCCGATAATGCCCGAAGGCGGGGAAAGCATGCCGTAGCGCCCGGAGGGCCGGAGCATCTTCCTCGGCAAGGACAAGCGTCTTTTCCCGGGAATGCAGGTCTTCCATGGGCAGGAGCCAGGACGCACCGGTATCATAGGCTTCCATGATGCCGGAGACGCGCTCCTGGTTTTCCGTCATTGGCGTCACATAGCTCGCATCCTCGCGCTGCGGGTGCCACAGATGAGCCATCTGCAGGCCGCGCTGGAAGACGTCGATGCCATAGAGCGCGAAATAGGCCCGGAACCCCTCATAGCGCTGGATCGCGTTGCGGCGGGTGTTGAGATAATAATTGCCCGTGCGCGGTCCCTTCGGCCCGTAGCTTGCGAGCCGGTGCAGAAGCTCGAAATCCTCCGCCCCATGGCCGACGAAACTCTTGTCGTGCCCGCCGATCGCCAGGAGATGGTAGCGGCTGGCGACGATCGCCGAGATCGCATAGGTGTGATTCTGGTAGACCGTCCTGTCGTCCCGCATCACCCCGTCATGCAGCAGCGTATCAGCGAAGGCCGCCTCCCTGCGTGCGAAGAGATCCAGGTAACGCCGGGTGAAATCCTCCGTCATGTAGGCGCCGGGCAAAGCGAAGAAGGTGTAGGCATTGTCGGGCATGCCCCGCAGCCGCGTCTCCTCCAGCACGCGCTCGTAGCTGCGCGGCGACATGAGGAAGTCGATGTCGTGGTAGAGGACCAGCGGCGTTTGCGCATGCTGTGTGCCGATGTCGCGCGCATGGCCGACGCTGAAAGGGGCATCGCCCGTTTCCACGCGCACCAGCCGCGTTCCCGTCGCGGCGGCAAGATCGCGCAGCTCTCCCGCTCTTTCCACCGGCGTGCCGTAATCGACGATAAGCGGCGCATACCCCTGAGGCAGTGTCGCAATGATCCGCGCGATGCGCTCGGGCTCGTCGTAAAGCCGGTCGGCGGAGAGACGCACGGGAATGACGGCCGTGATGAGCGGTTTTTCGAACAAGACGCGACCTCCTCTATTTCCGTGCGTCGAACGGATAGAGGACCCGTCCGACGATGCGCGCTTTCAGAGATGTCCTCTCGCGGAAGAAGCGGATCGGATTGGCCCTGTATTTCTCGACGAGCCTCCTGTTGCCGCCCCACCCGATGAGGGGGATGAGGATGAAAGGCAAAAGGTGGCGCCAGCCGAGGATGCCATAAGCGCCCCAGGGCCGCCATTCATCCGGCTTGGCATCGCCAAATTCGTTCCGGTATTTTTCCGGGTTTTCAAGGCGCAGCTTCAACCATTCGACAGTCTGCTCGAATGTGGAACGCGCGCCCGTCACCGGCTCGAAATAGGTCGGATAGCGAAGATAGGCGGCGGCGAAGACCTCTTCCACCGTGCGCCGACGCGTGCGCCTAGGATTGGGCTGCCGGTCGTCGGTAAGGCCCCAGCCCGCGTAGAAGGGACAGCCGAGCACGGTCAGCGGAATGCCACGCAGCAGCGCCTCGAAGCCGCCGAGCGAGGTGATCGCATAGGCCTTGTCGATCGTTTCGAAGGACCGGGCGAGTGGAATCTTTTCCCTGAGGATGCGGCAGAGATGGGCGACCTCCTGCGGATCCGACTGGGCGTCGCGCACGCCGTTCAGGATATCCGGATGCGGCTTGTAGAGGATTTCGGCACCCGGATTTTCCGCGGCGGCGAGCCGCACGAGGTCGTTGTTGCCAAATTTCCGGTCGCATCCATAGAGGATGGAGGCGTCATCCTCGACCTGGCCGATGACGAGCACGCGCGGCTTCGTCTTCTCCCCGAGCAGGTCCGCAAGGGAGAGGCTCGACACCATGTTGTACTTGCTGAGGCCGCCTTCCACGATGAGGCGGATGCCCTCCCTCGCCCGTTCCAGAAGATCCGGATCGCCGGAAAAATCATGCGTCTCCAGCATCACTTCCAGGTCTGATGGCCCCCGGCTGTCGAAATAGGGCCGGCGGCTGTCGAGCGAGAGCGACAGGGGCGGCGTACGCGCAGCGTTGGGCCGGTTCGATCGCAGAAAACCGTCTTCGATGAAGAAACAGGGGATGCCTCGGTCCCGCACGAAGGTCTCGAGATTGGCCGGCAGATTGTGGCCCCAGATGAAGACCTCCGCCCCCCTCGTCGCCGCGATGCGCGCCATCCATTTGCGCTCGAACGCCTCCGCCGTGACGTTCAGCGGCAGATAGACGAAGCGCCGTTCCGGAAAGAAGGACTGGAAGACAGCCCGCTTCCAGCCGTTCATATGGAGCGCAAAGGTCGGGATTTTCGGTGCGTCGGTCGCCATCGCTCTATCGTCTCCACATCCGGGCGCAACGCCGGGATGCGGTCGATCATCCCCCCATCCGGCTTTCCAGAACCGCGTGGATCCGCATCGCCAGCTCGTCCGGCTCGGTTCCGACGGTCTCGAGGTGCACTTCGGGGTTTTCGGGCGCTTCATAGGGCGAACTGATGCCCGTGAAATTGGCGAGCTCGCCGCGCAGCGCCTTCTTGTAGAGCCCCTTCGGATCGCGCCGCGCGCATTCCTCGATGGGCGTATCGACAAACACCTCGATGAACTCGCCCTCGACCATCAGATCCCTTGCAAGCTGCCGTTCCGAGCGGAAGGGCGAGATGAAGGAGACCAGCACGATGAGACCAGCATCGGTCATCAGCTTGGCGACTTCGGCCACCCGACGGATGTTTTCGACACGGTCCTCGGCGGTGAAGCCGAGATCCTTGTTGAGGCCATGGCGGACATTGTCGCCGTCAAGCATGTAGGTATGGCGGCCTTCGGCATGCAGCAGTTTTTCCAGATGGTTGGCGACCGTCGACTTGCCGGAGCCGGAAAGTCCGGTGAACCAGACGACCGCGGCTTTCTGGTGCTTCAGGACCGCCCGCGCCGTGCGGTCGACCTCCATCGCCTGCCAGTGCACATTGTCGGCCCGGCGTAGCCCGAAATCGATCATGCCGGCGCCGACCGTCCGGTTGCTCATCCGGTCGATCAGGACGAAGTTGCCGGTCACACGGTTGGCGGCGTAGCTGTCGAAGGCGATCGGCGCCCGGGTCGAGAAATTGCACACCGCAACGCCGTTCATGTGCAGCGCCTTGGCGGCGAGATGGGCGAAGGTGTTGACGTCGACCTCGTATTTGAGGGCTGTCACCGTCGTCTCGACACTGTCCGTTTCGGTGCGCAGGATGTAGCTGCGGCCGGGGATCATCGGGTTCGCATCGAACCAGATGACATGCGCCTGGAACTGGTCGGCAACGGTCGGTCGGTCGTCGGGGGCGACCAGAATGTTGCCGCGCGAGACTTCGAGCTGGTCCTCGAGGACCAATGTCACCGCCTGCCCTTCCATGGCGCGATCGAGCGAACCATCCCGGGTGACGATCTCCTTGATCCGCGTCGACTGGCCGGATTTGGCGACGATCACCGTGTCACCGACGGCGACGGCGCCGGAGGCGACCTGGCCGGCGAAACCGCGGAAATCGAGATCCGGGCGGGAAACGTACTGGACCGGGAACCGGAAGGGTTTTTCGCGGTTAGCCTCCTCGACCGGAACCGTTTCCAGATGCTCGAGCAGATGCGGCCCCTGATACCAAGGCGTATTCTCTGAGCGGCGGGTAACGTTGTCGCCGTGACGGGCCGACAGCGGGATCGGCTGGATCGTGGCAAAGCCGAGTGCGCCGGCAAAGGCCCTGAACTCCGCGACGATCTTGTCGAATACCGCCCGGTCGTAGCCGACGAGGTCGATCTTGTTGACGGCGAGCACGATATGCCGGATGCCGAGCAACGAGGCGATATAGGCATGGCGACGGGTCTGCCGCAGGATGCCCTGGCGCGCATCGATCAGCACGACGGCAAGGTCTGCCGTCGAGGCGCCTGTCGCCATATTGCGGGTATATTCCTCATGGCCGGGTGTATCGGCGACGATGAACTTCCGCCGATCGGTGGCAAAGAAGCGATAGGCGACGTCGATGGTGATGCCCTGCTCGCGCTCGGCCTCCAGCCCATCGACCAGCAGCGCAAAATCGATCTCGTCGCCGGCCGTTCCGTGCTTCTTGCTGTCGCGCTCGAGCGCGGCGAGCTGGTCCTCGAAGATCAGCTTGGTGTCGTAGAGCAGGCGGCCGATCAGGGTCGACTTGCCGTCGTCCACCGAGCCGCAGGTGAGGAAACGCAGCAGGGACTTGTTCTCCTGCTCGCGCAGATAATCGGCAATCCCCTTTGCGGAAAGGTCCGAAGCGACGGTCGCCATCAGAAATAACCCTCGCGCTTCTTCTTCTCCATCGAGCCGGCCTCGTCCTTGTCGATCATCCGACCCTGGCGCTCGGAGGTCCGCGCCGTCAGCATTTCCCGCACGATATCCTCCAGCGTCGCCGCATCGGAATCGATCGCGCCGGTCAGCGGATAGCAGCCGAGCGTGCGGAAGCGCACGAGGCGGTCCTCGACCGTGTCGGTCTCACCGATCGGCATGCGCTCGTCGTCTACCATGACCAGCATGCCGTCTCTTTCGACGACCGGACGCCGCGCCGCGAAATAGAGCGGCACGATCGGGATGTTCTCCTTCAGGATGTACTGCCAGATATCGAGTTCGGTCCAATTGGAAAGCGGAAAGACGCGGATCGATTCTCCGGGTGCAACACGCGTATTGTAGGTTTTCCACATTTCCGGGCGCTGGTTCTTCGGATCCCAGGCATGGGCGGCGTTGCGGAAAGAAAAGATGCGCTCCTTGGCGCGCGACTTCTCCTCGTCGCGCCTGGCGCCACCGAAGGCCGCGTCGAAACCGTACTTGTCGAGCGCCTGGCGCAGCGCCACCGTCTTCATCACATGGGTGTGGATGCTGGAGCCGTGCGTGAAGGGCGAGATTTGCTGCTCGACGCCCTCCGGATTGACATGGACGAGCAGATCGAAGCCGAGTTCGGCCGCCATGCGGTCGCGAAAGGCGATCATGTCCTTGAATTTCCAGGTCGTATCGACATGCAGGAACGGAAAGGGCGGCTTTGCCGGATAGAAGGCCTTCATCGCCAGATGCAGCATGACGGAGGAGTCCTTGCCCACCGAGTAGAGCATGACCGGCTTGGAAAAGGTCGCCGCGACCTCGCGAAAAATATGGATCGCCTCCGCTTCCAGTCGCTGGAGGTGAGTAAGAGACGTCAATGCGTGCTCCGATGGTCCATTGAACATCCCGCTCTCTTTGCACAACGTCCGCACGATAGCAAAAGGCTTTCTGACGAACCGCTGCTTGGAGACGCCTATCTGCTCTGGCGGAAAAGGCCCCCTGTTGGTTATATCTCGCCACGACATACGCCCTTCCCGACCCCGAGGCCGGAGAGCGGGCCGAAGACAGGACAATCCGGACATGAAGGCTCCCCGCTTCTCCATGATGACACGCGCTGACTTCAGCGACCTGTCTCTGCACGAGAAGAATACCTATCTGCAGACACTCGCCGATCAATATGCCGACCAGAACGAGCGGGAACGGATCAAGCTCGACAAGGACGCCCTCAGCCGGCTGCGGCGCTACTACAGCCGCCGGGTCTGGGCCGACCTGAAGCTGGAGAACCTCGGTGACAGCAAGATGGACATGCTGCTGTCCCGCCTCGGGGAAGCGATCCGTAACGAATCCATCCAGGCCGACGTCACCGCAGCCCTGATGCAGGAGACGACGCCGAAACGCATCCTGCGCACCGCGCCGCAGGATGACGCCCAGCTGATGTTCTTCGTGCCGACGATCTACGACGCGCCGCTGAAGGACGACGTGCACCTCATGGACGTCGCCCCCTTCTCGCTCAGCAAGAAGGCGAACAAGGGCATCATCAAATACGAGTTGAAGGACAGCCTCATCACCATCGAAGGCGGCGCAGAAACGGGCCTTGCGACGGTCTTCGACTACGACATCTTCCTCAACATGGTCTCCTATCTCGCCGACGAGGTGAAAAACTATCGCAGCAGCGAGGCAAAGGGTCTAAGGCCAAGCCTGCCGCCGAAGACCTACCGTCCAAGCGCCTCCCACATCCTGAAGTTCTGCCGGCGCTCGGACGGCGGTAAATCCTACGAGGATCTCGAGGCCGCGCTCGACCGGCTCGCCAACACCACGATCAAGATGGTCAACCTCTCCGGCGGCAAGCGCCGCCAGGTCGACAGCCGCCCGATGATCAGCGGTTACAGCGTTGTCAGCCGCACCGGCGCCAACCGCATCGAAACGATCGAGATCAGTATCCCCGACTGGGTCTATACCAGCGTGGTGCGCAACGAGCGGACGCTGCCCCTCCTCACACTCCACCAGGACTACTTCCTGATCAGCTCCGGCCTTGGCCGCTTCATCTACCGCCTGGCGCGCAAGGCCGCCGGCAAGAGCGAGGCGATCTACAGCCTGAAGGAGCTCTACAAGCGCAGCGGCTCCACCCAGGAACTGCGAAAGTTCTCCTACGACCTCCGGGAGTTCGTCACCCGCACCCTCGCCTTCCCGATGCCGGAATACGATCTTTCGCTCGAGGACGGCAAGGACGGATCGATGCTGCGCATGCGCTACCGCAACGAAGGCGACCTGCCGCTCTCCCCTCTCCTCGCCGAACTCTAATTTTTGTCGTGGCTCCGTACTTGGCCGACGACAAAAATCAACAGCTCGCCGTACATCACCGACGACAAAAATTTGTCCCCGCCCCGTACATTACCGACGACAAAAATTTGTCGGTCTACCGTACATCGCCGACGACAAGTTTCCCCGCGCATCCTCTGAGGCAAATGACGGAATTTTGTCGAAAACCGTATTTCGCCGACAATTTTCCGTACATCGCCGACGACAAACCGTACATTACCGACGACAAACCGTACATCACCGACATCTAACGGAAGTAAGCTATTGTTTAAAAATCAGAAAAACACACTTTTTGCGTCTAAAACTTATTAAAACTAATAAAACCACCTAAAACGAGGCTGTCAGCCTCACTTCAAAAGATAATTCATGATTTTTGTCGGCAAAACTCTCCGAAATGGGTACCGAAAGGTCGTAAAATTTTGGCAGAGCCTCATGGCAAAATTGGATTTTTGGCGCTGTCCTGAATCTTGCTGAATTTGAATGAGGCAATGGATAACTCTTCGCTGAGAAGGGCAACGCCTTCTATACTGCCATGCAATGGCCTTGAGAGCCGAGCAATATGACAGCTGCCTCCCCAAGGCAGCAATGATACGAGGCACAAGATGAACCAGGAACAGACAAGCGAACCGGAAAAGAGCTGGCGGTTCCTCTGGGAAATGAAAATCGCCGCTCAATCGGTTTCAGAAGTGTATGTCAGCCTCGACGTTCTGGGCGGGCACTATGTGAAGATCGCGCCCAAGGATTTCCTGGATGCGATAAACGATATGCAAGGGGTCAGCGATACGCACCCTCATCCCCGGCGATTTCAGTTCACCATGGAACGGGATATCCTTTGGGTCCATTCCTCGATGCCGCCAAAGAATGGGCCGCCTGCGCAAAATGAGGGCCAGCAGAAGGAGAGCTCTGTCCCACTGCAAAGCTGAGAGCGCGGCTAGAAGTCAAAATATTCAGAAGGACAAAACGCCGCCCCTATGGGGCGGCGCTTCCGTTTTAAGGTGGGCTTACAGAACGAAGTAGTCCTTCAGGAAGGTCGTGCTGCCAGCCACCTGGATGGCAAAATCCGCATTTCCGTCGCCATCGACATCCCCATAGATGAAGGTGTCGGACGCCGTCTTCTCGATGCGAAGCTCACCGGCTGTCTTGGAGAACTGCTCCGAACCGACGAAGGAGAAGGCCTGGTCACCAGAAACCTTGCCATTGGCGTCGATGCCTGAAAGGTCGATACGATCACCGGCTTTACCGTTGAAATCGAGAATCGTATCGCGACCGGACGTCTTTACCGTCGAGTTGGCGAGCGTGTTGAAGACGAATTCATCCTTACCTGCGCCGCCGGAGAGCAGATCGGCACCATTGCCACCTACCAGCCGGTCGTTTCCAGCACCACCAGAAATGACGTCGTTGCCGTCGCCTCCACGAAGCTTGTCGTTCCCCGCGCCACCTTCGACCTGGTCATTTCCGGTCCCGCCATAGATGTCGTCGTTGCCTTCACCGCCATAGAGCTCGTCATTGCCCGTGCCGCCGTAAAGGATGTCCTTGCCAGCGCCGCCATAGATGACATCCTTGCCGGTTCCACCGAAGAGCTGGTCGTTGTCGGCGCCGCCGAAAAGTTCGTCATTGCCCGTGCCGCCGTAAAGGATGTCCTTGCCAGCGCCGCCATAGAGCTGATCGTTGCCGGTTCCGCCAAAGAGCTGGTCACTCCCCTCTCCGCCGTTCAGAACATCGTGGCCGCCTTGACCGAAGAGCTTGTCATTGCCGGCGTGGCCGAGAATCCGGTCGGAGCGGCTGGTGCCCGGAAGGGAGTCGTTTCCGGCTGTCCCCTCGATGATATCGGAGACCTCGGGTTCGCCGATCGTGACGGTCCCGTCAGAGAATTTCAGCTTCTCGATGCCTTTGATCGTATCGACGCCGTCACTGCTGCCGGTGCGCTTGTCCGTCACCGTCCAGGTGCCGTCCTTGTTCTCGACCCAGGTGTAGTCGGCCTTTGCACCGTTCAGCACGAATGTGTCATCGCCGAGACCGCCGTCGATCTTGTCATTGCCGCCATTGCCCTTCACCGTATCGTTGAAGCGTGTGCCGACATAGGTGTCAGCGCCGCTCGAACCGACGACGTTCTGGGCATATTGCTTCAGGTATTGCAGGTAGAGTGCCAAATCTGCTGTCGTAGCACTGTTGCCGGCCATATGGACTTTCGAGAACAAGCTGAGAGCTTCGCTGCCGGCACTGTTGGTGAGATCGAGCCCGCTGATGCGAAGCTGTACGCTCCCCCCGGTAAAGGCATTGTTGGTGCCGAACGAACCGGTTCCGCGGGTGCCGTACTCGACGGAATCGATCTTGCCCGTGATCTTGTGGGTCGCCATGTCATATTCGAAAGCACCAAAGGCCAGCGCATATTTTGAGGTAGACTGTGAGCCGTAGCTGAAGAACATTTCCTTGTTGTTGTTGTTCAGCCCCGGATAACCTTCAAGGGTGGTACCCTTGAGGAACTGGCCGACCAGGAAGGCGTCGAAATCGATACCGGCCGAGCCGGAACCGTCGAGTGTCACCGTTCCGCGCGACTGGTCCGTTCCGTCTGCGACATCGCCGACCTTGACCGTGAAGGTTTTTGTCTCGGTATTGGTCCCATCAGAAACCTTGACCGTCACGTCATGGCTCGTCGCCGTTTCGTAATCGAGCGTGCCATTGACGAGGAGCTTCCACTGGCTTCCGTCCTGGACGAGCTTGAATTTGCCGCCGGCATCATCGCTGAGCTGATAGGTCAGTGTTTTGTTTTCGGGATTGGTTGCCGCGAAGGTGCCGACGACCGTGCCGATCGCGGCATCTTCATCGACAGTCTCTTTGGAAAGCGTCAGGTCCGTCGGCTCATAGACGTCGGTGACGTTGATCGTGAGGGTCTTTTCCGTTGTGTTGACGCCATCGAAGGCTCCGACCTTTACGCTATAGGTGCGGGGGCCTGTTTCGTAGTCAAGCGTGTCCTGGACAAGCTTGAACTTGCCGCTGTCGTCCGTCAGCGTATAGGTCAAGCTCTTGCCTTCCGGATCACTTGAGGAAAGCGTCCCGACGACCGTGTTGAGGGCGGAGTTCTCGGCTATACTCGTGCCGGAAAGTGTTGGTGCGGACGGCGCCTCATCGATATCCGCGACATTGATCGTGAAGGTCTCGGTAGACTCCTTCTCGCCATCGGAGACCTTGATCGTCACACTGTGGGTCGTCTTCGTTTCAAAGTCGAGTGCACCGCCGATCACCAGTTTCGTTTCGCCGCCTTCTGTGACGAGGCGGAACTTCTTGTCGGCATCATTGGTGATCGTATAGGTCAACGGCCGGTTTTCCGGGTCCGTCGCGGAAAGAGTTCCGACGACCGTGTTCACCTTCACGTTTTCAAGTGGGTTCGGGGTCGCGTTCGTCAGGATAGGCGTAGTCGGAGCATCGTTATCCACGGTGCCACCTACGGTGAGGGTCAAAACCTTTTCGAATGAGTTCCCGGCCTTGTCGGTGACGCGGACGGTCACGGTGCGACTATCTGTCGTCGTCAGGCCTTTTGCGAGCTTGATCTGGTCACCGTCAACGAAGAAGTGCCCGTCCGCGTCGTCGACAAGCTCAAAGGTGAAGACTTCATCGGCATCACGATCACTAGCGGAAAGCGTGCCGATGGAACCGCCGACCTTGAGGGTTCCCCAGACCACTCCGTTTGTGCCCAGCTCCAGACCCGTCGGCGCATGGTTTTCGTTATCAGTGAGCTTGCTAAGATCTTGGGTCAGGTCGGCGAAGCGGACGTATTCGATATTCTTCAGCGTGTCCACGCCGTCAGCGCCCGTTATTGTCCAGACACCATCCTGGCCTTCGGTCAGGGTGTAGTTCGCACGGTTACCAGAATAGACGGCGGTATCGTCACCAAGCCCACCGTCTATTGCATCGTCCCCGCCCTTTCCATCAACTGTATCATTGTTGTCTGTGCCCGCATATGTGTCGTTTCCGGTCGAACCAATGAAGTGCTGGGCGTATTTGGCCAATAGCTCATTGATGGCCCTGCTTGCTGTTTCCCCGCCGGCCAGCAGGGCGTCGTAGAGGGAGTGAAGGGCATTGACATTGAACGTAGGGGTTGTAGTTGCGGGACCTGTGCCCGGCTTCACGTAAAGATCAAGTCCCGTAATTTTGAGCGTCTCGACAAGACCGGTCAGAGGGGCTGTCTGTGGGTCGCCTGTACCTGGTTTGGTGCCCGGCCCCCAGGAACCAAATGTCAGGCTATCGACGTAACCAGATATGCCATGACCGTAGAAGCTACCGTGATGAATGCCGTCGTAAGAAATTTCTTCGCCGCCGAGGACGATGCGATCAACTGTCTCTGTACCGCTCTTCTGGTATCTGAAGGCAAGTTGGTCGCCGTTCATGTAATACGTGCTGCCATAGGCAGAATCTGCCGTACCCCCATAGAAATTATAGGCACCACTCCTTCCGATTTTTGCGAGATCGGTGAGGTATTGGCTAACAAAATTCGTGAAATTCACTCCGCTTGTGCTGGAGCTTGCATCTATCTTAATCGTTTTCGGAAGTTGTGCCATTTCTGTTCTTTCCCAACACTGAAAATCGCGCCGATCTCCGTCCGGGAGGCGCGTTTACAAACTGATCGAGGCAATTGGCTTGAGTGTTCTTCAGCTTGCCCGACAGTGGAGGCCAGTCGGGATGGGCTTGATGGGATGGCGGAAGGTGCGTGTGAATATATCCTGCATAATATGCAGCCTTCCAAACAGCCGAAGAGGGTCACGCGGCGCACGGGGATACCCGCTGTACGGACGCTTCAACGACCCGAATTTAAGGGGTGGCTATTGCTAGCACGCTTTCTAAGCCAAATAAATATTATGATTGCAAAAGTCAACATTAACCGGGCGGCATCCTGGCCCGGCAATTTGCTCTTCGATTACCCTGGAAAGAGAAGTCGCCCCAGGGTTCGATAGACTGGCTTGCGCAGCGACTGGAAGAACTCGACCGGGCCGGCGTCGAATTTGCGCTGAGCGGTCGGAGAGCTGAAACGACCGATGAAAAACCGTACGACAGGGATCAGGGGACGGCGCAGGCGGCTAATCTTCTTGGGTTTCTTCACCGGTACGGGCCGTATCACGCTGGCGCGGGCGGCCAGGTAGCTTCGCTTGCCGAAGGGAGCGAGCTGCCGCAGGCGGCCGAGAGCGATCTCGTGCTCCTTCCAGCGCAGCGTCGTGATCATGATATCCTTGTAGCCGTGGCTCTTGCGGCTTTCGAACTCGACGATGTGGTCGGTTGCGATGAACTCGGAATATTTGCGCAGGGTGAACCAGGCGGCGATCTTTTGGACAAGGGCGTCATCCGGCGCACGCACGGCACCCGCTTTGAAACGGGCGACCCCTTCCTCTGCAGACGTTGCGTGAAAGCCTGCGCCTGAAAGGCTGTAAAAGGCATTTCCCAGCGTCATTGTGGGTTTGCCGTGCAGCAGCGACAGAAGCCCGACGCCGGAATTGTAGCACAGCACGACGTCGGCATGGTCTATGAGGAAGTGGATGTTGTCGGCGCGATCGGCGATGACGACGTTTTCGGTGCGCGGAAGGGCGTCCAGCTTCGAAAGCGGGTGCGGCTTGATGACGAACGTCATGTCAGGATTGCTCTCGACAAGGCGCGGCAGGCTGGCAGCAAAATCGTGGTAGCTTTGCTCTCCCTTGAGGAACTGGGTGACGGCCATGTCGTCGTCGAGCTGGAGCGGGATCAGGCAGACCGGTTTTTCGGGCTTTTTCGCCCCCTCGTATTTTTCGGCGGTGGCAGCGTAACCGTCCATCGCTTCCAGCGTCATCGATCCTTCGCGCAGGCGCTCGATATAGGTCTGTGCAGCGGCAAGTTCAGCCGGGGAGAACGCGTCGCGATCGAACGCCGCCTGGGAGTAGGATGGGGCGGCATAGGAGACGTCCTCGGCATAGTAGACGGTGTTCGGCAAAGCCCCGCGTTCGATGACCACCACTTCCCTGCCCAGCTGCCGCGCGAGCGTGACAGCGCCTGAAAAGAGGCTGTGGCTCTTCATGTAGGGGTTGAAGATGGCAATGCCGTCGAGCGTGCCGTCCGTCAATCCGCTCGTCAGTGCGGCGATATCCTCGTCCGCCTCACCGAAAACGGGGACAAGCTCGAAACCGGCAAGGCGCAGTGGAAGGAAATAACCCCAGTGATGGCGGTTCTTGCAGATGCAGGCGAGTTTCCTTGCGCGGGGCAGGAAGTCCACCTCCAGCAGCCGCTCGTCCTTGCCGACATAGACCTCGGTCGCTTCTGAAAAGCGGCTGCGCTTCCAGTCGTTGTTCTTGTACCAGTCGGATCCCTTGTCCTTCGGGTGCCAGAGGTGGAAGGTCTTCAGCCCCAGGGATTCGGCCGGCAAGGCAAGCGCCTCGAACAACTGGCGAAACCCGCTATAGGTTCTTTGGTGGAAGAAGGAGGCTTTGCCTGGTCCGAAACGATCTTCGGTCGGCTCCGATGGCATGGGAAGGTGCTTGGCATGCTGACCGTAGCGCAGCAGGAACTCGAAATCCTCCGATCCATGTCCCCGAAAACTGGAATCGTAGCCACCGAGATAGGAAAACAGCTTGGAGCCGATCAGGAAGACATTGCTGTAGGGGGCAACGAATTGTCCCTCCTTCGGCTCGAAGTTCTCGAAATAACTGTAGAAGGACAGTTTCTTCAGGTAGTCCGATCGTGCATCGAGATCGGCAAGCGCGAAGAAGCCATCGGTCTTCGGCTCGGAAAGATGAAAGGCGGGAATGTTGAGGACGAGGTCGAAGAGACGGGTGGCGTCGATGGTGTTGATGATGTCGACAAGCCTGCCGAAATGGTCCCTCTCGCTGAAGAAGTCGGGATCGGCAAAATAGATGAAGGGCGTATTGGCCGCCGCAAAGCCGGCATTCCGTGCCGTCGAAAGGGAGAAGACGCCGGTGTCGTCGACATGGACATAGGTGTATCCCTTGTCTTCGCAAACCGCCTGGATCCGGGCAGCGTGGGGCGCGGGTGAGCCGAAATCGACGATGACGATTTTGGGCGCGGGCGCATAATATTCCCCCATCAGTGCGATGCGATCGATCACCCAGGGGTTTGCATCATGCCAGCGCACACAAAGCACCATGGAAATGTCTGAGGTGCCGATAGGCTTGCGCGGTTCGGGATGCACGTCTTGCACTTTCTGCGGGGAGATGATCGGAGCCGGTGAGAAAACTGGCAGTTCCATGCACTTCATTCCGTGTTCATTTAAAGGCCGCGCATCTTGGGATGCGCCGCACTTACCATAAGCCCCGGCTTTCTGGAAACCGCCTCGTGTGGAACCGTGCTCAGGTCGTCATAATGTTCTGATGCTGAAGGGGGGCGAACCCGATCACTCTTATGGCGCCTGTTCCTGCGCTTGTCCCGTGATCGCAAGATCGTTCACAGAGGCGTGCTCGCGTCGAAGGCTAGCCATCCTTCACGAAAATGAGCCGGCAAAGATATGGATCTTCGCCGAGATGGGGCGAGAAACCGGTCCCCTCCTCCCGCTCGACGACTTGGAAGCCGAGTTCCGTCATCTGCCGTTCAATCGCTTCCGGTCGCATGAAGCGGCGGCCATCCAGCTTTCTGTTCTTCTTCAGGGGTTCGTCCTGATCGGTTCGGAATTCAAAGGCGATGGTGTCCCCTGCTTGCAGTTCACGTGCGGCGCATTCGAGAAACTGGTCCTGTTGTATGCGCGTGATCGCATGGAGCAGGAACCGGGCGTATAGCGTGAGCCCTCCTTTGTTCCTGGGTGGCCTTGCCGCACGCAGGAGGCTTTCGAGCGTTTCGGGATCCGTTATGTCTCCGTGCACAAAGGACAGGATCGGCCGCCGGCGGAAGAGATTTAGCAGAAAATGGAGAGCGCCTTTTGGTGGTGGCGGCACACGGACCGTGGCCGCCTCGATTGCGACACTGCAATTGTCGATTCCGATCACGGTCGGCCTTATAGCCGCCAGGGAGAAGCTGTCCCGACCGTCTCCGCATCCGATATCGACGACATTGCGCCGCAAGTAGCCTGAGCGGGAAACGAACCCTTCAAAGGATGAGGGGGGAAGAGCCTTGGGGTTGTGGCAATAATAATCCGTCCAGTAGATCTTCCAGCGATGATAAGGCCTGGCATAGCCCTGCGGAAACTTCTCCGTCCTGTCGAGGTTCCAGTTGTGGCCGGGATTGGGGGTCTTCCAGTGAGGGCCGTAGATATACTCGACAAGCGCTTCCGTATCGGCAACGGCCGCGACCTTGCGGCTGGCCAGATCGATATCGACATGGCCCCGGAAGTCGCTTTTCATGAAGGGCTTTACACCACAGACTCCAAAGGGCAGCAGGAGCTTTCCGGTCTCGTCAAAATAGGTATGGAAGATGTCGATTGTAACATTGGTTCTCGGATCGGTCACCCAGATGCAGGATAGTTTGCATGCGACGCGATAGCCATGGCGTGACAGGGCTTCTGCGATCTCGACGACTTCCGCCACCACCTTGTCCGGATCCGTATGGTTCGAGATGTAGCCCGCGTCGAAATCGTGGTCGTGCCCGATGAAGTTGCTGTTGCGATAGGCCCCAAGCAGCGTGCCGTACAGGACAAAAAGTTTCAGGCCTTTTGTTGCCAGAATGGCGGACATACCGTCGAACAGCGCGAACATGTTGTTCTGCCAGACTGTATCGACAGTTTTCGAAAGCTGCAGTTTGCCTTTCTCGTTGAAGACGTGGCCGGCTTCCAGTTTCTGCTTGAGATCCTCGAGAGTGAACTTCGGGATGCCCGCAAAATCAGACGTCGGTAGGTCCACGAAAACATCGCCTACCCGGATCTGTAGCCGGGCCTGACTGTCGATGTAGGACCAGATGGAGGAAAGGTTGAAGCGGAACTTCTGCCCGCCCTGGTCCGGTGCGGGTATGCCCCAATTGCCGGCAAGCGGGATGCCGTCGGCCAACAGCTGCAGTTTTACCGGACGCTCTCCAGCCTCCCGGAGGAGGCCGGAGATGATGGCCGGGCCGAAATCCAGTATGTCGATCTGCACGGCTCGGCTCCTGCTGGAGCATTTCCAGCCGAACCGATATCGGTCCGGCGCCGGAGAATGCGGTAGAAACGAAAATTCAGAACAATTTTGCTGATGAGGTCTGTCTAAGAGGCTGCCTCAAAAAGAGGTGGGTGATTTCAACAGGTTATGATTCCTTCGGATTTGCGAGATTCGATGGAGTTCA
>NZ_KQ410754.1 GCF_001262505.1 Shinella sp. SUS2
TCATAAGGAAAATGCCAGCCAAGCCAAAACCTTCAACTGAGTGCGAAAGAGAGATGCAGTATGAATGCAGATCGTTCGCATAGAGGCAGACGCCGGTGCCGTCCCAGAAGATCAGCTTGATCCGGTCCGTGCGCTTGGCACGGAAGACATAGACCGCACCGCTGAACGGATCGGCGCCCATCGTCTCGCGCACCAGCGCGGCCAGCCCCTCCGCGCCTTTGCGGAAGTCCACCGGCTTTGTCGCCACCATGACCTTGACGGCGCCAGTCGGCCCGATCACGACGTTGCCTTCAACGCACGGATCACCGTCGCAACCGTCCTGGCGTCGGCGCCACGGCCGACCCGCATCGCAACGCCGTCGATCTCCAGCTCGATCACGCCGGCGTCTGGCGCGGCCTTCCGCTTCCGCGTCGATCTCGCGCGCTTCCCCGACGGTTCAGGCTCCGGCGCCGCAATCACCGCCGGAACAAACAATGGCTCCGGTGCCGGCGCTCCCGCCAATGGCTGACGCGCGGCCCGACGCCAGGCGAACAACTGCTGCGGGGACAATGCATATCGCCGGGCCACTGCGCTCACGGTCTCGCCGGCATCGTAGCTTTCCGCCACGATCCGAGCCTTCTCCTCCGGCAACCATTCGCGCCGCCGGCCGGAACCCGTGAAAACCTCGAACCGCCGCGCGGGCTCAGGATCGCTGGATTTAAGCGTAAACTCTGAAATCGTCATGTGTCGAAGCCCTCAAAGGCTCCGAACATCGTCGCTCACGACCACGCGCGAAAGGTGCCGCCGGAACAGCGCTTACGCTCAAACCACTTTCAGGCGTCATTTTGTAGGGCTATAGCGTAAGCGTAGTGATCATCACTATCGGTCGCGGCCCGCCAGTTTCCCCTACAGGAATAAGACCTTGCGGCACGAGACGCACCAGACGGTGTGCCCGCGCCTCTTCCCGGAAGCCGCGCCACACCAGCGGCCTCCCAAAAAGCGAAATTCCCTGAATATGCCGGCTGCCCCGATTCCCCGGGAATTTGCCGATTCGCACACCGTTTGATGGGCCTTTGCCGGCTTGCGCCCTCAATTTTTTTTCGGCCGGCCTCGAAAATGCCTTCTGCCTCCCCATTTTGTTCAACGGCGGTTCAGCTTGCCGGCGCTAAAAGTCGGACAACAGCACGTGGTACAGAAAGGAACGAGGACATGGCCTATGTATACAAGGGCACGAATGGAGATGATTACGTCGTCCAGAACTCCCGCACCGAGGTGGAAATCTACACCTATGGCGGCGATGACGAAATCGTTCTGAACCGTACCGACAGCCGGGGCGGCCTCAACTATGTGGAAGCCGGCAGCGGCAACGATCTCGTGCGCAACAGCTTCGAAGGCGGCAACGATATCTTCCTCGGCTCGGGCGACGACGTCTACAAGCACAGCGGCGCGGCCAAGGCCAGCGGTGAGTATGACAAGGTCAGCGGCGGCGACGGCAACGATCGGTTCGAAGTGAAGACCCTGTCCAGCGACTACTGGGGTGATAGCGGCAACGACACCTTCTACTCGGTCGGCTATCGCAACGCGTTCAACGGCGGTTCCGGCACCGACACGGTCAACTATTCGCTGCAGGATTCCTCCAGCGAGAAGGGTCGCGGCATCTATGTCGATCTCGACAAGGGCTTCGCGAAGGCCGTCGACGGACGCAACGAGGAACTGACGAGCATCGAAAACGCCACGGGCACCCGCTCCAATGACACGCTGATCGGCACCGGCGGCAACAACACGCTGCGCGGCGGCAACGGCAACGACCAGCTGGAAGGCCTCGGCGGCAACGACCGGCTCTATGGCGGCTCCGGCAAGGACATCCTCTACGGCGACAGCGGCAATGATGACCTTTACGGCGACAGCGGCAATGACCGGCTCTACGGCGGTTCGGGCAATGACGACCTTCTGGGCGGTTCGGGCAATGACCTGCTCGTCGGCGACAGCGGCAACGACTTCCTCGTCGGCGGCACCGGCGCCGATACGTTCCGCTTCATCAAGACATCCGACAGCAAGGTCGGCTCGCAGCGCGACGTGATCGACGACTTCAAGCCGGAGAGCGAAGACGACGTCATCGACCTCAAGAGCATCGACGCCGACACCGGCCGAAGCGGTAACAACGCCTTCCACTTCATCGGAAAGAGTGCGTTTTCCGGTGAAGCGGGCGAGCTGCGTTATTCGGGCACGATCATCTCCGGTGACGTCAATGGCGACGGGCGGGCTGATTTCGAGATTGACGCCGGCCTCACACGCTACTATTCGAGCGACTTCCTGCTCTAAGCTCCGCCCCTGGCACAGGGGGCGCTCCCGAGCTTGTCATGCCGCACGCGCCAGCAACGCGTGCGGCATTTCTGTTTCAGGGCCGCGCGGACGGCAGCGCATGCAGCGCCGCGTTCAACCAGCTCCATGCCTTGTCCGATGCAGCCGTATCGACGTCCCCGCGCAGGACGGCGAGCAGCTGCCGGTAGCGGCCCATGCGGCCAGACTGGTTGTCATACTGGGCAAAGTGCCAGTCGAGAAACGCCCCGTCGGGTACGCGGCCCATTGCCCGCGCCGATTCGATGAGCCAGGCGGACGCGATCGCCTGCCCTTCCCTGCCGGTTGGCGGCTGATTCGCGGCGATCGCCGCCTGGATGGCCTCATAGGCGCGCAGCGAAGCCTCCCGATACGCATCCGAATCAAGGGCGCCGTTCCAGAACGCAGCCATCTGCGCCTGCAACTGGCGACCGAAATCCTCGTCTTCGAGCATGCCTGCAAGATCCGTCCAGGCCACGACCTGCTCCGGCGTCGGATCGTCGGGCAGTTCCGGAACGCTCGTTTCGATCATGCGCTGGCGCCATTGCGCATCCATCTTCGCGCTGTCGGCGATTCGATCGACGAATCGCTCGACAAGGGCCTGCATCTGTCTGTTGCTCACATTCGCCATGGTCCAAAGCCTCCTCAGGTCATCATCGGCGGGATTGGGCAGACGAAGTGTTGCACGAAGCACGGCGGCCATGCGCCGTTTGGCTGATATCTCCGCCTCGAGAACATCGAGCCGGGCGCTCAGCACATCCGACAGGGTCAGCCGGCGGGCAAGCAACCGCGCGATGGCGGCAAGGCCGACGCCCGCTTCGCGCAGGGCGCGAATGAGGTCGAGCCGGGCGACATCCGCCTCGCTGTAGATCCGGTAATTGCCGGCCGAGCGATCGCTTGGCGGCAGGAGACCCTTGTCGGAATAGTAGCGGATGCGGCGGACGGATTGCCCCGAAAGCCGCGCCAGTTCACCGATCGTGTAAAACTTCGTTCCCATGGCAGTCCTATTGCGGCCTCCACCCGGTGGAGGGTCAACGGCGTTTCCTTAAATGATTTTTCCCGCCAAACGAAAACCGCCAGCGCCCTTTCGGGCACTGACGGTTTTCTTTCCGGATGCTGGGCCGGCGCTGTGTTTACGTGCGGGCGGCCAGACGGTCGATCGCGTTCTGCGTCGAGGTGCCGAAGTCGCCGTCGATCGGGCCGCTATAGTAGCCGCGATCCCTGAGGATCTGCTGGAACTCCTTGCGGAACTGCGGCGTGAAGTTCGCCGGCGAGCCCTTGAGTTCCTGCAGCTTGCCCTGGTCGCCGCCCTCGACGCTGGCGGCGGCCCAGCGGGCGGCCTCCTTGGCGTTGGCGCGGGTGCCGAGGCCCTGGTCGTAGAGGCGGGAGAGATTGCCCATGGCATAGGTGTTGCCGCCATTGGCCGCCTTCTCGTACCAGTCGCGTGCCTGGGCATAGTCCTGCTTCACGCCGTTGCCGACGTCGTAGAGCCAGCCGATCGAGGCCATCGAATAGTAGTCGTTGAAGGCCGCGGCCTTCTCGTACCACTTGCGCGCCTCGGCATAGTCGACCGCGACGCCGAGGCCGGACTGATAGGCATAGCCGACAGAAGACATCGCGTTGACGTCACCGCCCTCGGCACCCTTCACGTACCAGTCGAGCGAGGCGTTGTAGTCGCGCGCCGTACCGAGGCCTTCGCGGTAGAACCAGCCCATGGTGGCCTGTGCATTGGCATAACCCTGTTCGGCCGCCTTGCGATACCACTTGATGGCCTCTTCATAGTCCTTGCGCGTGCCGTTGTAGCCTTCGCGGTAGAGCCAGCCGAGCGAGGCCTGGGCATAGGGGTTGCCGGCATTCGAGGCCTGCTCGAACATGCGCGTGCCCTTGGCCATGTCGACCGGGCCGTCCGTGCCGTAGATCGAATACCAGGCAAGGTTGGTCAGCGCATAGAGGTTCCCCTCGTCGGCAGCCTTCTGGTAGTGCTCGCGCGCCTTCGGGAAGTTCTTTGCCGCGTCGTGGGCACGACCCAGCATGTTGCGGATCGAGTTGTCCGACGGGGAGGCATTGAGCGCCGCCTCGCAGACCGGGATCGCACGGCCGTAGTCGATCTGCGCGAAGAGCTTTCCGAGGAAGCCCGGGCGCAGGTTCGGTTCGCCGGCAAGTTCATAGCACTGGTCGGCGTCCGAACCGCTGAGGGTCACCGTCGACTGGCTGTTGTCGGTGGTGGTCGTGTTGGTGTTCGTCAGCGAGCTGCTGTCGTTGCGGCCGGTGGCCAGCTTGTCGATGGCAGCGAGCGTCGCGGCGCCGAACTCACCATCGGAGGAACCGCTGTAGTAGCCGCGCTCCTTCAGGAGGTTCTGCATTTCCTTGCGGAAGGCGACCGTGAAGTTGCCCGGGTTGTCCTTTAGCTCCTTCAGCTTGTTGGCGTCGCCGCTTTCGACCGAGGCAGCGGCCCAGCGGACGGCCTCCTTGGCATCGGCCGGTGTGCCGAGGCCCTGGTCGTAGAGGCGAGACAGGTTGCCCATGGCATAGGCGCTGCCGGCATTGGCGGCCTTTTCATACCAGTAGCGGGCTTCGACATAGTCCTGCTTCACGCCGTTGCCGACGTCATAGAGCCAGGCGAGCGAGGCCATCGAGTAGGAATCGCCGATATTGGCGGCCTTCTCGTACCAGACCTTGGCTTCGGCATAGTTCTGCGACGTGCCGAGGCCGTTCTGGTAGGCCCAGCCGAGCGAGGACATGGCGTTGGCGTCGCCGGCGTCCGCCGCCTTGCGATACCAGTTGAGCGACTGGACGTAATCCTGCGAGACGCCGAGGCCCTCGCGGTAGAACCAGCCCATGGTGGCCATGGCGTTGGCATAGCCCTGGTTGGCCGACTGCTGATACCACTTCACCGCCTCGTTATAGTCCTGGCGGGTGCCGCCATAACCTTCGCGGTAGAGCCAGCCGAGCGAGGCCTGGGCGTAGGAATTGCCGGCCGTCGAAGCCTTTTCGAACATCGACAGGCCTTTGGCGACATCGACCGGGCCATCCGTGCCGTAGACCGAGAACCAGGCGAGGTTCGTCAGGGCATACATGTTGCCGAGCTCGATCGCCTTCTCGTAGTTGCGGCGGGCTTCGACATAGTTGCGGTCGGCGTCATGCGCGCGGCCGAGCAGGTTGACGAGCATGCCGTCGGACGGGTTCTCGTTGACGGCCTGCGCGCAGGCGGCGAGTGCCCGCTTGGCATCGATCTTCAGGAAGTTGACACCCATGAAGCCGGGCAGCGACTGCGGCTCGCCGGCAAGAAGGAAACAGTCGCGCGAGGCGGGTGTTTCCTTGCCGGCCACGTTGACGCTCAGGCCTTTTTTGGGCTCCAGCGCGGCAATCAGCGTTTCGGCGTCGCTGCGATGGCGGCTATCGGGATAACGCTCGATGAAGCGCTGCAGGGCGGCGGCGTCCGTTGATTCCTTCAGGGCCTCCCATGCGATGCCGGCCGCATCCTGCCCATCGTTCTGGGTGGCCTCCTTGAGGCTGGCGAGCTTCTTTTCCGCCAGCATCTTGTAGACCGGATCCTTGCCGTGCTTTTCGATGAAGGCGTTGATCAGGTCTTCGTCGGCGAGGTCGCGGATGTTCTGCCAGTCGGCAGCCGCTTCGGACTGGCCGTTGGGCGAGATCTCCTGCGTGTTGCCGCTGTTGGTGACGTTGATATTCACTTCCTTGATGTTCAGGAAGATCTGCGCGCCGCCGAGCGAACCATAGACGAAGGGTTCCTGCTCGCGGTTGGTGGCTTCCACCACCTCGTCGCGCACCTTGCCGAGCGCGATGCGCACGTCGAGGCCCGGTTCCGTCAGGTATTTCGAAAGCGCGGTGGCAAACGGGCTGTTCTTGCCCTCGCCGTCCAGCGCCACCGTGCCGGCCTTGGAGGCGAAGGCGATCAGCGTGTCGGCCGATTCGGGCTCGACCCGGGCAAGGCCGCGCGTGACGGCGCGGGTGCCGATCGAGCGCGTCATCGAGGCGGAGAACGGGTTGTTGCGGCAAGCATCGAGGATGAAGAGCTTGAGCTTCTTGGCGCCCTCCAGCGAGCGCTGCACGCGGTCGATGGCGACGCTCTCGTCCTCGACGTCGCGGTCGCTCTTCAGCGCTGCATCGACGGGGATCAGGTAGTTGATCCCGTTCATCTCCATGGCGTGGCCGGAGTAGTAGACCACGGCCATGTCCGCATCGACGGACTCGTCCTCGAACTCGCGCAGCGCCTTCACCATGGCGGAGCGGTCGAGATCCAGAACGGTCTTGACGGAATCGAAGCCTGCGCTCTCGAACGAGGCGCGCATCAGCTCCACATCGTTCGCAGGATTGTTGAGCTGGGCGGTCTCTTCGTATTTCTGATTGCCTATCAGCAGTGCAACGCGCTTCGCCTCTGCGGCGTTCGCGTTGAACACGACGACAGCAATCGAGACGAAGAGGACCGGCGCCCAGCGTCTCTGTATTTGCTTTCTCATGCCCTTCCCTCCGGCATTATTGCCGAGAGTATTACGTATGGCCCCCACCGTTTCAATGTGCGGGCGGCCGGATTTTTTTGGTCCGGCCGCCGAAAGGTCACGCTGCGGCGATCTCGACCCAGCGGCTTTCGCGGAAAGATTGCGCCATGGCATGCACCGACTTCTCGATGCGCAGGCCGTGGTTGAAGTCGATGGAATGCGAGGCCATGCCCGCGATGGCGGCAATCAGCTCGCGGCACTCGATGATCTTGAGATCGTTGAAGCCTAGGCCATGGCCGGGGGCCGGAATGAACCGGTCATAGGGCTTGTGGTGCGGGGCCGTCAGGATTGTGGAAAAGCCCTGCTCGGTCGCGCGACCGTCCACCGTATAGAGCTGGAACTCGTTCATGCGCTCCTGGTCGAAAAGGATCGACCCCTTCGAACCGTAGATCTGCAGCGCGATGCGGCCCTTGCGTCCCCAGGCCGAGCGGTTGGCCATCAGCACGCCGGAAATGCCGCCGGGAAGGCGCATCAGCACGCTGGCGATATCGTGGTTCTCCACGGCGCGGCGGCCGCCCTCCTTGAGCGGACGGTCGGCATAGGGCTTTGCCAGCGAGGCGATCACCGCCTCGACATGGCCGAACAGGCTCCAGAGCAGCGAAAGCGGGTGCACGGAAAAATCGTCGAGCGCGCCATACCCGGACGAAGCCTCGCTTTTCCAGTAGAACGGCGCCTCGGGATCCGCCATGAAATCCTCGTCCATCTCGACGCGGACATGGTTCACCGTGCCGATCACACCTTCGTCGATGAGCGAGCGGATGTGCCGCAGGACCGGGTTCTGGATATAGTTGTAGCCCATGACCGCGACCTTGCCGGAAGAACGCTGGGCGGCAAGCATGCGCTCGGCATCGGCCAGCGCCGGCGCCATCGGCTTTTCGCACCAGACGTGTTTTCCCGCTTCCAGCGCGGCGATCGCCATCTCTGCGTGGAACTGGTTCGGCGTCGTCACCGAGATCACGTCGACTTCGGGATCGGCAAGCAGCGCGCGCCAGTCGGCAGTGGATTTCGCAAAGCCGAATTCGCGGGCGCGGCTGGCGGCAAGCTCCGCATTGGCTTCCGCCAGATGCACGAGACGCGGGCGCTCAACATCGCCGAAGACCGCGCTGACATTGTTCCAAGCGAGCGCATGGCACTTGCCCATGTAGCCGGTACCGATCAGTCCTATTCCCAAGGCCTTCATGCCGTCTCCTCCACCTGCCGGGGTTGCCTTTCCACGCGAATGCGGCCGCAAAACCGTTACGCATTCGCGCCGGATTTGCTCTATATCTCGCCGCATGGCGTCTTCGGCTCCATGCATAGCGGGAAAGATTTGGAACGAAAACTATCCTTTCCGGAAATATGGAATATTTATTTCGTTTGTCGCAGAATGGCCGCACGAGGGAGGATAGAACCATGAACAGCACCGAAGCGGCCCTTGCGCGTGTACCGCGCGATTTCGACAGCCTGCGCAGCGTCATCATCGAGCGCAAGGTGAGCATGCCCAAGCGCCTGGCGCAGGTGGCGGCCTATGCGCTTTCCAACCCGGACGAGATGGCCTTCGGCACCGCGGCGAGCATCGCGACGGCAGCAGACGTGCAACCTTCCACGCTGGTGCGCCTTGCCCACCATCTCGGCTATGAAGGCTTTTCCGATCTGCAGAACGTCTTTCGCGCCCGGCTGCGCGACCGTACGCTCTCCTACGAGGAGCGCCTGCTCTCCCTCGAGGCGGGGCCGGCATCCAACAGCGACACGGAGCTGCTTTCCGGCTTCCTGACCGCCGCCAGCCAGTCCGTCGCGCGGCTTGCCAGCACCATCGACGGCGAAACCTTTTCGAGATCGGTCGATCTCCTGGCGCGGGCCGAGACGATCTATCTCGTTGCCAAGCGCCGCTCCTATCCGCTGACGGCGCATATCGCCTATGCTCTCGGCAAGCTCGGCATCCGCCATCAGATCATCGCCTCGCCGAACGGCATCGATGCCGAGATGGCGCAGTTCGCTACCGGCAAGGATGCGGTGATCGCCGCGAGCTTCGCCCCCTATGCCGCCGAAAGCCTGACGCAGGCACAGGAACTGGCCGCCCGTGGCGTGCCGATCGTCGCCATCACCGACTCGGTCTTCTCCCCCCTCGCCGCGTCGGCCACCCACTGGTTCGAGGTTTCCGAGGCAGACTATGCCGGCTTCCGTTCGCTCTCGGCCTCCATGGCGCTTGCCATGGCGCTGCCGGTCGCCATTGCCGAGAAGCGGCGCAGCCTCATGCGATCCTCGAAGTGAAATGCTGCAGAATGGAAACGGAATGAATATTCCGAATTGACATAATAATGGAATTCATGTTTCATTTTCTTCACGGACCGCCGCACTCCGAATGACGGCGCCGCGAGACCGGGAGGAAGACATGCCGCACACTGACCGCGACCAGGGCCAGGACAAGACGCTCGACGTCATCACGATCGGCCGCTCGTCCGTCGATCTCTACGGCCAGCAGCTCGGCACGCGCCTGGAGGATACCGCCTCCTTCGCCAAATCCGTCGGCGGCTGCCCTGCCAACATCGCCATCGGCACTGCCCGCCTCGGCCTAAAGTCTGCACTCATCACCCGCGTCGGCGACGAGCAGATGGGCCGCTTCATCCGCGAACAGTCCGCCCGCGAAGGCGTCGATGTCGATGGCATCAAGACCGACAAGGCGCGGCTGACGGCGCTCGTGCTGCTCGCCATCGAGGCCGAAGGCATCTCGCCGATGATCTTCGTGCGCACCGACTGTGCCGACATGGCCCTCGACGAGGGCGACGTCGACGAAGCCTTCGTACGCTCCTCCCGCGCGGTTCTCGTTTCCGGCACGCATTTTTCCCGCCCCAACACCGAGGCTGCCCAGCGCAAGGCGATCCGCATTGCCAAGGCGAGTGGCGGCAAGGTCATCTTCGACATCGACTACCGCCCGAACCTCTGGGGCCTTGCCGGCCATGCAGAAGGCTTCGAGCGCTATGTGAAGTCCGATCGTGTCTCCGCCATCATGAAATCCGTGCTGCCGGATTGCGACCTCATCGTCGGCACCGAGGAAGAGATCATGATCGCGTCGGGCGCCGACGACGTGCTTTCGTCACTGAAAGCCATCCGTGCCGTCTCGGCCGCGACGATCGTGCTGAAGCGCGGCGCCATGGGCTGCATCGTCTATGACGGCCCGATCTCCGACGATCTGGAGGACGGCGTCGTCGGCCAGGGTTTTCCCATCGAGGTCTACAACGTGCTCGGCGCGGGCGATGCCTTCATGTCGGGCTTCCTGCGCGGCTGGCTGAAGGGCGAGGATCACAAGACCTCCGCCACCTGGGCCAATGCCTGCGGTGCCTTTGCCGTCTCGCGCCTGCTCTGCTCGCCGGAATATCCAAGCTGGGATGAGCTGACCTACTTCCTGGAAAACGGCAGCAAACACCGGGCGCTGCGCAAGGACGAGGCGATCAACCACATCCACTGGGCGACCAACCGCAAGCAGGACGACATACCGCTGCTGATGGCGCTTGCCTGCGACCATCGCATGCAGCTCGTCGACGTCGCCGACGAACTCGGCGTGCCGCACGAGAAGATTTCCGAATTCAAGCGCCTGACCGTCCAGGCCGCCGCACGGGTCGCCGACGGCCGCCCCGGCTACGGCATGCTGATCGACGAGCGCTTCGGCCGCGACGCCTTCTTCGACGCGGCGACCCAGAACTTCTCGTGGCTCGGCCGGCCGGTGGAACTGCCGGGCTCCAAGCCGCTGCGCTTCGAGTTCAGCCAGGATATCGGCTCGCAGCTCGTCGAATGGCCGCTCGACCATTGCATCAAGTGCCTGTGCTTCTATCATCCCGACGATCCGGCCGCGCTCAAGACGGAACAGCAGGAGAAGCTGCGCACGCTTTTCGAAGCCGCGCGCCGCGTCGGGCGTGAACTGTTGATCGAGATCATCGCGGGCAAGAACGGGCCGCTCAAGGATGATACGGTGTCGAGGGCGATGCAGGAGCTCTACGATCTCGGCATCAAGCCGGACTGGTGGAAGCTGGAGCCGCAGGCGTCCAGCCGCGCCTGGGAGAACATCGAGACCGTCATCGCCGAAAACGACAGCTATTGCCGCGGCATCGTGCTGCTCGGTCTCGAGGCGCCGACGGAAGAGCTGGTGAAGGCCTTCGAGGCGACCAAGGTGGCGCCGGCCGTCAAGGGTTTTGCCGTCGGCCGCACGATCTTCGTCGATGCCGCCCGCGCCTGGATGGCGGGAAAGATCGACGACGAGGCGGCGGTGTCGGATATGGCCGACCGCTTCCGCGCGCTGACCGACGCCTGGCTGCGGACCCGCGGCCTTTAAAGACAGGGCAATCCCGGAAGACCCGAGGCGGTTCGCCCGGTCAGGGATTGCGGCAAGCAAGAGAATTCGGGAGGAACACCATGGCAAAGACGATCCGGCTGACGATGGCGCAGGCCATCGCACATTTCCTGAAGGCACAAATGACGGTCGTGGACGGCAAGACGGTACCGATCTTCGCCGGCGTCTGGGGCATTTTCGGCCACGGCAACGTCGCCGGCATGGGCGAGGCGCTGTACCAGGTGCGCGAAGACCTGCCGACGCTGCGCGCCCACAACGAACAGGGCATGGCGCATGCCGCGGTCGCCTTCGCCAAGGCGAGCTTCCGCCAGCGCTTCATGGCCTGCACGACCTCGATCGGCCCCGGCGCCCTGAACATGATCACCGCTGCCGGCGTCGCCCATGTCAACCGCCTGCCGGTTCTGTTCCTGCCCGGCGATGTCTTCGCCAACCGCATTCCCGATCCCGTCCTCCAGCAGATCGAGAACTTCGGCGACGGCACCGTCTCCGTCAACGACGCCTTCCGCTGCGTCTCGCGCTATTTCGACCGCATCACCCGGCCGGAGCAGATCATCCCCGCGCTGAAGCGCACCATGCAGGTCCTCACCGATCCGGTCGATTGCGGCCCGGTGACGCTTTCGCTCTGCCAGGACGTGCAGGCCGAAGCCTATGACTATCCGACAAGCCTCTTTGCGCAGAAGGTCTGGACGCAGCGCCGGCCGCGCCCGGACAGCGACGAGCTAGCCGCCGCCATCGCCACGCTGCGCAAGGCGGAAAAGCCGCTGATCATCGCCGGCGGCGGTGTGCTCTATTCGCAGGCGACCGCCGAGCTGAAGGCCTTTGCCGGCATGCACGGCATTCCGGTCGCCGTCACCCAGGCTGGCAAGTCGGCGCTGCCGGACGACCATCCGCTCTGCATGGGTTCGGTCGGCGTCACCGGAACCTCGGCCGCCAATGCCTTTGCCGAGGAGGCGGACGTCATCCTCGCCGTCGGCACCCGTATGCAGGACTTCACCACCGGCTCCTGGGCGCTGTTCAAGAACGATGCCGTGACGATGATCGGCCTCAACACCACCGCCTTCGACGCCGCCAAGCACAACAGCAAGCCGCTCGTCGCCGATGCGCGCGAGGGCCTGACGCTGCTCTCCGAGGCGCTCGGCGGCTGGAAGGCCCCGGCAGCGGTGGAGGCGGCCGCAAAATCCCGCAAGGCTGAATGGATGGCCGCCGCCAACCGGGCAACCGCCGCCACCAATGCGGCCCTGCCCTCCGATGCGCAGGTCATCGGCGCGGTGCAGCGGTCGATCGGCGGGGAGAATTCGGTTCTCGTCTGCGCGGCCGGCGGCCTGCCGGGCGAATTGCACAAGCTGTGGCAGGCCGTGAAGCCGGGCGGCTACCACATGGAATACGGCTTCTCCTGCATGGGCTACGAGATTGCCGGCGGCCTCGGCGTCAAGCTGGCGCGGCCGGAGGCCGATGTCGTCGTCATGGTCGGCGACGGCTCCTACATGATGATGAACTCCGAGCTGTCGACCTCCATCATGCTCGGCCAGAAACTGACGATCGTCGTACTCGACAACCGCGGCTATGGCTGCATCAACCGGCTGCAGATGGCGACTGGCGGCGCGAACTTCAACAACCTCCTGAAGGACTCGATGATCGAGATGATGCCGGATATCGACTTCCGGGCGCATGCCGAAAGCATGGGCGCGGTCGCCGTCAAGGTCTCCTCCATCGCCGACCTCGAGACGGCCATCCAGCAAAGCAAGGGCAACGACCGCACCTCCGTCATCGTCATCGACACCGACCCGCTGATCACCACAAAGGACGGCGGCCACTGGTGGGATGTCGCGGTTCCCGAAGTGAGCGCGCGCGACGAGGTCAACACCGCGCGCGAGGCCTATGTGAAGGCGCTCGAAGCCCAGCGGATCGGCTAGGACAGACAACGCTCTCCCTCGCTTCGGTCATCCTCGGGTCAAATCCGGGGATGACCGAAGCGAGGGAGGGAGCAACAAGGACAAGGGAGGCCGTTGCCTCCCGCAAGGAGACGATAATGAAAGCCAAACTCGGCATGTCGCCCATCGCCTGGTGGAACGACGACCTTCCGGAGCTCAGCGACGACGTATCCCTGGAAGAATGCCTGCGGCAGTCGCGCAGCGCCGGCTTCACGGGCATGGAGAAGGGCCGCCGCTTTCCCGAGGACCCGGCCGTCATGCTGCCCATCCTGCGTGCGGCCGACGTGACGCTGTGCGGCGGCTGGTTCTCCGGCACGCTGGTCGACGAGGCGCTTTCGGCCAACAAGGATCGCATCCTGCCGATGATCGACCTGTTCAAGGCGGTCAATGCGCCCTGCATCGTCTATGGCGAAGTCGGCCGCTCCATCCAGGGCGACCGCTCCAAGCCGCTCGCCACCAAGCCAAAACTCTCCGACGACGAGATGAAGGCCTATGGCCGCCGCGTCACCGAATTCGGCGAATGGTGCGCTGACCAGGGCATGCCGCTGTCCTATCACCACCACATGGCCGCCGTCGTCGAGACCGAACCGGAACTCGACGCCTTCATGAAAAATTCGGGCGAAGGCATTCCGCTGCTGCTCGATGCCGGCCATCTCGCCTTTGCCGGCGGCGATGTGCTGCGCGCCATCGACAACCACCATGCCCGCATCAACCATGTGCATGTCAAGGACATCCGCCGTTCCGTCGTCGACGGGCTCGACCGCACGAAACAATCCTTCCTTGATGCCGTGGCACTGGGCGCCTTCACCGTTCCGGGCGACGGCTCGCTCGATTTCGGCGCCATCGTGCAGCGTTTCGCCGACTATGGCTATGAAGGCTGGTTCGTCGTCGAGGCCGAGCAGGACCCGCGCACGGCACCGCCGCAGAAGATGGCCGAGGTCGGGTACGCGGAATTGATGCGCGTCATGACGGCGGCGGGTTATACCGTGGAGACGGAAGGGTTTCCGAAAGGATAACCCTTCCCCCGATGCCGACTGAAAGGAAGAAACCCATGTCGACCCTGCTCATCAAACCCGAAGGCTACCATGGCCGCGTCAGCCATGTGACACCCGAAAGCGCCGGCTGGACCTATGTCGGCTTCGACGTGCACCGCATGAAGCCGGGTGAAATCCTGGCCGCCGAGACGGGAAGCCGCGAGGTCTGCCTCGTGTGGATCTCCGGCAAGGGCAAGGCGACGGCGGCGGACCAGGATTTCGGCATCCTTGGCGAGCGCATGAGCCCGTTCGAGGGCGCGCCGCATGCACTCTACATCCCGGCCGATTCCAACTGGTCGGTGACGGCGGAAACGGATCTCGAACTTGCCGTCTGCTCGGCCCCGGGCGGCGGCAACCACAAGGCCAAGGCCATTCCGCCTGGCACGCATCCAAAGGTCAGCCGCGGCAAGGGCTCGAATGTCAGGCATGTCCACAACATCATGCCGGAAGACGACAATTCGGCCCATTCGCTGCTCGTCGTGGAGGTGATCACGCCGAGCGGCAACACCTCGTCCTACCCTTCGCACAAGCACGACCAGGACAATCTTCCGCACGAAAGCTTCCTGGAGGAAACCTATTACCACCGCCTCAACCCGCCGCAGGGTTTCGCGTTCCAGCGCGTCTATACGGACGACCGTTCGCTCGACGTGGCGATGGCGGTGGAGGATGGCGACGTGACGCTGGTGCCGAAAGGCTACCATCCCTGCGCCACCATCCACGGCTATGACCTCTATTATCTCAACGTGATGGCCGGGCCGAAGCGCGTGTGGAAGTTCCACAACGCCAAGGAGCACGAGTGGCTGCTGGCGTAGGTGCCGCCTACCGCTTCCACTTGCGCGTCAGGCCCCAGGCTTTCGCAATCTCCAGCGTCGAGGAAAAGCCGGCTTCCAGCATGAAGGGTTCGATGGCAGCGGCGTAACCGCCGCCCTCGCCGCGCTCCACCGGCGTGCCGTGACGCATGCCGTCGATCTCGTGGAAGGTGACGAGCGGCTTGCCCTCCTTGTCGGGCCAGATGCGCGTGCGACGGCCCTTCATGCGCTTTTCCACGAAGGCCTCCTTCGGCAGGCGATAGAGGTCGCGCCATTGTTCGACCAGCGCGAGGCCGTTCGACAGCGCAACGGTTTCGTCCGCCGTGCCGTGCCAGATCGAGATGGCCGGCTTGCGCGCCATGCGCGGGGAGACGGCGCGCACCAGATCGCTCCATTCGCGCGGGCTCCTTTCCGGCGCCTCGCCCATGGCATCGAAGGCGCGGGTGGCGTCGCGCGCGGCACCGAAGGGCAGCCCGGCGATGATCGCACCGCCGGCAAAGAGCTCGGGATAGTTGGCGAGCATCGCCGCCGTCATCGCGCCGCCGGCGGAAAGACCGGTGATGAAGATGCGCTCCGGATCGCTTGTCGCGCGTTCGGCCGTATGGGCCACCATCTGGCGGATCGACATCAGCTCGCCGCGGTCGCGCGTCACCTCGCTCGGCCGGAACCAGGTGAAACAGAGCCGCGGATTGTTCACCTCGCGCTGCTGGGCATAGACGACCGAAAAGCCGCGCTCTTCGGCAAGCGACGCCCAGCCGGCTGCCCGATCATAACTTTCGGCATCCTGCCGGCAGCCGTGCAGCACCAGAACGAGCGGCCGGCCGGCCGGAAGCCCCTCCGGAATATGCTCGAACATCAGAAGGCAGCCCGGATTGCTGCCGAAGCCGGTGACTTCGACGAGCCCGGAGGAGCCGGCCGGACGGCGACGGGTGGCGGGCGCCTTGCGCTCCGGACTGCGCTGGAACGGCCAGAACAGGTCACCCAGCCGCGCTTCGGTCGGCAGCAGCCGTTCGACCGATCGCTTGAAGCGGTCCCGCATGCTTGGCCTCTCTTTCGTGGAATTGCTCATCGTCAGGTTACTTGCTCATCCGGCGCGGCAGGATCAAGGCAAAACGGGAAAAATGCGGGGGACGGCTCATTCTCCAGACTCATGAGGGCATTCATAAATAGCCAAAGCGTTTGCCGATCCGGTTCGTTCCCGGCCTTTCGGAGAGGGGCAAGCTGATGTAGCACTTCTGCAACGACAAAACCGCGACAGGAGGACATCCATGAGCGAGCATCACAGCGCCACCCCACAGCAGGCCCGCGCCAAGATGGCGCCCTTCGACTGGGCAGACCCCTTCCTCCTGGAGGACCAGCTCACCGACGAAGAGCGCATGATCCGCGACACGGCCCGCGCCTATTGCCAGGACAAGCTCGCTTCGCGCGTCACCGAAGCCAACCGCCACGAGATCTTCCACCGCGAGATCATGAGCGAGATGGGCGAACTCGGCCTGCTCGGCCCGACGGTTCCGGAGGAATATGGCGGCGTCGGCGCCAACTACGTCTCCTACGGCCTCGTCGCGCGCGAAGTCGAACGCGTCGATTCGGGCTACCGCTCGGCCATGTCCGTGCAGTCCTCGCTCGTCATGCATCCGATCTTCGCCTTTGGCACGGAAGAGACCCGCAAGAAGTACCTGCCGAAGCTCGCCTCCGGCGAATGGGTCGGCTGCTTCGGTCTCACCGAGCCCGACCACGGCTCGGACCCCTCCTCCATGATCACCCGCGCCAAGAAGGTCGATGGCGGTTACCTCATCTCCGGCGCCAAGAACTGGATCACCAATTCGCCGATCGCCGATGTCGCCGTCGTCTGGGCGAAGTCCGACGCGCATGACAACAAGATCAAGGGCTTCGTACTGGAGCGCGGCATGAAGGGCTTCGAGACGCCGAAGATCGAGGGCAAGTTCTCGCTGCGCGCCTCGGCGACGGGCATGATCATGATGCAGGACGTCTTCGTGCCCGAGGAAAACCTGCTGCCCGAGGTCGCCGGCCTTGCCGGTCCCTTCGGTTGCCTCAACCGTGCCCGCTACGGTATCGCCTGGGGCGCCATGGGCGCCGCCGAATTCTGCTGGCATGCCGCGCGCCAGTACACGCTCGACCGCAAGCAGTTCGGCAAGCCGCTCGCCGCCACCCAGCTCATCCAGAAGAAGCTCGCCGACATGGAGACCGAGATCGCTCTCGGCCTGCAGGGCGCGCTTCGCCTCGGCCGCCTCTTCGACGAGCACCGCGCCCCGGCCGAACTCATCTCGCTGATGAAGCGCAACAATTGCGGCAAGGCGCTCGACATCGCCCGCGTCGCGCGCGACATGCACGGCGGCAACGGCGTTTCGGACGAATACGGCGTCATCCGCCACGTCATGAACCTCGAGGCGGTCAACACCTACGAGGGCACTCACGACATCCACGCCCTTATCCTCGGCCGTGCCCAGACGGGTCTCCAGGCCTTCCAGTAAGCCATTCCGGCTTTTCCGGCTCCGACGGCCGCTTGCTCGAATGCAAGCGGCCGTCTTCACGTTTTGTCCATCCCGTTTCGGTACACTCGGTCACGAGCCACAGGAGCGGGAGGGAGCCATGCCCCTCGAACACATCCACGACCAGCTTCGCCTGCGCCACCCCAAGCGCAGCTTCGTCCAGTATCGCATCGACAGGCCGGGCTTCGTCACGCCGATCGGCCATCACCTCAGCACGGCGATGCGTTACACCTGCCTCATCCGCAGCATTTCCAGCGCCGGCGCGGTGCTTTCGATCAACAAGGCGCTGACCCTGCCGGAGAACTTCTATCTGGAGATCCACGGCATCCGCGACGAGATCCCCTGCACGGAGTTCAAGCGCGACGGCGAAGAGCTGGTGGTGCGCTTCAACATGTTCCTCGATGCGGATTTTCTCGACCTCGTGCTCGGCCGGGCACCCCAGGACCACGACGCCTGAGCGGCGGCTGTGCCGAAAAGCGGAACACTTAAACTTTTAAGCATTTGTTTTAACGAAACAAAATAATCGCCTGCGACACTCTGCCCGTCTCTGTCGGACATGACGTCCTCTTTGGGAGAAAGCGGCAATGAGTGACGACGCAAAGCAGCGCATAGGCGCAGGCCTCTACGAACGGAAATGGGAACGGTTCGCGGTCAACCGGCAAGGCATGCTGATGACGGTCGGTTTCGACCTGATGGCGCCCAAGACACGCACATGCAAGCTGATCGACATATCGCTCGGCGGCGCGAGTTTCATCGTCAACACGACGATCGGCCTGCCGCTGCACTACTACCTTTCCATCGTCGGTGTCACCTCACGCATCGGCTGCGCGGAAGTCTACCGCAACGACAACCGCATCGGCGTGCAGTTCATCAAGGAGATCGACGAAGAACTCCTGCGCATGATCGTGCGGTCGGATTACTTTACCGGCGGCATTACCGGCCGCCTCAAGCAGCCGGAGCGGCGTTACATGACGGGCGTGGAGAAGAAGGCCGGCATCGGCTCGGCAGCCAACTGAGCGTTTCCCCGCCCCGCATTATTGGCTAGGCTGCCGCCGGGAAACCGATTCCGGCGGCGTGGTCTTGCGGCGCATCGGCAGCGGCCTCCCGCATCCGTGTCGATCGATCCCAGCAGGTCCCATGTCCGCATTCTCCCGCTTCACCGCCCTCGCCCAGTCCCTGCCCGCAACGGTGCCCTTCGTTGGGCCGGAAGCCATCGAGCGCAACCGCGGCCTGGCCGTGCGCGCCCGCATCGGCGCCAACGAGAGCGGCTTCGGCCCGGCACCGTCCGTGCTGGAGGCGATGAGCGCCGCCGCCGGCACCACCTGGATGTATGCCGACCCGGAGAATTTCGAGCTACGGGAGGCGCTTGCCCTGCATCAGGGCATTTCGCGCGACAACATCGCCATCGGCGGCGGCATCGACGGGCTGCTCGGCGAGATCGCACGGCTGGTCATCGAGCCGGGCACGCCGGTCGTCACCTCGCTCGGCGGCTATCCCACCTTCAACTATCATGTGAACGGGTTCGGCGGACGGCTCGTCACCGTGCCCTATGTCAACGACCGGGAGGACCTCGACGGCCTGCTCGAAGCCGTGCGGCGGGAAAACGCGCCGCTGGTCTATTTCGCCAATCCGGACAATCCGATGGGAAGCTGGTGGGACGCCGACAGCGTCGTCTCCTTCGCGCGGGCGCTGCCGGAAACGACGCTGCTCATTCTCGACGAAGCCTATGGCGAGACGGCACCGATGGGCACCATTCCGGCGATCAGTGCACTGATCGGCCAGCCGAACATCCTGCGCATGCGCACGTTCTCGAAGGCCTACGGCCTTGCCGGCGCGCGGATCGGCTACGCGATCGGCACGCTCGGCAATGCGCAGGCCTTCGACAAGATCCGAAATCATTTCGGCATGGCCCGGATTTCGATCGAGGCGGCACTCGCCGCGCTGAAGGATCAGGCCTACCTTGCGGACGTCATCGCCCGTATCGCCGCGTCCCGCGAACGCATCTCGCAGATCGCGCGGTCCAGCGGCCTCGCTCCCCTCGCCTCCGCCACCAATTTCGTCACCATCGATTGCGGCCGGGACGGCACCCACGCCCGGGCCATTGTCGATGGTCTGATGGAACATGGCGTCTTCATCCGCATGCCGGGCGTCGCCCCCCTCAACCGATGCATCCGCATCAGCGTCGGGCCGGAAAACGATATGGCGTTGCTCGAGGAAGCGTTGCCGCAGGTTTTGAAGCAAATAGCGAACAGTGAATAGCAAATTGGAGCGTTGCCGTTTCCACGGTCTTCTTGACGCTTGCCTATTCGCTGCTCCCTGTTCGCCAGTCGCCTGTCAATGAACCGTCATCCACTCGCGGGCGGCGCGCAGCGCCAGGGCGAGGTCGGTCTTCGTCATCGTCGCGGCAAGGTCGGCGCGCAGCTCCGCGGCGCGTTCGCAACCCTTGATAGCGGCGATGTTGAGCCATTTGTGCGCCTGTACCACATCGACGGCGCAGCCGCGGCCGGTGGCATACATGAGGCCCATGTCGCAGAAGATTTCGGCGCGGTTCTCGCCGCCCGTCATGGCGGCCGTTTCGGTGTTCTGAAAGTCAAAGCGTGCCATTTCGATTGTCCCTGTCTACCTGGTTTTCTGCTCGTATTGTCCTGTTTTACCTGCCCTTTCGGGCCTCTTCCGGCGCCTACCGTCTTGTGCGGCCTTGGTCTTCCGTCAGAGTTTTGCCGGCGGGTTTTCCCTGCTCGTCTTATGGCTCCACTATGCCGCGGGCCTTTCAAAATGCGCTTAAAATGCATGCTTAATTTGAGACAAACAAAGTCCAAACGCTTGGTAAAATTGGGTTTTCGTTAAACATCGAAAGCGCTGGAAACCGCGGCATTTGCTTCAAAATTTACCGATTGTTCAACCGCCGATTTCAACCTTTCGCTAACCACGCAAACCGGTCGGATTTTTCCAGGGCGCATTTTTCCACACCGCCAGCATCAAAGACCGCGCACGAATCCGCCTTTCCAGCATGTTTACTTTTACGTTCGCGTAAGACACTATTCCCACCGCATTCTGGAGGAGGAAGCACATGAACCTGAAGACATGGATCGCCGCGGCATTGCTCGCCGTTCCCGGCACGGCCCTCGCCGCCGAGCCGATCGAGGGCAACTGGAAGACCGCCAGCGGCGAGACCGCGGCAATCGCCAGATGCGGCGGCAGCTTCTGCATCACATTGAAAACCGGGAAATTCGCCGGCAAGCGCATCGGCAAGCTGGACGGCGCCGGCGTGGACTATTCCGGTTCGATCACCGACCCGGCCGCGGACAAGACCTATAGCGGCTCCGGCGCGGTCAGCGGCAATTCGCTGAAGATGAAGGGCTGCGTCCTGAAGGTGCTCTGCAAGTCGCAGACCTGGTCGCGGCTTTGAACGGACAGGGGTGAAGAAACCGGCCGGCGCCCCGGCGCCGGTATACCCGCCCGACTGCGGCTCTGTGCAGAGGCCCTCCGCCCTTGCCGGCGCCGATTTGCATTCCCGGATGAAAACAGCGGCCTTTCAGGCCGAACACGGCTTCAGAACCGCTCGGTGTATGCCAATCGCCTCGCGTGATGGGCGACGGCATTCTGGACATGCGCCGCGCCTGCCGCCGCTCCGCGCGGCCTGCTCCCTCCCCCCTTTTGGCGCGATCACAGCTTTCCTGAACAGGAGATGAACCGACCTCTCAGGGAGCGTTCAGTCCCGCAATGCGACAAGGGCCACACTGAAACATTTCACTGAGGGACGACACCATGGACATCCTCGCACGCCGCCTGACGATCATCACCCTGCTGATGGCCATTTTTGCGATCATGCTCGCCGCCGCGGTCGAAACCGACTACCGCCGCAGCACGCACAACACCACGGGCAAGCTCGTCGCCTGCATGGCGCCGGACATGTGCCGCGCCTCGCTCTGATCCTTTCCCCAAGACGCCGGAACACGCCGCGATGACGACCGCCCTGACCCATACCTGCGCCACGGCCCTGCGCATTCTCGCCCTCTCGGCGATGCTGATCACCCCGGTCGGCGCGCTCGCCTGGAGCAATGCCGGCGGCCTCGGCATCGAAAAACAGGGCGCAGGCCTCGTGCTCTTCGTCACGCTCCAGCGCCAGTCGATGAGCTGAGAATACGCTTTCCCCTTCTGCCGTCCGTGCTAAACCGGTCAGGCCAGCGCATAGCCCTTCGGTAAAAATCCGGGAGCGGGCCGAGCGCAGATCGAACGCCTGCCCCTGGAGCCCGGATGAAATCCCTTCTCGTCTTTTCCCTTGCGGCCCTTGCCGAGATCGCCGGATGTTTCGCCTTCTGGGCGTGGTGGCGGCTCGACAAGTCCATTCTGTGGCTCGTGCCCGGCATGGTCTCGCTCGCGCTTTTCGGCTGGCTGCTGACGCAGGTCGACAGCGCCTTTGCCGGCCGCGCCTATGCTGCCTATGGCGGCGTCTATATCGCCGCCTCGCTCCTCTGGCTCTGGCTTGCCGAGGGGCTTCGCCCCGACCGCTTCGATGCGGCGGGCGCGGCGCTGGCGCTGGTCGGTGCCGGCATCATTCTGGCAGCCCCGCGCTAGGACCGATCGACATTCAGCCCGTACCGGCCTGCAAACGGCACGGGTTGAATGTCGATCGGTCCTGAGGCTTGCGGGCGCGCTGAAGTTGTCGTTTGCTTGTCAAACAACAACACTTATAGTGATTCATGAGCAAACGAATCTTCTCCCCCAGGCCCCTTTCCTTCGCAACGCCCGAGCCCTATGAGCCCCGTTCCTTCGAGGATCCGGTGGCCGCGGTCGATGCCCTTCAGGCCCTTTACGACCGCAACACGACCTTTCTGACGAATGCCTTCGTCTCGCTCGGCAAGAACGGTACGCCCGACAAGCGGTTCCGCGCCTGCTACCCGCAGGTCTCCATCGAGACGACCAGCTTCGGCCATGTCGATTCCCGGCTCTCATACGGCTATGTCGCCTCGCCCGGCGTCTACACGACCACCATCACCCGTCCGAAGCTCTTCCGGCACTATCTCAAGGAACAGCTCGGCCTCCTGATGCGCAACCACGGCGTTCGCGTCGTGGTATCGGAATCGACGACGCCGATCCCGCTGCATTTCGCCTTCGGCGAAGGTGCCTATGTCGAGGCGGAGATCGCCGAGGGCATCGAGCTGCCATTGCGTGATCTCTTCGACGCGCCGGACCTCACCACCACCGACGACGAAATCGCCAACGGCGCCTATGAGCCCGGTCCCGGCGAGCCCTCGCCGCTCGGGCCGTTCACCGCGCAGCGCATCGATTATTCGCTCGCCCGTCTCAGCCACTATACGGCGACGAGCGCCAACCATTTCCAAAACTTCGTGCTCTTCACGAACTACCAGTTCTATGTCGACGAGTTCTGCGCCTGGGCGCGCCTGCAGATGGCCGAAGGTGGCAACGGCTACACGACCTTCGTCGAGCCCGGCAACATCGTCACGCCCGCCGGCGCCGACAAGCCGGAGACCGATCTGACGCTCGCCCGCCTGCCGCAGATGCCGGCCTACCATATCAAGAAGAAGGGCCATGGCGGCATCACGCTCGTCAATATCGGCGTCGGCCCCTCCAATGCCAAGACGATCACCGACCACATCGCCGTGCTGCGTCCGCATGCCTGGCTGATGCTCGGCCATTGCGCAGGCCTCAGGAACAGCCAGACGCTCGGCGACTACGTGCTCGCCCATGCCTATGTGCGCGAGGACCACGTTCTCGACGACGACCTGCCGGTCTGGGTGCCGATCCCGGCGCTGGCGGAGGTGCAGGTTGCGCTGGAAAGCGCCGTGGAAGAGGTGACAGGCCTTGAGGGCTATGACCTCAAGCGCATCATGCGTACCGGCACCGTGGCGACGATCGACAACCGCAACTGGGAACTGCGCGACCAGCGCGGCCCCGTCAAACGCCTCTCCCAGTCCCGCGCCATCGCGCTCGACATGGAATCCGCGACCATTGCCGCCAACGGCTTCCGCTTCCGCGTGCCCTACGGCACCCTGCTCTGCGTGTCCGACAAGCCGCTGCACGGCGAACTGAAGTTGCCGGGCATGGCGACGGCATTTTACCGGACGCAGGTGAACCAGCATCTACGGATCGGCATCCGGGCGCTGGAGAAGCTCGCAGGCATGCCGACGGAGAAGCTGCATTCACGCAAGCTCAGGAGCTTCTTCGAGACGGCGTTTCAGTGACGTTGTTGTGAGCAGTCGCGCCTTGGTGTAGAATCACCCCTCCTCATACACACGAGGTCAGCATGCGCACGAACATCGAACTTGATGACGACTTGATCGCCAAGGCGATGGAGCTCTCTGGTTTGCCGACGAAAAAGGCGACCGTCGAGCTGGCGCTTCGCCAGTTCGTTGAAAACGGCTACCGAAGGCAAGCATTGGATGAGCTGTGGGGAATCGGGTGGGAAGGCGACCTCGACGCGATGCGAACCGATATCGATCCTTCTGAGGACTTCGGTAAAGACGCGGCGCAATGATCATTGCCGATAGTTCGGTCTGGATTGCGGCTATCCGTGGAATCCTGACGCCCGAAACCGCGCGGCTAAAAATCTTGTCTGCCGGTTCCGATATCATCATGGGTGACGTCATTCTTCTGGAGGTTCTCCGAGGAGCAGAGAACGACCGACATGCCGCAAACATTCAGAAGAGACTGGCGCGGTTCACGGTCGTACCGATGCTCTCTCCGGAGATAGCGGTCAAAGCCGCGAGCAATTACCGCAAACTGCGCTCAAAAGGCATCACCATCCGCAAGACCGCCGATCTCATCATCGGCACCTATTGCATGGAGCATGGCCACAGCCTGCTCCATGCCGACAGGGATTTTAATCCGATGGCCGAGCATCTCGGCCTTCGGATCGCGTGATGAGGCCGATCAGGCCGTCATCACCTTCCAGGCGTGCTCCAGTCCCTTGCGGGTGATGTCGATCATCTGGTCGACTTCCGCATGGCTGATGACGAGCGGCGGGGAGAAGAGCATGCGGTCGCCGGTGGCGCGCAGCACCAGGCCGTTTTCCAGGCAATGGTTGCGCACGGTGACGCCGGCCTTTTCCTTGTCCTCGAAGCGCTTGCGGCTCGATTTGTCCTCGGCAAGCTGGACGGCGGCCATCAGGCCGACCTGCTGGACCTGGCCGACAATCGGCAGGTCTTCGAGCGACTTGAGACCCGCAGCGAGATAGGGACCGATGTCGTCGTGAACGCGCTCGACGAGCTTCTCATCCTCGATGATGCGCAGGTTTTCCAGCGCCGCGGCCGCACAGACAGGGTGGCCGGAATAGGTGAAGCCGTGGTTGAAATCGCCGACTTCTTCGACCAGCACGTTGCCGACGCGGTCGGACACCATGACGCCGCCGATCGGCAGGTAGCCGGAGGACAGGCCCTTGGCGATGGGCGCAAGGTCAGGCTCGACGCCGAAATGCTGGTGGCCGAACCACTGGCCGGTACGACCGAAGCCGCAGATCACTTCGTCGGTCACGAGAAGGATATTGCGCGCCTTGCAGATGCGGGCGATTTCCGGCCAGTAGGTGGCCGGCGGCACGATGACGCCACCCGCGCCCTGGATCGGCTCGGCGATGAAGGCGGCAACGTTGTCCTCACCGAGCTCGTCGATCTTCTCTTCGAGCTGGCGGGCCATCTTCAGGCCGAACTCGTCCGAGGTGAGATCGCCACCCTCGGCATACCAGAAAGGCTGGTCGATATGGTGGATGCCCTCGATCGGCAGGTCACCCTGCTCATGCATCCATTTCATGCCGCCGAGCGACGCGCCGGCAACCGTCGAGCCGTGATAGCCGTTCTTGCGGGCGATGATCGCCTTCTTGGTCGGCTTGCCCATGGCGCCCCAGTAGACGCGGGCCATGCGGAACCACGTATCGTTGGCCTCCGAACCGGAGCCGGTGAAGAAGACGCGGTTGATGTTCGGGCCGGCATGCGACGTGATCTTCTGGGCGAGCAGCACGGCCGGCGGCGTCGTGGTGCCGAAGAAGGTGTTGTAGTAGGGCAGCTCGTTCATCTGGCGCACGACGGCGTCCGCGATTTCCTTGCGGCCATAGCCGATGTTGACGCACCAGAGGCCGGCAAAGCCGTCGAGATAGCGCTTGCCGTGGTTGTCGAAGATGTAGCAGCCCTCGCCTCGTTCGATGATGCGGGTGCCGGTCGCGTTCAGCTTCTTCATGTCCGAGAAGGGGTGAAGATGATGGGCGGCGTCGAGGGCTCCGAGGTTGGAAACGGCTGCTGCACTGCTGTTCGACATTTGACTACATCCTTGGGGGTAGATCCCGCCTTATTGAACGGCGGGACAGAATGGGTTACGAAAATGCCCATACAACAGGCATTTGGCAAGAGATCGAGCGAAAGCAAATTTTCTTGTCCATGCTTCCCGCCAAACCAAAAGCAGGCACCATGACAAACCACAAGACGGCAGCCGGTTCGCCGCCCGCCAATGCCCCGCCCCGTATCGAAATCCTCCTCGTCGGCATGAACGGGGACCTCCGCGGCAAGCAGGTTCCGCCCGAAGGCGAGAAGAAAATCTGGGATGGTTCGGTGCGCCTGCCCTCCTCCACCCAGTCGCTCGACATCTGGGGCGACGACAATGACGACATCACGGGCCTCTCGCTTTCCGTCGGCGATCCCGATGGCGTGTGCATTCCCGACCGCCGTTCGCTGACCGCCATGCCCTGGGCGCCCGAGGGATCGCGCCAGGTGCTCGCCACCATGCACGAATTCGACGGCACACCCACCTTCATGGACCCGCGCGCCATTCTCGCCCGCATGCTGAAGCGGTTCGAAGACAGGGGTTTGACGCCCGTCGTCGCGACGGAACTGGAGTTCTACCTGGTCGAGGACGATTTTCGCGTGACCGGCAAGCCGCGTCCGCCGGCGGCGTTGATGTACCGCGACGAGCCGAACGGTTTCCAGCTCTACGACATGCGGGCGACGGACGCGCTCGACGACTATCTCCAGACCGTGCGGGCCTGGGCGAAGGAAATGGACCTGCCGGCGGATGCGACGACGGCGGAGTTCGGCCCCGGCCAGTTCGAGATCAATCTCCTGCACCGGCCGGACGCGCTCGCCGCCGCCGACGACTGCATCTACTTGAAGCGCATTGCCGAGCAGGCTGCACGCCGCTTCGGTCTCAAGTCCACCTGCATGGCAAAACCCTATGCCGACCAGGCAGGCTCGGGCCTGCATGTGCATTGCAGCGTCATCGACAAGGACGGCAAGAACATTCTGGATGCCAAGGGCGGCGATCCGGTGAAGCTGAAATCGGTTTGCGCCGGCATGTTGCAGACGATGCGCGATGCGCAGCTCGTCTTCGCGCCCTTCGCCAATTCCTACCGCCGCTTCCAGCCGGGTTCGTTCGCGCCGGTCGATCTGACCTGGGGTTTCGGCCACCGCGGCACCGCCATCCGCATTCCGGACAAGGACGGTCCGGCGGCGCGCGTCGAGCATCGTGTGGCGGGCGCGGATGTGAACCCCTACCTGCTGCTGACCGCGATCCTCGGCGGCATTCTGCTCGGGCTCGACGAGACGCTCGATCCGGGTCCGGTAACCGAGCCGGGCAAGGACGCGCCGGACGCCAAGCGCCTGACGCACGACTTCCTGACGGCTGTCGAGGAGTTTTCCGCTTCGCCCTTCATCAAGGATGCGTTCGGGGCGGAGTACCAGAAGCTCTACGGCGACACGAAGCGCAAGGAGGCGATCGTCTACCTGCGCACGGTGTCGGATTTCGACTACCAGACCTATCTGCCGCGGATTTAGCGATCCACCCCTCATCCGGCCTGCCGGCCACCTTCCCCCCGCAAGCGGGGCAAGGGATAGGCCGATCCGCTTTCCTCAACCAACACCCGCCCGCGGGGCAGGTACCCTCTCCCCGCCTGCGGGGAGAGGGTTAGGGTGAGGGGCAAACGCCGCGCATCCCGCGCTCAGGCCGCCGCCGGTTCCGTCGTGGCCATGGCCTTCGCCTGGACTTTCGGCACCATCACCTTCAACTCGCCCGGATGCAGCCGGATCGAGACGTCGCGGTCCATCGGCAGCAGCTCACCGTCGATGACGCAGTTGATCGCCCGGTCGACCTTCGGAAAATGCAGGTCGACGGCCGTGCCGGTCATTTCGGTAACGTCGGCATTTTCCCGCAGTTTTCCGCGCAGGATATCGAAGGCGAGCTTGGCCACGCCCGTCGGCTTCAGCGGTTTCGTCGTGTAGAAACCGAGATGGCCGCCGGTGAGGTCCTCGGCATAGAGCAGGCCGTTTTCGCCAAACCGGTTGTTCGAGACATTGATGGCGGAGACCATGCGATGCTCCTCGACGCCGTCGACATTGAACTCCACCTCGAATTCCGGCGGATCGAAGATGACGCCGACGGCCGCCCGGGTGTTGGCCGCGATCTTGCCCATGCGCGAGCGGTAGGTCATGGCATTGCGCAGGCGCACCATGCGGGCGTGCAGGCCGGCGGAAAACTGGTGCACGAAGGCCCGGTCGTCCGCCGTGCCGATGTCGGCCGCCGCGATGTCGCCGTCCGCCAGCGCATCGATCGCCTGCCAGATGTCGAGCGGAATGTTCAGCGAGCGGGCAAAGAGGTTCATGGTGCCGGCAGGGACGATGCCAAGCGGCATCCTGCTCTGCCAGGCAAGCCCGGCCGCGGCTGAGACCGTGCCATCGCCGCCGCCGGCCAGCATGGCGTCGAGATCCGTCCGGTCGGAACAACGCCGCAGCGCCATTTCGATATCGGCCCCTTCGACGATATCGCAGTCGAGGTGGTGCCCTGCCTCGTAGAAAACCCTCTCCGCGTGGCGGGCAAAGGCCTCCATGTCGGTGGTGCGGAACGTCCCCCCGTCCCTGTTGAATATCGCCTGTACTCTCATTCGCATACTCCGCGTCTAGGCCGAGAACGCCTGAAGGGTGATGATCGATCCATTAGATAAGAGAGAAAGCGGCGATTAACAGGCGCCCGTGAAATACGGCGCAAGAATTCGTGCGCGCCGGCCCCGCGGCCAAATGCGGGATGGGTGAAAAATCGCAGTAGGCAGAGCGCCCTTCTTTGATATATTGCCGCCCGGTCGCCTGCGTCGGGAGTACGCATGCTGGCCGCATTGTACCTTCCCCATCGTGGCCTTTCCGGCCGGACCATACCGCATCAGCAGCCAGGAGGAGTGGCCGCCCGTGCAGGGTCTGTCGCCGATTGTCCGCGTGTGGACCATTCCTGCGGAGCCATCCCGTGTCCGAACATGCCTTGCCCCATGCCGCCCTCTCCTCCGGGCAGCCGCCGCTTTCGGCGCTCACCGTCACCCTGATCATCCTGGCGCTCGCCGTCGGCAGTTTTGGCATCGGCACCGGCGAATTCGCCATCATGGGCCTCTTGCCGGACGTCGGCACCACTTTCGGCGTGACGACGGCCGAGGCCGGCTATGTCATCAGCGCCTATGCCCTCGGTGTGGTGGTCGGTGCCCCGATCATCGCGGTCGTCGGCGCCCGGTTCCGCCGGCGCGACCTGCTCCTCGTGCTGATGGGCCTCTTTGCCGCCGGCAATCTCGCCAGCGCGGTCGCGCCCACCTTCGAAAGCTTCATCCTCTTCCGGTTCCTCTCCGGCCTGCCGCACGGCGCTTACTTCGGTGTCGCCGCGCTCGTCGCCGCCTCCATGGTGCCGGTCAACAAGCGCACGCAGGCGGTCGGCAAGGTCATGCTGGGCCTCACCGTCGCCACGCTGATCGGCACGCCGCTCGCCGCCTTCTTCGGCCAGCTGTTCGACTGGCAGTTCATGTTCGTCGCTGTCGGCATCACCGGCCTGCTGACGGTCGCACTCATCGCCGTCTTCCTGCCGCGCGACAGCGTGCCGAAGGGCATCAATGCCCTCACAGAACTCGGCGCGCTGAAGCGCAAGCAGGTCTGGCTGACGCTCGGCATCGCCGCCAGCGGCTTCTGCGGCATGTTCGCCGTCTTCTCCTATATCTCGCCGATCGTTACCGAGGTCGCCGGGCTCCATGTCGGCATGGTACCGGTCATCATGGCGATCTTCGGCTGCGGCATGATCGTCGGCAACATCTTCGGCGCCAAGCTCGCCGACCTCTCGCTGATGCGCACCATCGGCTGGTCGCTGGTGCTCTATTTCTTCGTGCTGATCAGCCTGTCGCTGACGGCGGAAAACCCGATCCTGCTCGGTATCTGCTGTTTCCTCATCGGCTGCAGCTTCGTCGTCGGCCCGGCGCTCCAGACGCGCCTGATGGACGTGGCCGGCGATGCGCAGACGCTCGCCGCCGCCCTCAACCACTCGGCCTTCAACGTCGCCAACGCGCTCGGCGCACTCTTCGGCGGCATGGCGATCAGCGCCGGCTACGGCTACGGCTCGATGGGCTTTGTGGGGGCGGCAACCGCCGTCGTCGGCTTCGGTGTCTTCCTCGTCTCCCTGGCGCTCGAAAAGACCGAGCGTGCGGCAACGCCGGCCTGCCCGGCCGAGTGATCCCCCTAAGGCTCAACCGATCAGACGGCGTCCTCTTCCGGGGGCGCCGTTTTCGTTTCATGGGCCAGGCGGATGACCGTCTGCCCATCTTCGCGGGTGACGTTTTTCGAACCCCAGGCGGCGAGCGCGCTGATCACCGGCTCCAGGCTGCGGCCTGCGGCCGTCAGCTCATAATCGACACGGGGCGGCACGACGGGGAATACGGTGCGCGAGAGGATGCCCGCATCCTCCAGTTCGCGCAGCTGCTTCGTCAGCATGCGCTGCGTGACGCTCGGCAATTTGCGGCGCAGTTCGTTGAAGCGCAGCTTTCCCTCCAGCAGATGAAACAGGATCACGCCCTTCCATTTGCCGTCGAGGAAACACAGCGTCGATTCCACCGGGCAGCCCGGGAAATCCTTCGTGAGCTTGGCGCGCGGGCGGGACATTCACGGTATCTTTTTCGACACTATGGGCATTAAATGTGCATTCTTGCGGATAGTGAGATTACTCTTCATCTAGGCTCCATTCAACGCGAAAGGAGAGCCAGATGCGCGCCATCGCCTACCAGACCTCGCAGGAAATCACCTCCGAAACAGCCCTCGTCGATATCGAGCAACCCGTGCCAGAGCCGAAAGGCCGCGACCTGCTGGTCGAGATCAAGGCCGTTTCCGTCAACCCGGTAGACACCAAGCTTCGCCGCAACGCCGCGCCGGCCGGCGGCGAATGGCGCGTGCTCGGCTTCGATGCGGCGGGCATCGTCAAGGCCGTCGGACCGGACGTCACGCTGTTCAAGGCGGGCGACGCCGTGTTCTATGCCGGCGCCATCGACCGGCCCGGCACAAATTCCGAGTTCCACCTGGTGGACGAGCGCATCGTCGGCAGCAAGCCCGCCTCGCTCGATTTCGCCGCCGCTGCCGCACTGCCGCTGACGGCGATCACCGCCTGGGAAATGCTGTTCGACCGGCTGAAGGTTCGCGATGCCGTGCCGGGTGCGGCAAACGCCATCCTCATTATCGGCGGTGCCGGCGGCGTCGGCTCTATCGCCGTGCAGCTCGCCCGCACCCTGACGGACCTTACCGTCATCGCAACGGCCTCACGGCCGGAAACGGCTGACTGGGTCAGGAGCCTCGGCGCGCACCATGTCGTCGACCACAGCAGGCCGCTCGCCGCCGAGGTCGCGGCGCTGGGCATCGGCGCCCCGGCCTTCATCTTCTCGACGACCAATTCGGTGGACCATCTGGCGGAGATCGCCGAGGCCATCGCGCCGCAGGGCCGCTTCGGCCTCATCGACGATCCGAAGGCGCTGGATGTGCTGCCCCTCAAGCGCAAGTCCGTTTCAACGCATTGGGAGATGATGTTCACCCGCTCGCTTCTCCAGACGTCGGACATGATCGAGCAGCACAAGCTGCTGAACGCCGTCGCCCGTCTCGTCGATGACGGAAAAATCCGCACGACGCTGGCCGAGGTCGTCGGTCCGATCAATGCCGAAAACCTCAGGAAGGCCCATGCGATGATCGAAAGCGGGCGCACGCGCGGCAAGCTGGTGCTCGACGGTTTTTGAGCCCGCGCACGCCCTTCGTCGCCCCCGAAAATGGGCGGCGAAGGGTGTTACCAGGGTGACACGACCGCACCCGAACTCTGATAGACATAAGCCATCGCAGCACGCCGGACAGGGACAGAACAACCGGCGGGCGGCAGGCGGGGACAGCCTGAAAGACGCCCCGCGGGTCCATGTCATCTATCGGAGACTATCCATGTCCGCCCTCGTCGAAAACATCACCGGCAGCCGCGTCTTCGGCTTCCTCGCCCGCACGGTCCTCACCTCGATGTTCTGGCTCTCCGGCATCGCGAAACTGGCCGATTTCAACGCCGGCGTGGCCGAGATGGCGCATTTCGGCCTGGAGCCGGCGACGGGTTTCAACATCGCCGTCGCCATTACCCAGCTTGTCGGCTCGGCGCTGATCATCGCCAACCGCTGGACCTGGCTCGGCGCCGGCATGCTTGCCGTCTTCACGGCGCTGACCATCCCGATCGCGCATAATTTCTGGACCATGCAGGAGCCGATCCGCACGATCGAATTCTACGTGGTGATGGAGCACATCACCGTCATCGGCGCGCTCATGGTCGTCGCCTGGAAATCCGCGAAAGCGCCTGTCGCCTCTGCGCATTGACGACAGGTCGGACGCCGCCCCCTCTCTCCGGGGTGGCGTCCCCGGACGGCCCCGCCTCTCCGGCCGTCCCAACCGCTCCGACGCCTCTCGTCGGGGCGGTTTTCCGCGTCAGAGCGACGGCAGCTTCAGGGGGCCGCCGGTCTTGATGCTGCGGATCGCGAAATTGGAGCGGATGTCGGTGACGCCGGGCATGGCGAGCAGCGTCTCGGTCAGGAGCCGCTCGTAGGCCGAGAGGTCCTCGACCACCACCTCCGCCAGAAAATCGGCATTGCCGGAAATCAGGAAGCAGGACACCACTTCCGGAATGGCGAGCAGCGCCTCCTGCTGGGCCATGGCGTTTTCCTTGCTGTGCCGCCCCACCTTGATTTCGACGAAGACGGTGAGGCCGAGGCCGACCACTTTGCGGTCGATATCGGCACGGTAGCCGCGCAGCACGCCGGATTTTTCCAGATTGCGGATGCGGCGCAGGCAGGGCGACGGCGAGAGGTTCACCCGCTCGGCGATTTCGACATTGGTCGCGCGCGCATCCTCCTGAAGCACCTTCAGGATGGCGATATCGAATTTATCGAGATTTGGCATTTTCCAAAACTTTCCCCGCAGATTTTGGCATGATCCTGCGCATTCTACATTCCAGAAGGCATAAGTCGCAAGGACATGCCTCGCCCCCCGGCGCTAGAGTCTCACCATGAATTGCGCCAACGCCGGGAAGGAACGTCGCCATGGCCATGATCTCGCTTTCGTCCGAAGGGAAATCCAATCCGCAGGTCGCCGGTTATGCCGGCGCGGTCGTCACGGTGCTGATATGGGCGACCTGGGTGCTGGCGACCCGGCACACGGCCGCAACACCGCTCGGCACCGTCGATATCGGCCTCATCCGCTATGGCGTGCCGGCCATCCTGCTGGCGCCGATCTGGCTGAAGACCGGGCTGCTGCCGAAGGGCGTGCCGCTGAAACTCGTCGTCGTCATGGTAGCGGGGGCCGGTGCGCTGTTCTTCCAGGTCACGGCGGCAGCCCTGCATGTGACGCCCGCCGCACCCGGCGGCATCCTTCTCGGCGGCTCCATGCCGCTGGCGACCGCGCTGATCGGCATCGCGCTCTTCGGCGAGAGGCCGGATCGCATGCGCCTTGCCGGCCTCGCCGCCATCGTTGCCGGCGTCGTCATCCTTTTGGCCGCCAGCTTGCAGAAGAGTGGCATGACGATGACCGGCTTCCTGCTCCTGCCGCTCGGCGCCGTTCTCTGGGCCGGCTTCACCCATGCCTTCCGTCGCTCGGGGCTAAGTGCGCTGGAAGGAGCAGCCCTCATCGCCGTCTGGTCGTTCCTGATCCATCTCGTGCTCGCCGCCATCTATGGCACGCATCTCGGCCAGGCCTCGCTGTCCGACCTCGCGCTCCAGGTCACCAGCCAGGGCATCCTCTCCGGCCTCATCGCTACCTTCGCCTACGGCACGGCCATCCGCGCGCTCGGCGGCAGCCAGGCCGCCGCCTTCACCGCCATCACGCCGGTGCTAGCAACGCTCGGCGGCGCGGTTTTTCTCGGTGAAAGCTTTGGTGCGGCGGAAATCACCGCGGCGCTGGTCGTCGGCGCGGGCGTGGTGCTTTCGACCGGATTGTTCTCGCGCAAGCACTAAGATCCAAACAAAAGGGGCGCCCGCGGCTTGTCGCCGGGGCGCCCTTTTTCACGTCCGCGCGAATCAACCGTGAATGATCTCGCGGTGTTTCTGCAGGCGCTTGCCGAAAGCCTGGCTGACGCGGTCGAAGATGATCGCGATGCCGACGATGGCGAGGCCGTTGAAGATGCCGAGCGTGAAATACTGGTTGGAGATGGCCTTCAGCACCGGCTGGCCGAGACCTTGCACGCCGATCATCGAGGCGATGACCACCATGGCGAGCGCCATCATGATGGTCTGGTTGATGCCTGCCATGATGGTGGGCAGTGCCAGCGGCATCTGCACGTTCTTCAGCTTCTGCCAGCTCGAGGAGCCGAAGGCGTCCGCCGCTTCCAGCACGTCCTTGTCGACGAGGCGGATACCGAGATTGGTGAGGCGGATCATCGGCGGGATGGCATAGATGACGACGGCGATGAGCCCCGGCACCTTGCCGATGCCGAGCAGCATGACGACCGGGATCAGGTAGACGAAGCTCGGCATGGTCTGCATCACGTCGAGAACCGGGTTGATGATGTTCTGCACCCGGTCCGAGCGCGACATGAGAATGCCGATCGGAATGCCGATGACGATGGAGAGGACGGTACAGACGAAGATCATCGAGACCGTCTTCATCGTGTCGTCCCACATGTCGAAATAGCCGATGACCAGCAGCGTGCCGACGGCACCGGCGACGATCTTCCAGTTGCGGCTGGCGAACCAGGCGACGAGCGCGATCAACACAAGAATGATGGGCCAGGGCGTCTTCGTCATGAAGCGCTCGGACCAGATGAGAAAGTGCTGCAGCGGCTCGAAGATCGATTCGATGCCATCACCATAGGCGCGGGTGAAGGTGCGGAAGCCCTCATCGATCGTCTTCTTGAGATCGCGCAGGGTATCCGCGTCCATCGTCGGAAATTTCGTGAACCATTCCATATCGATCCCCTTCCGGCTCTGACCAATCTGCGCCGGTCTTCAAGCCAACCCTGATAGATGTTGCGCTGATATGCGCAGCGATTTGCGCCAGCGACATGCGATAAAACGAAGGCAGGACGGCGCGCCCGAAGACACGCCGCCCGTTTCGATCAGCCGCTCAGAGCGCAGCCTTGATCTTTTCGGCTGCTTCCGGCGAGACCCAGTCCTTCCAGAGGGCTTCGTTCTCCTCCAGGAAGTGCTTGGCACCATCGTCGCCGCTCGCCTGGTTGTCGGTCATCCAGGCCATCAGCTTGTTGACCGTGTCGTTGCTCCACGAACGCTTGTTCAGGTAGCCCATGACATCGGCGCCGGCGCGCTCGGAGAAGGTCTTGGTCACCAGCGTCTGGACCTTGTCCTTCGGCCAGTCGTTCTTCTTCGGATCCGGGCAATCGGCAACCGTGTTGCAGCGCTTCCATTCGGCGGCGTCATAGGGAACGCCGTGCTCGAGCTTCACCATCTCGTACTTGCCGAGAAGGGCCGTCGGCGCCCAGTAGTAGCCGACCCAGCCTTCCTTGCGCTCGTAGGCCTTGGCGATCGAGCCGTCGAGGCCGGCGGCCGAGCCGGTGTCGACCAGCGTGAAATTCGCCGCTTCGCCGCCATAGGCCTTGTAGAGCTGGCCGGTCACGACCGTGCCGCCCCAGCCCTGCGGGCCGTTGTGCACGGCGCCCTTCGACTTGTCTTCCGGATCCGGGAACAGTTCCGGATGCTTCAGCGCGTCGTCGATCGTCTTGATGTCCGGATTGGCGTCGGCGATGTATTTCGGGATCCACCAGCCCTGCACGGCGGCGTCGGAAAGGGCAACGGCAGCACCGATCAGCTTGCCTTCCTCGATGCCCCGGTTGACGACGTCCGGCAGCAGGTCGACCCAGCCTTCCGGCGCAAGATCCGGCTCACCCTTCTCGATCATCGAGGTGATGGTCGGAACCGTGTCACCGACGATGACTTCGGCATTGCAGCCGTAACCTTCGGTGAGGATGAACTTGTCGAGCGCAGCCAGAACCTCGGCGCTCTGCCAGTTCATGCTGGCAATGGTCACGTCGCCACATTCGGCGCGCGCCGCACCCGTCATGGCCAGAAGGCCGGCGACGAGGCAGGTGGAAGCAAGAAGATGTTTCATATCCGTTCCCTCATTTCGGCGGTGTCATTGTGCCGACAAGGGCCCGCTGCACCGCCGGCGCCGGGCCCGTGATCCCATGCGGATCCAATCTTGGACAGGGCCAGTCGAGGGCCTTCTCTTTCCACGATACCGCAGCCTCGACTTTTGCAGCTACGGAGTCGAATGCCGGTACGAATGCGTCTGCCATTGACCCCTATGCGTCATGGAACGGCCAAATCCGCAAGACGGCCCCGACTTTGTCCAAACTTGGGGTCGCGACGGCAATGTTATGATACAGTTCAGCTTTTTCAAAGAATGAAAACGCCGAAAGGGCCGGCGAAAGCCGACCCCTCTTCCCGCACCGGCCCGGCGCGATGTCGCATCCGCGCCGCCCGTCAGGCTTGACGGCGCCCCTGGATGACGTGGACGCGGCCGCCGGGCTGCACCCGGGCGTAAAGGTCGATCACGTCCTGGTTGAGCATGCGCACGCAGCCGCTCGACATGGCCTCGCCGATCGACCACGGCTGGTTGGTGCCGTGGATGCGGAACATGGTGTCGTTGCCGTTCTGGTAGAGATAGATGGCGCGGGCACCCAGCGGGTTGTTGAGCCCGCCGGGCACGCCGCCGGCATATTTCAGGTTCTTCTTCGGGTCGCGGCGGATCATGTTCGGCGTCGGCGTCCAGGTCGGCCACTCCGCCTTGCGGCCGATGGTGGCGCTGCCGGCCAGCGAATAGCCCTGACGGCCGACACCGATGCCGTAGCGCATCGCCCGGCCGTTGCCGAGCACGTAGTAGAGCCTGCGGGCCGGCGTGTCGACGACGACGGTGCCGGCCGCATGACCGGTGTCATAGGCGACTTCCTGGCGGCGCAGGTCGGGCTTGATCTTGTCAATCGGGATCGCCTTCAGCGGGAATTTCTCGTCCAGCCGGTCGCCGTAGTTGGCGCGGTCGCTGGTGCCGTTCGTCGCACAGCCGGCGAGCAGTGCGGATGCGCCGAGCAAGAATCCGCGGCGGGAAATCGACATGGTTAAAGCCCCTTGAATTTTTCGTCCTCGGGGCGGGAAATTATGCGGTTATGGTTAATCGAGGGTTAAGCGGCGCGTCGGGGTTGCGGGCACGGTTAAGGTGCATGGCAGAAAAAAGGCCGGGCAATCCGCCCGGCCTTTTCGTTCATCTCGATGCGATCCGCATCCCGTAGTGGGATAAACGGCCCCTCACCGCGCTTTTTTCCTGCGGGGGTCCGTGCGATCCGGCCTCTTCGAACCTCACATATTGGGATAGACCGGCCCTTCGCCGCCCTGCGGGGGCACCCAGTTGATGTTCTGGTTGGGGTCCTTGATGTCGCAGGTCTTGCAGTGCACGCAGTTCTGCGCGTTGATGACGAACACGTCCTTGCCGTCCTTCTCCACCCATTCGTAGACGCCGGCGGGACAGTAGCGGGTGGA
>NZ_KQ410755.1 GCF_001262505.1 Shinella sp. SUS2
AAATCAACCCGCAAACCGAGCCGGAAACTCCGCTCTTCCAAAGCCCGAAAAGTCTCAGTTCATTTGACGACGGACAGTCGTGGAACAGCGCAACCTCAGCAATTGATGGCAATCACTTCAGAGTGCTTTTCCTCGTGTCTGCGGTGGTTATTCTTTTCGCCGCGGCAGCAGCCTTCCTCTTCGGAAGGAGCCGGGCAGATGAATTGAGAAAAGTCGCGGGTTGAAAGTCGCGCACGCTGGAGATGATCCAGCGCCTTCTTCTTCAGCATTCCTTAGCCGAATAGCAGCGCTGAACATCAGCGCTGCTAGGATTAATCGCGGTGCCAGCGCGTCGACCTGAATCGATAATGGCTACGGATAGTCCCCAACATCACCGGCGTATCAAGCGTCGGGTCAGCATGCCGAATGGGCCCGTTCCCGCGGTGCGTCCATCGCCCTAACGGAGCGCCACCTCGGCCTTCTCGACAAGAAGGGCAGCTTCGAGGAGAGGCTTTCCAGTGCCTCTCAACCATTCTTCGAGTGAAGTTAGAGGACCAAATTCCCGCTCAAGAGCCGGGATAGCCGTCCTCAACTTCAAAGACGATATCCCAACGGAAGGGGTTGACGGCAGTTGGGCTTGCCAGAACCCGCTGCGGGTGACCATGGCCATCCGCGATGATCGCATCTCTTGCAAAGGCTTCCACGCTTCGCCCTGCTCCCATCATTGCCCCGCAATAGGCAGCAAACGTCAGCAGGGCGAGCGTTGCCGGAAGGCCCGGGTTCACGCTGCCGCGTCTTTCGCGGCGGATCGTCAGCCATATGCCGAGCGACAGGGACAGCCAAAGCCAAGGGTCGATAATGAAGAGCGTATCACCGTAGAACCAGCGTTCCGAGAACGGCATCAGAAGCCGGATGCCGTAGACGTTGAGCCAGTCGAGCAGCGGATGGGACAGGGCACCGATATAGGCGAGCGCCAGCACCCACCAGAACCTTACCGGACGTCGGCTCGGCGGACGCCTCTCCCGCTTCGTCTGCCATCGGTCGAAGCCGACGACGGCAAGCGCCAGGAGCGGCGGCAGGATGAGAAGCCCGAGCGGTCCGTGCCAGAGCAGCACCGGCCAGCGAGTGGGCGAGATTATCCACGATGGTGACCGTTGATCGCTGTCATCATGCGTCTGCATCGGGAACGCGGCGACCGACGGCCAGGATGACCGGCGACAGGAAGCCAAGCAGCGTGACGACGGTTCCACCGATACCGAGCACGACGAACAGCCAGCGCATGCCGATGATCTCGCCGAGCGGCGTCGCCACTGCAATGCCGACCGGCGAAGCAAACGCCATCAAGGTGTAGAGCAGAGAGCATATGCGCCTTCTGTCGTCTGATGCGGGAGAAGCCGCATGACCGCCGAAGCGCCGGATATCCTGCTTGCCCATTATCTCAAGGCCCTGAAGCTGCCGGCATTCCAGCGCGAGTACCAGAAGCTGGCCCGGCTATGTGCCACCGAAGGCGTCGATCATGTCGGCTACCTGTTTCGACTTTCCGAGCGGGAGATGATCGAGCGCAATCGCCGCAAGGTCGAACGCCGGATCAAGGCAGCCAAATTCCCGGTCGTTAAAAGCTGTGACCTTCAGAGCTATCTGGCAGGGAATTTCAAGCGTTATCTGGCATCCTATGATGGTCTGCGTTTAACACTTTTCTGCCGTTCGAGTGACGGTTGCGGTCTGATCGAGCTTATCGTGATCGATGAGGCCGAACGGCTGTCGAACCTTGCGCATGAATATGTCCGCGATCTTTTCGACCGCTCCAATATCGGCCTCATCCTTGTCGGAATGCCGGGCATCGAGAAGCGCATGGCGCGCTATCCTCAGTTCTACAACCGTGTCGGATTCTCTCATGGCTACCGGCCGCTTCTGGGCGATGAGCTGTCGTTCGTTCTCACCCGGCACTGGCGGAAGATCGGTGTCACGCTGGACGAGGCTGATTTCACCGACGCACAGGCCGTCGCCGCGATCGCGCGTATCACCGGCGGAAACTTCCGCCTTCTGCACCCCAACGGCTTGCTGGGTGGCGAACGCAGTCTGTGGGAAGGCATGCAGATTGGCTCAGTCGACATTGCCATCACGGGCGTGGGGCCCATCAGTTTTTTCACGCCCCAGTATACCGGAGTGCAGATGTACTACGCCGTCCGCGACTATGCTCACCTCGAGAAAGTCTTTAACGGGGAAGTCGGCCACGAGATCCGCGATGCGCTTCTGAGGGCGAAAGGGGGACGCGTCCTCGACTGGTGGTATCGCGGTGCGCGGAACATCACCGCGAACAAAGCCATCCGCCAGCCTGCAGATCTCAAGGGGCTGAAGTTGCGGACACCGGAAGGCAAGATCTACCTCGAGGCATGGAGTGCCCTCGGCGCCAGCCCTACTCCGATGGCCCTCGGTGAACTTTTTAATGCATTGGAACAGGGTGTGGTCGACGGGCAGGAGAACCCGCTCGAGTTAATCCTGACGCAGCACTATAACGAGGTCCAAAGCCACGTCAGCTTAACCGAACATCAGCTGGTGCCATATCTGTTCGCTGTCCGGGAACAGACGTTCACCAGCATGAGCGAGGAGCAGCAGCAGATTGTTCAAGATGCTGCGCTGGAAGCCGGAGCGTTTGAAAAGGACCTGGTCCGACAGAATGAAGATGTCTACAGAAACAAGCTTTCAGAAGCTGGAATGGCGGTCGTGGAAGATGTGGACCGCACGGCATTCCGAGAGCTTATGCACGAGACGGCCCTGAAGCTTGAGGCGGAGGGCCTCTGGGAGCAAGGTCTCTACGAGCGCATTCAGGAGGCTTGAGCATGGCGTCCGCAAAACTAGACTATCTCGCGAAGTCGCTTCGGTGGCTTCTGCCGTCTTTATTTTGGCCACCGGAACACTTCCACTGGAGGTCGTCCCCCAACAGGTTTTCCACGGGCTGGATCAATTCACTTGGCTCGCCATCCCTCTGTTCATGCTCGCTGGCGAGTTGATGAACCGAGGCGGCATCACCCTGCGGCTCGTGAACTGCGTGCAGGCATTCGTGGGCCATTTTCGCGGCGGCCTTGCCTACGTATCAGTGCTGACTAATGTTGCCATGGCGGGCATTTCAGGTTCGGCGCTGGCTGACGCCGCCGGCACGGGGTCCGTTCTGATCCCTTCGATGAAACGCACTGGATACCCGACCCCCTTTGCTGCAGCGGTCATCTCGGCCGCCAGCACAGTTGGTCCGATCATACCACCCAGTATCCCTTTCATTTTGTATGGGACCCTCTCCGGCGTCTCGGTCGGCAAGATGTTTGCTGCCGGCGCCCTTCCTGGGCTGGCAATGGCGGGCACGTTCATCATCACCATCGCGATCATGGGGCGCCGCGCAAATCTTCCGAAGGACGAGAGAAAAGGTCTTCGGCAGGCCCTTCGTGCGCTCTGGGATGCCAGTCTCGCTCTCGTGATGCCCGTCATCATCCTGGGTGGCATTCTGTTCGGGATATTTACGGCTACCGAAGCTGCAGGCGTGGCTGTTGTCTATGCCCTCATCGTCTCCATCTTCATCTACCGAGAAGTCCGGTTCAGCGACCTTTTCGAGATCGTGCTGGATTCGGCAAAGAGTGCAGCGATTATCATGTTCGCCATCGGTGCAGCCGGGCTACTGAGTTGGGTCATCAACTACTCACAGATGGCCTTCCAACTGTCCAGCATGCTGACGGCCGTGACAACCGACGGAACGGTCATGCTGCTTCTTATAGCACTGCTGCTTCTGGTCCTCGGGTGCTTTATGGAGGCGACCCCTCTGATCATCATCCTGACGCCCGTGCTGCTTCCGGTGGTAACCCAGCTCGGGGTGGACCCGATCCATTTCGGCCTCATCATGGTCATGGTCCTTATGATCGGTTTGATCACCCCACCCGTCGGAATGGTGCTGTTCATCACCGCAGGTATCGGCAACGTCAGTATCTTGAGCGTTGCCAGGAGTTGCATACCTTTCATGATCGCAATCGCAATCGTCACCATCCTTGCGATCGTCTTCCCCGCCTGGGTTCTTTGGCTCCCTAGTTTTGTCTGATGCACCGTATCGGTGGAGCAGGGTATCGCTCCTGCCCCATCGATACGTCCTGACCATTGCAAAATGCCGCTGCCCTCATCGCCGGCGCCCAAGTTCCCGCAGATTCCGCAACCTTAGGGGTTTTTCAGGAGATAATCATGAGTAACTTACCCGCACATATCCGCAAAAAATTAAGTGCAGTAAGCACCGCTACCCTCTGCACGGCTCTCTTCAAGCGCGGTTTACGGAACCAGTTCATCCAGGATGTGCACCCCGTCGATGCAAAGCCGTATAACATGGTCGGAGAAGCTTTCACGCTCCGCTACATTCCGGCCAGGGAGGACCTCAATCCTATCACCGTGTTCGAGGATCCTGCGCACCCCCAGCGCAAGGCGGTCGAGGAATGCCCGCCCGATGCCGTAATGGTGATGGATAGCCGAGGCAACCCACGTGCGGCCTCGGCAGGTGGCATTCTTGTCTCGCGATTAATGATGCGAGGTGTAGCCGGCATCGTCACCGATGGTGGCTTTCGAGACTCCCCCGATATCGGGAACTTGACCATTCCGGCATATCACAGACGTCCGTCTGCACCGACGAATCTTGTCCATCATCAGGCGGTGGACCTCAATGTTCCCATTGCTTGTGGTGAAGTGCCGGTCTGGCCAGGCGACGTCATAGTCGGGGACGCTGAGGGAGTGGTTGTGATCCCGGCTGGGATCGCCGAAGAAGTCGCCAATGAGGCGGAACAGATGACCGGGCGTTGTCACGTAAACCTCCTGTGAGTGAGTGGTGGGTAGAGACGGTGGGATGAAGAAACCGGCCATCAGCTACAAGCGTCACCGTTTCCCGCAACAGATCATCGCCCATGCGGTCTGGCTGTACTTTCGGTTCCCGCTGAGCCTGCGCCTGGCCGAGGAGTTGCTGCTGGAGCGTGGCATCGTCGTCTCGTATGAAACGATCCGGCGATGGGGTCTGAAATTCGGACCGGCCTACGCAAAGCAGCTTCGTCGCCGGCGGCCTTCGCTTCAGGATGTCTGGCATCTGGATGAGGTGGTGATTTCCATCGCGGGCAGGAAGCACTGGCTTTGGCGTGCCGTTGATCAAGATGGCTACGTTCTCGATGAGATTGTTCAGAGCCGACGCGACACCAAGGCCGCGAAGCGATTGCTCATCAGGTTACTGAAGAAAACAGGCATGCCGCCAAGGCGGATCGTCACCGACAAGCTCCGCTCATATGGCGCAGCCAGGCGTGACATTATGCCAACGGTTGAACACCGGTCCCATAAAGGTCTCAACAACCGAGCGGAAAACTCTCACCTGCCGCTTCGAAAACGAGAGCGGACGATGCAGGGATTCCGATCAGCCGGAGGCTTGCAGCGTTTCATCTCGATTTTCTCGGCGCTGCGAAATCTCTTTGTCACCCCACGTCACAACCGCTCCGCTCTCGCCACCCACATCCATCGCATCCGCGCAATTGCGCATTGGAAAGCTGTGACGGGCGCGGTTGCCTGATTTCCGAGAGCCGTCGGCAGAGCGCAATCACCGCTCGATAACGTGACATCGCCGATCGGACTTCTGTGGGCCCAACGCGTCGGGGTGCGAGAGATCGCCCGCCGTATCGGGCGTAGCCCGTCCTCGGTCTCGCGAGAGCTGAGACGAAACGCTGCAACGCGTGGCGGGAAGCTCGAATATCGAGCTTCGGTCGCACAATGGAAGGCGGAACTGGTGGCCAGAAGACCAAAGCCGGCGAAGCTGGTGACGAACCCACGTTTGCAACACTACGTCCAAGACCGTTTGGCTGGTAAGATCCAAGCCCCTGACGGCCGTGAGATTGCAGGCCCTCAGCAGGCACCGTTCAAGGGGCGCAACAAGCCACATCGCGGTGACAGGCAATGGGTTAATGGGTGGTCGCCCGAACAGATTGCCAATCGGCTGCAGATCGACTTCCCGGAGGACAAATCGATGCGCATCTCACACGAAGCCATCTATCAGGCCCTCTACATCCAACATCGCGGTGCTCTCGAACGCAAGTTCGTCGGCTGCCTGCGCCGCGGCCGGGCGTTGCGTATCCCGCGGGCCAGAGCTCAGGCCAAGGCATGGGCACACGTCAGCGACGCAGTGATGATCACCAAACGCCCCGCAGAAGTAGAAGACCGTGGGGTGCCCGGACATTGGGAGGGTGACCTGATCATCGGTTTGAACCGGTCCGCAATCGGAACCCTGGTCGAGCGTTCGACTCGCTTTACCAGCTTGGTCCATCTGCCTCGTCAGAAGGGTTACGGTCTGGTTCAACGCACGAAGAACGGCCCGGCGCTGGCTGGCTATGGGGCCATCGCCATGGCCAATGCGCTCAAGGACACCATGAAGCCTCTGCCTGCCCGACTGCGGCGGTCATTGACCTGGGACCGTGGGAAGGAGCTATCCGACCATGCTCGGTTCACGAGCGAGACCGGGGTGAAGGTCTTCTTCGCAGCTCCCCGCAGTCCGTGGCAACGCGGTACGAACGAGAACACCAACGGCCTTTTGCGGCAATACTTCCCGAAGGGCACCGACCTGTCGCGCTGGACTGCCCAAGAGATTCAAGCCGTAGCACACACTCTGAACAACAGGCCCCGAAAAACCCTTGCCTGGAAGACACCAACTGAAGCCTTGAACGAATATCTGAAATCTGGACAATAACCCAGTGTTGCGACGACCGGTTGAATCCGCCCAATACGCAAGTGAGACCTATCGACGAGCGCTCGATGCCGCCGGTCTGCAGGGATCCATGAGCGCTGTCGGCAACCCTTATCACAATGCTCAGGCAGAGAGCTTCATGAAGACCCTGAAAGTCGAGGACATCTACATCGCCGGCTACGAGACATTCGCGGATGTGGCCGAACGCTTGCCCAGGTTCATTGAGGAGATCTACAATGCCAAGCGGTTGCACTCGGCCCTTGGCTATCGATCGCCAGCAGAATTCGAAACCCAACTCGCCCAGCAGGCGGCTTAGTTTGAAGCGCCCCGTGGTCCAGCCAGAGGGGTTCACTCCACCCTTTGCCTCAGATCTCATCTCAAACTATTGCAGCAGCGGGTGTCGTTTGGCAGTTAACCGCAAGAATCTGCCTCAACATTTTCAATAAGATAGCGCGGCACCTAATTTGATACACGGCAGTTAATCTGAGAATGTCGCATGGAATATGGCATCTAACTTGAGAAACAGCGGGCCACGACGTCGAGATGAACTTTGATGATTTCGCAATCGCTGCGGCGGAAATAGAGGTTTGGAATACCTCGTTTCTTCAACAACTTGGCAGCTCGTCCAGGCCAACTCGGGATAGCCCATACCTGCAACTGATTTGCAACGGCACTTGACGAAGTTCTCAGATTAAATGCCAAACGAGATCCAAACATCCGCATTCTTACGATTAAGTGCCACGCGACAATCTCCTCTTGGACCGTTCGCGGATACGAACATTGCCGAGTTAATTCGGTATCGGCCCGTTCTGGAAGCCAAGACCTTCGCGAACTTCTGTCAAAATGCCCAATTGTGCCCTTCTGCAAGCGACGCCGGATAGGGAACTGCACGACAAGTTGAGGGCATTGGAAATGCCGGTGAACCCTTCGTTATCGCCGCGCCAGCGGTACCGGAAGTTGCTACGCACTCTCACGCGAGATGATCTCAAATCCGAGCCGCGTCGCCCGCCCGGACGGGGTTTTGCCTGCCAGGCGCGCCAGGAGCATTCGGCCCGCCTCCATACCGGTTTCCCGCACCGGAAACCTGATCGTGGTCAATCCCGGCCTGATCCAGCCGGACACGATGCTATCTCCAAAGCCCGCAATCGCGACGCGACCGGGGACATTCAGGTGCAGGTCAAAGGCGTGGCGGATGGCTCCAACCGCGACATAATGACCGGCAAACACGACTGCATCCGTCTGCGGATGTTCGCGAATGATCGTGCCGATGATCTCTCCACCCTGCCCTGTTCCCGGCGTGGCCGTGATGTCGTAGACGACCGGCGCATCAAGACCGGCTTCTTCAGTCGCCAGGTGCAGACCTGCGAGACGATCGGCCATGCGACTGTCGTCAAGTCCGACATGGCCGACGAATGCCAGGTGCCGACGCCCCCTGCCTATCAGGTAGCGCCCGAGTGCTGCACCGGCATCCACATTCGACGAGCCAACGCTCATGTCGAGCGGCTCAGGATTATAGTCAAACATCTCCACCACGGGCGTGCCGGAACGGCGCAGGAGATCGACGCAGTCTGGACTATGATCCTTGCCGGTCAGCAGTATGCCATCCACCCTATGCCCCAGAAATGTCCGCACGAGCTCGCACTCAGCCTCAACGGAAAAATGCGAGTGGCCAAGCAGGATCTGGTAGCCCGCCGGTTCAAGCACGTCAGCGGCCCCTTGCATCACCATGGAATGGATCGGGTTGGCGCTCGTCGGAACCACAACCCCGATCACCCGGGTGCGTGCGGAGGCCAGGCTCGAGGCTTGACGATTGGGGATATAACCAAGCTCGGCCGCGATCGTCAGCACGTGCTCACGCGTCTTGCGCGAGACGCGGTCCGGATTGCTGATGCAGCGAGACACGGTGACGGCAGACACGCCCGCAGCTTGTGCGACCTCCTGTAAACGGACGGGGGTATTTAAGGGTGAAACTGGTTGCGACATATCCGTCCAGGGTTGTGAGGCCGACTTGAAGGAGCCGGCTGCGAATGAACAAGCTTGCTTGACTTCTCCATGCCATAGATCCTATCAGAATGGAAAGCGTTTTCCAAATGAGTTTCTCCATGGCGAAGATCCGAGCCTCGGTTATCGGTGCTGGCTGGTACGCAGCGCAAAACCACATCCCTGCTTTGGCGCGGCGCAGTGACGTCATCCTGGATGGGGTATCGCGCCTGGGCCAGGAAGAACTTTCAAAGGTGAAGGAGCATTTCGGCTTTGCCTTTTCGTCTGAAGATTTCCAGGAGGTTCTTTCGCGATGCCCCGATGTGGTCATCGTCGCCTCGCCCCATCACCTGCACTACCAGCATGCCCGCGCAGCGCTCATATCGGGAGCGCATGTGCTTTGCGAAAAGCCGATGACGCTGGATGTGGGCGAAGCCTGGGATCTGGTGGCCCTGGCGAAGGAGCATGGGCGCCATCTTCTCATCGCCCACGGCTACAATTATCTGCCGCACGTCGATCAGTTGACCCTCAAGATCGCCGAGGGCGCGATCGGAACAATCGAGCATGCAGCGGTCAGCTTCATCTCCGCCACGCGCGATGTCTTTCAAGGCCAGGCGGGTCTGCGGCAGTGGGAAAGCGCGCTCTTCAGGCCGGATCGCAGCACCTGGCAGGATCCTGGGAAAGGTGGTGGGTTTGCCTATGGGCAGCTCAGCCACGCCCTGTCGCTCTTGTTTCTTCTCACTGGCCTTGCGCCGACGAAAATAAGCGGATCGACCTTCGACCGCGACGGCATTGACCTTGCCAATGCCGCCAGTCTTTGCCTATCCAATTCAGCCGTGGCAGCAATCTCGGGGGCTGCAGCCATGCCGCAGGGAAACCGGGCATTGATGCGCATCTATCTCGCCGGCAGCTGCGGTGTCGTCGCTGCAGAATTTGATCGCGACTTTTGCGAAATTCGCCAGGCAAGCGGCAGGGTTGAGCGCCTGGGCCTTTCCGATGGAGACTGGGCCTATCGCTGCGATGGCCCGGTGGATGCGCTCGTCGATCTTGCGCAAAATGCCGGTACGAACCGGTCCACCAGCATCAACGGCGCCCAGACCGTCGCAACCATTGCGGCACTGCTGCAATCGTCGCGGCAGGACGGCCAGGTTCAAACCATCCGGGCTCATCTGTGATGGCAGAAGCGATGGGCTCCACCAAGGCATTCCTGCTTCGCATCCGGCAAGGCAAGATTGCAGAATACAAGCGGCGCCACGCGCAGATCTGGCCGGAGATGGTCGAGGCGCTCGAACAGCTCGGCTATCGGCACTACGACATCTTTGTCCATGAGGGCAGTGGCTGCGTCTTTGGCCATGTCCTGATCGATTCCACGGTCACTGGCCAGGCTGATCATCCGACCATCTTGCGATGGCGAGCCTATATGGCCGACGTGCTTGAGATGGATGGCGAGCTCCCAGTTCAGGAAGTCCTGGAGAAGGTGTTCACGCTTTCAAACCACGTGAAAGCGGCGCCGTAGCATCGATCAGACCCGCTGCCCTATTGACGCGTGCAGTCGGTTGGCGTAAATGGACAGCGCTTTCCATTTTATGGAAATGGAGATCGCGGAGAAGCGGCGCGAGGCCGCGCAGGGGGCATGGGGAGGCCTCTTGTCACTTTCGATTGGGAGGAGTGCATGCCAAAATTTCGTTCAACTGGGGCAAAGAGTGCCGGTGCAGCCGTCTTGGCCGCCGTCTTGCTCTCCACGACAATGGCCTATGGCCAGACCGTGCCGGATGTGCCGCGCAATCGCACCTTAATCAGCCAGGGTTGGGATTACTATAATGCGGTCCCGTCGACAGAGAATTTCAATCCCTATGCAGGGGTTTTGCTCCACCAGCGCAACAGCCTGCATTACACCGTCAATGAAGCGCTGTTTTACACCAATCACTTCACTAATGAGCTGATCCCCTGGATCGGTGAAAGCTACAGCTACAACGACGACTATACACAAGTGACCATCAAGCTGCGCGAAGGCGTACGCTGGAGTGACGGTGAGGCCCTGGATGCCGAGGATGTCGCCTTCACCTTCTCCATGCTGAAGGCCGCAGCACCGGATCTGCTGTTTTCGAGCGCGATCGACGAATGGGTCGCCTCGGTCGACGTCATCGATCCCTTGACCGTCAAAGTGTCCTTGACGAAACCAGGTCCCAGATGGGCTGCCGATTTTCTGGCAACGGGCCAGTCAACACGCTTCGTGGTCGTCCCCCAGCACATCTGGGAGGGGAAAGATCCCAAGACCTTCAATAATTTCGATCTCGCCAAGGGCTGGCCGGTCGGCACTGGACCGTTCAAGCTTGTCAAATCGGATGCCAGCTCACTGTTTCTCGATCGGCGTGATGAATGGTGGGCACAAGATGCTGGGCTTGTTGAGGCAATGCCGAAGGTGGAGCGGGTCATCTATGTCCCCGCGACCGCCGAAGCCATGCCCCAGCTTTACGCCACCAACCAGATAGATATCGGTCGCAACATTCAATCAGGTGTGTTCGAAGCGATCCGCTTCCAGAACCCAAACCTGACAGCCTGGAACAATGAGGGACCTGTCTGGGGCGCCCCGAATGGCTGCGTCGTCGGCATCCGTTTTAATACGCAGCGCCAGCCTTTCGATAATGTCGCCCTGCGTCAGGCGATCAATGCCGCAATTGACCGCGACCAGATCGTCAACCTCGCTTATGAGGGCTCCGTCAAAAAGGCAATCTTGCCGTTTTCTTCCTACCGCGGAATGCTCGACTATGTCGATCAGCTTGAAAAGAGCCTCGATGTCGGCGTCCTGGACCAACACGATCTTTCCAAGGTCGACCAGCTGCTTCAGGGCGCCGGCTTTACGAAGAGCGGTGGCGCATGGGTGCAGCCAGATGGGAGCCCGCTGCAGATCGCCGTTCAGGTCGGACAGGGCGACCCCGTCGGCCCGGTTCTCGTCCAGCAACTGAAATCGGCAGGCTTCGACGCCATCGTGAATGTCCAGCAGGTGACCGCCCAGACGGAAGCGCTGTCGACCGGCAATTTTGGATTAAGCGTCTATCCACATTGCGGCAGCCTCTATGATCCCTGGCAAACCCTGGAGCACTTCCATTCCAAATATGCAGCGCCAGAAGGACAGGCGGCGACCAATCTGCGCGCCGTCACACGCTACGGCAACCCCGACCTGGACGCTTTGCTCGACAAGATGGAAGCCTCGCAGCCCTCGCCGGATAATCCAGAATACGCAGATCTCGTTGAACAGGCGACTGCGAACTTTATCCGCGACTTGCCGGAAATCCCGCTGTTTGAGGAAATTCAGACGCAACCGTTCAATACGACCTACTGGACGGGCTATCCCTCCTTTGACAATCCCTATGTCGCCCAACCCCTGCCGTGGGAAGGTTTTGCATTGGTGATCCACCGTCTTCAGCCCACCCAGTAACCCCTGGCGAGCGGGTCTTGCCAAAGGCCCGCTTTCCACGAGCTTTATGACTAGAGTGAACGCGGTGAAAATCAAGCAGATCAGAGCCTTTGCCATCCGCAGCGAGATGGTCGGTGCGCTTTACAGGGAAAAGACGCCTTCGGGCGCACAGCCGCGGCGAGATCCATGGACCCGCCAGGCGCGGGTGGCGGGCCCGATGTCCGGCTACTCACAGTTTAAGGCCAGCAGGTCGAGCTGGCGGCTCGATGGCGCAGTCGGATGCCTGGTCACGGCCGAAGACGGTACGACCGGCTTTGGCGTCAGCCGCCATGGGCGCGCCGTCATCAGTCTGATCAATGATCATTTTTCCCCCTTGCTGGAAGGTCAGGAGGCACTTGCCACCGATCGGGCCTGGGACATGATGATGCGGGCCTCCTCCCCCTATGGATCCTCAGGGATCGCCGCCTATGCCATCAGCGCGGTCGACCTTGCGCTGTGGGACCTGAAGGGCAAGGTTCTCGACAGACCCGTTTATGAGCTGATCGGCGGGCCCGTCCATGACAGCATCTTCTGCTATGCCACAGGAAACGACACCGACTGGCACATGGAGCTCGGGTTTCAGGCAACGAAGCTTGCATGCCCCTATGGCAGCTTTGACGGGCTGGCAGGACTGACGGCCAATGAGGAGCTCGTTCATCGAACACGCGAGATGATCGGCCCGACGGTGGAGCTGATGCTTGACTGCTGGCTCGCCTTCGACCTGGAATATGCCGTTCGCCTTGCAGAGCGTCTTCGCCCCTATGGATTGCGCTGGATCGAAGACTGTCTGCTGCCCGATCAGTTGGAAGCCCATGCCGGACTTCGCAACCGACTGCCGTGGATGAGCCTTGCAACTGGTGAACACTGGTACACGCCCTCAAGCTTTCTGACTGCCGCCAGCCGTCAGTTGGCCGATATTTTCCAACCCGACATCTGCTGGGCTGGCGGGTTGACCGGGTCAATGCGCATCAATCACATTGCCGAAGCGGCCGGGATCGAGGTGATCCTGCATGCCGGGATGAACACACCCTATGGGCAGCATCTCACCTATGCGAGCGCCAACATGCGCTGGGGGGAATTCTTCCTCGGCTCGGCTCCGGGCGTGCCGCTGAAGGACGCCTTGATATTTCCTGGCATGGCCGTGCCCGACCAAGGCCTACTCGTACCCAATGCCGAACCCGGCTTTGGACTGGGTCTGACCGAGGCGGTTTTGCAAGACATGCTGATCTGAGGGCTCGCCATGTATTTCCGCTACGTCACTCGCCGCTTCGGCCTCATGCTTCTGGTCATCATCCTGGCTGTCTCGATTAACTTCCTGCTGCCCCGCCTGATGCCCGGAGATCCCGTCGAGGCCCAGCTCAACCAATTGCTGGCGACCGGTAGCGGGGGTGGCGACATCTCGGCAATGGTGGAGTCCTACAGAAGCCGTTTTGGTCTGGATCGGCCATTGTGGGAACAATACCTGTCCTATTGGGGTGCCACGCTTCGCCTTGATCTGGGTGTATCCCTTGCGGCCTATCCCGAGCGTGTCGTTGATGCCATCCTGGCCGGCCTGCCTTGGACGCTTGGCCTTTTGGGCTTTGCGACACTCGTCAGTTTTACGCTTGGCACGCTGCTTGGTGGTCTGATGGGCTGGCCGCGCGTGCCGCGTTGGCTGCAGCCCTTCGGGTCGTCGGTGGTTCTATTGTCCTCTGTTCCCTATTTCCTCATCGGGATGGTGCTGCTTTACGTCTTCGCCATCGTCTGGCGCATCTTCCCCGCGGGCGGAGGATTGCCCTTCGGCATCCAGACCGGCTTCAACTGGGAGACCATATCGGCCATTGCCATGCATGCGGCGCTGCCCGCCGCCTCCATCATCCTGGCCGAGATCGGCGCCTGGGCGCTTGGCATGCGCGGCATGATGGTGAGTGTTTTAGGCGAGGACTACATCTCGCTGGCTGACGCCAAAGGGCTGAAGCCACGCCGCATCTTCTTCTGGTACGCAATGCGCAACGCGTTATTGCCACAGCTGACAAAGCTTGCCCTGGCAATGGGCCACATCGTATCGGGCGCCATCCTAGTTGAGGTAATCTTCTCCTATCCGGGGATTGGCTTTCGCCTCTATCAGGCCATCCAGTCGAATGACTACTTCGTCATCCAGGGCATCGTCCTGGTTCTTTCGATCTCGATCGCCGTGGCGATGTTCATCCTTGACCTCATCTATCCTTTGATCGACCCGCGTATTGCTGCGGAGGAGGCGTGACCATGGCCGCCATTTTCGTCCAGCCGCGACAGCTTTTGCGAAACCGACCGCTCGCCTTCGGTCTTGGAATTTTGGCCCTCATCTGTCTCATCGCAATCATCGGTCCTTTGCTCGTCGATCCTACAGCCGCGCGCGTCGGCGCCACGATTGCCCGCCAACCCCCCTCTCCCGATCATTGGCTTGGTACAGACGGACAAGGTCGCGACATGGTGACCGTGCTGATCCATGCCATGCCCAACACGCTGACGATCGGGGTAGTCGCCGGCTTGATCAGCCTGACCCTGGGAGTGGCCCTCGGACTGATCTCAGGCTTTGTCGGGGGGGTGGTCGACACCATCATCCGCGTGCTGACCGACGTCATGATGACGATTCCAGGGATTGCCATCCTCGTCCTGGTTGCCGCCAATGTGCGCGAAATGACGGTGGGATTGATGGCGGTCATCGTCGCCTCCCTGTCCTGGATGGTGGCAACGCGCACCATCCGTGCGCAAACCCTGTCCTTGCGCGAGAGGGGCTATGTCCAAGTGGCGCGGCTCAATGGCAGCAGTGGCCTGAAACTCGTGTTCGTCGAGGTCCTTCCCAATCTCCTGCCCTTTATCGCGGCAAGCTTCGTTGTCACCGTATCGGGAGCCATGCTGGCCACGATCGGACTGGAGGCACTTGGTCTTGGTCCGCAAAACCAGCTCACCCTTGGAACGACCATCTATTGGGCCCAGTTCTACGGCGCCATCCTGCGCGGCATGTGGTGGTGGTGGGGTCCGCCAATCGTCGTGATCTCCATCATCTTCGTCGGCCTCATGCTGACCGCAATGGGACTGGACTCCTTCGTCAACAAGCGTCTGGGAGGCCACGCATGAGCGATCCTCTCCTCGATATCCGCAATCTCACCATAGAATACCCGACCCCTGCCGGTCGCTTTGTTGCCGTCGACGACGTCAGCTTTGACATCGGCGCAGGAGAGCGGTTCGGGCTGGTGGGCGAGTCAGGCTCGGGCAAATCGACCACCATTCTTGCACTCATGCGCATGCTGCGCGGCGGCGTCGTGTCGAAGGGGCAGATGCTGTTGAACGGACGTGACCTGGCGCAGGTGCCGGACGCAAGCTATCGCCGTTTGCGGTTTGCCGAGATGTCACTGGTGCCGCAGGGCGCCATGAGTTCGCTGAACCCGGTGCTGCGGATCGGCCGCCAGATCAACGATATCTTTGAGGACCACGGCGTCATCCATCCGCCCAAGGACAGGGTTTCCATCATCGAGGACCTCCTGCAGCGCGTCGGCCTGCCTGCTGCCGTGCGCCATCGCTTCCCCCACGAACTGTCCGGTGGGATGAAACAACGCGTCTGCATCGCCATGTCGATCGCGCTAAAGCCAAGCGTCATCCTCGCCGACGAACCGACCAGCGCCCTTGACGTGATGGTGCAAAAGCAGGTCCTGGCGACGCTCGGGCGGGTGCAGAAGGAGCTCGGAGCCGCCGTCATCCTGATCGGCCATGACATGGCGCTGATGGCCCATTTCGTCTCGAAGCTGGGGGTCATGTATCGCGGAAAGCTCGTCGAGATGGGACCGGTCAAGGAGGTCTTCGCCAATCCGCAACACGACTATACCAAGATGCTGATCAACTCCCTTCCCACCTTTGAACGGCGAACTCGTGCCGCTGCGGCCGATAGGAGGTCAAGTTAATGGGACTTCTGGAAGTTAGGGCGGCAAGCGTCGTCTTTCATGCGGGGCGAGCAAGCGCCAAGACGGCCTTGCACGACATTTCCTTGTCGATTGGAGGCAAGACACCCTCAATCACGGCGGTGGTGGGCGAAAGCGGCAGCGGCAAGAGCACGCTGATCCGCCTCTTGCTTGGCTTCCGGAACCCGACGCTCGGCGAAGTCCTGTACGACGGAGACAACATAGCCGGCTTGACGCGTGATGGCGCGCGCAAGTTCCGGCGCCAAGTTCAGGCCATCTTTCAGGATCCTTTTGACGCCTTCAATCCCTTCTACAAGATCGACCATCCGCTGGTGACACCCCTGCGCAGCTTCGGCCTCGCAGCATCGAGGGATGAGGCCTATGCGCGTATCGAGACAACGCTGAGAAGCGTCGGCCTCGTTCCCGAAAACACGCTTGGGAAATACCCTCACCAGCTTTCGGGAGGTCAGCGGCAGCGCATCATGATTGCCCGGGCCTTGCTGCTCGATCCAACCGTCATCTTGGCTGATGAACCGGTCTCCATGGTCGACGCCTCCTTGCGCGCAACCATTCTCGACATCCTCTATGAGCTCCGGCGGGATCTTGGAATATCGCTCATCTACGTGACGCATGATCTGACGACAGCATATCAGGTCGCAGACACGATTGTCGTCCTGCATGGCGGTCAGATCATGGAGGTCGGCGCGGCCGAAAAGGTCGTGCATGACCCGCGCCATGCCTATACGAGGGCGCTGATCGATGCCGTCCCGTCTCCAGATCCGGATGTCGCTTGGAACCTTGATGACGACATTGCGCCGCCCGAGGCCTTCCTGGCGGGTAAAACCAAACTCGCCCTTTATGCGACCGAGCCGGATCGCGCCATTGCGTCGGTGGCAAGACCCGGGCAAGCACCCGTGACGGCCGCCGAGATCCAAAGAGTTGTCTCTTTGCAAAAAGCGCTGGCCGCATGAGGATCGACGCCCATTGCCATGCCTGGCGCCGCTGGCCCTATCAGCCTGCGGTTCCAGATGCGACAAGCCGTGCCAGTGCTGCCAACCTGATCCATGAATTGGACCGGTTAGGCGTAAAACAGGCCGTGCTGATCGCTGCGGCAATCGGAGACAATAGCGATAATACCGACTATGCCTTCAAGGCAGCTGCGGACTACCCTGGCCGGTTCGTCGTCTTTCCCGACCTGGAGTGCTGGTGGTCTTCAGCTGTCGGGCAACCGGGGGCGGCCGCGCGCCTGGAGGCGGCACTGTCGCGCTTTCTGTTTCGCGGCTTCAGCCTCTATCTCGCCGAAGACGAAGATGGCAGCCGTCTGGTGGGTCCGGACATGATGGACTTTTTCAGGCTGACCCGTGATCAAGGCCTGATTGCCAGCCTGTCTGTAATGCCGCATCAGATCGAAGCAGTCATCCAGCTGGCCAACAGGATGCCGGAGATCCCGATCCTGCTGCACCATTTCGCCTTTATGGGGCCCCGAAGCCGCACGGGCCCTGGCGACAGTGAAGCCGTGATTGCAGCCGCCGCCTGCTCCAACATCTACGTTAAATATTCCGGTATGGGGAATATCGCTGCGAGCGACCATGAATACCCCTATTCCCCCTTGCGCTGGATCCCAGATTGTTTTGCGCAAGCCTTCGGCCCCCACCGGATGCTCTGGGGGTCCGACTGGCCGGTCTCAACCAAACACATGACCTATCCCCAGACCCTGTCGCTCCTGACGCGTCACGGTCCGTTTCGGGGCGAGGATCTATCGGCGGTGCTCGGCCGCAACATGCATGACCTTCTCAACCGCCAACCCAATGGAGCCCCAAATGAACCAGATTGATCTGATCGGCAAAATAGCTGTCGTGACAGGCGGCGCTCAAGGAATCGGCTTCGCAGTCGCGCGGCGTCTTATCGCCTCTGGCGCCTCAGTCAGTCTCTGGGACATGAACGAAGACCTGCTGAAGGCGGCGGTCCGCGAACTCGGTGAGAAAGCTTCGTCCGTCGTGGTGGACATCAGCGATCATGCTGCCGTCGCTGCCGCGGCAGAACATGTGGAGGCCGGTCTCGGCAGTCTCGATATCCTCGTGCACTCCGCCGGTATCGCCGGCAAGAATGCTCCCCTCGATGTCTATGAGATCGATGAATGGAAACGAGTAATCGACATTGACCTTAACGGGACGTTCTACGTCAATCGGGCCGTGATACCGGGCATGAAGAAGCGCAATTACGGCCGTATCGTCAACATCGCGTCGATTGCCGGAAAGGAAGGTAATCCCAATGCGGCGGCCTATGCCGCGGCCAAGGGTGGCGTGATCGCGATGACCAAAGCCGTCGGCAAGGAATGTGCCGGATTTGATATCGCCATTAACGCGATCACACCGGCAACGGCAAAGACAAGAATTCTCAATGAACTGAAGCCGGAATTTATTGACTATATGTTAAGCCGGATCCCGAGAGGCCGTTTCCTGGAGGTCGACGAGGCCGCCAACATGGTGGCTTGGCTTGTCTCAGCCGAAAACAGTTTCACGACAGCCTCTGTCTTCGATCTTTCAGGAGGCCGCGCCACCTATTAGACAGGTGTTGGCGCCATAGTCACTCCATTGGAGAGATAAGGTTGCGTCCCAGCATCGGGTGCACCGGGAAGGGTTGTCAGGGACAGACGTCCCAGCCGCCGACTTTTCATCCTCGGCGGCTGACCGTTTCTGGCTGACCCGTGATATCCAGGATCGACGGTCTGCAGTGGGCGAACGTCAATCCTTGGAGCGCTTTCACTGCGGATTGCAGATATCCCTCACCGACTGCTTGACCGCCGCTAATGAAAAGATACGATCAAGCCAGTCATCCCTGAAAATCAGCGGGCGAGCCTGGCGGATGGCGTGAAGAGCCCCGTCTGAGAATTTTCCCTCCGGAAAGGCTTCGAAGGCTATCCCGAGTTCGATCTTCAGGTGGCCCAGCATGAAGTCACGTGCCGCATCAGCAGGAACACCCATTGAAACGGCCCGATCAGTCGCATCGCGAAGGGCAAGCGCCAACGTTGCGCCCACTGTCTCTGATAGGGCCGGTTCGAGGATGGCAATGCTCTCCAGCGAGCAGCGATACGCCCGAGTAACAGGCGCATATATCGTGCGGGCGATCTCCTCACACAACTGATAGTGCTCCTCGGGTCCTTGAATCAAAGCGCATACGATTCCTTGGGGGCCGCTGATGCCACCAAAGAAGTCCTTCTGGGCATCTACGTCAGGTGTGAAATCGAATAATGCCGGATGGCATGGATGGGTGCAGAAGTATGTCACATCTGCGCGTTCCGGCATCTCACCAGCATAAGGGGCAGCCGCATCGAGCACAATAATCGCAGCACCGGGCTTGAGATGATCGATGATCGCATGGGAGATTTTCCCGATGAGTCGATCCGGCACGGCGAGAATGACGACATTGGCATTCGCCAAGGCGGCGACTTGATCCACAGTTTCAACACCGACTTCTTCGCGCAGCCTTTGACGTCCCTCGTCGGAAATTTCGACGTGCGAAACTGTAAAGCGGGACGGCTTCAGGTTCTTTGACAGGCGCACGCCCATCTTCCCGCCAGCTCCAAGCAGGGCGATATTGGTCATTGGTTTTCCTTTCCCGTTGCGATCTTTTCGGTAACGCTTGATGCTCATGCAGACGCAGGGCCTTGACTGCCAAAGCGCTGTTGCGCTGGCAGGAGGCAGTTGACCCGGTATTACTTCTGTTCTTGGCTGACGTGCCGCTACGGCGGTTCGATGTGTTCCATGTCAGGTTCACCTCATGACGATCTAAGGGGGCGAATTGTCCGCGCGAGTTTGTCGCGCAGCCGCCGGCCCCGTATTCCGTCGGCGACCATGGCTGCGAAAATCACCGTTCCCAGTATAATCGGCTGCATGTAAAGGTTGACCCCGGTGAAGACGAGGCCGAGTTTGGCGGTCTGGATCAGCGTTGCCCCAGCAACAGCACCGAGCGCAGTGCCGACACCCCCGAAAAGGCTCGCTCCACCCAAAACCGCTGCTGCAATGACATCGAACTCACGGCCCTGCCCAAACCCCACATCGAGGCGGCCGATCTGCGAGATCATCACAAAGCCTGAGATCGCAGCGCAAACCGCGGAAATCATGTAGGCCCTGGCTTCAATCCGCCCGACCGCCAAACCAGCCTTGCGCGCCGCTTCTCGATCATTGCCAAAGGCGTAAATCTGACGGCCGGCGCCAGTGTGACGCAACACGATGTGAATGATCACAGCGGTGACGACGAAGACGAGGATAGGCGTGGGGATCCCCAACACGTTCGACAATCCGAACGTCCGCATGCGCTCAGGAAAATCGAACTGGGTCGAACTGGTGAGCCAGGTCCCGAATCCTCGAAAGACAAAGAGGCTCGCAAGGGTGACGATGAAGGGTACGACTCGAAGCACGACAATGAAGAAGGCATTGAGACCGCCAAGCCCCGCGCCGACGACCATGGCCACGACGAAACCAGCCTCAACCGGCAGCCCGAAGGATCGCATCGCCATGCCGGCGATCAGCGGTGCGAGGAACATCACAGACCCGACCGAAAGATCGATGCCTCCCGTGATCAATACGACCGTCATGCCAAGTGCCGCGATGCCGATGAAGGATGATTGCTTGATGATGTTGGCCAGGCTCTCAGGCTGCAGGAATTGTGGGGCCTGAACTCCAAACCACAAAAGGATCAACACAAAGAAAACCGCCGTCGAATGGCTGAGCGTGAAGCCGACCAGTCCTTTCATGATCCGCTTCATTCTGCGATCTCCCCAAATGCCAGTGCGAGGATGCGCTCGCGATCGAAATCCTGGCGCAGAACCTGTCCTTTGATTTCTCCGCGGTTCATCACGACAATCCGATCGGCCATTCCCATCAATTCCTCAAGCTCCGAGGAAATCATCATTATGCCGCCCCCGCGAGCGGCGATCTCATCGATCAGGCTGTAGATTTCGTATTTGGCGCCAACATCAACACCCCGTGTGGGCTCATCGAGGATGAATAGATCGGGATCGCGCAGTTGCCACTTGCCGATCACGACCTTTTGCTGATTGCCACCGGAAAGAGCCTTGGCGGGCTGGCTGTGGATGTCGTTGGCCTTGATGTTGAGCTCTTCGCGCATTCGTTCAGTTCGCTCCGCAACGCGATCGCGGTCGATCAGTGCAAAAGGTCCTCGGCCAAAAGCGGCCAGTGAGGCAAGAGTCAAGTTATCGGCAACGCTTGAATCCATCATGAGCCCTTCTTCACGCCGATTCTCGGTCACAAACGCCATTCCGGCCTCGATGCGGGCTCGAACCGGCCCCTCCAGCGGTCGCCCCTTGAGGCTGATTGTGCCTTTTGCGCATTTGTCGAGACCAAAGAGAATCCGCGCCAGCTCTGATCGACCAGCACCCATCAGTCCAAAGAGACCGACGATTTCCCCTTCATGCACGGCAAGGTCGACATCCTCGATTACGCCTGGCTGAGTGAGTCCACGCGCCTCCAACACTGTTGCCCCTTGCGGCTGATTGCTGCGCGGCGGGAACATCCCGCCCATGTCGCGACCAATCATACTCCGGATCATCAGCGGGATCGGAAACTCGGCAATCGTTCCCCTTGAGACGACTTCGCCGTCGCGCAACACGACGATGTCATCACAAAGCCGCTGTACATCCGACAATATGTGCGAGATGTAGATGATCGTGCAGCCTTGGCCTTTCAGAGCCTCGATCGTCGCAAACAGCCTCTCGCTTTCACGCGGCGTCAGCGACGTCGTGGGTTCATCAAAGATCAGGAGGCTCGCCTCGTTGTGAAGCGCCCGGGCGATCTCCACCAGTTGTCGCTCGCCCGGTGACAGTCGGCCAACTTCGACAGAAGGGTCGAAATCCAAAGAGAGGCGAGAGAGGACTTGCCGACTTCGCTCGTTGATCCGCTTCCAGTCAATGAGGCCCATACGCCTCGGAAAGCCATCAATGTAGAGGTTTTCCGCCACCGAAAGATTGGTGAAGAGGTTGAGCTCCTGGTGAATGAAGGCAATGCCGATGCGCGTTGCGTCAGCGGCTCCTGCCGGTTCATAGGGCAGACCGCGCCACATCATATGACCTGAGGTCGGTTTTACGACACCCCCGATCATGTTCATAAGCGTCGATTTGCCCGCGCCGTTCTGGCCGATGATGCCGAGCACTGAGCCTTCGCGGACACTAAAGCTGACATCGCGGTTGGCCGGGATCCCGAACCAGGATTTTGATAGGCCTTGGAGAGACAGAATGTCCGTCATCGTACCCGCTCCCGCTTCAGCCGTGTGCGCAAAACATCGAGCAAGGCCGCACATAGGATGATGCCGCCTTTGACCATGTCGATCTGGAAGGCCGAAAGGTTCATCGCCGAGAGCGAACTTGCCATGATGACGTAGAACATGACGCCAAAGAAGGTCCAGATGACCTTTGCCTTGCCACCGAACAGGCTTGTCCCGCCAATCACGGCAGCGCCAATGACATCCAGAAGGAAGGTGCCGCCACCTAGCGTCGGTCGCCCGGCTTCAAGGCGGGCGGCAAACAACAGCCCGCCGATCATCGCGCAAACCGCCGAGATCACGAACACAGCAATGATGATGCGCCTGACGCGCACACCGGAAATTTCGGCGGCCTTGCGGTTCATCCCGATGGCCAGCACCTGGCTGCCAAACACCGTCCGATTGAGGAGCACGTGCGCCGCCAGTGCGACGAACAGGGCGATGACCATGGGATAGGTGACAAGAGAATAGATGGCGCGTCGGGCTATCTTGGCCTCTTCCTTGGCACCGAAATAGACAGAGACGATATCGCCACGGCCCAGACGAATGAAATCGTCAGGCAGGTTTGCCACATTGCCCGATTGCGTGAGCCAGAGGGCAAAGGCCGAGAAGATCATCATCGCGACCAGCGTCACGATGAAGGCCGGCATCGCAAACATAGCAACCGCCATGCCATTGATAAGGCCGATGATCACGGCAGCGACGAGCATGGCGGCGATGGCCAGGACCACGCCGTGGTCCACTCCTGCGAGCGGCCCCCCGGCGTCTGTGAGCAGCCACCCCCAGATGGGTGTGTTGGAAAAGGTTGCCGGATCTGCAGCTCCCGTGATCAGCACCGCGCCAAGGACCGATGTCAACGCAATGGCTGCCCCTTGGCTGAGATCAATACCTCCGATCGCAAGCACAAAGGTCTGGCCAATCGCAACGATGAGCAGCGGCCACATATTGGACAGGACATTCACCAAATTCGCCGGTGTGACCAGCATCGGCAAAAATGGCGCCAAGAGCAGCACGTAGAAAACAGAGAGATACAGAACGAACTGGTCGGAGAGCAGCAGGTCAACCGCCTTGTCCTTCAGTTCTCTTCTCGGCACCGGTGATGAAGACATAGTGTACCTTTTCGCCATTGGACCCGGCCGGGCATCGCCAGCTGGGTCCCATGTCGTTTGTCAGCAGATCAATTGTCGAGGAAGCCTTCTGCAAGCAACTTGCAGCCCCACATATCCATCTCGCGTTCAGCGAGATTGGCAGACGTCAAGGCAAAGCCCGGGTCGGCGATCACTTCGTTCGGATCTGTCTCGCCGGCCTCGATCGCTTTAACGATGGCATTCACGGAAGCCTCGGCCTCGAAATACAGATCCTGGACCCCCGTCGCGTCGACATAGCCTTCCTTGATGAGCTTGCAGGCCGTGGCATCACCATCCAGACCGGCAAGCGGGATATGGCCTTCTTCGCCAGTCTTCTTCCACATGCCACGCGGCTCCAGTACCGATCGGATGGTGGGGAAAAGGAAATCAGACGAGGTGAACATTGCGTCGATCTTCGGCTTGGCCGTGACCGCAGCCTCCAGATTGGCAAGGGCAGTCGCCGCGTCCCAGTCAGAGGCGACTTCCGTCACATCGAACCGGTCCGGGAATTTGGCAACTGCTGCCTCAAAGCCCTTCTTGCGCTGGATGGCGTTGGTGTCGCCCAGGTCACCGACAATCACCACTGCATGAAGCTTTGCATCCGCCGGCGCTGCAGCAATTGCCTGCTCCAGCACAAAGGCTGCAGCCGTTTCGGCAATGGCAGCATTGTCGGCGACAACGATTACGCCATTATCATTGTTGGCTGGCGGCCGATTGAACACGACGATGGGCACGTCATTCGACGTCGCCTCCTTGACGATGGTCACAGCGCTCTCACCGTCCTGCGGAATGAGGATGATGCCGTCGACGCCTTGAGCAACGCAGTCACGCACCTGCTCCAGCTGTCGGTTGACATCTTCGTTCGCATTGCGCTCGATGACGCTGTGGCCCATCTCAGTGAGGGTCTCAACGATGGCCTTGTGACTTGCCACCCAAAATTCCGTTTCCAGATCTTGGAACGCAAAGCAGATATTGGCCGCACTGGCTGTAGAGCTGAAACCGACCGTCGAGGCCGCAAGAGCAAGACCGAAGGTGATTTGTCTGAGATGTTTCATGTATTCTCCTCCAATAGATACTGTGGATTGGGCCGAGATGGCCCCTGCGGAGGGTGGCCCTTTGCTCCATCCGCATGGCTGATCAGGCTGCCGGCGGTTCCTCCCCCCTGGCAGCGAGCTTCATTTGCCGCCCATCGTTCCTGGCTGACTGCACGGCCGCGAAGGTGAGCCTCAGAGTTTCCAGATTGTCGGCGCCAGAAGGTTGTGCCTTTGCGCGTCCGGCCAGCACGTCAAGAACATGGTGTTGAAACGCGATGACGGAGTCCTGTACGAGGTTCCAGGGCCGCGCACCCCAAGATGGGATCGGCGGCTCCAACACCTCCTCCAGGCACCTACCCCGGCGATGCAGCCGCAAGCGGTAGCCATCGCCAAGCTCAATGGAGCCTTCGTCGCCTTCGGCTAACGCAAGTGTCTGTACGAACCTGTCGGGTGCATAATGGCTGAAGAAGCTGCATTCAACACTGGCAACAGCCCCGTTTGCATGCCGCATCTGTGCCAGGAAGGCGTCCTGGCCCGTGACGTTTGGATTGAGGCGCTGGGCCTCGCAGCTGATGCGGGTCACCTCACCAAACAATCGACGTGCAACGTCGAAGAGATGCAGCCCGACATCCGACAGCGCCAGATCTTCGACCTGCGCCAGGTACGGCTGGTTGGCATAAATATCAAAGGCATGGCGGAAGTTCAGCCGCAGGAACTGCGGCTGGCCGATGGCACCACTGTCTATGAGCTCCGCGATGCGACGTATTGGTGCCTGCCAGCGAAAATTCTCGTGGACGAGCAACTCCACGCCCGCGCGTGTGCACGCGTCGACCATGGCCTGCGCATCGATCAGGTCTGCTGCGAACGGCTTCTGGCAGATAACGGCGCAGCCATGGTCGGCTGCCAACTCGACCAAACTCCGATGAGAGCTCACCGTGGTGGCGATATCGGCGAAGTCGGGGCGGATCTCCTTGAGCATCTGAGCTGCATCGCGATATGCCCGGGCCCCGAACTCCTCTGCGAATGCCGCAGCCTTGGTGGGATCGAGATCGCACACAGCGACAATCGTGACGTCTGGAAGGTCGCGCCAGGCCAGCATATGGTTGCGTGCGAAGAACCCACAGCCGATGAGAACACCGCGGCGCGTCATTGACCATCGTCCAACGTAGCGTCATTGCCAAAATGGTAGGCGAGACTGAGGCTGCCCTTTGCATCAGCAGTGACGCTATACCCGCCCCGCTCGGTCATGAGGCTCCATTTGTCGGGCTCGACGATGACATCCGCCGTGGCCCCCGCGGTTTGCTGAGCGAACTGCACGACGTGGGCAAGCGGCCCGGCCGCTGCGAGCGGTCCCGAAGTCATTGCCAACGCTATGCTTGCACAACCTGCCTTGGCAGCGAGCGCGAGGACTGCAGCCGCATAGGCCGCCGCATACTCTGTCTTCTGCCGCGGATCCGCATTGGTCATCGTCATGTGCCGGCCGTGAGGATTGGCCGCTAATCCATCGCCATAGGGATTGGACCGCATGGCAATGGAGAATAGACCCAGATGAAGCGGCTTGGCCGGCAGGAGCGCTGCCGCTGAGGCGAAAATGTCGGGCAAGGCCTCCAGGGTCTGGGTGATGGAGCGATCATCAGCTGCGTGAACAATGGCACTATTGCCGAAGGTGATGAAGTCCGCATCACTGGCAGGCGGGCAGCGATTGGCTTCCGTGAAATGGGTAAGGCTGCCACCGCCCAAGGCAATGCCTGGCAGGAGCCTGCGCAGGACGGGCAAGACGTCGGATGGTCTCGGCCCCTCAGGCCACGGCCCCTCAGGTTGATAGCTCTTCAGGTAGGGCCGTGGGAGTGCCGTCAGCCGACCAAGTTGAGGATAGTGCTCGATCAGGCGCAAGACGGTCGCCTGCAGGTCGGAAACCGCATCAAAGACCACTTCGACGCCGCCGACTGGCATGCCTTCTATTCTGGTGAAATCATCGTCCGTGGTCTCTGGGAAGACCCGCAACAGAAGCGGCCCAGCCTTGCTGACCGGCAGCGATCCTGCATCATGCGCTAATAGCACTTGCGGCAGCCGAACGCGCTCAGCCTCGGCACGCGGAAAGGCTTCCACCTTGGCAACTTCGCCAGAAATGCCGATGACGATGGACTGGTCGACAGATTGGCCGCGCTCAAGCACGAATGGACGCGGCAGTGTCAGTGGCCGGCAATAGGTCTTGAAGGATGCGTCTGACCAATTGCGCTGATCCTCCATTTCGAACACGTCGCCTTCGAACTGGATATCGACGGACAAAGCGCCGATGGCGTACGCCATTCCAGCGATGTTCATCGCAGGCTGAGCCGGGGCGATTTTGAGAGGGAAAGCAGCCTGAGTTGATCCACCGTCCGGATGGCGAAGGGTGAGGCAGCTTCCCGCCACTTCCTTGATCGGATGCAGAAGCGTTAGACCGGCGCGATTGAGTAAGACCGCCTCATGCGCCTTCAATGAAAAAAGCGCCCGCAACTCGCGCTCGTTGGTCATCTCGACGCTGAAGCTGCCCTCCACGGGTGCGACCTTGCCCCTGAACCGGCGTCGATAAGAATGATCGGTCGCCTCCTCCAGAACCGTCTCGATTTCAACCACACCCCAGTTTTCATCGCGCAGGGGCGCATTCAAGCCGCGCAGGATTTCGACACCGTCAAAACTAAGGCTGCGCAGATCGCCGGCGACAGCGACGGCCTGCAGCTTGCCGTATCTGAGGAGGACAGAACCCATGGCGTCAGCCACTGCTTTCCCACCCTCATCCATGACGGATCCCGCTGTCGTCCTCGTCTGCACTGGTACCCTCCCCGGCCGCTTAACCTCATATACTCATTATATCACTTTCTCGTCAATACTGAAGACTGGCCCCTCCGCAAATCGGCTGGGCATCGCCATATCCAGCTTCTCCGGCCTTTCTGCGGACGATCCGCTTGATAGGCGTCATGTGCTGGTATAATGACTCAAGGGACTGAACAATTGGAGGACATGATGCTCGAGCGCATCGAAGCCGACTACCTGATCGAGACCCCCGGGGATCCCGAAAAGGCAGCAGAGGTAATGGCAGGCGAACAATCTTCAGGCACCTTCGCACCCGTTCCTGGGGAAACGGTGGAACTGAAGGCACGCTCGGCAGCGCGCGTGGAGGCGTTGGAGCTCATGGAAGAAGTCGCGGCGCCCAGCCTTCCGGGATCAATTGCAGCGCCTGGCTCGGCATGCCGTCGCGCTCGCGTCACCCTGTCCTGGCCCCTCGACAATATCGGCACAGATCTCATAGGCCTGATGGCCACCGTCTCAGGCAATCTCTTCGAGCTGAAACAATTCTCAGGCCTGCGGATCCTCGACATCCGGCTGCCGGAGGCTTTCGCCGCCGCCTATGACGGGCCAAAATTTGGCGTTTCCGGCACCCGCAGCCTAGTCGGCGTGGATTCAGGGCCGTTAATCGGCACGATCATCAAACCAAGCGTGGGGCTGTCAGCTGCCGAAACCGCAGCGGCCGTGGCGCAGCTTCTAGAAGCGGGGATCGACTTCATCAAGGACGACGAATTGCAGGCCGATGGTCACTATTGTCCCTTCGACGAGCGAGTCCGGGCAGTTATGCCGGTGATCAGAGCTCACGCTGAGCGGACAGGACGCAAAGCCATGTTCGCCTTCAACGTGACTGGCGAGGTTGATCAGATGCGCCGCCGGCACGATCTCGTTCTTGCCGAGGGTGGAACCTGCGTCATGGCAAGCCTGAATTCGGTGGGCCTATCGGGGCTACTGGGTTTGACGCGCCACAGCCAGTTGCCGATCCACGGCCATCGTAACGGTTGGGGCTATCTCAGCCGCGCGCCAATGCTGGGTTGGTCCTATATCGCCTGGCAGAAGTTTTGGAGGCTGGCGGGGGTCGACCACATGCATTGCAATGGCCTCCGCAACAAGTTTGCCGAACCCGATGATAGCGTCATTGCGTCAGCTCGCGAATGCCTGGCCCCGATGTTCGACAGCAAACCATGTATGGCAATGCCGGTATTTTCCTCCGGCCAGACGGTCCACCAGGCAGAAGACACTTATCAAGCTCTTGGCAGCGCCGACCTGATCCATGCAGCAGGCGGTGGCATCATGGCTCATCCGGGGGGCCCTGCCGCAGGGGTCGCGGGACTAAGACAGGCTTGGGATGCTGCGATGGCGGGCATTCCGGCCGCAGGCTACGCCCTTGACCATCCCGAGTTGGCCGCTGCCTTGAAGGCGTTCCAGAGATGACGCAGGTCGAGCAATTCCCGCCCGGTCCGCTGATCGCCTGGTATGGTGACGATTTTACGGGCGCCGCTGCGGTGATGGAGGTCCTGAGTTTTGCGGGCTTGCCTTCCATTCTCTTTCTTGATCCGCCCTCCCCCGAGCAGGTCGCCCGCTTTGGGCAGATGCGGGGGATCGGGATCGCAGGCACTGCCCGCTCTGAAAGCCCCCAATGGATGCAGGCAGAGCTCCCCGCCATGTTTGCTGCTTTACGGAAGACAGGCGCGCCGCTTCTGCACTACAAGATCTGCTCGACCCTCGACTCGGCACCAGACATCGGCTCAATCGGCGCTGCCATGGAGATTGCCGTCGCCACATTGGGGACAAGGTTGATGCCAATTTACCCCGCGGCAATCCCTCTAAAACGCTATCAAGCCTTTGGATCCCTCTTTGCCGCGGCCCCCGATGGCGTGTTTCGGCTGGATCGCCACCCCGTCATGGCGCGCCATCCGGTGACGCCAATGAACGAGGCTGATGTTGCACAACACCTTGCCCGGCAGACCCGGCTGCCAATCGAAACGCTAAGGCTAGATCAACTGCATCTGGGACAGGCGGATGCTGTTTTTGCCGCAGCCGAACGCAGGGGGCGAGCTGGCATTGCTTTGGATAGCGTTTCTGAAGCCGATCAACGCGAAATCGGGCGCATCCTTTGGCAGCGACGCAACGCTGATATGATGTGCTTTGGCTCGCAAGGGATCGAGTATGCGCTCGTTGCCCATTGGCGCGCTGAAGGCATGATTCCCCCGGTTGCTCCGCGGCCGTCGGCCGGAGATCTAGGTCCGATTGCGGTTGTTTCAGCTTCCGTGTCGCCGGTGACGGCGCAGCAGATCGCCAATGCAGCCGCAAGCGGATTTCACCTGATCGAGGGCGACCCACGTCATCTTGCGAGCGGCCATGCACCCGCTGCGGAAGAAAGGATTGTGACCGAGATGCTGGAAGCGCTTACGCGTGGGCAGGATGTGCTGCTTGCGACGGCGCGGGGACCTGATGATCCGGCCGTAGAGCGGTTCCGCACCTGGCTTGCTAACCGCGCCACGGCGGCAGCCGACGCAAATCGCAACATTGGCCAGGCCCTGGGCCGGATCCTCCACAGTGTCGTGACCCGGAGCGGCTTGCGACGAGCAGTGATCTCGGGCGGCGATACGTCTGGGCATGCAGCGCGGGAGCTGGGGGTGACGGCGCTTGAAGCACTCGCGCCGACCGTGCCAGGGGCCTCCATCAACGTGGCCCGCTCCGAGGATCCTAAAATCGACGGATTGCAGCTCGCTCTCAAAGGCGGGCAGATGGGTACAGTCGATTTTTTCAGCAGGGTGAGGACCGGCGGTGGCGTGGATGGCAAGCTGAGATAAGGCGTCGACGCACAGCCCTGAAATTTGATAGTTACAAACCCGCTGGGCCACTGGTGATGGTGACCCGATCATGCCGCTGATCCGCCGCCCGGAGCCGTAATGGAACCCATTCAGAAGAAGAAATTGTATCAGTCCGTACTGGATCGCCTCATTGAGACGATAGCCTCGAAGGAGTTCCCGCCAGGATCACAGCTCCCCTCTGAGCGGGAGTTGATGGCGATGATCGGCGTGGGACGGCCCTCCATCCGCGAGGCGATGCTTACGCTACAGCAGATGGGGTTGATCCGCATTTCGCACGGTGAACGTGCCCGCGTCGTCAAGCCTACACCCGAGGCAATCATCGATCAGATATCTGCAGCGATGATCATGCTCCTGGCCGACAACCCAAAAGGTCTTGAAGATCTCAAGTCGGCCCGGATTATGATCGAGGTAGGACTTGCGCGAATGGCCGCAACGAGCGCAACAGCCAACGACATCCGTTTCCTTGATGAGTGCATAAAGGAGATGCAAGCGCGGCAGGGTGATTCGGCAGCTTTCGTGGCAGCCGATATGCGCTTCCACGAGATCCTCGCCGGCATCAGCGGCAATTCGCTTATAGCTGCTGCGGTGTCGGGCATGCTTGTATGGCTGACTCGATTCAAGCAGGACATGGTGGTTGTAAAAGGCGCAGAGCAAGTAACGATCGAGGAGCACAAGCTTATTTTGGATGCTATCCGGAACAATGATGCTGAGGCAGCAGGATCTGCGATGCAACGTCACCTGTCCCGCGCAAATACTCTCTACTACAACTACACATGATTTAGAGAGACTACATAAACATGTGGACCGGCTTTCAGGACGACTTACAAGAGGAGCAAGCTTTCATCAATCCACGCATTCGCGTGAGATGTCCATAGCTTTCTCTTCCCTCGATTTGAATGGATTCGAACAACCGACCCGTTTGTCGAAGGATAAATCGCTGGATATCCGAGACCATTCCACTGTTTAAGACTGTCAATCGGCGTCGTAACGGGGCTCTGACTCATATGTGGAACGGCCCGGTTAGCAAGGCGTTGGCAGCATGAATCTCCGTCGGACGGTGCAGTCATATGTCCGGCCTGTCAGCGCGGTCATTGACCGCTGGCCACGATGAGATCCGCGATGTCGATCGCCTAATCACTTTCTCGCGCTCGAAGGCGCATTGAGTCAGACGGTCTGATCGACATCGAGGTATCGCCCCTCGGGTTCATCACACTTCGTACCTTGCCACTTTATCCCGACGCAGTAACGCCGGGAATTCTGTTCCTATGCCTATGCCTATGCCTATGCCTATGCCTATGCTTTTGCCATCGCCGGCGCTTGGTATGTGCCGCCCTTGACGAGAAGCGCCCATATTGTGCGCGCCATCTTGTTGGCGAGCGCCACGGCTGCCACCTTGTAGGGGCGACGTGCCATTAATGACACCACCCAACCGGGCAACTTAGAACCTCTGCGAGCCTGTTTCAGGATCGACGTCGCTCCGACAATCAGTAGCGTTCGTAACTGCTTGTTGCCTCGCTTCGAGATCTTGCCGAGCCGCTCCTTCCCTCCGCTGGAGTTTGCTGTTGGTGTAATGCCGATCCAGGCAGCCAGATCCCGTCCTGTCCGAAAGGCCGCCGGATCCTGAACGGCGGCACGAACAGTTGCCGCAATAATAGGTCCTACGCCGGGGATCGTCGTCAGCCGACGAGCGGCATCATCGGCTTTCACTGCTGCGATAATCTTGCTGTCGAGCACCTCAACCCGTTCTGTCAGCCTTTCGATCTGATCGGCCATTTCAAGAAGCGCCGCCTTGGCCGAGTGCGGCAGACGTCCGTCTTGATCGTCGCGCAAAATTGCAATGAGCTTGGCAATACTTGTCATTCCGGCCGCGGCGATGATTCCGAGCTCGGCCATATGGCCCCGCATGGCATTCGCCGTCTGGCTTCGCTGACGCACGAGTAACTCTCGAGTCTTCAAAACCATCCCAGCGGCTTGCTCTTCCGGTGACTTGACGGGCACGAAGCGCATCGTTGGACGCGTGACCGCCTCGCAGATTGCCTCTGCATCAGCCGCGTCGGTCTTGTTGCGTTTGACGTAGGGCTTAACATAGGCCGGTGGCATCAACCGCACCGTATGGCCGAATTCGCCGATTGCGTTGGCCCAGTAGTGGGCACTCCCGCATGCCTCCATTCCCACAAGGCATGGCTCAATGTGACGAAAGAATTCCAAGACCTGTGATCGCCGCAAAGCACGGCGGACAGCTATGTGCCCGTCTTCAGTAATGGCGTGGATCTGAAAGACCGACTTGGCCAAATCCAGTCCGATTATGGTAATCTTCTCCATGGAACGGTTCCTTCTGTCTTGTGGCGATTGGCGTCACCACAGTAGGCATCCCCGATGCCGGTGCGAAGGGCCGTTCCACACCATCACTTTTGATGAAATCAAGTGCTGGCTGATGTTGGTTTCACGCAAGGAATCAATACCATGGGCCATTCGCTCAGATCGTCGACGCTCGTCCCTCGCGGCTTTATAGTCGACAATACAGCCATTGATGACGACGTCATGTTGATCGCAGTCCGGCCGACGAGCAAAGCAAGCTTTTGCCCAATCTGTGGAACAAGGTCGGAACGAATCCACAGTCGATATCAACGACGCCTGGCTGACCTGCCCTTGGTGGGAAAGCCCGTTCGGCTTGTCATTGAAGCGCGCCGGTTCCACTGCGATGCACTGCTATGCGGTCGGCGAATCTTCGCCGAGCGCTTCGACGGAGACATTCTCGCGCCTTCGGCGCGGCGAACCGCCAGGCTTGACCACATCGTCCATCATCTCGGACTTGCACTGGGTGGCAGGCCAGCGGCCACCTTTGCCAAAAGGCTGATGTTGCCGGTCAGCAACGATACGCTGCTGCGCGTCGTGCGGCGACGCGGCAGTCCGCGCTTTGTCCCACCCACCTTGATCGGTATCGTCGACTGGGCGTGGCGACGAAATCAACGCTATGGGACCATCATCTGCGATCTGGAACGGCGCAAAACCATTGCTCTCCTGTCGGATCGGGAGCCGTCGACGGCCCAGGCCTGGCTCTCGGACCAACCTCAGATCAGCATCGTCGCTCGCGACCGCGGCGGTGGTTACGCGACGGCTGCAGCCAAGGCGTTGCCACACGCCACCCAGGTCGCTGACCGCTGGCACTTAATGGAGAACGCCAGCCGGGCATTCCTCGATGCGGTGCGCAAATCGATGCGCCAGATCCGAACTGCGATCGGAGCGGCCACGATCAACCCCGAACTGCTGACGGCCGCCGAGAGGATCCAGTACGAGGGATATCTTCGACGGGAAGACACCAACGCCGCAATTCTCGACATGGCCAAGTCCGGAGCAACAATCAAGGAGATCGTGCGCCGGACCGGATACAGTCGCGGCCTTGTCCGACGCGTACTGCGTGGTCAACGTTCGGATGTCTTCCGCGTCCGTGAGAACTCGCTTGAACTCTACCTGCCCTGGCTTGACGCTCAATGGACGGCCGGAAACCGGAATGGAACGGAGCTATGGCGGCAACTCAAGAGCCAAGGGTTCCGCGGCTGTCTTCGAGTTGTCACCGAGTGGGCCACACGCCGTCGAAAAGCAGAGAAGGTCGATGCGGGCGCGTTGAGCCGAGCGCCTTCGGCCAGGACCATTGCGCGTCTCATGACCATCGGCCGCGACGACCTTTCCAAATCTGAGACCGTGACGGTTGCGGCGATTGAGGGTGGCGTGCCGCTGCTGGTTGAGGCCCGGGAAGTCATCGCCGCCTTCCAGGCCATGATCCGCAAGAAATCTCTCGCTGATCTCGATACATGGTTGGAACGCGCTCGATCGGGCTTGGTCGCCTCCTTCGCCAACGGTGTCGTTAGAGACCGAGCAGCCGTCAGCGCAGCGATCTCTTCACCATGGTCCAACGGCCAGACGGAGGGGCAGATCACCAAGCTCAAACTTGTGAAACGCCAGATGTACGGCCGCGGAAAAATTGATCTCCTCCAAGCCCGCGTCATCGGCGCGGGATAAAATCCATCACCACCAAAACTGCGTCAGAGCCAAGATTGGACGCCGATAAGGGAGGTGTGAACCGCCCCGGCTTTGCCGGAGACCCCAACTCGTGAGAAGTAGGGTCTATGACAAGCAAGACGACGAACAAATTTTCTTCTGAAGTCCGCGCCCGCGCCGTTCGAATGGTGGCCGATCATGAAGCCGAACATCCTTCCCGGTGGGCGGCTGTATCTTCCATAGCGGCCAAGATCGGTTGCTCGGCGCATACGCTCAATGAATGGGTGAAGAAGGCCGAGGTCGACAGCGGCAAGCGTGCAGGTTTGCCGAGTGACGTGGCGGAGAAGATAAAGGCTTTGGAGCGGGAGAACCGGGAGCTTCGTCAGGCGAATGAGATTTTACGCAAGGCCTCTGCGTATTTTGCCCAGGCGGAGCTCGACCGCCCACTGAAGCGATGATTTCCTTCATCGATGCACACCGCTCGGTGCTCGGGGTCGAGCCGATCTGCAGGCTGCTGCCGATTGCCCCGTCCACCTACTATGAGGTCGTTGCCAAACGCACGGACGTGGACCGCCTATCGGCCCGCACCCGACGCGACATGGCCCTGAAGATCGAGATACGCCGGGTGTTCAACGAGAACTTCCAGGTCTATGGCGTGCGCAAAGTCTGGCGGCAGTTGCAGCGAGAAGGTTACGACGTTGCCCGCTGCACCGTCGCTCGGCTTATGAGAATGATGGGGCTTCAAGGCGTCATTCGCGGCAAGCCAGTCAAAACCACCGTGTCGGACAAGTCCGCTCCATGCCCGCTAGACCGGGTGAACCGACAGTTCTTCGCTCCCGCGCCGAACATGCTGTGGTTATCCGATTTCACCTATGTCGCTGTCCGTCGTCAAATGAACTGAGACTTTTCGGGCTTTGGAAGAGCGGAGTTTCCGGCTCGGTTTGCGGGTTGATTT
>NZ_KQ410756.1 GCF_001262505.1 Shinella sp. SUS2
ATCTCGACGGCGTCGTTCGCTGGCGTCTGTGCGATCTGGCGCAATGGCTGTGGGAGGAGTTTCGCGTTTCGGTGAGCGAGCAGACGCTCAGCCGCGAAGTCCGGGCCATGGGCTATCGCAAGCTCGCTGTTCGGCCCAAACATCACGCGCAAGACCCTCAAGCCATTGAGGGTTTTAAAAAAGCTTCCCTGCCGCAGTGGCAGAGATTGCCGCTGGAGCGGCCCGAGGAAAACGCATAGAGATTTGGTTTCAGGATGAGGCCCGTATCGGGCAAAAGAACAAGATCACCCGCCGATGGGCCAGGCGAGGAACACGGCCTTCAGCACCGCACGATCAGCGCACAAGGTCGGCCTACATCTTCGGCGCAATCTGCCCCAAGCTCGGCAAGGCGGCGGCGCTGGTCATGCCATGGTGCGACACCTACGCCATGACCCAGCATCTGGCCGAAATCGCCCGACACGTCGATGCCGACGCGCACGCTATCCTCATCATGGATCAGGCAGGCTGGCACATGTCCAACAATCTCGTCGTGCCCGAAAACATCACCATTCTGCCACTCCCGCCGAAATCGCCGGAGCTGAACCCGGTCGAAAACCTCTGGCATTTCATGCGCGACAACTGGTTATCAAACCGCGTGTTCAAATCATACGACGACATCGTCGATCATTGCTGCGATGCCTGGCGGCGGCTCGAAAGCCAGCCATGGCGCGTCATGTCGATCGGACGCAGAGAATGGGCCAATGGGTTTTGATCAGTGAGGGACCGTATAATGTTCGACTACCAGATCGTCGCTTCGGCCTTTCCGGCCCTTCTACAGGGGCTTGTCACGACGGTGCTCGTCACCGTCGCCGCCTTTCTCTCTCGCGACCTACCTGGGCAGCCTGTTGGGTGCCGCGACCCTGTCCCCGCGGCGTTCCCTGGCAAGGGGCGCGATGGGGTTCTTGCACATCGCCCGCGCCACGCCGGAGATGATCGCGATCTTCTGGTCCTATTATTGCCTGCCCATCCTGCTCGGCGCCAACCTGTCCGGCCTGACCTGCGGCGTTCTGGCGCTCGGCCTGATCGGCGGCGGCTACATGGCGGAGATCGTGCGCGGCGGCATTCTTGCCGTGGATCGGGGGCAATGGGAGGCTGCCCGATCACTGGCCATCCCGAGGCCCGTGATCTGGCTTTATGTCATCATTCCCCAGGCCGTGCGCAAGATGTTGCCAGCCGTGGTGAACTATTTCACGGACCTCCTCAAGGCGACGACATTGCTCGCCGGCATTGGGGTGGGGGAGGTCGATTACGTCGCCTATCTCAACGGGTCGGCGTCGTTCCGCTATAACGCGTAAGGGGCACACGTCGAGTCGATCATGACGATGTCGCCATCGTAAGCCTCCGAAACCGCCCCAAGAAGCCGATCCCAGACCCCGGCTTTGCGCCAGCGGACGAAGCGATTGTAGCAGGTGGTCGACGGACCGTAGCGTTCTAGAATCTCCGCCCAGGGCGAGCCCGTCCGGAACCGCCAGAGGATGCCATTCAGCGCCCGCCCATCATCGACCCGGGGAACACCGCGGGGCTTGTTGGGCAACTGCGGCGACAGGATCGACCATTCGTGATCCGTGAGTTCGTAGCGGCGACTCGTCATAGAGGCTTCCTCATTCGGGAGCCCTGAATCACGACAAGCGATAAACACCAAGCAATTTTATGAGTTTACGCCCTAGCTCGCTTTTTGCCCAGGTTCTGAGACAATCGTGGGCCATTTCCCATTATTTGCCAATTGGTTCACTACTTCTGAGATGAGCGAAAATACAGCTGCCACTTCGAATGATCTCTCGTCTTTTGGATTTACAGCGAGAACCACCGAACGGGTTATTATCGGGTCAACAATCCTTACTATCCGCAACTGTCCTAGTGAGGCCTCCTGCTGAATTGCAGACGGTGTCAAGATTGAGTACGCCTTTCCTTCAGTCACCATGCTTATAATGGTCGAAAGAGAATCAACCTCGAAGCGCACATTCAGCGCACAACCATGTTGGGCGACAACGTCCGCAACCGAGCGGCGAACGTTGTTGGTACGCATTGGCACAGCCAGTGGGTAGGAAATCAGGTCGGACAGCGGGATGACGTCGTCGAACGGTGGCTCATTCGGCGGAACGACGAGGCAGAGTTCCTCTTTGGCAAGAACCGTGGCGCCGCTGAGGGCGTCGCCATTTTTGTAAAGAATCGCTAGATTAAATCGACCGGCGGACATCCATTCTTCGATCGGCCCACTCATGCCCTCCACGATTTTTAGCGAAACGCGAGGAAGCTTTTCTTTCGCAAGTGTAAGAAGCTCTGTCACCACAACGCGCGCTGCGCCGGACGGAATACCAATCGTTACCTCCCCAGCTGGCGATTTGACCTTGCTAGTGAGTTCCTGCTCCGCAATACTTATCTGGTTCAATATAATTTGGGCGTGATGAAGTAGCTTAGCGCCGGCGGAGGTGAGCTTAACCCCAGTACGTTCGCGCACTAGCAATTTTGTACCAAATCCCTCTTCCATTTGTCGCACATGCAGACTGAGCGCGCTCTGGGCCACATGCAACTGTGCTGCCGCTCTTGTGAAGCTTCCCGCTTCGGCAACGCCGACGAAATACTTCAATTGCCTGAATTCCATGTCAAGTTCCCCTAGCGGTCTGCATGTTTGACGGCTCTTATAATAGCTTTTCGTACGCTTAAGTCATCTGGAAACGAGATGGTTGGAACGTTGAAATTATATTGGAGCTGAGGAGGTTTGGACGGGCATATTTCGACGCGGGCCGTGATGCCTTGGATCAGCAAGCATGCGGTCTGTTCTTCATCGCGGCGCGCGATAACGACGATTGAGGGATGAGCGTAAGCCTATGGCAACTTCTGTAACAGTGAGAGACGTCATTCTCGCCCCAGGCAATGGAAGCTTCTTTTACGACGACCAGGCCGCCATCCGCGCCGGTGTCGCAACCGATGGCTTTCGATATGTCGGGTCGCCATTGACGCCGGGTTTCGAGACTATCCGGATGCCCGCCCGGTCCCTCAGCATCGGGCTTGTCCTGTCCGATGGCATGGTTGTTTGGGGCGACATGATGAGCGTTCAGTATTCCGGCGCTGGCGGACGTGATCCGCTTTTCAGGACGGACGAAATCACGTCGCTGACACGATCCGTCGTATTTCCACGGCTCAAATCTACCGACATCTCGAACTTCCAGGCGGCCTGCCGCCATGTGCTCGCCAATCACGAGGGCCGCCGTCTGCCGCTCGCTGTCGAGTATGGAGTAAGCCAAGCGCTGCTCGCCGCAGCGGCGCATGTCGCCCGCACGACGCTCACCGAAGTTGTCTGCTCCGAATATTCCCTGCCGTTGCCGGAAAAGAGGGTTCCCCTCTATGCGCAGAGCGGAGACGCCAGGGAGATCAATGTCGACAAGATGATCCTCAAGGCCATCGACATACTTCCCCATGGCTTGATCAATTCCCGAGAAAAGTTCGGGTCCGCGGGCGAAACATTCCGCGCCTTCGTCAAATGGGTGGCACAGCGCGTGAGCGAGATCGGCGAGCCGGGATACCATCCCACGCTGCATTTCGATGTCTATGGCTGGATCGGTCTCGAGATCGGCATGGATGCCGGTGCGATCGCGGATTTCATCTGCGCCGTTGCCGACGACGTGCCGGACTATCGACTGCATATCGAGTCCCCGGCCGACTTCGGATCGACCAAGGCCCAGCTGGACGAATATGCAAAAATCGTGGACCTGCTCGACAGGCGCGGATCCAACGCGCGCATCGTTGTCGACGAACAGTGCAACACGCTCGACGACATCAAGCTTTTCGCCGAGACGAGGGCCGCCCATATCGTGCAGATCAAGATGCCGGACGTCGGCTCGGTTGCCGACACGATAACGGGCGCGCTGGCATGCAAGCAGGCTGGCGTGGGCGCCTATGTGGGCGGCAGTTGCAGCGAAACCGATCTTTCGGCGAGGGTTTCCGCCCAGATCGCGATTGCTACACAGGCCGACATGGTTCTGGCAAAGCCGGGCATGGGTGTCGACGAGGGCATTTCCATCGTCGGCAACGAGCAAAACCGGGTGCTCGCCATTCTGGACTACCGTCGCGGTCAGAGCGCGCCTTCGAATGTCATGGCAAGCCTGACATGATCAAGCCACTCGAAGGTATCACCGTCATCGCCGTAGAGCAGGCGGTCGCGGCGCCCTATGCGTCATCGAGGCTCGCCGATGCAGGCGCGCGCGTCATCAAGGTGGAGCGTCCCGACGGCGACTTCGCACGAAACTACGACCGGCTTGTCGAAGGGCAGAGCGCATACTTCGTCTGGCTCAACCGCGGCAAGGAGTCGATCTGCCTGGATCTGACAATCGAGGCAGATCGCGCGATTCTTTCGGCGATGATCGCCGAGGCGGATGTCTTTATCCAAAACCTGAAGCCCGGCAGCATGGAAAAGCTCGGCTTCGCGTCCGAAGATCTGCGCAAGCGGTTTCCCCGCCTGATCACCTGCGATATTTCCGGCTTCGGGAACGGTGGAGCGTTCTCGCACCTGAAGGCATACGATCTCATCGTCCAAGCCGAAGCGGGGCTGTGTGCTATAACCGGAACCGCGCATGGACCGGCGCGCGTCGGCGTTTCGGTTTGCGACATCTCGGCCGGCATGAACGCCCATTCCGCGATCCTCCAGGCGCTTTTGCTGCGCGAAAGCACAGGACAAGGCACCGCGATCCAGGTGTCGCTCTTCGACGCCGTTGCGGACTGGATGAACGTTCCCGTGCTTCAGTTCGACTATAGCAGCTACGAGACCAAGCGCGCGGGAGTCAATCATCCCTCCCTTTTCCCCTATGGCGCCTATCGCTGCGTGGATGGCAAGGACGTTATCTTTTCGGTTCAAAATGACCGGGAGTGGGTGATCTTCTGCGACAGGTTCCTCAAGCAGCCCGAACTCACGCGCCGCCCTGGATTCGCCGACAATATGCAGCGGCTGAGCAATCGCGCGGAATTGGACCGGATCATCGTTGCACGTTTCTCGGAAATGTCGAGCGACGAGGCGATGGCGGAACTGGAAGCCGTGGGCTTGGCCTATGGCCGCCTCAACCAGATAGAGGATCTTTCGGCCCATCCGCATGTTCGACGCATCGCGGTATCGACGCCGCAGGGCGATATCGACATGATCGCTCCCGCCGCGATTTTCGATGCTGCGCGATCGCCCGCGTTTCGGCCAGTTCCCGCCCTGGGCGCCCATTCCGAAGCAATCCGCAATGAGTTCGGACCGCGGTCAAGGCGCGACATGGAAAAGACACCGGGTAAAGCCAGGCACTGACGGGTTGTCGTGCCGGCACGGCCTTGCGCGCCGGCATGGCATGGAACGATCGAGGAGCGGCGGCAAACTTGCTACCGTCCCGCGATGTAGTTGCGCCATGCGTCCGGGCCGGTGCGATGGATCGAATTGCCGTTTACGTCGACGGCGACGGTAACGGGCATGTCGCGCACCTCCATCTCGTGGATCGCCTCCATGCCGAGATCCTCGAATGCGACGACGCGAGCGGACTTTATGGATCGAGAAATGAGATAGGCGGCCCCGCCCACCGCAATCATGTAGGGAGCACGGTGTTCGACGATGGCGTCGATCGCCACCGCTCCGCGCTCGGCCTTGCCGATCATGGCATAGAGGCCGGTCGCTTTGAGGATCGTGCCGGTAAACATGTCCATCCGCGTGGACGTCGTGGGACCCGCAGGGCCGACAATCTCGCCACGTGCGGCTGGCACTGGCCCGACATAATAGATGACACGGCCATGCAGATCCACGGGCAGCGGCTCGCCCGCTTCAATGAGTTCCACCATTCGCTTGTGCGCGGCATCTCTGCCGGTCAGCATCTTGCCGGAAAGCAGCAGGATTTCGCCCGCCCGCCATTCTGCGGTCTGTTCGCGCGTGAGCGTGTCCAAGTCAACCCGGCGGGCGCCTATCGACAATGTACTGTCGACATCGATCTCGGGCCAATCGCCCAGGTCGGGCGGCGTCAGTACCGCCGGTCCGCTGCCGTCAAGCACGAACTTGACATGCCGGTTTGCCGCGCATTGGGGAATCATCGCCACGGGCTTGGATGCTGCATGGGTGGGGAAGGTCGCAACCTTGACGTCGACCACAGTGGTCAGCCCACCCAGGCCTTGCGCGCCTATCCCCAGGGCGTTGATCCTTTGGTAGAGCTCGACGCGAAGCGCGTCCTCGGGGCTCGAAGGACCTCTGCGAAGCAGATCGAACATGTCGATCGGCTCGTTCAGCACTTCCTTGGCCATCAGCATGGCCTTTTCCGCGCTGCCTCCGACGCCGATGCCGATGAGTCCGGGCGGACACCAGCCGCTGCCGAGTGTCGAGATCGTCTCGACGACCCAATCCGACACCGAGCCGCTCGGGTTAAGCTGGGTGAAGCGCGCCTTGTTTTCCGACCCACCGCCCTTGGCCGCGACGATGAACGTGATCTCGTTGCCTGGCACCAAGTCGACATGCAAGATAGCGGGCGTGTTGTCGCGGGTGTTTTTCCGCGTCGACAGCGGGTCCAGCACCACCGATGCCCGCAAGGGATTGTCGGGATCGAGATATGCCCTGCGAACGCCCTCGTTGATAAGGTTGGCAAGGCTGTATGAACTGTCGATGTGGACGGACATGCCGACTTTTGCAAAGATCACGACCAGCCCAGTATCCTGGCAGATGGGCCGCCGCCCGAACGCCGCCATGCGGGAGTTGACGAGGATCTGCGCCATCGCGTTTTTCGCCGCCGGGCTCTCCTCCCGCTCATAGGCGGCCGCGAGATAGCGAATGTAGTCCGGCGGGTGATAATAGGATATGTATTGAAGCGCGTCGGCGATACTCGCCGTGACATCGCTCCCCGCAACGATTACCTGCTGGCTATTCAAGGCCGGAAACTCCATCAAGCGTCAGCATCAGAAGCGGCGCATGCTGCTGCGCCCCATAGATGTCGGTGTCTCCGATTCCGCCGGATGCGATACTTCGCGGAAACGTGATCTTTATCGCGCAGGCCGGATCGAACGCAAACACCTTCACCGCTTTTCTTGCTTTAATCCCGTATAAGCGGCAGATAATCCGGGCATTGATCGCGTTCGAGAGCTTGACCGTCTCGTAGACGTGCCGGGTCTTGAACATGACATCCAGCGTAAGCTCGAAAGGACCCGAATTCTTGCTTCTGATGACGCTGGCAATGTCAATCAACTGCACATTCACGATCCTGCTCCCGATGTCGGGCCGATGTTCTCGATGACCGTTGGAAAGAAGAGCGTCGGATCGTCGATCCTCATCAGGTGATAGACGCTGAACTCGAACACCTCTCCGGCATCGAAATCGGATGGCGAATAGGGAAATGCGAGATTGCCAGCTGTCGACAACCTGCCAGGGTATCCCAGGTGAAGTATACTCGAACGGGCGAAGCTGCAGATCGATTTCGCCTGCAGCGCGGTGTGGGCGACCGCCTCGATCACGATGCCGACCTCGTGCGGCACGGCATCGCGAACCGGCTCGATCGCGCCGAGGACCGCGTCGCGACCGTAGATCCGAAAGATCAGCCTATAGTCCTTGGGACCGATCTCGGTGAAATTTTCGGCGGTGCGCGCACGCACGGCGCTGCAGATATCATCGATCTGAGCAATGAAGATCGGATCGCGCACTCCGGCGAAGGAGATGTAGCGGTGTCCCACCCGACGCGCACCCTCGAGCTTGACGGCGTAGGGCGCATCGACATGCCGGCTGCCGCTGACCCGGACCCGGCGTTCGTCGATCTGCTCGAAACGCGCATCGGTCAGATCAAGCACGCCCCCCGGGCCTGGCAGTAGATAAGGATCGCTCTTCTCATAGAGCGAATGCGCAGCGACCGATGCTACCGTGCACTTTCGCGAAGGATTCAGCGGCTCCAGTTCAAAATTGTCGCGCCGCAGCGTGCCAATCATGCAATCGCTGCCACTGCCGGGGATGCTGGCGATGGCGGCGCATTCCAGGATTTTTCCCATATGCAGCGCTAGACCGAGATCAAAGCCGTGCATGGCCGGAAAGGCACCGAAAACCGAAGGGTCATATGCGCGGCCCGCGAGAATGACGTTGGCCCCGAGCGTTAGAGAGCGCAGGATGGGTTCGATGCCGGCCTGCGCGACAATGTGACTGCATTGCCTAATGTCCTGCAGGGCCAGTTTTGGCGAACCGCCGCAGGATGCAATCCGGCCTTCGTTCAATGCGGCTTCGACCACGCCCTTCTCGACCTCGGAATCGATCATCGCGAAACGTAGTGCGAGTGCATCTTCGGACGCGATCTCGCGAATGATTTCGGCGGTCCAGTCGAGATGCGGTTTAGCGCCGGCTCCCCCGGCTGAACCGATGATCACCGGGATCCCGAGAGCGTTTCCCGCACGCAGAATGATCTTCAGATCTCGCTTCACAGCGGCTCGATCGGTGAAGGATACGCCCGCGCCAAGGTAATAGGGCCCGGGATCGCTCGAGCCGGCATCGACCGCGATGACATGTGGCTGCCGCTGAAGCCCTTCCTCAAAAGACGCTTCCGGAAAGCCATATCCAAGAATCGCTGTCGGAGACAGAATCCTGATCTCGTCCATTGGTGCAACCTCGTGGTGCGAACGTCGGTAGGCTGTCGATTTATGCAATCCCTATTGGACTTGCCGAGTTGACCAGTTTTAGGTTCTGGAAACTCCTCACGCCTTCAACCCCTCCTTCGTAGCCGTAGCCGCTTTGCTTCAGACCACCGAGCGGGGCATCCGCAGATACTCCTTTGAGGTAATTTATGCTGAGTGCGCCTGCCGAGAGAGCCCGCGCCATGCGCCTCTGGATTTCGTGCGAATGTGTAAAGACATATGCGGCAAGTCCAAAATCGCTCGCGTTTGCTTCAGTGATGGCTTCCTCGATCGTGTCAAAAGGGGCAACTGTCAGCACGGGCCCGAACGGCTCCTCCGTGAGTATCAGTGAATCGGAGGGAACCTCGGTCAGGATCGTCGGTGCCCAATAGAAACCAGGCTGGTCGATGCGGGCACCGCCGGTCTTCACCTGGGCGCCCCGGGACACGGCATCCCCGATCAGACGCTCCATGGCTTCGATTCGCCGGGGATTAGCCATCGGTCCCATCTCCGTCGCGGGATCATCGGGCCTGCCGACCTTGATGTTTCCTGCAACTTCGACAAGTTTATCGACAAAGTCTTCGTAGACTGGTCGCGCCACGAGGATGCGGCTTGGTGCATTACAACTCTGGCCCGCGCATTCGAACTTGTATTCCGATATCGCCGAAACTGCTTTGGATATGTCGGCATCTGCGAACACGACCACCGGGGAGTGGCCGCCGAGTTCAAGCACACAGCGCTGAAGGTTCTCAGCGGCATGTTTCGCCAGTCGCCTTCCAACCGGCGTCGACCCCGTGAACGAAAGAACGCGGACTGAAGGCGATGCAAGCAGGTGTTCGGAGATCATTGCCGGATTGCCGAACACAAGATTGACCACACCGGCTGGCAGGCCCGCCTCCTGCAGAGCCTCGGCCATGTAAACGCCGGCACTCGGAGTCTCCTCGGCAGCCTTCAGGATGACGGGGCAACCTGCGACTAGGGCGGCGGCCAGCTTGCGGGCATTGAGCACAGCCGGATAATTCCATGGCGTGAAGGCCGCAACGATGCCGGCGGGTTCGTGCAGGACGGTTCTCTTCTCGTCGATGGAGGCCGGTGCCGTCAGTTCCTCGGCATGTCGGCCATTCCATTCGAACGTCTCCACCGCGCGGGCAAATTCCCCCTTCGCTTCCGCCAGTGTCTTGCCCTGCTCCTGAGAAAGCGCGGTCGCGGCCGTGTCGATATTCCGCGCCAGGATGCCAGCAGCACGAACAAGAATGGCGCCGCGTTCGTGCGCAGGCGTATCCGCCCAGAGCGTCGCACTGCCTCGCGCCGCATTCAACGCATCGTCGAGATCACCTGCGGAGGCCACGGCGACGCTGCCGAACGGCTTGGCATTGGCTGGATTGATGAGAGCGATGTCCGCCGTGCCGGTGCCTGAGCGCCACGTTCCATCGATGAATAGCTTATAGTTAGAACCGTCTGGCATGACTTACTCCGCCTACTTTTTAGATTGTATGCTCGCTATACGGCTGAGATCGGAGCGTTTGCCCCGTTCCAGCTCGGCGGCTTGAAGGCAGAATTCCCCGCTTACAGATGCTTGGTCAAATAGCGTTTGTCGTTGCCTGCCATCTGGTGGCGAGATGGTCGACGGCGACAATTGATATTTGACCGTCTAGCACGGCTACGAAACAATCCTTGCAGTTAGCTTTTAAACGGGAGGATTGCGCGATCGTGGATCATTTGGGAGAGATTTACTGGCGGTCGCTTCTTTTCGTGCCGGCCAACAATATCCGATTTGTCGAGAAAGCTCAGACGTCCAGCGCGGATGCGATCATCCTTGACCTCGAAGATTCCGTGCTGCCGGAGCACAAGATCCAAGCGAGATCCACCCTCCAGAATAATGCAACCACCCTTTCGACCGAAAAGAGAGATGTCCTGGTCCGCATCAACCGGCCACTGTCCCTTGCTGTGCGAGACATAGAGCGGGCGATTCACCGTCAGGTTAAGGCCATCGTTGTTGCCAAGGCAGAAAGTGCTCAACATTTGGCTCTCTTGAGTGAAATACTGGAGGAAAGGGAGCGTGCGCTCGAAATTCCAGCGGGGCACACGAAACTGGTTCCTCTGATCGAAACGGGCGCGGCTGTGCGCCGTATCGACGAGATCGCATCGTGCCCCCGCGTCGTCGCTCTTGCCTGCGGTGATGAAGATCTCGCCGCTGACCTGCAGTGTGACCCGGACTCGGAAACACTCGCCGCCGTCAAATATGACCTTGTTCTGGCATGTGGACTGCGTGGCATAAGACCGCTCGGCCTGATGGGGTCAATTGCGGAATACCGTGACATGGAGAAATATGGTTCGTCAGTAAGTCGCTCTGCGGCGCTGGGGCTGAAAGGTACGTTGTGCATCCATCCAAAACAGGTGGGTGTTGCGAATAATGGCTTTGCGCCGTCGCCCGAGCGCATCGAGCAGGCCAGACGCATTGTGGAGGCAGCGGACACAGCCCGTGCACACGGGGCCGGCGCCATCGGTCTGGATGGTAATATGATCGACGCTCCGGTGCTCCGACGTGCTCGCAACCTGTTGAAGGAAGGGGAGCGGTTCGCCGGCTAAATAGCCAAGGACCTCCCATCGCCGTACGATATGAAAAATAGGGAAAGTCGGAGTTTGAAACCATGAAAATACTTGTGCCTATCAAACGGGTTGTTGACTTCAACGTAAAGATCCGTGTGAAGGCCGATGGCTCTGGTGTCGAGCTTGCCAACGTGAAGATGTCGATGAATCCGTTCGACGAGATTTCGGTCGAGGAAGCGCTGCGTCTGAAGGAAGCCGGCAAGGCCGAGGAAGTGGTCGTGGTCTCGATCGGTCCGGCCAAGGCCGAGGAAACGCTGCGCACCGCGCTCGCCATGGGCGCCGACCGCGCCGTGCTGGTCGAGACGGAAGACGCCGTCGAGCCGCTGGCCGTCGCCAAGATCCTCAAGGGCGTGGCCGAGGCCGAACAGCCGGGCCTGATCATCGTCGGCAAGCAGGCGATCGACGACGATTCGAACCAGACCGGCCAGATGCTCTCGGCCCTCTTGGGGTGGGCGCAGGCGACCTTCGCCTCCAAGGTCGAGATCGGTTCCGGTTCGGCACAGGTCACGCGCGAAGTCGACGGCGGCCTGCAGACCATCGAGGTCAAGCTGCCGGCGGTGGTCACCACCGACCTTCGCCTCAACGAGCCGCGTTATGCCTCGCTGCCGAACATCATGAAGGCGAAGAAGAAGCCGCTCGACAAGAAGAGCCCGGCCGATTTCGGCGTCGATACCGCCCCGCGCCTCAAGGTGCTGAAGACCGAGGAGCCGTCCGGCCGCAAGGCGGGCATCAAGGTCAAGACGGTCGCCGAGCTGGTCGAAAAGCTCAAGACCGAAGCCGGCGTGCTCTAAGAAGGAAAGGGAGATACAACCATGGCCATTCTTCTTCTGGCAGACCACGACAACGCCACGCTTTCCGACCAGACCGCCAAGGCGCTGACGGCAGCCTCCAGGATCGGCTCCGACGTGCATGTGCTCGTCGCCGGCTCCGGTGCCAAGGCCGCGGCCGATGTCGCCGCAAAGCTGTCGGGCGTCTCCAAGGTTCTGCTCGCCGACGATGAAAGCCTCGGCAACAACCTTGCCGAACCGCTGGCAGCGCTCATCGTGTCGCTCGCCGGTTCCTACGACGCCATCGTCTCGGCTGCGACCTCGGTCGGCAAGAACGTGCTGCCGCGCGTTGCCGCCCTGCTCGATGTCGCGCAGGTGTCGGAAATCGTCGAGGTCGTCTCGGGCGACACGTTCAAGCGTCCGATCTATGCGGGCAATGCCATCCAGACGGTGCAGTCCACCGACGCCAAGAAGGTGATCACCGTGCGCACGGCCTCCTTCGCCGCTGCCGGTGAAGGCGGAAGCGCAGCCATCGAGGCCATCCCGGCTGCAGCGAACCCGGGCCTGTCGACCCACGTCAAGGATGCGCTGTCCTCGTCCGACCGTCCGGAACTGACATCAGCGAAGATCATCATCTCGGGTGGGCGTGCGCTCGGCTCGTCTGAAAAATTCCAGGAAGTCATCCTCCCGGTCGCCGACAAGCTGGGTGCCGCTGTCGGCGCCTCGCGTGCAGCCGTCGATGCGGGCTATGCGCCGAACGACTGGCAGGTGGGCCAGACGGGCAAGGTGGTCGCGCCGCAGCTCTACATCGCCTGCGGCATCTCGGGCGCCATCCAGCATCTCGCCGGGATGAAGGACTCGAAGGTCATCGTCGCGATCAACAAGGACGAGGAGGCGCCGATCTTCCAGATCGCCGACTACGGCCTCGTCGCCGACCTTTTCGGGGCCTTGCCCGAGCTTGAAGAGGCGCTCTAAGCGCTTGCAGCCCATGCACCGTGGTGTTCTCCATTAGTTAGGAACGGGCAAATGGGGCGTGACACAGTTTGCGCCAAAGGGGCCCACTGAATGCCAAGAAAATTCTGTTGCTCACGGCCGCGCGATAGCGGGATTACTCTTCCAGCTCCGATACGCCGACGAAGGCATTACGCTCCGGGCAGAGGTTGGATTGTTTTGCAGGTGTGAAGTCGCGCTCGGTGACTGGGGCCGCCGGGCGCACTGTACGAAACATTCGAACGCCAGCTTAGTGATTATAGGAGGCGACGCGCTGGGAATTAACCTCGCGTACCACCCCGCTCGGGAGGGCCGGCGCGACGTAGTTCTCGTTGAAAAAGGTGAACTGACCGGCGGGTCGACCTGGCATGCTGCCGGACAATGCCCGAACTTAATGGGCCATTATGAAATGGCTCATATTTACCAGTAAGGGATCGATCTTTGTCGGCGTCTAGAGACGTTAACCGGCCATCCCACCGGCTGGCATCGCTGCGGCGGCATTCGTCTGGCATACACAAGAGAGGAAGTCGATTGGTTTCGATACGTCGAAGGCATCTCAAAGACCGTCGGCTTCGCGATGGAGATTGTATCTCCAGCACGGATCAGAGAACTGAACCCATGGCTACAACTGAAAATGTTCTTGCAGGAGCTCTGACGGCCACGTGGACCCGGCGATTGCATGCAATGCCATGGCGCTCGTTGCGCGAGAACTCGGTGCGACAATCGTCCGTCGTAACCGCATTCTGGGATCAGTCGTCTGAAATCCGGTGAATACGAAGTGTCGACCGAGGAGGGGGTCGTGCTATGCGAACATGTCGTGAACGCCGCTGGCCGCTATGCACGTACGGTCAGCGCCTGGTCAGGTGTGGAGACTCCGATCACCAACATGGAATACCAATAATTTTGTCATTGACCCTTCTTCTCACGAGTTGGGGTCTCCGGCGAAGCCGGGGCGGTTCAATATCGATTCCAGCCGACCAGCATCTTGAATAGATGGATCGGTGGCCGCATTCCGGATGGGCCTATGCCCACAGGTGGAATGCGTAGAGCGCCGTGGCGCGCCCGGTGGCCTACCCCAAACCTCGCTCATCCTCGGGCGCGTCGATTGGGATGGAAAAGCCGGCCTTCACCCTGTCAACCACCACCATTGTCTTGACGCTTTTGATGTGCGGATTGTCGTAGAAAAACTGGCGCGTGTACTCTTCATAGTCTTCCATGCTTCGCGCGGTGATGTAGAGCAGAAAGTCCGCGTCCCCCGTGATGTAGAAGCCGGTGGCGATCTCCGCGGAAGACTTGATTTCCTTCTTGAACTTGTCGATGATGTCGATACGCTCGCGCTCTAGCGTCACGAGCACCAGCATCTGGATTGGTCTCCCCACGGCTTTGGCCGAGACGATCGAGACGTCGGCCTCGATAATGCCTTCCGAGCGCAGGCGTTTTAGGCGCCGCTGACAGGCGGTGGGCGAAAGTCCAACCTGCTCGCCAATAACATCCGAGGTAAGCCGGTTGTTCTTTTGGACGAGTTCCATGATACGGGCATCTATATGGTCATAATCACTGCCGCGCCCACGATTGCCCAATTTCTATCCTCTCGAGAAAAGTCAGCTGCGAAATTTCATCTTAGAAACACGGTTTTGCGGCAATTTCATATCTAGTGGCGGCTCAGCTTTCAAGGCGTGATTTAGAGCCCTTCTGTCGGATTCCGGCCTGTGCCGCGAGTGCCCGGAATAGAGACGATCCTCGTTGCGCAAACATGCGTATCAGCCTCTGTGCGCCACTGTTAACCAAGAGGAAATTCCCCAACCCATCGAGCGTTCGCGCAGTATTTCATCGCACTTCGATCTTTTGCGCTGACTTTCATCGACAGCGAGTCGTTACCCTCTGACTGTGGGGCAAACAACGCGGGCAACCGTCGGCAGTCCCGACAGAACCGTGAGAACTAACGACGCCCTTTTTCATGTTCCCTGCCGGAAGCGGTTCGGTCTGCCGCCATGGCGACGTCCTGCACGCAACCGCTCAAACATCGCGAAATCAAATCATCGGGACCTCAGATGCAAAACAAGCTTCCCTCTCATGTCGAATACCTCATTATCGGTGGCGGGATCATCGGTCTTTCGATCGCCTACCATCTCACGAGGCTCGGACACCGTGACGTGCTGCTCCTCGAGCGCAGCAAGCTCACGAGCGGAACCACCTGGCATGCCGCGGGTCTCGTGACGCAATTGCGCGCCAATGAGAACATGGCGAAACTCGCCCAATATTCGGCGGAACTGTTCACGGATCTCGAGAGCCTCACCGGTCAGGCGACCGGGTTCCGCCAGACCGGCTCCATCACGGTCGCCGCAACGCAGGCGCGCATGGAAGAGTTGAAACGCGGCGCTTCCATGGGCCGTTCATTCGGCCTTGACGTCGAAATGATCGATGCTGCGGAAGCCAAGCGACGCGTGCCGCTCCTCGAAGTCAGCGACGTCCTCGGTGCTGCATGGATCGCCTCAGACGGGATGACAAATCCGATCGACACGGCTATGGCGTTTGCGGCTGGCGCACGGCAGGGCGGAGCGACGATCCTCGAAAACACGCCCGTCAACCGCATCGTGGTTGAGAAGAGTCGCCTGGTCGGCGTCGAGACCGACGAGGGCCTTGTCCGCGCCGAGAAGGCCGTCATTTGCGCCGGCCTATGGAGCCGCAACGTCGCGGCGGATCTGAACTGGACGGTCCCGCTCCACGCCGCGGAGCATTTTTATATCGTTACCGAGATCATTCCAAACCTGTCGGCCGACCTGCCGACCATCCGCGACATGGATGCCGCGGTCTATGCCAAGCCAGATGCCGGCAAATTGCTCGTCGGCTTCTTTGAACAGCGTGCCAAGCCATGGGGCATGAACGGCATCCCCCGCGATTTCAGTTTCGACGCGCTCCCCGACGACTTCGACCATATCGAACCCTATCTCGCCGCGGCGATCAATCGAATGCCCCTCCTCGCCGATGTCGGTCTTCAGCTCAACTTCAATGGGCCGGAGAGCTTCACACCCGACAATCGCTTCCTACTCGGTCCCGCCCCGGAAATCGCGGGCCTTTATGCCGCAACTGGGTTCAATTCCTGCGGTATCGAGTCGTCGGGTGGCGCCGGCAAGGTTATGGCGGAATGGATGTCCACCGGCGTTCCCGCGAGCGACTACTGGGAAATGGACGTCCGCCGGGCCATGCCATTCCAGCGCAACAGACGCTATCTCTATGATCGTACGACCGAGGCGGTCGGCAACCTCTGGAACCTGCACTGGCCGCACAAATCACCGAAGACCGCGCGCAACGTGCGGGTTTCGCCGCTGCATGACCGGCTGGCCCAAGCCGGCGCCAGCTTTGGCGAAGCTGCCGGATGGGAGCGTCCGCAATGGTTTGGCGCCCCCGGCTCGAAGCCCGCCACCCATGGTACCTTCGGCAAGGATGATTGGTTCCATGCGAGCGCCGCCGAACATGCCGCCACCCGGTCGAGCGTAGCCCTGTTCGACCAGACATCCTTCGCGCATCTCCTGGTGCAGGGACCCAATGCCCTTGCGCTGCTGCAGAAGCTGTCGACCAACGATGTCGACGTGCCGGTTGGGCGGATCGTCTACACCCCTTGGCTGAACGCGCGTGGCGGTATGGAGTCCGACGTCACCATTTGCCGGACCGCGGACGAGGAGTTTCTCGTGGTCACTGCAGCCGTCCAGCGGATTCGTGATCTTGCCTGGCTCAAGGACCATGCGCGAGAGAGCGGCGGTCATGTCTCGGTGACGGACGTCTCCTCCGGCTATGTCACCCTTTCGGTCATGGGGCCGCGCTCGCGGGAGCTGCTGTCGAGGGTCAGCCCGGCCGACTTTTCGGATGCCGCATTCCCGTTCGCCACGGCTTCGGAGATCGAAATCGGCTACGGCCTTGTCCTCGCATTCCGGATGACCTTCGTCGGCGAATTAGGCTGGGAACTTCATATTCCTACCGAACAGGCTCTCGGCATTTACGATGCGATCATGGCAGCGGGATATGATCTCGACCTCCGCCTCGCGGGCTATGTCGCCCTGAACTCTCTGCGCGTCGAAGCTGGTTATCGTGACTGGGGCGCTGACGTGGCCGATGAAGACACACCGCTGGAATCCGGCCTCGGCTTCACAGTCGCCTGGGACAAGCCCTCGGACTTTATTGGTCGCAATGCTCTCGAGGTTCAGCGCGGCAAGACGCCGCGCCGCCGGTTGGTCCAGTTCGCGGTTCCCGGCGACGTGCCGCTGATGTTCGGCACCGAACCGGTGTGGCGCAATGGTATCCTGGTTGGCTACCTGCGCTCGGCCGGGTTCGGACATACGCTGGGCTGCGGCGTCGGGATGGGATACGTCAATGCGGACGAGGGTGTCAGCGCCCAATGGCTGCAAGACGGTATATTCGAACTTGAAATCGCAGGCACCAAGTACGCCGCTGTCGCATCGCTTCGCCCGTTCTATGACGCCGGAAGAACGCGTGTTAAGGGCCAGTATTTCGAGCTCGACACGCTCATCGCGCCAGAACTACGGAAAGCGCAGTGACAAGGTGGCCGATCCAGTGTGCGCTTTTAAGTGGCGCTCACCGGACGGCGATCTGGTACGCGCGAAGTCGTCTGTGTCAATCGAAGTGCAGACGCGTATTTCGTCCTTGTTCTGAAGGTCGATCCGATCATGAGAAACCGTGGGCAGCCGACCGACGGCCGCCCACGGTTTCACGTTCAGTTTGAGGGAGGAAGATGCGCTATCCCCGCTCCCAGTCGGTAGTAGCCTTCCTTGAAGGCTCGCATTGGTATGTTCTGAAGCGTTGAGAAGGGAAGGAACACGTCGTCTGCGCGCAGGCCTCCGAATAGGTAACGGGCAAGCTCGCGCCCGAAGAGCGTACCAGTGCGATGCCGCGGTCGTTGAAGCCGGTTAGGACGATGAGGTTGTCTCCCATCACGTGAAGGCGAGGCAGGTAATATTTTGTGATGCCTAGACATCCGTTGAAACGAGGACGGACGAGGCGCACACTTTGCCGCAGTCGGTTCGTAAGGTCCATGCGCCGTTCTCGTGCGTGATGCTCCTGACCGAACTGTGTGTGAAGACGTCGGCCCCACATGCGATCGCCGCTTGGCGACGCCACGAACATAGGAGAACGGCTGAAATGTCCCGAAGCGGAAATCGAGCAGGCTAATCGCAAAGGTATTAGCGCCCGTTTTGCTTTGGGTTTCAAATTCATCGAGGATGTGAATGGGGGCACCGAGTTCTAGCCACGGCCGTGCGCGCTTCCTAATCTCCGCAATGCCGCTTTTGCCCACGGCGCAATGCAGCGTGCCGGCGCGCGTTGTCTCGCACTGGATATTCATGTTCCGATGACATCGAACACGATGTCCGGCGACGTGCATAACAGGTCTACCATGCGCGAACTAAATTGAGGGCCGAGTTGCTCTTGAATAGCCGATGGCATGACCCAGAGCATGCCGGTCGCCCGGCCGGCAGCGCCGGCCCCGATTCGGCCGCTTCGAGAAGGATTGCATGCACACCTCTCTCGGCCAGATGCAAAGGCGGTCGATAGTCCCGTATATCCGCCGCCCAGGATGACGACTCAGTAGCCATGTCCTGAGCAAGCGTCTGCCCAGGTGGGGCGGATTGGGCAGTCTTTTGCCAGAGACCATGAGATTCGTCACTAATCATTTCAGATACCTGCCGTTGGCGGCGCATCGGATCGCCAAAACACGCGTAGAGCCCATGACTGCGCGCGCTCGTGCCAGTGTGGAGCTTAGCTAAAGTTCAACAGTTTGAATAGGCGACCGTGATTATTGCAGCTATGCGCGTCCTCACGCCGAAAGGATCGCCACGACTTCATGGCAGGTCAAATGCATTGTCCGTATCAGCGGTATCTGTCTTCGAGACGCCAAGCATGTGCGTGAATGACGTTGACAGATGCGGCCAAAAGCCCGCAAGGCGCCGTTCATCTCGAAGCGAGATGGAAGCGATACACACTATGCATTTGACTGTCCGGGCCCGACCATCGAAGCTTTGTCCGGGAAGGCAACACAACGCCTGCTTGACATGCAACCGATGCCGCAGTTCACGTCCTGGGAATGTAATTTTAGAACGTGGACCTGACAAAGGGCGGCGACCATTTAGCGAGAGGGGTTCGAATGCGTAACGTCAACGACTTCAGTGATATTCATGATGAGGTGATCGGCTGGCGCCGCCATCTCCATCAGAATCCCGAACTCGGATACAAAGTTCACAACACCGCCAACTTCGTTGCCGAAAAATTAGCATCGTTCGGCATCAATCATATCGAGACGGGCATAGCCGAAACCGGTGTGGTAGCCGTGATTCATGGCAACGGCGGCGAGGGCCCGACGATCGGTTTGAGGGCCGACATGGACGCCCTGCCGATCATGGAGACGACGGGCAAGCCCTGGGCGTCAAAGATCGACGGAAAAATGCATGCCTGCGGCCATGATGGCCATACGGCGATGTTGCTGGGAGCCGGCAAGTATCTTGCGGCAACCAGGAACTTCAGAGGTTCTGTCGCGCTCATTTTCCAGCCCGCTGAGGAAGACGGCCAAGGCGCCGGTCGAATGGTCCAGGAAGGTCTGATGGACCGATTCAATATCTCCCAAGTCTTCGGGATGCATAACATGCCCGGTATTGAAGTCGGCAAGTTCGGCATTCGCGACGGATCCATCATGGCTGCCCTCGATGAGTTCGACATCATCATCACGGGCCGCGGCGGCCATGCCGCCACACCGCATGTGACGATCGACCCCGTGGTAGTCGGAGCCCAAATCGTCACCGCGCTGCAAACTCTAGTTTCACGAAATCTCGATCCGACAGAAGCGCTGGTCGTGTCCGTGCCGAAATTCACGGGAAGCGAGTCCTACCACATCATTCCCGATACTGTGACACTCGGCGGCACAGTGCGAAGCCTTTCGCCCAAGCTTCGCGATTTTGCCGAGAAGCAAATCCGCATCTGCGCTGAAAATGTGGCTGCTGCATTCGGGGCAACGGTGGAATATCGTCATAGGCGTCTTGAGCCACTTACCTTCAACCACACCAAGGCGACCGAGGCTGCGACCGCTGCTGCGAAGAGACTCGTCGGCGCGGAAAGCGTGAACGAACAGATTAAGCCCGTGATGGTATCGGAGGACTTCGCCTACATGCTTCAGGCGCGCCCAGGTGCGTTTCTTTTTCTCGGTAACGGTGCCACTCCCGGCCTGCACAATCCGGGCTACGACTTCGATGACACAGCAATTCCCTACGGAATAGGCTACTGGGTCAACTTGGTCGAAGGAGGCCTGGTCAACTGATACCGTTGGCGCTTTAAGCTCCCGTTTGGATCACTGGACAAGACGTAGTTTCTGATCCTCCCTACCATACTGATCACGTCGACCCGTCACCTGCCCGGTTAAAGGATCGACGCAACTCCGAGTCAATCTGTGCTGACGTCTGCAATGACGGCCAGACTTGCTCTGAAAGCCGCGCGATTCATTCTAAACTTTCTGTTGGTCGAATCCTCCGGCGACGCGGGCGCATTTGAAAGAGAGAGAGAACGATGACAATAACTAATCTGGGTACCGCGCAAATTCAGGAGAAGGATCGGAACTACGTGTTCCATCCGTCGACCCATTTGGCCAAACATAGCCGGGGTGAAACACCCAACCGCGTCATGGCAGGCGCGGACGGCGTTTATATATGGGATACCGAGGGACGCAAAAGCCTCGACGGGTTCGGGGGACTCTATTGTGTGAACATGGGATATGGATGCTCGGAAATTGCCGATGCCATCGCAAAACAGGCTCACGAACTGCCGTTCGCTCACGTCTATGCCAGCCAGAGCACCGAGACCGTCACTCTCCTTGCTGAAACCGTCGTCGAATATTTCGGCGAGAACATGCGGCGCGTGTTCTTCGGCCTGTCCGGCTCGGATGCGAACGAAACCAACATTAAACTTGTCTGGTACTACAACAACATCCTTGGCCGGCCTGCGAAGAAAAAAATCATTTCGCGCCAACGAGGCTATCATGGCTCGGGCCTCGTCACTGGAAGCCTTACTGGTCTGGCATTCTTTCACAACCATTTCGATCTGCCGCTCGAGATCGTCCGTCACACCACAACGCCTCACTGGTATCGTCAGGCGCAGGAAGGCGAAACGGAAGAAGCGTTCTCCAAACGTTGCGCCCGCGAGTTGGAGGCTCTTATCCTAGCAGAAGGCCCAGACACCGTCGGAGCCTTCATTGGCGAACCAGTGCTCGGCACGGGCGGAATCGTCCCTCCGCCCAAGGGCTATTGGACCGAAATTCAGGCGGTGCTGGACAAGTACGACGTCCTTCTGATCGCCGACGAAGTGGTGTGCGGCTTCGGCCGCACCGGAGAAAAATTCGGGTCCCATCTCTACGGCATGCGCCCAGATCTGGTGACAATCGCGAAAGGCTTGAGTTCGGCCTACCTGCCGATCTCGGGATCCATTATTGGCGATCGGGTTTGGTCGGTTCTGGAACAGGGGAGCGAGAAGTATGGCCCTATTGGCCATGGCTGGACCTATTCGGGGCATACTCTCTGTGCGGCTGCGGCCCTGGCGAATATTCGGGTCCTGAAGGAACGCAATATTCTTGAACATGTGCGGGAGGTCGGGCCCTACTGGCTCAAGCAGATGAAGGCGAAGCTTGAGGGCCATCCCATGGTGGGTGAGATTCGCGGCGTGGGCATTCTGGCAGCAGTCGAGTTCATGAGCGACCCGGCCAAGCGCATTCCGTTTGACCCGGGTCTTCAGGTGGGCGTGCGCGCCGCCGCTGCATTGCTGGAAAATGGCGTAATCGCCCGTGCGATGCCACATGCCGATACACTCGGCTACGCGCCGCCGCTCATCCTCACGAAGGCGGAGGCCGACATCATCGTGGATGCGACGGCACGTGCAGTCGATACTACGTACAAGACTCTTGCGTCGGAGGGCGCCGTATAAGCGGCGAGCGACGCGGCCGGCGGTCGCTGGCCGCGTTGCGATTAGGAGTGGGCGCAGCTTCGTTTTGTAAGCCGTCTGGATCGACCGACGGGGTTAGCTCCGGCAGCCTTACCGCTGCGGCTGCAATGTCGTTATTGGGGTGCAACCGCCTATCGCGTATGGTGATGGCAGGTAATTTACCATGACCGCGCTTGCATTTGTTCGCCGCGGCAACCTCACTCGGTCGCCGATGCGACTGATGACGGCACATTCCTCAACAAGCTTGCACGGACAACTCTCGGCATTGTCGAGCATGCTCGCGAGACTGCAACACGCGGATCGGCAGGCAGCTGTAGAGCCGCGATTCACAGGTCTGTGCCAACGACGAAGGCGGTCGCGGGACTAAAACCTTGCGCGAGATGGCGTGTGCCAAGTCCCAAAGTCGTCTGGCTGACGACAACCACAAGCGATACTAGTTTTGTAGCGACTGACGGATGTCACAGCCTTGGCTCTCAGTTGTGAATAACCGGTTCGCTGGCTGCTAGCCGCGGCGGCTCTCACGCACGACGTTCAGCATCTCGAACCAAGATGGTGCCGATATAAACACAGCATTTGACTGTCCCCCCCCTTACGACGAACCTAATCTCGCCTACACGCTTAGAGAATGAAGCGGCATGCGGATCACACAGCGAGACTGAGACTCGGTTTTCTATGTCAGTCAGGCCGTCTTGGCGGTCATCGGTATATGCATTGAGGCCTGAACTCGAAGTCACATTTGGTCAACGACAGGAGTATCGCACGTATGCACTATGAAAAAGCCTTTCTGCCGGAAGAATTCGAACGCCGCGTCCGGGACGTCAAGCAGCGGATGGAAAGAGCTGGGTTCGACCTGATTATCTGCCAGGACCCTGCCAATATCGGATGGTTGACGGGCTTCGACAGTTGGTCGTTCTACACGCCGCAGGTCGTACTGGTCCATCTGAACGAGGAAATGCCAATCTGGTTTGGACGCCCGATCGATGCCAAGTCGGCGACGGTCACGACCAATCTGCCCGAAGAAAACATCGTCACCTTCCAGGAACGCCTACTCCACCATCCGGAAGACCATCCGTTCGATGATCTCTGCGCCTTCATCATTTCGAAGGGCTGGGGTGCAAATCGCGTCGGCGTCGAACTCGATGCGCACTACTATACGGCTCGCGCCCACCAGCATCTGGCTCGCGGGTTGCCCAATGCAAGATTAGCCGACAACAAGGAACTGGTAAACTGGGCCCGACTGGTCAAGTCCGAAGCGGAGCTTGTCTATATGCGGCAAGCCGGCAAGATCATCAGCAATACCATGCGCCAAGCCATTGCCCAGCTCAAGCCGGGCGCTCGCGACTATGAAGTCATCGCCGATGTCTACCGTAACCAGATTTTGGGCGCGGAAGGCAAGTTCGGTGACTACACCAGCCTTTCGCCCCTGCTGCAGATCGAAGAAGGCACGAGCACGTGCCACCTGACCTGGAGCGATCAGGTTGTACCCGATTCCGGGTTGATCATGATGGAACTCGGAGCGGCGCGCCGCCACTATACCACGCCGCTCACGAGAACCGTCCATGTCGGCAAGCCGCCGGAAGCCATGGCACGCTTGGCATCGGTAATCGTCGAAGGCGGTGATCTTGCTCTCGAAGCCGCAAAGCCCGGCGTTCCTGTCGAAGAGGTTGCGGCCGTGTTTCAAACCGTCCTCAAGCGCAATGGCTACAGCAAGGACAGCCGGGTTGGCTATTCCATCGGCATCGCCTATCCGCCGGATTGGGGCGAGCGCACGATCAGCATCCGTGCCGGCGAAAAGACCCTGCTTCAGGAAGGCATGTGCTTCCATTTCCAGTCCGGTGTCTGGCTCGACGATTTCGGCGCGGCGGTCTCGGAATCCTTCGTCGTCACCCCGAAGGGCGGTGAACGCTTTTGCGACGTCGAACGCCGTCTGATCGTGATCGATTGACCCTTACCGAAATGTCGACCACGCAGCCTCCGATGGCCGCGTGGTCTGATACCGCCCTTGGGGGTACGACAATACCCTGCCGTAACCATACGGAGCGGAAACAGACAGCGGCCCATTCCGGGCTTCTGGATACCGAAGGAAAAAAAAGAGGGAACTCAAATGAAACCGAAGTTTGAAAGATATTTTGCAAGCCTGGGATTTGCCGTGATGCTGCTCGCAGGCGTCAGCGCGCATGCTGGAGAGTTGATGGATCGAATTGCAAGCGGCAAGTCGATCCGCATCGGATATGCCAACGAACCGCCCTTCGCCTATCCCGATGCCGACAACAAGCCGGCTGGCTATGTCAACGCGCATGTGTTGGGCGTGCTGAAGGAAATGGGCTATGATAAGATCGAAACCGTCGTTACCGATTGGGGTGGCCTGATCCCGGGGCTGCAGTCGGATCGGCTCGATCTCGTGACAGGTGGTCTCTATATCCTGCATTCCCGCTGCGAGAACGTCGCCTTTTCCGAGCCCTTGGCCAAGGTGTCGGACGCCTTCATAGTGTTGCCTGGCAATCCGAAGGGCATCAAGACATATAAGGATTTGGTTTCGACCGGTGAGACGATGGTCACGGGCCTCGGCTACAGCCTGATCGAGAACGCCAAGAAGGAAGGCGTTCCGGCTTCCCAGATCATGGAAGTTCCAGGTCCCTCGGAAATGCTTGCTGCCGTTGTCGCCGGTCGTGCGGCGGCGGCCGCGCACAACTACCTGACCTTGAAGGACATGGCGGAAAAAGCTGGCGGGAAAGTCGAAATCACTGACCCCAATGCTCTTCCTGAGTGGACCAAGAACTGGGTGAGTGTCGGCTTCCGCAAGAGCGACAAGGATTTCGTCGAGAAGTTCAACGCGGCGCAGAAGAAGTATCTCGGCACCGCCGCTATGATGGAAGCAGTCAAGCCCTATCGGTATGACGAAAGCATGCTTCCCAAAGACGAAACGGCAGAATGGATTTGCGCAAATCGCTAGTCGCATCAATCGCCGGGTCGGCGGGACATCCAAGTCCCGCTGGCTTGAATATACAGAGGACGGCAGATGCCATTCTTAGAATTTCTTCAGACCTATAGCGCCGTAATCACACAGGGAACGGTGGTGACGATTGCGCAGTTCGTTCTCGCAACGTTGGTCGCCATCGCAGCAGCCGGTCTTGCGGGCCTCGGAAAACTCTCTCGCAACTGGGCGATCCGTGGACTTTCGATAGCATTTATCGAGCTGTTTCGGGGCACCTCGCTTCTCGTACAGCTGTACTGGATCTTTTTCGTATTGCCTCTGTTCGGATTGACGCTGGAAAAATTCGTTGCAGGATTTCTGTCGGTCGGCCTCAACTGCGGGGCCTACGGCGCCGAGCTCGTGCGTGGCGCAGTGCAATCGGTCCCCCGCGGCCAGTGGGAAGCGGCAACGGCGATCAACATGAGCGGGTTTACCCGTATGCGCCGCATCATTCTACCTCAGGCGTTGGCCATTATGCTTCCGCCTTGGGGCAATCTGCTGGTCGAACTGCTCAAGGGTACTGCACTTGTCTCGCTGATTGCTGTTGCGGACCTTATGTTCCAGGCAAAACAAATCAATGCATCGACCTATCTGTCAGCGCAGGCCTTCGGCACTGCACTTGTCGTCTATTACATAATTGCCCGGTTCATGATCACTCCATTGATGAAATTCATGGAACGTATCGTTGCCAGGAGGCTCGGCAAAGCATGACGCTCGATTGGCGATGGGACTTCGTCTGGGCAATTCTGCCTAGACTGCTGTCCGCAACTTTGAACACACTGCTGGCGGCAAGCAGTGGCTACGCGATTGCGCTCGTGGTCGGCCTCGTGCTCGCTGTGGCGCACCGCACCAGCCCGGTCGGACTGCGCTGGATTCTCCGGGAGGCGGTTGAGTTCATCAGATCGACGCCGCTGGTGCTACAGATATTCTTTGTTTTCTATGTAGGCCCGCAATTCGGCTTGAACCTGTCACCTTGGGAAGCCGGCCTTATCGCCATTGGGCTTCACTACTCGGCCTATCTGTCGGAAGTGTATCGAGCCGGCATCGACGCGGTTCCGCGCGGGCAATGGGAGGCATGCCGCGCGTTGAATCTCTCGCCCTGGAGAACATACGCCAGGATCATCCTGCCTCAGGCGCTCGCACCGTCGATACCCGGCATGGGAAATTATCTCGTCGGTATCCTCAAGGATACGCCGATGCTATCGGTCATCGGTGTGGCGGAACTGATGCATGCGGCCAATGCGATCGGATCCGAAAACTACCGTTATCTGGAGCCGTTCACGCTTGTGGGCCTCATCTTTCTCATGATCTCGCTTCCGACCGCCGGACTTGTCCGGCTTTTCGAACACCGGCTGCGGCTGACACTGGGACTTAACTAATGACCGTCACTCAATATCCACTGGAATTACCACCGGATGACTGCCCGATGGTTCGGTTCATGAATGTAAGCAAGAGCTACGGAGAGTTGCAGGTCATACGCAACCTCAACTTCGATGTAAGCGAAGGCGAAATGGTCAGCATTATCGGGCCATCGGGTTCAGGGAAGACGACGGTGCTTCGCATCCTGATGACGCTCGAGAAGATCAACGAGGGCGTGATCTATGTCGGCGGAAAACCGCTGACCCACATGCCACAGAACGGACGCCTGGTCCCAGCAAATGAGCGTTACCAGAGACAGATACGATCCTCGATCGGGATGTGCTTTCAACAATTCAATCTGTTCCCCCACATGACCGCACTTCAGAACTGCATGGAGGGACCCACTCAGGTGCTTGGCCTTTCCAGGAAGGAAGCACTAGAGAGATCCGAAGAGCTTCTGAAGATGGTCGGCATGATCGACAAACGCGACCAGCATCCGTCGCGATTGTCCGGGGGGCAACAGCAACGCGTGGCAATAGCGCGCGCGCTGGCCATGCGCCCAAAGGTGATGCTTTTCGACGAAGTCACCTCCGCTCTCGATCCTGAGGTGATCGGTGAGGTTACTGAAGTGATCCGCAAGCTTGTTGCGGAGCACAATCTTACCATGCTTATGGTCACACATCAGATGGGGTTTGCCCGAGACATTTCCGATCGGGTCTGTTTCTTCTATCGCGGGTCCATGGAAGAGGAAGCATCTCCTGAAGCACTGTTCGGCAACCCGCAACGCGATCGCACTAAGCAGTTCCTTTCGGCCGTTAAGGAGGCGGTTTGAGTGACTTGGCATTGTCGTTGTTGGGACAACACGTCTAAACGAACCTGCGCAGTGGTGATTGTGCGTCTTAATGACCCGCACTGTGCCTCACTTCCGGACGTAGTGAGGCCCGATGAGCCTTGCGGACGCACGGCGGGCATCAAGGACAAACGCGTTTTAGAATTGGTCGCAAACCTGCGGCGTGTTTTGACCGCAGTGCGTGGGAGATTAAGACAACCTCTGGCAGATCACAATAATGCCAATCCCTCCAGCCCAATCGATGAGGAACTGATCAATCGCCCGAGGTTACGGACGATCGTCTCGGCGGCGACCTTGGTCGGCAAGCACGTGGTTTCGCGCGTGGCGGTGGTCTCGGCGGTGACAAAACATTGGGCCAGCATGATCGAGCAGAACGTTATCGCGAAGATCAACACGACGAAGAACTCTCGTTGTCTGGATTGTTGACGCGTTCTCGTTGGTCATTTGTTCGATACCCTCACTGAGACCGAAAAGACGCTCTGCGCGGCGTAACCAATCCTCTCTGGCGCTCTTGCCGGCCTGATACGGCAAAGCGCACGTATTGCATTGCAAAGGGAACACCGATGAAAAACCATGTCCTGACCGTATCCTGCCAATCGACCCGTGGCATCGTCGCCGCGATCACCGGCTACCTGGCCGAGAAGGAATGCAATATCGTGGATTCGTCGCAGTTCGACGACCTCGAGACGGGCCTGTTCATCATGCGCCTCACCTTCACCAGCGAGGGTGGTGCGACGCAGGACGAGATCGATGCCGGCTTCGCCCCGATCTCTAAGAAGTTCGCGATGGTCCACCGGTTCCACAACAGCGACGAGCGCATGAAGGTGCTGCTGATGGTGTCGCGCTTCGGCCATTGCCTCAACGACCTGCTGTACCGCTGGAAGATCGGCGCGCTGCCGATCGACATCGTCGGCGTCGTCTCCAACCACTTCGATTACCAGAAGGTCATCGTCAACCACGATATCCCCTTCCACCACGTCAAGGTGACGAAAGAGAACAAGCCGCAGGCCGAGGCCCGCCTGATGGAAGTCGTCGAGCAGTCCGGCGCCGAGCTGATCGTGCTCGCCCGCTACATGCAGGTGCTGTCGGATGCCGTCTGCAAGAAGATGTCGGGCCGCATCATCAACATTCACCACTCGTTCCTGCCGTCCTTCAAGGGGGCCAACCCGTACAAGCAGGCCTTCGAGCGCGGCGTGAAGCTGATCGGCGCGACGGCGCACTACGTCACGGAAGACCTCGACGAGGGTCCGATCATCGAGCAGGACGTCGCGCGCATCACCCATGCGCAGTCGGCGGACGACTATGTCTCGATCGGCCGCGACGTGGAGAGCCAGGTGCTCGCCCGCGCCGTGCACGCCCATATCCACCACCGCGTCTTCATGAACGGCAACAAGACCATCGTCTTCCCGCCGAGCCCGGGCTCCTATGCCTCAGAGCGCATGGGCTGAGCGATGACCAACGTTATCGATGGAAAGCAGGTTGCGGCGTCCGTGATTGACGCCGTGAAGGCCGCGACGGTGGCTCTGGAGAACGAGGCTGGCGTCAAGGCCGGTCTCGCCGTCGTCATCGTCGGCGAGGATCCGGCGAGCCACGCCTATGTCGGCGCCAAGAGCCGCATGGCCAAGGAATGCGGTTTCAACTCGATCCAGCACACGCTTCCGGAAGACACCACGCAGGAAGCACTTGCGGCGCTCGTCGCGACTCTGAATGCCGACGAGAGCATCCATGGGATTCTCGTCCAGTTGCCGTTGCCGAAGCATCTCGATTCAGACCCGATTATCCAGTCGATCAGGCCGGAAAAGGATGTCGACGGCCTGCATGTCGTCAATGCCGGCAAGGTGGCGACTGGCGATCTCGCGGGTGGCCTTGTTTCCTGCACGCCGGCCGGCGCCATGGTTTTTGTGCGCCGCACGCATGGCGAGGATCTGTCGGGTCTCAACGCCGTTGTCATCGGTCGCTCGAACCTGTTCGGCAAGCCGATGTCGGCTCTGCTGCTCGCCGCCAATGCGACCGTCACGACCGCCCATTCGCGCACGAAAGATCTCGCCGGCGTCTGCTGCAATGCGGATATCCTGGTTGCCGCCGTCGGTTGCCCGGAAATGGTCAAGGCGGACTGGATTAAATCAGGAGCGACCGTCATCGATGTCGGCATCAACCGCATTCCGGCACCTGACAAGGGCGAGGGCAAATCGCGCCTCGTCGGCGACGTCGCCTATGACGAGGTAGCCAAGGTGGCCGGCGTCATAACGCCGGTCCCGGGCGGCGTCGGCCCGATGACCATTGCCATGCTGATGGCAAACACCGTCATTGCCGCCTATCGCAAGACCGGCAGCGCGCCACCGAAGTTTAGAGGATAAATATGAGCGCAGCTATGGACCCCCCCGAACGCGAATCGATGGAATTCGACGTGGTGATCGTCGGTGCGGGACCTGCCGGCCTTTCGGCTGCGATCCGGTTGAAGCAGGTGAACCCCGATCTGACGGTCGTCGTCCTGGAAAAGGGCTCGGAAGTCGGCGCGCATATCCTGTCGGGCGCGGTCGTCGATCCCATCGGCATCGACCGCCTCCTGCCCGGCTGGCGCGAGGATGAAAGCCATCCCTTCAAGACCGAGGTGACGGACGACCACTTCCTCTTCCTCGGCCCGGCCGGCTCGGTGCGCCTGCCGAACGCCTTCATGCCGCCGCTGATGAACAATCACGGCAACTACATCGTCTCGCTCGGCAATGTCTGTCGCTGGCTGGCGACCAAGGCGGAAGAGCTTGGCGTCGAGATCTATCCCGGCTTTGCCGCAACCGAAGTGCTCTATAACGACGAAGGCGCGGTGATCGGTGTCGCCACCGGTGACATGGGCATCGAGCGCAATGGCGAGCTCGGCCCGAACTATACCCGCGGCATGGCGCTGCTTGGCAAATACACGCTGATCTCCGAGGGCGTGCGCGGCTCGCTCGCCAAGCAGCTGATCGCGAAGTTCAAGCTGGACGAGGGCCGCGAGCCGCAGAAGTTCGGCATCGGCCTCAAGGAACTCTGGCAGGTGAAGCCCGAGAACCACAAGCCCGGCCTCGTGCAGCACTCCTTCGGCTGGCCGCTCGGCATGAAGACCGGCGGCGGCTCGTTCCTCTACCACCTCGAAGACAACATGGTCGCCGTCGGCTTCGTGGTGCATCTCAACTACAAGAACCCCTATCTCTTTCCCTTCGAGGAGTTCCAGCGCTTCAAGACGCATCCGGCGATCCGCGGCACCTTCGAGGGCGGCAAGCGGCTTTCCTACGGCGCGCGCGCCATCACCGAGGGCGGCTACCAGTCGGTGCCGAAGCTGTCCTTCCCGGGCGGCGCGCTGATCGGCTGCTCGGCCGGTTTCGTCAACGTGCCGCGCATCAAGGGCAGCCACAATGCGGTGCTGTCCGGCATGCTCGCGGCGGAGAAGCTGGCGGATGCCATTGCCAACGGCCGCGCCAATGACGAGCCCATCGAGATCGAGCAGGGCTGGCGCGACAGCGCCATCGGCTCGGACCTCAGGAAGGTGCGCAACGTCAAGCCGCTGTGGTCGAAGTTCGGCACGGCCGTGGGCGTCGCCCTCGGCGGCCTCGACATGTGGACGAACACGCTTCTCGGCTTCTCCTTCTTCGGCACGCTGAAGCACGGCAAGACCGACGCCGCCTCGCTGGAGCCGGCCGCCAAGCACCAGAAGATCGACTATCCGAAGCCGGACGGCGTGCTGACCTTCGACCGTCTCTCCTCGGTGTTCCTGTCGAATACCAACCATGAGGAAGACCAGCCGATCCACCTCCAGCTCAAGAACCCGGAACTGCAGAAGACGTCGGAACTGGACGTCTATGCCGGTCCGTCGACCCGCTACTGTCCGGCGGGCGTCTACGAATGGGTGGAGAAGGGCGGCAAGGACGTCTTCGTCATCAACGCCCAGAACTGCGTTCACTGCAAGACCTGCGACATCAAGGACCCGAACCAGAACATCAACTGGGTGCCGCCACAGGGGGGTGAGGGGCCGGTCTATCTGAACATGTGACCAGCAATTCTTAGACGATGGGCCTATCGCTATCTCAAAAATTCTACGCGCCAACCGATCCGAAATCGCCATCGCCGCCACGACCGTGCTTGCCGCCGTCGATGTGGCGGATGCGGCGATGGATGCGTTGTCGAGCAACACCTCGCAGCCCTGCCTCGGCTCGATCGTCGAGGCGCTGAAGGGGTCGCAGCGCGATCCGGGCCTCGATCCCGAATGGATCCGCCGCCTGTCATTCTATTGGGAGGCCGTGCGCTTCCAGTACGCCGCCTTCGAAAGCGACCTCAACGGGCCGGCCGCTGATGATGGTCTCGCAGGACCTCACGGTCGCCGATGTCGAGAATCCGGCCAAGGACATCGCCTTCCCCGAATCGGTCGTCTCGATGCTGAAGGGCGACCTCGGCCAGACCCCGGGCGGCTGGCCGGCCGGTCTCCAGAAGAAGGCGCTGAAGGGCGAGACGCCCTATACGGCCGTGCCGGGCTCGCTGCTGCCGCCGGCCGATCTGAATGCCGAGCGCAAGGCCATCGAGGACAAGCTGGAGCGCAAGGTCGACGATTTCGAGTTCGCCTCCTACCTCATGTATCCGAAGGTCTTCACCGACTATGCGCTGGCCGCCGACCTGTACGGCCCGGTCAGCGTGCTGCCGACGCCGGCCTATTTCTACGGCCTTGCCCCCGGCGAGGAGCTTTCGCCGGAGCTAGAGAAGGGCGTTTCCCTCGTCATCCTGCATCAGGCGAAAAGCGAGCCGGACGCGCAGGGCATGGTCAAGGTGTTCTTCGAGCTGAACGGCCAGCCGCGCCTTATCAAGGTGCCGGACCGCAACCGCGCCGCCACCTCGGCCGTGCGCCGCAAGGCCTACAACGGCAATGCCGCCCATCTCGGTGCGCCGATGCCGGGCGTCATTTCGACGGTCTCGGTCTCCGCCGGTCAGGCGGTCAAGGCAGGCGACGTGCTGCTCTCCATCGAGGCGATGAAGATGGAAACGGCGCTGCATGCCGAAAAGGACGGCATGATCTCGGAAGTGCTGGTCAAGGCCGGCGACCAGATCGACGCCAAGGACCTCTTGATCGTCTACGGCGCCTGAGCGCGCCGGCATGATACAATCGAAACGGAGAGAGTTGAAGCTGAACGTGCCGCGAAATTCAGCAAGGCCTAGAGGGCTGGAATTGCCATCTCGAAACTAGATTGTTGGTATGTGTCAATTATGTTGGAGTGCCATACCGAGGACGAGCATATTGCGGGATCGAGGTTGTTCTTTTTTGACGTTTATGTCGGCCGATGAACTGCATTGGTAATTCGTTAAATTAGACGATGAAAGAGTTCAATATGTTGCACACGTTATTGTCTGAGCGATGGTCAAACAGAACCATAGAACGGAGTCGATTGTGAGCTCGAACCCAAAGAATTGCGATTGTCCGATCGGTTCGCCCTTTCCTCGCGAGCAACGAAAGAGAAGTTGGACGCCGGTGCTCGTCCCATGCGGTGCCCATCCTGCCGAGCACGTTGCTGACCGCACTCAGATTGAGAAACCCGCATTTTTGTTGTGGTTATTCAAGTTATTTCAGAAGATGGTAATATCAGGGAGATAAGCATGTCGCTTCCTCCACAGATCACTCTGGACGGCGGTGTCATCCTACCTCTGGTGCTAAGTGGCGTGGATGAGGAGTTCCCACGCGGACTCTCGATAGGAGGGAGTGCCGAGAGGACTGTCGGGCAAAACTAATGACGATAGAATGTGCTGGCTCGCCGGCGTCAGTACTCTGAGCCCAAAACTTGGCTCACCTGGGGCTGGAGTTTTCCGGCCTGATCACGATGACGGGCTGGTTGCGCCACCGGGATTGTGCAGGGCAATCGGGACGTTATACCCGATTGCCGAGTGAGGACGTTCTTCGTTGTAGTATCGACGCCAAGTCTCCAACTTTTCGCGCGAATCCGCAAGGCTCAGAAACCAGTGGGCGTTCAGGCATTCGGACCGCAGCTTGCTGTTGAACGCTTCGATGAAGCCCCTATCGGTCGGCTTGCCGGGCCGCGAGAAGTCCAGGGTGACGTTGTTGGTATAGGCCCACAGGTCGAGATCGCGGGAGATAAATTCGCTACCATTGTCCACCCTGATCGTCTTGGAATAGCCGGCCTGCCGGCAGATGCCTTCCAATGTCTGGACCACATCCTCGCCTCGGTAGGTGAAGCGGGCATCGGCTGCAGGGCAGAAGCGCGAGTGCGTGTCGACCACGGTTAGGATGCGCAGCTTCTTGCTTGTCGCGAGTTGGTCGCGAACGAAGTTCATCGCCCAGACGTCGTTCGGCCCGACCGCTTCCTGGCGATCGTCTCTGAGTTTCGCCTTCACCCGGCGCTTGGGATGCTTGTTGCGCAGCTGAAGCCCTAACTCGCTGTAAATACTGCGTGTTTCTTCATGTTGATCTTCCATCCATCACGCCGCAAGTGAACATGAACACGCCGGTAGCCATACCGCACGCGTGTCTCACAAATCTCCCTGATGCGTCTTTCGAGTGGGGCCTGTCTGGTGCGGCGGGGCTTGTAGTGGTAAGTAGACGTATCTAACCTCAGGACCTTGCAAGCCCGTCGGATCGATATGCCCGGCTCCACCAGCATTTCGTCGATCAGCATTCGCTGGCGGACAGGCCTCAGAGCTTTCGGCGGATAACGTCCTGAAGCATCTCCCGGTCCAGCGTCAGATCGGAGCCTGGAATTCTCGTCCTCCAGAGCTTTCAGACGGCGCATCTCATCGGGCAACAGGCCCGCATACTTCTTGCGCAATTGAAATAGGTCGCCTGGCAGATACCTGAACCGCCCCGGGTTTGCCGGAGGCCTTCTGGTTTAAGTTATGCCGCCATGGCGGGTTCTTCCAGCATGGCGTAGTAGCGTTCCTCAGCTTCGGCCGGCGGGATGTTGCCGATGGGCTCCAGCAGCCGGCGATTGTTGAACATGGGGTAATCGCGGTGCGCGCCCTGCAACAACCAACGTCCATTGCGGGGTGGTTGCCCCCCGATAAGAT
>NZ_KQ410757.1 GCF_001262505.1 Shinella sp. SUS2
CCCGGCGGTCTCAGGCCGGCGCCACCGTGGCCGACTGTTGCTCCGCCCCGTGGCCGGTTTTTACTCCGCCGTTGACACGCTGCCGGGTTTTGTGGATTTCGTCCGCACGCCGGTCGGACTCGCAGCAGCCTGAATGCGAGCGGAGCGTGCCTGCCCGCGCGCTCTGCTACTCTTGGAGGCGAGACATGCGCGACAAGACACTGCCGACATGGCACGAAGGCGAAAAGCTTCTTCAGGAGAAGGTGGGCGTTGTCGAACGCATGACCGTCGTCGGCCAGCGCGTCGTCCGCGACTACATGCCCGACCAGCATCGCGACTTCTACGCCCAGCTCCCCTTTATCGTGCTCGGCAGCGTCGATTCCGGGGATGACGCATGGGCGACCTTCGTCGAGGGCCGTCTCGGCTTCATGTCCTCTCCTTCGCCGACCGTGCTCGACATTGTGGCGCCAAAGGACGCAACCGACCCGGCCAGCGAGGGCATTGCGGACGGCAAGCCGGTCGGTCTGCTCGGCATCGAGATGCACACCCGTCGCCGCAATCGCATGAACGGATTCGTTTCCGCGATGGAGGACGGCTTTCGCGTCAACGTCGACCAGAGCTTCGGAAACTGTCCACGCTATATCCAGATGCGTGATTTCGCGTTCACTCGCGAACCCGGGCAGGCATTTTCGGGCACTATGGAGGACCTTCCCGAATTCGACGATCCGGCCCGTGCCATGATAAGAAGTGCCGACGCCTTCTTCGTCGCATCCTATGTCGACCGCGAAGACCGGCGGCAGGTGGATGTCTCCCATCGTGGCGGGAATGCCGGCTTCGTCCGTGTCGGGGATGACGGGACGCTGACGATCCCGGACTTCGACGGCAACCTGTTCTTCGCGACACTCGGCAACATCCTGCTGAACGGCAGGGCGGGGCTGCTTTTCGTGGACTTCACGACAGGCGATATGCTGCAGATGGCCGGTGACGCCGAGGTCATTCTGGACTCCCCCGAGATCGCGGCCTTCCAGGGGGCCGAACGGCTCTGGACGTTCAAGCCCCGGCGGATCGTCCGCCGCGCCAATGCCCTGGCTCTGCGTTGGGGTTTCCAGAAGGACGGTTGGTCCCCGAGCTCCCTGATGACGGGCAACTGGGCACAGGCTGGCGACCGGCTCCGCGCGGCTGAACTTGCCAAGCAGTGGCGCCCGCTGACCGTTGCCAGGATCGTCAAGGAGAGCGAAACGATCTGCTCGTTCCACCTGCAGCCACGCGATGGCGCGGGACTTCTGCCGCATGCCGCCGGGCAACACCTGCCGATCCGCGTGACGCCGCCAGGCCGCGAAAGGCCCGTGATCCGGACCTATTCGCTTTCCGTCGCGCCCTCGGACGGTGCCTACCGCATCAGCGTCAGGCGGGACGGACTGGTGTCGCAGTTCCTGCACGACAGCGTTGCCGTCGGCGACGTCATCGAGGCGCGGGCACCGGCCGGCGGCTTCACCATCGACGCCGGGGCGACACGCCCGGCCGTGCTCGTTGCCGGCGGCGTCGGGATTGCGCCGCTACTCGCGATGCTCCGCCACCTTGTCTACGAAGGGCTTCGCACGCAGCGCATTCGTCCTGTCACGCTGTTCCATGCCGCCCGTTCGAAGACCGAACGGCCCTTCAAAAAGGAAATAGCCGAACTCGCCGATGCGACGAAAGGCGTGATGCGCGTTGTTCGGGTCCTGAGCGACATCGACGGCGCCACATTGGGTATCGACTATGATGCCGCCGGCAGGATCGACATGGCGCTGCTGACCCGCCACTTGCCGTTCAACGACTACGACTTCTATCTCTGCGGCCCGCCGCAGTTCACCCAGGCAATTTACGACGGGCTTCGGGGCTACAATATCGCCGAAGACCGCATTCATGCCGAGGCGTTCGGCCCCTCGTCGCTGAAGCGAAACACTATCGCGGCCGCGACTGCGCCGGTTCCGGCCCGTGCACCGCCGTCCACCCGACCCGTGCCGGTCGTGTTCACGAAGTCGGTGAAGGAGGCGCGCTGGACGCCTGATTCCGGCACGCTGCTGGAACTGGCGGAGGCGCGCGGCCTCGAACCCGAGTTCAGTTGCCGCACAGGAACCTGCGGCACATGCCGCACCAAGCTGATCAAGGGTACGGTGACCTATGTGAAGGAGCCGATCGCGACGATCGACGAAGACGAGATCCTGCTTTGCTGCGCCGTCCCTGCAGACGAGGTTCGCGGCGGTATCCAGGTGGCGGTCTGAAGGCGGGGATTGCTGCGTCACGCGCAATAGTGCGTTCCTCGTTTTCGACGTTCAGCCTCAGGCGTTGTGGCGTCATTCTGCACATACGGGAGCCGCGTCTCTCACAACCGCCAAGAAGTTACAGATATCACGCATGACGGTGACGTCATCGCGCCACCCCTTTCCTTTTCTTTGCAGCAACCCGAGGAGTTGAATGATGTCTCGTCCCCCGCTTCCCCCGTTCACCGAACAGAGTGCCATCGAAAAGATCCGCTTCGCGGAAGATGGCTGGAACAGTCGCGATCCCGCGAAGGTGGCTCTCGCCTATACCCTGGACACGCGGTGGCGCAACCGCGCCGAATTCGTGACCAACCGTGCAGAAGCGCAAGCCTTCCTGACCCGCAAGTGGAACAAGGAACTGGAATACCGCCTGATCAAGGAGCTCTGGGCCTTCACAGGAAACCGGATTGCCGTGCGCTACGCCTACGAGTACCGCGATGACAGCGGCCAATGGTTCCGCGCCTATGGCAACGAGAACTGGGAATTCACCGACGACGGCCTGATGCGGACCCGCCATGCCAGCATCAACGAACACCCGATCACCGAGGCTGATCGGAAGTTTCGCTGGCCACTTGGCCGTCGGCCGGACGATCACCCCGGCCTGAGCGATTTCGGCTTCTAAAGTAATTCCAGCGAAAGTGCGAAGCAGTTTAGCGTCCGGGAATTGCATTAAAATAAGAGTTAGCGTGTTTTCGTGATTCAAAGACAAGCGGAAATGCTCTGGATCACGGCCCACGTTTGGGAGAGATCGACCCATGACCGGGTTCAAGCTGGACGAGCGCATCCGACTGCCGGTGGAGCTCGCGCTCACTGCGACGAGCAACGATTCTTTCCTGTTTCGGAAACAGGAAGAATCCGCACGCGCCATAGGCATGATGGGCGCAGAGATCGACGTTGCGCGAAGGGGGTTCAGTTTCGATCTCAAGACATCGATGGCGATAGCATTGGCGCTGGCGGTTCGTGAAGAAAACCGTCAGCGTGCTCTTGCACAGGCCTGTGCGCGCGAAGCTGCGCGGAAATCGAGAAGATGGCCGCGGCATTCCGGCAGTCGAGCTCCTGAGCCACGGTCGGTTTCACATGAAGTCTTGCTGCCTTACCCAAGACATCCCTACTATCGTCCCCAGTGCTGGGAGGTAAGCAGATGGATCGTTGGCAAGCAATGCGGATATTCGTGAAGGTCGCAGAAACCGAGAGTTTTGCAGAAACTGCCCGCCACCTGCATATGAGCGCGCCTGCAGTGACACGCGCCGTCGCTTCGCTCGAGGGGCTCATCGGAGCGCGTCTGTTCGTACGAACGACGCGCTCGGTAAAGATGACCGAGACAGGGTCACGCTATTTCAAGGATTGCCGCCGTATTCTTGCGGACATCGCTGAAGCAGAGGCTGCAGCGGGAGGCTCCGATGCCAGGCCGACGGGAACGCTTTCTCTGACCGCTTCAGTGTTGTTTGGCCAAATGCATGTGCTTCCGATCGTGATGGAATATCTCGACGCTTATCCCACCATGAAGGCCAAGACCCTTTTCGTTGATCGTCCCGTCAACATTGTCGATGAAGGGATCGATGTGGCGGTCCGTATCGGCCGTCTCCCGGACTCGGGTCTTTCGGCCACAAAGGTCGGCACTGTCCGGCGTGTTATCTGCGGATCGCCGGACTATTTCGAGCGTTATGGCATTCCGAATACTCCAGCGGACCTCAAGGATCACCGCATCGCCGCCTCGACAGGCGCCTGGGCCTCACCTGAATGGCGGTTCGCCAACGAACAGCGCGTGACAATCGATGCCACCCTCCAATGCAACACCAACGAAGCGGCAATCACATTCGCACGACAAGGCCGGGGGCTGACCAGAGTTCTCCACTACCAGATCGGACCGGCACTCATGGCAGCAGATTTGCAGATCGTACTCAGCGAGTATGAAGAGCCGCCAATACCCATCCATATCCTGCATCCAGAGGGGAGGTCCGCCTCAGCGAAGGTTCGCGCGTTCGTAGCTATCGCTCAAGCAGTCCTTCGTGAGAATCGTTTTCTCAACTGAATTCTCTTGCGGACACTTCAGTCTGTGACGTCTCAGGCTTGTGCCGGCCGGGCTCCCTTACTGAAGGACTGCAACGCTTGAGGATGCTTGCTGAGCGCGTATGAAACGCCTCCCGTGAAAAAGCCAACATCTTCTGCCCGAGGCCACCAGAGGCTTCCATCTTTTCGTTCAGCTCTCGCCAGTGCGTCTGGATCCGCCACCAGTGCCGCCCATTGCTTTTCCAGACGATCGGCTTGACCATCGGTCAACATGGATGACGCATATTGCCGTAGAGCCTTACCTGCTCTGAAGCCCTCAAGATAGTTCGCAACGCCGAGTGGATCATTGTCGACAGCTAGCGCCTGATTTTCGAGGTCTGCCACGCCAGGCTTTCCTGCTGACAGAAAGGTCTCACCTGAAAGGCGTTGCGCTACGGTAGGTGTAGTTTCGAAATGAAAGTGCGTCACAAAGGCGAAAATCGCCACTACCTTGCCGCGGATCATCATCATCCTCGCCTGTCCAAGTCCCCCTGCCTACGGTCGACTCATTTCGCCAGCGAAAAACAACCGCTAAGCCGATAATGTGTTGGTTTCCACGCAGAACTGAGCCGGTTAGGCGCATAATTTCCATTGAGAATTGAGCCATGTGAACCTTCCCCCAACGCGGAGAGCGACGGGGGCAACGGAGTGATCCACATGGGACTTTTAAACATCATCCGTCGGATGAAGCTGCGCGAGAAGCTGTCTGTACGCGAGATCAGCCGGCGAACCGGATTGTCGCGCAATACGATCGCAAAGTATCTGAGCGCTGGTACGATCGAGCCGACGTTCACGGTACCGGAAAGACCGAGCAAGCTTGATCCTTTTGCCGACAAACTCTCTGGCTGGCTGAAGACCGAGGCCGGCAGAACGCGCAAGCAGCGCCGGACGTTGAAGCAGCTTCATGCCGATCTGATGGCTCTGGGATTTACCGGCTCCTATGGCCGGGTCGCCGCATTCGCCCGTGAGTGGCGGGTTGAGCAGCAAACGGCTGGCCGCGGCATATTCGTTCCTCTGTCTTTCCGCCCAGGGGAAGCATTCCAATTCGATTGGAGTGAGGATTATGCCGTGATCGGCGGCGAGCGCACGAAGCTTCAGGTCGCGCATATCAAGCTATCGCATAGTCGCGCGTTTCTGGTCCGAGCCTACCTGCTGCAAACGCACGAGATGCTCTTCGACGCCCATTGGCACGGGTTCCGCGTGTTCGGCGGTGTACCTGGTCGCGGCATCTACGACAACATGAAGACCGCGGTCGATCGTGTTGGCCGCGGCAAGGAACGGCAAGTCAACGTCCGCTTCCAGGCGATGACGAACCATTACGTCTTTGCGCCCGAGTTCTGCAATCCCGCCGCGGGATGGGAGAAGGGCCAGGTGGAGAAGAACGTCCAGGATTCTCGTCCCCGCCTATGGCAACAGATGCCCGACTTCCCGGATTTGGCAACGTTGAACCTCTGGCTGGAACAGCATTGCCAGGACCTGTGGCAGGAAACAGCGCATGGGAGCCTTCCCGGTTCGATCGCGGATGTTTGGGGTGATGAGCAGCCTGCGTTAATGGCATTGCCCGCGATGTTTGACGGTTTCGTCGAGCAGAGCAAGCGCGTCTCACCCACATGCCTGATCACCTTCGAGCGGAACCGCTACAGCGTGCCGGCATCTTTTGCGAACAGGCCTGTCAGCCTGCGGATTTATCCCGAGCGGCTGGTCGTTGCAGCCGAGGGCAATATCCTCTGCGAACATCCGCGGATCATAGAGCGCAGCCACGACAAACCACCACGGACGATCTACGACTGGCGGCATTACCTTGCCGTCATCCAGCGCAAGCCCGGTGCTTTGCGCAATGGTGCACCCTTCCTGGAATTGCCACCCGCCTTGCGCAAATTGCAGGACCAGATGCTTCGCCGCCTCGGCGGTGATCGTGAGATGGTCGATATTCTTGCGCTCGTTCTTCATCACGACGAACAAACCGTCGTCAGGGCTGTGGAACTGGCTCTGGATCAAGGCGTTGCGACCAAGACGCATGTGCTGAATCTGCTGCATCGGCTGATCGACGGCAAGACGACTGACGGCCCTGACATCGACACGCCACAGGCGCTAACGTTGCTGCGTGAACCCAAGGCTAACGTCGAACGCTACGATGGTTTGCGGGTCCGGACTGTGGGAGGTCGCCATGCGTCATGATCCCGCCAGCGCCGCCATCGTCATCATGCTGCGTAGCCTAAAGATGTATGGCATGGCCCAAGCGGTCACGGACCTGATCGAACAAGGAGCGCCGGCGTTCGATGCGGCCGTACCGATCCTATCGCAGTTGCTGAAGGCCGAGATGGCAGAGCGTGAGGTTCGCTCCATCGCCTATCACATGAAGGCGGCTCGCTTCCCGGCCTACAAGGATATCTCCGGATACGACTTCGCCGCCAGCGAGATCAACGAGGCCAACGTGCGCCAACTGCACCGATGCGAGTTCATGGATGGAGCGCAGAATATCGTGCTCGTCGGCGGGCCGGGCACAGGAAAAACACACGTCGCGACCGCCCTCGGTGTCCAGGCTATCGAGCACCATCGCCGAAAGGTCCGCTTCTTTTCGACCATCGAATTGGTCAATGCGCTCGAGCAGGAGAAGGCCAGAGGCAAGGCTGGCCAGATCGCCGAGACGTTGGTCCGCCTCGACCTGCTGATCCTGGATGAACTCGGATACCTCCCCTTTAGTGCGTCAGGCGGAGCGCTGCTCTTCCACCTGCTGAGCAAGCTCTATGAACGCACCAGCGTCATCATCACCACCAACCTCAGCTTCAGCGAATGGGCAACCGTTTTCGGCGACGCCAAGATGACCACCGCTCTGCTCGATCGTCTGACCCACCGTTGCCACATCCTGGAAACAGGAAACGACAGCTTCCGCTTCAAGGCCAGCTCGGCCGCAGCAGCACAGAAGAGAGGAGAAAAGGCCAATCCCTTGACCAAACCCTGATCAGAAAACCATACTCAGAAGTGGCTCACTTCTCGGTGGAAAAACCGGCTCAGTTCCGCGCGGAAACCAACAGATAATGGTCAAGTTTGGATATTTTGTGTGGTGCCGTGAGCATGCTGCAACCGTCGCCCTTCCTAACTGAATCCACCCGGCGGAATTATGTCCGCCGGACGCTTCGATATGCAAGCGACGGATCGCGAATGGGATTTTGTTGCGGCGTTCATGCCTGTGTCAACGGCGGAGTAAAAACCGGCCTCGGGCCTCAGCGTGCCGGCCGCGCTTGGCATCTCATCGGGAAGTTCGCCTTCCGGGAAGATGAAGCCGCTGCCAGGTTCGAGAGCGGCGATCCCCTCGACGTTCTCGCTCTTGATCGCCGTCAGCCAGCCCGGCCCACCGGCCTGCGAATGCGAGAACAGGATGCCGGAGCCAGTCTTTGCGAACAGGGCTGCCATTGCATCCGAGATCACGCCGGCATCGTAGGGGCCGGTGTTCGGCGTCACTGAGCGGAAGAACTGGTCGAACGGAGCGGGCTGGACCGTTGCGGCGACTGTGCTGTTGCCGGCGCGGCCACGACGCGGCTGATCGACGATATAGACCGGGAAATGCCGGCGCAGGAACATCGTCTGGAAGCCTTCGCGCCCATCCGATGTGGTTTCCCAACTGCGGCCCGACTGGTAGGCGCCGTGCAGCATGACGATCGGAAGCGGCTTCGGGTCCTGGTAAAAGGCGTAGAGATGATCGCCGTGGAAGTTTTGCGCCTCGGTGGTCGGCTTGTTGTTGTCGTAGGTGCCGGACGTCTTGGCCACCGTTCCGCCGACGGCGAAGCTACCTTGCTCCTGAATAGTCAGAGGCTCGAACTTTGTCGCCTGGTGAGGCATCGCAGCCGCCAGGGAAAGCAAACCGGCCATCACCACCATAGACGCGACGAATTGATTGCGTGAGCACAAGGCACCTATCCTTCTTCCCGTTGTCATGCCGGGAAAGATCGAGCCTATGCCATTCCGCGATTAGATGTATCGGGATGCGTCTTTAAGGTCAGCTTCATAATTGGCAACCGCCGTTCCGGCGTTTCTCTCACCTCGTCATCGTGAACATCGTCCGCTGATGCGTGAGCGGACTTTTCGGGATCCTCAAGTGAGAGATGACGGCTGCTCATTCGTTTGGCAGGGCGTAGCGAAGTATGCGCAGCTCGTCTTCATCCTCAAGTGAAACCTCCAGCACCTGGTTGATCAAGTCAGGCTCCGCCTCCAACTCCGCAAGTGCCTGCTCGAAGAGTTCGATCTGCATGTCTAAATCCATGCCGGGTGGGCCATTGAGGCAGATTAGCCCGGCATGGATGGCGACGTCTGCATACTGGCCCTTGGAACCGGGAGTGTCCTTTGGACCCCGAAAATCCACGGAGTTCTTGGTTACGAATGTCCAGTCACCCTGGAGGATGATCGGCTTCAGTTCCCAATCCTTGCGGCCGGCCAAACCTATCCAGACGATGTGGCTCGTTTCCCCATGACCTTTGCCGATTGCGAGTTTGGCAAGTTCCGGACTGAGGCATTCATCAATCAGAAATTTCATCCCGCCTTCCTGCGACGGGCGACACGGCGGTCGACGATGATAGTTGCGCCCTCGGGCAAATCGGAGGAGACGCGCGGCCGCCCACGAAGGGGGTTTGCCTCCGCGTAGATCGCAGCGAGACGCACCTTTTCCGCGTCGAGGCTTGGCCAAGTGTCCAGAATCTGCTCGATCGGGAGACCAGCCGCCGCGGAAGCGGCGACATCATAGACCGGAACACGCGTGCCATTGACGACCGGCGTGCCGCCTAAGATATCCGGCGATACCGCGACGAGTTCGCGAGCGGCCGCAAGATCGTCCAACCGCTTGCTTGTCTCCCGGACGAATGGAAGCAGGTCGATTGTCAGGAATTCGTCGTGTACAGTCCAATCCTCGCGCAGCAGCGCAGCCCAGGCGAGCGCCCGCGAGCGCGTGAGGCGCGGACCGACGGTCTTGATTGCAAAGAGCCGCTCCTCCGAGGTCAGGCGTCTGGCGCTCTCGAAGTAAAAGGCAATGAATGAGCACGCGCCGGCGAGAATGTGCCGGCCATTGTCGAGCGAGACAAACGCCTCTGGCAGGATATGTTCGTCGATGGCGCGGTTCACGTCGCGCAGGCTCACGCGCGAAACGACAGCGGCCTCGCTCGCCTTCAGCATTTCCGCAACCTCGGGCATATGGGCCTCCTGATTAATTCTTCCGATAGATCGGAATATATATTCCGGGCGCTACGATTACAAGATATCAGGCTCGCGTTGGGCCATTCACACCTACGCGGCGGCGTCGATCGCCTGGCTGCGGAGTGAAGACGAGAGGACATGATAGCCGACCGCCACGGCGATCTCCCGCACCTCTATTTATGTCCATGAAAGAACATTATAATGGACATTCAACGCGATGAGCTGCTTAGAAATGTGTAGGTCGCGAGTTCGGATCCCATCAAGAGCCCACGCCTTCACCTACTTCAAACAACCTGATGAACCACTTTCTCGGCGCAGATTGCCACGCTCGGGGCGTAGCCGGACGGGCTCTCGTGGCTATACTTCCTCCGCTTTCAATGACCGCTTTGGGGGACCGCTCGCCTGGCCTTCACGTTTGATGGCCCCATGGATCAGCCTTCGGAACGTGGGGCATTCCATATGCGATGGGGCCGGACAATCGGCGATATGACGCAGTGTCTCGCGCAGCGCCGTCAGCTCCGCGATCTGTTGATCGATGTGCTGGGCCTTTCGACGCAGCAAGTCGCGGGGCAGATCCGGTAATCCATTCCGGCCGAACATGCCGGCGATCTCCTCCAGCGAGAAACCCGCCGATTTCCCCATGGCGATCAGCTTGAGTTGCAGCAGCACCTCGGGCGGAAACTGCCGGCGCAGGCCGTGACGCGATACCGAGGCGATCAGACCCACTTCCTCATAATAGCGCAGGGCCGACGGCTTGATCCCTGTGCGCGCGGCAACCTCACCGATATCCAGGAATTTCATGCTTAACCTCAAGTTGGCTTGAAGTGGCAGCTTGCTCCTCAGTTAATCATTCGACAAGAGGAAACGACATTGGACACCATCAATTCACCCCGATCGCTGACGGGTAGAACCGGCATCACGATCGCCCTGTCGCTGGCCACTGGTCTGGCCTCGCTCGGCACCAGCATTGCCAACACCGCCTTGCCTGAATTGGCAACGGCCTTTGCCGCGCCGCTTCCGCAGGTGCAGGCCGTCACGGTGGCCTATCTCGCCAGCCTGACGGTCTGCGTCGTCGTCGCCGGCCGTCTTGCCGATCGTTTCGGTGCCAAGGCGATGCTCGTGCTGGGCCTGGTGCTGTTTGCGTTGGCCACCGGGCTGTGCGCCGCCGCGCCGACCTTGTCGGTGCTGATCGTTGCAAGGACGTTTCGACGAGCGCGGTACCGAGGCTGTGATCCCCCGCCATGTCGAAACCGCAAGGTCCAGTACGAGTACGACCGCGCCGTTTACAAGCAGCGCAACGTCATCGAGCGTATGTTCTGCCGTCTCAAGGACTGGCGTCGCCTCGCCACCCGCTTGATCGCAACATCAAAAACTTCATGGGTGCCGTCGCTCTCGCCGCAGCCGTCATCTGGTGGCTGTCGTGAGTCCAGACCCTAGACGCCGGCCCATTACGGCATCTAGGGTCCCCAATCTAAGACAATGAACGGCTCAGCAATGTCGCGTTGCATGATGCCGGCATAGAGCATTTCGGGCGCCCCGGGCGTCGCCCGATGGATTAGGCCATCGAGCGGGATTCTGTCTTGGGCGAGCCAGGTCAGGGCGCGGGAGAAGCCGCTGAAAATCGAATGCGGCGCATTGTTGTAGCCTTCCAGCAGTTCCTCCCACAGGAAACTCCTGCCGTGCATGGGCAATTCCCATTCCCAGCCCGAACGAAGCGTGACGTGCTTGAAGAACACGGCGTTGGTAATGTCATGCGCCGTGAGGTCGGTGTATTTCCGCCACGGTACGCCGACAAGGACGACCTCCCCCATGCGGCGGACCATATTGCAGCCTTCCAGCACCGCGCCCTCATGACCTGAACAATCGACGACAAGCGCCACCCGGCCCTGGATATCCGGATCGTCGAGGGGCATCTGCGCGCGGGTGTCGGCGATGCCGCTCTGTTCGAGTTGCCTGCGCCGCAGCGCGTCGGGATCCACGACCGTAACGAGGTAACCGCCGATCCGGAACAGGTGAGCGGCGAGGAAGCCGACGGGACCTGCGCCCGTGATGACGACGCGATCGCCCGGTCGAGCCCTGGTTGTCATCAAGGTCGTCATGGAAACGCCCATCAGGCGCGCGATGACCGCGGTGTCGGGCGCCATGCCCTCCGGCAGGAGAAGCGTGTTCTCGGCGGCATGGGTCTGCGTCGATCGATGATAGCCCATAGCAAAGCGCCGCTCGCCCGGCTTCACGCCCGTAACGCCCTCGCCGATCTCCTCGACTTCGAAGACCGCGGCATAACCTGGCCGGACGGGGAACGTATCGCCATTGGCCCAGCCGATCTCCGTGCCCTGGCTGATCAGCGTGCAGAGCGTTCGCCCCCGGATCTCGCCGGGCTGGAGCAGGAGATCGTCATAGGATCGGAGTTCGAAGGTCTGGCGGGCGGGAATGATGATTTCTGATGGCATATCGAGACTTTCAGGAAAGGAGCGTGGCGCCGGTCGCCGCATCGAAGAGATGCAGGCCGGCCGTGTTGAAGGCGATGTGAACCGACGCGTCATTTGCCGGGCGGCTTGCCGCGGAAACCTGCGCGATCAGTTCGTGAGGACCGACCCGCAGATCGAGGAGCGCGTCGTCGCCGAGATATTCGGTCACCTCGACGGTGGCGCGCAGGGCGCCGGGCGCATCCGCAGACACCAAAGTGACATCCGAGGGACGGATGCCGATCAGCACGGCCTGACCCTCCGTCAGGCGACCGGTGAAACGGTCGGGCAGGGGGAGGGTGAAGGCCTCGGCTTGCAGCTTTCCGCCCATCTGGCGCGCCGGCACGAGATTCATGGCCGGGCTGCCGATGAAGGTCGCGACGAAGGTATTGGCGGGCCGGGTATAAACGTCTTCCGGACTGCCGACCTGTTCGACATGGCCATCCCGCATGATGACGATTTTGTCGGCCAGCGTCATGGCTTCAACCTGGTCGTGGGTAACGTAGAGCACGGTGGTGCCAAGCCGCTTGTGCAGCTTGCCGATCTCCCATCGCACCTGGGTGCGCAGCTTTGCGTCGAGGTTGGACAGGGGTTCGTCGAACAGGAAGACGTCGGGGGTCCGGACCATGGCGCGGCCCATCGCGACGCGCTGACGCTGGCCGCCCGACAGCGCCGAGGGTTTGCGCGCCAGCAGCGCGTCGAGGCCGAGGATGGCGGCGGTCTCGCGAACGCGGCGGTCGACTTCGCCGGGCGCGAGCCGCAATGGACGCAAGGCGAATTCCATGTTCTGCCGAACGGTCATGTGCGGGTAGAGCGCGTAATTCTGGAAGACCATGGCGATGCCGCGATCTTTCGGGGCCACGTCGTTGACGACGCGGCCGCCGATCGAGAGCGTTCCGCCGGAGACGTCTTCCAGCCCGGCCACCATGCGCAGGGTCGTGGTTTTCCCGCAGCCGGAAGGGCCGAGAAGCACGACGAACTCTCCATTTTCGATCGTCAGGTCGATGCCGTGCACGACCTCGAACGCGCCGTAGCGCTTGACCACTTTTTCCAGTGCGATGGACGACATGCGTCTCTCCTTACTTGACTGAGCCCATCGTCAGGCCGCGCACCAGCCAACGCTGGCAGGTCAGCACGAAGACGACGCCGGGGATGAGGATGATGAAGGAACCGGCCATGATGCGGCCCCACTGGACCGCGTCGGACGACCAGAAGGACATGACGGCAACGGTCGCGGTCTGCGCCTTCGAGCCCGTCAGCATCAGGGCGAACAGGAACTCGTTCCAGGAGAAGATGAAGCAGAACACCGCCGAGACCGCGAGTCCGGGTGCCGCGAGCGGCAGCGTGACCCGCCAGAAGGTTTCGAGGATGCCGTAGCCGTCGACCATGGCCGCCTCCTCGAGGGCCGAGGGGACCTCGTCGAAGAAGCCCTTCATCAGCCAGACGACCAGCGGGATGTTGGCGGTGGAATAGACGATGATCAGGGCGAGCGGTGTATCGAGCAGGCCGGCGGTCTTGAAGATGATGTAGTAGGGGACGACCACCGTGATTGGCGGGAACATGCGCAGCGACAGGATCCAGAAGGCGACGTCGTTCATGCGTCTGTGCCGGATACGGCTGATCGCATAGGCGGCGAGCGATCCGAAGACGAGGCTGATGGCCGTCGAGCCGAGGGCGACGATCAGGCTGTTGCCGATGAACTTCAGGAAGGGTCGCGCCGTGAAGAGCACGTGATAGTGCTCCCAGGTCGGGGTGAAGAAGAACGCCGGCGGTTTCTGGAACATGATCGGTGCGGGTTTCACCGATGAGGACGCGACGAGATAGATCGGCGTCAGAAAGACGATCAGCACCACGGCGAGAAGCAGATAGACGAGAATGGCCTGACGGGTAGAGGGCTTGTTCATGGGACTACTCCGTCGCCGCGCGGTCGCGGTTCAGCGACTTGAAGAAGAAGGTGACGAGGATGGTGATGATGGCCAGCGAGACGAAGGAGGCGGCCGCGCCCGTGCCCATGCGCCAGAAGGTGAAGGACTCGCGGTAGATGAACATGGAGAGCACTTCGGTGGAATCGCCCGGACCCCCCTTCGTGAGCACGAAGATGACGTCGTAGATCTTGAAGGCGTCGATCGCGCGCAGGAACATCAGGCTGACCAGCACCGGCTTCAACTGCGGCAGCGTCACCCGCCAGAAGACGTCCCAGCGCGAATTGCCGTCGATCAGGGCAGCCTCGTAAGGCTCCGGCGACAGCGAATGCAATGCAGCCGCGGTGCCCATCATGATGAAGGGCGTCCATTGCCAGATATCGGCGATCGCGATCGCCCAGAGCGCCCAGTTGGTGGTGGTGATCCAGCCGACGCCGGACAGGCCGACGAGGCCGAGGAAATAGTTGAGGTAACCGAGTTCCGGGAAGTAGAGGAACAGCCAGACGAGCCCCACGATGACGGGCGAGATCATCATCGGGATCAGAAGGAGGGTTCGCGCAAGACCCATTCCGGGCAACCGCTGGGTAACGAGAAGCGCAATGCCGACGCCGAGCACAAGCTGGATGGAGAGCGTCATCACCATCAGTTTGAGGGTCGTGGCAAGCGCATGCAGGAACGGGTCAGAGGACAGAATCTCGGCATAGTTCGCCCAACCGACGAAGATGCGCGGAATAAAGGGCTTGGCGAGGTCGTAGTTACGGAACGACAGCCATCCCGCATAGAGCATCGGATAGATCGTCGTGAGGAAAAGGACGGCGACGACGGGCAGCAGGAAAAGAAGGAAGATGCGCCTGTTGCGCGTTGCTTGATAGGCCATGTCGGAACTCCGGCGGTGAGGGGCGCCGCCCCAGGGGGGCAGGGGGCGGCGCGGCGAACGTGCGCGTCAGTCGGCAAGGACTTTCGCGGGCACGTCGTCGATCCAGCGCAGAAGCGTTTCCTTCGGGAACATCTTCAGACGGGAGTTGACCGCGTTGCAGGCCGTGGTCAGGGCTTCCTCGGCGGTCGCGGTTTCACCCGCCATGAACTTGTTCAGTTCGACACCGAAGGTTTCTTCGACATCCTGGTAGAACGGATGGAAGATCCGGCGCTTCGCGTTGACCTGGCTGTCGAGCAGAACCTTGTAGTAGGGGTACTTCTGCTGCAGTTCGGGGTCGGAGAGGATTGCCTTGCGGAACTGGCTGACGCCGTTGCCTTCATTGGCGAAGCGCCGCATCAGCTCTTCACTCGTCGACCACTTGATGAAGGCCCAGGCGGCTTCCTTTTCCTTGTCCGAAACCTTGGCGTTGATGGCGAAGGAGAGCGCGCCGGTATAGGTCGGTTCGGCCTTGCCGCCATCGGTCGGGTTGGCCGCGAAGCCGGCCTTGCCGATTTCCGCCAGCTTGGCTTCGGCGGGATTTGTCAAACGCACCGAGCGGACCGACCAGTAGGCGGCCTGCGCCGCCTCACCGCGCTCCATGTAACCGGACTGGATATCCCACATCAGGCCGAGATAGTCCGGCGGATTGAAGGGGATCAGCGATTTCATGTATTCGGCCGCCTTGATGTGCGGTTCACCCGTCATGGCGCAGAGGCCGGTCGCGGGATCCCAGTAGTCGCCGCCGAACGAACGCATGAACGGAAAGTAGTCATGCGTGATGGCGCCCTGCACGCGGCTGTAGGACTGGCTGACGCCATAGAGGTCGTTTTCCAGCGGCTTGCCACCGGCATTCGCGCCCTTCTTGCGGGTGAAGAATTCGGCGATGTCCCGGTACTGGTCCCAGGTCGTCGGAGCCGCGAGGTCGTAGCCGTATCTTGCCTTGAACGCCGCCTGCTCCTCGGCGTTTTCGAAGAGGTCGGCCCGGTACTGGTTGAGCCAGGTCATGCCGGAGGCCGGGAAGGCGAGAAGCTGGCCCTGCCAGGTATTTTCCTGCAACTGGATGGGGATGATGTCGTCGAGCTTTATTTCCGCGGCGTCGCGCTTGGCGAAATCCGTCAGGTCGACGAGCGCGCCGGCTTCGCCGAGCATGCCGACCCAGGGGCTGTCGACCCAGAGCAATTGATAGGAGGGCGAGTCGGAACTCGACTCGATGATGATCTTGTCGACAAGACCCGGATAGGGGAGCATGTCGATCTGCACCTTCGCGCCGGTGAGCGCTTCGAATTCCCCGACGATCGGGGCCAGGCGCGTAACCGACGTGTCGCCGATACCCAGCATCTTGAGTTCGACGCCTTCGAACGGCTTTTCGGCCATGGCCGAGCCGGCGGCCCCGATGCAAAGGGCCGTGGCGTAGGCGAGAGTTCGTATGGTTCTCATTCTTTCCTCCTCCGGAATCCCGCTGTTGAAACGTTTCACCAAATTGTAAAACGGCGCGCGGTGCGGGGCCGCACGCGGCTGGATCAGTTGATTGCGGGTGACCACTGTGCCGGGCTGCCCGCGCGCTCGGCGCCCAGCGGTCCGTCCATGCTGACGATTTCGAGGAACTGCCCCCAGGGTGCCTTCAGGTAGCACCAGGTCAGTCCCTCCATCGGGCCGACATCGACATAGGTCGGCCCGTCCAGCACCTCGACATTTTCAGCGCGAAGCCGATCGGCGGCGGCGATGCAGTCGTCGACCTGGAAGGCGAGATGGTAGCCGCCGGGCTGGCTGTTGCGCTTCAGCGGCGCATCGGGTTCGGCATCGCCGGAATAACGGAAGATTTCCAGATTGGTGCCATTGCCGACGCGCAGCACCCGGATATCCTCGATGCGTGTATTGCCCGCCACGCCGAGGCGTCGCTGCATATACGCGTCATCGACGTCGACGAGGCCGGTCGACAGGCATTCCACCGCACCGAACAGCTTCGTGAAGAATGCCACGGCTTCATCGAGATCGGGCACCGTGAAGCCCACATGCTGCATTCCGTAGACTTTCATGAATTCCTCCCATTCCTTTAAAAAATTGGCCGTCGAAAAGTCGGCCATTGAAAAGTCAGGCCATTGTCCGTTGCGGCATTGCCTCTTCCTTCAGGTTGGCCGCGGGCAAAGGTGGTCGGCCGCGAATGAGGTCGCTGGCCTTTTCGCCGATCATGATCGTCGGCGCATTGGTGTTGGATGAATTGATGCGCGGCATGATCGATGCGTCGCAGACCCTGAGCCCGCTTATGCCGCGCACGCGCAATTGCGGATCTACCACCGCCATGTCATCCGTTCCCATGCGGCAGGTGCCGACGGGGTGATGGTCGGTCTTGGCCATGCGGCACGCGTAGTCGAAGAGCGCTTCCCGGTCCTTCACCCCTTCTCCCGGCAGGACCTCATGGCGCAGATACGGGCGCAATGCGGGCTGGCGCAGAATGTCGCGTGCCATTTCCAGGCCGCGCAGCGACATCTCCCGGTCGTATGGATCCGACCAGTAGTTCGGATCGATCAGAGGTGCGGCGGCAGGATCGGCGCAAGCAAGCCGCACGGTCCCGCGCGAGCGGGGACGCATGAGGGCGGAGTTGAGGGTTATCCCCCAGCCGTTGATGGTGGCGATGCCCTTTTCTATGCCCGAGCCTTGACCCAGGTGAAACTGCATGTCCGGCCATGCGGCATTCTCATCGGCATACCAGAAGCCGCCGGTCTCGAAGAGCGAGGAGGCGACCGGCCCCGACTTCAGGGCGAGATATTGCAGGCCGGCGGCGATCATCCGGTCAGGCCGCAGGACGCCGTCATAGGAATGTGGCCCGGTGCATTCGGCCAGCACGCAGATGTCGATGTGGTCCTGCAGATTTTCGCCGACGCCCGGCAGATGGTGCCGTGCCTCGACGTCGACATTTCGCAGATGATCGGCCGGCCCGATGCCCGAAAGCATCAGAAGACGCGGCGAACCGATAGCCCCTGCCGTCAGGATCACCTCTCGGCGCGCATGACGAACCGTCCCGTCCATCATCTCGACGCCGATCGCCCGGCCTCCGGCAAGGATGATCCGGCGCACCTGGGCGTCCGTCTCGACCGTGAGATTTCGGCGCGGCTCTGCGTCACGAAGATAGGTTCCTGCCACGGAAGACCGGCGGACGTCCCGTTGCGTCAGTTGATAGAAGCCGACCCCGGCCTGATCGCGCCCGTTGAAATCGGGGTTGTAGGGCATGCCCCATTGCTGCCCGGCACGCACGAAGGCCTCGCAGACCGGCAGCGTGGCGCGCGGCATCGACACGCCGAGTGGACCTTCCGTGCCGTGAAAGGCGTCGGAAAACCGTTCGTTCCCTTCGGCGCGCTTGAAATAGGGAAGGACTTCGCGATAGCCCCAGCCGGTGCAGCCGTGTTCCTCGGCCCAGCCGTCATAGTCCCGACGGTTCCCGCGGGTGTAGATCTGGGCATTGATGCTTGAACCGCCGCCGATCACCTTTGCCTGGGTGAACCAGAGCACGCGATCCTGCAGATGCTTCTGCGGCACGGTGGACCAGCCCCAGCTGGCAATGCCTTTCGTCATCTTGGCAAAGCCCGCCGGCCAGTGGAACAGAACCGAGCGGTCGCGTCCGCCTGCCTCCAGCAGGAGAGCCGTCGTGCCTGCATCTTCCGTCAGCCGGGCGGCAATGACGCAGCCCGCCGATCCACCGCCGACGATAATGTAGTCCGTCTCCATCGCTCGCTTCCTAGTATGTAACTAGTCCGTTACTTGAAACGATTAACCAAACGCGACGCGCAGTCAAGGGGCTTCATGCAGGCGAACTGCAGATTCAGGGCGAGATGACGGAGTTGCGACGGACGAGCAACGGGTCGAGCCTGTGCCGCGGCTCGGGTTCGCCGAGCCTCGGGGCCTTGCGAAGCGCGATTTCGGCGGAGGTGCGGCCGATGAGTGCCGGCCGGATGTCGACCGTCGTCAGTTCGGGTTCCAGGATGCGGCCTTGCGGGATGTTGTCGAAGCCGACGATGGAGATGTCGCGCCCGACGGTCATGCCCAGCTTGCGCGCCGCACGATAGGCCCCGGACGCCTGGTCGTCATTGAAGCAGATCACCGCGTTCGGCAAAATGCCCTGAGACGCGAGCGTAAGCATCTTTTCCTCGGCGAAATCCGGGTGCAGGAGGCCCGGCAGCATCCGGCAAGCCGCTTCGGGCATGTCCCTGTCGGCGAGCGCCCGGCGAATGCCGGCGCAACGGCCATCCCATGTCGTGGTGTGCGGGTAGCCCCCGATGAAGACCATCGATCGGTGTCCCGCCGACAGCAGGCAATCGGCCGCGAGATAGCCGGACTTTTCGTCGTCGACGCCGACGAAGGCGGCCTTGCTGCCTACGACGTCGCGAACGCAGACGACGAGCCGCAAGCCATGCGCGAGAACGGGGGTCAGGTCTTCGGCGGTGCTGCCGTGAACCGGAGAAAGGATGACGCTGCCGACGCCTTGCGCCACCATGGACGCGAGGAGCCGTTCCTGCCGCACAAGGTCGTTCTGGGCTGTCGCGAGGAGTGTCAGGCCGCCGGCTTCGTAGACCGTTGCTTCAAGGGAGGCGACGAGTTCACTGAAGAACGGGTTGACGATGTTGTTGAGAATGACGCCGACGAGATTGGATTTCCCGGTGCGCAGGCGCGCTGCGGAAGCGTCGCGGATGAACCCGAGCGCATCGGCCACTTCGAGCACGCGCTTGCGTGTCGCTTCGGAGGGCCGGCCGGTTCCCGACAGCACATGGGAGGCTGTTGCGACCGATACCCCGGCCGCGGCCGCGACTTCCTTGATCCCCGAGCGCTTCATGGCATGGTCTGCCGACAGGTCATGTCAAACCGTGACGAGCCGCATGATCGTCTCGATGTTGAACTGGATGCGCTGTTCCAGCGCGTCCTTCGCCATGAGGTCGCGCTCATAGATGATCGTCCCGGTAAAGCGGTTCGTCAGATAATAATAGCCGACGGCCGCGATGGTGATGTTGAGCTGCACGGGATCGACGCCGTCCCGGAATACACCTGCTTTCACCCCGCGCTCCAGGATGGTCGAAACCATGTTGACGAGCTTGCGGCTTGAAACCTTGATGATCTCCGATTTCTTGAGATGCTTGGCGCGATGGAGGTTCTCGCTGTTGACCAAGGTCAGGAATTCCGGATTCTTCAGGTAATATTCCCAGGTGAAGCGCACCAGTTTTTCGAGCGCTGCCTTGGGCTCGAGATCTTCCAGATGCAGTTTCTGCTCGGCGCTGCGGATGTCGAGATAGGCGTCTTCGAGAACCGTCTGGAACAGGCCCTCCTTGCTCTCGAAATAGTGGTAGATCATGCGCTTGTTGGCTTTCGCCTTGTCGGCGATGTCATCGACGCGTGCGCCGCCTAAGCCATTCTTCGCAAATTCTTTTTTGGCCGCGTCAAGGATACGCGCCTTGGTGGCCTCGGCGTCGCGAATGCGGGGCTTGCGCCCCGGTTTTTCTGTCTGTTCGCCGGTCATGTTTTCAGCCTGTCCTTTGGCGCAGTCGGGATGTCTTTCCTGCAACTCATACACGCACGCATTGCCATCCGTCAAAGCCGGCCGGCGCGATTGCCTGTTGCCATCCTACTGAAAACCACTTGACTTGCGCGAAACTAAAGAAGTAACTAGTTAGTGCGTTAATTGCGGTGGGAGGCGCGCTGCAGCGTCTCGCCCGAGGGGAAGGTTCTCCTTGCTGGCAGTCAGGCCGGCGGTAACGCGGGAAGCGTTTCAATCGGGGATTTGGGAGGAAAGAATGTCGACCTTTATCAAGGATTTCATCGAGCGCGAGACGGTTAGCCGCCGCAATTTTCTGTTTGCCGCTGCCGCCGGCATGGGCGCTGCTGCGGTGCCCGGCCTGTTCGGCGGTGGAAGCGCCCGCGCCGCGCTGACGGATCCGGCGATTGCCTGGAGCTACCGTGACCGCGCTTCGGCCTACTGGAACTCGGTCGTTTCGGGCGGCGAGGCCTTCGTGGAATCGCTCGGCAAGCCGAAGAGCGCGCTGGTCAGCTTGATCAACGAGGGCTCCACGGAAAAGTCGCTGGCCGATATCAAGGCCTTCCTTGCCAAGAACAACGGCAATTGCGCCATTGCCTGCGATGCCAATGACAGCCCGAACGCCCGCCCCGTCGTCGAGGCCGTTCAGGCCGCCGGCGCGTATATCTCGACGATCTGGAACAAGACCGACGACCTGCATCCCTGGGATTTCGGCGACAATTATGTTTCGCACATGACCTGGTCGGACGAGAAGCCGGCGGAACAGACCGCGCGCATCCTCTTCGAAGCCATGGGCGGCGAGGGCGGCGTGGTTCACCTCGGTGGCATCGCGGCCAACAATCCCGCCGTCGAGCGTCTTGCCGGCCTCAAGAATGCGCTGAAGGATTTCCCGAAGATCGAACTGCTCGACGCGCAGCCGGCCGACTGGGATACCCAGAAGGGCGCAGCTCTCATGGCCTCGTTCCTCACGCGTTACGGCGACAAGATCAAGGGCGTCCATTGCGCCAACGACAACATCGCCTATGGCGTCATCGAGGCGCTGCGTGCCGAAGGCATCGAGAACATGCCGATCGTCGCCTATGACGGCAATCCGGAAGCCGTGCAGATGGTCATGGACGGGCAGCTTCTCGCCACCGTCTTCACCAATCCGCATTGGGGCGGCGGCATCAGCGCGGCGCTTGCCTATCATGCCGCCATCGGCACGTTCAAACCGTCGGAAGAGCCGAAGGAACACCGCGAATTCTATGGCCCGACGATCCTCGTGACGGCCAAGGACGCGGCGGAATTCAAGGCGAAGTACCTCGATTCCGTGCCGGCCTACGACTGGAAGGACTTCTGGGGGCCGTCGAACGGCCAGATCCAGTACAAGGCCTGATTGGGCACGGCGGCGGCCATATGTGCTGCCGCCACATCTCCTGTGAACTTTCATGAGAGGGGTGTCTGACGTGACACGTCGCCTATCGCGCGAAACCATGATCAAATGGGCGCCGCTCCTGGTGCTGATCGCGCTTGTGATCTTTTTCACCGCGCTCAACCCGACCTTCTTTTCGCTGCGCAACTTCGCCCGTATCGCGATTGCCGCAGCCCCGGCGCTCATGGTCGCCGTCGGCGTCACCTTCATCATCGTCATGGGGTCGATCGATCTTTCCATGGAGGGAACGGTCTCGCTCACGGCCGTCTCCTTCGCCTTTATCTTTGCCCAGCTCGGTGGCTCGCTTGCGGGTCTCGGCTGGATCGCCATTCCCTTGGTGCTCTTTCTCGGCGGCCTGATCGGGCTCTTGAACGGGCTGGTGCATGTGAAGTTGAAGATCCCCTCCTTCATGGCCAGTCTCGCCATGGGCTTCGTCGGCACGGGGGCGGCGATCCTGCTCACCGGCGGCGACATCGTGAAGGTCAGCGACGCGACGTTCCGCGGCCTGCTCACGGTCCGCTGGCTCGGCTTTCCGCTGATGGTCTATGTCGCGGCGTTCTTCCTCTTCCTCGGCTGGTTCATCCAGACGCATACGGCGCTCGGCCGCAACTTCTACGCCGTCGGCGGCGGTGAAGATCTCGCCCATGCCTCCGGTCTCAACGTGACCCGCGTCCGCGTGACCGGTTTCGCCCTGGCCGGCGTCTTCTATGCCATTGCCGCGATGCTCGTCGTCGCCCGCATCGGGCAGGCGGAATCCGTGACCGGCGCGAACTTCATGTTCGTCTCCATCACTTCGGTGGTTGTCGGCGGCGTGGCGCTCTGGGGCGGCATCGGCGGCGTGTGGAACGCGCTTGTCGGCGTGTTGATCGTCAACGTCATCGACAACGGCATGGTCGTCATCGGCCTTCCCGATTTCCTCCAGGACGGCGTCCTCGGTCTTCTCGTCATTCTTGCGGTGGTGCTGTCGACCGACCGCAAGATGGTTTCCTTCGTGAAGTGAGGCGCACCATGTACGAACTCAAGGCTGTCAACAAGAAGTTCCCCGGTGTGCACGCACTGAAGTCGATCAACTTCCACATCAAGCGCGGCGAGATCGTCGGGCTTGTGGGGGAGAACGGCGCAGGCAAGTCCACCCTGATGAAGGTCATCTATGGCGCCTACCAGCCGGACGGCGGCCAGATCCTCATCAATGGTGCGGGTGTGCGCTTTTCCAATCCGCGGCAGGCGATGGAAAAGGGCATCGGGATGGTGTTCCAGGAGCAGTCCCTGATCCCGAACCTCACTGTCATGGAGAATATCTTCCTCGGCTACGAGCGCCAGTTCGTCCGCTTCGGGGTTGTCGACTGGAAGGCGATGGCGCTTGCCGCCAGGGCGCAGCTCGCCAAGGTGAAGCTCGATATCGACCCAGCGACCGTGACGTCGAAACTGTCCTTCGTGCAGCGCCAGCTCGTCGAACTCGCCAAGGTTCTGACGCTGGAGGAACGGGTGACGGGCGATCTTGTCATCCTGCTCGACGAGCCGACGTCTGTGCTCTCCAAGGACGAGGTGCAACTGCTCTTCAAGCTCGTCCGCGAGCTGACGACCCGCGCCTCCTTCATCTTCGTGTCGCACCGGATGGATGAGGTCATGGAGCTGTCCGACCGCATCTATGTCATGAAGGATGGCGAGGTGGTCGATGTGGTGGAGCGCGGCGGCGCGACGGCGGAAGCCATCCAGCACAAGATGGTCGGCCGCAACGTCGACAAGCAATATTACCGCGAACACCTGCAGGCGCCGTTCGATCGTTCGAAAGTGCTGGTCGAGATGGCGGGTGTCGGCCTGCCGGGCCGCATTCAGGATATCTCCTTCAAGCTGCATGCCGGCGAAGTCCTGTGCCTCGTCGGCACGGAAGGCTCCGGCCGTGAGGCGATCCTGCGCACGATCTACGGCATGCTGACGCCGGTAACCGGCCGCCTCACGATCAAGGGTGCGGACGCCAACGGCTATTCGCCGCGCCAGTCGGTTGCCAGCGGCGTCGGCTACGTGCCGCGCGAGCGCAAGATCGAAGGGATCGTCGCCGGCATGAACGTCTATGAGAACATGACGCTCTCGCAGATGAAGAACCATTCCAGCAGCGGCGTGCTGCGTGTCGCCGAAGAGCGGGCGCTGGCGCGCGACTGGATCCGGAAGCTTTCGATCAAGGCGCATTCGGAATTCGCCGATTGCGGCAACCTGTCGGGCGGCAACCAGCAGAAGGTCGTGCTCGCCAAGTGGCGTTCGGGTGGATCCGACATCATGCTGCTCGACCATCCGACGCGCGGCCTCGACATCGGTGCCAAGGAAGACGTCTACGACATGGTCCGCGCGATGAGCGCGGCCGGCGTCGGCATCGTTCTGGTCGCCGATACGCTGGAGGAGGCGATCGGCCTGTCGCACACCATCATCGTAGTCAAGGACGGCCGCATGCAGAAGGAATTCGCTTGCGAGCCGGGCGCCAAGCCCACGCCCTTCGACCTGCTGCACTACATGATCTGAGGGACAAAGATGGATATTCAGCGCCTCAAACCGCACCTGCCCTGGATCACGCTGGTCGTGCTGGTCGCAATCGTCGGCATCAACGATCCGGGTTTCCTGCGCCCGTCGAACCTGCTTGGCATTGCCGGCGATATCGTGCCGCTGTTCATCATGGCGCTTGGGCTGACCTTCGCCATCTATATCGGCGGCATCGATCTGTCGGCCCAGTCCATGGCGAACATGGTGACGGTCGTGGCCTCGGTCTATCTCGCGTCGATGGGGGCGTGGGTCGCCGTGCTTTGCGTCGTTGCCGGCTTCCTGCTCGGCATGCTGTCCGGCTATGTCACGACGCGCCTTTTCGTGCCGTCCTTCATCTCGACGCTTGCCGTCGGCGGCGTCGCCTTCTCGATTGCACAATGGCTTTCCGGCCAGCGGGCGCTGAACATGGATGCGACACAGCGCAACGAGACCTTCGGCTGGATGATCGGCCATAGCTGGGGCGTGCCGCACGAGTTGCTGATCGCCGCCGTGCTCGTCGGTATCTGCCTTTTCATCGAGCGCCGTACGACGCTCGGCCGCGCCTTGAAAGCCGTTGGCGCCGGTGAGCTCGCTGCCGCCGCTTCAGGCCTCAATGTCGCGCGTTACAAGATCCTCGCCTTTGCCATTTCGGGTGCGCTGGCAGCCATTGCCGGCCTGCTCTTCGCGGTGAAACTTTCGGGAGGGGCGCCGACCATCGCCAACGGCTTCCTGCTGCCGGCCATCGTTGCCGTTCTTGTTGGGGGTACACCGTTGACGGGCGGTGTCGGCGGCGTGGTCAATACGGTGATCGGCACGCTCATCGTCGCCGTCATCCGCGCCTCAATGCTCTATTTCGAGATCGATGCGACGCGCCAGCAGATGGTGTTCGGCGTCGTGCTGATCGTCGCCATTGCCTTGACCATCGACCGCGCCAAGCTGCGCACGGTCAAGTGAGGGATGGCGATGAGCACGATGCGCGCTGCCGTCCTGACCGCACCGAAGCGTTTTGAACTCCGCGATGTTCCGGTGCCGGCCATCGGGCCGGAGGATGTCCTCGTGCGGGTGGCGCGCACGGGCATCTGTGGCACGGATATTCATATCTTCAACGGTCACTACGCCGCCGACAAACTGCCGCTGATACCCGGTCACGAGTTCTGCGGAACGATCGCCGAGCGTGGCAGCAATGTTCGGCATCTGGCGGTCGGCACGCGCGTCGTCGTCGACATCAATATCGGTTGCGGCACCTGCTTCTGGTGCCGCCGGAACGAGGTGCTGAATTGCACCGAAGTCACGCAGGTCGGCATCGGCCGGGATGGCGCTTTCACGGAATTCGTCGCCGTGCCTGCGCGCCTCGCAATTGCGGTCGACGCAGCCATCCCCGACGCGGTTCTGGCCCTAACGGAGCCTGTTGCCTGCGTCATTCGGGCTGCGCGCAAGGCCAGGGTGGAATTCGGCCAATCCGTCGTCATCTTCGGCGCCGGGCCGGTCGGCAACCTGCATGTGCAGATGATGCGCCTCGTCGGTGCCGCCCCCATCATCGTTGCAGATCTTTCGGCCGAACGATGCCGCATGGCGCTTGACGCGGGCGCGGATGCTGCCGTCTCCGATCCGGCAGAGCTGAAGGCCACCGTGCTTGGGATGACCGGCGGACGCGGCGCGGATGTCGTCATCGAAAGCGTCGGCAATCGAAAGCTCTATGAGCAGGCTTTCGGTTTGACGCGCCGCGGCGGCCATGTCGCCTTCTTCGGCATCACGCCGCCGGGCGAGACGGTCCCCGTCGATATCCTGCGCACGGTTCTGGAGGAAGGAAGCCTCAAGGGGTCCGTCGCCGGCATGGGGGAAGACATGCACGACGCGTTGACCCTTCTGTCGCACGGTCGTTTCCGTACGAATGACTTTACCAAGGCGCACTATTCCCTGGACACCATCCAGGAGGCGTTCGAAACCCTCGGCGCCCGGCCGCAGGACTTGAAGACACAGATCGCCATTGCGGCGTAAGACCTATCGAAGTGGAGGTATCTCATGGACCAGAAAAACCCGTTCCTTTCTGCCCCGACCGCAGCGCGCACCTTCGGCTTTTTTGTCGATGGAGCGTGGAAGGATGGCACGGAACACTTCGAGCGCGCGTCGCCGGGCCACGGCACGCCCATCACGCGCACGGTGCGCTGCACGGTCGATGACCTGAATTCTGCAGTCGACGCCGCACGTCGGGCCTTCGAGGATCGTCGCTGGGCCGGCCTTTCAGGAGCTGCCCGTGGCAGCGTCCTGCTGCGCGTTGCCGAAATCCTGCGCCGTCGTCGCGACGAGATCGCCTATTGGGAGGCGCTGGAAAACGGCAAGCCGATTTCCCAGGCGCGCGGCGAAATCGACCATTGCATCGCCTGCTTCGAAGTGGGCGCGGGCGCTGCCCGCATGCTGCATGGCGACAGCTTCAATTCGCTCGGTGACGATCTCTTCGGCATGGTGCTGCGCGAACCCATCGGCGTCGTCGGCCTGATCACGCCCTGGAATTTCCCGTTCCTGATCCTCTGCGAGCGTGTGCCCTTCATTCTGGCATCGGGCTGCACGATGGTCGTGAAACCTTCGGAGGTTACCGCCGCAACGACGCTGCTGCTTGCCGAAGTACTGGCCGAGGCAGGCCTGCCGGCCGGTGTCTACAACGTTATCACCGGCTCCGGTCGCACGATCGGCCAGACGCTGTCCGAGCATCCCGACGTCGACATGCTCTCCTTCACCGGCTCGACGGCCGTCGGGCGCTCCTGCGTCCATGCGGCCGCCGATAGCAACTTCAAGAAGCTCGGCCTGGAGCTTGGCGGCAAGAACCCGATCATCGTCTTTGCCGATTCCGATCTTGAAGACGCGGCCGACGGCGCGGCCTTCGGCATCAGCTTCAACACCGGGCAATGCTGTGTCTCCTCTTCGCGCCTGATCGTCGAACGTTCGGTTGCGGCAAAGTTCGAGAAGCTGCTTGTCGAGAAGATGAAAAAGATCCGCGTCGGTGATCCGCTCGATGAGCGCACGCAGGTCGGCGCCATAACCACGGAAGCGCAGAATGCGACGATCCTTGACTATATCGAAAAGGGCAAGGCTGGCGGCGCCAAGCTGCTGACCGGCGGCGAGGCGGTCGATCTCGGCCGCGGCCAATATATCGCGCCGACGCTCTTCTCCGGCGTCTCTCGCGACATGGCGATCGCCCGCGACGAGATTTTCGGCCCCGTTCTGTGCTCCATGCATTTCGATACGGTGGAAGAAGCCATCCAGCTTGCCAACGATACCGTCTATGGGCTTGCGGCGAGCGTCTGGACAAAGAATATCGACAAGGCGCTGACGGTAAGCCGTCGCGTCCGTGCCGGGCGCTTCTGGGTCAACACGATCATGGCCGGTGGTCCCGAAATGCCGCTCGGCGGGTTCAAGCAGTCCGGCTGGGGCCGTGAAGCCGGCATCTACGGGGTTGAGGAGTATACGCAGGTGAAGTCCGTTCACGTCGAGATCGGCAAGCGCACGCATTGGATCGCATGATGGCCACGGGGTATGATTATGTGATCGTCGGCGGCGGCAGCGCGGGCTGCGTGCTGGCGGCGCGGCTTTCGGAAAATCCGTCCGCCCGGGTCTGCCTTGTCGAGGCAGGTGGGCGTGACACCAATCCGCTGATCCACATGCCCGTCGGCTTTGCCAAGATGACGACGGGGCCGCTCACCTGGGGCCTGAAGACCGCGCCGCAGAAGCACGCGAACAACCGTGAAATCCTGTACGCGCAGGCAAAGGTCCTGGGCGGTGGCTCGTCGATCAATGCCGAGGTCTTCACCCGCGGCGTTCCCGGCGACTACGACCGCTGGGTGGAGGAAGGCGCGGAAGGCTGGGGCTTCAAGGATATTCAGAAGTATTTCCTGCGTTCGGAAGGCAACTCGATCCTCTCCGGCGCCTGGCATGGCACGGATGGCCCGCTCGGCGTTTCGAATATTCCCGAACCGCAGCGCATGACGCGCGCTTTCGTGCAGAGCTGCCAGGAGGCCGGGATTCCCTACAATCCGGACTTTAACGGTCCGGTGCAGGAAGGGGCCGGCGTTTATCAGACGACCACACGCGACAATCGGCGCTGCTCGGCGGCCGTCGGCTATCTGCGGCCGGCCTTGAAGCGCCCGAACCTGACAGTCGTCACCGGTGCGCTCGTCCTGCGCATTGTCTTCGAAGGGCGCCGCGCCGTCGGCGTCGAATATGAAGCCGGCGGCAGCCGCACGGTGGCGCGGGCGGAGAGCGAAGTGCTTCTCACCTCCGGCGCAATCGGCACGCCGAAGCTCATGATGCTCTCGGGCGTCGGGCCGGCGGATCACCTGCGCAGCCAGGGCATCGATGTCGTGCAGGACATGGCCGGCGTCGGGCAGAACCTGCAGGATCACTTCGGCGTCGATATCGTCGCGGAGCTGGAAAACCACGACAGTCTGGACAAGTACAACAGGCTGCACTGGTCGATCTGGGCGGGCATTCAATACACCCTTTTCAATTCCGGTCCCATCACCTCGAACGTCGTGGAGGGCGGGGCCTTCTGGTACGGCGACAAGGCAAACCCGGCGCCCGATCTGCAGTTCCATTTCCTTGCAGGCGCAGGTGCCGAGGCGGGCGTTCCCGGCGTGCCGAAGGGGTCTTCCGGCATCACGCTGAATTCCTACACGCTGCGGCCGAAATCACGCGGGACCGTGAGCCTGCGCTCGGCCGATCCGCGCGCGCTGCCGGTCGTTGATCCGAACTTCCTTGCCGACCCCGATGACGTGAGGATCTCGGTCGAGGGCGTGAAGATCAGCCAGGAGATTTTTGCGCAGCGCTCGCTGCAAAAATATATCAAGACGCTGCATTTCCCCGACCGCAATGTACGAACGGAGGCGGATTACGTGGCCTATGCGCGCCAGTACGGCCGCACCTCCTACCATCCGACCTGCACCTGCAAGATGGGCCGCGACGAGATGTCGGTGGTCGATCCCCAACTGCGCGTGCACGGCCTCGATGGCATCCGCATTTGCGACAGCTCCACCATGCCGAGCCTTGTCGGCTCCAACACCAATGCGGCGACGATCATGATCGGGGAAAAGGCATCGGACATGATCCGCGGCAACGCCTGATCGTCCGGTAGCCTGCAAGTGAAAAGGGCGGCCTTGCGGCCGCCCTTTCGCGTTAGTCCCATTCGGGAACCCAGGGCAGCTGCCCTGGCTTGATGATGCGGTAGCCGGTGGTGTTGAGAGCGTCGATCCTGTCCATGTCGATGGACGACAGCGTGAAATCCATGATGTCGAAGTTCGCCCTGATGTTTTCCGGTTTCGTCGACATCGTGTTCAGCGGCACGCCCTTCTGCAGGATCCAGCGCAGCACGATCTGCGCGGCCGACTTGCCATAGGCTTTGCCGATCTCGGCGAAAAGGCCGTGTTTGAAGACTTCGCCGCGGGCAATCGACGCATAGGACGAGAGCGGAATGCCCGTCTCCGACGCGGCGGCGAGGAGCTTGCGCTGGTCGACCAGGGGGTGGAACTCGACCTGGTTGGTGACGAGCGGCGCATCGACCACGCTGCGTGCCACATGCATCATGCGCGCCGTATAGTTCGAGACGCCTATGGTGTCCGCAAGGCCACGATCCCTTGCAGACTGCAACAGGCGCAGGGATGGCGTCACGTCGCCTCCGACGGGCGGCCAATGCAGCAGAAGCGCGTCGACACGGTCGACCTGCAGCGCCTTCAGACTGGCTTCGACCGACGGTAGGAATTTCTCTTCCGAATAGTTGTCCGGGTGCACCTTCGTCGTGATGCAGAGGTCTTGTCGCGCCACGCCGCAGGCGGCAAGAGCCGCGCCGGTGTCGGCCTCGTTGCCATACATCTGTGCCGTGTCGAATGCTCGATACCCGGCGTCGATGGCGGCGTCGACAGCGCTCCGCAGGTCGGCCCCCTTCAGCGGATATGTGCCGAAGCCTCGCTGGAAACCTTTCTGGAAATAGATGTTCATGCCTCCTCCTTTGTGGGGCGATATGGCCCCATCGCGATTGTCGCCCGGCACGAAAATCTCGCTTGCCGGATTGTCTTGGCCGTGATTAATCTATAACTAGTTAGTTACGTAATGCAATCGGGAACGGAGGTTTCGGCGATGAAGAAGGTGAAGACTGCGCAGGAAGCTGTCCGGCTCGTCAGGGATGGGGCGGTTGTTGCCGTGAACTCTTCCTCCGGCCTTTGCTGCCCCGATGCGGTGCTGAAGGCACTGGGCGAACGTTTTGACAGCGAGGGCCATCCGCGCGGCCTCACGTCCATCCATCCGATTGCCGCCGGCGACTTTTTCGGCACGCGGGGTGTCGATCACATCGCCAAGCCCGGCATGCTGGTGAAGATCATCGGCGGCTCCTATCCCTCCGGCCCGAGCAATGCCGAGGCGCCGCTCATCTGGCAGATGATCCTCAAGGAGGAACTGGCCGCCTGGAACGTACCGTCCGGCATCGTCTTCGACATGCTGCGCGAGGGCGCGGCCAAGCGCCCCGGCGTGCTGACGAAGGTCGGCATGGAAACCTTCGTGGACCCCGATCAGGACGGCTGCGCGATGAATGCCAGCGCGCGCGCGGCGCCGCTCGTCAAGCGCGTTGCCTTCGAGGGCGAGGACTGGCTGCATTTTCCAGCGATCCGTCCAGATGTCGCGATCATCCGCGCGACGACCGCGGACGAAAAGGGCAATCTCACCTTCGAGCAGGAGGGGGCGACCCTCGGCGCGATGGAAATGGCGCTCGCGGCGCGCAATTCGGGCGGCATCGTGATCGCGCAGGTCAGGCGCGTGGCAGCGAGCGGAACGCTGCGGCCGCACGACGTGCGCGTGCCCGGCATTCTTGTCGATGTGATCGTCGAGGCGCCCGATCAGTTGCAGACGACGGCGACGCCCTACGACCCCGCGATCTCGGGCGAGCTCTTCCGCCCGCTCGAAACCTTCCGCCTGCCCGAACTCGATGTCGGCAAGGTCATCGCGCGCCGGGTGGCGCAGGAGCTGAAGGATGGCTGGGCCGTCAATATCGGCTTCGGCATTTCCGCCAATGTCCCGCGCATCCTCATCGAGGAGGGCCTGCACGGCAAGGTCACCTGGGTGATCGAGCAGGGGGCCGTGGGTGGTGTGCCGCTGCTCGATTTCAAGTTCGGCTGCGCGTCCAACGCCGAAGCCTTCGTCGCCTCGCCGCACCAGTTCTGCTATTTCCAGGCGGGGGGCTTCGACTGCTCGCTCCTGTCCTTTCTGGAGATCGACGCTGAAGGCTCGGTCAATGTCAGCCGCCTTGCGGCAACGCCGCACCGCACGGCGGGCGCTGGCGGCTTCGTCGATATTACCTCCCGCGCGAAAAAGATCGTCTTCTCGGGCAATTTCAATGCCGGCGCGAAGATGCATATTGAGGATGGCCGGCTGGTGATCGACAAGGAGGGCCGCATCGCCAAGTTCGTGCAAAAAGTCGATCAGGTCAGCTTCTCCGGCAAGCGCGCGCGGGCGCAGGGACAGGAGGTCACCTATGTGACCGAGCGTTGCGTGATCGCGCTCGATGCAGACGGGCTTGTCGTTACCGAAATCGCCCCCGGCCTTGATCTCCAGCGCGATGTTCTCGATCAGGCCGCAACGCCGCTGCGGGTCTCCAGGACACTCAGGGTGATGGACGATGCGCTGTTTCGCGCGAGAAGCATGGGGCTGGCGCTGTGAGCGATCCGCGCATTGGCCTTTCCATCGAAAACCATGTCGCGCGGATCGTCCTGCGTCGTCCGGAAAAGCTGAACGCGATCGATGAGGATATGATCGACGCGTTGCGAAAGGCATGCCGGGCCATCGAACGCTCGGATGCCCGGGTTGCCATCCTCGTTGGAGAGGGCGGGAAGTCCTTCTGTGCGGGCGGCGATATCGACGCCTGGAGCAGTCTCGATGCGGACACGTTCTCGTGCCGCTGGCTGCGCGACGGACATGACGCATTCGACGCATTGGCGCGCCTGACGGTTCCCCTGATCGCGGTGCTGAACGGTCACGCGCTCGGTGGCGGGCTGGAGCTTGCCGCCTGTGCGGACCTGCGCATCGCGGAAGCGCATGTGAAGATCGGCCAGCCGGAGCCGGGCCTCGGCATCATTCCCGGCTGGTCCGGCACGCAGCGCGCCGCGCGCCGCTTCGGGGCAGGGCTCGTTCGCCGCATGGCGCTTTTCGGTGAGGTCTATACGGCGCAGGATGCGCTTGCGGCCGGTCTTGTCGATCAGGTCGTGGCGACCGGTGAGGGGAGCGCGGCGGCCGAAATGGCCGCGGCGCGTGTGCTGAAACGTTCTCCGCGGGCGACTGAGCTGACGAAGATGCTGATCAACGCTGCCGAAGGCGAGGAAAGCGAACGCGTCGTGGAGGCCCTTGCCGGCGCCGTGGCGGCGGCATCCGGCGATCTGGCGGAAGGACTTGCCGCCTACCGCCAGAAGCGGTCGCCCCGTTTCGACAGGTAGCGCCCGGCGATCAGACACCCGAAATCATGGCAGTCCCAATGAAGCCCGAAGACAAAGACTTTCTCACCGAGCTCTTTCGCGCCGCGGTCGAGGCGGCGGATCCGGAAAAAGCTGTGCGCGCCCATCTGCCGGCCCGACCCAAGGGCCGGACGGTCGTGATCGGCGCCGGCAAGGGTGCCGCGCAGCTTGCCGCGGCGTTCGAACGCCTGTGGGATGGCCCGCTCGAAGGCGTTGTCGTGACACGCTACGGCTACGCCACACCCTGTCGGCATATCTGTGTGCTCGAGGCGGCGCATCCGGTGCCTGATGCTGCGGGGATCGCGGCCTCGCAAGCGCTGTTCGACGCCGTTAAGGGGCTTGGGAAGGACGATCTCGTCGTTGCGCTGATATGTGGTGGCGGTTCTGCACTGCTGCCGGCCCCGCCAGGCGATCTGACGCTGGAGGATGAGGCCGCGTTGAACGGCGCGCTCCTTGCAAGCGGGGCGCCGATTTCCGTCATGAATGCCATTCGCAAACAGGTTTCCGCCATCAAGGGCGGCCGGCTTGCCGCCGCCTGCCATCCCGCGAAGGTCGTAACGCTGGTTGTCTCCGATGTGCCGGGCGACGACCCGGCACAGGTCGCCAGCGGACCGACGGTGCCGGACGCGAGCGATCGTGAGCAGGCGCGTGCGCTGGTCAAGACTTGGGGCATCAAGCTGCCTGAGCGGATTGAGGCCTGGCTCGTCGGGCGTGAGGGAGAGCCGCCGTCGCCGGACGATCCCGTCTTCGCCGATCATGAAGTCCATGTCATCGCTTCGGCCTGTCTCTCCCTGGAGACGGCGGCGCAACGTGCGGAAACCCTCGGCGTGCCTGCCGTTATCCTGTCGGACAGCATCGAGGGCGAGGCGCGCGATGTCGCGCGCGTGCATGCAGCCATAGCCCGTGAAGTCGCCAGCCGCGGCCGCCCGTTCCCGCGCCCGGTCGTCATCCTCTCGGGTGGCGAAACGACGGTGACGATCAAGGGGCGCGGCAAGGGCGGGCGCAATACGGAATTTCTGCTGGCGCTGGCGCTGGCGGGCGAGGACGTTTCCTTCGCGGCGCTCGCTGCCGATACGGATGGTATCGACGGTTCGAAGGACAATGCCGGCGCTTTTGCGGATGGTGCCAGCATGAAACGTCTGCGCGCATCGGGCGCGGATCCCGCCGCGCTGCTTGCCGGCAACGACGCCTGGACGGCGTTCCATCGTCTGGATGATCTGTTCGTACCCGGGCCCACGGGCACCAATGTCAACGACTTCAGGGCAATCCTCATCCGCTAGAGCATGTCAGGTTCAGATTGAACCAGACATGCTCTAAGTTCTTTTGTTTTCGTGTGTCTTTTCGGGAAAACCGGTTCCCACTTTTCCCTGACAAACTCTAGGTGTTTAGTCCCGGTATTTGATGGTGCACTATTCAGCCAGGAATGGAGGGATGCGCTATGGGACAGATTCTACA
>NZ_KQ410758.1 GCF_001262505.1 Shinella sp. SUS2
GTATGTGGCTATCCTCGCACAGAATCTGGACGAAGGGGCTTGACCTCTACGATGCGATTAAACAACCAGTCGACCCATTCCAAAGTGGCGAACTCTACGGCTTCGAAGTTTCGCCACGGCCCACGTCGATGGATGACCTCGGCCTTGTAAAGACCGTTGATCGTTTCGGCGAGAGCGTTGTCATAACTGTCGCCGACACTGCCGACAGACGGCTCGATGCCAGCCTCCGCCAGTCGCTCAGAATAGCGAATGGACACATATTGCGAGCCGCGGTCGGAATGGTGAACCAGCCCGCCACGGTGGACGGGCCGTCGATCATGAAGTGCCTGATCGAGGGCATCGAGCACAAAGCCCGCATGGGCAGTCCGGCTTGCCCGCCAACCGACGATGCGGCGAGCGAAGGCGTCGATCACGAACGCGACGTAAACGAAGCCCTGCCAAGTGGCCAGTGGAGTAAGAAGCGCGGATGCGCTTCTCCTCCCCGAACCGTACGTGCACCTTTCAGCGCATACGGCTCTCTATTCNAGTGGAGTAAGAAGCGCGGATGCGCTTCTCCTCCCCGAACCGTACGTGCACCTTTCAGCGCATACGGCTCTCTATTCAACCTTGGCCCATGGCCATGGCAACATCACGATAGTTCGAGGTGACGGTGCTGCGCGTTTCGCTCCGGAAGATGTATGGATTGATCTCCGGATTCCGCCATCGGAACTGCGCCTTTGGACTCGATACCATTCGGCGCAGAGCCTTTCCGACACGGTTTCCACGTTCACTTCGTCCGTAAACGAGCCAGGTTTTTGCCTTGCCCGCCTCCGGCGCCCGATACCAGCTCCGCATCAAGGGTTTGATGCGTGACCGATATTTCCGCGCCAGCCAGTGCGCCAGTTTCCAGAACACGACATGGTCGATGCGCCGGAAGGTGCGTGCTGTGAAGTCGGTGAACTTGTAGAACGCCGCCCATCCCGCCAGTTGGCGGTTCAGGCGGTCCACCATGTCGACCTTGCCAACATCATGATTGCCGGAAAGGGCCTCGGTCAGTCTGCGAACAAACGCCTTGGCCTTTTCCTTGGGTATCGTCGTGACGACGGACATGTGCCCGTTCGGCCCTCGCTTTCGGATGATCCTATGCCCCAGAAAGACAAACCCGTCATCGACGTGGGTGATATGGGTCTTTTCCATATTCAACGTCAGCTTCAGGCGGTCTTCCAGAAAGGCCCGGCATTCCTCGCGGATTTCTTCGGCATGGACCTTCGTCCCTTTGACGATGACGACGAAGTCATCGGCATAGCGACAATAGGCAATCGCAGGTTTCCATTGCCGGTTCTCTCGAACCGTTATGGGGCGTCCCTGCTGAATGCCGAAGTTCCATGCCCAGCGATCCTTACGGGCTTTCCTATTCAGGTATTTCGCCTCCAGCCATGCATCAAACTCATGGAGCATGATGTTGGACAGGAGCGGCGACAGCACGCCGCCTTGCGGAACACCCTCGCTGGACGCCATGAACAGACCACGATCAATATGGCCTGCCTTCAGGATTCGCCAGAGAAGATCGACAAACCGTCCGTCCCGCACCCGCCGCCGTACGCATTGCAGAAGCAGCCGATGATGAACGGTGTCGAAGTAGCTCGCCAGATCACCTTCGATGATCCAGCGTCCCTTCGTGCCACCGCCATCCTGAAGCTGTATCTTCACGGTGCGGACAGCATGATGCACACTGCGTTCCGGCCGGAAGCCATAGGACAGGCGATGGAAGTCGCTCTCCCATATCGGCTCCATGGCCATCAGCATGGCACGTTGGACAATGCGGTCTGTCAGGGTCGGTATACCCAGCGGTCGTAGCTTGCCATTGGCTTTCGGGATATAGATTCGCTTGACCGGCTTCGGGCGATAGGTCCCCTTCAGCAGGTTTGTCCGCAGGTCGGCCAGATGGCGATCCAGCCCGGCCTGCATCCGTCGCTTATCCATTCCGTCAATGCCCGGAGTTCGTGCGCCACTCGACGCCAGAACTCTCCGGGCGGCTTCGGCAAGCCATTCCCGGTCGGCAATGAGCCGAAGAAGACGATCGAACCGACGGTTCGGACCGGCCTCGGCCCATGTTGCGAGCTTGTGCTGCATTTCGCTGATTATCAAAGGTCTTCACCTCGTTTGGTCAGGTAGTTTGCACTCCAAGCAGATTGAACTGTTCCCCTTCGCCATGTGGCAGGCTTTCCCTGCCGCGGACTACTACGGGAACTCCGCCAGCATGATGGACATCAGGGTCAACTCCCTTGCGACGCGGTACATCGTGGGCATTCCATCATGCCTTCCCTCGTTCATATGCTGGACATTCCGCGCAGTGGGGAGGTTGCCGATCGCAGTCCTTGTCCTTGCGTCCCGCAAGTCGATGCCGCTGCCATGGTCTGACTGTGTTCTCCCCATGACTCCCTGCAGGCGACCTACATGTACGCCCACATTCGGATGCCGCCGACATACGTCTCCAGCGACCTCATCAGCATTTCGCCTGTTAAGCCGTGTAGGCGAAGGCGACATTTCAGCCCTCGGATGCGGATTAACCGGTTCGTGTTCCTCAACCTTCCAGTGCTACAGCCTCGGGAACCATCTCGGCGTAACGGCTTCGCCTCAATTCCCTTTACCTGCGGGCTACGTCACCCTGCCAGTTGACGACAGGTCACCGCCGCTTGGGCTCTTGCCCCCTCACAGCAGGGAGCAGGCATTCTTCAAAACCTCCTTTCTCAATGCATTCCAGTCATATGCACCCCGGTCTATCCGGGACGAGGCGCACCNGCAGGCATTCTTCAAAACCTCCTTTCTCAATGCATTCCAGTCATATGCACCCCGGTCTATCCGGGACGAGGCGCACCATAGGTGAAATCGGATAACCACAGCATGTTCGGCGCGGGAGCGTAAAACTGCCGGTTCACCCGATCGAGCGGACATGGCGCGGTCTTGTCACTGACCGTCGTGCGGATCGGTTTGCCGCGAATTATGCCCTGCAGCCCCATTGCCCTCATAAGCCGAGCGACTGTGCAGCGGGCGATGTCGTAACCTTCCCGTTGCAACTGTCGCCAGACCTTGCGCACGCCATAGACCTGGAAGTTCTCGTTGAACACCCGGCGTATCTCGACCTTCATGGCAATGTCGCGTCGAGCGCGGGCCGACAGACGGTCCACATCCGTGCGCTTGGCGATGACCTCATAATAGGTGGACGGGGCAATCGGCAGCAGTCTGCAAATTGGCTCGACCCCGAGCACCGAGCGGTGTTCGTCGATGAAGGAAATCATCGCTTCAGTGGGCGGTCGAGCTCCGCCATCGCAAAATACGCAGAGGCTTTGCGCAAAATCTCGTTGGCCTGACGAAGCTCGCGGTTCTCCCGCTCCAGAGCCTTCATCTTCTCGGCGACGTCACTCGGCAGGCCAGCTCGCTTGCCGCTGTCCACCTCAGCCTTCTTCACCCATTCATTGAGCGTATGCGCAGAGCAGCCGATCTTGGCGGCTATGGAAGACACGGCCGCCCACCGCGACGGATGCTCTGCTTCATGCTCGACAACCATTCGAACGGCGCGGGCGCGTACTTCAGGAGAAAACTTGTTCGTCGTCTTGCTTGTCATAGACCCTACTTCTCACGAGTTGGGGTCTCCGGCAAACTCGGCGCGGTTCAATTCCCGGCAGGCAGTACCTTAAGACCTACTACGGCGCCTTGGGGTTCACCCAACCGGAAAGCTCCCGCCTAACGATCTTCTCCAGCACTTTTATGCCTTCCGGCGAATCGTTCAGGCAGGGGATGTGCGCGAACTTTTCGCCGCCGTTGTGCAGGAAGCTGTCGGCAGCCTCCTCGGCGATCTCTTCCAGTGTTTCCAGGCAGTCGGAAACGAACCCGGGATTTAGCACGGCGATACGTTTGACACCTTCCTGCGCCAGCTTTTCCACGGTCTTGTCGGTGTAGGGCTGCAACCATTCCTCCGGCCCGAAGCGGGACTGGAAGGTGACCACGAGCCTGTCGCTCGACCAGCCGAGGCGTTCGCGCAGCAGGCGCGCGGTCTTCTGGCACTGGCAGTAATAGGGGTCGCCCTTCTCGAAATAGCTTTTCGGAATGCCGTGGAAGGAGGTCAGTACCTTTTCCGGCTCCCAGTCGAGCGTCGCAAGATGCTTCTCGATGGAGAGGGCGAGCGCGTCGATATAGGCCGGGTCGTCGTGATAGGGCGGCACGGTGCGCAGCGCCGGCTGCCAGCGCATCTTCAGCAGCGTGTCGAACGCCTTGTCGTTGACGGTCGCCGTCGTTGCGGCCGCATATTGCGGATAGAGCGGGAAGACGACGATGCGCTCGCAGCCCTGCTTCTGCAGGTGTTCCATGCGCGAAGCGATGGAGGGCTGGCCATAGCGCATCGCCCAGTCGACGACGACGTTCGGATGATCCTTGATGGCTTCGGCCATCAGCTCGGCCTGGCTGCGGGTATAGGTGCGCAGGTAGCTCTCGTTCCGGTCCTTGTTCCAGATCGTCTCATAGGCCTTGCCGACCTTGCCGGGACGGGTGTTGAGCACGATGCCGAAGAGGATCGGATACCAGGCGATGCGCGGCCACTCGATGACGCGCTTGTCCATGAGGAATTCCTTCAGGTAGCGCCGCATGGACGTGTAGTCCGTGCCGTCGGGCGTGCCGAGATTGACGAGCAGAACGCCGACCTTGCCATGCTTGACAGGCGGATGGCTGTGTTCGATTTTTGCAGATGTTATTCGCATTCTTTGTCGTGCCAATTTCAGTTACCAGGAAGCGTGGGAGAAAGCGCGGAAGTTTACCGCCTCGCGCGAGTGGGGTCGGCAGACCGTTCCAATACATAGAGGCCGACATCTATGGTTCCCGCCTTAAAACCAGCCGCGCAGTAACAAAGATAATAGTCCCACAAACGGTGGAACTGTTCAGAGTAACCCAATGCGTTGATCCTCGGCCAAGCAGCATGGAAGCGTCGCCGCCATTCGAGGAGCGTTCGAGCATAATCCAATCCAAAATACTCGGATTGCACCAATTGAAGTCCTGCGCGCGCGGCCTGCTCCTGAATTATGCCTTTGGTCGGAAGCATGCCGCCAGGGAAGACATGTCGCTGAATGAAATCTGCCCCGCCTCGATATGCGGCAAAACGGCTCTCGTCGATCGTGATGACCTGAAGCACGGCGTGTCCGCCCGCGCGAAGCCTTTGCTGCAGAGTCTTGAAAAACAGCGGCCAATAGGCCTCTCCAACCGCTTCCAGCATCTCGATGGACACGATCCGGTCAAAGCTTCCCGTGACATCCCTATAGTCTTTCAACTGCAGGCGGACCGCTTCCTGCAGGCCGTTGGCCCGGATGCACTCCGTCGCATGGTCCAGTTGCGCTGAGGATAGCGTTACACCATCCACCGTGGCGCCCGCATGTGCGAGACTTGCTGCGAGTGCGCCCCAACCGCAACCGATCTCGAGAATTTGCTCACCCCCCTTGATCGACAGGAGTTGTTTGACCCGCTCTATCTTTGCCCGTTGGGCCTCCTCCAGGCTGAGGGCCGGTTCCGTGTAGAGTGCTGAGGAATAGGTCATGCTCGGGTCGAGCCACTCCCTGTAGAAGGCATTGCCGAGGTCGTAATGATAGGCGATGTTCTTTCGGCTGCCGGTCTTGTTGTTCGCGCGCAGCGCATGGCGGAACCGGTGCAGCAGCCTGACCGCTAGGTGGCCTGAAATCTTTCCGTCAAGCATATCGATGTTGCGTGCGGCCAATTCCAGGCAGGCTTCCAGGTCCGGCGTCGACCAGTCCCCATCGATATAGGCTTCCGCAAAGCCGAGATCACCGCCTGTCGCGAGCCGGCGGACGGCCCGCCATCTGTGAATATTGATCGCCGCCGAAGGCCCCGGACGTGTGCCGATATGTTCACTACGTTCGCCTGAGGGCAGGACAACTGTGATTTTCCCGATATCGACAGATGCGATGACGGCGTTCATTGCGCGCGCGAAAAGTCCGATCCTCGCTCGGTTTTCGCCAAGACCACGCCTGAATATTCTTGCTAATGCGACCACGATGTCTTCCTGAAAAAATTTATAAAATTATGGGGCAGGCGCTTCGGACGCCGTGCGGCTCAAAGCCGTTTCACGCCGTGTCCGAGTAACTTGCTGTTTCCGGTGGTGGCGGACTTGTGCGGAAGCGTGCGCCTTTCAGCCAAAGCTTGAAGGCTTCCCAATGGATACCGGCCATCACCTTCATCGTCATGAAGGGGAAACGGATCAGGCAGCGCGCCAGCATGCCGTCCGTCAGCGGCGCGGCGTCCGCATTGAACGTGGCGGCCATAACCGGCTCTTTGCCTGCGGTTTCATGAATTCGCAGCCGGACAGTCCGGCCGGGCGGGAGGATGCGGAAGTGGTAGCGCAGCCCCATGTCCATGAAGGGGGAAACATGAAAAACCTTCGTTCGCGTCTGCCGAATGCCGGCGGCGCTGATGTCGCCCGCAAGGACCGGTGCCACGTAGCTGTGGCGTTCGCCGAAGGTGTTCCTGACTGCATAGATGATGGCAACCAACCGGTCTTCGTCGTTATAGGCGAAATAGGTCGAGAGCGGGTTGAAGACATAACCGAACATACGTGGGTAGGCGAGGAGCAGGATACGCGCTGCGGGCCTTTCGAGGCCGGCGCGCGCCAGCAGACGGTCAGCGAACTGTCGCAGCGTCTCACCGTCCTCTTCGACGTGATCGCGCTCGTGGAACGACAGGATTCCCGCGCGGTTCACCGCAAGCATACGGGTTAGCCCGGCAAGAGCGAAAAGCTGGTCAACATCCACGAGGAGGGAAAAGACGCTATAGCTGAAGCGATGACCGAAAGGACTGAGCCTCTGGTGCATCACCTTTCCGGGATAAAGCGTGCCGGCCGCAGATGGCGGCTGGCCGTTGTCAGCCATGCTGGTGACCCGGACCTGCTTCATGCCTTGCTTTTCTCCGTTCATCATCGGGCCGGCTGCCAGCGCACATTCTTGCAAAGCACGCCGCCAAGAATACAGCCACGCGTTAGAAGCGAGTTGTCGGACACCTGCACCGTGATCGAATAGGTGCGCTCGCGTTTCTCATCAAAGGCGGTGCCGGATAATGTATCTGGCGATTTGGGCTGAAGCGACATGATCAGGCGGTCACCGGCTTCTTCGCCCTTACTGGTATCTCTGATCCAGAGATTGGTGGCGCAGATATTGCGGCCGCATGGCGCAATGCGCACACGCGCATTCCCGTCATCGCGCAGCCAGACACCGCTCGGATCGGCGGATTGCTGCGCGTGGGACGCAGAGGCAGTCAGCATCAGGGCGGAAAACGCAGTCAGAACGGCTATCCTCATCGGTCCATCCTCGTTGCTTTTCCTTGAATACGCACGCGTGGGCGCATCGGTTCACCCGAGGTGATCCGTCAACACAACGAAGGCGTAGAAATGTCGACAAACCTAGTGGGAGACATCGGTATGAAAACCATCGTCATCGCCTATCTGGCGACCGGCATCGCCTTTTTGATCGTCGATGCCATCTGGCTTTCAACGATGGCGGATATGCTGTACCGGCCGCTCTTGGGCGACAAACTGGCGCCGCAGTTTCATCTGGCGCCGGCCGTTGTCTTCTATCTGATCTACGTTGCCGGCATCGTGTTTTTCGCCGTGGTGCCCGCGCTCGACGAGGGCGGGCTCAGCAAGGCTGCGCTGAACGGTGCGATCCTCGGCCTGGTAGCTTACGCGACCTATGACCTCACCAACCAGGCGACACTCAAGGACTGGCCGCTTTCCGTTACGCTCGCCGATATTCCGTGGGGAGCCTTCGTCACGGCGTCCGGTGCATCAGCCGGCTTTCTCGTGACGAGCCGCATCGGCTGACCGTTCGGCCTCAGCCAGAATCCCTGAGAACAGGATGGCGACGAAGGCGGTGAGCATGCCGGCGCTCATCAGGTTTAGCCGTGCCAGGGCGGCGTATTGCGCTGCATTGTACTGCGCGAGCGGCAGAGCATAGACATCGTGCAACAGAAGGAAAACGCCGAAGGCGAGCGCGGTAATCGCGAGGGCGACGACACGCTCCCGCGGGCGAAACAGCACAAGCGCGATGACCCCGCACGGAACGAGAAAGATTTCGACTGCCGAGGCGGTGCCGAAGAGCCATGCCGAAAGTACGGTATTGCCGATCCCCGTCAGCGGCAGCAGAGCCCGCCCTGCCACATCATTTCGGCGCGCCACGGCCGGCACGGCGAGAAAGAACGGTGTCGACAGGAACGTGAACCAGGCGGCGGTGATGTCGGCACTCACCAGCCAGAAGAGATAGAGCGGGTAAAAAGGCTGGTTCGACGCGACCAGCAAGGAAATCACGTTCGCCGCAGCGACACGCGGGTCGGGATGGTGCACATAGGCCCGCACCATCGCGGCGAGGCGTTTCAGAAAGAAGATCACGGGCCTGCGCCGGCAGGGCTGAGGCGGTAGTGGCTCACACCCCATTCTTCTCCATCGGCATGGCCGAAGAGCCCGGCCGTGGCGAGGAAAAACATCCGCCAGCGCCGCATCCAGACGGATGCGTCCTTGCGGTAGGTCGCCTCGAAGATGGCGCGGACCGCGTCGCGGTTTCGGTCGAAATTGTCGAGCCAGTCCCGCGCGGTGCGCTCGTAATGCTTGCCGTTCCAACGCCAGTCCCGTTCGACGTTGAAACTGTCGTCGAACGCGCGAACCAGCCCGTGGCTGGGCATGACGCCACCGGTAAAGAAGTGCTGCGCAATCCAGTCCGCCTTGTCGGCATGGTCGAAGCGGTAGGCAGACTTGCGATGCGAAAAGACGTGCAGGAAAAGCCGGCCATCGTCGCGGATCCAGCCGCGTACACGCTGGAGCAGGGAGTGCCAGTTGGACATGTGCTCGAACATTTCCACCGACACGATGCGGTCGAAGGTGCCGACCGGCGAGAACGTGTTCATGTCGGCGGTGATTACGGTCAGATTGCGAAGGCCACGGCGCTTGGCCTCCGCCTCGATATAGAACCGCTGCGACGAGGAATTCGAAACGGAAACGATGCGACCGGACGGAAAGCGCTCCGCCATGAAAAGCGAGAGGGAACCCCAACCACAGCCGAGCTCGAGGATATCCTGCCCGTCGGCGAGGTCCGCGTGCAGGCACGTCTCCTCCAGAGCCGCGATTTCCGCCTCTGCGAGTGTCGTGGCGGGCGAGGCATAGAGGCAGGATGAATATTTACGGCGCGGGCCGAGCACCAGCGAGAAGAATGCCGCGGGAAGCTCGTAGTGTTGGGCATTGGCGTCATCCGTGTGCACGGCGATGGGCCATTCACTCATGGAGCGCGCAAAATCCCGGTCCGTCGGACCGGTCCCCTCCGCCAGCAGCCGGCGCGTGCGGCCAACGAGCCGGCTGATGCCGAACCGCAGGGCATGATCGGGTAACGGCAGCCGCTCGGCGGCGGTGATGGCGGTCACGGCAAGGTTCATATGGTCTGCTCCCGTTTTTGCGCGCCCGGCCAGAAGGCGTTGACGCGCTTGGCATAGGCGGTGAAGGCAGCGCCGCGCGAACGCATCATGTGCGCCTCAAGCGGCGGAATCCCTGAAACATGCACCAGCAGCCAATACATCAAGGCGGGGCCTGCAAGCGCCAGCCAGCCCCAGCCCCAATCGCCGGCAGGGCCGATAGCCACGACTGCATAACCAACCCATCCGAGCCACTGGAAGAAATAGTTGGGATGGCGCGACAGGCCCCAGAGCCCGACATCGCAGACCTTACCCCCATTGGTGTCGTCGTCGCGAAACCGCTCCAGCTGCGCATCGGCAATGCCTTCCCCCACGACGGCGATGACGATGATCGCGATGCCGGCAATATCGCTCCACTGCCAGCCCATGGCCGGGTTGCGTGCTGCGGCGAAGATCGTGGTGGTCAGGAGAAGCGCGGCGGCGGCCTGAATCTGCAGAAACAGGAAGAGACGCCCGCGCCAGCGCTCGCCCCATTCCTCCTGAAGTTTCGCGTAGCGAGGATCCTCACCGCCTTTCAGTGTGCGCCGCAGGATATGCAGGCCAAGACGACAAGACCAGAGCGCAGCCACCGCTGCCATGAGAAGTCGTCGCTGCCCATCGCCCTCCCAGCCCGAAACCCGAACAAGCGCGGCGGTGACACCTGCCCCGCCCACGACAAAGGACCAGACGGTATCGACCCAGCCGGATCCCGCCCCCTTTACGACCGCGAGCCAGACGGCCGCCATGCCCAGCGAGATAGCGGCGGCCAGAAAAAAGAAGAGCGCCGCCGCCGACATGGTTCAGATCCCGAAGATCGGCTGCAGCATGCGGCCGATGACGTTCTTGAAGCGCATCTTGCCTTCCAGGGCGGCGAGGCAGATGCACTCGCCATCCTTATCGACGATCGGCTGGTGCTCGACATCCTCATCCATTTCAGCAAGGTCCCCGGGGAGGAACCGGCCGAAACGATCGGAAAACGATCCCGACACGATGTAGGTGAATTCGGTGCCGACATGCCCGTGGTCGGGAAGCGCGCGGCCGGGGCCGACCTTGAGAAGGATGAGATTGGCATCCGGATCCTGCGGCACGCCGATCCGGCTCATCTTCATACCGGGGCCGATCCAGCGCCAGCGTCCGATATCGCAGCCGCGCAAGGCGTCCGGCAGGCGAATGCCTTCAATCTCCACCGGCACCAGCGGCGGCGGTGCGAGGAGGGCGGGGGCGGCATCCTCGTCATCGAGCATGGCGAGGACGTCGTTCAGCGCGGTTGCCGACATCTGCGTCGGTTCCGTTTCTTCCAGGAGCGCGGCGCCCAGCGCTTCATATTCGCCGACGCGGGCGCGACAGGCCGGGCAGCTCGCCAGATGCGCCCTGACGACGATGGCGGGCGCGGCGGCAAGCGTGCCGGCCGCATAACGCATCAGGGTCTCGTCGGTTGCGTGATGTGTGGTGGTCATGATTTGTCTTCCAGCAGCCCGCGAAGCCGGTTCATGGCCAGGCGTGTTCTAGATTTCACGGTGCCGAGCGGGATACCCAGCTCATCGGCGATTTCAGTCTGCGATTTCTCGCTGAAATACGAGAGGCGGATGATCGTCTGTTGCTCGGGCGAGAGCGCGGTTAGCGCGTCGCGCACCGCCGCATCCCGCTCGGCGCCGAGCATTCCGTCCTCGACCGTATCGGCTGCGGTTTCAGGATCTGGCGGCAGAGCCGAGGGGTCCTTCTGCCGTCGCAGGTGATCAATGCGAATGTTGCGCGCGACCGTGAAGATCCAGGTCGCGACCCCCGCGCGTTCGGCATCAAAATATGATGCCTTGCGCCAGACGGTCAGCATTGTCTCCTGAACGAGATCCTCTGCGGCTGCGGACGACATTGTCCAGCGCAGGAAGAAGGTCTTCAGCTTCGGCCCGAAGTAGCGGAAGAGAAGGGCGAAAGCCTGGCGATCCCGACCTTGCGCGACCTTCAGCATCATCTCAACAAGTGCACCGGGCGAGGGAGGCTGTTGTGTGTCCCTTGAACTCACCACGGCAAGCCGCCGGCCTGTCGGCGCATCTGGTTTGCGATCAATCTGTATCGGGCTCGAAACTTCATTCATGCGTCCTTCTACGCGGCATTTTCATCAGCGGATCACACTCCACGAAATCGGTCATTCGCAGTGATCCGTCAGATTCCTGCGCTCGTAAAGGATACAGATAGTTGTACAGAGTTCGAAAGCCGCAAAAGGATTGCCATGCGCCATTTTCCTCAATCGGGTCGGCCACTCAAAATCGCGGTCGTCGGCACAGGCATCGCCGGTCTTTCAGCGGCCTGGTTGTTGTCGCAGCGTCACGATGTGACGGTTTTCGAGGCGGACAACCGTATCGGTGGCCACTCTCACACAGTGGATGCAGGCGGCGCCCCGGTCGATACCGGCTTTATCGTCTACAACGAAGTGACCTATCCCAACCTTACGGCCCTTTTTGCGCATCTCGATGTACCGACCAAGGCGTCGGATATGTCCTTTGCTGTGTCGATGGACGGTGGGCAGCTGGAATATGCCGGAACGAACCTTGGCGGTCTTTTCGCCCAGCGCAGCAACCTGGCAAGCCCGCGCTTCTGGTCGATGCTGCGCGACCTCGTGCGCTTCTACCGTCAGGCACCAAGCGGCGTGCGCAATCTCGATCCGTCTGCAAGCCTCGACGAATACCTCGATAGCGCCGGGTTCGGGCGGGCATTTCGAGAAGACCACCTTTATCCGATGGCGGCTGCGATCTGGTCAACGCCGGCACTTGAGATCGGCAATTATCCGGCGCTTTCCTTCGTGCGCTTCTGCGAGAACCACGGCTTGCTGAAATTCGTGCGCCGACCGATCTGGCGAACGGTCGATGGCGGAAGTCGCGCCTATGTCGAGCGTCTTACGGCGCCATTCCGCGACAGGATCCGGACAAATGCGCCGGTGAGGTCAATCCGCCGCGTCAACGGCGCGGTTGAGATTTCCGTGGGCGGCGCCGAGGCCGAATGGTTCGATCACGTCGTGATCAGTGCCCATGCCGACCAGGCGCTGGCGATGCTTGCCGACCGCTCCCCACGCGAGGATGAACTGTTGAACGTGTTCGCCTATGGCGACAACGAGACGGTGCTTCACCGGGACGAAACTTTGATGCCAAGTCGCGGGCGTGTCTGGGCAAGCTGGAACTATCTCGCGCAATCCGGACGTGACGGTGCGGCGGTGCGCAAGCCCTGTGTCACCTACTGGATGAACCGGTTGCAGGGGATTTCCGATCCTCGTCCGTATTTCGTCACGCTTAGCCCCTTACATGCCCCGGCCGAAGACAAGGTAATCTGGCGCGGGCTCTACCAGCATCCTCTCTTCAACGCTGCGACGCTTGCCGCCCAAAGGCAGCTATGGTCGCTTCAGGGGAAAGCCAATACATGGTTCTGCGGGTCCTATTTCGGATCCGGCTTCCACGAAGATGCCATTCAGGCTGGGCTAGCTGTTGGCGAAACACTTGGTGGTGTCGAGCGGCCATGGTCGGTGCGCGGGCATTCGGATCGAATTTTCCGGACCTTGCAGGCCACCTAGAGCCGGGCCAAGGATCGTCAGTAGGGCGGTGCTCGGTGGATTTCATTCTGCACCGGGTATATATTCGCAGCCGCAAGTTCGAAGGGCTGCGGGCGACCGGCGGGTGGCCGGTTCGTATCTCATCAAGAGCTTGGAAAGGGTTCCTGATGATCCCGTTGCCTAGCCAACTTGCGAGGGCCAGCGCCTGCTCTCAGACTTCCTGAGGCGCCTCCGCAGGGCGGGTGGTGCGATAGACCTCTTCCAGGCTCATCATATTTGAAAGGTCGATGCTCATCGGGGAAGCGTGGCCGAAGGCGCCGCGTATCAGGCAGGTTTGCGCGGCGGCTTCTGCGGCTTTAGTCAGGATGACTTCGGGCTGGAGGCCATCGAGCAGGCCGACGAGGACGTTGGCGATGTAGGTGTCGCCGGCTCCCAGCGTGTCGATGGGGTCGACCCGTTTGGCCGGGACTTCGACGATGCCGCTGTCGCCGGCGAGAATAGCGCCTTCGATGCCACGGGTGACGAGGCTCCAGTAGGCACCCGCCATGCGGGCGCGTTCGGCCAGCGCGAACGAATCCTCACGGGACGTGCCGCCGGCGGAGAAGGCGATCAGGAAGCAGTGCGGCGCCACCCGTGCGATGCGGTCAGGATCGTGCACGGTGGCGAGATCGTACGAAATTTTCGTCTCCTCGGCAAAGCGCGGCAGCCAGGCGTCCACATGGCTCGACCGGCCGGTGTGGAGGGCATCGAAATCCGAAAGCCGCGTCAGATCTGTCCTTGTCGGCGCGATGATCGAGACGCCGAGATTGGCGCCCACGAAGACCCGGTCGCCGTCCCGCGTCTCGATCACGCAATAGGCTGTCTGCCCCGGCTCAACCCGCAGCGACGAGACATCCACGCCTTCCTCGGTCAGCGCGCGGCGGATCAGGCGGCCGGCATCGTCGTCGCAGACCGCGCCGGCATAGGCGGTTTCGGCGCCGGCGCGGCTTGCGAAGACGGCATGATTGACGCAGTTCCCGCCGGGAAACATCAGGTTCTGGTCGCGGTAGCAGTCGACGACATTGTCGCCGAAGGCGAGAATTCTGGCGGGACGCGGCATCGGGCAGGCTCTCCTGAGAATTAAGCTGAGAACGTTCTCAAGTAAAAGGTCGAACCGAAAAAGGCAACCGATTTCGTAAGCCGCGCGCGCCGGATATCAGGAGCGATGATGAAATATGGAGGAAACGGCCAGGCTCGGTGAAGGGTGGCCGTCGGTATTGCCGCGAGAACGGTATGGAAAAACAACAGGCAATAAGTCCTCGCGTTCGGCTTGCGGGGAGGACTGTTCCGCCCGGAAATCAGAGCTGCGCAACCGAGCCGCGTTCGATCAATTCCGCAGGCATCAGCACGGTGCGCGGCGGATAGTCCTCACCGCGGATGCGCTCCAGCAGCATCCGCGCGGCGGCCTCGCCCATGGCAAGCCGCGGCTGTGCGACGGTGGTGATGCCGGGACGGTGAAAACTCATCCAGTCGAGATCGTCAAAGCAAATGATCGATACATCCTGCGGGATGGAGAGCTTCAACTCGGCGAGCGCCCGCATGGCGCCTTCCGACATGGTGCCGTCCGTGGTGAACAGCGCCGTTGGAGGCTCAGGGCTTGTCATCAGGCGCGGTACGACGGCCTGTGCGGCCAAGGCGGAATAGCTGCCGGCCCGCAGTGTCAGGAACGGATCTACAGGCAGGCCTTCGATCCGGTGCGCGCGGATATAGCCGAGAAGACGCTGCCAGCTCGGATAGAGCGTCTCGCTTTCGATAGGATCGCCGGCGACGGCGCGGGCGAGGAAGGTCTCCAGCCCGCCGCTCTCTTCGTCCGCGAGTTCCGCCACGATGCCGATCCGGCGATGGCCGGCGGCGATCAAATGGCGCACGGCCTGCTCCGACGCGGCTATGTTGTCGGTCGCGACGCGATCGACCATCAGACCGGCAACGGCGCGGTCGATCAGCACGAGTGGAACGCCCATAGCCTTGAGACTATGCAAATGCCGCGCCTTGCGCGTATCACTCGGCGTGACGATCAGCCCGTCCACCTGTTTTTGCGTCAGAAGCTCGACCGAGTGAACCTCCTTGGGCTGCGCCTCATCGCTGTTGGTGATCAACAGGCCGAAGCCGTTCGCTTCCGCGACGTTGGAAATGCCGCGCAAAACAGAGGCGTAGAACGGGTTCTGAATATCGCCGGCGACGACGCCGAGCGTGCGGGTCTTGCCGGTGATGAGGCTACGGGCCAGCGCATTGGGGCGATAGCCGAGGCTTTGGGCCGCCTTGAGAACCTGTTCCTTCTTGTCATCGCTGGTGTAGCCGTAGCCGCCGAGCACGCGTCCTGCAGTCGCCGTGGAAACACCCGCCGCCCGTGCAACCTCTGTGATCGTTGCCTTGCTTTTCGGAGCCACGTGGCCATTCCTCTCACAAACTGATCTGCCGAACTGAGAATCTTTTCATGTCTCGTCGGGAAAAATCGGCAACTCTTTATAGGTGTTAGCAGATCGGCAGGGGTTTTCAACGGCTTTGAGCGCGATGTCTTGATAAGACGGCGCTTGACGGCAGGGCAATCTCCGTGTCTCATATGTGAGAACGTTCTCGTTAATTTTTCAAGGGGAACCAGAGAACGGAAGTCCGAGCCCGCCGGGTTCGCTACAACAAGGAGGTCGTCATGTTTAAATCCATTCTGGCCGGATGTGTGCTGAGCGCCGCGCTGGCGATGCCGGCGCTGGCCGATGTCATTCCCGCGCTGCACGATGCGCTGCCGCAGGAATACAAGGACAACGGCATCAAGGCCGCGGTCTTCAACGATTGGGCGCCGGACGAGTACCAGGATGCCGATGGCCAGCTCAAGGGCTGGAGCGTCGACATCGCCAAGGAGATGGAACAGCGCCTCGGCGTGACCTTCACCTTCGAGGGCACGAGCTTCGACGCCATCATTCCGGGCCTGCAGTCCAAGCGTTTCGATGCCGGCTTCTCGTCCTTCGGTACGACGGCGGAGCGCCTGAAGACGCTCGACTTCGTTTCCCAGCGCCGCATCGGCACCTCCTTTGCCTATCCGAAAGACAGCACGCTCGACATCAAGTCGGCAGAGGATGCCTGCGGGCTGACGATCGCCGTCCTGAACGGCTCCTGGGACATCGGCCTTCTTGAAAAACTGAACGCCAATGAGTGCAAGGACAAGCCGGTCGTCATGCAGACGCATGGCACGCAGGCACAGGCGGAGCTTGCCGTGCGCTCCAACCGGGCGCAGGCGACGGTGGGCGGATCGGTGAAGCTTGCCTATATGGCTAAACAGACCGGCGACCTGAAGGTGTCCGATCTGGTCCTGTCGCCGGTCAATAGCTGCATCGGCGTGCGCAAGGGCGATCCGCTCGGCCAGGTGCTGACGGATGCGATCCAGTCGATGATCGACGACGGCACCTATGAGAAGATCATGGCCAAGTGGGGCCTCAACGACAGCGGCATGCTGAGCAAGGCGCTGCTGATCACGGAAGAGCATCCGGCCGATCTGTGAGGCACCGTTTTGCCGCATGCAAAACCATTCCGGCCCGAAGCCCGCTTCGGGCCGGATCGGACAGGCCCGAAGCGGGCAGCTAGGAATGACGATGTCTGAAGAACCACTTTCGCGCCCCTCCATCCATGATGTGAAGCCCATTGCGGTGCCAAAGGTCGGCCACTGGATCGGCGGCGTGGCGCTTGCGATCCTCGCCGTCGTCTTCCTTCAGGTGCTCGTCACCAACAAGAACATGCAGTGGAGCGTCGTCGCCGAGTATATGTTCAACCCGGCGATCCTTTCCGGTCTCGGCATGACGCTGCTCCTGACGACGCTCGCCATGGTGCTGGGGCTGGCGATCGGCGTCGTGCTGGCCATCATGCGCCTGTCGGCCAGCAGCGTCTTCCAGTCGGTGAGCTGGGGCTGGATCTGGTTTTTCCGTGGCGTGCCGCCACTGGTGCAGATGATCTTCTGGTACAATCTGGCGCTTCTCCTGCCGGAGATCTCGATCGGTATTCCGTTCGGCGGGCCGAAGCTCATCTCCTGGAATACCAATGAACTCATCACGCCGTTCAGCGCCGCCATCATGGGCCTGGCCTTCACCGAAAGCGCCTATGCCGCCGAAATGATCCGCGCCGGCATCCAGGCGATCAATACCGGCCAGACGGAGGCCGCCGCGACGCTTGGGCTGACGCGCGGCCAGGCGCTTCGCCGTATCGTGCTGCCGCAGGCGCTGCGCATCGTCATTCCGCCGATCGGCAACGATACGATCTCGATGCTGAAATTCACCTCGCTCGTTTCCGTGCTGGCGCTGCCCGATCTGCTCTATTCCGCGCAGATGGTCTATGCGCGCACCTACCAGACCGTGCCGCTGCTTTTGGTCGCGACCATCTGGTATCTCGTGCTCACCACCATCCTGACGGCCGTGGAACATGCTGTCGAGCATCGATTGAAATCCGACCATCGCGCGGGTGAGAAGAAATCCGGCGGCATGTTCCGCCTGTTCGCGCGCCAACGGGAGGCCCAGGGATGAACGCCGAGATGATGATCGAACCGCTGCTGAAGGTCGAGCGCCTGCGCAAGAGTTTCGGCGCCCATGAGGTGTTGCGCGGCATCGATGTCGCGGTGATGCGCGGCGACGTGACCTGCATCGTCGGCCCTTCCGGTTCCGGCAAGAGCACGCTGCTGCGCTGCCTGAACTATCTCGAAAAGCCCACGGGCGGCGCCGTCTTCCTCAATGGTGAGCCCGTCGGCGTGCGCTGGAAGGGCGACAAGCTCTATGAGATGAGCTTCAACGAACTGGCCCGCCAGCGCCAGCGCATGGGCATGGTGTTCCAGGGCTTCCATCTGTTTCCGCACAAGACCGTGCTCGAAAATGTCATCGAGGCCCCGGTTCTCGTCAAGCGCGTCCCGCGGGCCGCGGCGGTCGAGGAGGCGATGGTGCTCCTGGAGCGCGTCGGCATGAAGGAGCGGGCGAACTACTATCCAGCCCAGCTCTCCGGCGGCCAGCAGCAGCGTGCGGCGATCGCCCGCTCTCTGGCGATGAAACCGGACGTGATGCTGTTCGACGAGCCGACCTCGGCGCTCGACCCGGAGCTTGTCGGCGAGGTTCTGGCCGTCATGCGGCAGTTGGCCGATGACGGCATGACCATGGTCGTGGTTACCCATGAAATGGGTTTTGCGCGCGATGTGGCCGACCATCTGATCTTCATGGATGGCGGGGTGATCGTGGAAGAAGGCCGGCCGGGGGACGTGCTGACGCGCCCGCAGCATGACCGCACGCGGGCGTTCCTGGCGCGCGTCCTGGCTGACGCGTAAAGCGTCAGCCGAGCGTCTGCGATAAGGCGGATGCGGTGAAAAGGTCGAGATGGGCACCGCCGTTGTTCTTGAACACGGTGATCTGGCCGGCGCCGGTACGGCCTTCTCTTTTTCCCTGCGCGAGTTCGAAAAGATCGGCCTTCACCGCGTCCCAGGTGATGGCGCCGGAGGCGACGGCCTGCGAAAGATCGCCGCCGCCTTTCATGTTGTTGCGGCTGTCGACGAAGATCGTGCCGCGCACAAGGGCTGCATCATCCGCCTCCCGAAGCGTGGGCAGGTAAGCGCCGACAAGATCGAGATGGGTGCCGGGCCGCAGGAGCGCGCCCTTGACCAGTGCTGTATCCGACATTGTCACGCAGGACACGATATCGGCGCGGGCGACGACGCCGTCGAGATCGTCGGTTGCCCTCGCGTCGATACCCGTTGCCCGAAGCTCGGCCGCCACGGCTTCGGCGCGGGCGGACGTGCGGTTCCAAATCGTGACCCTCCGCAACGACGGCCGGGCGGTCAGATGTGCTTCGGCAAAATGCGGCGCGAGAGCGCCGGCCCCGACGATCAGCAGGTCTTCCACATCCTCGCGGGCGAGAATGGCGGAGCCAAGGGCGGAGTCGGCGGCGGTCTTGCGCGCCGTCATGGCCGCGCCGTCGGCGACCAGCAGCGGTCCGCCGGTCTTGCCGTCAAACAGCGCTACCAGTCCCTGAACGGCGGGCTGCGGCGGCTCGAGATTCGCATTCTGCGGAAAGACGCCGACCATTTTCACGACGATCGGGCCGCCGGACGCCCAGCCGGGCAGGGTGACGAACTGTGCGTCGCCGCCGGCGGGATCGGATTGCACCACGACCTCGGAAGCAGGCATGCCGCCGAGATGCGCCTTGCGCAGGGCCTCGATCAGATACGGCCAGGGAAGCGCCGCGTGAACGGCGGCGGCGTCGAAAACATGCATGTCGAACCTTTCAGGTCTTGATCGTGTAGGTGACCAGATGGCTGGGCGTGACGAGCTGCGAAAAGGCGAGCGGTCGGCCCTCGGCATCGGTGACGATCTTTTCGATGCGATAAACGGGCTGGGCGGCGCTGACGGCAAGGATGGAGCGCTCGCCGGCGGTGGCAAGGGCGACATCGATCTGCCGCTCGGCATGAGCCGGCTCGATGCCGGCTTTTTCGCGCAGGGCCGCGAAGAAGGAACCGCCGCCGGCGACCGGCTTGATCACGTCGGGAAAGCGCAGCGCATCGAACCAGAGCGTTTCAAGCGTCATCGGCCGGCCGTTATCCTCCAGCAGCCTGTCGAAGCGGATCAGTGCTTCGGCCTGCAGCCGGGCCCGGATGGCCGGGGCGTCCGGATTGTCGGAACGCGAGAGGATGCGGTGGCCGGCCCTCCGGCCGAGCCCATCCATGGTCTCGGAAAAGCCTGACAGAGAGACCAGGGTCTGGCGTACCTTGCCCGGCATGACGATCGTGCCGCGGCCCTGCTGCCGCTGCAGGCGGCCATCGGCGCAAAGCTCTCCGATGGCGCGCCTGAGGGTGATCCGGCTGACCTCATAACGCGCCATCAACTCCGGTTCCGGAGGCAGGAAGCTGCCCTCGGCGAACTCGCCGGCATCGATGCCGGCGAGGATCGCGCGCCGGACCTGTTCATAGAGCGGCAAGAGATTCGCTTGGTCTTCCATCCGCTCTTCCGGGCTTTCTCAGTAGCTGATCTTTTTCATGTAGCGCCGCGCTTCCAGCATTTCGTGCTTGCGCAGGTCGGCGATCTTATAGGCGAAACGCCAGAGCGTGTCGAAGAAGATCAGCGGCACGACATTGCCCCGGAATTGCGGATCGATGCCCGAGAGATCGAGCTTTTCGGCATCGAGAACCAGAATGTTCTCCGCCGAGCCGAAGCGGTGCAGGAATTCGTCGGCGCGCTGTTCGAGCGGTCGCGTGCTGTCGAGGCCCTTCAGCAGGATGAAGGCGCGGTCCTTGTCCAGCACCTCGAAGGGGCCGTGGAAGAATTCGTTGGCGTGGATCGCCTGGCTGTTGATCCACTGCATTTCCATGAGCACGCAGATGGCGAAGGAATAGGCCGCGCCGTAGCTCGCGCCGCTGGCGACGGTATAGATCACGTCCTCCTTGGCAAAGCGTGGCGCGTAGTCCTCAAACATCGGCGCGAAGGTTGCATGCGCCCGATCGATCGCCGGCTGCAGGGCGGCAAGGCTGCCGATCAGCGTCCCGGTCAGGTCTTCGCCGCCGGTCAGCGCCACGAGGCCCATGACGATCTGGTAGATCCGCGAATAGTTGCTGTCCTTGGCATCGATCGGCACGCCGGTCGTGTAGGGCGCTTCGAAGCCGACGACATGATCGACCGCCTTGGCGAGCGGCGAGGCGGGCTCGACCGTCAGGCCGATGGTGGTCGCGCCCTTCGAGCGTGCGAATTCGGCCGCGGCGGTAGTTTCCTTCGTGGTGCCGGTCATCGAGCAGAGAATAACCAGCGATTTCTTGTCGAGCGCACGCGGCGCGCGGGAGACGAACTCGGCGGCGTTGTAGACATCCGAGGGCAGCGGTGAATGCTGGTCGAGCAGGAACTTTGCCGGATGCATGACCGACAGCGAGCCGCCGCAGGCGACGAAGAACACATGCTTCACCGATTTTGCGTCAAGCGCGGAGAGCCCGGCAACGACGCCGGCATCGAAGGCAGAGGGGAGGGACATGGGCGAACCTTTCTATATGACGTTATAATACGTATTATAGCCTCGGCTTTGTCGTCAAGCGGTCTTGACACCATTGGCAAAATTTTGCGAACGTTCTCACATTCGGAGTAAGAATCTGTCGCTGTGGCGATGGCGGGGAGGTGAGCGTGAGCGGTGTCTACGACACACTCGTAGTCGGCGGAGGCATCATCGCCGCATCGGCAGGGCAGCACTTGGCGGCGGCCGGCTATCGCACGTTGCTGGTCGAGCGCGACGACTATGGTGCGGGGACATCCAGCAGAACCTCGCGCCTGCAGCATTGCGGGCTCGGCTATCTCTCGGCCGCCAGCGGCTCGATCGCCACCTTTCTCGCCCATCCGCGCAGCGCCATCGAGTGCCTCAGCCTGATGCGCCGCGCGATGCAAGGGCGGGCGGAGTTTGTGCGCCTGGCGCCCGAGCGGGTAAAACCCGTCACCTTCATCGTTCCGCTAACTCCGGAAAACGCCATTCCCCGTTGGAAGGCCCGGCTTGCCTTTCGCCTGATGGCAGCCAGCGACGGCGGCCGGGTGCCGCTCGACCTTCGCATTCTGTCTGCCGCGGAAGCGCGGGCGCATCCGGGGCTTCAGGGCATGGCGGGGTTGCAGGATATCGGCGGAGCGATGACTTTCACCGAATACCAGTATCATTGGCCGGAGCGCATCGTTGTCGATACGATCATGAAGGCCCGGGCGATCGGCATGGAGGCGCTGAACCATACGGCGGTGACGGGGCTGGCGCGGGAGGGCGACTTCTGGCGGATTACACTGGAGGCAGCCAAGGGCTCGCGCGACGTTCTCGCGCGCGCCGTCGTCAATTGCGCCGGCGTTTGGGTCGACGAGATCACCGCCATGGCTGGGGCTCCGCATCTGCGCAAGAATACCGGCGAAAAGGGCACGAATATCGTCGTTCGGCTACCAGAAAGCCTGCGCGGCATCGGTTTCGAGACCGTGACTGCGGCCGGCGCGCCCTTCTATTTGATCCCCTTGGGCGAACTTCATTATGTCGGGCCCTGGGATTCTATCTCGGACGGCAGGTCGGAAGGTTTTCGCGCCACGGAGGCCGAGATTGCGGCCATTCTCGATCAGCTCGGCCGCCTGTTCCCGGGCTTCGGGCTAACGCGCGAGGATGTGCTCTATGCCTGGGCGGGCGTGCGGCCGCGTAGCCTCGCCAAGGACGGCAGGGGTTCCGCGCCCGCTGTTCGCGAGCATGACCTCACCGACGAAGGCCTGCCGAATGTCTTCACTTTCACCGGCGGGCTGCTGATGACCCATCGCGACGCCGGGCGGCGGCTGAGGCGCGCCGTTGCCCGCCGGCTGAGGCCGTCCGGCTCGCCACGCCCGCTGGACCTGCCTTTGCCGCCCCACCCGGATTTGCATTGTGTCACCGAAGCCTCGGTCGCCCATGCCGTCCTCAACGAGCAGGCATGCACGCTCTCGGACATCCTTCGCCGCCGCCTCTCCGTCGGCTGGGAGGCGGATCTCGGTCGACGCTTTGCGGAAACGGCTGCCAAACTGGCGGCGCGACATCTGGGCTGGACGCCGGATGAGGCTGCGACGCAGGCCGCCGCCTTCATCGAGGAGACAATGACCGAATTCGGTCTCAGGACGCCTTAGCCCGGCAACAATACACGAATTTGTACGAAATCATGAGAGAACGTTCTCACAATATTTGAGAATTCTTTTATACAGGCGACCATTGGAGGAGTAGAGACATGGCACTGGATGAACGTAATATCAGCGTGATGAATTTCCACTATGTCCGGCATACGATGGATCGGTTTCTGGCCGATGTCTGCGAGGCCGGCGTCTCTCGCATCGAGCTATGGGCCGCCGCGCCGCATTTCTATATCGGTGACAAGACGCTGGCCGATGCGCGGGCGCTGGGACGAAAAGTGCGGGGCATGGGCCTCGATATCGTCGCCTTCACGCCGGAGCAGTGCATCTATCCGATCAACATCTCAGCGAAGGAAGCGGAGCTGCGCGACCGTTCGGTGCGCTATTTCCTGGAATCCATGGAATTCGCCACCGAATGCGGTGCCCCGGCACTTCTGGTGACGGCAGGCGGCGGTTATCGCGACGAGCCCGCGGAACAGGCGCTGGAGCGCTGCGTCGATTCCATGGGCATCCTCTGCGACCGCGCGCAAAAACTCGGCATCGATCTCTGGATGGAATCACTGCCGGATTCCTTTGCCAACATCATCCGCTCGGCCAGGGAAATCCGCAACCTGATGGACACGCTGAACAGCCCCGAGCTGTTCGCGGTCTATGACGTGGCAGGCGCGGTGATGACACATGAGACGCCTCAGGATTATTTTACCCATCTCGCCGGCCGCGTCGCGCATGTGCATTTCACAGATTCCGATGCCGGTGGCAGTCATCTCGCCTGGGGCGACGGCATCATCGACCTCGACGAACTTACCGCCTATCTGCGCAGCCAGAATTACGAGGGTTCGCTGACGATCGAACTGACCAACTGGAAATACAATGTCGATCCCACCCCGCCCCTGAAACAGTGCATCGAGGCCATGCGCAAGGCCCTCGGTCCGGCTTAGGCGGTGCGGGCATGGAGGAGAAAAATCCGGCCGTTGCGCCAGCAGGAAGGGCCGATCCGCTGCTGCGGCCGTTGCAGGTTGGCCGGCTCACCCTGCGCAACCGGATCATGAGCACCAGCCACGAGACCGCCCTCGACGAGGGCGGCCTTCCGCTCGACGCCTATCAGCGCTATCACGAGGAAAAGGCCAAGGGCGGGCTCGCGCTGACGATGTTCGGCGGCTCGGCGCGCGTTTCCGCCGATACGAGCTGGGGTGGCACGCAGCTCGACGTGTCGAGCGATGCGGTCGTCCCGGTGTTCCGTGCCTTCTCCGAACGCGTCCATCGCCATGGCGCGGCGCTGATGTGCCAGATCTCCCATGTCGGCCGGCGTGCCAACGCCACTGTCGGCGCCTGGCTTCCCGCGCTCGGCCCCTCCCACTCGCGCGAGGACTATAACCGCAGCTTTGCACATGAAATGGACCGCCACGACATCGCGCGCATCGTGCGCGACTTCGGCCAGTCAGCGCGGCGCGCGCGGGAGGGCGGGCTTGACGGCATCGAGACGATGACCGGCGGCCATTTGATTGGGCAATTCCTGTCGCCGATGGTCAATCGCCGCACGGATGAGTTCGGCGGCTCCTTGGAAAACCGCATGCGCTTCCTGCGCATGGTCCACGAGGAGATCCGCCGGGAGGTCGGTAGCGATTATCCGGTGGGCATCCGCTACACGATCGATGAGGACCACAAGGACGGCTTGAGCTTCGCCGAGGCGGTTACGGCTGCCAACAGGCTGGAGCGGGAAGGGCTGGTCGATTTCTTCAACTGTATTTTCGGCCGGTTCGACACGCGTCTCAACCTGCTCGTCTACAACATTCCCGACATGACGGCCGCCTCCGCGCCGTGGCTGCATCAGGTCGGATCGTTCAAGGCACAGACGGATCTTCCGGTCTTCCACGCCGCGAAGATTGCCGATGTCGCGACGGCGCGTTACGCGGTCGAAGCAGCGCTGGTCGATATGGTCGGCATGACGCGGGCGCACATGGCCGACCCCCAGATCGTCAACAAGCTGCGAGCAGGCCGGGAACAGGAAATCCGCCCCTGCGTGGGCGCTTCGCACTGTCTCTATCGCCCGGTGCATTGCATCCACAATCCGGCGACAGGTCGTGACACCTGGCTGCCGCAGGTGATCGAGCGCTCGCCGCAGGCGGGACGAAAGGCAGTCGTCGTCGGGGGCGGACCGGCGGGGCTGGAGGCGGCGCGGGTGCTTGCTGCGCGGGGACACCGGGTTGTACTGCTGGAGGCGGCCGATCGGCTTGGCGGGCAGCTGGTGCTGGCCGCGAGAACCAGGCTTCGTCGCGCCCTGATCGGCATCATCGACTGGCGCGCCGCCGAACTGGAGCGGCTCGGCGTCGACGTTCGGCTGAATGTGTACGCGGAGGCGGCCGAGGTTCTTGCCGAACAACCCGACTTGGTTTTCGTCGCCACCGGCGGCATTCCGGATTTTGGTCCGGTCGCAGGCAGCGACCTTTGCCTCAGTGTCTCCGATGCGCTCGGCAATCCAATGCAGATCGCTGACGAGGTGCTGATCTACGACGCGACCGGACGCCATCCCGCACCCTCGGCTGCCGCGGAAATTGCCTCTGCGGGAAAGAGGGTGACATTCGTTGCCCGCGACCCCTCCGTCGCGCCGGAAATGGAGCACCATTCGAGCATCACCTATCGCAAGGCGCTCGCCGAACGGGATGTTCGGGTGCTGCTAGAATACGAATTGGTGTCGGTGAGCGTGCGGGAGGGGCGACGCGAGGTGGTGTTGCGCCACCTGCTGACTGGCCGGGAAATGCTCGAGACCCACGCGCAGGTTATTGTCGAGCATGGCACCGTGCCGGTGAACGACCTTTTCGCGGACCTGCGCCAGCTCTCAGCAAATGACGGCGCCACGGCGGTCGAAAGCCTACTGGGCGCCGCGCCCTTACGCGCGCGGCCGCCCGCCGGCTTCGAATTACATCGGATCGGCGACGCCGTCAGCAGCCGGTCGGTCCATGCCGCCATGCTGGATGCCCTGCGGCTTGCGGTACAGTTCTGAGGATGTCTCGATGTTATACTGGAGCGTCGGCGATGGAGGCGCGGTCGACGACTTCGGTGTGCAGAACGATGCGGTTGGCCGCGCCGGCCTTTCCGTTTAGCCGTGCGACCAACAGTTTGGCCGCCGCCTCACCGAGACCGTAGACGGGCTGACGTACGACGGTGACGGGCGGCGTCGTAACAGACGTCCAGTCCGCGTCGTGGAAAGAGACCAGCGACAGGTCGTCCGGAATGCTGAGCCCAAGGTCACGGCAAACCTTGAACACTTCAAGGCCTATCACGCTGTCCGACGCGATGATGGCCGTCGGGCGTTGTGCCGATTGCAGCATTGCGGTGACGATGCGATGCGTTTGTTCCGGCGTCGCGGCGCCGACATGCACCCAATCCTCCATGCCGATCAGGCCAGCTTCGCGACAGACGCCGAGAAACCCTTCGATGCGCCGGCGCACCGAGCCGGTATTGATGTCTTCCGCCGCATGGAAGCGGTGATCGGGCGTATCGCAGGCGGTGAGATAAGCGATGCGGTGATGACCAAGCGAGACGAGCCGGCGGGTAATGCCCTCAGCAGCGTGGCGGTCGTCGGCTATGACGGTATCGACGTCGAGTGCGTCGCTGCCGCGATCCAGCAACGCGAGCGGCAGGCCGGAGCGGGCGGCTTCGCGCAGGTGCTCGACATCGCTTTCCTTGGCCGGCGAGACGATGAGGCCATCGACACGTTTCGCAAGCAAGGTCCGGATCGCCGCTTTTTCGGTAGCAACGTCTTCGCCGGAATTTATGAGGATGACGGTGAAGCCCGCCTGTCGGGCAACATCGGTGATGCCGCGCACCGCAAGGCTGAAGAACGGGTTTTCGATATCGCCCACCACGACGCCAATCGTGCCCGAGCGGCCCGTCGTCATGCTGCGGGCGAGTTCGTTCGGTCGGTAATCGAGCGCGCGTGCGGCGGCGGTAACGGCCTCGCGTACCCGGTTGCTGACAGTTCCATAGTTGCCCAGAACGCGTGCGGCAGTCGCCTTCGAGACGCCGGCTTTATGCGCAACGTCGGCAACGGTGACGGAGGTGTTTCGCGGTGGGCTCTGATCCATGAGCGGTAGCCTTACAAGAGATATTGACGACTGGCAAATGCGAAGATAACAATCGTCAAAAGCCAAAGAGACCGGTCTCTTTTATAATGAGACCGGTCTCAAGGAATAAGAAGCACAAATTCCAGCATGCGAGGCGCATGGGTTGGACGCGCGGATAATGCCGCCGTCCGGATAGGATCCCGTATGCCTTGAAGACATCGCAAACACCACCAGAGGAGACGAAACGAATGCGACTTATCGAAGCTCTCACTTCCCCCTTTGCCCGGCTGCGTGCAGGCGCCCTCGCGGTTGCCTTTGGCGTGCTGGCGAGCGCCCCGACGGCGGCACTCGCCCAGGACAATCCGCTGGGTCTCGTCGATCCCGCAGTCATCAGTGTCGGCACGATGGGCGATGCCAAGCCCTATGCCTTCACCACAGCCGACGGCAACTTCACCGGCTTCGACATCGAACTCTTCCTCAATGTTGCCGAGCGCCTCGGCTTCAAAAAGGAGCAGGTGATCTTTACAGGTCAGGAGTTCTCCGCCCTGATGCCGTCGGTCGCCAACAGCCGCTTCGACGTTGCCGCCGCCGCCATCGGCACGACGGACAAGCGCAAGGAGACAGTCGATTTCTCGGATGGTTATCTCGCGGGCTTCCTTACCGTGATGACGTCTGATGCCGGCATCACCGATGCCGCCGGCCTCAAGGGCAAGCGCCTTGGCGTGGTGCAGGGCACGCTGCAGGAAATCTATGCCGAGAAGAATTTCACCGGCGCCGACCTGGTGAAGTTCCCCGACAACAACTCCGCCGTCTCCGCGCTCAACAACGGCACGGTCGATGCGCATTTCCTCGATTACGAGGCGGCAAAGGATTATTCGGCGCGCTACCCCGAGCTGAAGATCGCCGTCAACATCCCGAGTTTCGACGCGCCGGCCGGTTTCGTCGTCCGCAAGGGCAATGACGCCCTGCGCGAGGCGCTGAACAAGGGCCTCAAGGCCGCCATGCAGGACGGCACCTGGAAGACCCTGCATGAAAAATGGTTCCCCGGCACGCCGATGCCGGACGCCTATCTTCCCAAGCAGTGATGCCGTATTGCCGGTCCGGCCTCGTCGGTCGGACCGGTCTTTCTTTCAAGGGACCTCCTGATGAACTGGCTTGAAAACCTGCGCCGCAGCTTCCTTGACTGGAACGCCATGGCCGAAGTCCTGCCGACCATGATCACGGTCGGCCTGAAGAACACGCTGATCCTTGCCGCGGCCTCGACGGTGCTCGGCGTCGCCATCGGCATGGTGCTCGCCATCATGGGCATTTCCAGGTCGCCCTGGCTGCGCATCCCCGCCCGCCTCTATACGGATATCTTTCGCGGCCTGCCGGCCATCGTCACCATCCTGCTGATCGGCCAGGGGTTTGCCCGCATCGGGCGCGAACTGTTCGGCCCGTCGCCCTATCCGCTCGGCATCCTCGCGCTCAGCCTGATCGCCGGCGCCTATATCGGAGAGATTTTCCGATCGGGCATCCAGAGCGTCGATCGCGGCCAGATGGAAGCCTGCCGGGCACTGTCGATGAGCTACGGCCAGGGCATGCGCCTCATCGTCGTGCCGCAGGGCGTGCGCCGCGTGCTGCCGGCCCTCGTCAACCAGTTCATCGGCAACGTCAAGGATTCGAGCCTGGTCTATTTCCTCGGCCTGCTGGCCTCGGAACGCGAAATATTTCGCGTCGGGCAGGACCAGGCCGTGGTGACGGGCAACCTTTCGCCGCTGCTCCTTGCGGGCGTCTTTTATCTCGTTGTTACCGTGCCGCTCACCCATGTGGTCAATGCCATCGACAATCGCCTGCGCATCGGCAAGCAGCGCCCGGCGATCATCACCAGCGGGCTGGAGGAGGTCAGCGAACTGGACGGTGTCGGCCGTACCTCCGGAACTGCCTTCAAGGGCGGAAGCCTCGATGTACGCAATCTCGGCATGGCCTATGGCGAGCTTGATGTACTCAAGGGCGTCGACCTCTCGGTGAAGCCGGGCAGCGTCACCTGCATCATCGGCCCGTCCGGCTCCGGCAAGTCGACGCTGCTGCGCGGGCTCAATCGTCTCGTCGAGCCGAAGAGCGGCGAGATCCTCATCGATGGCGAGAGCATCCTTGCCATGAAGCCGGAAACCCTGCGCCGGCGGGTCGGTATGGTATTCCAGCACTTCAACCTCTTCCCCGACCACACAGCGCTGGAAAACGTCATGCTCTCGCTGACGAAGATCAAGGGCCTGCCGAAGGCCGAGGCCGAGCGCATCGCCAAGGCGCGACTTGCCGATGTCGGCCTTGCGAGCCGGCAGCATCACCGTCCCGGCGGCCTCTCGGGCGGCCAGCAGCAGCGCGTCGCCATCGCCCGCGCGCTCGCCATGGAACCGGAAGTCATTCTCTTCGACGAGGTGACAAGCGCGCTCGATCCCGAACTGGTCAAGGGCGTGCTCAACCTGATGGCCGATCTCGGCACGCGCGGCATGACCATGGTCGTCGTCACGCATGAAATGGGCTTTGCCCGCCGCGTCGCCGATCAGGTCGTCTTCATGGACGAAGGGCGCGTGGTGGAAGCGGGCACGCCCGAGGCGATCTTCGACAATCCGCAAAGCCCGCGCCTCCAGCGCTTCCTTGCGGAAGTGCTCTGAGGCGGGAAGGAGGACACCATGACACCACGGATACGATGGGGCGTGCTCGGCTGCGCGAGCATCGCGGCGAAAGCGGTCATCCCCGCCATCCAGTCCAGCCGCCTCGGCCGCGTGACTGCCATTGCCTCCCGCGATCTGGACAGGGCCACGGAGATGGCGGCGCGCTTCGGCATTCCCAAGGCCCATGGCAGCTACGAGGATCTCCTGGCCGATCCCGAGATCGATGCGATCTACAACCCGCTACCCAATCACCTGCATGTGCCTCTGACGATCAGGGCGCTGGAACATGGCAAGCCGGTGCTCTGCGAAAAGCCGATCGCGCTGGATGCCGCACAGGCGATGGAGCTTGCGGCCGCGCAGAAGGCCGCCGGCCTCCCGGTCGCCGAAGCCTTCATGGTGCGCCATCACCCGCAATGGAAGACGGCGCGCGCATTGGTGAACGAGGGACGGCTCGGCGAGGTGAGGGCCATCCAGACGATCTTCTCCTATTATCTGGACGACCCGCGGAATGTGCGCAACCAAGCGGATATCGGCGGGGGCGGCCTGTTCGACGTCGGCTGCTACGCCGTAAACACCGCCCGCTTCCTGTTCGGCGCGGAGCCGCTGCGGGCGATCGCCTTGATGGAGAGGGATCCCGCCTTCGGCACGGACCGGCTGACGAGCGGGCTGCTGGCGTTTCCCGAGGGCCGGCAGCTTGCCTTCACCTGTTCGACCCAGCTTGCCCTCACGCAGAAGGTCACGGTCCTCGGAACGCGGGCGCGCCTGGAAATCCCCATTCCCTTCAATGCGCCGGCCGATGCGCCGACCCGGCTCGTGCTGGACGACGGCCGCGATCTTGCCGGAGGCGGGCGCGAGGAGATCGCCATCGCACCCGTCGACCAGTACCGCGAGCAGGCCGATGCCTTCGCTGAAGCCGTGCTCTCCGGCACGCCGCTCGATATGGGGCTGAAGGATACGGTCGCCAACATGAAGGCGATCGACGCGCTCTTCCGCTCCGCCGTCAGCGGCCGCTGGGAAGAGCCTTGAAGCCTGATCCATCCGCATAACCAACCGACTGAAAGACACCACCATGACCGACAACACCATTTCTTCGGCAGTCATCATCGGCGCCGGCATTTTCGGCGTCTCCACGGGCGTGCAGCTTGCGCGGCGCGGCATCCGCGTGACCATTCTCAACGACGGCCCGCCGGCCAACGGGGCTTCCGGTCGCTCGCTCTCCTGGCTGAACTCGGCACGTATGCGCTCGGAACCCTATCACCAGCTGCGCATGGCCGGCATCGACCGCTACCGCACGCTTGCGGCGCGGTTTCCGGATGCCGACTGGCTTCGCTTCGACGGCGGCCTGACCTGGGATGCCGACGACGCGCGCAACGAAATCGACGCGGCCTTTCGCTACGAAGTCTCGCTTGCCTACGATGCGCAGTGGCTTCCGGCCGCTGCCGTCGCCGGCGTCACGCCCGGCATCGATGCGCGCGCAATCACGCGGCAGGGCGCGATTTTCAATCCCGGTGAAGGCTGGGTCGATCTGCCGGCGCTGATCGGCCTGCTTCTCAAGGAGTTTTCCGCGCTCGGGGGCGTGCTGGTAACGGAGCAGGGGACCGCGCGGGTCGTTGTCGACGGCGGCCGTGCCGTCGGCGCTGAAACGGCAAAGGGCGAACGTTTCCTGGCGGATGCCGTCGTGCTGGCGACCGGCCCCGCCGTGCCGAGGATGGCCGCCGAGAGCGGGCACACTATCGGCGACGGGACGCCGATCGCCCTTCTCGTGCAGACCAGGCCGCTCGCCCATCCCCTGCGCGCCGTCCTGAACACGCCGCGCGTCGCCGTTCGTCCAGCGCCGGGCGGCAGCTTCGCGCTGGATGCTGACTGGGCGGCGGACGAGGGCGTGAGGCTGCGCGCGGATGGCGGCTACCACATTGACGAGGCCGTCGTGGATGCCTTGCTGGCCGAGGCCGCGAAGGTGATGGAGGGCAATCCGAAGCTTGAGGTCGCTTCCATCGGCGTCGGCGGTAAGCCAATCCCCGGTGATGGCGAGCCTGTTGTCGGCGCGTTGAAGGCCATCCCGGGCTACTACGTCGCCTTCAGCCACAGCGGGGCAACGCTTGGCCTCATCGTTGGCGAACTGCTGGCTCACGAAATCGCGACGGGCGCCGAGCATCCTATGCTTGCAACCTTCCGGCCGGAGCGTTTTGCGTCAAGATAGGCGAACGGGAGAGCCCCGCCGTGTTGATTATGGGATGGCCCGCCCTTCCGAGGACATCGAGTATGATGTCCTTCTCTTGAAGGGAAAGGAGCCGTGCCATGCAGATTTCCATATTGGGTATCGACATCGGGAAGAACAGCTGCAGCGTTGTTGGGGTAGATGAGCGCGGCGCTGTGGTTGTCCGTCGAACGATGCGGCGACAGACATTGATCGAATTCGTCGAGAAGCTGCCAACCTGTGTTATCGCGATGGAGGCCTGTTGTGGTGCTCACCATCTTGGCCGGCTCTTTATCGCGAGCGGTCATGAGATCCGGCTGATGTCGCCGGAATATGTCCGCCCATATGTAAAGGCGCAGAAGAATGATGACAGAGATGCCGAGGGCATTGCCGAGGCGGCATCTCGCCCGACGATGCGGTTTGTTGAACTGAAGAGCAAGGAGCAGTTAGATATCCAGACATTGCACAGGGTTCGATCACGCCTCGTTGCGGAAAGAACGACACTGATCAATCAGATGCGCGCGATCCTACTGGAACGCGGCCTGATCTTCGCCGCTGGCCGGTGCAAATTTGAGCGTGCTGTCGACACACTGCTGGAAGAGCAGGCCAGTGGCTTATCGGAGCGCGTTCACCGGCTGGTTGCCGAGCTTCGAGACGAATGGAAGGTGCTCGACACCAAGATTGCAGTTCTCAATGCCGAGTTCTTGTCGCTGGCCCGAGATAATCTCGCAGCGCGCAGGCTGACAACTATTCCAGGCATTGGGGCGCTGAATGCTACAGCGCTGATCGCCGCTATAGGAAATGCCAGCGGCTTTGATCGTGCCAGAGATCTCGGCGCTTGGTTGGGGCTCGTACCACGACAGTTTACGACCGGAGGCAAGCCACGGCTGCTGGGCATCACAAAGCGTGGTAACGTCTACCTCCGAACTCTGCTTGTGCACGGCGCGCGAGCGGCCATGCCGACACTCAGTCGGAGTGATACCCCTCTCGGGCAATGGCTCCGAGGCCTGCTTTCCCGGGGTATGCACCGCAATGTCGTGATCGTGGCGCTGGCAAACAAGCTCGCCCGCATTGCCTGGGCGGTATTACGAAAGGACTGCCCATTCGAGCGAGCGTACGGCGCCACCGCGGCGTAACAAGATTGGCTGCGTCCAGCTGCAGCCCATGATGTTTGCGAGAAGGACCGTAGATGGCCTGACAGTTGACCGGCGTGCGGAAAGCCCAGCAGTGGCAATGGCTCATTGAAGCCGTGTTGATTATTGAGGCTCCGGACGTGCGGATATCCATCTTGGCCACGGCGTGACCGTGAGACCGAATACGTTGAAGCAGACTGTACAGGGATCTAAAATTCTACTTGCGAACAGGGCGGGCCATACGTTGCCACTGATGGGTTGGATGCCCCTCCCACCGGCATCGCATTGTGCCAAGATGGTGATGCGTTACGTCACCAACAC
>NZ_KQ410759.1 GCF_001262505.1 Shinella sp. SUS2
TGTAGAATCTGTCCCATAGCGCATCCCTCCATTCCTGGCTGAATAGTGCACCATCAAATACCGGGACTAAACACCTAACTCGTGTTCGACTATTCCGCTCTCCGCGCCGTCGCTGCCGTGGTGCAGTCGGGTAGCTTCGAAAAGGCGGCCGGCCTTCTGGGCGTGACACCCTCCGCCGTCTCCCAGCGCGTCAAGCAGCTGGAAGAACGGCTCGGCACCGTGCTGATCGCGCGCGGCAACCCGTGCACCGCGACGGATACGGGCGAATGGCTCTGCCGGCACATGGAGAATGTCGGCATGCTGGAAAGCGAGCTGCTGCACCAGTTGCCGGCCCTCGCCCCGCCCGACGAAACCCGCAAGGCCGTCACACTGCACATTGCAACCAATGCCGACAGCCTCGCGACGTGGTTCCTCACAGCCATAGCGAACTTCTCGAAGGATGCGCCCTATCTGCTGAATGTCGCGATCGACGACGAAGATCACACCGCCGAATGGCTGCAGCGCGGCCGCGTTCTGGCAGCGGTCACCAGCCTTGAGAAACCGGTGCAGGGCTGTCGCCGCCTGTCGCTTGGCACGCTGCGCTACCATGCGACGGCGAGCCCGGACTTCATGGAGCGGCACTTCCCGGCAGGCGTCACGGTCGAGGCGCTGATGCGCGCGCCGTCGCTCGTCTTCAACCAGAAGGACCGCCTGCAGAACCGCTGGGTCCGCCAGGTCTTCGGGCAGGACCTCGCCTGCCCGGCGCATTGGCTGCCTTCAACGCAGGGCTTCATTGATGCGAGCCTTGCCGGCCTGGGGTGGGGTATGAACCCCGAACCGCTCGCTGAAGCGCATCTGAAGACGGGGCGGCTGGTGGCACTGCGCCCACAGACCCCCCTCGACATTCCGCTCTCCTGGCAGATAAACCGCCTCGCCGCGGATCGGCTGGCCGGTCTCACCCGGGAGGTGACGGCGATTGCCCGGCGTTTCCTCTTGTGACAGGAAGGCAAGCATCCTCCTGAGCCACCGAAACTGCGCGCAAGCCGTCGTGCTCGTTGCTCCGGCCAGCAATACAATTCGCCGGCAGCGGCCAGTGCGACCACGCGGCCCCGCAGACGCCGGGATTGCTCCCGGCATCGTCGATCGGCGCGTGGTGCTCACCGCCCCGAGGCCGCCGCAGCGCGCGACCCGCGCAGCTGCCGCGCCGCTTCCACCATGTTCAGGAGCGCCGGCTTTACCTCTTCCCATTTGCGGGTCTTGAGGCCGCAATCGGGATTGACCCAGATCTGGCGATCCTCAAGACGCTCCCGCGCCAGTGTGATGAGGTCTGCCATCTCCTTGACGTCGGGCACGCGCGGCGAATGGATGTCGTAGACACCGGGGCCGATCTCGTTCGGATACTTGAAGCTCCGGAAGGCATCGAGCAGCTCCATCCTGGAACGGGACGTCTCGATGGAGATAACGTCGGCATCCATCGCCGCAATGGCCGCGATGATGTCGTTGAACTCCGAATAGCACATATGGGTATGGATCTGGGTTTCGTCCGCGACGCCCGCCGAAGAAAGGCGGAAGGATTCGATCGCCCAGTCCAGATAGTGCCGCCAGTCCCTGTGGCGCAACGGCAGGCCCTCACGAAGCGCAGCCTCGTCGATCTGGATCAGCTTCGCACCAGCCCTTTCGAGATCCAGAACCTCGTCGCGGATGGCGAGCGCAATCTGCCGGCAAACCGTGCTGCGCGCAACGTCGTCCCGCACGAAGGACCAGTTGAGGATCGTCACCGGCCCCGTCAGCATGCCCTTCACCGGCTTTTCGGTGAGCGACTGGGCGTGACGCCACGACCGTACCGTCATCGGGTTGGGGCGGGAGACGTCGCCGAAAATGATCGGTGGGCGCACATAGCGCGATCCGTAGCTCTGCACCCAGGCGCACTGCGTGAAGGCGAAACCGGAGAGCTGCTCGCCGAAATATTGCACCATGTCGTTGCGCTCGAACTCGCCGTGAACGAGCACATCGAGGCCGATCTCCTCCTGCCAGCGGATGGCGTCCTCGGTCTGCTTCTGCAGGAATGCCTCGTAGTCCTTATAGCTGAGGGTACCTTTGGCATGCGCCGACCGCGCCTTGCGAACCTCGCCGGTCTGCGGGAACGAACCGATCGTCGTCGTCGGAAACAGCGGCAGCCCGATCGCCGCCGCCTGCAGGCGCCGCCGATCCTCGAAGGCATTCATACGCTTCTTCATTCCCCCGTCGATACCGGCCATGCGGCCCTGGACGAGGGGATCAGTCACCTTCGGCGAGGAGGCCCGGGCGGTGATCGCCTGCGTGGCATCGTCGACGGCTTGCCGGACGGCATCCTTGCCCGCGGCCAGGCCCCTGCCGAGGATCGCGAGTTCATCCAGCTTCTGGGTCGCGAAGGACAACCAGGCTTTCAGATCCTCGTCGAGTGCCGTCTCCAGGGAGAGGTCGACAGGGACATGCAGCAATGCGCACGACGCGGCGACCTCGATGGCATCGACCCCGCGCGCGGCAACGACCGGTGCCAACCGCTCCAGAAGGGTGGCAAGGTCTGCACGCCAGATGTTGCGGCCGTCGACGACGCCGAGCGATAGGGTCTGATCGGGACGCATAGCCGCTGCAACCGCATCAAGCTGTTCCGGAGCGCGCACCAGATCGACATGGAGGCCGGCGACCGGAAGCGCGGCCGCGGCATCGAGATTGTCGCCCAACGACCCGAAATAGGTGGTGAGCATGATCTTCAGCTCAGGAACGGCCGCCGCGAAGGCCGCGTACGCCACCTTGAAGGCATGGCGCTCGCCTTCGGTCAGGTCAAGGGCGAGGACCGGTTCGTCCACCTGCACCCAGTCCGCACCGGCGGCGTGCAACCGGCGGAACAACGCTTCATAGACCGGCAGCAGCCTTGTCAGAAGATCGAGCGGCTTGAAGGTCGCGGGACGAGCCTTGGCAAGTTTCAGAAACGTGACCGGTCCAAGCACGACCGGACGCGTATGGATGCCAAGCGTCTTGGCCTCCAGGAAATGATCGACCGGCTTCTGCCCGGTCAGCGTGAAGACCTGATCCTCGCAAACCTCCGGCACCATGTAGTGGTAGTTGGTATCGAACCACTTGGTCATTTCGAGCGCGGGAACGCCGTGGCCGTGATGGGCATGGCCGCAACCGGCGTGCCTCCCCTCCTGGCTGCCGCGCGCCATGGCGAAAGAGACGGACAGCGGCACGTCGCCGCCCTCCCAGCCATAATCCGCCGGGATTGCGCCGACCATGACCGCGGTATCGAGCACATGGTCGTAGAAGGAGAAGTCGTTCGAGGGGATTTTGGTGATCCCGCGATCGCGCTGGAGCATCCAGGCTTCCGCCCGCAGCGTCTTCGCAGTTTCAAGAAGATCGTCTTCGGTGATCCTGCCGGACCAGAAACCTTCGAGCGCGAACTTCAATTCGCGGTGGCGGCCGATGCGCGGAAAGCCGAGAGAGCCGACCGAGAGAGTTTTGTTGGACATTGTCATACCCCATTGGTTGGTGGGGGCATGGGTAAGCGGACGCGTGCGGCCATCCCCGTCAAAGACGGACCGCAGCAACCACCGGGACACCCCGCCCGTGGACGTTGTTTCGTCTTGGCAGGTCTCCTGGCTCACGGGTCGTCACTGCTGTCCGTCTTCCCAAGGCAGGCGCCTCAGTGACATCCTGGACAGCGGCTCACCGCTTACAGTTGCGGGGGCAGCCCCGGCATTGCCGAATGATCGGCGCACCGGATTCCCTCTTAGCCCTGGAGAGGCAGAGCCGCTCCAGGGAACCACGACATCAGGACTTCATGGTATCCGGGCCGGATTGTCAATAGACATAAAGAAATACTTATGCCTTTATGTATTTTTTATCACCCTGGAACTGCCCGCCCCCCCGAGGGCCTGAGCGTGGTGCAAGTCACCGGCGCATCTGCGGGAAACCGGGAACTTTCCGCGGAATTCTGCGCGGCCATCATGGTGCAATCTCGGCGCCGCCGCGGTCTTGATTTGCCGCTTCATCGACGGCGAGGACGGCAGAATACCGACGATTTCGACAACCGCGTCATCGGCATCGAACTCGACGACCTGCTCAGCCTCCCGCGGCGACTGTGCGTGGCCGGCGACGCCAACAAGACGGATGCTATCCGTGCCGTGCTCAAGGGCGGCCATGCCACCCATCTCGTCACCGACATGGCATCCACCGAGCAGTTGCGTCAGGATCAGGCACCCGACGAGTGGTGACAAGCACCAAGCGCGGATAGCGGCCGTGCTGGGGTCGCCCCACCTCAGCGCCGCCTGGTGCGCTCGCCTGCCTTGACAGAGATCCCCTCAAAAGGATCAGCAAACCCTAGCGCGCCACCCAGACGACACGTCATGGCACTCCGCTGATTTCCGATTCGGCAACAAATCGTACGTCAAGGACCATATCCGGGTCATTTTCGGAAAAATTCACCCTATGCGGCTGAAATATTATTGACACAATTCCGTTTCGGAAATTTACTGCTCAAAACAGGCTGAAATGGAAACGCCCCATGACACAGCGTTATGTCGTTGACGATCTGGACCGCGAGATCATCCGTTATCTCTCCGAGGACGGGCGCCTCTCGGCGGCGGAAATCGCTGGCCGGATCGGCAGCGTCTCCGAACGCACGATCCGTAATCGCATCGCCGCCCTGCTCCAGGCGAAGATGATCGTGATCGGCGCCATTCCCGATCCCGTGGCGCTCGGGCGCGACGTGCAGGTCGAGCTTCTGATCGAGGTCGAAGCCGGCAAGATAGAAGACGTTGCCATCCAGCTCGCGGAGTACGAGGAGATCGGCTACCTGGCCGCGACCAGCGGCACAGCCAATCTCAGCGCCTCGCTCTTCGTCGCCGATCACGCGGCGCTTCTCGAATTCATGGATCAGGAACTGGGCAAGCTGCCCGGCGTCAAACGCGTGACGAGTTCGGCGGTCCTGCGGCTCTACAAGGTATTCGGCACGAGAACCACCGCGATCGGCCGCGGCACGGACCTCGGCGGCAAGAAGAAAGGATAACCCATGTTGCGCATTGGGGTGGATGTGGGCGGGACCAATACGGATGCGGCGCTGCTGCGCGGCACCGAGGTTCTGGCAACGGTGAAGGCCTCGACCACGGCGGACGTGACCTCGGGCGTCGGCGCGGCAATCCGCACGGTTCTCGCCGAAGCGGGCATCACCGCCGCCGCCGTCAACGCTGTCATGATCGGCACGACGCATTTCCTCAACGCCGTCGTCGAAGGGCGCCATCTTGAAAAGGTCGGTGTTCTCAGGCTTTGCGGCGCAGCGACGCGCTCTCTGCCGCCGATGATCGACTGGCCCGACACCCTGCGTCCCATCGTCGAAGGCGGCGCAGCCATGGTGGGCGGCGGCGTGAACTATGACGGCTCAGAAATCGCCCCACTTGATGTAGCCGCAGTCCGTGCCGCCTGTCGCGACTGGCGTGCCAAAGGCATCTCCGCCGTCGCGATCTGCTCGGTCTTCGCCCTGGTGGATCCTCGCATGGAAAACGAAGCGGCCGAAATCGTTGCCGAGGAAATGCCGGACGCCGCGATCAGCCTGTCGCACCGTGTCGGCCGTACCGGCCTTCTGCCCCGCGAGAACGCCACGATCCTCAACGCAAGCCTGCACAAGCTCGGCCACGAGACCGTCGGCGCCTTCCGCTCGGCCTTCGTCGCACTCGGCCTCGATTGCCCGCTCTACCTCACCCAGAACGACGGCACGTTGATGGCGGCGGACTTCGCCGAGCGCTATCCGGTCTTCACCATCGCCTCCGGCCCGACCAACTCCATGCGCGGAGCGGCCTTTCTGACCGGACTGTCCGACGCCGCAGTGATCGATATCGGCGGCACCACCACCGATATCGGCATGCTGGTCGCCGGCTTCCCGCGCACCCGCAGCGAAGGGGCGATGATCGGCGGTGTGCCGACCAATTTCCGCGTGCCGGACGTCTATTCCTTCGGCCTTGGCGGTGGCAGCATCGTGCGGTCCGGACCGCCCTCGACAGTCGGCCCGGATTCGGCCGGCTTCCGCCTGCCGGAAAAAGCACTCTGCTTCGGTGGCGACACGCTGACTGCGACGGACATCGCAGTGGCCGCCGGCCTCGTCGATCTCGGGGACCGCGACCGGCTCAGCCACATCACACCCGAATTCGCCCGACAGATGCTGGCGCAGATGAAAGCCAGCATCGAGACGGTTCTCGACCGCATGAAACCGAGCGCCGAGCCGATCCCGGCTATCCTCGTCGGTGGCGGCTCGGTGCTCGTGGAAGGGCTGCTGGAGGGCACCTCGGTGTCGCTGAAGCCGGATCATTTCGGCTCCGCCAATGCGATCGGCGCAGCCATCGCGCAGGTCTCCGGCGAAGTGGACAGCGTCGTCTCCCTGGAAGGCACGACACGGGAGAAGGCACTGGACTCCATCGTTGCCGAAGCGCGCGCACGCGCTGTCGAAGCGGGTGCAGCGCACGAAACGGTGAGTCTTGCCGACATCGAGGAAACGCCGCTGGCCTACCTGCCCGGCAACGCCGTGCGCATCGCGGCGAAAGTCATTGGAGAACTCAGGGCATGAAGTACTGGACGCTCACCGAGGCGGATATCGACCGCATCGCCATCGGCTGCGGCATTCTGGGCACCGGCGGCGGTGGCAGCACCTATCATGCGTCGCTGCGTGCCAAGGCACTGCTGCGCGAGGGCAAGCGCATCCGCATGGTGCGCCCGGCCGACATGGCGCCCGACGCACAGATCATCGGCATCGGCGGTATCGGCGCGCCGACCGTCGGCATCGAGAAGATCGCCGAAGGCGCTGAGGGCGTGCGGCTGCTCCATGCCCTCGAACACCACATGGGCCGCAAGGTCGATGCGCTGCTCGGCGACGAGGTGGGCGGCGGCAACGGCCTTTCACCCATGCTGACCGCCGCCATGGTCGACCTGCCTGTGGTGGATGCCGACGGCATGGGCCGCGCCTTCCCCGAAGTGCAGATGACCACATTCTTCATTCACGGCCAGCCCGTCCAGCCAGCGGCGCTGGCCGATGCGGACGGCAACGTCCTCATCGTCACCGAGGCGACCACGCCGAAGATGCTGGAGAAGTTGCTGCGCGCCAGCACGATCGCCATGGGCTGCACGGCACTGATGACGACGGCGCCCATGTCCGGCGACTTCGTGCGCCGCTACGGCGTGCCGCACACGACGAGCCAGGCCTGGAGCCTCGGCGATGCCGTGCTGAACGCCCGCGCCGCCAAGGAAGATCCGGTGGAAGCGATCCTCAGGCAATCGGGCGGCGTGCGCCTGATGCGTGGCAAGGTCACCGATATCGCCCGTCGCATCGCAGCCGGTTTCAACCGCGGCACACTCACCGTCGCCGGGCTTGACGACGATGCCGGCCGCTCGATCGCCATCGAGATCCAGAACGAATATCTGATCGCCCGCGAAGGCGAGAACATCATCACCATGGTGCCGGACCTGATCTGCATCGTCGATTCCGAGACCGGCCGCGCCATCGGCACGGAGGAATTGCGCTACGGCCTGCGTATCGACGTGCTCTCCATGCCGGCCCCGGTGCTGCTGCGCAGCGCGATCGCGCTTGAATCCGTCGGTCCTCGTGCATTCGGTTATGATTTTGATTTCGTGCCACAGGGCATCAGCACCGATGCCCTCGCCGTCCCCCAATACATCGAAGAAGGCGCCTGAGCGTCCACCCCGGCAACCTCCATGGGAGAACGAAAATGAATCGCCGCAATTTTCTGAAGACAACGGCCCTCGCAACCCTTGCTGCCGTGGGCGCGCGCTGGAACTTCGCCATGGCCGAAGGCGCTGGCAGCATCTTCACGCTTGCCTGCCCGACCAGTTTCCCGGATCTCGACCCCGCCACCTCGTTCTCCAACGACGGTGCGGTGCTCGCCAATGTCTATGAGGGCCTTGCCCGCTACATTCCGGCGACCGACATCGAGGAGGCGAAGATAGAGCCCCTGCTTGCCACCGGCTGGGACGTGAGCACCGACGGCAAGACCTGGACCTTCACCCTCCGGGACGGCGTGAAATTCCACGACGGTAGCCCGCTCACCTCCGAAGCCGTCAAGGGCTCGATCGAGCGCACCAAGAAGATCGGTGGTGGCGCGTCCTTCATCTGGGGACCGGTAACCTCCATCGAAACGCCCGAGCCGTTGAAGGTCGTCTTCCAGCTTTCCGAACCGCAGCCACTCGACCTCATCGCCTCGGCAGGCTTTGCCGCCTGGATCTACGCCCCCTCGGTCCAGGACAAGGACAACGCCTGGTTCAACGCCGGCAACGATGGCGGCACCGGCCCGTTCAAGATCAGCCGCTACGAGCCGGGCCAGCGCGCCGTACTCGACCGCGCAGACGGCTACTGGGGCAAAGTGCCGGAAAACGGCTTCAAGACCGTGTCGTTCGAGATCACCGAGGATGCAACGCTCGCCCAGAACATGATCGAGAGCGGACAGGCCGACTGGACCTACAGCCTGCCTTACGAGAACCTCGAGGCGCTGAAGTCCAATCCGGACCTCAACGTCGTCATCAATCCATCCTTCGAAACGCTGTTTGGCCTCTACAACGTCAAGCGCGCGCCGCTCGACAAGGTCAAGGTGCGCCAGGCCCTGTCGCTCGCCTTCCCCTATGACGACGTGATCACCGCGGGCACGAGCGGTTTCGGTACGCGTGCCAAGGGTGTCGTTCCCGCCGGCATCTGGGGCCACGACGCCCAAGCGCCCATCCCGAAAACCGACCTCGAAGCTGCCAAGGCGCTGCTTGCGGAGGAAGGCATCGAGCCCGGCCTGGAACTGACGATGACCTATTCCTCCGCGCAAGCGATCGAGGCCGTTGCGGGCGAACTCTGGAAGGCCAACCTGGAAACGCTCGGCATCACGCTAAAACTGCAGCCGATGGCCTGGGAGGCCCAGTGGCAACTCGGCAAGTCGAGCCCGGAAGCCGCGCAGGACATTTTCGTCATGTTCTGGTGGCCAACCTTCGTTACGCCTTACGATTATCTCTTCAACCTGTTTCACAGCGAGGAAAAGCCGAACTTCAACCTCGGCTACTACTCCAACCCCGAGGTGGATGCCAAGATCGAAGAGGCGGCCAAGCTCTCGGGCACCGACCGCCCGCGCGCAGAGGCCCTGTTCATCGAAGCGCAGCGCAAGGTGATCGAGGATGCGGCAGCGATCTTCATGCTGGATCAGCCCAACGTCCATGTCATCCGCTCGGACATCAAGGGCTATGCGGACAACCCGGCCTACGGGCACATCACCTTCGTCAACGAACTGAGCCGGTAGGGCGCGTGGGGGTCTGATGGAACTTCTACGCTATATCCTGCGCCGCACGGTCCTTTCCGCCTTCGTGGTGGTGGGCGTGACCTTTCTGGTCTTCGTGGTGGCACAGGTGGTTCCTTCGGATCCCGCAGCACTCTATGCAGGGCCCCGCCCTACGGCCGAGCAGATCGAGAAGGCGCGTCAGGAACTGAACCTCGACGCGTCCCTTCCCGCCCGCTTCGCAACGTTTGCCACAGCCATGGCATCCGGCGACTTCGGCATCTCCTACAAGTCGCGGCGCCTCATTGCCGAGGATCTGCGGGCCTATCTACCGGCGACCCTTGAGCTTGCGATCTTCTCCACCGGCCTTGCGCTGCTGATCGGCATTCCGCTCGGCGTCGTCGCAGCAGCACGGCAGGGCCGATGGCCGGACAGGATCGGCAGCTTCGGCTCCATCGCGGCCGTCGCCATGCCGACCTTCTTCCTCGCGATGATCCTCCAGCTCATTTTTGCTCAATGGCTGGGTATTCTGCCGCTTTCCGGGCGCCTATCGCGCGAGATATCGATCTCCGCACCGCTGCCGATGGTGACCGGCTTCAATATGATCGATGCGCTGCTCGCCGGCCGGCTGAACGCCTTCGGAAGTGCGCTGACCCATCTGATCCTCCCGGCCCTGACACTGGCCTCCTATCCGGCCGGCGTTGCCATGCGGCTGACGCGCTCGGCGATGATCGAAATCCTCGAACGCCGTCATGTTGTCGCCGCCCGCGCGCTCGGTCTTTCCGAACCGCGCATCCTGTTCGGCCATGCATTGCCCAACGCCATGGGGCCGGCATTGACGGTGATCGGCCTTTCCTTCGCCTACGCTCTGACGGGCGCGGTCCTGGTGGAGATCATCTTCGCCTGGCCAGGCCTCGGCCGCTATGTCTCCGAAGCGATCCTCGCCAAGGATTTCCCCGTCATCGCTGCCGTCACCATGGTGGTGACGATCTGCTATGTCGTGATGAACCTCTTGATCGACATCGCCCAGGCTCTGGTCGATCCACGGGTGGCGCTCTCATGAATAAGCTCGTTCAACGCCTCGGCTGGCCAGGCACCATCGCGCTTGCGGTCGTCGTCCTTTTCTTCGCCGTCGCCATTCTGGCGCCCTGGATCGCGCCGTACCCGGCGCAGGGCGCCGGCGCACCCAATGTGGCGGCAAAGCTCTCCCCGCCATCCGCGGACTACTGGCTCGGTACGGACCATCTCGGCCGCGATATCCTGAGCCGCATCATCTACGCCACCCGCATCTCCCTCACAAACGGCGTGCTGATCGTCGCCTTCTCGCTGCTCATCGGTCTGCCGGTCGGCCTCGCAGCCGGCTATTTCGGCGGCTGGATCGACGAGGCGCTGATGCGCGGCACGGACGTCTTCCTTGCCTTCCCAGCACTGCTACTGGCGGTGCTGATGGCCGCAGCGCTTGGCCCGGGCTTCCTTAACAGCGTCATTGCCGTCGCCGTAACCTGGTGGCCCTGGTATGCACGTCTCGCCCGGGCGGAGGTGCTGGTGTTGCGTGGCCAGCCCTATGTCGAGGCCGCACGGCTTGCCGGCGTCTCCCATCCGCGCATCATCATCCGCCATATCCTGCCGGCGACCGGGCGCCCGCTGACCGTGCAGGCTGCGCTTGACGTCGGGCCGGCGCTGCTGACGGCCGCCGCACTCTCCTTCCTCGGCCTCGGTGTGCTGCCGCCGACTGCCGACTGGGGCCAGATGGTCGATGCCGGCCGGAAGTTCTTCCCGGCGCGCTGGTGGTACTCGGCCATGCCCGGCATGACCATCTTCATCATCGCACTCGCCTTCAGCGTGCTCGGTGATGCGTTACGCGACCGCAAGGGAGGTGCTGCCCGTGGCTCTGCTTGATGTCCGCAACCTCTCCGTCAGCATCCCAACACCCGACGGCGACGTCCATGCCGTACGCTCGGTCGATCTCCAAATCGAGCGCGGCCAAATCCATGGCGTGATCGGCGAATCCGGCTGCGGCAAGACCATGACTGGCATGGCAGCGCTCGGCCTTGTGCCGAAGGGCGCCCGCATCGCTGCCGACCGATTCCATTTCGACGGCGAAGACCTCCGGGAAAATGCCCGGGGGTTGCGCGGCCGGCGGATCGGCCTTATCTCGCAGGATCCGGCGGCCGCGCTCAATCCCGTGCTCAGCATCGCCCGCCAGCTCGACGACGTGATCCGCGCCCATCGCGACCTGCCCCGGTCGGTCCGCCAAGCAGAGGCAACGGCGCTGCTGGCCGCAACCGGCCTTCCAGACCCGGAAAAGGTGCTGAAGAGCTACCCGCACCAGCTCTCAGGCGGCATGCAGCAGCGCGTGGTCATCGCCCAGGCACTGGCGACCGGTGCGGATTTCCTGATTGCCGACGAGCCGACGACGGCACTTGACGTTTCGGTCGGCGCGCAGGTGCTGGCGCTTCTGCGCAAACTCGTCAACGAGCGCGGCCTCACGGTACTGATGATTACCCATGACATGGACGTCATTGCGGAGGCCTGCGACCGCGCCACCGTGCTCTACGCAGGGCGTTCCGTCGAAACGGGGCCGGTCGGTGCGATACTCCGGCACCCCGCCCATCCCTATACGCGTGCCCTGCTTTCGGCCCTTCCCGATGCCGCGCCGCATGGCGCGCGCCTCGCCGCCATCGAGGGCTCCATCCCGCCGCCGCGGTCTGCAATTGTCGGCTGCGCCTTCGCCCCACGCTGTCCGCAGGCGATGCCCGTCTGTTCTGCCACGGCGCCGCCGGGACGCCGTCGTGATACCCACCATTGGCTCTGCCATCTACCGGAGGATGCGGCGTGACTTCGGCCCCCATTCTCGACATCGACACGCTTATCATCCGCTACCGCGCCGGCCTCTTCGCCGCATGTCCGAAACCGGCGGTCAACGGCGCGAGCTTCCGCCTTGAACAGGGGGAGACGCTGGGCATCGTTGGAGAAAGCGGTTCGGGCAAAACGAGCCTGCTGCGCGCCATTCTCCGGCTGCTACCGGTCGAAAGCGGTACGATCCGCCTGGAAGGTCAGGACTGGCTGGCCCTGAAGGGCGATGCGCTCCGCCAGGCGCGGCAGAAGATCGGCGTCGTCTTGCAGAATCCCTTCCTGTCGTTGAGCCCGCGGCTGACCATCGAAGAAATCCTTGCCGAACCCATGCTGGCGGCAGGCAGGCGCAATGGCCCTGCAATGCGCGAAAGGATCGCCGGGCTTCTCTCCGACTGCGGCCTTCCCGCCGACTTCCTTGGCCGGCGCGCCCGCGAACTGTCGGGCGGCCAGGCACAGCGCGTCGCCATTGCGCGGGCACTGGCATTGGAACCTCACCTGCTTATCCTCGACGAGCCGACATCGGCGCTCGATGTCTCCGTACAGGCACAGATCCTGAACCTGCTCTCCGATCTCAAGGCCAGCCGCGGTCTCTCAATGCTCTTCGTCACCCACAACCTGAAGGTCGTCGCGCATGTTTCCGACACCCTGCTCGTCATGCGCCGCGGCGACGTCATCGAGTTCGGCAGGACCGGGGACGTGATCCGCGCGCCCACCGCGGCCTATACCCGTGAACTGCTCTCGTTTGGACGCAAAGCGGTTTCCAACTGACCAGGTGCGTGGTCTTGGCCGGATGAAGACGGGCGGCACCAAAGCCTTTTCACCTGTTCAAAGGTGCCAGCAGGACATCGAGAGCATGGACTTTCCAGCCTCTGCAGGAAGGTACAGCGAAGCGCTGCCTGTCCTTGTCCCACAACGTTTTTAGGACTGTCGATCGGGACGTTCATGGGTGGACATGCCACCGGTGCCGCAGCGGTTGGAAGAAGGTGATACGCATTGTGTCTGCTTTTCACAGTGTCGGGCACGACAAAAGCCGTGCCCGTCTCTTCGATACCGAACTCAGCCCTTCAGGCGGGTCCAGATACGGTCGCGCAGTTCGCGCGCCTTGCCGGTGCAGTCCTGCGTCGGCACGAGACGCGAGGCGAATTCCTCCGGCATGTTGATCGCGTCCATCTTGCGCCATTGCTCGCTGAGGAACTGGTCGGCCTGGGTGGCATTGGCATTGGCATAGGCGATGGCGTTGGAGACGGCAGCGGCGTTTTCCGGGGCCATCATCCAGTTGATGAAAATCTTCGCGTTTTCAGGATGAGGCGCGTTTGCCGGCACCGCGAAATTGTCGCGGAACATCGGCGTACCCTCCTTCGGATATCCGCACGAAATGTCCGGCGGCATGCGCCAGCGCGTCATGATCGCCATGGCGATCCTTTGCAAACCCGACCTCCTGATCGCGGACGAGCCGACCACGGCGCTCGACGTGACCGTGCAGGCCGAGATCCTCGCATTGCTGAAGACGATCCAGCGCGAGACCGGCATGGCCATCCTGCTCATCACCCACGACATGGGTATCGTTGCCGAGATCGCCGATAGGGTCGTGGTTATGCTGCACGGCAACGTGGTCGAGAGCGGCGATGTCGCCGCCATCTTCAACGCGCCCCGGCATGAGTATACCCGCCGGCTGCTCGACGCGGCGCCCAAGCTCAGCCTGCGCCTAGAAACCGGCGTCGAACCGGTATCGAGCCCGGCAGCGCAGCCGGCGCCCGAAATACCGCGCGAGCCGAGCGCAGTTCTGAGCGTTCGCAACCTCGTGACACGTTTTGCCGTGCGCCAGGGTATGTTCCACCGCGTGGTGGCGAATGTCCACGCGGTGGAAGGCGTCTCCTTCGACCTCAAGGAAAAGGAAACGCTCTCGCTGGTGGGAGAAAGCGGTTGCGGCAAGTCGACTACCGGCAGAAGCATCATGCGGCCGATACAGCCCGACAGCGGCGAAATCCTGCTGCAGGGCAAGAACCTGCAGGAAATCAGAGCATCGGAGATGGTGGACATGCGCAAGCGTATCCAGATGCTCTTCCAGGATCCCTATGCATCGCTCAATCCCCGCATGTCCGTCGAACAGATCGTCGCCGAACCGCTGCACATCCACCGCGTGGGAAGCGCGGCTGAAATCCGGGACCGGGTCTTTACCCTGCTCGAAAGGGTGGGTCTCACGCGGGCGCAGGCAGAACTTTACCCCCACCAGTTCTCCGGCGGCCAGCGGCAGCGCATCTGCATTGCCCGGGCCCTCGCACTGAACCCCAAGGTGATCATCGCCGACGAGCCAGTCTCTGCGCTCGACGTGTCGATCCAGGGGCAGATCCTCGACCTTCTTGCAGAGCTTCAGGAGGAGTTTTCCATCTCCATCCTGTTCATCTCCCATGACATGGCAGTGGTCGAACGCGGCAGCGACCGTATCGCCGTCATGTATCTGGGAGAGATCATCGAGATCGGGCCGCGCAATGCTGTGCTCGGCTCACCGGCCCATCCCAACACGCGGCAGCTTCTGGACGCCGTGCCGATCGTGCACCCCGATCACCGCCGCGAGCGTATGCTTGCGGCACGGGAGCTCAAGAGCCCGATCCGTCCGGTGGGATACCGGCACGAAGCGGTGCCAATGACAGCGGTCGGCGTCGGACACTACGCGCGTCTGGCCTGATCGGTGCGGCGGCGGCAAAGGCCGCCGGCCAGACCCCGAAACCGGCTCTTCATCCCTCCGCCATTGCGGCGGGCTGCGCGCCATGCCGGCAAGGCGCGACGACAGGACGAAAGACATGCTGCGCCAGGACAGGCCGAACTGGATCCTCTTGATCGCCGTCGCGGCCATCGGCCTCAACCTGCGCCCTTTCCTGACGAGCATCGGACCGCTTGTCGAGGATATCAGTGTCGCAACCGGTCTTGGCTCCTACGGCATCGCCTCGCTGACATTCGTTCCGATGGCCCTGATGGGTTTCCTTGCGTTTCTGGGCCCTGCCCTGCAACGCCTCGCCGGCGCGCGACGGGTGCTGATCACCGCGCTTGTCATCGTCTGCATCGGCACGTTGTCGCGGCTGTTTGTCACCAGCGCCTGGGTGATGGTGGCAAGCGCCGCGGTGACCGGGCTTGGCGTCGCCATCGTCCAGGCGATCTTTCCCGGCGTCATCAAGCAGCTGTTTCCCGGGCGCGTGGCCTTCGTGATGGGCCTCTACTCCGCCATGCTGCTCGGTGGCGGCGCGATCGGTGCCCAGATCCTGCCAATGATTGCCGAAAGGACCGGGGATTGGCGCATCGGGCTCGGGTCTCTCGCCATTCTGGGGGTTCTGGCGGTGTCGCTTGTCTGGTTTGCCCTGCCGGGCGGGAACGTCCCGGCGCCGGAGCGGAACATCGTCGGGACTCTCCTTGGCCGTCCGCGAACCTGGTTGCTGATGGTCTTCTTCGGGCTGGCGAACGGCGGCTACTCCTCGGTGGTCGCCTGGCTCGCCTCCTACTACAGGGAGCACGGCTGGACCGCATCGGCCAGCGGCAGCCTCCTTGCGATCATGGCGATCTGCCAGGCGTTCGCCGCATTGGCGGTTCCGATGCTCGCGAGCCGGACCGGACGTGACCACCGCCCCTGGCTGTGGCTCACTCTTGCCTGCCAGTTCATCGGCTTTTCCGGCTTCGCTTTGGCCCCGGACGCCGCTCCCTTCCTGTTCGTGGTGCTGACCGGCATGGGCTTCGGTGGCTGCTTCGCCCTGTCCCTTGTTGTGACGCTCGATCATTTTTCCGATTCGGCCCGCGCCGGCGCCCTGTCGGCATTGGTGCAGGGTGGCGGGTTCCTCCTGACGGCGCTACCGCCCCTGATCGTTTCAAGCCTGCACGACCTGACGGGCGGCTTTGAAGCGGGCTGGAAGTGGCACATGGGTGCGATCGCCGTTGCAGCCATCCTGTCGGTTCGTTTCTCTCCAAAAAGATATGACCGTTCATGGCAATGCCCGTGATGACGAGAAAGGCCCGGCCGGAATCGCGCCCGGCAACCCGCCCCAAAAATCTAGGTATGTTCTCTCTTCCGTTTGATGGACCCCCATGAGAGATGATAGATCGTTCTCGGCTGAGCGCGGCCACACCGCAGGAACACGCTTTGGGAGGAGCCGTTTCATGTGCCGATTACAGTGTCGGGCCACGACGCATCTGTGTGGCGCTTGATGGAAACGCCACAGCTGCCAGCCTTGCGATCATACCATTCCTGGATCGCGAACGAGACACTGGAAGACTATTCTCTCCGATACGCAGCCACGTCGTTTCGCCGTTGGTCGCCATTTGTCATCGCCAACACCGCGCTCGGCGGTATTTCGTTCCTCGCCCTTGAGGCTATCGGCGGTGCGATCACGCTCAGCTACGGCTTCGCCAACGCCTTTCCGGCAATCCTGGTAACCTGCCTGTTCGTTTTCGTGACAAGCCTGCCGATCGCCTACTATTCCAGCCGCTACAACATCGATATGGATCTGTTGACGCGCGGTGCGGGCTTTGGCTACATCGGATCCACGATCACCTCGCTGATCTACGCAACCTTCACCTTCATATTCTTCGCGCTCGAAGGCGTGATCATGGCGCAGGCGCTCAATCTGTTCGCCGATGTGCCGCTCGTTCTGGGCTATGTCATCTCCTCGGTCGTCATCATCCCGATCACCTTCATGGGCGTGACGCTGATCAGCAAACTGCAGCTTCTGTCGCAGCCGATCTGGATCGCCCTGCATTTGACGCCTTTTGCCTACATCCTGCTCGCGCATCCCGACACGCTCGACGAATGGGCCGCCTTCGTCGGCAGCGACATGGGCAGCGAAGGGTTCAATTTCCTTGCTTTCGGCTCGGCCATCGGCGTTCTGTGCGCCCTGTCCATCCAGATCGGCGAACAGGTCGACTACTTGCGCTTCCTGCCCGACAAGACACGCGAGAACCGTTTTCGCTGGTGGGCGGCGGTGGTCGCCGCAGGTCCGGGCTGGATTGTCGTCGGCGGCTTCAAGATCCTGTGCGGCAGCCTGCTGGCGGTGCTCGCGATCCAGGCCGGCCTGTCGCGGTCGACAGCGCTTGAACCCATCCACATGTACATCATCGCCTACCAGTATGTGAGCACGGACCCGCGCATCGTGCTCGCCCTTGCCGCGGTTTTCGTGCTGATCTCGCAGGTGAAGATCAACGTCACCAACGCCTATGCCGGCTCGCTGGCGTGGTCCAATTTCTTCTCGCGCGTCACCCACTACCACCCGGGCCGGGTCGTCTGGCTGGTGTTCAACATCCTGATCTCGCTGCTGTTGATGCTACTCGGCATCTTCCAGACGCTGGAATTGGTGCTGGCAGTCTATTCGATCATTGCGGCAGCGTGGATCGGCTCGATCTTCGCTGATCTCGCCATCCTGAAGCCGTTGGGGATCAGCCCGGCATACCCGGAGTTCCGGCGCGCCTATCTCTACAACTTCAATCCTGTCGGCTGCGGCTCGATGGCGCTGGCATCGTTCGTTGCGCTTGTCTGTTTTTCCGGCGTTCTCGGCGTCATGATGCAGGCCTATGCCGCGCCGATCGCTTTTGCCACGGCCCTTGTCAGCGCCGTGGCGATCGGCATCGCCACCAAGGGGCGCTACTATCTCGCACGCCCGCCCGTCGATCTACCGGCGGCGAAGTTGGATGCCAATCTCTGCGCCATCTGCGGCGTCACATACGAACGCTCCGACATGGTGCACTGCACCTTCTACGAGCAGCCGATCTGCTCGCTGTGCTGCAGCCTGGATTCGCATTGCCATGACGTCTGCAAGTCGCCAGGCGGCGGCCTCGAAAGTTCGCGCTATTTCGGCCAGACGCTGCCGCACATGCGCGACAAGATCGCGCCCCGCATGGGGCAGCGTCTGCTCAAGGTGGCAGGCGTGCTGTTTGCCCTGGCGGTGATTGCCGGCGGCGTGTTCCTGCTGACCTACCGGTTGATCGAGCCGGGGTCGGAACAGCCGCATCTAGCAAACGGCCAACTGCTTCTCAGGGTCTTTCTCGCGCTGTTGCCGCTGCTCGGTATCGGCGCCTGGTGGATCGTCCTGTCCCAGGAGAGCCGTGAGCTCGCCGAACGCGATCTCGTCGCCTCGCTGGAAAAGCTGCGCCAGACACAGAGGGACCTTGCGAGCAACGAACGCCTCGCAGCCATCGGCCAGATCACCGCAACCGTCAGCCACGAACTGCGCAACCCCCTGGGCACCTTGGTGACGTCAGCCGATGTCTTGCGCCGCTCGTTGAAGAGTGCCGACGAACCTGTGCTCTCCGAATTGCAGCGTCTGCAACGAAACGCCTGGCGCTGTGTCCGAATCATCGAAGACCTGCTCGACTTCTCGCGCCGGCACGCACTGACGCTGACGCCAATTCTGATCGACCGGTGGGTCGCCCAGCAAGTCGCCGAGCAGGATAATGCGCGGCCGATCCAGCTGGAACTTGCCGCCGGATGCAGGATATCCGCCGATGGCGAGCGGCTGCGGCAGGCCTTTTGCAACGTCCTGGCCAATGCCGTCCAGGCTTGCGAGGGGAACGCGGATGACGCGGTGATCACCGTTTCGACCCGCTGCGAGGCCGACAGCGCCATCATCTGCGTCGCCGACAACGGCGCCGGCATGTCGCGCGAAACGGCGGCACGGGTGTTCGAGCCGCTGTTCAGCACCAAGGCATTTGGCGTGGGGCTGGGCATGCCCCTGGTCAAGCGTATCGTCGAGCAGCATGGCGGCTCGGTGCTGATCGAAAGCGAACAGGGCGCGGGCACGCGCGTATCGATCGTTCTCCCGCGGGCGGGTGCGGCCTCATCATGACGGACCTGACCGACCTGCACAGCGATCTTGTTGGCGACGATGTCATCCCGCATGGGACGGACCCGGCGGAAAGGAAGCGTGTCCTCATCGTCGACGACGACGAGGACTTCGCCGCAAGCCTCGCCGGATTGCTCGAGCTTGAGGGTTACCAGACGATCACGGCCCACGATCCACCGACCGCCCAAAGCGCTCTGGCCTCGTGCCAGCCGGCCGTTGCCCTGGTCGATGTGCGGTTGGGTATCGGCAACGGTGTCGAACTGGTCCGGGCGTTCCGGCAGCAGAGCCCCGACCTTATCTGCCTGATGGTGACGGCCTATGCCTCGGTCGAGACGGCAGTTGAGGCGTTGCAGGCCGGCGCCTACGACTACCTGTGCAAGCCATTCCACAGCGCCGACCTGCTGGCGACCCTCGAGCGCTGTTTCGAGCGGACCCGGCTGATGGAGGAAAAGCGCCTGGCCGCCGAGCGGCTCGGCCAGATGCAGCGCATCGAGGCGATGGGCCAGCTGACCGGTGGTATCGCACATGACTTCAACAACATCCTGGCCGTCCTGCTGGCCAATTTGCGCTGGCTGCAGGAGCATGTGCAGGCTGAACCCCACCTGGCCGAGATGGTCGACGACGCGCTCGAGGCCGTGAAGGCCGGGACGGACCTGACCTCCCGGCTTCTCAATTTCGGCCGCCGGGAAGGAGGCGATGCCGTCTGCATTCGCCTGGATGAAGCGCTGCCGGACCTGATGCGCGTGTTGCGCCGTACGCTGGACGGTAAGATCGATTTGTCGCTCCAGCTGGCTGATGGCCTGCACGCTGTCGAGGTTCATCCGGCGCAGCTCGAAACCAGCTTGCTCAACCTGGCGCTCAACGCGCGCGATGCGATGCCGGACGGCGGCACTCTTCGGTTCGAGGCCTGCAATCTTGCCCTCCGGCCAGACGATGCCCGCGTGGCGTCAGGCCTGCCGCCTGGTCAATATGTGGTCATTTCGGTCATCGACACCGGGCACGGGATGCCCGCGGCGGTGCAACGCCGGGCGCTCGAACCGCTCTTCAGTACCAAGCCTGCTGGAAAGGGCAGCGGCCTCGGCCTGTCGATGGTGGATGGCTTCGCCCGCCAGTCCGGTGGGCGCCTCGGCATTTCCAGCAAGCCCGACGAGGGGACCCGGATCAATCTCTACCTGCCTCGCGCGCCTCAGTCCCTCACCTGAGGGGTAAACATGTAGCCAACGCCGCGAATGGTCTTGATGAGCTGCGGATCGCGCGGATTGTCCCTGAGCTTGCGACGTATCTTGCCGATCAGCACGTCGATGCTGCGGTCATAGGGAGACCAGTTGCGGTTGGCGACGATATCGAGAATTTGCTCACGCGAGAGAATGCGGCCGCGCCGCTCGACAAGCGCCGAGAGTATCTGGAACTCCTGGCTGGTGAGCCGAACATTCTCGCCGTTCGGCGACGCCAGTTTGTAACGCGCCGGATCGAGCCGCCATCCATCGAAACAAACGGCCTCCGAGGGATCGGCCTCCATCGCCTCGGGAAGGACGATCCGCTTGGCAAAGCGCCGCATCACCGTGCGGACACGCGCCAGAAGCTCGCGCGGTTCGAAGGGTTTGGTGATATAGTCGTCGGCACCCAGTTCGAGACAGACGACCTTGTCAATCGTGCTGTTCTTGCCCGACAGCATGATAAGCGGCAGATCATATTGCGAGCGCATGCTGCGCGCGAGCGTTACCCCGTCCTCCCCGACCGGAAAGCCGAGATCGAGGATAACGAGATCGAACGCCTCATCGGCCAATGCACGCCGCATCGAGCGCCCGTCATGGGCGCTGACAGTCGCATAGCTTTCGCTCGTCAGGAATTTTTCCAGAAAGCTGCACAGCCGGCGATCGTCGTCGACAATAAGGATGCGTGATCTCAGTTCGGCAACGGACATGCCGCTACGATAGTCGCAATTCGGGGGCGCGGTCGAGAAGGGAAGATGGCATTTGGTCGCGACCTGCATCGCGCAAGAACAGGCGAAGGCGGACCTGCACCTTCCAAATACGGGAAGGATTTCATAATCAATTGAAAATGCTATCTAAAACGAGACGATCGCAGCACGCAGCGCGCACTGCCCGCACCCATTCCGGTTACAAAAAATTACAAAGCAGCCTGCATTCCGATGCATGGCGATTACATGCGGTTCCTATCGTGGTCACGCACGGTGATGCCGGGCGGCACTGCCCAGCGCAAGAACGAGGGAGGCGCACGCCACCTCTTGCACACCGGCATTGAGGAGGAACAGCCGCATGCCACAGACAGTATTCTCAGTCGATCTGAACAAAGCGCCCGAAGATCATGCCATCAAGACACACAATCGGTGGCATCCGGATATTCCGATGGTCGATCACCTCAAGCCCGGACATACCTATCGGGTGGAGTGCCATGACTGGACGGGAGGCCAGATTGGCAACAACGACAGCGCCAACGATGTCCGCGACGTCGATCTGACCCGCGTCCACTATCTCAGCGGCCCGTTCGGCGTCGATGGCGCGGAACCCGGCGACCTGCTGGTCGTCGACATTCTCGACCTCGGTGCGAAACCCGACTCGGAATGGGGCTTCAACGGCCTGTTCGCCAAGGAAAACGGCGGCGGCTTCCTCACCGAGCATTACCCCGAAGCCAGCAAGTCCTGCTGGGATTTTCACGGGATCTACACGACGTCGCGCCACATTCCGGGCGTGCGTTATCCCGGCATCATCCATCCCGGCCTGATCGGCTGCCTGCCGGACCACAAGCTGCTCGCCGAAGCCAACCGGCGCGAAGCCGAACTGGTGGCGACCGATCCCGGCCGCGTTCCGCCACTGGCAGCGCTGCCCTATGCCGACACCGCATTGATGGGGCAACTGAAGGGCGACGCTGCCAAGAAGGCCGCCGCCGAGGCATGGCGCACGGTTCCGCCGCGCGAACATGGCGGCAACTGCGACATCAAGAACCTGTCGCGCGGCTCGAAAGTCTATTTCCCTGTTTATGTGAAGGGTGGCGGCCTCTCGATGGGCGACATCCATTTCTCACAGGGCGATGGCGAGATCACCTTCTGCGGCGCCATTGAGATGGCCGGCTGGGTCGACATCAGCGTCGATGTCATCAAGGGCGGCATGGCGAAATACGGTGTCATCAACCCGATCTTCAAACCGAGTCCGATCGACCCGCATTTCGATGACTATCTCATCTTCGAAGGCATCTCGGTCGATGAGCACACCGGCGAACAATATTACCTCGACGCCCATGTCGCCTATCGCCGGGCCTGCCTCAACGCGATCGAGTATCTCAAGAAGTTCGGCTATTCCGGCGAGCAGGCCTACATGATCCTGGGAACGGCGCCGGTGGAGGGGCGCATTGCCGGCATCGTCGATATCCCCAACGTCTGCGCCACGCTGGCCATACCGACGGCGATCTTCGACTTCGACATAAACCCCAATGCGCTCGGGCCGAAGAAGCAGAACTTCAAGGCAGACGTCGCCAAGACGAGTTGATCAGACCGCACAACAACAATGAAGCGACGGTCAGGCCCTGCCCTGGCCGTTGCTCTCCTGGGAGGGGGTTTCATGCTGCTCGGATTTGCCTTGCTTTATGTCGGCGCAGTCCTGTTTCTCAACGGGCTTTGGCTTCTCGGAAAAATCGAGGACCGGGAAATCATCGTCATCAATGTCGTCTCCGGTTTCGTGACGCTGTCCGCGTCGCTGGCCTGGGCGTTCGGCCCCAATGCCGACGCGGCCTCCATCAAGGGTGCCGCGCTGACGATCCTGTTTTCGGCAACCTATTTCTGGGTGGCCTACAACAGGGTGGTGAAGGTGGACGGACGCGGCCTCGGCTGGTTCAGCCTGTTTGTCGCCATCACCACCATTCCGGTGTCTGTGCAAGGGCTTTCCTCCGCCCAGACATCGATCGATTTCTGGCTGGCGTCCAACTGGGTGATCTGGGGGATCCTGTGGTTCCTGTATTTCCTGTTGCTCGCAATGCAGCGGCCGATCCTGCGCCTGACAGCGGTCGTCACGCTGCTGGCCGGCATCGTCACCGGCTGGTTGCCAGGTTTCCTGCTGCTGGACGGCAAGCTGTGATGCCGGCTCGGCGCACCGCGCGGCAACACGATTGATCGCGTGCGGGCGGGCAAGGACTGGCGGCCCGCCCATTTTCTAGATTCATGACTTTTGGGGAGACTGGCAATGCCGCTCTACAACTACGTTTGTAACGATTGTGGACCGTTTGAAGAATGGGTGTCGATGCAGGATGCGCTCAAAGCCTGCGCATGCCCGCAATGCGAAGAACAGAGCAACCGGGACATGGCTACACCACGCCTCAGCCTGATGAACGGCAAACTGCGCGGTGCCCTTACACGTTCGGAAGCAAGCGGCAGCGAGCCGAAGGTCGTGAAGAAGGCACATCTCGCCGGTTGCGGTTGTGCCTTGTGCAAGATCGGCAACAAGCCGACGCCGACCCGCAAGAAGTGGATGATCGGCCACTGAGCGCGAGAGCACCCGATGGCCGGCACGTCGGGTTGCTCCTGTTCCGGGGGGCGGCACAGGAGGCTGCCCCCGGATGCCGGTCAGCACATCTGCGGACTTCCCATATCGATATCGATGGGTCTCGAATGGCGGATAATCCCAATGTCCGTAGATAGACATAGGAGAGCAAGCGTAACCCCTGCCCTCCTGGGAGATTCGTCAGAGGCTTCACGAAACCGCGAATTTTACCGTCACGCCGCGCTGCCGAAAGTAAGCTTCCATCAGCTTTCTACCGGAACGGTTGCTGTGCGCGAGCCTGGCCGGGTCAAATATCGCCTCTTTTAGGCCTTCCCGCGCCAACGCTGACTTGAGAATCGCGATATGCGCATCAATATCCGCATTGTCCGCTTGGATCGATTCATAAATGCGGTTTTTTGCTTCAGCTACGGTCGGTTCGCTCACAGAGACACTCCTGTTTGTAATTTAGGTGGCGCTTACCACGTTTTTCGCCTTGCCCCTACGGCATATCGTCAAACCACCGGCGTGATCATCAATCACAAAGTCCCGTGGCATTGCATCGCGCCAGGAAAACCCATGCAGAACGGCTATATATAGAGTGAGTTTCAATGGTCGGATGCCCGACGAACTGCTGAACGAGAGCCTGTTCTTCGGCCTCGATCATGCCCGCAGTGCCATGGCCGAGTGGGCAGATGACGTCCACCATTTCCGGCCGCACTCATCGCTCGGATACCAGGCCCCGGCAGACTATGCCGGGTCCATCGCCGCAACCGGCTCCTACGCTGCGCAAGATGAAAGCTTCGCGTTTCCGTCGGATGCTCCCGCCGTGCCACTTGGCGTAGTCAGAATTGATCAGAATCGCCGAGGCTCTAGTCGCAGCTGGATGAGATTCAGTGGCAGGTCACTGGGTTTCCGTCTCCGTTACCGATTTCGTTGGCATTCTACGGATGTGGCTGGCGGCGTGGAAAAGGCGGTTTGTTTTGGCGGCGTCAAACGCAGAAAGCCCTCCCCGCTGGAAAGGCTTTTAGATTTGGTTGCGGAGGCCTGAGTACACAGAGACTGGTAAGGGCATGGCTCTTGAACCGACGCGACCTGTAACCCTCGACTTTTTGACTGCTTATACCGTTGAATATACATCACAAAGTCGAGCTTCAAGAGTTTGCAACATGCCTTCGTATTAGAGAGAGGTCGCGAGAGCAGTCGCCGCTATCGCGACATCTCGCCGCGGCCAGCTACGAGGAAATCACGCAGCAATCACTGCAGCGTTGTTGTCTGGCGCTGCTGCCCTCTCATGCTTAATGCCTTCTGCGTTTTCCAGCATGATGCGCAGGATCGACGGAAGGGCCCGCTTGAAAGCCTGCACACAGGTGGGATCGAACTGGGACCCCGCTCTTCCAAGAATATGCTCCACCGCCTTCTCGACACTCCAAGCTTCCTTGTACGGGCGGGCGGTGGTCAGCGCATCGAAATTGTCTGCAAGGGCAACGATACGTCCCGAAAGGGGGATTGCCGATCCTGTCAGTCGCAGCGGATATACCTGACTATCCCACCGTTCGTGATGGCTCCCGGCGATTTCGGCGGCCAATTGCAGGAGGCTCGACTTGGATTCATGCAGGATATCGCAGCCCACTGTGTGTGCTTCTGCATTTCAGCAAACTCCTGCTCGGTCAGCATACCCTTCGTGAGCAGCACAGCATCCGGAATGGCGACCTTTCCGATGTCGTGCATGGGAGAGGCGAGCCTGATGTCCGAACAGAGCGTCGTAGGCAGGCCGAACTCCAGCGCGATGGCCTCGGAGTATTCACCAACACGCTTGGTATGCTTTGCCGTTTCCGCATCTTTGTAGCTCGCGGCAAGCGTGAGCCGCTCGATGATCTCCTCCTCGCGGGAACGTAGTTCAGATACCGCCTTGTCGACTTCGGCTCTCAGCCACGCGGCCTTGTCGGCGAGCTTATTTTGCGCATCGACGAGTGCAACGAGGTTGCGCATCCGCGCCTGGAATTCGAGCAGATTGACAGGCTTCGTCAGAAAATCGATCGCGCCGGCGTCAAGTGCAGCCATGCGAACCGCTGTATCGCCATCTTGTTCCTTTGCCCGATACGGGCCTCATCCTGAAACCAAATCTCTATGCGTTTTCCTCGGGCCGCTCCAGTGACAGAGATTGCCCCTGGAGCGCAAGGCGAAGAAACGGCGGCCTGCGAAGTCTTTCCCGGCGTCCTGACAAGCTGTCGTCCCTGGTCATAGGTAGGCGAGTTTCACCCGGAGCGGGCTCCCCGCGCCGGGCTGATGCAGTTTTCCCTTGAGACCGTTTTGGTCTCATGATATAGGTGACAGATGAGGATCATTGCCCGCCGCACCTTGCGCGAATTTGTCGAAAGCCTCGCGGGGCAGAAAGAGCAGCCAGCCGTCAAGGCCGCGCTCGATGCCTGGTTCGACGAAGTCAGCAAGGCGCAATGGGCAAGCACCGCCGATGTGAAGCGGCTCTACGCGACGGCGAGCATCGTCAGCGCCGAGCGGATCGTCTTCAACATCAAGGGCAATGACTACCGCCTTATCGTGTCGGCGGACTTCGAGAAGGGTATCGTCTGGATCAAGTGGCTGGGCACGCATAAGGCTTATGACAGGATCGACGTGAAGGAGATCGAGCATGGCAACTGACCTGAAGCCGATCCGCACGGAAGCGGATTACGAAGAGGCGCTGGCCGAGGTCGAACGGCTGTGGGGCGCCAAGAGCGGCACGCCGAAAGGCGACCGGCTGGACGTGCTGGCCACGCTGATCGACGCCTACGAGACGAAGCACTATCCGATGGACCCGCCCGATCCGGTGGAAGCGATCCGCTTCCGCATGGAGCAGCAGGGGCTCACCCGCAAGGACCTGGAGCCGATGATCGGCCCGCGCAACCGGGTGGCGGATGTGCTGAACCGCAAGCGCAGCCTGTCGATCGACATGATCCGGCAGTTGCACAGCAGCCTCGGGATTTCGGCCGAGGTGCTCATCCGGCCGAGCCGGATGGACAAGGTTGCGTAGGAGTGATCGCCGATGACCCGCATTGCCCTCTACGCCCGCTATTCGTCCGACAATCAGCGCGAGGCGTCGATCGAGGACCAGTTCCGTATCTGTCGGGAGCGGGCGAAGCGCGAACAGTGGAAGATCGTCGGCAGCTACAAGGATGCGGGCATCTCGGGCGCGAGCATGATCCTGCGTTCCGGCATCCAAGCGCTTCTGCAGGACGCGCAGGCGGGTCAGTGCGATATGGTGCTGGCCGAAGCGCTGGACCGCATCTCGCGTGACCAGGCCGACGTCGCCACCTTCTACAAGTGTTGATTGCCACTGATGGGTTGGATGCCCCTCCCACCGGCATCGCATTGTGCCAAGATGGTGATGCGTTACGTCACCAACAC
>NZ_KQ410760.1 GCF_001262505.1 Shinella sp. SUS2
TCCACCCGCTACTGTCCCGCCGGCGTCTACGAATGGGTGGAGAAGGACGGCAAGGACGTGTTCGTCATCAACGCGCAAAACTGCGTGCACTGCAAGACCTGCGACATCAAGGATCCCAACCAGAACATCAACTGGGTGCCCCCACAGGGCGGCGAAGGGCCGGTCTATTCGAACATGTAATGTTTGGAAAGGTTAGGCCGCACGAATTCCCGCAAAGAAAGAGCGTGGTGAAGGGTTGGCCTCATGCCAATATGTATTCGTGTACTGTGCAGCTTGTTTTTTCGGATGAGCGTTGGTCGTGAGTTCATATCCGTTCAAGAGCATTAAAGAGAGCCGTGAGCGGGGAATGACGACGTGAAACTTTTTCTGGAAAACGTCATTCAATTGCATTACATTCTCGTTGAATATGGAGATAGCCATGGCCGCAAACGCTCTCGTACAAACACGTATTGATTCTGAAGTCCGGGACCGTGCTTCCGCAGTGCTTGAAAGCATGGGCCTCACGGTATCTGATGCGGTTCGTATCATGCTCACCCGGACTGCTAACGAGGGGGCGCTGCCTCTTGAACTTCTTTCTGGCAGTGAAGCACATGACGCCTGGTTTCGGACCAAGGTGCTTGAAGCGTTAAACGATACTCGACCGGATTTATCGGACGACGAGGCCGAGGCGCACTTTGCCAGACGTCGAGCGGCGGCCCGCCTTAAAGCTGGTGTGCCAGAATCGTGAAACTTACTTGGTCGGCTTTTGCGTTGTCGGATCGTGACGCCATCTTCACTTACGTCGAGGCCGATAACCCCGCAGCAGCCGTCCTGATCGATGAAAGGATAGTAACCGCCGCCCGCCGCCTGCTCGATTTTCCTGCCAGTGGGCGCTTGGGTAGAATTGCCGGGACACGCGAACTCGTCATCAATGGCACGCCTTACGTCGCTGCCTATGCCATTACCGAGACGACAGTTCGAATTCTTCGCGTACTCCATGGCGCGCAGGAATGGCCAGAACATCTGCCGCCTGGCTAATGACTACGTTCGCGCGGGGGGCGACGATTCGCTTCCCATCAAGAGCAAAGAAGTCAGGCGCTCCGAAGGGAAGAATATCGCTCAGTGTCCCTTTCTCAGCCAGGGTGTCGAGGAGCCCATTGCTCAAACGTTTCAGCGCAACTCGCGAGGCCATCGAGTGGACCTCGATCGCCATCCAGATCGTATGGGTATCAGTCCAGCCGCGATGCCATGGGTAGATGTATGTCCGCTCGTCGACAATCGAGACGATAAAGTCATAGGCGCCTCCAGGTGCAGAATGCCTGACGGTCGGCTCTGGATCGAATTGAATCTGCGGCCCTGTCCTCAAGGCAGTCCCAGCCTGATGAGTAGGGCTGCTGAAAGAGAAGCTTTCAATTTTGCAGCGCCGGCAGCAACGACAACCATATCTCCTCTGCCCAGAGATCGCATTCCATCTCTATCCGTATGCCGTCCCGTTCAAGCACTGCCAATGAATGGTCAAGGCCACCGCCCTTGTCGACAGACCATCCTTCGTCTCCCAACGCGGCGATGGTCGCACACCAGACGTCCTTGGATATCTCGAGACAATGTATGCGCTCCGGCACCCCATCGCCGGGAACTCGTTTGCAACTGCAACGTTATGGCGGCATGGAAACGCGAACGAAGATGGTACACTTGCGCGAGGATATACTCTGGTCTGTGGAGCGCGGCGGTTCCCCGCTTGTCGGCACGGCCATCCATGACGGGCATCTCCTGCGCAAGGACCTGGCGGACCTGATGGCGCTGACGCCTGAGGAGCGGTTGCGGGAGGAGGATCCGTTCACCGCAATGACCATCGGGGATCTTGTCAATCGCGTGGTCGTTCATCGTTCCCGGTTCGAGATGGACCTAAACCGGCCGCGGGAGGGTGCCGTCTATCTGCGACCCGAGCAGGCCTGGGGCCTCGACCTGTGGGATACGCAGCCGACTCCTGACATGGTGGAAAGCGTTTTGCGCCAGCATGATGGCTACTATGCCATGCTGCTTGAGTTTCTGCGGGGCATCGAGCGCGAGCATGGCCGCTTCGTGCTCCTTGATGTACACAGCTACAACCATCGCCGCGACGGCGCGTTGGCTGCGCCGACCGTGCAGGAAGCGGCTCCGGATATCAACATCGGCACGTCCTCCATGGACCGGGCCTATTGGGCGCCGGTGGTTGATGCCTTCATGGCATGTCTTCGGGAGCAGCCTTTTCCGGGTCGGCGGCTGGATGTGCGCGAGAACGTTGCTTTTGCCGGCAAGGGTGAGCAGACGCGGTTCATTCATGAGCATTTTCCGAAAACAGGTTGTGCCATTGCGGTCGAATTCAAGAAGATTTTCATGGACGAGTGGACCGGTGAACCGGACCTTGAAGCCATAGCAGCGCTACGTGCTGCGATCCGTGGCACCTTGCCCGTGTTGGAAGTGGCACTTGCCGACATGCCGGACCGGCGACCATGAGTGCGCGCAAACGGTCCGCACCGGTGGACGATCTAGCCCGTGTCGCCGCCGCACTGGAGGCGGGGCCGCCGACTCGCCTCGATCTCGCCGGGCGCGGCCGTCTCTACATCGAGCGACCCCTGCCGTTTATCGCCGTGTATGTCGGGCGCCGGGCCGCGCCGGCCGCGCGCGCCGTCACCATGGCAAACGCGTCCTACCTGCTGGCCGCCAATCTCGCTGAGGCCGCCGCTATAATTCGTCTCGTCGGCGAAAAGATGCGCGAACAATTTGGTGCGTTCCTGGTGCTGGATTTTGGCGAGCTTTCCGCCGATCGGCTGGCGCAGGACGCGCCCTATCTCGCGCCATTCCAGATAAGCGTTTCGGTGTCGGCGGAAAGTGCCGACGCGGCGCTCACAGCTTTCGTCAGCGGGGTTGAAAAGCTCGAAGCCCGCTATCGCGCCCCGCAGGTCGCGCGTGCTGCTCCTGCCGACGATCCCAGTGCTGGCCTTGCGCGCCGTTTGCCGGAATTTCCCACGCTCACTGTTCGTTTCGCGCCGATCTACCGCGTGCCGAAGTCGCGTGAGATTTATCCCGAGCTCCAGAGCCGTCTCGTCGCCCAGTTGGTCGATGCCGGCCTGCGCGCGGCCGGCAAATTCACCCGCACGCAGACGGCGCTTGCGCCCGCAACGCATCGCGCGCTTGGCCGCGGCGTCTTCGTGGAGGCGGTGACGCGCGCCGACCGGGCTATGGACAATATTTCCCGAAGCTTCGATTTCCTGCTCGCGGTCACGCCGATCAATGCGGAAGCCGCGTGGAAGGAGTTCAGTGGGGCAGGGTACACGCGCGCGCCAAATCTCCTCTACCGCCCGCTCTCTATCGATATCGCGGCGCGCAAGAAGGCTCTCTTTACCATCGGGCTTGACCGCTTCGAGGATCCGGTTCTGGAAGGGCTCTACCGCGAAAAACAGCAGGAACTCGACCTCCAGCTTTCTATGCTGGCCGCGCGGGGGGATGACCGTTTCGTCGAGATGAGCAGGGCGCTCTATGGCGCCGTGGATGCAAGGCTGGAAAAGGTGGCTGGAGATATTCTCGAAGCGACCGCCAGACTGGGGCGCAAGCGCCCGCCGGAAACCGCGAACCATCGCTATGTGGCGCAGCGCGCCAAGGCGATGATCGCCCGCTACGCCACGCAGTTCCCCGACTTTTCGCCGGATGTCGAGGTGCGTGACGACCTTCCCTCCGGCTTGATGGTGTCCAGCGACCGCCTGCTGATTGCGCGGACGACGACGATGGCGCGCGAGCGGGTCGATGCGCTGCTGAGCCACGAGGTCGGCGTGCATCTGCTCACCTATTGCAATGGTTCGGGCCATGGCCTGCGGCTCTTCCGTTCGGGCCTTGCCGGATATGAAGGGGCGCAGGAAGGGCTGGCGGTTCTGGCGGAATATCTTGTCGGTGGCATGACGGTCGCGCGGCTCCGGATGATTGCGGCGCGCGTTGTTGCCTGCGCGGCCATGTTGAACGGCGCCGATTTCGTGGAGACCTACCGGCTGCTGACGCGCGATCATGGTTTTGTGCCGTCCATGGCCTTCAACATCGCGCTGAGGCTGCACCGCGGCGGCGGGCTTGCCAAGGATGCGATCTATCTGCGCGGCCTTCTGGAAATTCTCGCCCATCTTCGCGGCGGCGGCGATCTGGAGCCGTTCTGGCTCGGCAAGATCGCCGCGCGCCATTTCTCCGTCATGCAGGAATTGAGTCTGCGCGGCCTCCTCAAGCCGCCACGTCTGGTGCCGCAGTTCCTGTCGGGTGCTGGCGATCGTCTCGATCGGCTTCGCGCCGGGCTTACCCCCATCGACCTCGTTGCATAGGAGGCCTTCATGCGCATCGCTTTCTTCGTCAATTCGATAACAGACGAAACACCACATTACACCACCACGACGCTGGCGCTTGCCGCGCTGAACCGCGGCCATGAAATCTGCTATGTCACGGCTGCCGGGTTCGTGCTGCGCCCGGATGACAGCCTTTCCATCCGCGGGCTGATGCTACCCTCCGCCGGCTACAAGAAGCTGGAAACGCTGCACAAGGATTTGCAGGGCGACCAGACGGAGATGCGCACCTTCGATGCGTCGGAGATCGACGTGCTGTTCCTGCGCAACGATCCCTCGCTGGAAGGGCCGGAGCGGTCCTGGGCGGTGAATGCTGGTCCGCTCTTCGGTCGGCTGGCGGCGCAGCGCGGGACACTAGTGGTCAACGATCCCGCCGGTCTTTCCAAGGCGCAGAACAAGCTCTACCTGCAGGAGTTTCCCGCTGCCGTGCGTCCTGCCACGCTGATCTCCAAGAATATCGACGAGATCCGCAGCTTCCTTGAAGGTGAGAAGAAAGGGGCAATCATCAAGCCCCTCCAGGGCTCCGGCGGCAAGAACGTGTTTAAGGTTGCCTCTCACAAGGACCATAACCTCAATCAGATATTCGAGGCCGTGAGTGGGGAAGGCTACCTGATTGCCCAGAGTTTCATGCCCGAGGCGAGCGAGGGCGATGTTCGGTTCTTCGTGATGAACGGTCACCCGCTGATGCGCGACGGCAAGTATGCCGCCTTCCGCCGCGTACCCGCCAAGGGCGAAATCCGCTCCAATATCCATGTCGGCGGCGGGCCGGCTCCGGTCGAGGTGACGCCCGCCATGCTGGGTATCATCGATGCGGTGCGGCCCAAGCTGATAGAGGACGGCATGTTCCTCGTCGGCCTCGACATCGTCGGCGAGAAGGTGTTGGAGATCAATGTCTTCACGCCGGGCGGCCTGCACAATATCGCACAGCTCTACGAGACCAATTTCTCCGACAGCGTGATCGCTTCGCTCGAGGAGAAGATCGCTGCGCGCGATGCCTATGGCGGCAGCCTGGAAAACAGCCGGCTCGCGATGCTTTGAGTCAAGGGGCTTTGCCCCTTTTATTCTCGGTACCGTTTGAAATCCGGTTGCGCGACGGCGTCGGGCAGATGCTCCGTATAGTGAGGCATCGCAGGCTCGGAACAATCCGCCCCATGTCGCGTTGCGCCATCGCTTTGCAGGTTCCGTTGTGTGCGGGCGCGGTGGAGCTTGATCGAAGGGGACTGACTCGCATGAGCTATTCGTTTTCCGAACTCGATTTCATGAAGTCCGAGCTGGGTGCCGAATTTACCGGCGAGGGAACGCACTTCGCGGTCTTTTCCGCGCATGCCGAACAGATGGAACTCTGCCTCTTCAGTGACGACGGCAGAGAAGAAACGGCTCGGCTTGCGTTGCCGAAGCGCAAAGGGGATATCTGGTCCGGCTACATTGCCGGCCTTAAGCCGGGCACTGTCTATGGCTATCGGGCGAGCGGTCCCTACGAGCCGAAAGCCGGCCATCGCTTCAATCCCAACAAGCTGCTTCTCGATCCCTACGCCAAACAGATCCTCGGCGAAATCCAGTGGGACGATGCGCTCTACGGCTATCGGATAGGCGACGCGGCGGAAGACCTCTCCTTCGACGAGCGCGACAGCGCGCCCTTCATGGTGAAGGGGGTGGTGCAGGATTCGGACTTCGACTGGGCGGGTGACGCGGCGATCCGCCGGCCCTGGACCGAGACGATCATCTATGAAGCCCATGTGCGCGGCATGACGATGACCCATCCGGGCGTGCCGGAGGAACTGCGCGGCACCTTCATGGGCATGGCGAGTGATCCGATCGTCGAACATCTCGTCGATCTCGGCATTTCCGCTATCGAACTGCTGCCCATCCAGTATTTCCCAGATGACCGCCACCTTCTTGAAAAGGGCTTGCGCAACTACTGGGGTTACCAGACGCTCGGCTTCTTCGCGCCGCAGCCGCGCTTCCTTTCCGGGCGGGCGATCACCGAGTTCAAGACCATGGTCAAGCGCTTCCATGCCGCCGGCATCGAAGTGATCATGGATGTCGTCTACAACCACACGGCCGAAGGCTCGGAGCGTGGCCCGACGCTCAGTTTCCGCGGGCTCGACAATCTCAGCTACTATCGCCTGTCACCGGAAGATCTGCGCCACAGCTACGATACGACGGGTACCGGCAACACCGTGAACGTCGCCCACCCCATGGTGCTGCGCATGGTGCTCGATAGCTTGCGCTACTGGGTCGGCGTCATGCATGTCGACGGTTTCCGTTTCGATCTGGCCAGCACGCTCGGCCGCACGCGCCACATCGAGTTCGACCGCGATGGCACCTTCTTCGATGCGATCCGGCAGGATCCGATCCTGTCCGGCGTGAAGCTGATCGCCGAGCCCTGGGATGTCGGCGACGGCGGGTACCAGGTCGGCAGCTTCCCGCATCCCTTCCGCGAGTGGAACGACAAGTATCGCGACGATGTGCGCCGGTTCTGGAAGGGGGACGGCGGGCTCGTTTCCGGGCTTGCCTCGCGGCTCACCGGCTCTGCCCCGCAGTTCAACCATTCCGATCGTGGCGCCACGGCGTCGATCAACCTCGTCAGCGCCCATGACGGTTTCACCCTTATGGATACCGTTTCCTATGACGACAAGCATAACGAGGCGAATGCAGAAGAGAACCGCGACGGCCATTCTGACAACCATTCGCACAATATGGGCGCGGAGGGCGTAACGGAGGATGAGGCCATCAATGATGCCCGTGGCCGCCGCCGGCGCAACATGATTGCCACCTTGATGCTGAGCCAGGGTGTGCCGATGTTGCTTGGCGGTGACGAACTCGGCAACAGCCAGCAGGGCAACAACAATGCCTATTGCCAGGACAACGAAATCGGCTGGATCGATTGGGGCGGCCTCGACGATCCTTTCCTCAATTTCTGCAAGGGTGTGATCGCCTTCCGCAAGGCGCATCCGGCGCTTCGGCAGGAGGGGTTTCTGACGGGGGAGGCGGCGGAAGACGGTTCTGTCGAGATCGCCTGGTATAAGCCTGACGGTACCTTCGTGGACGATGCAGCCTGGGCGGATGGCGACCTTCGGGCACTCGGCCTGTTTGTTTCGAAATCTGTAAACGGCGAGGGTCCTGACCAGGCCTTCCTCGTCTTCAATACAGGCGCAGATTGTCGGGTGACGCTGCCGACGGTGAACGGCATTGCCGAATGGAGGCGGGTGCTCGATACGGGAGCGGCGGAGCATACATTCGCCGAGCACGCGGCCGAAAGCCCGGCTATGGTCTACGGCGCCAGCGTCGCCGTCTTCGAACCAGCCTAGAGGTCTCGATGGCGCCGGAGAACCCTAAAGAAACCGGGCTTGTCTATGTCTCCGACAGCGAGCCTGGAATCCGGCGCCAGCGTACCGGCCGTAGCTTCTGTTATCGACTTCCTGACGGATCCCTCGTGCGCGATGCCGCCCTGAAGGCGCGAATCTCGGCGCTCGGCCTGCCGCCGGCCTATGAGAATGTCTGGATCTGCATCGAGGCCAACGGCCATTTGCAGGCAACGGGCTTTGATTCTCGAGGGAGAAAACAATACCGCTATCATGTGGATTGGCAGCGGCTGAAGAGCGGTGACAAATTCGCCCAGCTCATCGCCTTCGGCCGGGCGCTGCCGAGATTACGGCGGGCGGTACGGCGCGATCTCGATGGGATGCCCGGCACGATCGATACGATGCTGGCCGCGATCACTGTGTTGCTCGACGAGGCGCAACTTCGTGTCGGCAACAGGAGTTATGCAGAGGAGAACAAGACTTATGGCGCGACGACGCTGCTGAAACGCCATGTTTCGCTTGCCGAAGGCGCTATCGAGCTTCGTTTCACCGCCAAGGGTGGCAAGCGCGTGCGCCGGATGTTGAAGCATCCCCGCCTGCAGCGCCTGCTCGAAGAGTGTGCCGATCTTCCGGGTCGCCAGCTGTTCGTGTGGAAGGATGAGGCGGAACAGGTGCGGCCGGTCGATTCAGGTCGGATCAACACCTATCTCGCGGATATTTCTGGCGTTGGTGTTTCCGCAAAGACGTTTCGCACCTGGGCAGGCAGCCTCGCTGCGTTTTCCGTGGCGCGCCATGCCATCGCGGTAGGTGAGCGGGCGACCATCAAGGATATGTCCGAAGCGGCCGCCGCGGTCCTGCACAATACGCCTGCCATTGCGCGGTCGAGCTACATCCATCCCGATATCATCGCGCTTGCCGAAAAGCCGGATGCATTGCAGCGCGCATTACATCGCCCGGCGCTTGCGCTTCAAGGATTGAGGGCGGAGGAAGAACGCCTGCTGCGCTTTCTCGAAAGTCGCCGGAACGCGCATCGCCGCGCACGCGCAAAAGCACCGGCTGAGCATGAAGAACGACCGGCGCTTTGAAGGAGTTTGCCATGCTGTTTGCGGAAAAGGTCGCGCTGGTCACCGGCGCCGGATCAGGGATCGGCAAGGCTACGGCGCTGGCGCTTGCCCGTCATGGTGCAAGCGTCGGCCTCTTGAGCCGTACGCGTGAGGAGGTGGAGGCGGTTGCCGAAGAAATCCGCCGACAGGGCGGTGAGGCACTGGCGCTTACGGCCGACGTCGCGGACGAGGCTTCCATGCGCGATGCTATGGCGGCACTTCTCGGCACGTTCGGCGGCGTCGATATCGTGATCGCCAATGCCGGCATCAATGGCGTATGGGCTCCGATCGACGATCTTAAACCCGCCGAATGGGACGAGACGATCGCCGTGAACCTGCGCGGCACCTATCTGACGCTGCATCTGGCCGTGCCCTATCTCAAGAAGGCGGGCGAGGGCGTCATTATCGTCGTATCCTCGATCAATGGAACGCGGACCTTCACCACACCGGGTGCCACCGCCTATTCCGCGACCAAGGCCGCGCAGCTGGCCATGGTGCAGCAATTGGCGCTGGAGCTCGGCAAGGCCGGCATCCGCGTCAATGCGATATGCCCGGGCGCGATCGAGACCAACATCGACGAGAACACCGAACAGCGTGGCGCCGACGAGAGCGGCATTCCCGTCAAATGGCCCGAAGGCGATATCCCGGTCTCGCATGGCGAACCCGGGACGGCCGACGAAGTGGCTGACGCGATCCTCTTTCTCGCCTCATCGAAGGCGCGACACATAACGGGTGTCCCGCTGTGGATCGACGGTGGGCAAGGCCTCTTGCGCTGAGCCCGGAGCGAAGCCCAAGCCTCTGGAACAGAATGCGGCTTCGGGCCTTTTCCTGTGATCAGGGAGAATAGATATGAAGCACAAACTTCTGGCAGACGACGCAGGCGAGCGCACGTTCATCCTGGTTCTTGATGAGGGCGATGAAGCTCTTGGGTGCATTACCGCCTTTGCCGAAAGGGAAGGGGTGACCGCGGCGTCGATTACCGCCATCGGCGCCTTCCGTGCGGCGACCATCGCCTTCTTCGAATTCCAGACGAAGACTTACCGAAAGATACCCGTCGAGGTCCAATCGGAGGTACTCAGCATGCTTGGCGATGTCGCGGTGGATGATGCGGGAAAGGCAAGCTTGCATCTGCATGTCGTGCTTGGATTTGAGGACGGAAGCACGAAAGGAGGTCATTTCCTGGAAGGCTATGTTCGTCCCACTCTAGAGGTCGTGCTGCGGGAAACGCCGGTCAAGCTGCGGCGGCGGCATCGGGCTGATCTGGGCATAGCGCTGATCGACCTCGGCTAGTAAACGGATCGGAAGGTTGTCATGGACGACAAGGACAGATTGATCCTGGCGCTTGCAGCACTGCTTCGTGCCGAGCGTGAAACGCGCGGCGCGCTGATGGATGCTCTGGAGGAGGATTCGATTTCGCGCGAAACGCTGCTTGCCATCCTCTCCGACCCCATCCCGATCGTCACGCAGGAGGATATCGCGTTCGCCGAGCGTTTCGCCTTTTCGAAACATTTGCGGCTCGAAAGGAAAGACTGATGGCGCCGCGTGCGTTCTGGAAAGGCTACCTCAAGCTCTCGCTGGTGACCTGCCCGGTTGCGATGTCGCCGGCGATTTCGCAGGAAGACAAGGTGCGTTTTCGCACGCTCAACGGCAAGACAGGTAATCCCGTCGTCAGCCGCTATGTGGATGCGGTCACCGGCAAGGCGGTGAACGAGGACGAGGAGGTGAAGGGTTATCCGCGCGGCGAGGATGATTATGTCATGCTGGAGGATGACGAGATCGAGGCGGTGGCGCTGGAAAGCACGCGTACCATCGACATCGAGACCTTCGTGCCGCGTGAGAGCATCGAATGGATCTGGTACGATTCTCCGCATTTCCTGGTGCCGAACGACACGGTCGGCGAGGAGGCTTTTTCCGTTATCCGCGAAGCCATGGCCTCAACGGACACGGTGGGCATTTCGCGGTTGGTGCTCTACCGCCGCGAGCGGGCCGTGATGCTGGAACCGCGCGGAAAGGGAATTGTGCTGTGGACGCTGCGCTACGGTGACGAAGTGCGTAGCGAAGAGGACTATTTCGCCGGTCTCAAACAGACAAAACCGGATTCCAAGGCGTTGGCGCTGGTCAAGACGCTGATTTCGGAGCGCACCCAAAAATGGGATCCGAAGATGGCGGACGATCCGGTGCAGGACCGGCTGCTCGATATCATCGCGGCGAAGAAGAAGGGCCGAAAGCGCCCTCCCAAGGCCAAAACACCACCGCCGACGGCGGGCAATGTCATCAACATCATGGATGCCTTGCGCCGGAGCATCAAGGCGGAAAGCAAGGGCAAGTAGTCAGCCTTTCGCCCTAGCAGCCTTCAGCGGCACTGCCGCCTTGCGGAAATCTGCCCACGGATCGGCGGTCAGTGCCTGAAGGCGTGCCGGTGTATTTTTGACGGTGAAGTAGGCCGGGCCGATGTCGGCGCTGAGCTCCTCCCAGGCGAGCGGCATGGATACGGCTGCGCCTGCACGGGCTCGGGTGGAATAGGGGGCTACAGCCGTCATTCCGCGCTGGTTGCGCAGGTAGTCGATGAGGATCTTTCCGCGCCGCTTCGATTTGGTGATGGTCGAAACATATTTGTCGGGGCTGTCCTTGGCCATCGCATCGGCGATGGCCTTGCAGAAGGCCTTGACCGCCGGCCAGCGCGCCGAGGGTTTCAGGGGTGCGCAGACATGGAGGCCCTTGCCGCCGGATGTCTTGACGAAGGCCTCCAATCCGGCTGCCTCCAGGCGTCTGCGTGTTTCCTCGGCTGCGTCGATGATGGCCTGCCATTCCACGCCCTCGCCGGGGTCGAGGTCCATGATGATGCAGTCCGGCCGCTCCCAGTCGGCGAGCGTCGAGCCCCAAGGGTGGATCTCCAGAACGGCGGACTGAACAAGGCTTATCAAGCCGTCGAGATCCTCGATCGCGACATAGGGCTCATCGTCCTTGTCCGCAGGATCTTGCACCTCGATGATCTTGGCGTTGATGCCCTTCCAGGCATGCTTCTGGAAGAAGGTCGGCCCCTCTATACCGGTTGGCGCGCGCAGGAGTGCGAGAGGTCTGCCGACGATATGCGGAGCAATGTAGCGCCAGACTTCGCTGTAATAATCGGCAAGCCCTTCCTTGGTGACGCCCTCGTCGGGCCAATAAACCCGATCCGGATGAGTAAGCCGCACAGTGCGGCGCGGCGGCTTTTCGGTCTTCGGCGCATTGGCAGTCTTTGATTTCGGCATCTCGGCAACGACCTCTCTGGCGGGCTTGTCCTCCCTCAGGCCGCGGAAGGAAGCGTGGCGCAAATGCCCGTCCGCTGTCCAGGCGCGGAATTCGACTTCGGCAACCAGCTCCGGCCGCACATAGCGCGCCTGCCGCGCTTCCTCGACCGTCAGCTTGCGGCCGAAAGAGTTCTCGTCGGTGCGCATGCGCGAGAGGCGCTTGAAAAGATCGGCGGCGACGGCAGCGGAAAAGCCGGTGCCGACGCGGCCGACGGGCTCAAGCTTGCCGTTCTTATAGACGCCGAGCACGAGCGAGCCGATGGCATGGCGCGAGACGGTGGACGGCACATAGCCGCCAACAACGAATTCCTGTCGGGCCGAGCATTTTGACTTGATCCAGCTCTTGCTGCGGCCCTCGCGATAGGGCGCGTCACGCAGCTTCGAGACGACGCCTTCGAGACTAAGGCGGCAAGCATGGCGCAACACGAGTGCGCCGTTCTCGTCGAAGTGGCCGCTGTAGCGCAGGATGCCCTGCATTCCCGGCACGAGCTTTTCCAGCAGCGCCTTGCGCGCTTCCAGCGGCAGGCGGGTCAGGTCGTAACCGTCAAGATGGAGGAGATCGAACAGGTAGAAAGTGAAGCGGTCGTCGCGCCCCGTGCTAAGATCGGCCTGAAGAGCGGAAAAGTCGGAGGCGCCGCTGCCAGTCTCAACCACGAGTTCGCCATCGATCAGCGCCGTGCCAACGGGTAGGGCTGCGAGGGCGGAAACCAAGGCCTTGCCGAATTTTCTTGTCCAGTCCAGCCCGCTGCGGGTCAGGAGCTTCACGCGGCCGGCCTCGATGCGGCCCTGCAGCCGGTAGCCATCGAACTTGATCTCGTGCAGCCAACGCTCGCCGGCTGGCGGCGAAGTCGCGAGCGTTGCCAGCGTTGGCGGAAGGAAGTCCGGCAGCTTCGCCTTGCGTGCGCCCTTGATGCCGGAGGGATCAGGTGCTTCGACGGTCGCCTCTTCCTGTTTTCTTTCCTTCGCTTTCCTCGACGATTTTCGGATGCGGCCAGTCTTCGAGGACCACCCCGGTTCTTCTCCGGCGACGTCTTCGATATCCCGGCCCGTCTTGACGGATTCCGGGCGTTCGTCGAGCAGGTCGTCTTCGCCCTCCACCGCAGCGAACTCGTCGTCACCCTTGATCAGCAGCCAGTTCTCACGCTTCTCGCCGGGTTTGCCGTGCATGCGAACGAGATGCCATCGGCCATGCAGTTTTTCGCCGTCGAGCGTGAATTCCATGTGGCCCTTGGCATAGGCTTTCCGCGCGTCACCGATCGGCTCCCAGGTGCCACGGTCCCAGACGATGACGGTGCCACCGCCATATTCGCCCTTGGGGATCGTGCCCTCGAAATCGCCATAGGCGAGCGGATGGTCCTCCACATGCACTGCCAGACGTTTTTCGCTCGGCACCAGACTTGGGCCGCGTGTCACTGCCCAGCTCTTAAGCACGCCATCCATTTCGAGCCGGAAATCGTAGTGCAGTCGCGTCGCGTCGTGCTTCTGGATGACGAAGCTGTGGCCGCTCTTGCGCGCCTTGCGGCCGCGCGGCTCGGAGGTGGACTTGAAGTTCCGTTTCTGCCGGTAGGTGTCGAGCGTCGCCATGCTCATCCTGCCTTGCGGCGGCCTGCGGCCGTCTTGCCTGTTGCCGCAGTTTTCTTCGCCCTGCGCTTGGCGGGTGTTTTGTCCTTCCCTGCACTCTGACGCAGGGCCTCCAAAAGATCGATGACCTTGCCCTCTGGCTTCGGTCGCGTGGTCTTAATCTTGCGGCCCTCGATCTTGGCCTTCACCACTTCGGCCAGGGCCGCGTCATAGCGGTCGTCAAATTTCTTGGGGTCAAAGCGGCCGCTCTTGGTCTTGATGATATGTTCGGCAAGTTCCAGCATCTCGCCGTTGAGCTTGAGGTCGGGTATGTCCGAAAATGTCTCCTCGGCCGAGCGAACCTCGTAATCGTAGTTGAGAGTGGTCGCGATGAGGCCCTCTCCCTGCGGGCGTATCAGGAGGGTGCGGACCCGGCGGAAGAGCACGGTTTCAGCCACGGCTGCCACCTTTGCAGTCTTCATGCCCTCGCGGATGAGTGCGAAGGCCTCGGCGCCATGCCGGTCCGATGGTGTGAGATAATAGGGTTTGTCGAAATAGAGGTCGTCGATATCGTCGCGAGCGATGAAGGCCTCGATCTCCAGCGTCTTGTCACTCTCAGGAACGGCAGCGGCGATTTCCTCGGGATCGAGCGCGATATAGTCGTTCTCGCCCGCCTCATAGCCCTTCACCTGGTCCTCCCGCTCCACGACCTTGCCCGTCTCGCTGTCGACGAACTCCCGGTGCAGCCGATGGCCAGTCTTGCGGTTGAGCATGTGGAAGGCGATACGTTCGCTGGTCGAGGCGGCGGTATGAAGGGTGACCGGGCACACCAATTCGCCCACCCTCAGGAAGCCTTTCCAGTTCGCTCTCGGTGCCACGCTCGTTCTCCCGCTTCAAAGCGAAGGCAATGCGGGCAGTCGCCAAATGTTCCGATGCCAGTGAGAAGCGCGGAACCAAAGCCGATGCCGCGAATTTCCGCGCTGCAGAGGCAAACCAGACAAGGCGGCAGAGAGTGCGAAACGAATTGGACACGTTGCTCGTTCCCGATATCGATATCAGTGCCCCGATCATCAGGCCCGGAGAGAATGCCTGGAGCACGGCGACGGCCGACCGCCTCGCCGTGCTCGTCGATGGACAGGCCTATTTCAATGTACTGGAAGGCGTTCTGGAACAGGCGCGCCGGGAAGTCTGGATCGTCGGTTGGGATTTCAATCCAGATATTCCGATGCAACCCGGAGTGCCGCAGTCCCTGACGCTCGGCGCTTTTTTGCTGCGGCTCGTGGAGGAGCGGCCGGAGCTGACCGTCCGGGTGCTCGTCTGGGCCATGGGGCCGGTCTATTCCGGCAAATCGCTGAAAATGTTTCGCAAGCGGCGCTGGTCCTCCCATCCGCGCATCGTGCTCGCCTTCGATAGCCGCCATCCGATCCGCGGCTCGCATCACCAGAAGCTCGTCGTCGTCGACGATACGGTCGCCTTCGTCGGCGGTATCGATCTCACAGCCAAGCGTTGGGATACGAGCGATCACCTTGTCGACGATCCCAGGCGCAAGCTTCCCTCTGGCAAGCCTTATGAACCGGTGCACGACATGCAGGTGGCGCTTGAGGGCGATGCGGCGCGTCTTGCGGGAGATATCGCCCGCCGCCGCTGGCTTTTTGCTACGGACGTGACCGTTCCGGCGGTGGCGTCTCAGACGCAAATCTGTCTCAAAGGCACGACAGATATGATGACGAACGTCGAGGTCGCCTTCGCACGCACGGAGCCTGCCGTTCGTGGACACGCCGCCGTAACCGAGGCAATGGACCTGACAGTCGCGGCGCTCAAGGCGGCACGGCGCCATATCTATATCGAGAGTCAGTATTTCGCGTCAAACCGGGTCTGCGACGTGCTGTGCGCGCGGCTTGCCGAGCCGAATGGGCCGGAGGTGGTCGTCATTTCGACGCTGAGTTCGCACGGCACCATCGAGCGCCTCGTGCTCGGCGCGAACCGCGACCGCTTCATCCGCCGCCTCAGCCAGTGTGACAAACACGGTCGCATGCGCGCCTTCTACCCTGTCGTGCCGAAGCCCGATGGAACGGAACAGGAGATTGTTATCCACTCCAAGCTGGTGATCGTCGACGACACCTTCCTGCGTGTCGGCTCGTCCAACCTCAACCAGCGCAGCGAGGGGCTGGATACCGAGCTCGATATTGCAATTGAAGCCCGTTCCGATGCCGAGCGCGGTGGCATTCTCGCGCTGCGGGACCGTCTGCTTGCCGAGCACCTCGATATCGATCCGGCCATCTTCGCTTGCGCGGTTCGCGCGCAAGGCATGTTGGGTCGGACGATCGATGCGCTCAACACCCGTGAGCGCGGGTTGCGGCCTTTCCGCGATGCGGGGGGCAAGGGAGCGGTTGCGCCGGTCGTGGGAACCGGCCTTGTGGACCCTGTCGCCCCCTGGTGGCCATTCTCGGCCTTGGCCGGCGCGGTGCAAAGCTTTTTGAGCCGTCAGCTTGCGCCCTTGCGCAAACCGGCGTCGGTGCTTGATCCCAGAAAAGTCTCGTTGGCGAGCAGCGAGAGCAGCCCGAGCGGAAGCGGAATAAAGAAATAGATGACGCGGAAGGCGATCATCGCACCGATGGAGGCTGATCCGCCGAGCAGGAAACCGACTGTCGCTTCCAGCACACCGAGCCCGCCGGGCACATGGCTCACCAGTGCCGTAAGATTGCCCACCACGTAGGCGGCGGTCGTTTCCATGTAGCTGGCTTCTCCGTTCAGAAGCTGGTGTAGACAGGCGGCGACAAAGGCGAAGTTGACCGTACCGATGAGGATCTGCAGCGCCGCGAGGTGCAGCGGCGGCAGTGCGAAACGCCAGCTACGAATCCTCAGCTCACCGCGCAGGAAAGCGGCAAGCGCCAGATAGGTAGCTCCGAGCGCAAGGCAGACCATGCCCAGCGTGGCGGATGCGGTGGTTCCGAGCCCGGCGATCTTTCCCGCGGTGCCGGGAAGCAGGATGAGGCAGAACCCGGCCAGCGTGATCAGCCCGAGCCCGACGGTCGCACCGCAAAAAACGATCAGCTTGGCGATCTCCTCGGTATCGAGACCCCAACGAGAATAGAAACGGTAACGCACCGCGCCGCTGCTGAGCGCCGCGACGCCCACATTGTGGCCGATGGCAAGGCTGGTGAAGGAGGCGAGCGCGGCGCGCGGATAGGAAAGCGGCTTGCCGACATAGCGCAGCGCCAGAAAGTCGAAGACCGTGAGGCAGAGATAGGAGCAGGCCGCGAAGGCGAGCGCCAGGGCGAAGTTTCCCTTGGGAATGGCGGAGAGGGAGGTGCGGATATCGCCCCAGGAATATTGCGCCAGCGTCCGGTAGATCAACAATCCCGCGGCGAGTGCCGCAAGGGCGACGAGCGCGTGGAGGATATGGGTTCGTTTCATGTGGCGCATCCTTCCCGGTCAGTCGAAGCGGAACGAAAACGGAGCTTTTGTGTTCCCGAAACGTCAGAAACGACGAGAGGAAGGCATGGGCAGGCAGCTGAGGATCATGACGTACAATGTGCACAGTTGCTTCGGCACGGATCGGAAACTCGATCCCGGGCGCATCGCCGAGGTCATAGCCGAATGTGAGCCCGATATCGTTGCTTTGCAGGAGGTGGACGTCGCGCGGGCGCGCAGCGGCGGGGTCGATCAAGCGCAGACCATCGCCAACCATCTCAGCATGGCCTCGCACTTCCATCCCGCGCTGCACCTAGAGGAGGAGCGTTATGGCGACGCGCTGCTGACGGCGCTGCCGACACGTCTCGTCAAGGCCGATGGGCTTCCCTCGCGCGGCGAGCCGCGGGGCGCCCTGTGGGTGGAGGTGCCCGTCGGTGACGTAGTACTACAGATTTTCGTCACCCATCTTGGCCTGCTTGGCGCCGAACGTGTACGCCAGACCGAAGCTCTGATCGGGCCGGGATGGCTGGGGGCGCCGATGGCGGAGGATGCGCGCGTCATCCTTGCCGGTGATTTCAACGCGGTCTCGCGCTCGCCGTCCTATCGCATGCTCGCGCGGCGCTTTCGGGATGTGCAGATAGATGCCGGCGGCCGGCCCGTCTCAACCTTTCCCTCCCGCCTGCCGCTGCTGCGCATCGACCATATCTTCATCGGTGAGGGGATTTCCGTTCGCCGGACCTTCGTCCACGACACACCACTCGCCCGCTGGGCATCCGACCACCTGCCGCTCTGTGCGGACCTGGAGATCGCGTGATGCGGCACAATGGGCCTTTCATCGCAACAGCCGCTTGGTCGATCCCCAAGACGGTCGCGGGCCGTTTTCCAAAGACGGGCAGTGGCCTCGAACGCTATGCCGCCGTCTTCAACGGCGTCGAGATCAACTCGACCTTCTATCGCCATCACCAGAAGAAGACGTTCGTGCGCTGGGCAAGTGCGGTGCTAGCGCATTTTCTTTTCGCAGTGAAAATACCGCGCGATATCACGCATGAGGCGCGCCTACGGAACATCGGCCCGCTCTTCGATGTATTCGTGGACGAGATTTCTGTGCTGGAGGGAAAACTTGGCCCTTTGCTGTGCCAATTGCCGCCGAGCCTCAGATTCGACGCCGCCGAAGCCGAAGAGGCTTTCTCGGCCATGCGCCGCATTTTTACCGGCCCGCTCGTGCTCGAGCCTCGCCATAAAAGCTGGGCGTCCGCACCCGACCGCGTGCTTCTTCAGAAATACGCTATCGGTCGTGTTCTGGCCGATCCGCGCCCGTATGGCCCGTATCCGATTTTCGTGAGGCGCCGGAATATGTCCCGTTGCACGGCACGACCCAAATTAATCACTCCAGCTACGACGATGCCGACATCCGTCGCATCGCCGATCAATTCGGTGCGGAGAGCTGGTGCGTCTTCGACAACACGGCCTCGGGCGCCGCCATCGAAAGTGCACTGGTGATGCGGGATTACATGGCGGGCCGGCGGGATGGATGAACATTTCTTTGCGCGCGACGTGGTTGCCGTCGCTGCCGATCTTCTCGGCGCGCGTCTGCTGGTCGATGGCGTCGGCGGGCTCATCGTTGAAACGGAAGCCTATAGGCAGGACGACGAGGCATCACACAGTTTTCGCGGGCAGACGACTTGGAACGCGGCGATGTTCGGGGCGCCGGGACGGGCCTACGTCTATCGCTCCTATGGCCTGCACTGGTGCTTCAATATCGTGTGCGAGCGCGGCAGCGCCGTGCTCATTCGCGCGCTCGAACCGACACACGGGCTGGAGACGATGATGGCGCGGCGGGCAGTCGGCGAGGCACGCAAGCTGTGTGCTGGGCCGGGCAATCTGTGCAAGGCGCTGGCCATCACCGGGGAAATGAACGGGTTGTCGGTTCTTGCCGATCCTTTTTCCCTGGAGGCTTCCTCCGACGTGCCTGCTTTGATAAGTGGTGTGCGTATCGGCATCACCAAGGCTGCCGAGCGCCCATGGCGCTTCGCCGTCAGGGGATCGCGTTATCTGAGCCGCCCGACTTGAGCCACGCTCCTACGATTCCACGATATCAAGCTCGGCGGTGAAAGTCGTTCCATCACTTCCGTCGAAGGTGTGGGTGCCGTTCAACTGATTGACGACGCCTCTGATCAGACGGCTTCCCATGCCCTGTTGCATGGTCTGCGGATCGAAGCCGACGCCGTTGTCTCGCACCGTGAGGCGGGCGCGGCGCTCCCCGATTGACTTGAGCGCGATGGAAATTCTTCCCTCGCGGCCATCGGTAAAGGCATATTTCAGGATATTGGTCAGAAGTTCGCTGATCAGCAAAGCGAGTGGGGTCGCATTGTCGGTGGAGACGGCGATCTCGTCGATGTCGTAGTCCACGGTAACGGCAGCGCCATAGGCGCTTACAAGCTTCTCGACAACGGAGGCTATGAGGTCCCGTGCGCAGAGGCGGGAGAATTCGTCGTGCCGGTAGATCTGCTCGTGCACCGCGACCATGGAGGAGATGCGGTCAGCAAGCGACCGCTGGATTTCCGCTGGCAGACGCTGAAGCTGGATGATGCTCTGGACGGCCTGCAGGTTGTTCTTGACGCGATGGTGTATCTCGCGAAGGAGCAGCTGGTTTTCCGCGATGGCATTTTGCAGCAATTGGGACTGGGCGGCTTCGCGCCGCCGCAGATGACGAATCCACTGGCCGGCGGCCAGCAGGCTGACGCTGGCGAGGACCAGTACCGAGATTGCTACCGTCACATCCCGCCAGAATCGCTGGATGCCGAAATCGTGGTCAGCCGAAGCGAGCGCGATCAGCCGGGTACCGTCGACAGTTCGATAGGCGACGATGCGGTGGGCGCCATCGACCGGCGAGATGGCCTCGTAGGTGCCATCCTGCGTGTTGATGAGGTAGTCCGTGAACAGCACGTATTTGCTCATGTCGAGCGGCCCGTCGGCGAGCGGATAGCGCGCGACGAGCTGGCCATCGGAACGCACGAAACTGACGGTGGAGTTCGGGCCGAGATTCACCGCCTCCCAGACATCGGCGAGAACCGCACCAACCTCGAAGGAAACGACGGCGGCGCCGGCGAAGCGGCCGTTTCGCTCCAGCCTGCGGCTGAAGGCAAAAATCTGTTCGCCGTTGAGGCGGCTGATCAGCAGGCTCGAAATGTGCTGTTTCGCGCCCTTCGCCAAATCCGAAAAATAGGGCCGGTCGACGATGTTGATTGGCTTCACCATGGGATCGGTCGAATAGAGGGTAGTACCCTTCTCGTCGACCACATAGGCTTTCACCTGACCAGGCAGGTCCGCGACCGCCTCATTGATGTTGCGCACGGTGGCGGAGGCCTGTGGCGTGAGGCTTTCGCCGAGCGTCTCGTCGATGCGCTGGAGGGCTTGTCGCGCGAGGGAATCGAGCAGCGAAACATTGCTTGCGACGATCTTTGAGGCTGCAATGGCCCGCTCCTCGTTGCGGCGAACGGCGTCCCGGTAGCTTGTGTTGAGCCACAGGCCGAGCATCAGGAGCAACGAGACGAACATGGCGATGATGATCATCGCAGCCGCCCTAGCTAGCGTGAAATGGATGTTCAGCCCGCGCAACACCACTATTCCCCAAGTGCGTCGGTCAACCTTAGCCGGAAGGTTGAGTTCTGTCCCGCCTTTCGTAAAGCCGACCGTGGTCGGTCATCTACCGTACCTATCGCCTCGATAGCCTGGTGTCGCCGGACATGGCCCGCTTTATGATATCTTCCAGTTGCCGCTCGCCGAAGGGCTTCGACAGGCGAAGCAGATCGGCGCGGGCCTCAGGCGGCAGTTCCGAATAGCCCGTGGCGAGCACGATCGGGATGCCCGGCCAGCGTTCCCGCACGATGTCGGCAAGTTGGGAACCGGTCATCTGCGGTATGGCCTGATCGGTGACGATGAGGTCGATGTTCCGTTCGGCGAGGAACGTAAGGGCCTTGGTACCCGAGCTGGCCTCGCAGACGCTATGGCCCATATCTTCCAGCATCATCACAGTGTTCATCAGCACAAGCGGATCGTCATCGACGGCAAGCACGCTAAGCGCATCGACCTTGTCCGGAAACGGAGGTGGTACAGTATGCTCCTCCTGCTTTTCCTCCACGCCGGCCTCAGCGATCGGGAGCCACAGTTCAGCTGTCGTGCCTGCGCCTTCGACGGAGTGAAGCACCAGCTTGCCGCTGGACTGCGCCATCAGGCCCTGCACCATGGAGAGCCCAAGCCCGGTGCCTTTGCCGACGCCCTTCGTCGTAAAGAACGGCGCGGTGGCGTTCTTCAGCGTGTCCGGGTCCATGCCATGTCCCTCATCCTGGATGTAGAGGCAGAGATAGGCTTTCTCCCGCAGCTCGGGATGGGCTTTGTGCGCATGGGTCTCCAGCCGCGCGCCGATGAGCAGGCGGCCACCCTCCGGCATTGCATCGCGTGCGTTGATCGCCAGATTGAGGAGGGCGTTCACCATCTGGTTGGGGTCGGTTCGCACCGAAGGCAGATTCAGCGGAAAATGTGTTTCGACGACGACCGCCGGGCCGATGGACCGTTGCAGCATGTCCGTCATGCCGCGAATGAGCACCCAGAGATCGACGGGTTCGAAATCCAGATCCTGACGGCGGGAAAAGGCAAGCAACCGTTGAGTCAGCGATGCTCCGCGTCGCGTCGCCTGCAAGGCATTGTCGATCAGGGACTGGGCCTCGGGCGTGGGTGAGATGCGTCGTTTCAGAAGATCGAGGCTCGCCTGAACCGCCATCAGCAGGTTGTTGAAGTCGTGGGCGACGCCGCCGGTCAGCTGGCCGAGAGCCTCCATCTTCTGCGCCTGGAAAAGCTCTTCTCTCGCCAGTTCGAGCGCCTGTTGCGCATCGCGTTTTTCCGTTATGTCGCGCGTGATCTTCGCAAAGCCGATCAGTGAACCGTCGTCGCTGCGTATAGCGTCGATGACGGCGTTGGCCCAGAAGCGTGTTCCGTCCTTCCTCAGCCGCCAGCCTTCCGACTCATACCGGCCATCCCGCCGCGCGGTTTCGAGCGCCAGCTGTGGAATGCCGGCAAGCCTGTCCTGTTCAGGAAAGAAGTTGGATAAGTGCTTGCCGATGATCTCATCCGGCCGGTAGCCCTTGATGCGTTCCGCGCCGGCATTCCAGCTCGAGACGTGACCGTCGGCATCCATCATGTAAATCGCGTAATCCGTGACGCCCTGCACGAGAAGGCGGAACTGCTGCTCCGTCTTGCGAAGCTGTTCCTCGGCCTGTTTCCTCTCTGTCAGGTCGCGGGTGATCTTCGCGAAGCCGATAAGATCGCCGCCGTTATCGCGTATGGCATCGACGATGACATGCGCCCAGAATTCGGATCCATCCTTGCGCACCCTCCAGCCTTCACCTTCAAAGCGGCCTTCTTCAGCGGCATGTTTCAAGGCCAACGAGGGAAGACCCCTGTCTCGATCGTCGGAACGGTAAAAGCGGGAGAAATGCGTGCCAAGCACCTCTTTCGCCTCATACCCCTTGAAGCGGCTCGCACCGGCATTCCAGCTGACGATATTGCCCTGCCGATCCAGCATGTAGATGGCATAATCCGTGATCGCATCAACCAGCAGCTTGTACCGGTCTTCACCGACAAGGGCCGATGCCCCATCCCCACTCATGCTGTCCCCCACCAAAGCCAACTGCATCAACGTGGAAGGTTGGGAAAGGTTCCGCGGCCCCGATACTTTTTCGTGCTCCGAAGGCCTGTGCAGCATTGGAGCCAAAGGAATTGAAACATTCCGTGTCGCCGACCGTTTCCGCCTTCTAGTTCACGGAGGAAGCGATGGATTTCACAACCTTCATGCAGAAGCGGGAGCAGGCGGCCCTTGCCTATTGCCAAGGCGAAGCGTCGGCTCTGCCACGCCGTCCAAAAAGGAGTTTTCATGACCATGCATAAGCCCGAACAAATTCGCCGACGCGCTTATGAAATCTGGCAGGCTGAAGGGTGTCCGCCACGTGGCGAGCTGCGGCATTGGCTCATCGCCGAGTCGGAGTTTGATGAGGAACACAAGCCGGCAGGTCCCTTCAGGGGATTTTCCGTGCTGGGCGAGAGAGCCGGCGGTAATGCAGGCGCTGTCGAAGCAGTGCCGGCTGCCGCCACAGATGAGGTCGTGATCACGACCGGGAAAGAGCCGGCGCGCCGGAAGATCAAGCGCACGGAAGGGCCGTAGCTTGCGCGGGACCGGTGCAGACCGGCCGCCACCGGGACGTAAAATGGCGGCCCTGCGAGGATTGGCTCTGTTCCGGTTGCGCGCATCCGCGGCAACAAATGGAACAATCGTTCACCCCTCCCGTTTGCGTTCTAGCTCGGGAGGCGTGCATGTCCGGCGAAACATCAGCCCATCTGGAAGGCAGGATCAACGCGCACCGACGGCTGCTTGTCGAACTCGTTTCGATCCTCGGCTCGATTCCCGAAGCGCGCGACGCCCTGATTGCCATGGCGCGAGATAACGAGACGGTCATCGACCATCAGGAGGATCCGGGCGTGGAGCCCGATACGGCCTTTGCCGCCCAGCAGATCGCGGATGACGAGATCAGGAGAATTCTCAAGGCTGCGATAGCGCGCCTCGAAACCAGGACATGAGGATGAAACGATGGGTATGATCGACAAGATTTCCGGCTATTTCAAACAACTGGCTGGCGAAGTCACGGGTGATCAAGCGCTGCATGACCGAGGCCGCCGGGAGACAGAAGGCGCGTATCGCGAGCAGGACGATCAGGTTGTGCCGGTTGCTCCTCGCGTGATGCCGGGCGCAGATAGCGTTGTCTCGGCGCAGACTGGCCGCGAAAAAATCATTCATGCCGATGCGGTGCCGCAATTCAAGGTTTCGCAGGCGGGCCGGACCAATGACGGCGTATCCAGCGCGAAGCCGCGCGTCATCACGGGCAGCGACGATGCCACAATACATCGCACACCGCCGGGTGTGGAAACGCCCAGCCAGGACTGGTCCGTGGGTTTCGACGAAAATGCTCCGCGCCAGGATATGCCGACGCCCGTCCCCAACTATTCCGATCCTGAAGAGCTGAAGCTCTTCCGGCTGGTTCCGATCGCTTCCGCGACGGACACCAAATGGGACATTGCACCCAATCACGGCGAAGTGGTTGTGCGCGCCCGCTCGAGTGGTGATGCGCGTGTTGTGGCCGCGGAAGCCGAGCTCGACTATATGGAAATTGATGCCCTGCCAGGGGACGGCAACTCCACGACTTCTTCGAGCGCGTTTCGCAACGAAAAGCTCTACACGGTGGTTGACGAGCGTAACCCCTCATATTCGGTCGACGGACCGCGCGAGGTCGTCGCCGGCACTGTCCGCGTCGATAACATTCGCCCAACCGAGATTTGAGGAGACCGGCCGTGGCCCGCAGTCAAACCGCCCGTACAGCGGCGAAACAGCGTGATATTCAGGCAGAGGTCGCGGAGGCTGACCACAAAGGAGAGGTCGAGAAGCCGCAGGCCATGCAGGCCGGCGCGCGCCTCTATCCTGTCCCTCCCTTTCCCAAGCAGCATCAGCCTAATACGGTCCCTCACTGATCAAAACCCATTGGCCCATTCTCTGCGTCCGATCGACATGACGCGCCATGGCTGGCTTTCGAGCCGCCGCCAGGCATCGCAGCAATGATCGACGATGTCGTCGTATGATTTGAACACGCGGTTTGATAACCAGTTGTCGCGCATGAAATGCCAGAGGTTTTCGACCGGGTTCAGCTCCGGCGATTTCGGCGGGAGTGGCAGAATGGTGATGTTTTCGGGCACGACGAGATTGTTGGACATGTGCCAGCCTGCCTGATCCATGATGAGGATAGCGTGCGCGTCGGCATCGACGTGTCGGGCGATTTCGGCCAGATGCTGGGTCATGGCGTAGGTGTCGCACCATGGCATGACCAGCGCCGCCGCCTTGCCGAGCTTGGGGCAGATTGCGCCGAAGATGTAGGCCGACCTTGTGCGCTGATCGTGCGGTGCTGAAGGCCGTGTTCCTCGCCTGGCCCATCGGCGGGTGATCTTGTTCTTTTGCCCGATACGGGCCTCATCCTGAAACCAAATCTCTATGCGTTTTCCTCGGGCCGCTCCAGCGGCAATCTCTGCCACTGCGGCAGGGAAGCTTTTTTAAAACCCTCAATGGCTTGAGGGTCTTGCGCGTGATGTTTGGGCCGAACAGCGAGCTTGCGATAGCCCATGGCCCGGACTTCGCGGCTGAGCGTCTGCTCGCTCACCGAAACGCGAAACTCCTCCCACAGCCATTGCGCCAGATCGCACAGACGCCAGCGAACGACGCGGACGGTCT
>NZ_KQ410761.1 GCF_001262505.1 Shinella sp. SUS2
CCTTCGCTTGAGATCTGTAACGACCTCATTCTGGCACATCGATGCCGATTTGGGGGCCGTCCACCCCAACAGGTCTGAAGGAGAGTGGCCAATGTCGCCCAGGTGCGTCCACCACCTTCGCTGCCGGCGAATAGACTATTTTTCTCGTGATTGTTTGAGGCCTGATCGCGCGTTCGACGATGTTGGAGTCGATTTCGACACGGCCGTCCGCCAGGAACTGCTCCAGCACGTCCCGCCAGGAGAGTGCATAGCGGATCGTCTCGGCAGTCTTGGAATTCCCAGAGATTTTGCGCAGCTCTCTTTCCCACAGATCGAAGAGGCCGGTGACAATGACTGCGGACTTTTGCTGTCGCAGCGTCGCTCTGGTCTCGGCATCCCGGCCGCGAACCTCATCCTCGACCTTCCATAGTGCGCTCATGGCGACGACCATATCCGTCGCAGCCTGCGAGACCCCGGTGATGTGCAGGTCGTAAAACTTGCGCCTGAGATGCGCCCAGCAGCCTGCGAGTTGGATCGTCTCGTTGTTGCCGCCTTTGGCCCGCGTCCTGGCCAGGCTGGTGTAGGCCATGTATCCATCGACTTGCAGGATACCAATTAAGCCAACGAGAGGCCGCGCCACGCACTGCGCACCTCGGCTGTCTTCGAAGCGATAGGTCACCATCGGCGGGCTGGTTCCGCCATAGGGCCGATCATCGCGTGCGTAAGCCCAAAGCCAGGCTTTCATGGTCTTGCCCGAACCGGGCGCAAGGGTGGTTGTTTTCGGCACGAAAGTCGTGAGGATTGGGCCAGCGGCGCGATCGTGCGGATAGAGGTTCGGCCTGGCGAAGTCATTCAGATTGCGGAATGGATGCTGGATCGAGCGTTTTGCGCCAGCATGGAGATGGGCGAGCCACAGGTTGCGGTGGCAAGCCTTATGGAGCTTCATAGGCTACTTACCGAGCGTGGTGTCAGGCAAAGTTCAACGGATGGACTCACGGCCATCCAGGATGGCGCGCCATGAAGGCACTACCACCACCCTCGACTTTGCCAATACTGACCCTGCAACTGAGCATACCGTTCGATACGCCGCAGATGCGAGATTTGAGTGACGCGGAACGGAGCCCGTTGTCACGAGGCTGGCAACCCTTCTGATGGCCGCAGCCGGCGTCGCAGCGAGGGAGGCGAGCGATGACAAGCAAATTCTCCTTGCCACCTCGGTGCTGACACGCAAAGCTGTGGTCTACGTTCGACAGTCGACCCCGGTTCAAGTCCAGGACAACACTCCACCTCAGCAACCGGAACAGGAGGCCCGGCCACCGCGTCGTAATCCGGAACAACGGAAACGAAGCCATCCAATGAACCACCCCCAAACCGCCCTTCCAGCACCGCCGTGCGCCAGCTATTCTACTGAAAGCGCGTAATCTCATGGCGACGAGCCGTCGCCGATAGCTGCTGAGGTCCACTATAGCTCTCAGCGACAGTCGCCAGCTTGGCTTCGTCATTAAAGTGCCCACGACGACCTTTCTCACCTATCTCCAGCCGACTGATCTGCGGGTGACCGCTGCTAATGATATCCATGGTTAAATCACTGGCTATATTGACGTCGATATAGCCGGAGCCTTACCAAAATTCTCAATTGAGCAAGGCGTCCTTCACCGAATGTGTATGTTTCGACGAGCGTCTCTCAGGGTTGGGTTACCTAGCGCTCGCGGATAAACGGCATCCATAGTTTGACTGCGGCGATTGCGACGAAGCCGAGATAGGATTCCTTTGTCTTGTCATAGCGGGTCGCAACGCGCCGCCAGTTCTTGAGCTTGTTGAAGAGCCGCTCGATCTGGTTACGCCATTTGTATTTGGCTTTGTCGTGTGGGATCGGCGTCGTAACCCTTGTCGGCGAGGAAAGCTTCGACCCGGTCGGAGATCATCCGGAACAAGGACGCAAAGCCTTGGGTATCATGCGTCTGCCCGGGCGTCAGGACAAAGCCGCGCGGACGGCCTTTCGCATCGCAGCGGGCATGGAGCTTGGTGGTGAAGCCGCCGCGCGATCGACCAGTTCAGCCAGAGTTTCGAGCATTGCTTCGAACACACCGGTCTCAACCCAGCGTCGATATCGGCGGAAGACGCTGTTCCACTTGCCGTATTCATCAGGCAAGTGTCGCTATTGCGCAGCCGTACGCGCCATCCACATCATGCCTTCGAAATAGCGCCGATTGTCCTGAGCAGGGCGGCATCCGCGCCCTCGCTCAGCGGGAAGAAGCGGACCGATCACCGCCCACTCATCGTCTGTCAAACCAATCCGTTCGCCCAAGGCTGCCTCCAAATGGAAGCCTTGAATCAAAACCCGACTCCGCAGTGAACCTTTGTCCACGAACGCTAGACGGATATCCACCTTCAGCAAAAACTTGCCAAATGTCATCCTCGACGAGTAATTTCTTGCCATTCGCGAAGCGCGCCACACGGCCCCACCTTAGCATGTCAACGGCTTTGATCTGGCCTGACTCTTGCTATCTAAACAACGACGCGGACGTGAGAGCTGCGTCATTTTGCCAAACGGGAGGAGTTTCCATGAAAAACAAGTTGAAGCGCGCCGTCATCATAGCTGCTACCGGCGTATCCATCGCCTTCACCACGGCCGCCGCCGCGCGAGCAGACGAGTTCATCAACGTCCTGACGGGCGGCACGTCCGGCGTCTATTATCCACTCGGCGTCGCACTCTCGAAAATATACGGCGAAAAGATCGCAGGCTCCCGCACCCAAGTTCAGGCCACCAAGGCTTCTGTCGAGAACCTGAATCTCCTGCAACAGAGCCGCGGCGAAATCGCCTTCGCGCTGGGTGATTCCGTCAAACTCGCCGCGGAAGGCAATGCCGAAGCCGGTTTCAAGGCACCGCTCGACAAGCTGCGCGGTATAGCCGCCATTTACCCGAACTACATTCAGATCATGGCGTCGAAGGAGTCCGGGATCGCCACACTCGCCGACTTTAAGGGGAAGAGCCTCTCTGTCGGCGCGCCGAAATCAGGTACAGAACTGAACGCCCGTGCCATCTTGGTGGCGGCCGGGATGAGCTATGACGATCTAGGCAAGACGGAATATCTGCCATTTGCCGAATCCGTCGAGCTGATGAAAAATCGTCAGCTCGACGCCACGCTGCAATCGGCCGGCCTCGGCGTCTCGTCGTTTAAGGACCTTGCCACCTCGCTCGACGTGCAGATGGTTTCCGTTCCCGAAGACATCGCCACAAAGCTCGGCGCGCCCTACATCGCCGCCACCGTTCCGGCGGGCACATACCAGGGCCAGGACAAGGATGTGCCGACGGTTGCGGTGGTCAACTTCCTCGTGACGCACTCGGAGGTTTCCGACGAAACCGCCTACCAGATGACCAAGCAGCTCTTCGAGAACCTGCCGGCCATGGTCGCCGCCCACAAGGCGGCCGAGCAGATCGATCTGAAAGAAGCGCTGAAAGGCATGCCCATCCCGCTGCATCCGGGCGCCGAACGCTACTACAAGGAAAAGGGGCTGCTCTGACCGTTTAGCAACGACTGTGCGGCGGTGGAGGATCGCCGCACAGATACCTTAGTAGTCCGTCGCTCGGGAGGAAACGATGCACGACACCAATGGACCGGCCGACGGCGCTGCCGCCGCGCTGAGCAAGCATGACGCCCTCGCGGGCACGTTCCCGGCGACGAAAGAAGGGCGGGTGCTCTTTGCGATCGCCTTTCTGTTTTCCCTGTTCCAGATCGCAACCGCCGCACATCTTCTCGATCCGCCGAGCCAACTCGTCCGGGCAATCCATGTCGGTTTCGTCACGGTCCTGATCTTTCCGCTGCTCGCCGCCATGGGGACCAGGAGCGGAGCCGCCCGCGCGATCGCCTGGAGCCTTTCTGCGCTCGGAGCAGCCGTCGCCTTCTACCAATGCTACGAATATGCCGACCTGCTGGTGCGGGCCGGCGATCCATTGCCGCAGGACATCGCCTTTGGCGTCATCGGTATCGGCATCGTCTTCGCCGCCGCCTGGGCCTTGATGGGACCGGCCCTGCCGATCATCTCGGGCGCTTTCCTCGCCTACTGCCTGTTCGGCGAATACCTGCCCTCGCCGCTCAACCATCGCGGCTATGCCTTCTCCCAGGTCATCGACCACATGGCCTATGGCACGGAGGGCATATACGGCATTCCGACGCTGGTTTCCTCAAGCTACATCTTCCTCTTCATCTTGTTCGGCGCCTTCCTGGAAAAGGCCGGCATGATCCAGCTTTTCAACGATGTATCGCTCAGGCTCGTCGGCGCGCGGCGCGGCGGAGCGGCGAAGGTGGCGATCATTTCGTCCGGCCTTATGGGGACGATCTCCGGATCGGGCGTCGCCAATGTGGTGACGACCGGCCAGTTCACCATTCCGCTGATGAAGCGCTTCGGTTATCGCCCCGCCTTTGCCGGCGGCGTCGAGGCCACCGCCTCGATGGGCGGCCAGATCATGCCGCCGGTCATGGGTGCCGTCGCCTTCATCATGGCCGAGACGCTTGGCGTCGAATATCACGAGGTCGTCAAGGCCGCCCTCATTCCGGCAATCCTCTACTTCGCGTCCGCCTTCTGGATGGTCCATCTGGAGGCAGGCAAGCGCGGGCTTCTCGGGCTGCCCCGTAACGAACTGCCCTCGGCCCGCGCCGCGATCACCAAGGGCTGGTATCTGGTCCTGCCGCTCGCCGCCCTCGTCTGGCTGCTGTTCTCCGGCTACACGCCCCTCTTCGCCGGCACCGTTGGCCTCGGCTTCACGCTGCTGCTGATCCTCGGCAGTTCCATCGCCCTTGGCCTTCCATCGACCGCGGTCCGGGTGATCTTCTGGATCGGCCTCGGCCTCGTCGCCGCCGCCTTCTTTAAGTTCGGCATGGAGGTCGTCGTCGTCGCGCTGGCGGTGCTGGTCCTTGCCAATGGTATCTGGAAGGGCGGCCGGGAGACGCTAGCCATCTGCCGCGACGCGCTGGCGGATGGCGCCAAGACCGCGCTGCCGGTGGCCATAGCCTGCGCGCTCGTCGGCATCATCATCGGCACGATGACGCTGACCGGGGCGGCCAACACCTTCGGCCAGTTCATCGTGTCGGTCGGCGGCAAGAGCCTCCTCCTGTCGCTGCTCCTGACCATGGTGACCTGCCTGGTGCTCGGCATGGGCATTCCGACGATCCCGAACTACATCATAACTTCGTCCATCGCCGGCCCGGCATTGCTCGAACTCGGCGTGCCGCTGATCGTCAGCCACATGTTCGTATTCTATTTCGGCATTCTCGCCGACCTGACGCCGCCGGTAGCGCTCGCCTGCTTCGCGGCAGCCCCCATCGCCCGCGAAAGCGGCCTGAAGATCTCCTTCGAGGCCATCAAGGTGGCAGCCGCCGGCTTCGTCATCCCTTTCATGGCGGTCTATTCGCCGGCGCTGATGCTGCAGGAAGGAGGGCCGCTTGCCGCGTCGCTCGGCTATCCGGCGGCCGTCGCCTATATCGTCTTCAAAACGGGCTTCGCTATCGGCCTTTGGGGCGCCGCGGTGATCGGCTTTGCCGCCGTCCGGCTCAACCTCTTCGAACGGGCGCTCGCCACCGCTGCCTCCTTCAGCATGCTCGCCGCGCTGCCCGTGACGGATGAGATTGGCTTTGCGCTCGGGGCGGTCTTCGCTGTCCTCATCTGGCGCAGGGCGCGGGCAGCGGCCGCGCCGGAAGCGGCATGAGCACCCTGCTGTGCATTGCCGGCGGCAAGGCCATCGCCCTTGCCGCCGGTCTCTTCACCTTGGGCTGGACCCATTCGGTTGAGAAGACCGCATGGCAGGAAAGCTGGGCCGTCACGCCGGACGGGCTGGTGCTGCGGGAGGCGCGGGTGAAGGGCTCGGGCGCCGGCATGGAGCCTGGCGAAGGCGCGCGCCGCAAGGACGGCTGGTGGGTGTGGGAGCCGCATGCCGCACCGCTCACCACACTGGTCCTCGCCTCGTCCGGCGCCACCGGCTCCGGCTGGACGCTCTGCGCGGCGGACGGCTGCCGGGAGCTTGGCCGCGACAAGGGAGAGCCTGTCGTGCTGCGGCCCTGCGCGGATGGCGAGGCGATATCGCGGGAGCCCGGTAAATGATCCGTCTCACCGGGGGCCAATCTCCTGTTCTTTTCGCATGCAAGGAACGCTAAGCTCATGGGTGAGAGAAGCGAGAGACGGATCGGCCCGAAAATGACTCGCACCATCGGTCGCATGACGATCGCCATGCTTGTCGTCACCTGCATAGCGCCCTTCGTCGCCTACTACCTGGCAAGCGGTGTCGCCATTGCCACGCTCGAAGGCCAACTCCAGCGCAGTCTCGTCCTGACCAATCGCGCCATCGAAACGGAGATCGAGCGTTTCCGCTACTTGCCGATGGTGATCGGCGAGGACGCGCGCATCCGGGCGATCGCAGGAACGGAGCGCGGCGAAACGGCACTCGACGCGGCCAACGCCTACCTGGAAACCATCGTCCGGCAGGCCGGTCCCGCCGAACTCTACGTGCTCGACGCGCACGGCGTGACCCTTGCGGCGAGCAATCATATGACGCCGGAGAGCTTCGTCGGACAGGACTACAGTTTCCGCCCCTATTTCCGGTATGCGATGCGCGAAGGCGAGGGGCGCTACTATGCCATTGGCGTGACGACCGGCAAGCCCGGCTACTTCCTCGCCTCGCGCATCGATATTGCCGGAAAGCCGCCCATCGTCGTCGTTGTCAAGGCGGACCTGTCGCCGCTGGAATTGGCCTGGGAGGCGGCCGGCGTACAGACCGCCATCGCGGATCGCTGGGGCATCGTCTTCCTCTCGGGCAACCCAGACTGGAAGTACCGTCCGCTGGCGCCGCTCGGAACGGAGGCTTTGGCGCGGCTTGCGGCGGAACGCACCTACGAGGGCGCCGACCTTGCGGCCCGCAGGCCGATCCTGCCGGAAGGGGTGGGCCTGCCCACCGGCGCTCTGGAGGACCCGGCGCTTCGCATCGCACAGGGCGGCGCGCCGCTGCTCGCCCGCTTCTCGACGGTCGAGCCGGACGGCTGGCACGTGCTGGCGGCAACCGGTACCGGGGACACGGCCAAGCTCGCCGGCTTCTGGGCGCTCGCCGCGCTGATCGCCGGTCTGCTGGCGACGGGCGCGCTCTATTTCCTGCACCAGCGCGCCCAGATCATCCGCATGCGGCTGCGGCAGGGTGAACTGCTCGAACGCATGGTGGCCGAACGCACGCAGGATCTCGCCTGCGAGATCGACATGCGCCGCAGGACCGAGGACGAGCTGCGCCGTGCCCAGGAGGGCCTCATCCATTCGGAGAAGATGGCGGCGCTCGGCCGCATGTCCGCGGCCATCGTGCACGAGGTAAGCCAGCCGCTCGCCGCGCTCGACGCGACGCTCGCCACCGCCGGCGTGCTGGCCGGCAGGAAATCCGCCGAAGCCGCAGGCGCGCGCATCGTCGATGCCCGCTCCCTCGTCAAGCGCATGCAGCGCACCGTCAAGCATCTCAAGACCTTCGCGCGCAAGGATGCCTCGGACCTGGAGGACGTTTCGATCGACAGCGTCATCCGCAACGTGGTGGATCTCGCCGCCCCCCGCACGAAAAGCCTCGGCATCACCCCGATCATCGAGGCACTGGCGCCTTCTGGTCTGCCCCCTGAAAAGTGATCCTTCTTGAAGTATGGCTTATGAGCCGAGGAAGGACATTGAAATGGCAGGGAAAAGACACAAGGCAGAAGAGATCGTCACGAAGCTTCGTCAGGTTGACGTGCTGAATGCGCAGGGAAAATCGATGGCGGAAGCGATCCGGTCGATAGGCGTGACGGAAGTTACATACTATCGGTGGCGTTCCGAATACGGTGGCCTCAAGGGCGACCAGGTGAAGCGCCTGAAGGAGCTGGAAGCGGAGAATGCCCGGCTCCGGCGCGCCGTTTCCGACCTCACCTTGGACAAGATGATTTTAGCGGAGGCCGCCAAGGGAAACTTCTGAGCCCCGCCCGTCGTCGCGCTTGCGTGGATCATGTCATCAATGAACTGAAAGTGTCCGAGAGACGGGCATGCCGGGTTCTCGGTCAGCATCGTTCCACACAGCGCAAGATCGCCAAGACCCCGGATGATGAAGCGGCGTTGACCGCAGACATCACGACGCTTGCCCTCCAGTACGGCCGCTATGGCTATCGCCGCATCACTGCGATGCTGCATCAGGCTGGCTGGATCGTGAACGTCAAACGGGTCGAGCGCATCTGGCGACGGGAGGGGCTGAAAGTGCCGCACAAGCAACCTAAGCGCGGTCGGCTGTGGTTGAACGACAGTTCGTGCATCCGACTGCGACCGGAATACCCCAACCATGTCTGGTCCTATGACTTCGTCGAGGATCGGACGCACAATGGCAGGAAAATCCGCATGCTCAACGTGATCGATGAGTTCACAAGGGAATGCATCGCCATAAGGGTCGAGAGAAAGCTGAAGGCCGTCGATGTCATCGACGTGCTTTCCGACCTGTTCATCCTGCGCGGCATCCCGACCCATATTCGTTCCGACAACGGCCCGGAATTCATCGCCAAGGCGCTACGGGAGTGGATCGCGGCGGTGGGAGCCAAGACCGCCTACATCATGCCGGGCAGTCCGTGGGAAAACGGCTATTGCGAGAGCTTCAACTCGAAGCTCCGTGACGAACTGCTCAACGGAGAAATCTTCTACACGCTCAAGGAGGCAAAGATCATCATCGAAAACTGGCGACGTCACTACAACACTGTGCGGCCACACTCTTCGCTGGCCTACAAGCCACCGGCACCTGAAGCCGCTGTCTGGCCTCGCCAGAACGGACCGGCGTCAACACCGGCAGTGGCCAGCAGACCGAGCATGCACTAACATTCCAAATGGATCACCCCATGGGGGCAGGCCAATGTGCCCGGACAATTGTGCTGTCGATCATGTCGGCGCTTCGATCCCGCTCGACCATCTCTGCCAGCGTTTCGAGCATTGCTTCGAACACACCGGTCTCAACCCAGCGTCGATATCGGCGGAAGACGCTGTTCCACTTGCCGTATTCATCAGGCAGGTGTCGCCATTGCGCACCCGTGCGCGCCATCCACATCATGCCTTCGAAATAGCGCCGATTGTCCTGAGCAGGGCGGCATCCGCGTCCTTGCTCGGGGGGAAGAAGCGGGCCGATCACCGCCCATTCCTCGTCCGTCAAACCGATCCGTTCGCCCAAGGCTACCTCCAAATGAAAGCCTTGAATCAAAAACCGATTCCGCAGTCAACCTTTGTCCACGAACGCTAATGCCGGCGTCTTGCGTCAAACCGTACGTGAAGCGGCAGAAGAACGATGCAAAGGATGCGGAAGCGATCTGTGAGGCGGTGACCCGACCGACAATCGCGGCCCAATCGGCCGAGCCGAGTCACCATGAGCTCGTCGCTGGGGTGCAGAAATTCTATGACGGTCGCCAGCGCGTCGTGCCCGTCGCGACTGTTGCTGGACATTTTTTTCCGACCGAGTGATGGTCTCCGTCGATTTCGGGTAACCTACAGCGCACACAGCCTACCTCTGGAGGTTTACTGTTTCACCAGGACACCGGCCTGGGACGTCTAAGAAGGCATCCAGTCGGATATCATCGACCATCTGCTTGCGATCCTTCCGGAATTCGATCTGGATGTATTCCAGAAACCGAATGGCCGCGATTTTCAGGCCTATCGCCCTTTGAATGAACCTGCATCACCCCCATCACCTGGATTCGCGCTCGGCCATTCGGGTGAAGTAGGGTATGGGTTCATAGACCGGCGGCACCGGCCGGCCGGCGATCACGTTGGACCAGCCGCCAGCCGATAGCCCGCCATTGCCAAATTTGATCGAAGCAAGACGATGCCCGCATTCTATCGCAAATCCAAGCTTCTGCGTCGGTCCCGCGTCTTCTGGGGCTCGTTTTCCCTCTGGCGTCCGCGCCTCATCTTCTGGTGCGGCGCGCTCGCCATCGGGGTTGTCAGCGTCGGCTTCGCCAAGCTTGCCGACCTCGCTCAGCACGGCTTCACAAGCATGACAACGGCTGGCGAATGGAATTATCTCATTCCGCTTCTCATAACCCCGGCCGGTTTCGCCCTCTCGGCCTATCTGGCGATGCGTTTTCTTCCGAACGCGCAGGGCAGTGGCATCCCCCAGGCAATCGCCGCGCGGCATCTCAAGGACGAGGAGGATCGCGGCCGCTTGCTGTCCCTGCGCATCGCCTTCGGCAAGATTCTCCTGACGGTATTCGGTCTTCTTTGCGGCGCCTCCATCGGCCGAGAGGGGCCGACGGTACAGGTCGGTGCCTCGATCATGCTGGCCGCCGGTCGCTTCGGCGGCATGGCGCAGGCCCGCGGCCTCATTCTCGCGGGCTCGGCTGCCGGCATCGCCGCCGCCTTCAATACCCCGCTTGCCGGCATCGTCTTTGCGATAGAGGAGATGGGCCGCACCTATGAAGCCCGCACCAATGGTCTCGTGCTTGCCGCCGTCATCATCTCCGGCCTTGCAGCGCTCGGCCTTTCAGGCAGCTACCACTATTTCGGATCGACGTCGGTCGCGCCCGTTCAGATGCGGGACTGGGCGCTGGTCCTGGCCTGCGGCATCGGTGGCGGAGCGCTCGGCGCGATCTTCAGTGGCATGGCACAGCATTTCGGGCAGCGCATCCGACGCTGGGCACAGCCCGAGCCGATGAAGCGCATGGTGCTGCTGGCTCTCTGCTGCGGACTGGCCATCGCCGCTATAGGCGTGCTCTCGGGTGGCGATACCTTCGGCACCGGCTATGAGCAGGCCAAGGGCGCCGTACAGGGCGAAGCCCTGCCGCACTTGTTCTTCCTGGAAAAGTTCGCCGCCGGCTTCCTTTCGATGCTGTCAGGCATTCCGGGGGGTATCTTCGCCCCTTCCCTTTCCGTTGGCGCGGGCCTCGGCAGCACATTGGGCTCACTCCTCGGAACCAGCATCGCGCTTGCCGCCGTGCTTGGCATGGCGGGTTACTTCGCCGGCGTCGTGCAGGCGCCGATGACGGCCTTTGTCATCATTCTCGAAATGACGGGCGACCACGAGGCGGTGATTCCCATCATGGCCGTCTCGATGCTCGGCTATCTTACGTCCCGTATTCTCTCGCGCGAGCCACTCTATCACGGCCTCTCCCGCGTCTTTATCGCAGCCGCCATCCGAATGCGGCGGGCGGCCGGAAAAGGCTCCGGAGAGACTGACATATGAGCCGGTCAGAGTAATTCCTGCCAAACGAACAGTGATCGCCGCTTCGAGGAAAGGTGGAAACGCTCTCAGGAGGTCTGTACCATGACCCACGGATGCCGATGGTGATCAAAGACGCGTTGTGTTGGCTCCAGTCCATCCTTCTCCTCAAAGCAGCCAAGAGCCAAAGCCGTCATGCCAGGGCGAAAGTCTGGCTCCCAGAAGAGGGTGAATCGGCAGGAAGGGCAGAAGTGAAACTCGACGGGCTTGCCGCGGTCGCCGATCCGGGATAACACCGTAGATATGCTGGCGACTTCGGTCATTCCAATTGCAAAGAACACAGCAATCCCGCAAGCGGAGCCTTTCCGGCGCTGGCATTCCAGGCAATGGCAGACGGAGACTGTCACCGGTTCGCCCTGCGCGACAAGCGAAAGCGCGCCGCAGGAACAGGTAGCCTTCCGTTTCATTCGTGCCTTCTCCCAGGTTCAACCAAATCTTATGCCAAATCGCCGTTGACCGCTGCACAGCATTTTCTATAAGGGGTTCATTCACCCCGGACCCGGTGAAAATCCGGGTGGCTCTTCTGGCCGCCGATCCGCCAGACAACGCAAAAGCATCAAACCAGTTCACATGCCGGACATCATCCGGTCTGGATGCACTACTCTTGCGGACTTTTCATGTTCAATCTGACGACCTACAAGCGTGAGTGGTTCTCGAACATTCGCGCCGATACTCTCTCCGGCATCGTAGTGGCGCTTGCCCTCATTCCCGAAGCCATCGGATTTTCCGTCATTGCCGGCGTCGATCCCAAGATCGGGCTCTTCGCCTCCTTCGCCATCGCCTGCGTCTCCGCCTTCGTCGGCGGCCGGCCCGGCATGATCTCCGCCGCCACGGCGGCGACGGCCGTTCTGATGGTCACGCTCGTCAAGGAGCACGGGCTGGAATATCTCTTCGCGGCAACGCTTTTGATGGGCTTCATCCAGATCGGTGCGGGCTTTCTGAAGCTCAGCCGCGTCATGCGCTTCGTCTCGCGCTCCGTCATCACCGGCTTCGTCAACGCACTCGCGATCCTCATCTTCATGGCGCAGCTGCCGGAGCTGATCGGTGTGCCGGGGCTGACCTATGCGATGATCGCGGCGGGCCTCGCGATCATCTATCTCTTCCCTTATGTCACCAAGGCCATCCCGTCGCCGCTGGTCGCGATCCTCGTGCTGACCGGCGTCGCCTATTGGGGCGGCCTGGACCTGCGCACGGTCGGCGATCTCGGCGAACTACCCTCCGCGCTGCCGATCTTCGCACTGCCCCAGGTGCCGCTGACCTTCGAGACGCTGCAGATCATTTTCCCGTACTCCATGGCGCTCGCCGCAGTCGGCCTGCTGGAATCACTGCTGACTGCACAGATCGTGGACGACATGACGGATACGCCGAGTTCCAAGAGCCAGGAATGTATCGGTCAGGGAGCGAGCAACATCGCTTCCAGCCTCATCGGCGGCATGGGTGGATGCGCCATGATCGGCCAGTCGGTGATCAACGTCACCTCCGGCGGCCGTGGACGTCTCTCGACCTTCGTCGCAGGCGCCTTCCTGCTGTTCCTCATCCTCGTGCTGGACGATCTCGTGCGCATCATTCCGATGGCAGCCCTGGTCGCCGTCATGATCATGGTCTCGATCGGCACTTTTTCCTGGCGCTCGATCCTCGACCTGCGCCGCAATCCTCTGTCTTCCTCCATCGTAATGCTGGCAACGGTCGCGACCGTGGTTGGCACCCATGACCTTGCCAAGGGTGTACTCGTCGGCGTGCTGCTCTCCGGCGTGTTCTTCGCCGGCAAGGTCGCCAAGCTCTTCCACGTGCGCTCGACGCTGGGTGCGGAGGGTACGGAACGCACCTACCATGTCGACGGCCAGATCTTCTTCGCGTCGGCGGAAAGCTTCACGGCGGCGTTCGATTTCACCGAGACGCTGCGCAAGGTGACTATCGACGTCACGCAGGCGCATCTGTGGGACATCACGGCCGTCGGCGCGCTCGACAAAATCGTCCTCAAATACCGGTGCCAGGGTATCGAGGTCGCCGTCATCGGCGTCAACGAGGCGAGTGCACACATGCTTGATCGGTTCGCGCTGCACGACAAGGAGCACGCTTCGCTCTCAGGATCGGCAAATTGAGCCCGTAGGCCACCTTACGCTTCGGCCACCGTCGCGCAATGAGGATTCAGCTCCATCAACGCCATCGTTACCTTCGCACGATACCGTAACGGAATTGCGGCCTTGAAAAAGGCCGTACCGTTTGGAGTGACGATGCCTGACGCGGTACTATTTGCATCTCGCGACGCATGTCCAACTGCAGCTTTTATTTTTGATGCCGCAGGAACCATCGTGCACGCAGGCTCTTTTACACGCGCGATCAATTCGACGGGCTCCCAATGGAGCTGCTTCTGCCCGATTGGCCGCTTGAGTTAGAGATGCCGCTGTGTCGCATCGTAGACGGCGCAGGCCATGAAAGACGTGCATGTGTCAGGATCGCGCGCTGGCTGGGCCGCTCCGACGAAATGATGACGGTTTTCATCGATGTCGAGCGGACAAAGGAACAAGAAGTTCCAGTCGCAGAAATCCGCTTGCGATCCATTCTCGACATGCTGCCTCAAGCGGTCTGCGTTTTTGACGCAGAGGGCCGATAGGTCCTTTGGAACCAGAAATATGCAGAACTCTACAGTGACATTGCCAGGCATCTTCGGCCGGGCATTCATTTTGAGGAGATACTGAAGATCAACCTTGCCGGCGACGAGATGCGGGAATTCATCGAGGACAAGGAAACATGGCTTGTCGAGCGCATGGAGAAGTTCCGGCTGCCTGCCGCACAGGAAGAACAGCAGCTTCGCGACGGCCGATGGCTCCGGCACGACGACCGCCGAACGCTCGACGGCGGCGCTATCGGCATGCGCATCGACATCACTGATTTGAAGCAGCGCGAGGAATGGCTTGGCCAGTTGTTCGACGCAAATCCGATGCCCATGTTGCTGTGCGACGGCGATAATCTGGATATCATGCACGCAAATCAGGCCGCATCTAAATTCTATGGCTGGGATGCGGAAGAATTGTTGTCGCGCAAACCCATCTCGCCTTGATGGCGGCCGCCAGCGCTTTCAATGTCGCATCGGCCGGCAAGTCGGACAGGTAGTATTTACGCTCGTCTTTTGATCGCCATTCGCCAACCAACCAGGCTTCCTCGCCCGGCATGTGTTGCGACCACACAGGTCGGAAGCCTGCCAACGTAGTCAATCAACGTCTGCCGACGCATCGTTCAGCGAACAATGACCGCGCCGACCGCATCCACGCCAACTATGCTGCAAGCGTTTTTGCCCAGATCAATCCCGAGGATCGCAATAGACATTGGCTCGCTCCTTTCGCTTTCTGGATATCAGCATCGTACTCGATGCTGGGGGAATGGGTGGGCCATTCAATAAATCCGCCCACGCGCTGGAGCAGGACCGTCCCGACATCCTGAAACGCCGCCGCGCCTGGTTCGACGGCCAGCCTGACCTCGATCCGGCACGCCTCGTCTTCATCGATGAGACCGGGCTGTCGACCAAGATGGCGCGTCTGCGTGGAAGAGCGCCATGCGGTGAACGCTGCAGAGCCGGCATCCCGCACGGCCACTGGAGAACGACAACCTTCACCGGCGCATTGCGACTGACGGGCATGAGCGCGCCGTCGTCTACGATAACGCCAAGAACGGCAATGTGTTCCTCACCTATGTCGAGCAGATACTGGTGCCGAGTCTGTCGTCAGGCGACGTCGTCGTGATGGACAATTTGCCTGCCCACAAGATCACCGGTGTTCGCGATGCCATCGAGGCGGCAGGAGCACGCCTGCTTTACCTGCCGCCGTACAGCCCGTACTTCAACCCGATCGAAAATGCCTTCTCGAAACTCAAGGCACTGCTGCGCGCCAAAGCCGAGCGGACCATCAAAGCCCTATGGGATGCACTCGGCGACATACTCGACCAGTTCTCACCCGCCGAATGTGCCAACGACTTCAGGGCAGCAGGGTATGAACCGGATTGAACAGGACGTGCTCTAAATTCTACGGCAGCCTGGATGGTAAACGATCACGTCAGTGAAGTCACACAATTGTGCGCATCAAAAAATAAAAAAATCTGCTAAAACGTGTATTATGGATCGCTTCCCACCAATTTGGAGGAAGCTATGCAGAATTTTCTTGTACGAGTTTATGATCAATCCGGGCAGAGCTGCGAACTGGTGGCTATGGTTCCTCTCATTCAGAACGAAAATCAGAATCTGAGCGATTCTGAATTGATTGCGATTGCGATGTGGATACTTCAAGATCTGGAACGCTTCTCAAACGCCGAGATCGAATCCTTCCGGTACCGCCTGGATATCCTTCATCCTCCCGACGCTTTGGCCCTTAATTCTGCTCCACAACAACGCGATGAGGAAGCTCCAGGCCTCCCGCCGGCTCAAGCCGAGCAGAAAAGCGTCCTTCGTCAACAAGCATATTAGTGATCCCTACTTCGTTCATCTAGATTGTCGTAGACGCACCTAAAATGAATGCGGTTCTCGAGTGTCGATATCAACGTTCCCACCCGGCGGATTTTCAGGGCGACACCGTGAACACATTCGATCGGACCCTAATTTCCTTCTCGGGAAACAGCGTCGGCCTGATCGTCCATAGCGTATTCAGTATGAACTGCCCCTCAGGCAGGACGCACTTCGTCGGCCACGTCCACCAGTCGAGCTCAACGATATCGGGAAGCTCGTTGCCGGGCCGGTAGGTTCAGCGCCGGGCAAAGCCGGTTTGGTGGCGGATTTGTATCCTGCAGCGACAAGCGCCCGCTCGAAGGCTACGGCATAGCCGGCAATTTTCTCGGCCTTGTCCGTGCCGTTGACGATTTGACGGGCACCGACGTAGTCAGCCCGGCCATCGGTGATTTAGTCGTTCAACGCCTTCCCGGTGAAGCTGCCGAGTTCGATGCCGACGAAGAGGATCTGGACGGCGATCGGAAGCTCGAGCGCCTTCGACGGGTCCTTTACGAGATCGACGCCGATCTCCGCGCCCTTCCGGCAGGGGCTGAGCGAGCGTGGCCTTACCTGGGCCGTGGGCGTTGGGGGGACCCAGAAGGTCTATCCGGTTGACCTGGCCCTCATCTGTCCCGTCGCCGGGCGCGGGCGCCCGCGCAAGAACCATGTGCCCGACGCAAAGTCGGTATCGGCGGAGAAGACGCTGGCGACCGCGCCCTGGCGCACGCTGAGTTGGCGACGTGGCACCAAGGGGCCGCTGAAGGCCCGCTTCGCCGCCGTGCGGATCAAGGTGGCCGACGGGCCGACCCAGAGGATCGGCGACATGGGGCAGCAGCATCTGCCGGGAGAAGAGGCCTGGCTGATCGGCGAACATCGTTCGAATGGAGAGGGCAAATATTACCTCTCGAACCTGCCCGCCGACACCTCGCTCAAGCGCCTGGCCGGCGCGATCAAGGCGCGCTGGATCCGCGAGCAGGCGCATCAGCAGTTGAAGGAGGAACTCGGGCTCGACCACTTCGAGGGACGATCATGGACGGGGCTGCATCGGCACGCGCTCATGACCATGATTGCTTATGCCTTCCTTCAATCTCGGCGCCTCAAGCAGGCGAAGCGGGAAAAAAAGAAGCCAGGGCCCGCCACCCCAGCCCACCCTTCCGGCCATCCGCGCGACTATCATCGCCGCCCTCGAACGGCCACCATCAACACGATGTCCGCACTGCCGCCGACCACTCTCTTCTAAAATTCTGCCAAAGTCGTGCTTCTGTAATGGGCCTTTGTCCGTCAAGTCCCTCGGAATGATTATCTCGTCGCTGGGGTCATGCTTCTGTCCGTGGTCAGCACGAAGACTGCCACACTATGCCATCAGATCAACAAGCCGACAGGTCAATCTAGGGAGCGTGCTTCGCCGAAGCGGTCACAGCACTACACACGACCTTGCCAAGCCTGCGTCCCAGCGACGGGACCTTATCAGATGCAGACCTTGTGCTTGCCTGCATCAATCACATATCTCTCCTCATGCCGCGACAGGGCTTACGCTCCAGCGAAGTTGCATCCACCCACATGCGGTGAAGAACGACACCGAGTTTGCGGGCAAGGGCGACCTTCGCACGCTTCATCCCGCGACGCCTGGCCACATCGAGCGCCCAACGTTTTAGACTGGAAAAGCGCGTCGCCCGCGTCAGCATTATGTGGGCGGTCTCGAACAATGCCGTTTGCACCATAGCGTCGCCGACCTTACTGACTCCGCCATCCCGATCGGTTTCGCCGGATTGATATTTCTTCGGCGTCAGACCGAAGTAGGCACCCACCGTCCTGGACTTTTCGAACCGGGCAGGATCATCAACCGCGGAGCGATAGGTCAGCGCAACCAGGGCACCGACGCCTGGTGCGCTCATCAGCCTTTTGCAAACTTTGTCGGCGCGGGCGATCCTGCGCATCTCGCGGTGCAGCTTCGTAAATTCGCTCCACAGCGCTACTCGCGCCGTCAGCATCGCGTCAATCACCCTCGACAATGTCGAATGCCCTGCAATCAGTTCGCGGATGCGCGCCTCGAAACGCCCGCGGCTGACCTCGCCGACCTTTAACCCATAGCCACGCAGGATGCCCCGAATACTGAGCTCGACGTCGAGTAGCTTGGATTGCAGAAGCTTGCGGCCGACCAATAGAGCCCGAGTGTCCTGGGCCGGCGACGATTTGGCGTGAACCGGGCGTACCATCCCATGCGGAGCAGTTGCGCGATCCCTCGTGCATCCTTGCGGTCAGTCTTCATCGTCATCGCCGAAAGCGCCGCCTTCACATGCCGCGTTTCCAGCAAAACCACATCATGCCCCGCAGCAACGCGAGCCGCATACAGCCATTGGGACAAAGGCCCCGCTTCAAGGCCGATGCGCTCTACGGGAAAGCCCAGTTGATCAAAATACCCGACCAGGCATTCTGGCTCGCTGCCTACCATGACCTCCCGAACCAGCTTGCCCGTCGCGTCGACCACACACACACTGCTCTCTTTCAGCGAGACGTCGATGCCTGCATAATACCCCATGGCTGTTCCTCGCATGATGCTTGAGGCCGATCGCTCGGACCTCGTTCCAAACATCATCATTCTGAGGGACAGCCACCAAACTGGCTACTCGTGAGACGCCGGCCCATTACGGCATCTAGGCATTGGTGCGCTGGGCGCTGATGAAGGCACGGTTATAGGCGCGCTCCAGTAGTACCAGAGATAGCGTTGCAAACATGATGTTATCCTTTGGGTGTCAGTCTAAACTCCAGGGAGGGCTATATCGCCGTCGCCGCGCCCCGGAAGGCTTACGGACAAAAGCTACCGATAGCTGATATACACTATAAATTGATCATCGTATTTCTTGGATTGACTATCAGATATTTCCAGTTTTTGATCGAGAACAAGAAGATAATCAGAAAACATGAGAGCGGGTGTGGCCAAGACGAAAACAGAGAAAGCCGCCGAGGTTTGCGCGACCGTCGCATGCATCATCATCGCCAGTCTACTATTTCTACCGTTTTTAGCGAAGGCACTATGAGAACTCCGAGCGCAACTTCAAGGCGACCGAATAGAAGCCCGATCCATCGCGACGATGCGATCTACCAAATCGGGCGCGCGATCGGTGTCGGGCTATCCATCACGATCTATGCGATGATCTTGTGGCCGCTGGTGAGGCATCATCTATAGCTCGATGCCTCAAAATCACGGTGAGACTGCGCGTTGTCAGTGAGCATCGTTTTTCGCTGGCGCAAGGAAATGTCGATACAGTAGATGATCTGTTGGCTCTTCATTTCTAGTCAGTGAGAGACCCGGTTGAGCTATAAGAGGGGAGGCTCCCGGGTCTCAAGTCTTACGCTTCTTGGAGGTAGATGCTCAACGTGATCGCATGGACGAAGATGGCGTCAATACCGGGTGAATCTTTCTTTCCTGCAATCCCGGGTCATGTGTGGATGCACCCGGCTCAACTTGCTTATACACGTAGGCGTAGATTGGTCTGGAAGTTCATGTTCACCCGGGCGATGTTTCGTACCGTCGGCAGCGCAGCGTGTGTCCTGAACGGGTCGTGGCGATGGTGGATGAGAGGTCAAAACCGATCTACTTAGGATTTGTTTTTATTCTGTTTTTCGGATTTCCCCCTCATCTGGATTAGCCCCTCATCTGGATTAGAGTGAGGGAATTTTATGTTCCCGATCTGATCCGCGACGATGCGGCTGGCCTCGATGCCGAGCCGCTTCCGGTACACGCCTTTTGTGTAGATTTCGGCCGTTGCGATGTTCGTCCAGCCGTACTGGGCGAGCAGCTGATGCGTGGCGGCGCCACCCTCGGCCGCCAGTGTCGCGCTCAGCTTCCTGAGACCGTAAGCGGATTTCGTCACGCCGGCCCCAGTGCACCTATCCCTGAACCAGTTTCCGAAGCTCTCCTTGACGAATGCCTTCCCGCGCGCGTTGCTAACGAGATGGAGGCCGCGTCTCGGCGCCTTGTTGATGATGCCGAGCAGATCGTCGGAAAGCTCGATGGTGATTCGGGCGGCGGTGGTGAGGGAGGCGGTCATTGTGCCATCTCCCCTTTAAGTGCCGCGACGTAGCGCCCACGCAGGCTTTTGGCGCGCTCCTCGACATTCTTCAGCGCAAAGAGCAGGCTGTCGCGCTCGACTGAGCTAACGGTAAAGACGAGGCAGTCCCCATCCTTTTTGTCCGGCTTGGACGCACTGCCGACGCGAAAGCTGCAGCTATTGATCTGGCCCACCCGCAGATGCGCCAGGTGAACGACACCGGCCTCTATGCCGGCACTGTGCGGGTTTCCGCGACAAATTCCCTCTGATCGTCAGGCAGGGTCTCGCTCAGTTCGCAAATTTCAGAGACCTTTGCAGACGTAACCCGTCGAAACGTTATCTCTGCGCCATTCAGTGGAAGATTCATTTAAGTCAACTCTCTGACTCAGTAGGAAAATATGCGCGAACGAGGCAGTACAGCATTGCGCTTTCGCCAACAATATCTTGGTGTTGGTTTTGTATCGGGCCGCCAAGAGCCAAACGGCCCACCCGCAGGGAGGATGACAATTCTCGCGGTGAACCACTTGCCCGGCGTCAGTCCACGAATTAAAGGAGCCCTCCTGCGAACCAATCGCAGTAGCCGATAGTGATGAGCGAGGTACCAAGATGGCAGCCAACACCATGCCGAGTGCCGGCGGGCGTATGCCGGCTGCCTTCGGAGCAGATGATCTGTTCCACTTGTTCCCATCGATGGTGCAGGCGCAAAGCACCGCCGCATCCATAGGATCGCTTATCAATGCAAAAACTCGAGCACGAGACCTATTCGGTCGCTCAGACTATTTTAGCTGAACTCTCTTCTATCCACGTTGCTATCGTATCCGTCCTTGACGGTACGATCGATGGCGAGGTGTGGGTAGACAATCCAATCAGCCCCCAGGTGACGGTCGTCGCCAACGGGGACGCCTACTATCTCGCGGGCAACCCGGACACCGAGGACGAAACTCTCGCTAGCCTGCGGGAAACAATCCCCGACTGGGCCTATCTTTTTGCGGAAACCCGCTGGGTTCCACACCTTTCGAAGGCGTGGAGCAATGGGTTCGCAATCCCTCATCCGCGTGTTCGCATGGGGCATGTTGCGGGCACAGCCTTGCCGGCAGTACGTCAGCCAGGTCCAGGATTTGAGATCCTGCCGATCGATCGAGCGCTATTCGATCGCAAGCCTGGCAATCTTGAAACGGTGGAGGATTGCGTCGAGGGCTGGACCTCTCCGGAGGCGTTCTTCAACCAGGCTGTTGGGTACTGCGCTCTGCACAATGGGCAGATCGTCAGCCATAGCGTGACGGACAGCGTCAGCGGTCAACGGTGCGAAGTCGGCGTCGGCACGGAACCCGATTTCCGCCGGCTGGGGCTCGGGCGTGTGGTTGCTTCGATGACCACCGCCGAATGTGTGCGGCGTGGCCTGCATGGCGTCGAATGGCACAGCCATGAATCCAACAAGGGCTCCATCGCCATCGGCCGATCCATCGGCCTTTCGGAATTGGATCGGCATGTGGCCTATAGTTGCCGGTTGCCTGCCGAGAACGTCGGTGATCTCGACACTGATCATTGCCGCGAGTTGGCCTCGCATTTCGAGCGAGCCAGCGGGCAGATCAACTGGAGCCGCTTCCATGCTGCCGGAGCGCGGGCACTTGCCGGCGATCGCGAAGGCGCCCTGGAAAATGTGAGACTTTTGATCGAAAGCGATTGGGAGGGCGAAGCAGAGTGGCTCGAAGAGTTCTGGGCACTACAAACCCTCGCAGACGATCCGGAGTTCAGGGCACTGCTCGCGCGCAAGCGTGAGCTGGAACTCTAGTCACCCAGCACTTTCTGGCCGCATCGTCCGATGCGGCCAGTTTGGCGCCATCTTAATCGGTCGTGCGACTGGGGTCCCGTCAACGCGAGACTACAGCGAGCCGCATGGTTCGTCGTTAACGGAAGCGTTGCCTCGCTGTTTCGAGCGATGTTTCAGGACAGCGGATTGACTCACTGAGTCCTGCCTTGCTCGACCAGATGCCTGATGTCGTCGCCCAGCTGACCATTTTGCCAGGCAGTCCCATCATCGACTGGCCTGCCTGCGGCTTTGGCAGCCTTGAGCGCATACCCATCCATATCCTGCATCCAGAGGGGAGGTCCGCCTCAGCGAAGATTCGCGCGTTCGTAGCTCTCGCTAAAGCAGTCCTTCGTGAGAATCGTTTTCTCAACTGAATCCTCTCGCGGAGACTTCTGTCTGTGACGTCTCAGGCTTGTGCCGACGTAGCGGGTGCGACGGCATGACAATCAGCATCTGTAGTCGTCAGGTTTGTTTCCGAAACCAATCCAGCAGTGTTGTGAGCCGTTCTTTTGCCGGATGGCTCGCGAGGAAGACCGCCCAGTAGGTTGGCCCCGGCAAAGCGATATCTGACACCCGCAAGAGCGCGCCGGTCTTCAATTGGTCTCCGACGAGATGTTCCGAGGCGAGCACGGCTCCCTGACCTGCCAGAGCGGCGTCCAAAGCGTGGACTTCTTCGGAAAATGTCTGGCTGATTTTCGGTGAAACGCCGTCTACCTGTGCATGGGCCTGCCATCGCTCCCAGTTCGGCGCATTTGCAGCTCCCGATCTCCAGCGATAGTGCAGCAACGGCAGCGCGAGGACTTGATCCGGTAAAAGCAGCTCCGTGCCCGACAACAGGCCAGGAGCGCAAACGGGTACGATGCGGTCTGGAAACAGCCGATGCCATTCGGCGTCAGCGCCAGGGCGCTCGGCATAGCGTATCGCCATATCGATACCCGAGACATGCAAATCCGCGACGCGATCATCCGCCTCGATGGCAACGCTCAGTCCTGTCTCTTCGCGCAGTTGCGGAAGACGAGGCATCAACCACCTGCTGGCAAAAGCCATTGTAACGGAAAGGCGCAGTGGGCCATCCTGACGGTCTGACAACTGCTCGATGGCGGTCGCGATGCGATCAAGGGAATCCCTGAGTACCGGGAACAGCTGTTCTCCCGCTGTTGTAAGCCGTACCGGGCGCGGATAGCGCCGAAATAACTCGACGCCCAGAATCTCCTCAAGCTGTCGCACCTGATGGCTGATTGCTGTCGGCGTTAGATGCAGCTCTTCGGCCGCAGCTGAGAAATGCAGATGCCGGGCGGCGGCCTCGAAGGCGCGCAAGCCGTGGAGCGGCGGAAGCTTTCGCAACGATAGACCTTTCGAGACTGATCATCGCCCATGATGAATCTGATTCATTCAGCCCCTGAGATATACGCTTTGGCCAGTTTTTTCCACGCCTGATAATTTCAAAGCAATTCCAACCAGCAATGAAAGGAAAATTCGATGAGCTGGCTATATCTTGGAGCTGCCGTAATCTTTGAAATCGCCGTAGCGATCAGTGCCGGGAAGGCGAAAGGTTTCACGCATACCGGGTGGACCGCCGTGACCCTGGTCAGCGGCGCAATCGCCACCTTCTTCCTCAGCCTCGCTCTGCTCACCTTCGATGTTGGTGTCGGTTACGCCATCTGGACCTCCGTTGCGGGCGTCGGCATCGTCATTCTGGGCGCCCTGTTCTTCGGCCAGCAACTAAACGTGAAAAAGCTGCTCGGAATCGCCCTCGTCATCGGCGGGGTCGTCGGTCTTCGCCTAAGCGGCGCGGCATAGCAATCACTTCTCCTCCACCCATCCCTTCCGATCTAAAAGGATACTGAAATGACAAATGCAATCGAACAGCCCCAAAGCAGCGGACGCGCATGGACCATGTTGATGCTCGCGAGCGCCTTCGAAATTGGCTATGCGCTCAGCGTCGGCGGCAGCCAGGCCTTCACGGTCCTGAGTTGGTCCGTGGCCGCTCTGCTATTCTTCCTGCTTACGCTTTATACGGTCCCTCACTGATCAAAACCCATTGGCCCATTCTCTGCGTCCGATCGACATGACGCGCCATGGCTGGCTTTCGAGCCGCCGCCAGGCATCGCAGCAATGATCGACGATGTCGTCGTATGATTTGAACACGCGGTTTGATAACCAGTTGTCGCGCATGAAATGCCAGAGGTTTTCGACCGGGTTCAGCTCCGGCGATTTCGGCGGGAGTGGCAGAATGGTGATGTTTTCGGGCACGACGAGATTGTTGGACATGTGCCAGCCTGCCTGATCCATGATGAGGATAGCGTGCGCGTCGGCATCGACGTGTCGGGCGATTTCGGCCAGATGCTGGGTCATGGCGTAGGTGTCGCACCATGGCATGACCAGCGCCGCCGCCTTGCCGAGCTTGGGGCAGATTGCGCCGAAGATGTAGGCCGACCTTGTGCGCTGATCGTGCGGTGCTGAAGGCCGTGTTCCTCGCCTGGCCCATCGGCGGGTGATCTTTTTTTTTTTCCCCGTACGGGCCTCATCCTGAAACCAAATCTCTATGCGTTTTCCTCGGGCCGCTCCAGCGGCAATCTCTGCCACTGCGGCAGGGAAGCTTTTTTAAAACCCTCAATGGCTTGAGGGTCTTGCGCGTGATGTTTGGGCCGAACAGCGAGCTTGCGATAGCCCATGGCCCGGACTTCGCGGCTGAGCGTCTGCTCGCTCACCGAAACGCGAAACTCCTCCCACAGCCATTGCGCCAGATCGCACAGACGCCAGCGAACGACGCCGTCGAGAT
>NZ_KQ410762.1 GCF_001262505.1 Shinella sp. SUS2
AGGTGGCCGTTTTTTCCCCCGCCCGCGGCTGGACTATTCCGCCGCTACCGTGGCCGACTTTTCCACCGCCGCTCTCACCCGTGCACAATTACGCTTGTAACGGTCCCGCCCGTCACCTCAACAGTGCAAGGCCGAGGCATCGGTATAACTTCGCCCATGGCTTGATCCTCAAATTGCGGCGGCCCGCTCGTCGTCCGGGCCGGAAATGTTGGCGAGCGTGTAGGACGACCGCTTGAGACGGAGCAGCGTCAAGGCACCGGCGGCCGCATTCGACACGTCGTCATGCTCGCCTTCTGGATGGTTCACCCTATCCTTCCCTGTAGAGAAGGTTTTCCGCTCCAGGCGAACGAATTGCGACCTCATGCGCTTGTTGTCGATCAGACGGGCGCGACCGGCCGTGAAGAGCGGCAATGCCTCGAGGTAAATCTGCGACCGATCCAGTTCAGAGGCCTTGTAGGTGATCCCGTTTTTCTTGAAGGCGTCGATGACAAACCCCACCGCGTACCGGTCGGCCGTGACCTCGCGCACGCCATACTCCTTCAGAAGGTCCGACACCTCTTTCGCCACCTCAGTCGGATTGAAGGGCGGCCGACGCTCGAAAAGGGCGTCCAGCACTGCCACGTCGCCCTCAGCATGGCCAATCGCCGCCGTGAAGCTGTCCTTCCCAGTGCCGCCGGCCACGTCCGCGAAGCCAACATACCGTCGGCCAGCAGCATAGGGCCGAACGACCACGTCCTGATCGGTGGCGGCATCGATCAGTTCGCGACTGATAAAGTCGGTCAAGTCTCCCCGGAACTCGGCAAGCCATTCCGCTTTGGCCTTCTCCGGGTCTTCCTCCATGGCCTCTTCGACCTCGATCGGGTCGAGTGTCGGGTTCATCACCATGGACGGGGCCTGGATGACGAGGACGCGGTCGCTCTCCTTGCCGAAGTGCTTCTGGTACTTCTCGTACAGCAGCCCGGATTTCTTGTAGGGCGATGAGATGCCGATGATCATGCTTTCCGGCGCCAGCGTGCTCAGGCCGGGCCGCAACGCGCTGTATGTTTCCTTGTCTGGGCTCGCGGAATTCTCGTCCCGGTAGAAGGCGCATTCATCAAGGATGGCAAGCAGGACAGCCCGTCCGCGGACGGCTCGGAAGTTGTTGGTCGTGACAAGGATCTCAACCTCATTGTCGAGTTCGAGCCCTCGCCTGGTCTCGCTCAGCACCTTGTCCCGGAGGCTATCGTGTTCGGCGAACATTGCCTGGATGTAGGACAGGACGATCTTCGCTTGGTCTCGGTCACTGGCGATGCATGCGACCGTTGCCTTCTCCCCCGGTCGCAACCGACCGATATGGGCTTCCTCGATCGCAGAAACGAAGGTCGCAATGCCGGACACGATACTGTCCTTGCCGCCGCGACGGCCAACCACGATCCATAGCTCGCGCACCCGCTTGCCTGGGGGCTGCCGACCGCCGGCAATCTGATCGAAGATCGGTAGCTCATCCTCTGCCAGAGGCAGGCCGAACGCGGCCTTCAGGACGACGCGCCACGCTTTCCAGGAATCACCTTCGAACCACGGTCCGAGGGCGTCATCATCGGTCAATGCTTCGATGATGGTCGGCCCGTTCACGCCACACTCTCACGCTTGGCGATAAGGCGCTCCTTGACGGACTGGCGGGCTTTTGGCCTACCCCTTTTTGCCCCAATGCCGAGCTGCTTGATAAGGCGGGCCTGGAGGTTGTTAAGCCGGACGATCTTCTCGTGGTCGACATCCTCTCCCTTGACGATGGAGGCCTGTAGCTTTTCGCTCTGGACGGTCACAGCCGCGGCCTGTCGGATCATGGCGCGCTGCGGTTCGGTCAGGTCAGGCTCTCCCCCAAGACCATCGGCGAAGGACACACACAAGTCACGGAACCGCCTGCCGAGCGCGCTCCGATTATCGACGCCTTCGAGCAGCCACGAGCCATTCGAGATAGCCGAGCGATTGCGGGTGGGGTTCGATGCGAAGTGACTGTGATCCTTGCTCATACAGGCAGGAATGACGGGCTTTCGTAGCCGTATCAATACCGGTTGGGCGAGGCACGGGGCCACGCGCGGCGCCACGCGGCTCCCCGCGAAAGAATTCTTTGAGAGGGGCTGTTACGGAAGCCTATCAAGGATACGTTTCACGGACATAGCCTTGAGGCCGTAAGCATCGCCGATCTTGCTGAGGCTTTCCCCATTCGCCCGCCTCGCCTGCATTGAACGGATGATACCCTGTTGCGCTTCATTCGGTTCCAGTCGGCTGCCTACAAGGTTGAAGCCGAACGGAACCTTCCCGCCGCCATAGACGCCCTGTGCTGCAAGGTGCCGCTTGACTTCGCGGATGCGCTCCCGCGTGCGCTCCCGCTCGTTCTCGGCTACGGCAGACAGGATAGTGAAGACCAGCTTGGAAATGCCGTTGCCGGTCACGTCGCCCCCAAGGTCGATCATCACAAGACCAGTACCCTGGGCCTTCAATTCCTCAAGGGTTCCAAGGGCATCGGAAGCTGAGCGAAACATGCGGTCCAGCTTGGGCGTGATAATCACGTCACCTTTCCCGGCCACGGCAAGCAGGCGTTGCCCGTGGGGCCGATCGGCAAGCGGCACCGAGCCAGAGACGCCGGCCTCAACGAAGATTTCCTCAACCTCCCAGCCCTGCATCATGGCATAGCCGATGATCTTCGCCTCTTGGGTATCCAGGCTTTCACCGTGGGCTGCCTGTTCGGCGGTAGAGACCCGAACGTATCCGTAAACCTTCATTGCCATGGCGTTTTGTAACTTTGCATTAGCACTGTTACGGTTATAGGCAATGTTACGCCCGCTGTCCAGCCTGCCGAGCGCTGAAAGGCGGATGGAAAATCATAGGGGCGAAAAATACCGGCCCGGCCACCTGTTCATTTCCTGCTCCTTTCCCGCTGCTTTTGCTCTTGCTCCTGAACCCATTCGAGCAGTCTCGATCTACGGGCGCATACAGTCCTGCCGATCTTGAAGGTTGGCAGTTCACCCTTTTCGGAATGCCACTCCACCTGGCGAGGCGTCAGCCCCAGGAAGGCGCTTATCGCCTTGTGCCCTGTGAGGATGTCGAGGTCGGCGTCGGCCATGGGTTATCCTTTTCCTGTCCTGTTTTGCCACACCTGAAAATTCGCCCCTCCTGCTTTGCCTCACCACCCCACACCCCTATAGGAGGTGGTGGTGGGGCAGGTTGAGCGCTGCACCTGCGTCACCCTTGCCTCACCCATGGTGTGGCAGTGTGGCAGGGCCTCAATCAAGCCCGTCCGGCACGACGTAGAAGAGGCGCATATTGCGTTTCGCGTCGGGGCGCTCTTCCGTTCCGATTTGGCCGTTTGCGATCCAGGTGCGGAGAATCTGCTTCACCTTGGCGCGGGCGGAGTTTTGCGCCGGACTGCGCTCCTTGGCCTTGAGGCCGGGACCGACGTCGAGGCTGAGAGTGTCGGCGACGACATAGCCGCCCCAGTCGGTGGATTGGTCGCTTTCTCGGTAGGCGCCGGCGCGGAATATCTTCTGCACGGCTTCGAGGTCTGACACGGTTACGCCGTCGAAGGCGTTCGGCGGCTGCCATGGCTCGACCACCCCGACATTGTCGCCGTTGGCGAGTTCGAGGGATGACAGGCGGAACCACGTCCGCTCGGTGACGGGAGGTGCAAGGCTTTGCTTCTCTGCCATGGTGTAGAAGAACCGCCGACGCTCATCCACGCCAAGGTTCATGGCATCGGCCTCGCTCATGCGGTGAAGGACGCGGCCGGAGCGTAGGCCATCGACCAGCGACTTTGCGCCGCGGAAACTCTCTTCCGTCATCGCCTCCCCGCCCATCTTCTTCGTGTGATGGACGAGCTCGACGGAACAATGCGCCTGGCTGGCGATGCGCCCCCAGGACTTCACCACGGCGTCAATGGCGGCGTTGTCATTCTCCGGCACCGCATGGCTCGAGATAAACGGGTCGATGATGATGACGTCTATCTTCTTGGCGCGCAGCTCCGAGATAAGGCCATCGACTACCGGTGTGGCGATATTGACGTGATCCTTGACCTTTGTCGCGGTCACGAGGGGCGTGTCGCGGCCGGAGTTGACGTAGAGGCGATCGGCAAGTGCAGCGGTGTCGAGCCCGTGATGAATGGCGGCGGCCGCGAACCGGCGCTCGATCTCGACCAGCGGATCCTCCAAGTTCCAATACCAGACGTTGAGGCCGGCGGCGTAGGCGTGACAGTTCACGCCAAGGAAGGGAATGCCGGAGGCCATGGATAGCGCCTCGCCTTGAGCGAGAAACGATTTCCCGGTCCCTCCCGGTGCCGCGGTGCCGGACACGAACTCTCGGATGTAGTGGACACCAAATAGAAAATCTCGCGGTGGAATAGCGGAGGGATCGCGCCACACGAACGGCGTTGCCCGGATGATGTTCTGCGCCTGGTCGCGGCGGTCGTCGTGTTGTCGGTTCAATTGTCTCGTCCCTGCAGAACCGAGACCACCGGCATTCGCCGAGGCTTCATGCTGCTCTTGAATTTGTTGAGGAGGGTCTTGTCGACGGCGATCCGGGGCGCATCGCGGAGATAGTCGAACGCAAAAGCCCAGTTTATGACCACGATGCCGTCGCGGCCCGCGCGGAGCCAATCGAGGGGATTGGCATAGATGTTGAGGCTATAGCCCATGGCGTAGGTCACCGGGAAATCGATGGCAAACTCGCCAAGGGCGAATTGCCGCCCGTTCCAGGTGGCGAGGTCGTCTGTCCGCGGCTGCCAGAAGACCACGTCGGCCTGCTCGGGGATCGCGATCCACTCCTCGCCCTCGTTGCTGAGGTCAAACTTTCCGTCGAAGGCGCGATTGCCTCGCACGACCCGGAGCGGTCGCGGACGCTCGATCGCCGCCGGCGGGACGCCCAGGCGCTGGAGTTTGCCGTCGAGCGAGACCAGCGGCCACGCTTCGACTTTCGGATAGACCGAGAGCGGGGCCATTATCTTGAGAGAAGGATCTCGGCGCCGTACCGCGCGATGAGGGCGGCTTCGGCTCGGCCGTGGTCTTTCTTCCGCTCGAAGTGCTGGCTGGTCGGCCAATACCGGATAGCGAGCGCCCTCACCTTCTCCTTGTCGGAATCAAGTCGGAAGTGCTTCTTCCACACCGACGGGGTGACGAGGTGGGTCGGAACGCCCAAGGCGGCCACCACGCCGCGGACGGCGCCATAGGCCACGCCGAACTTGAATGTCGACGACACGCCCTGCTTTGGCATTGAGCCAACAAGCTCGATCACGGCCATGGTGGGCGCCATCTGCTCGATGCGGCGCGCGACCTGGGCGGCGTCTATCTCGCCGGCGACGAGCGGTGCGTCCTCGACGGCGATCAGTTCGGGATGGGACGGGAAGTAAAAGCTGAGCGCGCCGGAAGCGCCCGGATCGATACCCAGGATGCAAGGTTCGGTCATGATGTTCTCTCGGTGCTTGGGAGGGGGTGGTCAACGGTCAGAGCGACCGGGCTTTGATCAGGCTGGCTTCGCGGATTGCCAGACAGGCATCGCGAGCGGACAGGCCGAAGCGCCGTTTCAACTGAGGGATGGCGGGGCTGCCCGCATCGCGGTCCTCTCCCCAGAGCCACCACCGGGCCGCCTCAATAACCTCCGGTGACGGCGGGGCCGGTTCCGGGTCTGATGGGAAGATGGGCGGGGCGGCACGGTCAGTCATCGGAGGGGCCGTCTGCTTCAAGAGCCTGCGAGAGGGCTTTCCCCTCCTGCTCCGCGACCCAAGCATCAAGCGTCGAGCGGCGCGAGCATATCGTCCCTTTGATTTTAAAGGTCGGAATGACCTTCTGCTCAATGCGGTTTCTCACCTGCTTTTCGCGCATGCCGAGGTAGCCGGCGATGGCCGGCACCCCATAGAGAAAGTCCGCTGCTGCCTGTCTTTCTTTGTCGTTCATGTCGTCAATCCTTGTCGCCCCGTTGTCGCGTCCATGTCGCACCGAATGGCCGGGGCAATCCGGTTCGGTTGAGGAAAATCAAGGTGATAGGGGGTAGAATCAGGAAGTCAGCCCGCACACAAAAAAAGGGGCCGTGAGGCCCCTTTCTCTTGTGATATCAAGCGCTTAATGTCCTTAACGTCACTCCACGATTCAAAGACCAGACTGGCGATGTTTGCCGCCGTCGCGTCGGCATTGCGCATCGCTGTGTAGACGGCTTCCAGAACGCTGTCGCCCCAGCCCTGGTTGATGCTCTTGGCAATCATGCTGTCAGCGTTCGACGCGCCAATGAACACAGCTAGGCGCGACGGGTGGATTCGCACCATCGCCGCATCGCCGGTCACCTCGTAATAGGATGGGCGGCCGAAGAACTCGGAAAGCACATCCTGCTCGATCTCGCCCGAGGTCACATCGCGGCGGGACAGGACCGTAAGGTACTTGATCCCGCCCTTGCCAATGCGCTCCGGCTCCAACGGACGCATGAGGTCTGTCTCACCCGTGCCGATAAACAGGGCCGCGCCGCCCCAAAGCCGGGCTTTTACCTTGACGTCAAGCAGCTTATGCCAGAAGCCGAGGCGGTTCTCTTCCGCCTCGATCGCCTCAATCTGATCCTGCTGCGCCTGCCAGTCCCGGCCTTTCCGCACGGCATCCATGGCCGGAATGTCGATGATCTTGCGACCGAGCCAGTTCGACCGGTAGATGTTCGAAAGCTGGTACTCATCGAGCTGCTGGAACCCGTAGTAGGTCGTCGCGGCCTTGTCGCGGAACGGATCGCCCAGGCCAGCCACTACGGAGCGCAGGCTGTCGTTGGCGCGAAGCGTGATGACTTCACCCATTGCTCTTGCCTTTCACCAGCCGTGGCGGGTTCTTGATGGTGTCTTTGACGACGGCCGGGATGATTTTCAGCACACCCTTTGCTCCACCCTTTTCCTTTGCTTCGGCGAGCATCTGGCGCCGGCGCTGGCATGGAGTGCAGGACATAAGGTCATCCGATGTTCGAAAGCGTGTAGGTGCTCGCACTTAGGAGCGCGTTGAATGCCCGGCTTGTGCTGTCCGCGTCGTCATCATGTTTGGCTTCTGGGAAGCCTTCCAGAGCCGAGAACCACGCGTCATTCCACGGTCCACGGAGCACCAGGACGTTCCCGGCCTCGGCCTGGGCCGAGAACGGGCTAAACCGCGTGATCTTGTCTCCAGATTCCGGCGTGGCGCGCACGCTGAAACCAGAAAGCATCTTTGTCAGGTTCGTCACCTGCGATTTGCCGGCCTGCCCAGGGTCCTGCGGCAACGAAATCTGCGTCAGCCGTCCATCGGCTTCCGCGGTATTCTTAATCAGGCGCTCCACACCGGATGGAGACAGGAAGTCTGTCACATGGTGCCCGACGATGTAGCTTCCGTCGGGCAATCTGCCGATCTTCGTCCCCGCAGTGGCGTCCGGATCGGACCCTTCTGTCTTCGGCGTCGAGGCCAAGTCCCATCCACGCATCCAGCGGACACCGGCTGGCACAGCATCCACGACCTGGCACCAGCCACGCTGGAACAGAAGCCCGGCCGCCGGCCTGATTTTCCAATTACCGCCAAGAAGGCGTTCCCGCTCGACCGTCGGCAGGGCCATCAGGTTCGCGAGGTAACCGGGATCGGCCGCCATCAGCGCTTTGTTGTCGGTCAGCTTGGCCGGGACGAATGTCACCGACTTGGGCTCGATCGGCTTTTGCTCGCCGTTCTCGTCTGGCGCGGTGTACTCGGCGAGGTCCGCCGGCGTATCGCCCCAGATGATCTTGTCGCCGATGCGGACGAACCAGCGCAGCTTGCCGGCTCGCTCCGGTATCGGCAGGCCGGTTTCCTGGTTGATCCACCAGGCGATGAACTCGGCCACCCAGCTATCAGCGTCTGGGTTGCACGTCGCCCTGACATAGGGCCGGACGCCGCACATGGAGCGGTTGCGCGACAGAAGATACCAGAACTGCTTCTGGGTGAAATGCGTCAACTCATCGAAGCAGATGAGAGGGATTTGCGAGCCCTGCCAGTTCGAGACCGTCTTGTCGTGCTCGAGATGGGCAAAGCTCACCGACGCGCCGGACGGGAACGTCCATGACAGGTCCGGGGCGACACGCGGTTTTGCATTGAGGCAGGGATAGAGCTTTTCGCTCTCATCCCAAAGGCCGCCTTCGTTTCGAACCTGCACAAGCGTACGGCGGAAGAACACCGCGCCGAATTGCGAGTTGGCGATATGGCGCAGCGGCTCCATCAGGAGTGCCCACGTCTTGCCGCCGCCGGCCGAGCCGCCGTAGATGGCGATATCGGCAGATGAACCGAGGAAAAGCGTCTGGGGCCCGGCTTGCGGCCTGATTATCGTCTGGGCTGCCGCGCCCTTCTCATCCCCTGCCATTATCGGGCAACTGGAAGATCGTCACCGGCGATACCGGAACCGGCAGATCCTTCCCGTCCTTCCCTGTCAGCTCGCGCCGGTTGGTGTAGCTGCCGCCGACCTCCTCCGCTGCCTGCTTTAGGAGGGAGGATGCCAGCACCATGTTGCCCTGCCCCTCTGCCTTGTCGGCCATGCGCTGAAGAGCGCGGAGCCGGACGGCGCGATGGCTGATAGCGATCGATGCCGTGTCCTCAAGGAAGGTCTTGCGGGTTTCTTCGAACAGCGCCTTCCAGCGCGCGGCGACATTGCGGCCCGCTTTCTTCGTCGGATCATATGTCTCGACGAGCTGCGGGCTCAGCGTGACGCCGAAATCCTTCTTGACCGAGGCGACGACGACAGACGGCGTATCGAAGCAGGCGAGCGCTTGAACCACGTAGGTTTGCTGCTCGCGGGTGAGTTTCGGTTTAACCATCGTTCTATCAAGGTGCCTTCAAGGTCAGGCGACACGGAGATTGCAGGTCCCACATGCGTGCTCGATATGAGCACGGGCAACCTCAGGCGGCCGGCTCGCAGCGTCTACAAGCTCGCGCACACCGGCGGCATCTGCCCCATAACGGCGAACCACACCGATGAACTGCTCTACGTCATGCCCGCGGATGGTGAAGACCGGGCGGCCGGTCTGGCTGTTGAACTTCGGGGCGCCGAAGCTGTCGACATCCTGGGCGGCGTGATAAAGCTCGTGCTCAACCAGAGCCATGAACTCGGCATCACCACAGGCGGCGCAGTAGTTGGCATCGAGTGTGATAATGAAGTCCGGCACGGAGCCGAACCATTCCGTGAGCTGCTGCTCGACGCGTGCCTTTGCCCACTTCCCCATCGCACCCTGAGGCGTGCCCGTTTCGCACTGGCCTATGACGCGCTTGCCCTTGCGGGTGTTTTCAACCGCGGCCCAGAGATAGCCGATGTGGGCATCCGCGAGATGGATGTGCTCGGGGTTGGCGATTGGTGATGCCTCATCGAGGAACGTTGCCTGCACCCATTCCGGCATGTCGAGCGCGGGCGTGAACGGCGAACCGTCTACACCGAACATACTTTCCGGGGGTAGAGGACGCTCAACTCGAGCCATTTCAATCTCCGGTGGGTATAAACCCCGCGGCAGAGGCCACTTTGACCGCCCTTAGCGTGGTTGGTTCAACCTGCGGTCATCATGGATAGCGGATGTCCCTATCTCTGACCTCGCCTGAGGACACAGATCGGAGCATCTGAAAAGCCGGACCGAAGCCCGGCTCTCGTTTCAGGTATGCGGGGTCAGCAACGGATGTCGGGGTCGATGTGCATGTAGGCGGCGACGGGAGTGCTGGCAACGTTCAGGCTGGACGGCTCGACCGAAGGAACGATGCAGTTCAGGTAGACGACGTCGGCATAGACCTGGTGGATCATCGGCTTCTCGATCGAGGCCTTGACGGCTTCGTAGATGCCGGGATCGGTGGGCACGGCCGCCACCGCGGGCGCCGAGATTGTGAAGGCCATGACCGCGAGGGCGAGGCCGGCATAGATCAGACTTCGGATCATGCGCATGCTGGTTCCTTTCTGGTTGGGAGAGGTCAGGCCGCGGGGATAAAATCGAGGTAGTATTCACCACCGACCTTGAAGCCCTTTGCGGCCTCGGGGTTGATGGTGCCGATCTCGACCTTGCCCCACGGGGTCCATTTGAAGAACTCGTCGTTCTCCTTGCTGCCGGTCGTCACGGGCTCGAATGTCAGGCTGTAGCCTGCCGCATTCTCGTTACGCTGCGTCAGCTTGAACTTTGCTCTGCATACGGGTGCGCTCATGCGTCTTCTCCTTGGTGAGCCCGGATGCCGCCGGGCGCGGATGGCGATGAGGGTTAAGCGCCGAGAGACGGCCGCTTGCTCCGCCAATCTGGCTGCCGGCATAGATGATGAGGAAGAGCTTCATGGCTCTCTCCTGATGTGCGAAAGGGTCGGCGACGTCACACCATTACCCCTTAGTTGAAAATATCGACTCGACTCGCAACCCAAGATGTGGCCAATTCGCCATGTTTGAGGGAGGAAATTCATGACCAAGCTAAGATTTTTGATCGCAACCGTTGCGGCGGCGATGATGGCCACGTCTGCCTTTGCCCATAGTGGCGGGACGGACTCGAACGGTTGCCATAACGATCGGAAGCGAGGCGGTTATCACTGCCATTGAAGACGAAGAGCCCACCGCCGGGGATGAAACCGGGGTGGGCTCTGGCTCGATACATGCCTGCCTACAGGCTTACGGATCAGGGACTATCTCGAAATGCGGCATCGTACCGCCGCACGCGAAGAACCATTCGGCAACCGTGTCGATCCGCATCTTGCCGGGGTCTCCCCACACAGCCTGATAGACCTTCTGCATCGACCATTCGAGCCGCTTGGCTATCATCGACGCTGAGAATTCGCCTTCCAGGGCCGTCTTGAGCATCAGCCATTGCACGCGCTGCGGAAACGGGATGATGCGCTCGAAGATGGTCATGCGCGTCTCTCCTGTTACGGCTATGCCGTATGGGGTCGGGAAGGATGGGCATTGCACCCACCTTTCTACAACGCTCGGACCCGAAGGTCTTATCAAGCTTAGCCGGCGCTTCCCCGTGTCTTACCACGGCGCCCTCCCGATCTCGCCACCGTCCAGCCCTTCATCGTCAGGTGACTGGCCTGGTAAACGCTACGCCCGCTTTTCCTGATCTATTAGCTGCTGCGCGGCGACCGGTGATCTCGTTTGCCTTTCGGCGAATTGTTCTGGCCCTCGGGGTTCTTGATCAGCCCACATTTCCCGAGCGTTACCGCTGACTTGGCGCCATTCCAAACTGGTCGCCCATTCGGGCGAACATTCGAGGCTGGGGCTTCCCCACTCCGCGCCGTAGACCGGTATGAAGACCCGTTCCGCGCCTCGCTATCAGGCTTTCGTCCTGCGGCATCGCCGTAGCAGCAACTTGCCTGCCGGTTTCTCTGTATCGCCTTCCAAGCCGTTCAACCGGAAACGGGCCAAGGTCGCGGCCGGGGAGTGTACCGGCGCTCGTGAAACTGGTTGCAGGCCCCGGAATTGAACCGGGTTTTTCGTGGTTATGAGCCACGCGACTTACCGTTTGTCCTGCCTGCTGAAACTCTTTCCTGAAGGCGCATTTCTCCTATCGCGAAACTCTGCCGCAAAGGAGGCACCGGGACGGATCCCCGCCGCGCCAAATCAACTATAGAAAATCTATACGAAACCGAAGGTTTTTCAAGCGGCTTCGTCAACAATCCCAAGGTTTTCCCAAGGCACGGAAATCGTTCCGGCGATATCGAGCTTTTTGATCAACATCTGGAGCCGTGCGTCTGTTTTGGCTTTCTTGCGAAGGTTCTGGCGGGCGTTACGCGACTGCATGTCGAAGTCGGCCTCCGCCTTTGCCTCCGCAGTGCGAATTGCCACAACGTCAAGAATATCTAAAGCGAGCGGATTGCCATCAGCGTTCTGAACGATACCAGCGACACCGGGGACCTTCTTAAGCTCACCCCAGTCGTGCGGGTCTCGAACGAAGACGTACCCAACCATCAGCGCGAAGCGTCGGACCTTCCAGAGATCGGTATGGCGACGGTCGCGGATCAGTCGCTTCTCGGCTGGCATGTAGCAGTAGAAGCCGCTGTCGTTCAGGGCCTTTTCGATGGCGGACAGGTTCGGGTTGAGGCTCGGGACGATGCGATAGCCCTTACCGCGCGGCTTGCGGTCCTCCCTCCCCGTCATCTCGACGTGGAATTCCCGCCTCGGCTTCTGTGCGCCAGGCACGGTGCGAATTGCGTACCAGTTCCGTTCAATGCTTGCCATTGTGCTATTCCTCGTATTGCCGACGTTATGCCGCGATTTTCTCGATGATTTCAGGATCCGCTTCGACGCACCGCCGCGCCCGAAGCATCCCGCAGATGCCGCGGGTCAGTTCCTTGCCGTTGCAATGCCAGCGAAGCGCGGAGACCATTTCCGGCATGGTAGCCTTGCGTCCGGCAGACACGCGGAGAAGCCCGCAAAGCTCGAACAGTTCATCGCGCCAGAGCATGTCCAGCGCGCCGACAGGCAAAGGCATATCGGGCCGGTATGGTTTCAGGTCCCACTTATCGAGCCGGTCATAACTCCAGCTTTCATCGAGGCAGCGCCGCACCCTGGGGAAAACCCACGTCTCAATCCCGTAATCCCAATTGTCTGGGAAGGTCTTGAGATAGAATTCTCCGTCGCGCTCATAGTGCGCCGCATGCTCGTGCGTCTTGCTCTCTTTCAGGAACTTCTCGTGGATCGCAGCAACGACATGGTGCGCCAGCCCTTTCATCGCCTTAACCTGGGCGTCGAGCCGGTCGAGCTTGTCCTTGGCTGATTTGATCTCGCAGGCGATGATCTCGGCACGGTCGACCGCGATCAGATCAATCCGGTTGGGGCCGTACGTGCTCACGTTGATCTCGTGGATGATGCGGCTGTTCGGCCGGCGCTCGCGGATGTGGGCCACTACGGCATCGCGAATTTCAGCTTCAGCACTTGAGCGATAGGCTGGCATCCTTACCCCTCCTTGCCGTTGAGGTTCATCATTCGATCCATCCTTTCCGAAGCGCGGTAGCGACAAGCGCCGTCGAGCGATGAACGCCCGTTATCGCCATCGCCGTGGCGATGTAGTTTCCTATCGTCGTCGGCGAGATGCCGAGGCGCTTGGCGATCTCCTTTGCGGTTAAGCCGTCGGCGATCAGCGAAACGACCTCTGTGATGCGGGGAGGTAGCGGGCTGTTGCTCATGCCGCGGCCCTCCCCGGAGCGTCACTCCACCCTCGCCCGTCCTCAGCATCGAGAAGGTGGGCCGGCACCCGGCACCCGGGTTGGCCGGGCATCGGGCCGAGCTCTTCCGTACTCCACCAGCGCTTTGCCCGAGCAAACCGAAGGCGCCGAATCCAGTCATCATCCCCCGTCTTGATCTCGCGGGGTTTCGGTAGCTCGGCGGAAATCTTTACGCGCCGCTCGTAGGCTTCACGGATGGCCGGGACGAAATAGGCCCAGGACGCTGCCGGTCTGGTTCGCCTCGAGGCGACGGCGCGGATGGTCGGGATGATGTCGAGCTCGAGGCTGACACCGGCGGCGATCATTTCGGCGATCGGGCCGACAACCAGCGCGCCGTGAGGCTGGATTCCTTCCTCTCCCGCTGCGGCGATAAGTCTGCTTTGGAGAAGGTCAAAATCATTCTGCGCAGGCGCGCTTGCTACGCTGCTAAGCGTAGCTTCTGTATCTGCTTCTGTATGGTTGAACGGCGGAGATTCTATCTCTTTGTTTTTGTTAGGCCGGCTTCTGTTTTCGCGCTGCTTATCTTGAAGTTTTCCGAGAGTTTCGAGCTCGATAATCGCGCGTTTATTCGTCAAAAATTTCCCTGAAACTACCACTTTGCCTTGCGATACGAGCTCATCCCGGAGTGAATTCCACTTCCGAACGGTGCACCCGAGCAGTCCAGAAATGTATCTGGCATCGTCCGGCAGCTCGCCAGCCTGCATATAAATCAGATCGAGTACGAGGCGGTAAGCCGCCTTGAGTTCGAAGGACATGCCGATGGTGCCTTCGATGAAGTCACGCGGATATGCCTTGTAATATGGAAGACCGTTCATTGGCGCGCTCCATTCCTGACTGCTGAGAAGGCCATGTCGGCGAAAAGATCGACGGTTCCGAGCGGGCCGTTCCGCTGCTTTGCGATGATGAACTCGAGCTTATTTTGGCAGTCGATCAGCTTGTCTGCCCGCTCTGCTTGCTCCTCGAAGCTGCCGCCCTGCGCCCGCTCGAGGTAGTATGCCTCGCGGAACAGGAATGCGATCATGTCGGCGTCCTGCTCTATCGCGCCGGAATCCCTGAGGTCAGAAAGCATCGGGCGTTTTTCATCGCGGCTCTCGAGCGCCCGGCTGAGCTGCGATAGAAGGACAACGGCGATGTCGAGCTCCCTGGCGAGGGATTTCATGCTCGATGTAATTTCGGCGATCTCATTGACGCGGTTGCCGCTATAGCGCGAGGACGGGCGGATTAGGCCGAGGTGGTCGATGAATAGAACCTCGAGCGGCGTCCCATGCTGCGCTCTCTCCTCGGCCATCCTTTCGGCCCTGACGCGGATGTCTGTGGCGGTCTGGCCGGCTTGCTCATCAATATGGAGTGGGAGACGGTCGAGCTCGATTTGCGCCTCCATGATCGCGTCGATGTCGCTGTCCGACACCTCCCCACGGACGATGTTGGTATACGGAACCTTACCTCGCCAGTCGAACATGATGTCGGAGAGCGCGCGGGAGGCCAGTTTGTCGGCGTCCATCTCGAGCGAGACGATGCCGCAACAATGACCAGCCTGCGCCGCTTTGATGGCGCAGGAGAGCGCGACCGTCGTCTTACCCATGGACGGCCTGGCGCCGATCAATGTCAGATCTCGACGCTGGATACCGCCCGTCATGCGATTGAGGTCCGTCAGACCCCATGTGATGCCGGTTAAGCCAGAACCCTTTTCTCGCGCCGCCTGCGCGGCCTCGACGGCGCGCATCGCCGCTCCACCCACCGACACGCGCGTTTTCTTCCGCCCGCCGGCCCTGAGCTCCGAAATGATATCGTCGAGGTTCTTGGCCGCTTCCGAGGCGACAACCTTCGCATCGGCGGAAGGGTCATTTGCGGCGGCGTGAACGCGCCCCGCCTCGCCTGCGATGGAAATCCTGGCCCATTGGTCGAGAACCTTTCGCGCGTTCTCTGCCGTCCCGGACCCTGATGCCGTAGCCGAGGAGACGAGCCGAGCCAGATAGGCCGATACCTGCATACCGGTCGATTTCTCGAACTCGGCGCAGACCTGTTCATCCAGCAGCCGCTTGACGATGCTCGGATTGCTCGATCCGTATCGCTCGTGCGCAGCCAAAGCAGACCGGTACACCTCCCGATGAAACGCCTCGACGAAGTGATATTCCTTCAGGATCGAAAGCGTCTCGTGGATATCGCCGCCGAGCAAAATCGCACCGAGCACATTTTGCTCGATTTCCGGGACAAAGGCATTCGCATCCATGACGTGGGCGTTCATGCCGAAGCCCTCGACTTACCGATGAACTCTTTCTGGTCCTCGCGCATGAATAGCTCGAGCCATCTGCTCCATGCCCGGGCGGCGGCGATGCCATCATCTATGGAAAGGCTTTGCTGTGCTCGCTTCTGGGCGGCGACGTATTCCGACCACCGGGCATCGATGTGAGCGTGCAGAGAAACGACGTTGTTCATTTCACCACCTCGACGTCTATGCCGAAGCAAGCCTTCATGAGCTTGGCCTTGAGACGGAAGTCTCTGGTGGCAACGCCCTTCACGTCGACGACGCGGCGCGCGCGGACAACGCGATCGAAGAACACGAAATCGGCACGGTAGCGTGCGATCAGCACGCCGTTGACCATTAGGTCATATTCACGCTGTAGTTTGAGATCGGAGATCTCGCCAGCCGCCAGCCGCTGCTTCAGCGCGGCATAGAACGCGGCCTCGGCTTTGCTGTCGAAGAGGATCCCGTCGACCAAGGTTTTCTGGGCGCCGTACTTGCTGCGCTTCGACTTGCCGGGGAGGAACGCAGCGCCTTCTTTTGCGGAGAGATGGATTGTCATGCCGCCACCCCGCTCTTGCCACGGACGGCGCTCTGATGCTCCCGGTGCCAAGCCTTATGGGCTCTATAGGCCGAGCGATGCTCGCTCAGGGCGTTGTAGATGTCTGCCTCTTTGCACCCCATGATATCGGCTATCTCTGCCGTATCGTGCTGGCGGTCGCGGCCGGAGAACAACTGGCCGATCTTGATGAGGGCTTCTTGGCCGAATGTCATGCCGCCACCTCGCGATAAGCTGCATAGTCTTCCGGGCGCTCAAGCATCTTCCGACATGGCGGGATCCAGACCAGCTTCGTGCCGGTAACGCCTGTGAGCCAGACCAGCCAGCAATAGGATGTCGCGGTCGAACCGGTCTCGGTCAGACGGCCTTTGACCATCGGGACGCGCTCGGAGAACTGAGCAACGATGTTCGGCGGTCGCTTGCTGTAGAGGTTTTCGAATCGGCCCACGCCCTCAAGGAACGAGGTGCGCACGATCATTGCCACGCCTTCGGTCGCAACTTCCAGCGCGCGGGCGATGAACTGCTCTGCGAGGCGGAAAGGAGGATTCGCCACGATCCAGTCGATATCGGCGCCGGCCCACTTCACGGCATGTGGCAGGAACGGCATGAGAAAGTCGTGCTGCATCGCGCCCGGCAAACCATAGTCGTGGATATCGGACACCCATACGGCGCCGAAGAATTCGCCAAGCGGATCCGACATATGGCCGCGGTTGCAGGTTGGCTCCCAGACCGTCTTGTTCTTGAGGTAGCAGCGCGCGAGAACATGAGTGCAGAGCGCCCGCGTGCCCCAGGGCTGCGTGGGAAAGTCGTCGAGGCTATCGTGCGCCTCGTTCCGCTGTTGCATGACGGCGGAAGACGTGTTCTGGCTCATGCGCTCGCCCTCCTGTCATCGAGGGAGGCGACAAGCGCGCGGATATCCTTGAGCATGGCGAGCTTCGCCGCCTGCGCAGAATTGCCGTAGGAAGACATGCGGGCCTGGAGGCCGGAGATTTCGCCGTCGAGAAAGCGGAGCATCTTTCCGATGTTCTGCATCACTCGCCCTCCCCTATCTCTTCACGAACCAACCAGTCGGCCCTATCGGCCCATTTCCGAGAACGGTCGCGCCAGCGCTTCGCGATGAGCAGCCGCCTCAAACGCGGCAATCTTCTCATCCAGCGAAGCCAGACGGGCACGGAGTTCGTTTTGCTCACGGCGGGCTTCCTCCTGTAGAGCGGCCTTCAAGGCTTCCATTTCCTCGGCATCGATCCTCTTGGCCGTGCCTTCCCAGATCGAGCGCACCCTGCGCTCGGTGAAATCCTTCCGAACCCGACGAGAGATAAAGCGGTGCGCTTCGTACAGCGCTGCCTTGACGCTTCCGTATCGGCGCTGAGGGAAAGCCTCCCTGAACATCGTTTGCGCGAAATACACGTCGCTCATTCTCTTGCCCTTGCTCGACGTTTCCTTGTCATACTTTGACAACACCTTGGCAGTCTCCTGTGCGAACTTCGGTTTGCTTAGGTCCGAAGGAGATACACATGAAACGACCTTCAAATTCAGACGGAGACGGCGAGGCCCAAGGCTTCATGCGGGAGCCTACTTCCCCGCCGTCTCTCAGGTCCGCCGCTGGCGGGACCGTTATCCAGTTCCCCAGCCCCGCCGCTTTCGCTGGGGCCAGAGAGGGCGCCGGGGTATCCTCGGCTTCGGCGTCCTCGACTTTCGTTTCCCTCGGTTCCGTCACCCATGCCGTCGTGCTCAGGCTGAGGGGAGGATTTCCGAGAATTTCGATGCCGGCGCGGCCCGGGGAGGAGGAGGAACAGGCCGCGCCGGCAGATCAGTCAGCCGGGGAGCGCGACTGACTGAAATGGATCTGGTCACCTTCAGGAGCGCCGGAGGCGTTAGCCTCGTCGCTGAGGTCGCCGTTTCCGGCCCAGACGAGCGCTATGGCCGTGAGAAGGCAGACGCCGCAGAAGGCGAGAAGGCCGTAAAGGAACCACGTCATGCTGCTTCCCTTTCAAGAGCCTTCCGTCGTGCGATTTCTCGCTCGGCGGCTTCACGGTTTCGACCGGACACAGTGCCGATGTCAGGATCGACAATGATGGTGGTGCCGTCTTCGGTGGTGATGATGGAGCGGTAGCCTGTCACGCCATTTCCTCCTTCTGCGCCATGGCGCGCCTACAGGACCAGCAATGATCAGTCGTGCCGCTGGCGCAGTTTTCAGGATGAAGGCAGTTCGGCCGATAGGAGACCGGCTTATGGTCGGTGGTGGCTTGTCCCGATTGAGCGCTCTTATGCGCCGACAAATCGTCGGCCCGGCCTGGAGTGCGTTGCACCGCATCCATTTTTACGCCGCCAGCATCGGGGCTTGGTATGCTCGGTTCGCCACCGGGAACCGCCAAGGGCGCGGGCCGGCTAAGCTCTTCCGCCGTTACCGGCGCTGTTCTGATGTCTTCGTGCTTGGTCTGGATGTTGAGGCCGTTGTCGGAACGGCGAGGCTCATCCAGGATTTCGCCCGTCTCCGGATCAATGACGCCAGCGCCGTACTTGCGCGCAACGGCATTGGACAGGGCGACGTTCTCGGCGTGCGCCTCTTCGGAGATCAGACCATCGGCAAGCATCATTGCCGAGAAGGCCTTGTTGTCGTCCATGGCTTCCGAAGTGCGGAGAGCGGCGCGGGCCTTGCGGTCTACAGTCGCCGACTGACGCGGCTCATCATCGAAGAACCCCGGCTGCTCGATCATACCGAGGGCGGCAAGATAGCTGTCGAGGATGGCCTCGCGTTCAGCACGCTCGTCCCGGTCCTGCTTCCTGATCTTGATGACCTCGCGCAGGATCTTCGTATCGAAGCCGACGCCCTTGGCTTCGCCGTAGACGTCCTTGATATCGTCGGCGATGGTTTTCTTCTCTTCTTCCAAGCGCTCGATCCGCTCGATGAAGGCGCGAAGCTGGTCTCTGGCTACTGCGTGTGCATCAGACATGTCGAAACCTCAGAACGGAAGATCGTCGTCGCTGGTCGGCAACGATGGTTGTTTCGGCGGGGTGTCGTTTCGGATGGCAGAAGCCACATCGCCGCAGGCGTAGTAGGAAGCGCCGCGAGCATCATCTGGCCAATCAGCACAGACGCAGGCTTGAGCGAAATACTCAGCGAGACCGGCGCACCGCTCCCTCTCTGCCATAACGGCGTCGTGGATGGCCTTGGCGATGATCTGTGCCCACATGGGTTCATTGAACCATCTGAATTCAGCCAGCGCGTCGTTGGCGGCACGAATTGCCCAGTCGGGGATGGTGTGGGTGTTGGTGCTCATGCGGCGGCTCCGGAAACCAAACCGGCGAGGTCAGGGCGAAGCTCATGAGGAGGGATGCCGGTAATCTCGGAGACGACCTGCAGGTTTTCAGCGGGAATACGACGCTTGCCAGTCTCGTAACGAGACCACTGCACGCCGCTAACCCCAACGAGGTCGCCCGCCTCTTCGATGCTCAATTTGCGCGCCTTGCGCCATGTGCGGATCTTTTCCATGGCGTGAAATTACCACATTGGCAATTTCAGTCAATCAAGAAATTTACCAATATGGCTATTCGTCGCCACTTTGCCTGAAAGTAGATTGCCGGGATGGCAAACACGAAGACAACCTCGGAGCCGAAGGGCATATTCATCAAAGAGTTGATGGAGGCTCGCGGGCTTAGGAACAAAGATATAGCCGAGGCTATAGGTACAAGCGACGTCAATGTCTCCCGGCTCCTGAGCGGACAGCGCGGGATCGATCTAGATTGGCTGCATGCGTTTGCGCGGGCGCTTGACGTCCCGCTGTGGGAACTTTTCCAGCCGCCAGGCCGCAACGGCAAAGTATCTGGTGAGGTAGAGGTTAAGGCGCTGTTGAAGCGTATTGACGGGCTGCCCGAGGAGGCAATCAATCACGTCTGGAGGCTGATCGCGGGTTACGTTGAAGACGCCGCGTGATGTGCACAAACGGCTCTTCGTGGTCGATCTGGACGCGCCAGTCTCCCCCATGTAAAATAGCCATTGCTATAGAGATTTCAGCGGCCTTCCGCTTGATTACGGCTTCCATCTCGTCTTCGCTCTTTACGCCAGTGCCATAAAGCAGGTCGGCGACCGTCTCTTCAGCCTTGTTCGCGTACTTGCGGCGAATTTGATGGATAATTGCCATTTCCTTTTACCTCGGGCTGGAACCAGCCACAAAATGACTCGAAAATTAGAACAAAACAAGAACCGATTTGCGGAATCTCGCTCGCCTTTAGATTGGCGCTAGATGTAGAGGGTTCACGCGCTGAGAGTCCCACATTGTTGTGCGACCCCGCCTCTTGATTCTCCCGCATCCGGCTCCGCTCAAATAAATTACCAAAACGGCAATTTCCTTATTGACGGCAACTTACCATTCCGGTAATTTCATCCTCAACAGCAGCGACCCACCCATCTGGATCGCTTCACCCAAAGGGAATGAGGAGCAAGGGAAATGGACCACCTCGATCACCAGCGCGAAGTCCTGAAACTCAAATACGTGCCCTTCAACTATCCGGCCATTGCCTGGCACTGCCGCGAAGGCAATCGGAAGGTCAACGAGCGCTTTGCTCGCGAAGGTTATCCGGGCCGCGACACCGGATACGACCCGATCATGTCGGACGCCTGATCCCCTTCGGCATCGCCTCCCCGCTGAGGCGATATCGAAAGAGATCACCTGAGGAGCCCACCCATGCAGACCGAAGCAGACCGAATTGCCACTGGCCTCCGCATGACGACGAGCCGGATCAATGTTCTGATCCGCGGCATTCGCGGCAAGAACCGCCTCGGCCGTGACGCTGGTGTTCTGGCCCGGGAGTATCTGGAGCAGCTTCGCCGGAACAACGCGAACCTCGCCGCCGGCAAACTGGCGGGCGCCGATGTTTCCGCATTCGAAAATCTGTCGCCGCTTCCGTACATCACCGACCTCGTCGGTCTGTCTGAGGCCCGCCGTAAGGCGCGCGAATGGTACGGCGTCAGCGACTTCCTCCGCGACCGTCAGGCTGTCGAGCCGGTTCGTTTTCTGGAGGCTGCAGAATGATTGCGTGCGAGGAAGTTAGCTTCGAAGCAGGTCAGGTCTGTGGCCGGAACGGCTGCAAGGGCATCATTCAGCAGCACGATAGCGATCGGGGCTGCTCCTGCCACATCAATCCGCCCTGCGGCTTCTGCACGACGCCGCGGGAGTTCTGCGAGAAATGCGGCTGGGACGCCGAAGACGATCTAGTCGTTCAGGCCGAGGGCACGATCTATTTCGCCCCGTACGTCCATGTCGAGAAGGTTCGTCGCGTCCTCGACCCGTCAAAGATCGACTACACGATCAGCATGCACAGCAATTCGTCACAGAAGGTCGAGGGCGTGTATCCGCCCGGCACCACGCGCAAGGACGTAGAAGCAAAGGTCGAAGGCACCTTCGGCGGGCGCTTTGAGCGCTTCGGCGGCGGCAAGTTCACCTACATCGCGTACACGGATTGAGGGCTTCCTATGACCCGCTGTGACCTCTCTACTCACCACGAATGCAGCTGCGCCCCCTCCGGCGTCCCCTGCAAGGTTCAGTCTCCAATATACCTCCTCCTTGAGGAAGCGAACACTGGCGCCGCCAAGCACGGCAGCGCATGCCTGATCCTCCTCTCCATCATTGTTTTCGCAATCATCATCGGAGCCGGCGCGACTGTCGGGCCGATAAACGTCTAGGAGGCGACATGTCTAACGCACTTGAACTGCAGCCCGAGCGCCCCCTGTCGACCGAAACGCAGGCCGTTCCGCTTGTACAGATGACGCCGGTTCAGATGGCCTACCAGCTAATCAGCAGCGGCGCGGATTTTGCTTCCGTCAAGGAAATGATGGCCTTAAGCAAAGAGCTTGCGGCCGACCAAGCACGCCGCGCTTTCGATGAGGCTGTCGCTTCTGCCAAGGCGGGAATCCCGACCATCGCCAAAAACGCCAAGGGCCACAACAATAAGGCATATGCGAACTTTGCAGCGTATGCCGAAGCTCTCAAAGATGTTCTGGCGCAGCATGGGCTCAGCTATCGCTTCCGGACGGAGCAGACCGATCGCATCACAGTAACATGTGTCCTTTCCCACAAAGGTGGGCATTCCGAGGAAAACAGTCTTTCCGGTCCCGCCGATACCTCTGGAAGCAAGAACGCTATTCAGGCCATCGGCTCCACCCTCACCTATTTGCAGCGCTACACGCTCGTCCAGGCGCTCGGTCTCGCTGCAAGCGACGATGACGACGGAAGGGCTTCCGAATTAGAGGGCCCGATCACCGCCGAGCAAGCCACGCAGCTTCGCGAAAAGATCGATGCCGTCGGCGCCGACATCCAGCGGTTCTGCAATCGCTGGGACATTGAGGCCCTGCCCGACCTGCCGGCCAGCAAGTTCCGCGACGTTATGGTTTCTCTCGAGCGGTTCGGCCAGCAGCAGAAGCAGGGAGCCTAATCATGGAGGATATCATTCAGGGCACGCCGGAATGGCACGCACTCCGCCTAGGCAAGGTCACCGCGTCCCGCGTGGCCGACGTCATCGCTAAGACCAAGACCGGCCCGTCAGCCTCCCGCGCCAAATACGCCGGTGAACTGATTGCCGAGCGTCTGACCGGCACGCCGGCCGACCGCTTCACCAATGCCGCCATGGCTTGGGGAACCGAGCAGGAGCCGGCCGCGCGCAAGACGTACGAGTTCTATCGCGATACCGACGTCGAGCAGGTCGCATTCGTCCTGCACCCGACCATCGGCGACAGCGGGGCTTCTCCCGACGGGCTCGTCGATGTCGACGGCCTCGTCGAGATCAAGTGCCCCGAGACCCACACCCATATTGAAACGCTCCTCGGCCAGACTGTGCCGGCGAAATATGTCACGCAGATGCAGTGGCAGATGGCATGCACCGGCCGGGCATGGTGTGATTTCGTCTCCTACGACCCTCGCCTGCCCGAGCCCATGCGGTTCTTTTGCAAGCGCGTCATGCGCGACGACACCCTGATCACCGAACTGGAGCGCGAAGTCGTTGCCTTCCTGAACGAGGTTCGCGGCACGGTCGCGCAGTTGCAGCGCATCTACGATCCGCAGCCGGCCGACGATGCCGTCAGCCTCCGCATGGCAGGTTGACCATGGCGAAGCGCACCGAAAAGCCCATATACGCCTTCATCCGCCGTGGCCATTCGCTCGTGCCGGAAATGCAATACG
>NZ_KQ410763.1 GCF_001262505.1 Shinella sp. SUS2
GTGATCTTCATGGACCAGGGCCAGATCGTCGAGCAGAACTCGCCGGCCGAGTTCTTCGACAACCCGCAGCACGAGCGTACCAAGCTCTTCCTGAGCCAGATCCTGCACTAGCGGCAGCCAAGGTCCCGTAGCACAGTGCAAGGCCGGAGCATCCCGCAAGATGCTTCGGCCTTTTGTATTGTCCGCCTCTTCCCATCCACTACAGCAATACGTCCTCCCCTTATTTCAGCTACCGCAGACGACAGCCTTCAAAAACACGTGGCAAGAGAAGAGCACTGTAAACTCAGACCAGCAAAGGCAAGCGGCTTGACTTGCAACGAATGATTGCGCAACTCTATCAAGATAACGGGTAGGGGGAAAAAATGAGTACGGTAGAGGAAAGCCTGCGAGCAATCGCAGAGCGCGTAAAGTCGCATTCGAGCACGATGGCAACTGAAGAAGCTGTGAAAACAGCTGTGGTACTCCCGTTCCTCCGCTCACTGGGATACGACGTGTTCGACCCAACCGAGGTCGTCCCCGAGTTCACAGCTGACGCAGTGGGCAAGAAAGGCGAGAAAGTTGACTACGCCATCAAGATCGATGGTGAAATTCGAATTCTGATCGAATGCAAACCCATCTCAGTCCAGTTGGACAAAAAGCACCTCGACCAGCTCTTCAGATACTTCACGGTTACCAACGCGAAATTTGCCATATTGACCAATGGACGGACCTTCAATTTCTACACGGATCTTGAGGCCACCAACAAACTGGACACCCGGCCGTTCTTCGTCTTCGACTTGACTGACTTCAACGCAGGAATCCTGTCCGAACTCCGCAAATTTGAAAAAGGCTCCTTTGACGTATCAGCAATCCTAGCAACAGCCGAGCGTCTCAAATACACGTCGGGGGTAAAGCAGGAAATATCAAAGCTGATAGAAGATCCTACCGAAGAGTTTGTGCGCCTGGTATCCCGAAGTGTATATGACGGCCAGATGCGTGCACAGGCAAAGGAAATGTTTACCGGTATTGTCCGCGCAGCCTTCAGAGAAGTGATAATGGACTCAGTAAAAAATCGCCTCTCCAGCGCACTTGCTGATACACAGGAAGTTATTCAAAACATTGAAGAGCCGACAGAAGATGAGCCAGAGGTTGTTACCACAGACGAGGAGCGCGAGGGCTACATGATCGTGAAGGCGATTGTGCGGGATACGATTGACTCCAAACGGATCGCTATGCGCGACGCAAAGTCCTATTGTGCCGTGCTCGTTGACAACAACAACCGACGCCCGCTGGCTCGCCTATGGTTCAACCGTTCCGTTAAATACATCGGTCTTTTTGACGGCGAGACTGAAGATCGCACAATCATCGATTCACTTGATCAAATTTACGATCACAGCGAAAGGCTCCGGGCTACAGCAAGGAGGTACGCAGGTGAATGAACTGAAATCCGCTAAGCTTGCATTAGCACCAGCGTCGGCGGCGCATGCACATGAATGCCACCTTCGCTGGATATCACAAGTTCAAAATGGCTAAAAACGCCAACGACATAATGGAACTGGAAAACACAACAGTTGGCGGAAGAGGTGGGATTCGAACCCACGGTACGGTTTCCCGCACGCCGGTTTTCAAGACCGGTTCCTTAAACCACTCGGACACTCTTCCCCTGTCTGAAGGCCAAAGCCTGCCGGCTTTGGAGCGATGTGCAACCGGTCTCCGCCGGCCCCATCCTTCAGGCGATGCCGGCTTTGTAGCAGCTTTGGCTGCATCGTCAACGTGCGAGGGCCGGCTTGCGGCAGACTTCGTCGCCAACATCTTGTTTTGAACACAATGCCCTCCTATATAGCCGTCATCGGCATTGCTGATGAGCGCTGGAAAGCTTCTGCCGCTCGCAATGGCCGCATCACCTGATGCCCTTGACCACGGATGTACTGGCACTGGTGAAAAGGTGATGATGAGGAAGGTCGGTGCGTTTTCGCCCCGGCCTTTTTTGTTTTCAGCCATCAGGCGCTCAAGGGACACAGCCCCTGCCTGTGGTCGAAAAGCCTCGCCCGGCAAATGCCGCGTTGTCCGGCCGGTGCAATATCTTATCAAATCGTTACCTGCCCACACTCTGCCACGATCTTCTCCATGAGATGACCTGCGGCCGGGAACCAATGCACCGGATTCGCCATTACCGTGCCAGTTAGAAGGAGTGCACAAATGAACAAGAAGCTTGGAACGATCCTTGCGCTGGGCCTTGCGCAAGCTTTCGCAACGACCGCTGGCGCGGCCGACATGGTGGCACGCGATCCCGCCCCGACCTATGTCGAGCGCGGGGGTGATCGCGACGGCGTGAAGATCGGCATGCTGACCTGCGACGTCGGCGGCGGGGTCGGTTATGTCATCGGCTCGGCCAAGAGCGTCGATTGCGTCTTCTCGTCCACCCGCGGCGAGCAGGACACCTATAGCGGCGTCATCCGCAAGATGGGCGTCGACCTCGGCTTCACCACGCAGGGCCGCATCGTCTGGGCGGTCTTCGCCCCGACGGCCGGCTACCACCAGGGCTCGCTCGGCGGCCTCTATCAGGGCGCGACAGCCGAAGCGACGCTTGGCTTCGGCGTCGGCACCAACGTGCTCATCGGCGGCACCTCCGGGTCGATCCACCTGCAGACGATCAGCGTCAGCGGCCAGATCGGTCTGAACCTTGCGGCCACCGGCACATCGGTGACCCTCACGCCGCAGGGCTGATACGGCAGAGACGGGCGGCTTCGGCCGCCCTTTTCTTTTGCCGCGCGCCGGCGTTCTGGTAGAGTTGCACGGGAGGAGTTTCACATGACCCGTATCGCCCTCGCCGCTTTCGCCGCACTTTTCCTTGCCGCCTGCACGACGGATGGCACCCGCGCGGTGGAGCCCATTCCGGGCAGCATCACCTATGGCGGCCAGCCGCGCACCAAACTCACCAAGGCGCCGATCGGCAGCACGTTCGAGCACACGTTCAACGACCGCTATGGCCGCCCCGTTGTGGAAACCTACCGCATCCAGCCGGATCGTTCGCTTCTCCTGATCCACCGCTACACGCGAATCGAGTATTTCTGAGGTGATGCAGGCCATGGAGACGACAATGCTGGAAAGCACCGACATCGAACTGGAAGACGAACGGCTGAGGCAGCTCGACATCCTCGCGCAAGAGCGGGCGATGACGCCCCCCGAACTGCTGTCGCACTATGCGTCCGGCTCCTTCGGCTTCCACGAGGCGGTACACACGGCATCCATCGTGCTCGACCTCGTCGACGACCAGCTTCTCCACCATCCCGCCATCGCCGGCAACGACGAATGGTTCCGCCTCGCCGCCCGGGCGAGTGAAGCGCTGTTCAACCTCTACCAGTCGATGGGTGCGGCACAGCTTGCAACCCATGCCACGGACGAGGGAAAACGGCCGGAAGAGCTGAACGCCAGCAACGACGATTGACGGCGTTCCCGCCTTGCGCGACGGGGTCGGTGGCCCTACCCTATCCTCTTGAATTCCCACGAATTAAGGATAGACGCGCTTGCCCCATGCGACACCGCTGATCGCAACCCTGGTTGCCGGTATCTGCCTCGCCTTCCTGGCGGGGCTGGTCGCACATCGCTTCCGCCTACCGCCGATCGCCGGCTACCTTCTTGCCGGCGTCGTCATCGGCCCGTTCACGCCCGGTTTCGTCGCCGATCAGAAGCTGGCGAACGAGCTCGCGGAAATCGGCGTCATCCTGCTGATGTTCGGCGTCGGCCTGCATTTTTCGCTGAAGGATCTCCTCTCCGTGCGGGCCATCGCCATTCCCGGGGCGATCGGCCAGATCGTCGTGGCGACCCTCTTCGGCCTCCTGCTTGCGCTGGCGATGGGCTGGTCTGCCGGCAGCGGCTTCGTCTTCGGCCTGTCGCTTTCCGTCGCCAGCACCGTGGTGCTGCTGCGCGCCCTGCAGGAGCGCCGCATGGTGGAGACGGAACGGGGCCGGATCGCGGTCGGCTGGCTGATCGTCGAGGATCTCGTCATGGTGCTGACCCTCGTGCTGCTGCCGCCGCTCGCCGGCGTGCTGGGCGGCACGGCGCAGACGGCCGATGTCGATCCGGAGCTGACGCGGGCCCTCGGCATCGGCGCGGTCTGGACGGCGGTGGGTGTGACGGCGCTCAAGGTCTCGGCCTTCATCGCGCTGATGCTCGTCGTCGGCCGCAAGGTCATCCCGATGATCCTGCACTACGTGGCGCATACGGGCTCGCGCGAGCTCTTCCGCCTGTCCGTGCTCGCCATCGCGCTCGGCGTCGCCTACGGCTCTGCGAAATTATTCGGCGTCTCCTTCGCCCTCGGCGCCTTCTTTGCCGGCATGGTGCTGGCGGAATCGCAGCTCAGCCAGCAGGCGGCGCGGGAAACGCTGCCGCTGCGCGATGCCTTTGCCGTGCTTTTCTTCGTCTCCGTCGGCATGCTGTTCAACCCGGTCAATCTGATCGAGCGGCCGCTGGCGATCCTTGCTACCTTTATCACCATCGTCTTCATCAAGTCGGCCGCCGCCTATCTCATCGTCAAGGCCTTCGGTTATCCGCGCACCATCGCGCTGGTCATTGCCGCAAGCCTCGCCCAGATCGGCGAATTCTCCTTCATCCTCGTCGTGCTCGGGGTCGGGCTCGATCTCCTGCCGGCCGTAGCGCAAGATCTTGTCGTGGCCGGTGCGCTGTTCTCGATCCTGGTCAATCCGCTTCTCTTCATGGCCGTCGATCACTATGGCGCGAGGCTGGATGCTGCAGCAGCACAGGAGCCGGACGGCAGCACGGCCGCAGTGCTCCAGCCGGAAGAAGCGGCCGAGGACGTTCCCGAACCGACGGCACTCATCGAGCATGCGATCGTCGTGGGCTACGGCCGGGTCGGCAAGCGTATCGTCGAGCGGCTGCGCGCCGCCGGCATGCCGGTACTGGTCATCGAGGAACGGGCCGGCGTGGCAGAAGCCCTGCGGGAAAGCGGCATCGAGGCGATCGGCGAACCCGCAGGCGGGCGCGGCGTGCTCCTGCAGGCAAACATTGCCGGCGCACGCTGGTTCGTGACGGCGATACCGGATGCCTTTGCAGCCGGGACGCTGATCGAGCAGGCGCGCGCCGCCAATGGCGCAATCCGCATCGTGGCGCGGGCGGCATCCGGGGCGGAGGCCGATCACCTGCGCCAGTTCGGCGCCAACCATATCGTGATTGCCAAGGAAGAGGTCGCCGCGGCCATGGCGGACCGCCTGCTTTCCGGGGAGGCTCGGCCGGCGCGCGAGGAGGATGGCGTGCAGGGCGAACTCAACCTCGCCGCACCGTCATCGCTCTGACGGGCGCACGCTTTTACACAACACGGCCGCGCTACATGCCTTCGCGCAGCGCCTGCACGACGCGTTCGCGCCCGACCTTGATGACGTTCTCCATCGCCCGGCGCGCACCGTCCTCGTCCCGCTTGTCGATCTCCTCGACGATGCGGATGTGGCTGGTCGAGACATCGCCGATCTTGCCACGGTCAGCGGCCGGCGAGGAGAGCTTGAACGCACCGACGAGACCTGCCTCGATGAGGCTGCCGAGCGTGCGCAGGAAGGGATTGCGCGAGGCCTCGAGCACGGAGAGGTGGAACTTGAGGTCGGCCATGGCCAGCGTTTCCGCCGTGTGTTCTGGATCCCCCATGGCGACGGCAAGGCGCATCATCTGGCTGATATCGGCCTCCGTCGCGTGGCGCGCCGCCAGCGCCGCCGCCTGCGGCTCGAAGGCGAGGCGCACTTCGGACAGATGCAGCAGGAACGCCTCGTTGACGCCGACGGCGAAATACCAGGTGAGGATATCGCTGTCGAAGAGGTTCCACTGGGTGTTCGGCGTCACCCGCGTGCCGATTCGCGCGCGCGGCACGACGAGCCCCTTGGCGGCCAGCGTTTTCATCGCTTCGCGCAGCACCGTTCGGGAGACCTTGAAACGCGCGGCAAGCTCGGCATCGCCGGGCAAGGTCGCGCCGACGGGATAGTCGCCGGCAATGATTGCCCTGCCCAATTCGTTGACGACCTGCGCGTGACTGGTACGCGTGTTCATCCCGCTGATGACGGTTTCTAACAAACCCCTGCGCAACGACGTCCCCTCCTCCGCCAAGGACCACCCATTTTGGTCCAAAGCCATTCGGCAGGTATAGAGCGCGCCGCCGATTCCGCAAAGGCCGTTCGCGTCATCGGCCCTTCACAAACGAAAAAGGCGCCCCGATGGGGCGCCTTCCGTGCTGGAATGGGTCAGCTTCAGCTTACTTCGGCAGCTGGTCGTCGACGCCGGCGATGTAGAAGTTCATGCCGAGCAGCGTGCCGTCGTCGGCAACAGCGCCATCAGCCAGCCAGTCCGAGCCGTCCTGCTTCTTGATCGGGCCGGTATAGGGGTGCAGTTCGCCTGCGCGGATCTTGGCTTCCGCCTCTTCCGCCAGCTTCTTCACGTCGTCCGGCATGTTGGTGTAGGGCGCCATGGTGAGGATGCCGTCCTTCAGGCCATCCCAGACTTGCTCCGACTTCCAGCTGCCGTCCAGAACCGCCTTGGTGCGCTTGATGTAATAAGCACCCCAGGTGTCGACGATGGCGGTGAGCTGGGTGTTCGGGCCGGCCGCGATCATGTCGGAGGCCTGGCCGAAGGCCTTGATGCCGCGCTCGGAGGCAACCTGCATCGGCGCGGTCGTGTCCGTGTGCTGGGTCAGGATGTCCACACCCTGGTCGATCAGCGCCTTGGCAGCGTCGGCTTCCTTGCCCGGGTCGAACCAGGTGTTTGCCCAGATGACCTTGACCTTGAAATCCGGGTTGATCGACTGTGCGCCGTGCACGAAGGCATTGATGCCCATGACAACTTCCGGGATCGGGAAGGAAGCGATGTAACCGGCAACGCCCTTCTGCGACATCTTCGCGGCGATCAGGCCCTGGATATAGCGGCCTTCATAGAAACGCGCATTGTAGGTCGCGACGTTCGGGGCGGACTTGAAGCCCGTCGCGTGTTCGAACTTCACGTCCGGGAATTTTGCGGCGACCTTGATCGTGGCGTCCATGAAGCCGAACGAGGTGGTGAAGACCAGCGCGCAGCCAGAACGGGCCATGCGCTCGATCGCACGCTCGGCATCCGGGCCTTCCGGTACGTTTTCGAGGAAGGGCGTCTCGATCTTGTCGCCGAATTCGGTCTGAAGCGCCTGGCGGCCGATATCGTGCGCCTGGGTCCAGCCGCCGTCGGTCTTGGAGCCGACATAGATGAAGCAGATTTTCGTCTTGTCCTGGGCGCTTGCGGCAGCGGCAAAGCCGAGAACGGCCGTCGAGGTTGCGAGAGCGAGAATGATTTTCTTCATTTTATCCTCTTTAGGTTATCAGGAGTGGTGTTCCCGTCTTCTTGTTCTTCGTCACCGGTCGGGCACGAACGGTTTTCCAAGCGAGGCAGGCGTGTTGATCAGCGTCATCCGCCGATTGTGCGATATCAGGATGAGGACGACAACCGTGGCGATGTAGGGAAGCGCCGACAGCAGCTGTGAGGGGATGCCAAGGCCGAGCGCCTGGGCATGCAGCTGGCTGATCGACACCGCGCCGAAGAGATAGCCGCCCGCCAGCAACCGCCAGGGGCGCCAGGAGGCGAAGACGACAAGCGCGAGCGCGATCCAGCCGCGGCCGGCGGACATGTTCTCGACCCATTGCGGCGTATAGACCAGCGAAAGCTGGGCACCGGCAAGCCCCGCGCAGGCGCCGCCGAACATCACCGCAAGATAGCGTGTGCGGATGACGTGAATGCCGAGGGCATGGGCCGAGGCGTGGCTGTCGCCGATCGCCCGCACCTTCAGGCCCGCGCGGCTGCGGAACAGGAACCAGTTGACGCCGAAGACGAGCGCGATCGACAGGTAGAAGATGATGTCCTGCTTGAAAAGCAGCGGGCCGAGGAAGGGAATGTCCGACAGCAGCGGGATGACGATCGGCTGGAGCTTGACGCCGGACATGCCGACATAGGGCTCGCCGATCTGGCCGGAAATGCCGAGGCCGAGAATGGTGAGTGCAAGGCCGGTCGCCACCTGGTTTGCGACGAGCGTCAGCGTCAGGAAGCCGAAAAGCAGCGAGAACAGCGCGCCGCAGGCAATGCCGGCAAGAACACCGATATAAGGCGATCCCGTCGACTGGGTCACGGCAAAAGCCAGCACCGCGCCCATGACCATCATGCCCTCGACACCGAGATTGAGCACGCCGGCCCGCTCGCTGACGAGTTCACCGAGGGAGGCCAGCACCAGCGGCGTCGCCGCGGTGATGACGGTGAGAAGGATGGCTTCAATGATACCCATCAGTGCGCTCCGCCTTCACTGGACGGACTGAACCGCGAGAAGACCAGCCGGATCTTGTATCGGATGAGCGTGTCGCAGGAGAGCACGAAGAACAGGAGCAGCCCCTGGAAGACGCGCGTCACCTTGTCGGAAACGCTGAGTGTCAGCTGTACCGCCTCGCCGCCCACATAAGTGAGCGCCAGGAACAGGCCAGCGGCGATGATGCCGAGCGGATTGAGGCGGCCGAGGAAGGCGACGATGATCGCGGTAAAGCCGTAGCCGGGCGAAATGATCGGCTGCAGCTTGCCGATGGTGCCGCTGACCTCGGAGATGCCGGCAAGACCGGCAAGCGCACCGGACAGTAGCATCGAGAACCAGATCATGCGCTTCGACGAAAAGCCTGCAAAGCGCCCAGCCCGCTCCGACTGGCCGAGAACGGTGATCTCGAAGCCCTTCAGCGTATAGCGCATCATGATCCACAGACCGACGGCGGCTATGATGGCGAAGGCGAAGCCCAGATTGGCCCTTCCCGACGCGATGAGTTCCGGCAGGATCGCTTCCGGCGCGAAATCCCGTGTGACAGGGAAGTTGTAGGCATCCGGGCTACGCCAGGGACCCCGCACTAGCCAGTCGAGGAAGAGCTGAGCGATATAGACCAGCATCAGGCTCGTCAGGATCTCGTTGGTGTTCATATGCGCCTTGAGGAAGGCGGGGATGGCGGCATAGAGCGCGCCACCGATCATGCCGCAGATCAACATCAGCGGCAGGACGAGCGGCGAATGCCAGTCGTGGAAGACAACGGGCACGATGGCGCCGGCAATCGCCCCCATGATGAACTGGCCCTCGGCGCCGATGTTCCAGTTGTTCGAGCGATAGCAGATCGAAAGGCCGGCGCCGATGAGGATCAGCGGCGCAGCCTTGATGGCGATCTCGTGCAGCGACCAGATGTCGAGCAGCGGCTCGATGAAGAAGCTGTAGAGCGCCGAGACCGGATCCTTGCCGATCAGCGCGAACATGATGCCGCCGGCGATCACCGTCAGGCCGAGGGCGAGGAACGGCGAGAGGATGGAGTAGAGCGTCGAGGGATTGGCGCGCTTTTCCAGTTCAATGCGCATGGGCCACCTCGCCTTCCGTCTTGCCGTACATACCGCCCATCAGGAGGCCGATCTTCTCGCGGGTGAGTTCATGCGCCGGATAGACGTCGGAAAGCCGCCCTTCGCTGATGACGGCGATCTCGGTTGCGACTTCGAAGATCTCGTCGAGGTCCTGGCTGACAACGAGCACCGCCGAGCCGGCTTTCGCGAGATCGACGAGCGCCTGGCGGATGCGGCTTGCCGCGCCCGCATCGACGCCCCAGGTCGGCTGGTTGACGATCAGCACGGCGGGCTGGCGGTCGAGCTCGCGCCCGACGATGTATTTCTGCAGGTTGCCGCCGGAGAGCGAGCCGGCCGCCGGATCCTCGCCGCTCTTGCGCACGTCCATCGTCTCGGAAATGCGCTTCGAGGCGATACGCACGACCGCATGGCGGATGACACCGAGCACGCCGCCGGCAAGAAACGTCTTGCGGTCCGACTGGTTGCGCGCCAGGACGAGATTGTCGGAGAGCGGCAGCGCCGGCACGGCGGCATGGCCGTGCCGTTCCTCAGGGACGAAGCCGGCGCCCATCAGCCGGCGCGCGGTGATGCCGAGATTGCCGGCCGCCTTGCCGCGGATGGAAACGGCGGTGGCATCAGGCACCGGATATTCGCCCGAGAGCGCGTCAAACAGCTCGCCCTGGCCGTTGCCGGCAACGCCCGCGATCGCCAGAACCTCGCCGCCCCGCACCTTCAGACAGACATTCTTCAGCGCGACGGCAAAGGGCGTGCGCGCGGGAACGCTGAGATGCCGGGCTTCGAGCAGCACGTCACCCTTCGTATTGGTGCCTGCCGCCGTCACCGAGGCGACATCGCTGCCAACCATCATGCGGGCCAGCGAGGCTGGCGTTTCCTGGCGCGGATCACAGGCGCCGGTCACCTTGCCGTGACGCAGTACCGTGGCGCGATCGCAGATGCGCTGCACCTCTTCGAGGCGGTGGCTGATATAGAGCACCGAACGGCCCTCGGCCTTCAGCTTGGCCAGCGTCTCGAACAGCCGGTCGGCCTCCTGCGGCGTCAGCACCGAGGTCGGCTCGTCGAGGATGATGAGTTCCGGGTTCTGCAGCAGCGCACGCACGATCTCGATGCGCTGGCGTTCGCCGACCGAAAGGTCCGCGACATGCGCCTTCGGATCGAGCGGCAGGCCGTAGAGATGGGAAAGGCGCGAGGCCTCTTCCGCCACCTTGGAAAGCGAGATGCCCGGGCTCAGCGACAACGCGATGTTTTCCGCAACCGTCAACGCTTCGAAGAGCGAAAAATGCTGGAAGACCATGCCGATGCCGAGCCGGCGGGCAGCACCCGGGCTCGGTATGCGCACGGGGTCGCCCTTCCACAGGATCTGCCCACTGGTCGGCGCCAGAACGCCGAAGAGCATCTTGACGAGCGTGGACTTGCCGGCCCCGTTCTCGCCCAACAGGGCGTGGATTTCGCCCGGCTGGATGTCGAGATCGATGGCGTTACACGCGGCAAATGAACCAAACAGTTTGGTCAGGCTGCGGACAGCCAGCAACGGGCTGCCCCCGGACGCTCCAACGGCTGACACTCTTCCCCTCTTTCCTGCAAACCCATCCTGCCGCCCGTTCGGGTCGTGTCAGGGAATGAGCAACGTCGTTCCACTCGTTTTTCTTGCTTCCAGATCCGTGTGCGCGCGTCCCGCCTCGGCCAACGGATAAGTCTGATGAATATTGATACGCACTTTGTTGCTTTGCACAACATCAAAGAGCGAGTTTGCACATGCATCCAGCGCCTCGCGCGTGGCGATATAGGCAAAGAGCGTCGGGCGCGTGGCGTAGAGCGAGCCCTTCTGCGCAAGCAACCCCATGTTGAAAGCATCGACGGGGCCGGAGGAGTTGCCGAAGCTGACGAAGAGGCCACGCGGCTTCAGGCAGTCCAGCGACTTCGGGAATGTATCCTTGCCGACGGAATCGTAGACGACGTCGACGCCCGCCCCGCCCGTCAGTTCGCGCACCCGCGCGACGAAGTCTTCCTTGCCGTAATCGATGACATGGTCGTAACCATTGGCGAGCGCGAGATCGATCTTCGCCTGAGAGCCCGCCGTGCCGATGACCGTCGCACCGAGCGCCTTCGCCCATTGCCCGGCAATGAGCCCGACGCCGCCAGCGGCGGCATGGAAGAGGATCACGCTGCCGGGCCTGACCTGGTAGGTCTGGAGCAGCAGGTACTGCGCCGTCATGCCTTTCAGCATCATGGCCGCCGCCGTTTCCAGCGAGATGCCATCCGGCACCTTTACGAGATGTTTCGTCGCGACGTTGCGTTCGGCCGCATAGGCGCCGTCCGCCGACGCATAGGCAACGCGGTCGCCAATCGCAAAATCCGTGACGCCCTCGCCGAGCATTGTGATCGTGCCCGCCCCTTCCTTGCCGGGAATGAACGGTGGCTCGGCCTTGTAGAGGCCCGTACGAAAATAGACATCGATGAAATTGAGGCCGACCGCGGCCTGCTTGATCTGCACCTCGCCCGGTCCCGGCGCGGCGAGCGCTACATCTTCGAGCTTCAGTACTTCCGGCCCGCCGAGGCTGCGGACGACGATCGCCTTGGTCATCAGAAAATCTCCCTGATATGTCTACCGGCCGAGATTGGGAAAGACCTGCAGCACGGCGCCGACGACATAGAGATAGATCCCCGTCGCCACCACGCCCCAGACCACCCAGGCCGGCGTATCGAAGTGCAAGAGCAGCGCATATCCGCTGAGCAGCGCCCAGAGGAAGAAGACTGCGAGATTCAGCGCCCGCAGCCGCTGGACGCGCACCGGATGCAGGAAATTGATCGGCATGAAGGTGAGGAAGACGGAGACGAAGACGATGATCGACGCGGTCAGCTCACTCGCCTGGATGACGAAAAGCGTGAACACCACCATGTTCCAGACGACTGGAAAGCCGGAGAAGAAATATTCGTCCGTCTTCATGCCCATATCGGCATAGTAGATGGCGCTCGACACGACGATCGCTCCAGCCGCCACGAAAGACCATGGCTCGCCGATCATGCCGCTCTGGTAGAGCGCAAAGGCCGGCAATAGCACGTAGGTCACGTAGTCGATGACGTTGTCCAGCGTGTCGCCGGACCAGTTCGGCAGCACTTCCTTGACGCGCACCTTACGCGCGATCGGCCCGTCGATGCCGTCGACGAGCAGCGCCAGGCCCAGCCACCAGAACATGTCGACAAAACGGTGCTCGGCCGCGGCCACCACGCCCAGAAAGGCGAGGAAGGAGCCGGATGCCGTCAGGATATGAACGGAAAAGGCACGAATCTCCGCGTAGGGTACGCGTTTGTAGTTGAAAAACTTCATAGCCCTTCGCAGTCCATTCCCTGGGGTTTTCGCCGGCGGTCCGCCGACATGCCCTCTTACGCGGTGTCACTGTCCGTAATATGCATTGATTGCCCTGTATCGCCAGTAGAAATCGGTCACCGATCACCCGACTTCACACCCTGCGCCGATTCATCCCATGGAAATTGCCTCTTTGCCGGCCTAGAGTCTGCCGCTAGAAGCACCCCAAACCTGTGGGTAACGCTTGACGCTTCGGAGGTCGGCCATGAGACAATTCGATATCGCGGTCGTCGGCGCCGGTCTTGCCGGCAGCCTCGCGGCGCTGGCGCTTGCCGATTCGGGCGCACGCGTTGCACTGATCGCCCCGCCCGCCCGCGCCAATGACGGCCGCACCACGGCCCTGATGGACCAGTCCATCGCCTTCCTCAGGACGCTGGGCCTGTGGGAGGAGATCGCCCGCCACGCCGCGGCCCTCGAAACCATGCAGATCCTCGACGGCACCGCGCGGCTCTTGCGCGCACCGCCCGTCGCCTTCCGTTCCGGCGAGGTCGGGCTCGACGCCTTCGGCTACAACATTCCCAACGCGCCCTTCCTCGCGGTGCTCGACGCCCGCATCGCGGCAAAAGGCACGATCGAGCGGATCGAGAGCGGCGTGACGGCCGCCAATGCCTTCGAGCAGGGCGTAGAGCTCACCCTCGACGACGGCGAGCGTATTCTGGCCGGCCTCGTTGCCGGCGCCGACGGCAGAAAATCAAAGATCCGCGACAGCGCCGGGATCGCCGTCAAGGCCTGGTCCTATCCCCAGGCGGCCCTCGTGCTCAACTTTTCGCACGAGCGCCCGCACGGCAATGTCTCGACGGAGTTCCACACCGAGAGCGGCCCTTTCACGCAGGTTCCCCTGCCCGGCAACCGCTCCAGCCTCGTCTGGGTGCTGCCGCCGAAGGAAGCCGCGCGCCTCAAGGACCTACCCGCGACAGAACTCGGCCATGCGGTGGAAACGCGCATGCAATCCATGCTCGGCAAGGTCACGGTGGAAGGCTCCGCGCAGAGTTTCCCGCTTTCCGGCATGACGGCCGAGCGCTTCGGCAAGGGCCGCATCGTGCTCCTCGGCGAGGCCGCCCATGCCTTCCCGCCGATCGGCGCGCAGGGCCTCAATCTCAGCCTGCGCGACATCATGGCGCTGAAAGAGCTGATCCAGGGCGCGGCGCCGGCAAACGACGCAGGGATTGGCGAACGCTTCGACCGCAAGCGGCAGGCGGACATCCGCTCGCGCACACTGAGCGTCGACCTGCTCAACCGCTCGCTGCTCTCCGATTTCCTGCCCGTGCAGTTCCTGCGCTCGGCCGGCCTGCACCTGCTCTCCGCCCTCGGCCCCCTGCGCAGCATCGTCATGCGCGAAGGCATCGAGCCGCTCGGTTCGTTGAAGGCCTTTCGCGATGGTCTACGGGAACGGGTCGCCCGGAAGCAGGCCTGACTTGATGAGGTAGAGCAGGACCGTCACCGTCGCGACGGACAGCACCGTCGTGATGAGGATGGTCGCCGACGCCCGTTCCTGCCACACCCCGTATTGCTGGCCGATGACGAAGACATTGGTCGCCGTCGGCAGGGCCGCGAGCAGCACCGCGGTAAAGACCCAGACCGGATCGAAATTACCGGCAAGCCCGAGCATCAGATACATGGCCACCGGCAGCAGCAGCAGCTTTGCCGGCACGATATAGCCGATCTCCACCGGCACTCGCTTGAGGGGCCGAAGCGCCAACGTAACACCCATGGCAAAGAGCGCGCAGGGCGCCGCCGCCTGCGCGAGATAGTCGATCAGCCGCTGCAGCGGCGCCGGCGGCTCGAAGCCGGCAAAGGCCGCGGCGAAGCCCGCCGCCGTCGCGATGATGAAGGGATGGGTGACGATCTTGCGCACCACGCCGCCGGCGATCTTGAGCACCGGCTGCTTCTCCCCGCCGGCAAGCGCCATCAGCGCGGGCGCGACCATGAAATGCAGCATGTTCTCGAAGCAGAAGACCAGCGCCACCGGCACCGCCGCCGGCTCGCCGAAGGCGAGCAGCGCCAGCCCCGGCCCCATATAGCCGATATTGCCATAGGCGGCGGCCAGGCCCTGGATCGTCGCCTCGCTTATCGCCGCCCGCCGCACCCAGAGTCCGATGGCGAAGATCAGGCCGAAGACGAGATAGGTCGCGCTGATATTGGCGAGGATGAAGTCGACGCGCGTCAGCTGTTCGATCGGCGTCTTGGCCACCAGCTTGAAGAACAGGGCCGGCAGCGCGATGTAGATGATGAAGGTGTTGAGCCAGCCGAGCGCCTCGACCGGCTGGCGCGTGATGCGCGCGACCACGTAGCCGAGAAGAATCATGCCGAAGAACGGCAATACAAGTCCGATGATCTCAGCCATGCACCGAAGCGTGCTCCCGCTTGCCTGGGGCATATCGCGCAAATGCAGGCCGCTGGGCGCGCACGATATGCGAAGAATCGAAGGCCCGACACGCCGGGATTCGATTCCGCGAGGATCGCAGCGCGCTTCAGGTCACATCCCCGGTTAGCCGATTTGCGAGAGAATGGGAAACGTTTGCTGGAACCAGATGGCGACGGCGCTGATATAGCCGAAGATGAAGGCGAGGCCGGTGAGGACAAGCAGAACGCCCATCACCTTCTCCACCGTGCCGAGATGACGGCGGAAGCGCATGAGGAAGCGCATGAAGGCGCCGGAAAACCCGGCCGCGATCCAGAACGGCACCGCAAGCCCGAGCGAATAGACCGCAAGCAGGACGGCACCGTCGCCGACCGTTTCGCGCGCCGCGGCAACGCCGAGGATCGCCCCCAGAACCGGCCCGATGCAGGGCGTCCAGCCGAAGGCGAAGGCCAGGCCCATGATATAGGCGCCGGACGCCGTCGCCGGCTTGCCTCCCCCCTGGAAGCGCGCCTCGCGGGCAAACAGCCCGATCCGCAGCAGGCCGAGAAAATGCAGGCCCATCAGGATGATGATGACGCCGCCGATCTGCGCGAGAATGTCGAGATGCCGGCGGAGCACCATGCCGATCGTCGAGGCGCCTGCCCCGAGTGCCACGAACACCGTGGCAAAACCGAGCGTGAAGCAGAAGGCGGCCAGAAGCACGGCCCCGCGCGTCTCGCGCCGCACGGCCACCGCATCGCCGCCCTTGAACTGCTCAACGGAAATGCCCGCCATGTAACAGAGATAGGGCGGGACGAGCGGCAGGACGCAGGGCGACAGGAACGAGAGGGCTCCGGCAAGAAGCGCGCTCAACAGGGAAATATCGGCGATCGACAATGAACTACTCCGCAGCGGCGGGGACAGACGGGCCGGCGCGAAACCGGCCATGTCCGCCCCTCCAATTGCGCTTCGTAGTATCCGCCGAAGTCCTCTCCTGCCAATCACCTTTTGGAGAACGCGACCAAATGCAGCAAAAGCTGTTTTTCGCCGCATTTTCCGGGTTGACCCGGCAAATGCTCCTGCCTATGTTCCGCCCACTTCCGCGGGGCACCTTCGCACCGCCAGGGAGCGCGTAGCTCAGCCGGTAGAGCAACTGACTTTTAATCAGTAGGTCCAGGGTTCGAATCCCTGCGCGCTCACCACAAAAATCTCAATAAAATCAACGCGGCAAGTGGTGTGACTCAAGGTAAAAGTTACCTAGATTTACCGCTGTTTACCTTGGCTTTGCGAGCATTTACGGCACATGATTGGCACACGGCACATGGAAGATCGCTCTCGAGTCGGGCGGCTTTTCTTGCGCTACTTACACACTCTAAGATCGTTGGCGGGCGCCATTTGCTGAAACTCCGCCCGGTGTATAGACGTGACCTTCAAGCTCATCGGGAGACAGGCGGACTGGCGCATGCAGGAAACCGATATCGAAGACCCGTCCGCACCGACCTCAACGTATTCGTCCAAGGTTGTCCGTGGCGCTAGCGCTGCGACTGTCTTGTGGCTGGCTGGAGTCGTTGTGATGCCGCTGCTGATGGAGCGGCCAGACAAGCTAAACGAATGGGGAGACTATGTCGCCGGAGCGGCGGCTCCGCTGGCGTTTCTCTGGGTCGTGGTTGCTGTTTTGCTCCAAACCTGGGAACTGCGTGCACAACGTGAGGATCTCGCCATTTCGCACCGTGAACTCATCCTGCAGCGGGAGGTCTCAACAGCGCAAGCAGCAGAGGCTAAGCGACAGGCGGACTTTATCGGGATGCAAATCGCGATACTGGAGGAGGAGCGGAAAGACCGTCGGCGAGCAAACCTGGCCAATGAGTTCGATGAGACCGTTGAGGAAATCCACACCCTGGTGGAAGACATCTTCGACGGCAATGTGATCGGATTCGCCAAGAGCAAGCAACATGGCGTGCAAAGCGCCCTCACCTTTCTCATTAGCCTTGATCGAAAACGATCTCCTACTCAAGAAGCAGTCAGAGTGATGGAGGCGGCCGCGCAGCGCGTTGATCCTATATACTTCGAATGGGTTGCCGGCGAGGACACCGCTCCCGCTTTGCGCGCGCTCGACAGGCTGCTGGGTAGAGCGATAGAGTTGGCTACCTCAACTGAGGCGGGGAGCGCTAGAACTGCCTCGCTAGAGCGGTTACAACTCTGCGAACTGAAGGCTTCGCTGTCTCAGATAGATCTAAATCCTGAATATCGCTAGCGCCGTCCGACGTGGATAAGCTTCTACGACGGCGGCGAAGTTTCATCTTTCTCGGCGGCGAGCTTTCGCCTGATGCGCTCCACTGCGCTTTCGGTCACGACCGGCTTGGCCTTGGCTTTCTCATACTCCATTTCGAACCGATCAAGCCACGGCTGCATTTCTGGCCCGATTTCGTCGACCAGCTCTGCGCATAGAATCATGTAGCGCTCCAGGTCCTCCAGCGTGAAAACTCTTTCCTTCATTCTCGCGGCTCCTTCTCAGGGGGTGGGCTCGCGGTTCCGTACTCCGTCAATGCGTCGGATTTGCAGCGGCAGATAAAACCGTCATCCTCGCCTAAGCGCCACGCCAGGACCGGGCGAAACCTCGCCGTTGTCGAGGAAGGTTATGCCGGCTGCCTCCAGGGCGGAGCGGATGGCCGTCACGTTGTTGCCAATCGGTTTGCGCTTGCCCGACTCGAAGTCTCGAAGCGTTGACGGCGAGACACCAGCCTCTGTTGCGAGGTGTGGTTGCGTCCACTCCAAGAGTGCGCGTGCGGCCCTGCATTGCCCCGGATTCATGAAGCCCTCAATAAAAAACAACAAGGTCATTATTTTATGTTGACTTTGCTGTGACGTTGGTGTTTTCTAATGACATACACGATTTGCAACGTCAACAAGGAGGACCACCAGCAATGGCCACCACCACGCACGACTCCCTAACCGACAGAAGGCTCGAACCCCGCAGGCTGCTGCCGAGAAGACAACCGCCGCACTTCCCCTATGACCAGGCCAGCGCCACCGAGATTCCACGCATGGCAGCTCTCGCTGAACAACTGCAGACCAGCATGCTCGAACTCCAGCCCATGCCAGATGAGGCTATGGACGGCATCAACAACGCACATACGGCCGTCGTGGAGGCGCTCGCCGTCGCGCCGGTCACTAAGTCCAGTGAACTTGCCGACAAGCTGCGTGTGCTCGCCTACCTCGTCGAGGGCGACAAGGGCGGTGTGCTGAACCTCGAGACCCTGATGCTGCAGGCCGTGCTGCACGACCTCGGCGCATTCCGGATCCGCGAGGCGATCGCTGAAGGGTTCGGCATCGTCGAAACGATTTATGGCGATCTGCTCCAATTGCGGGCTGGCTACTACACCAAGATCGATCGACCCAACTGAAACTTCCCGCCAGCCGTCGCCGCATGTCGGCTGGCCTTTGCCGCGCTCCTCATGGGTTTCGAGTTGAGCGCGGCCCTTTATTCCAACACCACAGGCCAGCGCTGCACCACCCGCCCCACACCGCGGAGCGCTGGCCGCCCATTCCGGACGATAGGTTGACGCCGACTTGGCGTGACGCTATCGTCCACCTCGCAGCATCTCAGGATGCGCCGGCTCCAGAGTTCGACACTGGCCCCGGTTCGCGGCAACGATGGTCGACAATCCCCTCACGGGGGGAGATGTCGCTGTTTGCCGGTACATGACATCTCCCTTTTATCGAAACACTCGGCCAGGAGATCGTCCAATGTTGAACATGGGGTAATCGCGGTGCGCGCCCTGCAACAACCAACGTCCATTGCGGGGTGGTTGCCCCCCGATAAGANGTTGAACATGGGGTAATCGCGGTGCGCGCCCTGCAACAACCAACGTCCATTGCGGGGTGGTTGCCCCCCGATAAGATGGAGAAACGGGCTCTCGATTGGAACCGGGCCCAAACATCCAATGGAGAGCAACCATGGAACAGTATATCGGGCTTGATGTTTCGCAGAAAGAGACCGCGATTTCGATCCGGCAAGGCGGCTCGCGGATTTGGCGAGGCAAGTGCGTATCAGATCCCACCGTCCTGGCAGCGATTATTCGCAAACAAGCACCATATGTGAAGCGCGTGGTTTTCGAGACGGGTCCGCTCTCGACGTGGTTCTACCATGCGCTATCGGCTGAGGGGTTGCCTGTTGTTTGTATCGAAGCGCGCCACGCGCAGAAAATCTTGAATGAGACGCTGAACAAAACTGACGCCAATGACGCGGATGGATTAGCACAATTGGCCGAGGCTGGGTTTTACAAGGCTGTTCGCGTGAAGGGCTTCGATGCCATGCTGACCCGCACTTTGATCGGCGTTCGCAAGCAGGTTGCGGGCATGTCTATCCAGATCAGCAACCAAATCCGCGGTGTGATGAAGACGTTTGGC
>NZ_KQ410764.1 GCF_001262505.1 Shinella sp. SUS2
TCATCGCCCACATTCGCCTGATCACAAGGCGACTTGCAAGGTACCGATATCGTTGAAGGCTTTTCGAGTCAGACTCTCAGGCTCCTCGATGAATATGAGGTGGATTCCCCCGTCCACAGTCCGGGCGCGATAAGCTTTATGGAATGATTCCAGCTCCAGCAGCATGTAGATGAGGTTTCGAGTTCCCAGGCCGTTATAGCCTTCCGGCAGATGCACGCCATGAGCGCCCGCGTAGAATATCTTCGTATGATCCGAGAGCAGACTCTCCACGTTCAATGAAGTTTCGGGCCGCAGCTCTGTGTCATTGAGGCTCGGGAAGCCGAATACAGCGAGCGCAGGGAGCAACCCTTTGACCATCTCATCAAAACCAGTTTGAATGCCCTTCTCCACGCCGGAAATTTGCTTTTTCAGTTCGTTCGCGAGGGCCTTATCGGATTCGGCAGCCGTCGCTGAAGTGGCCGTTTTATAGAGGCCGCCCAACAGCTTCCCAATTACCTCGGCGTCACCGTTTTTTATGTGATCCAGGGTTCGTTGCGCGCGAACGACGTCACATTGGATTAAGGCCTGAAGCGGCGCAGAGTTTTCGAAATAGCTGATGTTAGTCGCATCAGTGGGATCAATCGCGGAGATCTTTACAGAGTAATGCCTCAGCAAGGTCTCACGAAGATTTTGATAGAACCAATGAAGTTCTTCGACGCCGTCCTCTTTAGGTGGGAAATCGAAAAGCGATTTTACAGATTTTATCGAAGGGGAATATTCAAGCTGGACGATTGCGGTGGTCGAATCATCATCAAGATCAATGATAAATGGTGCGAGCGGGCCATAACGTTCTGCTTTCTCATAGCGGACAGTGAGCGTAAGCCTGATTTGAGGAAGAGCTTCAAAGATTTTGTCGGCATCTTGATCCGTGTCGAAGCGAGCTTTCGCTTCTACAAATTTGCTTCGGACGTCAGCTGAAAAGTCTTCAAGTCGAAATTTTCTAGAGCCGTCTCCAGAAAACCGCTCGAAGACATCAGTCAACGAGGTCTTTCCGCTATTATTTCGTCCCACAATCACTGTAGATGTGGCCTCGAGCATAACCTCAACATCGCTGAGGAGGCGAAAGCCCTCCACCCGCACCTTCTCGATGTACATTCTTTCCCCCTGAAGTATTTCTAACCACTTTAAGGGGCGGTAATGATATTAGCAACTTGCAGAAGCAATGACGTCACCATTTGGTGACGTCATTAAGTCATGACTTCGGAGTCTACCCGCGTTTGCGGCGGTCCCGCATTTCTTCTTCCGACACCTCGAACCCAATGGCGCGCAGGCCTTGCAGGATCAGGTTGCGCGTAGTGGTGCGGTCAGTGGCGGCGCGGATCTTGAGCGCACGCTCGACGGACTCCGGAACCTCCACCTGAACCGGAAGCTGCTTTTCCCGGGCCGGTGCTTGCTCTTCCTTCGCCTTGGCCTTTTTCATCGTCGGCACGGGTTCTACGGCCTTGGCAGGCTCAGCAAGCTTCACGACGTCGGCCGTGGTTGCCTGCGGCACGGCCTTAGGCGTGGTGGACGTGGCGCGGCTCAGGATGCCTTCAAGCTGCGTGGACTTGCTCATGGGCCCCTCCCCTCTTCACGATTTCCATAGCGATTTTGGCGATGTCGCGGGCGGCCGCGCTCTCGGGATCCACAACAGATGGCGCGAGTCCGCGCATCGACAGCTCCGGATAGACGACCCGCTGGGTCATTTCCGCCTCGAGCAGTGGGAAACCCTTCTCCTCGAGCTCTTTGCGGATCTGGCGCACGATGACTGTGCCAGGCGTTGTCATGGTCATGACCATCACCACCTGGATAGGATTGCCCTTGCGCTCGGGGATCTGGTTGAGCTCCCCCACCAACTCGTACATGGCGACCGCTTCGCGAATGTCCTCGGCTGAGGGTTTGAGCGGAATGACGACCAGGTCGGCGCGGATTGCCGCCATTATGGTAGTCTGGTTGCGGAAACCAGCGGTGTCGACCAGCACCGGACGGTGCTTCGCCACCAGGTCCTCGATCGAGGCCTGGACGGTTTCGGCTTCGGGGTCGGCAATGACGGGAATCTTGCCCATGGGGCCGTCTGCATCATGCAGGCTGGCGATGCTTGCCTGCGGGTCCGCATCGACAATGGCAGGGTTCTGTTTGGTGGCAAGGAAATGGGCGGCTAGGCTGCGGGTCAGAGCCGATTTGCCGGCGCCGCCCTTCCCGGTGGCCATGACAATGACCTGAGGCAATGGCATGAGGACCTCCTGAGCTGATGACATATGGACGTATGGAGGTTCTAACCTCCTAAGGTTAAGAAATCCCCAAGTCCGCAAGTCGGGATATTCGGAAGTGAGGATACCATAATCTCCTTAAGTGCCAATGTCCTAAAGTCATGACCTGCTAGGGTGTGCGTCATGACTGCAACAAGTCATGACATCATGACTTCGGGATCCACCTGAGCACCCCTCCACGAGAAGGAAGACCTTGCCGGCACCGGCTGGATTCTTTCTGCCGTCCAGGAGCGGGCGCCTAACGTGAGCTTCCGGATTGGGCGGCCATGAAAGTTTTGGATTGATCAGGCCTATTACCATGCTTCCTAAGCCAAGCAGGCACTCCATTAAGTCGTATGGTTAGGATGTCCTAAAGTCATGAAGTTTGGAAGTGTCAGTATCTATTGTTATCTATTGTCATAAGCAAGCGAACGCCCCATACTAAGGGAAAGGAGATCCGACCATGGCTAGTATCGCGCTTGGCGCCCATTACGAGAAGTTCGTGAAAGAGCTCGTCGACGAGGGCCGTTACAATAACGTGAGCGAAGTGGTGCGCGCAGGCCTGCGCATGCTCGAGGATCACGAAGCCGGCCGTGAGCGCTGGATCCGGGAAGAGCTGCCGGGACGCCTGGCGGCCCATAGGGCTGATCCCAGCACCGCGATTCCGGCCGACCAGGTGTTTGCTGAGATCGATGCCATGCATAAGGTCCGCACGGCCAAGTAATGGCGTACACGATCACTCTTCGACCCGAGGCGCGCCAGGAGCTGCTCGACCTCTACCTCTACATCGCCGAACAAGCTGGGGACGCCCGCGCCTTAGGGTATGTCTCGGGAATTCGTCAGATGATCAACGGTCTTGCCGAGTTTCCGAGGCGTGGGACCGAACGCACCGATATGCTGCCCGGACTGCGGATCATCGGTTACAAGCGAAGTGCCAGCATCGCCTTTGTCGTTGACGCTACCGAGGTAATTGTCCTCGGCGTATTCTATGGCGGTCGGGACGTTACCGCCGACCTGCTCGACGAGCGTCTGTAGTTCAGGGCTACATGGGTAGGGCAGGGAGGGTCGCGAGCCTCGCGCCTATGCGGCCATGCCCACGATATTCTCCATTCCTGCGCCACCTTCGCCGGTCTCTGCCGTGTCGGCTGATGTGTTGTCGGCTTTCGGCCGTTGGTCCGGCCAACTCCTTGCGGCCTGGTATCGGTCGGGTGTGGGGCAGGTCTCGCCCGCCGTCAATCGGCTGCCCGCTCCTTCGCTTGCGCTCCCGTGTGGCCGTTGACGCCGGCCGGCGCGTTCCGCGCCTCTCGCCATGCCCCCTTGGAAACCCGACCGGCCGCGAAGGGCGTGGCCGGAGAAACCAACGGGAGAGAAACCCATGACAACCAACAAGAAGCCGACCCACGGCGTCTACATCGTGGAAGGGGAGGGCGACAAAGCCTTCTGGACGAAAATCGGGGCCGCATGGCCAACCAGCAGCGGCGACGGGTTCACCATCCAGCTCTCAGCCCTGCCGGTCAACGGCCGCCTGGTGGTTCAGAAGCTCAAAGCCAAGCGGGACGACGAATAGTGAACGCCCGCAACGCCATCCTGCACGGCGACTGCATCACCTTGATGCAGCGCCTGCGGAGCGGGTCCGTGGACTTCATCCTCACGGATCCTCCCTACCTGGTCCGCTACCGCGACCGTCACGGCCGCACCGTCGCCAACGACGACAACGCGGACTGGCTCAAGCCCGCCTTCCTGCAGATGTACCGCGTCCTCAAACCCGGGGGCCTGGCGGTCAGCTTCTACGGCTGGAATGAGGTCGATCGGTTCGTCGATGCCTGGCGGACCGCCGGCTTTCGCATCGTCGGGCATCTAGTGTTCGCCAAGCCCTATGCATCGTCGAAGCGGTTCCTACAGCACCGGCATGAGCAGGCGTATCTGCTGGCCAAGGGGCATCCGGAGTTCCCCGCCAACCGCCTAGACGACATCCTACCCTGGGATTACACAGGTAACCGTTTACACCCGACACAGAAGCCCATCCGGCCGCTGAAGATGCTGATCGAGGGGCTCACCAAGCCCGGAGATTTGGTGCTAGACCCGTTCTGCGGTTCGGGCTCGACGCTCGCAGCAGCCTTCGAGTGCGGCCGCGACTTCCTTGGGATGGAGCTTGATCCAAACCATCACCTGTCGGCCCGTCTACGACTGCATGAGGCGTTCTAGAAGGCCCTTCGGGGCCTTTCTCATGACGTCCACTAATCATGACTTCATGATATCATGGGCCTAGTTTCATGAGCGCCGCAGAAATCAGCACTTTTTTGGGGCGTAGATTCCGGTTTTTGGTGCGTTCGTTCCCTTGCTGCGATACGCTTCGGCCAATGGGAACTGATTCATGAACGATAGCCTACCGCCTTCGCGCAAGCAGCAGAAAAAAGCCAACCGCGACGCCATTCTGGCGGAAGCCCGCACTGCCAAGAAGCCCCTGACCGAAGCCGAGCTGAACCGGCTTGAACGGAAGAAAAGGTCTCTCCAGAACCGGCGCGGGCGCAAGCAGCCCGCAATCATGCCCGCCAAGCTCGCCCGGACGTCCGCCTTCGCGCCCCGCCGCAAGGGACTCATCACGGACAGCAATTTCGTTCGGGTTTACGAGGTACCGGGTTACTCTGTTGTCGAGGTCCGGGGTAGGGAGCTTGGCTCCCAGCACCGCGATGCCATTTACGCCCTCTTCCGCCTGCCGCGCACCAAAATCTCCCTGCCGAATCCGGACTACCGGCCGGGCACCCTCGCCCTACAGAACATCACGGTCTATCAGACCAAGACGACCTGGCGCGAGCTTTTGAAGGTTACGGGCCGACTCGAGCACGTCAACAACCTGCTGAGCATGTTGACGACCCTGGAAGAGATCAAGCAGGTCTCCTTGCGGATCCTGCAAGGCAGTTCTCTGGCCGAGCTCGAGAAAATCCGCACTAGCCGCAACCGGGGGCATCTGGCCGACCTGCCCGGGTCCTCATCGTCGATCATCGAAAAGGTCGACTGGGAAGGGGCCCAGCTCGACAGTCCAATCACAGTGCAGTACGGCACCTCAGTTCTCGAAATGATTGAGAAGGCGTACCTGGTCAGCATTAATGCGGATGTTCAGTTCCGCCTCAAATCCGACCATGCCAAAACCTTCTGGCCGTTTATCGACAGTCAGCCAAATCACACTTACATCGACGAACAACGCCTGGCCAACCTCGCAGGGCGGGACCTTTGGGCCGAGGGCATGACCAGTGCGCATCGCGCCCAATTCCGCAAAGAGTGCCGCGAAGCCTTCCGTGATATGCAGCTCGCCGGCGGCCTGGCGGAATGGCGGGAAGAGGTGACCGGCGCCGGGCGAAACAAGTCACGCCGCTATCACTACATTCACGCGGCACCGCGCCAGCTTGAAATGGACCTGCTTAAGCAGGCCTAAGTCTTTTAAAACACTGATATTGAACGGGAAACCACGCCCCAAGAACAGTATTGTGTGGTGGGCTAAAGCGCTTTAAAAGCCTGTATTTGCTGGAAATCGGCCGGAAATGACGCCCCAAAATGCCTTCCTGAGCCCTAAAATCAGTTTCGCGGAGGACCGGAAGTGACGCCCCAAATTTCCGAAACTGACGCCCCAACTTTGGAAAGTGACGCCCCAAAATCCGGGAAACAACGCCCCAAAAGTACAAGGTAACCATTTGTTTTCAAAAAAGGATTTCCGCCTATAGACTCTTATATAGATAATAAAAAGATAATTATAGACACAAATCCCCTCGAAAAAGGCGCGAAGCACCCCGTGGGGGGTGTCTGCCCCCACACCCCCGAGGATATTTGCAAAAGGGTTAGGAGGGACGAAAGCATGGGAGAGACGCGCACAAAGGCGCATGGCGCCGATTGTGAAGCGGTTTTGATGGGTCCTATGGAATGGAAGATGTGAGTAGAGGGAAACGGCTTTAAAAGCCCGCTCAGGAAGAACCTGGAGGCTGCCCCACCGGTGTTACGCGGCGGGGCCTCCTAACCCTTTACGGTCATCGCCATCCCTGGCTGTACCGTGGCTTCATTGAATCACGATCGGCTTGCTTTGCCAAGCATCTCGAAAAATCTCCAGAACCTGCTAGCGGACCTCCTCGTCCTGTGTAATTCTTGTAACAGAAATCAAGAAGGGGATTGGCTATGTCGACGCGCACCCATGGCGGACGCCGGCCGGGGGCTGGGCGGCCGAAAGGGCAGGGGACCCGCGTGGTGCGTTTGCCGGTACCGGTTGCTGACCTGGCACGGCGCCTGGCGGAACGCGGCATCCGCGCCGGCGACGTCAACGCCTTTCTGGACGTGGCGGGTGATACGAACCAGACCGTGCCGCTGGTCGGTGCGACGGCCGCCTGCGGCTTTCCATCCCCCGCCGACGATTACCTGGACCGGCCGCTGGATTTCAACGAGTTGCTGATCGAGAACCCGGCCGCCACCTTCGCGGTGCGCGTTGCCGGTGAGAGCATGATCTGTGCAGGTATCTTCCCCGGCGACATCGCCGTGGTGAACCGTGCCCGCGCGCCAGTGCACGGTTGCATTGTCCTCGCGCTGCTGGACAACGAGTTCACAATCAAGCGCTATTGGGTCCGGAACCGGACTGTGACCCTCCACGCCGAAAATCCCCTGTTCCCCGATATCGTCATCGAGGAAGGCCGCGACTTCGAAGTTTGGGGCGTCATTTCCCGCGCCATTCGCATGCTCTAGCCATGGCCGATCTCCTGGCCTTGGTCGATTGCAACAACTTCTATGCCTCTTGCGAACGTGTCTTCCAGCCCCGCCTGCGCGGCCGGCCGGTGGTGGTGCTTTCCAACAATGACGGCTGTGTGATCGCGCGGTCCAATGAGGCCAAGGCGCTGGGCATCGCCATGGGGGCCCCCTGGCATCTCAACAAAGACCTGTTCCAACGGGAAGGCGTGATCGTGCGCTCGAGCAACTACAGCCTCTATGGCGATATGTCGGCACGGGTGATGCAGATTCTGGCGGAAATGACGCCCCAACTTGAGATCTATTCGATCGATGAGGCCTTCCTGGATCTGGCGGGATTCGAGGGGAGAGCGGAGGCGCACATGCGGCAGGTGCGGCAGACGGTTCTCGCATGGACCGGCATTCCGGTATCGGTCGGGATCGCACCTACCAAGACTCTCGCCAAGGTGGCCAACCGCCTTGCCAAGAAGAGGGCCGCAACGGGCGGCGTCCTGGTGTTGGCGGATGAGGCGAGCCAGACCGAGGCCCTGGCCCAACTGGAACTGACCGATCTGTGGGGGGTAGCCGGACGCCTTGCGCAAAGGCTGGTCGCGCTCGGCATCGCCTCGCCGCTGGCCTTGCGAGCGGCAGATCCCAAATTCGTGCGGCAGCACTGCAGCGTGGTCATAGAGCGGATGGTGCTCGAGCTGCGCGGCATGCCATGTCTCGGGCTGGAAACCGTTGCCGCCAACCGGCAGACCATCATGGCATCGCGTTCGTTTGGCCGCCCCGTGGAATACCGCCGTGAGCTCGAGGAAGCCGTGGCAAGCTACATCAGCCGGGCGGCCGAGAAGATGCGCCGGCAGGATCTGGTAACCTCGGCCGTGACCGTCTTCGCGCTCTCCAATCGTTTTAAGCCGGACGAGCGGCAGTACAGCGGAACCCATACAGTGCACCTCCCGGTGGCCACGGCCGATACGTCGCGGCTCCTGAAGGCAGCCCTGCACGGGGTCGCGCGAATCTGGCAGCCCGGCATCCGCTACAAGAAGGCGGGCGTCATCTGTCTGGATCTTCAACCGGCATCCAAGGCCCAGCCGGGACTTTTCCATGCTGCCGACGGTCCAGAGCGCCAGGCCTTGATGAGCGCCCTGGACGAGTTGAACCGCCGTTACGGACGCGGCATGGTCAGCTTCGCTGCCGCCGGCACCAGCCAGGCCTGGAGCCTGCGCAGTGAGCGGCGATCGCGGCGCTACACCACCCGATGGGCGGAGTTGCTTGAGGTCAAGGACGGCGCACGCGCGCTCTCACAGGCTGCCGGCAGTCCGTCACGCGGACCGGACCCGTCCCAACACAAAACCCCGTGAAATGCCCGCTCAAGACGTGTCCTAACCCTTTTGCAAATATCCTCGGGGGTGCGGGGGCAGACAGCCCCCGCGGGCACGTCATGCACGGAGCTAGCGTGGAACATCGGACGGTGGGGTGGCTCGGAGGGGGTGCAGGGGGCTTGCCCCCTGCCTCGCGTGTAGCGCGTCGGTTTCATGAAACATGGACTCGCCGGTGGCGGAGCAACCACCGCAGCATGCGAACAGCAACGAACAGGACGGCCAGGATCCATAGCGCGCCGGTCGTGAGCCAGGCGATCAGGGTCACCATGAGCCCGGCAAGCGTGACAAGACCTGGACCGAGTAGGGCGATGGCGGCGCGAAACCCTTTGCCCAAGCGGGAGCTGATTGCACGTAGCCTCGACAGGTCCTGCGGACTGTGGGCGTTCCGCAGGACATCCCGGCTGGCCCGATAGCCCTGGGTCCGGGCCACGTCGCCAAGGTCGGTGGCCATACCTTGCAGAGTGCGCAGCGGCGCCGGGCGCAGGGCGCCGGCGAGCGCTTGACGTCCGGCCGTGAGATCGCCCTGGCGGAGGAGCTTGAGGCTGCGGTCCAGTGCGGGACGATCGAGGCTTTCCTTGGTGAGTTTGGAAATGCTTGCACGAAGCGCCGGCGGGATGTCACCCGCCTTGTGAGCGAGTTTCAGGGTTGTCACACCCATGCGGGCGGGGCTGGCTCCGCCCCAGGTGGCAAGGGTGACACCCGTGGCCGTTAGCCCGGCAATGGCGAGGACGAGGGTCAGACCGTCGTGGGGCTGATCGGCGAGATAGGCTTTTCCTTCGCGTATGAGATCGCGGACATCAGTGACACCGGTAAGGTCAGACGCGAGAGCCCCGGCGAAAGCCTCCGGGCTTTTGGCGTCGCCATGACGAAGTCCTTGCCAGACCTGGCGCGCGGAGCGGGCGACATCGAGCTCCTGTGCGGCGCTAACACGCTGCAGGAGCGGGGAGGGGAGGGATAGCTCCCGGCCTTGCGCGAGAGCCACGAGACTGCCAGCGAGCTCCGGATCCTCCCCATCCAATGCCACTTCGATCCATCCTTCATAGTCAGCCGGGGTCACGCGTCGAAGCCGGTATTCATAAATGGCTTCAGGCGGAGTGGACGGCAGGAGGAGGTGCGCGGCGTGCCATGCCTGCGGCAGCGCCACTGGCGCCGCGACAAGGAGAGCCAGCGCCAGCGCGCCGTCATAAACAGGTCGAGGTATATCCATTGATGATCCAGGGTAGCACACCAACCATCAGGCCGATGACAAAGATCAGCATGGCTTCGCGGGAGCGAGTGACCGCCCAGAGCAAAAGCCCTGCCAGCGCGGCGAGCAGCGACCAGGGGTCCGACAGGGCGAGCCACATGGGCAGGACCTGGCAGGTGAAGAAAGGACGGATACCGATCCAGGCGAAGACGACGTCCAGCACACAGGCCACACCCACCAGGAGGAGTATGATCACCAGTAGATTGCCTGCCACACGAAGGACGGAGGATCTGGAATGCATGGAGGACCAAAGGAAGGTTACAGGGTCAGGATAGCGAGTCACAGTAGACAGACAAGAAAAAGATAGACAGTTGTAATAGCGCACTTATACATTGCTTCGCAACATAGGTGCCCCGGCGGTCACGAGGGCGTGACTTAGCGCCGGAAGGGACGCCCAGAAGGGCGTGGTTTTGAGCACGTGGCAGGACTGCCACGGCGGCGGTTCCCGCCGATGTAGCGAGGTCGATGTTTGGCGATTTATCATTTCTCCGGACAGATCCTGGGCCGCAAACCGAAGGTCGTGAACGGCGCTCTCAGGCCGGGCTCTAAGGCCGTGGCCGCCGCTGCCTACCGCGCCGGCGAGAAGCTCCGCGACCATGGCAAGGATCAAACCCACGACTACAGCAACCGCCGTGGCGTGGTCTATTCGGAGATCTTGACCCCGCCTGGCAGTGCGCCCTGGCTCACCGATCGCGAGACACTCTGGAACACGGTCGAAGCGCTGGAGACCCGAAAGGATGCCCAGCTGGCGCGCGAATTCAACATGGCGCTGCCTCATGAGCTCAGCCAGGAGGACCGCATCGAGCTCGTGCGCGACTTCGTCGAGAAACAGTTCGTCGCTAGAGGCATGGTGGCAGACCTCGCGTTGCACGATCCGGTGAAGGACAGCGGATCCGCGAAGAATTATCATGCCCATGTCATGCTGACTTTGCGGCGCGCCACACGGGAGGGCCTCGACCCGGTGAAGACCCGGGAATGGAACAGCAAGGAGCTGCTGCAGGTCTGGCGGGCAGAGTGGGCGGTGGCCTGCAACCGTGCCCTAGAGCGCGCTGGCAAGAAGGTCCGCGTGGACCATCGCACGCTCGAGGCGCAGCGGGATTGGGCAAGGAGCATCGGCGACATGGTGGCGGCCGAGCGCCTCGCCCGGAAGCCCGAGACCCATGTCGGGCCCAAAGCCAGACGGGTGGCTCAGCGTACCCAGCGACCCCGCAGCGAAGTGCGAATGACCGGCCCTTATCGCAAGCCGAAAGGCGCCACGACATCCGCGCGGCGTCAGCGGAATTATCCGGCGACCGACCAGGGGTCACGGCTGTCATGGCTGGAGCAGGTCCTCGTCGGCAACGACAAGAAACTCAAGCAAGACCTAATCAACATCAACCGCAGATGTGACCGGCTGCGGCGCAAGATGGACTATTGGGAGCGGCGCATCACCTTCAAGTTAGAAGGCCTTCACGGCGGGAAGAAATTCCGCTTTGACCGCTGGAAGGCGGCGGAGGAGGAGAAGGCGCGCAAGGCGGAAGCCGCCCGTATCGAAGCTCATGCCCGTAAGCGCCGTGAACAGTTGCAGGGCATGTTGCGGATGCTTGAGCAGATCATCGCCGGCAAGGCTCGGACACGAGAAGACGGCCTGGTGCGGCAGCGCGAGGTGGAGGGTTGGCTGCGCGAGGCCGGCCGTGATTGGCGCGAGCGGGATGGCCGCGAACGCGGCGGGCGAGAACGCAAACCGAAATAGATCAGGCCTGCGGTTGCGGCTGAATGGACGGTGACTGCGGCGGTGCGGACGGAAGGTCCGGAGCGATCTCCGGTCGGGGCGGTTCGGGCGGCTGGCTTACGACCGGACGCGAAGACCGGCGCCACCTGTCCCAGCGTCCCCACCACCACACGATACGCCGGTAGTCAATGCGACGGCCGAGGACCGGATAGGCGACATTACGATGCTTGATGATCACCTGGTTGACCTTGAGGCGTTGCACCTCGGCCGTGTCGAGCAGCCAATAGCCGCTTTCTGACTGGCTTTCGGATTGGGAGCCCCAACCCGAGCTCGAAGTCGAGGTGCTCAGCACCGGCGCCTGGCCTAGCATTGTGGCGACATAGCCGGCCGTGTCGTTATCGTTGAGACCGAAGAACACCCGGGCCGACGCATTGGCCAGAAACGCCCGGGCCCCGCCTTGATAGATCTTCATAATCTGCGGCAGGTTCTGCCAGATCAGCACTGGCGTGCAATAGGCGCGCAGCAAGCCCGATTGCTTCTCGAGGGTGTCGAGACGGCCAAGCACGGCTACCTCGTCGAGCATCAGCATGACCTTGCGTTTGGGCGGGTTCATCTTGGCCCTGGTGAGGATCTTGAGGGTGCAGCCGACCATCACGCGGAGCCATCCGCCATAGACGTCCAACACGTCCTCATCGACACAGAGGTAGATCGTGGTGGGTTTGTTCACCAGGTCCTCGAGCTGGAAGCTCGAGCTGCCCGCCAACGTGCCGACCGGTGAGCCGTTCGACCAGATTTCTGTCGCCTTCTGCATGTTGGAAATGATCGAGGCATACTCGGGCGTAAGCTTCTTGTCCTTGCCTATCGCCGTGGTGAGCGCACCGGACGCGATTTCCTGTGCGGCCAAAGAAGGCGAGCTCTCAGCAATCTCCCGCAGGGTGTCGATGAAGATCTCGGGCGAGCCGACCGACAGACGGCGTACCGTGCCGAGATTTCGGCTTGAGGCGGGTTCGTCCAGGACATGGAGGATGAGCGCCGTGAGCAGTGATACCGATTTGTTGTCCCAGTGGTTCTCCTCGCCTTCCTGCGGCATCACCATCAGACTCGCCAAGGCCCGCGCGTCGGTCGGTTCGTTGACCGTGCCTCGCCGGATGATGTCCATGGGATTGAAGCGCGCGGAATGGAGTGGATCCGTAGGACTGAGGCGCAGCACATTGGTGAAACTGGCGCGGCGCCGGGCGGTGATAGCGAAGTTCTCGCCCTTGGGGTCAGTGACCACCATGGAGCCTTTATAAGTAAGCAGCGTCGGCACCACGATGCCCAAGCCTTTGCCAGCCCCGGTGCTCGCGAAAACCATGACCAGGCCGTCGGTGGAAAAGCGGAGCAGCCGGCGCCAGGCGCCGCGCCCGAGGATCACACCTGAACCAAACAGCATGCCGCCCCATAGCTCCTCAAAGCGGGTGGCCCAACGCGAGGACCCAAAGGCGTTCTTCCGGTTTTTCCGGCGCCCACCGAACGGCAGCCCAAAGAGGAGCTTCACGCCCTGAAAAAGCATACGGAGGAGCCAGGCAATCACGTCCACGATGGTCTCACGCGCGCGGGGTTCATCCAAGCGACCTGCCCGGCTGGCATGCAATCATGGCAGATGGTCAGTAGAATAACTTACGTGCCTGTCGAAGAGATTCCAAGGTTCCCGACGGAATCCCGATTGCATTTTCCGCGATTCATGCTTCCTTAGGTTGCCGGTGATTATTGGGGGGGCGTGCATGTTTGCTTCGTATTCCATGAGTTTCCTGTTTCTGTTTCTGCTTGCCGGGCAAGGTGGCGAGGAATCGACCTTGCGTAATTACGAGTATGAGATCCCGGCTGCCCTGCAGGCCTGGGTGAAGGAGCACGCCCCGGGTACGAATCTACGCACCACCCGCATCAAGCTGGCAGTGGCGAGGAACATTCCCCGCCCGGATCTACGGTTCCGGAACTCAACCATTGACCTCAATCCTGCCAATCCCTTGGTGATGGTCCAGGCCGGCGGCGGGTCTGAGGTGTATGAGCTGCGGAAGGAAAATGAGGAGCTGAAGGCGCGGTTGGATCGCCTGGAGAAGTTGCTTGAGGGTGGCAGCAAAACGACCACCACAACGACAACCGAGCCTGCGAATGAGCCGGTGAACGAGACGGCCCACCCGGACATGAAGACCCTGCCGGGCTGGCTCGTCGAACTGCATCCTTGGCGCAAGGACTTGCAGCTGTCGGCCGATGCCAAGCGAACGATGGTGGTGGAGAACTGCGAGTTTACCGGCACGCTTGGCGCCACCAACGACACGGAAATGAGCATCTATCGCTTCCAGGGCGTCTTCCATGCAAAAGATCCAGGACGTTATGCCTTTGCGATCGACACCACATGCGGCTTCGGCCATAGTTGCCAACTGAGCTACTCCGTCGACAACAACGAGCTGATCCGCTTTTCCGGCGAGACAGAAACGCAGTTGATGGAAGGTCTGCCTCTCGAGCCCGGCAACCACAAGCTCAGCTTCGTCATCACGCTGCAGAAAAATTTCTTCCTGAAATACTCCCCGGGTCAGCAATTCAAGTGGAAACCGATGGTGAAGGTTCCCAGCGACCTGAATTTCCGGGATTTTACGCCGGACGAGCTATTCGTACAGATCCCACGCAATGCCAATATGGGTTCGCGCCGTTGCTGAGCAGCTGACGCTCCGACCAGGGGAGGCAGGGTTGAGTCTGCAGGGACACGCTGACGCTATCCGGCGCCATATGCGAAAGGCTGACCAGGCTGACAATCGCCAGGACCGCGATCGCGAGCTCCATCATGCCCGCATCGCTTACCGCAATTTATGCCGGGAATGTGAGAGTAAGACCGAAAAGCAGGTCCAGCGCGATAGCCCCGAGGCCTACCGGATGTGGAAACAAGGCGTACCAGGCCTTTAACCTGGTGCCGGCAGCGGGACTCGAACCCACACTCGAGAGAAACGGATTTTAAGTCCGTTGCGTCTACCAGTTTCGCCATGCCGGCACACGTCAATGATAGCATGGGGGAAGCCAGCAGTGTTGTCTTTGTTGAGTGACGGGGCCGTCGGCCCCGCGCCCCGAGGATATTTAGAAAAGGGTTGGGACAAGCCTAGCGAGGTCTGTTGAGCGGCTTATGTTGCTGATAACTGCAGGTTGTTCTACTATTGTGATAGCCCATGACGAAACTCTTTAATCCCAAGACTATTGAACGCCATATTTCCGGCAGCACCGGCATACCGGATGCCCATAGGGACCGTCTCAAAGAATGGTCTGAAACCATTACCAGCGGCCGCATCCAGTCGATCAAAGAAACGGCGCTGCACGGTGATTTTAAGTCGAAGATCGTGGAGGCGGTTCTAGGGTACACAAGTGCTATTCAAAGTCCGGACCATACGGTCACCTCTGAACAGGCCATCCTTCGAGGTTCTGTTGACCTTGCTCTCGGCAACTTCGGCCCCGATAAAAAGCAAATCATAGCCCCGCTGGAGCTCAAAGGGGCAAAGACCAAGGACTTGGACGCCATCATGCCAGGGCGTCTAAAGAGCCCTGTTCAGCAGGCCTGGGAATATGCGACCAATGCACCGGGCGTGAAATGGGTCCTTGTTTCAAACTATGTGGAGCTGCGGCTGTATGGCTTCGGGGAAGGTACCCAAGCCTACGAGAAGTTCGACCTCGCAAAGCTAGTTGAGCCCGCCGAATACGCCCGTTTTATGCTGCTCCTTAGCGCAGATAATCTCTTGTCAGGCCGAACTCTCGACCTTCTGGCCGAGAGCCGCAAGGAAGACAAGGATATAACCGATGAGCTGTATCGTGATTACAAGGCGCTCCGGGGTAAGTTGATCACCGCCGTCCAGAACGCCGCTCCTCATTATCCGCCGCTGGATGCCATAGCTGCAGCGCAGACGATTCTGGATCGCGTGCTATTCACCGCTTTCGCCGAAGACACCGGGCTGTTGCCCAAGCGGATTCTAGAGAAAGCGTTTGAGCACGCGGATCCTTTCAATCCTCGGCCTGTGTGGGACAATTTCAAAGGCCTTTTCGCCGCCATCGATAAAGGCAACAAACGTCTGGATGTCCCTCCATATAATGGTGGCCTCTTTGCAACCCATCCCATTGTAGATTCAATCACACTGCCTGATGAGGTTTGTGAAGGTTTCAAACGGATTGGCGACTATGACTTCGCCTCACAGGTTTCGGTGACGGTGCTCGGCCATATCTTCGAACAATCTATTGCAGACGTTGAGCGCCTACAGGCGATTGCACGCGGCGAGGTCGTTGAGGAGGAAAAGGCCACTGGCACGACTGGCCGTAGGAAGCGCGACGGAGTGGTCTATACCCCCGACTATGTCGCAAGGTTCATCGTCGAGCAAACGATCGGAGCCCATCTCAAGGAAATATTTCAGCAAATTCTCGACTTGTATGCCCAAAAGGGCGCCAGTGCGGGCGACGAAGAAATCAAATGGAAGCGCAAAGGCGCGGAGTTACAGGCCTGGGAGGCTTATCGCGACCGCCTCAAGACTCTCCGAATTGTGGACCCTGCCTGCGGTTCAGGTGTTTTCCTCGTCATGGCCTTCGACTACATGAAGGCCGAAGTTACCCGCGTCAACGAGAAGATCGCGGATTTGCGCGGTGGAGCTCGAGGGCTCTTTGATCCGGACAGCGAAATCCTCACCAACAATCTATTCGGCGTTGATGTCAACGAAGAGAGCGTCGAGATCGCCAAGCTCTCGCTTTGGGTGAAGACAGCCCGGCGCGGCAAGATGTTGGACAGCTTGGACAATAATCTCAAAGTTGGCGACAGCTTGATTGAAGACTCGAACTTCGCTTACCTCAAACACGGGTTCAGCTGGCGTAAGGCGTTTCCCCAGGTCTTTGCGGACGGTGGATTCGATATTGTTCTCGGCAATCCGCCCTATGTCCGCATGGAATTTCTGAAGGCTATCAAGCCTTACCTCGAGCAGCGATTTGAGGTGGTTTCCGATCGAGCGGATCTCTATTGCTATTTCTTTGAGCGAGGTCTTAAGTTGCTGAAAAATGGTGGCCGGCTCGGATATATCTCGAGCTCCACTTTTTTTAAGACCCGGGCCGGCGCGCCGCTGCGTGAGTTTTTGCGGACGAAGGCATCGCTCGAACACGTTGTAGATTTTGGCGACCTGCAAATTTTCCAAGGCGTGACTACCTATCCCGCCATCCTGGTCATGCGCCATGCGAAACCTGATCAGCAGCATTTGCTATCTTTTTGGAATCTGCGAGAGCACCCACAGTCCAATTTTAGTGCAACTTACGCCAAGAATGCGACGGCCTACCCACAATCTACATTGACAATCGGTTCTTGGGAGCTCGAGGGAGCTGCGCTTCAGGCACTTCGGGCGAAAATTCGAAAGGGTCGGTCGACTCTGAAGGATATCTACGGCTCGCCCCTCTACGGTATAAAGACAGGCTTAAATGATGCTTTCGTGATTGATAATGACGTAAAAGGGGTCGTTTGCGGGAGGGGGCGGAATCCTACGCTAAGGCTTTGGCCAGCGATATTCTCCGGTGAGATTGATGTGTT
>NZ_KQ410765.1 GCF_001262505.1 Shinella sp. SUS2
TGTCAACGGCGGAGTAAAAACCGGCCACGGGGCGGAGCAACAGTCGGCCACGGTGGCGCCGGCCTGAGACCGCCGGGAGGGCGTAGCCCGAGCGGGGGTCTCAGGCCGGCGCGGCGATTTTTTGTTGGAAGTTTCAGCCGGCCTTTCGGGCGCGGCTTTGGGCGAGACGATAGCTGTCGCCGTTCATCTCAAGGATGTTGACGTGGTGGGTGATGCGATCGAGCAGCGCGCCGGTCAGGCGCTCAGATCCCAGGGTTTCCGTCCATTCGTCAAACGGAAGATTGCTGGTGATCAGGGTGGCTGCGCGCTCGTAGCGTTGCGAGATCAGCTCGAACAGCAATTCCGCGCCAGTTTTGGATAGTGGCACAAACCCCAGTTCGTCGATGATCAGCAGTTTGTAGGCGGCCATCTGCTTCTGGAACCGGAGCAGACGCCGCTCGTCTCGGGCCTCCATCATCTCGCTAACCAGGGCCGCCGCTGTGGTGAAGCCGACGGACAAGCCCTTCTGGCAGGCGGCCAGGCCGAGGCCGAGCGCGACGTGCGTCTTGCCGGTTCCGCTGGGGCCGAGAGCGATGACGTTCTCACGGCGCTCGATCCATTCGCAGCGCGCCAGTTCCAGCACCTGCATCTTGTTGAGCTTGGGTATGGCGGAGAAGTCGAAGCTATCCAGGCTTTTGACGACCGGGAATTTGGCCGCCTTGATCCGGCGTTCTACCTTGCGGCGATCCCGCTCGATCGTCTCCCGCTCGGCAAGCCGGAAGAGGTATCCGACATGATCGACGCCTTCGGTGGCGCAGAGCCGGGCCAGCTTCTGGTGCTCGCGCTGGAAGGTCGGCAGCTTGAGGGTTTTGAGATAATGGGCAAGCAGGATGTCGGGTGCTTCGGTGCTCATGCCGCTTCACCCGCATCAGACGACAGGAGACGCATATACGCCTTCGCCGATGTCTTCTCGACCGTCGCTCTTGGCAGGTAGGGATAGATCGTCAGGTCCAACCGCGGTGGCCGGCGCTCGACCCGGCACAGGATCAGATGTTTGACCGCATCGAAGCCGATCGCGCCGAGCTGAATGGCCTGCTTAACGGCCGCATGCAGGTCCGCAAGGTCGAAACTCTCCAGAAGACGGAGAACTTGCACGTATTCCCGCCGCCCATGCTTGGCCATGCGGCCTTCCATCAGCCGGCGCAGCGTCGCGAACTCCTCCGGCAGATCCCAGCCCTGCAACGGAGCTGCTTGATCCAGCGAGTTGATCTTCTGCTCGATCAGCGGCAGGTAATGGACGGGATCGAAGACGACATCTTCGCGTTCCCAGCACCGCGGATGACGGGCAATGATCTCGCCGCGGCAGCCGATCACCACTTTGTCGACATAGCCCCGGACCCAGACGTCCTGATGGCCATACGCGACCGGGACGGAATAGTCGTTGGTCTTGTAGCGCACCAGCGACTGGGCAGTCACAATAGCGCTGGCCTGATCGCACGCATCGAAGGGTGACGCCGGCAAGGAGCGCATGGCCGCGAGATCCCGCTGCAATCGTTCCCCGATTGTCTCGCTCTCGCCGCGCAGCTTGTCGCTCTGGCGCTTTCGGCACTGCTCTTCCAGAAAGGCGTTGAACGCATCCCATGTTGGAAACTGCGGGATCGGCACCATGAAGTTACGTCGGGCATAGCCGACAAGCCCTTCGACATTCCCTTTGTCGTTGCCCTTCCCAGGACGGCCATAGCGATCCCGGATCAGGTAGTGGGACAGGAAGCCACTGAACAGCGCTGCCCGTTTGCGCGTGCCGTCGGGGAGGATCTTCGCGACAAGGCAGCGGTCGTTGTCGTAGACAATCGACTTCGGCACGGCCCCGAAAAAGACAAATGCATGGATGTGACCATCGACCCAGGCTTCGGCCACGGCCGCCGGATAGGCCCGCACATAGCAGCCGTCACTATGCGGTAAATCCAGCACAAAGAAGCGCGCCTTCTGTTCCACTCCGCCGATGACCACCATCGCCTCGCCAAAGTCGGCCTGCGCATGGCCCGGCGGATGCGACAGCGGCACGAATACCTCCTGTCGGCGCTGATCTCGCTCGCGCATATAATCCTTGATGATCGTGTAGCCGCCGGTAAACCCGCACTCATCGCGCAGGCGGTCGAATACCCGCTTGGCTGTGTGGCGCTGCTTGCGCGGCACCTTCAGATCTTCGTCGAGCCAATGCTCGATCGTCGACACAAACGCATCCAGCTTCGGCCGCCGGATCGGTGATCGCCGCTGATAGCCAGGTGGCGTCGAATAGGCCAACATCTTGGCTACGCTGTCGCGCGATATGTTGAAATGCTTTGCTGCCTGACGTTGCGTCATCCCTTCGGAAACAGCCAGGCGAACTCTCAAATAAAGTTCCACGGTGTAGATCCCCTGTCCCTCCTGCATTCATGGCAGAAAGGAAATAGGTGGCCGGTTTTTACTCCGCCCGCGGCTGGACTATTCCGCCGCTACCGTGGCCGACTTTTCCACCGCCGCTCTCANAGGTGGCCGGTTTTTACTCCGCCCGCGGCTGGACTATTCCGCCGCTACCGTGGCCGACTTTTCCACCGCCGCTCTCACATCAATCTTACCGGAGAATATCGTTGGCCAAAGCCTTAGCGTAGGATTTCGCCCTCTCCCGCAAACGACCCCTTCTCGTGGGTTCTGCCCTCGCCGGTTGCGCCTCGGTGCGGCCTACCATGTCCTACGTCGCGCCGGAGGTCACGGCGAACGATGCAAGGGTGCTTGCAGCCGATGCAGCGGAACACCTTGCGCAGCCTCTGCCGCCCGCCCGCACGACTATCGTTCTCGATCCACCCGCCTCCCGGCAAGATGACGTGATGACCCCGGCGATGGTCGAGCGGTTGCGGGCAACCGGCTATGGTGTGGTCGAGGCCCCGCGCAATCCGGGCAAGGACGCGCCGCCGGTCGAGGGCGTTCCGCTCCGCTATTTGGTGTCGCCTCTGCAAGCGGGCGTCCTGATGCGGTTGCAGTATCAGGGCGTGGAAGCGGCGCGCTTCTATCCGGCGCGATCTCGGCACCTTCACGCCGCCCGTTCGCGCGGCGTTTTTTTCGTCCGAGTTCTCCCAACAACAGCAACGCCAAATGCCAACATGCAAGGTCGCCGTCCCCGCGATCCTGCTCCCATTTCTTGACCGCATCCGGCGAACGGTAGACGAGCGCGGCTAGGTCGTTCTGTGTAAGGCCGTGGCGCTCGCGCAAGCGCCGCCAGTCGTCGCCGGTCGGGCGCGCTAGGACAGGGCGACGGGTCGGGTGAGGATCAGTCATCAATGCGCCTCGGCATCGGTCATTCGCGGTCCTCGCCCTCCTGCCGATACAGGTCCGCAACTGACTGCGTGACGGTCACGATCCGGGGCGGATATAGCGCCATCATCTTGCGGGCGGACTCGGTCATCACGTCCTCGGGTGACGCTGGCTTTCGCGGCTCTGCCGATCCCGTCACCAGCACGTGCGACGGGCCGTGGTCTGATACGCCGATGGCATAGCGGCCTTTCAAGCTCGGGTCGCGGCGGACAAGCTGCCGGAGGAAATCGGTTTGGTTCTTCATGTCTCGGTCCTCGTTCGGTGGGAGCCGTTGAAAGGGAGGGCAGGGGGGTTAAACCCCTGCCCCTGCTACTGGTGCGGGTCCGCCCGCGTGCGCCGGTTTGAAAGCGAGCCGCAGGCCAAGCGCCTGGGCGACTTTCAGCACCGTTGCGAGGCTCGGGTTGCCATCGCCGGAAAGGGCCTTGTCCAGCCCTTGGCGGCTCATTCCTACGTCGCGGGCAAGCTGGCTAAGGTTGCGGGCACGGGCCACGTCGCCGAGCGCCGCCGCGATCAGCGCCGGGTCGCCGTCCTCCATCACGGCATCGAGATAGGCCGCAATGTCGTCCTCGGTCTTGAGATAGTCCGCCGTATCGTAGCGGCTGAATTTGACTTCCATCGTCGTCACTCCTTCCACTGCGCTGCAATGGTCTTGGCTAGGGCAATATCCCGGTCCTGACTGCTCTTGTCGCCACCACAAAGCAGCACCACCACTAAGGGGCCGCGCCGCATGAAATAGACGCGATAGCCGGGGCCGTGGTCGATCCTCATTTCCGACAAGCCTTCGCCTACCGGCTTCACGTCGCCGGGGTTGCCAAGGCTCAAGCGGCGAATGCGCGCCTCGATCCTCGCGCGGGCCTGCCGGTCTCTAAGGCCGACAAGCCAGCGGTCGAAAAGGTCGGTTTTGATAAGCTCGATCATGTGCCAATTATAGTTGCTATTCGGGCAGGTGTCAACCGAAGTTGATAGGAAAAAGTAGCACCAAAAGGGGAGCGGGCGGCGAGGCTGGGCGCATGAAAACTTGCCTTTAGTTTCCTAAAGTTGCCCTCATTATATCATAGTTGCGCTAAATTGCCATAAGTTGCCTAATCGCTGACGGCTCCAAACCTTCCTTTTGGTGTCTGAATCGTCTTTCGGACCGCCGCTGTCCACAGCGGTGGGCCGCCAATATCTTGTATAGATTATATTAATTGAAAAAGAAGTGTCTTGGGGGAGCGGCGAGCGCGCCGAATTTGCTTTCCAAAACAGTGACTTACGGCGCTTTCTGGCGCTCATGGCGTTAGCGATTACACGCGCCAAGCGTTAGCGATTACACGTGGATAAGTCGGCGGTTTCGGTCCAAACCCCCGGAAAATGGGGCTTTCCGGGCCGTTAGCGATTACACGTGGATAACTCCGCAGGTTCACAGGCTTTTCCACAGTCCCGGCGCTCGATCTGCTGCCCTCTCTGGTCTTTGGATTGTGCAATCCAAAACCATGCCAAAAAGCACGGGCGGCAGGCTGGGGGGAGGGACGGCGATAGGAAGGCCCCGCCGTGGCCCGTGGCGGGCCGCTGGGCGCTTTTCTCGTTTGGTGCAGGGGGTAACTAGGGGGTGCGCGCCTTGCGCGCTCCACGGCGCTCCTATGGCTTAGGCCGGTGCGCCGGATCGGGGCCGGGGAGGATCAGAGAAGGCGCGGCATCGCGTCCGGGCCGGGCAGGTGCAATTGGCAGGGGGTGAGCATCAGGTGCGTGCCCTCGTCCTTCACGTGGCCGTGCGCCTCGGGATAGAACAGCAACACCTCGCGCAGCCGCTTGCGGAACTGGAAGCGGAAGGCGCGCAGCCCTTCCGGGGTGTCGGCGTAGTTGGCCCCTAGCTGCTTCATGAGGCCGACCCACGGCACGCGGGCGGCCCTCTTGCCGCTCGCGCGCAGGACGAACATGCGGTAGGTCAGCCACGTGTAAATATCCATCGCCATCGGCGATTTGCTAAGGGCGTGATAGACGCGCAAATCGACCGGCACGGGGTGCGCCTTCAGGTCGCAGGTATCGGAGCCAGAAGCGGCTTTTCGGTCAACATGACAAAGCATTTACCTGACCTTCAAGCAATGGATAATCACGGTAAGCCTGCGAACCATGGAAATCGTGCGCAGCCTTCCGAAGCTGGATATTGATTGAGGGAGCCATCACCGGCGCATAAATCAAGATTTATGCACCGCTTTTCCGACCCAGCAATTCCAATGGCTTGCATGGTGCAAAAGTCAGGTGCAGAATCGTTGCATGATTGGCTATGCCCGCGTCAGCACTTCCGGCCAGACCCTTGCCGCCCAGATCGAGCAGCTTAAGGCCGCAGGCTGTACGACCATCTTTCAGGAAACGGCATCGGGAGCGCGGGCGGATCGTCCCCAGCTCAAGAGGGCCGTTGCCGCCCTGCCCTACGATGGTGTGTTGATTGTGACGCGGCTAGACCGCCTTGCCCGCAGCACTCGCGATTTGCTCAACGTGGTGGATCAGATCGAGCAGGCAGGCGGACATTTTAAGTCTATAGCCGAGGCGTGGGCTGACACGACAACGCCAGCCGGAAAGCTCATGCTGACTGTTCTAGGGGGGCTGGCCGAGTTCGAGCGCTCTTTGATTAAGGAGCGCACCACCGAAGGCCGCGCCCGCGCTGTGAAGGCTGGAAAGCGGCTAGGCCGCCGTCCCCTTCTCACCCCTACGCAGCAGGCCGAGGCGCAGCGTATGGCGGGAGAGGAAAAGAGCCATGCGGAAATTGGTCAGGTGTTGAGAGTTTCGCGCTCGACTATTTCGAGGTTCTTGGCAAAGGCGCAAGCTGGATAATTTTCAATTATGGAACCGATTTTATAGACGTTCCGAAATACTCGCAAAGTCTTTGAACGCCTGCCTACCATGGCAGGCGTTTTCTATTTGCCCCTAGCAATATTGCTAGGGGTTTATGGTGCGGTGCAGCACGGGCCGTTACTTGACGGATTCCGCGAATCCCCTCACCCTGTTTGCATTCCTGCATGTTAACATGTCGGGTGCGCGTAACGCTTCGTTAACCCTTACATTCCTACATGTTAACACTATGAAGATTCTCGCTGTCATATCGCAAAAAGGCGGGGCTGGTAAAACCACCCTCGCAACGGCGCTTGCCGTGGCCGCACAGCAGGAGGGTCGAGAAGTCGCCTTGTTCGACCTTGACCCGCAGGCGAGCGCCTGCTTTTGGGGCGACCGGCGCGGAGCTAATAACGGCGGCATTGAAGCGCCGCCCGTTCGGGCCGTGAATTGGAACCGGCTGCGTTTCGACCTTGAGAAAATAAACGGCGCGGGCAAAGCCACCGGCCTAATCGTGATCGACTGCCCGCCGCAGCAGCGCGATATTGCCGCCGAGGCCATCCGCTTTGCGGATATGGTGCTGATACCGACGCGCCCCGAAGTGATCGACCTTCACGCGACCGCCGAAACAATCCGCACCGTGCAGCAGCAGGGCAAGGCCGCGCATGTTGTCCTGTCGGCCTGCCCGATTTCGGGGCCGGAGATCGAGGAAACAGAAAATTGGATAACCGGCAGCATGAGCGCGGAGCTTGTGCCGGTGCGGATTCATCAACGTAAAGCCTATTCGCGAGCAATGGCCGCAGGGCTTACAGCGCAGGAGTTTGAGCCGGACGGGAAAGCCGCCGCTGAAATTAAACAACTCTACATGTTCACATGTAGGCATTTATTTGGAGTGCAGAAAAATGGCAAAGCAAAGCAAGCAGTTTCTCGGCGCGCTTGATAGCATTTCGGCGGGCAACAAGCCTACGCCGGTTTCGGAGCCGGCGCAGGCGAAGCCAGCGGGCCGCTATTATGCACCCTCACGGCAGGGCAAGCAGCTTGTGGGCGGACATTTGCCGCCGCAGTACAAGCGCACCCTGAAAATGCTTTCGGCGGAAACCGGCAAATCCCAGGAGGAGCTTTTGCGGGGCGCGCTCGACATGCTTTTCACGGCGCAGCGGATCGAGTTGCGCTAGTCCTGCATGTGGGCATGTCAACAAGCCTACATGTGGGGATTTTTCAGTTTTGGCGATTGAGGCCGACTCTGGCACCATAGCCGCACAAATTCCGCCGATTCTGGCGGGACTTACAAGGAGGGCGAAAGCCTAGAAACACAAAAACCCGCCAAGGGCGGGCTTCTGATAACCGGCGAGCCGGGAAGAAAATCGTGTCTGTGGTAAGCTCGATTTTCCCCGAAACGCCGCGAGATTGCAAGAGGATTCTTGCCACGGCGGAGCTTTGCCTTTTTTCAGGCTTTGCGCGCGCCGTGAGCGGCCAGCCCTTCGGCGGTTCAACCGAACCGAAGGAGCATCATGTTTCAAGCTATCGGGGATATTGCGGGCCACCCCACCCGCGCAGAGCGCCGGACTTATCAGCCGGTGCGCCGCAATTCGCGCGCGGCGGGCCGTGAAGGCGTTTTCTGGCGTCCTGTGACGCGCAAAGAGATTGAAGCCATCATTCTGGCCGCCGAGAAGCTGGAGCTTGCCACGAAGCGCGCAGGGCGCGGGAGGGGCCATCGCAATGGCGCGCTTGGCGCGGTTGCCATCGAGATTTTGCGTCTGTTTCAAAACGTGGTCGATTTCCGCACCGGCAGGCTAGACCCGTCCATTGATTACCTCATGGACAAGCTGCAACGCTCGCGCGGGGCCATCGTGGCCGCGTTGAAGGCGCTACGCGATCACGGTTTTCTTGACTGGCTGCGCCGCTATGTGCCGACCGGCGGGCAGGGCGCGCGCGGGCCACAGGTGCAGCAGACCAGCAACGCCTACCGGCTCACCTTGCCGCAGCGGGCAAAGGCCATGCTTGGCAGGTATTTCCAGCCCACGCCGGTTCCCGACGATCACAGCCACCGGCAAGAACAGCAGGCGGCGCAGATTGAGGCGCACCGTGCAGGACTTACGGAGCTTGAGAGAACCATGCTCGACGTTGACCCCGACGATGGAGTCGGCGCGGCGTTGATCCGCATGGCACAGGCCCGCGCAGCAAGGAAAGAACGTGAGTCTACAATGCAGACTGAATCCCTAATCTAGTTTTATTTCTTATACGGAAACGGGCTAACGCCCGTTACACTAGCGGAGCAGGGGCCTTTAAGTTCGCTTCGCTCACGGCCCCCGCATGTCTTTTTTCCGTCCGACCAAAAAAGCCTGCCATGGCACCCCGCGCAGTCAACGGCTTCGCCGTCCTTCGCTTCGCTCCGGCCCTTCGGGTGACGGCGCGCGCCTTACATGGCCCTGCGAGGCTATCGGGACGGGGAACATCAAGGCCGCGCTTCGCGCGGGTTCGAGGCTGGCCTGCGGCCCGCATCGAACAGGGAACAGCCGAAAGATTTAAGAGGATAACGACCGGCGACAGCGCAGGCCGACAGATCGAGGAATTGCTTTCCGAGGAAAGCAGCGGCCGAGATCGAGCCTCAACCGGCAAGCCCGCAGCAGGCGGATTTTTCTATACTGGTGAATAGATCGACGTATCGGAGATCGGAGGCCGCGCCACAGGTTCGAGCGGCCGACGCGGTGCCTATTCGCCATCGTCGGTTTCTTCCCCTTCATCACTGACAGCGCCGCCCTTGCTGGCTCTTTTTTGCCGCCGCGCGCGATCCTCTAGCGCGGTTTCGATGGCCCCGCGCATATCGCGCATTGCGCGCGCGGTGCCAGTGATCGACCAGCCCCGTTGCCCTGTCAGTTTGGAATAGATGGTGAGCGTTGCGACGTTCCAGCCGGCGAACAGGCCGGCCGCGCCGATCAGTACGAAGGCGGCAATCTCATGCCCATAGAGCAGATCGCCGAACGTCAGGCCAAAGGCGATCATGCCGCCGCACAGGCCGAGTGCGGCAAAAAACAGCTTGCGCGTAAAATCCACGCTTTCGAGCGTGGCGAGCTGAATCGAGCGCGAGCGCGCCTTGACAAATTCGCCCGTCACTTCAAGCGGGCCGTTTTTGTAATATCGCTTGCCGATCATAGTCACACCACCGGAACCGTGCCGCACTGATCGAAGACCCTGCCGGCTTCCAGATCGGCAATGCCGGCGGGCTTGTAGAGCCGCACCGTGGACGTGAACAAAGCCAGATCGAGCTTATCGGACATACCGGCCGCGACGTTGCAGCCGCAAAAACCGGCCGCGTCGGTGTATCTCTGGTTTCTGCGCAGCTCGGCAATCTCGGTACGGCGCGCGGCGTCGTATTCCGCGCGCGCCTGCCCCAATCCCTGATTGATCGCTTGATTCACCGGCCCGCTGCTCCACTGGCTCAACGTGTCGCCGTGCTTTTGAATGAAACGCTGCCCTTCCGCGCCGTACATGCCGAGGATGCCGCCGAGGATGCCGCCGCCGCCCGAATATTGCTGCTGCAATTCACGGCGCGTTTTGTCGGCGCGTTCCAGCCATGCCGCATCGGCTGCCGCAAACTTTTCCGCGAGCGCCGTGCGGCCGGCCTCGACCGAGGCGAGGCAGGCGGGCGTGTAGTATTTTTCCGCGAGGCGCGGGCCGATCACGTTCGGCGCAAGCACGAGGTAATTGACCCCGAACCAGAGCAGCAGCCCGCCGATCAGCGGAGCGAGCGCATCCACGGGGAAGAAATCACGCCAATCGAACATGCAGGCAGCCTCACTTTCGGTAGGGGTTAGGATCGACCAGATCACGCCATTTTTTCCGCGTGAAATACGGAACCAGCTTTGCGCGGATCGGGAAGCGCAGGCCGGTACGAATGATAATCTGGTGCCATTGTTTTAGGCCGCGTACTTCATCGGGCCGGATCAGCGGCAGGCCCACGTCGCCGGTCGAGCCGGTGCTGGACGGGTTGGACACGGAGCGCGTGCCGGCCAGCTCGGATACGAGCTTTTGCACTTCGGATTCATCGACCGCGAAAAACTGCTTTGTGTTACATAGCCCCATCAGTTCTTTCATGCCCTCGCTGCCGTAGAGTTCCGGCCCCGCCATGGCGGCATAGGTTTGCGTGAACAGCCATGTCCGCAGGCCCACCTTGCGAAATTGCGCCATGTGCGCGCGCAGATCGGGCAGGAAGCCGAGCGAGGGCGCTTCATCAATCAGCATCGTCACCGGCCGGCGCGGCCCCGGCTGACCGATTGCCATGCCGAACACGCCGATCAGCGTGTTCAGCCATGGAAGGGCGACCGCCAGCATCGAGGGCGGCACGAGAATGAACACCGTGACCTTTTCGGTTTTCAGGCGGGAGGCGTCGAAACCATCCTTGGCGACATGCTCGCCGAGCGGCGTTGACGGGGCGTACCGTTTGGTAGCAAGTGCGGCCTTGGAGATGACGCCGGCCCATTGCGCATGAATCTTGGTGAGAGCGGCAAAGCGCGTGGCATCGTCCTGCAAGGCCGGGTGGCCTTCATCTTCGATCCATTCGAGGCGCTGCGCGATGTTTTCCGGCGTATCGCGCACGACGCGGTAGAGGAACGCCAGATTATGCAGATCGGGCGCATCATAGAGCTTGATCGAGGCGATCATGAGCGCGAGAAATTCCGCGCCTTCATCATTCCAGTAGGAGCCGCTTTCGCGGCGATCACCGACCATCAGCAGGCGGGCGAGCGCGTTTGTGTCGGTGATGAAATTCGGGCTTTTCGGATCGAGGACGGAGAGCGGATTGAACCCGTCATCGGGATAGGCGACGCCCGTATCCTTCTCAAACACCGAGGCGAACGGATTTAGAAAGACGACCGGGCCGATTTGCGCGCGCCGGCGCGCGGTCATCGCCGCCAGTTCGCCGGACGGATCGGTGACGATCACCGCCCCTTCCGTCAGCTCGCACAGCGTCGGGATGACGAGGCCGGAGGATTTGCCGCCGCCGGTGCCGCCGATGGTCATGATATGCCCCTCGCCGCTATGGTAGAGATCGACGCCGCGCGCGCGGCCGAGGAACAGCCCGCCCGGTTGCGTCAGGCCCGCGCGGCGCAGATCGCGCAGGCGCGCCCACCTTGCCTTGCCGAACACGCGCCCGCCGAACAGGCGGCGCAGCCAATAGGCATGGCGCAGCGGCCACCAGATCAGGCCGCGCAGCCGCAGGGCGGAGAGCGCGACCAACCCCCAGCCGATCCATGGGCGCCACGCGCGCAGCACGGCATTGATGTCGTATTTTTCACCGAAGGCGATGAAGTCGCCGAACAGGAATTGAAAGATCGGCCCGCCCGTTGACCACGGCACAGGCACGACGCCGGCAATCCAAAGCCCGATCAAGATTAGGATTATGGTGCCGATCATAGCATCGGCCCCGTTATAGTTGTTTGCGAGAAAGCAAAATCCCCCGTACCGCCCGGCCAGATTAGCCGGCCGGGAGGGGCGGTCAAGCATCCGAGGAGGCGCGCAGCGTGCCGCTATGGTTGAGGTTCGCCCTATGGAGCCGAGCCGAAAGGCGGGCGATTGGCGATCCTCAACCATAGCTCTTGTGGCGTGTGGCACCCGTGGAAGCGCCGAGAGACAGCGGCACGCGTGGAGCTTAAGACGGCCGGGCTTTGCGCGCGCTTTTGAGATTGATGACCCGGCCTGACCCATTGTGCTTAACAACCCCTTAACGCAACTCATGATAGGTTGTATGTTGAGGGTAGCCAGATGTGTATTTGTTATGACAAATACTCTGGCAAAAGGGGCACGTACACCCCCTTTGAACCCCCTGTAAAGGAGCAGCGGACGGCCGTGGCACGACCGAAAAAATCCCCTGATGAATTGCGCGACACCTATGTTCAGGTGCGCCTGACCGTGCGGGAGCGCGCGCAGCTCGAACAGCGCGCGGCCGCCTATGGCCTCACCCTGTCCGAATACATGCGCCGCACCGGCAACGGCCGGCCCCTGCCGGCTGGCGTTGCCGAGCAGCACAGCCGGGCTGTGCTGGCCACGGCGCTCTTGCGGCTGGGCGTCAATCTCAACCAGATTGCCCGCCACATGAACGCCGGCCGTTTCGCCCCGTCGTATCTGCCTCATCTGATCGAGGACATACGCGGCCACGTCGAAAGGCTTTCACGCGATGAACCCGGTCGAGATCGGCGCGGGTAAGTCCTTCAAGGGACTAGCCGCTTACATCCTGCACGATGTCGGCCAAGCCGAAACCGCCGAGCGCGTCGGTTGGGTGCAGTCGTACAATCTTGACGAGGCATCGCCTGATCGCGCGTGGCGGCTCATGGCGGCAACCGCCATGAGCGCCGACCAGCTTAAGGAAGCGGCCGGCATCAAGAAGGGCAAGCCGGCGAAGAACGTCGCCTATCATTTCTCGATCACGTTCAACCCGCAGGAGCAGGTGAGCGAGGACGTGCAGCGCGAGGCCGTCACGGGCGCATTGAAGGCGCTCGGCCTGGATCGTCACCAGGCCCTCGCTGCCAGCCATACCGACACGGATCACCAGCATGTGCATGTGATGGTGAACCTGATCGACCCTGAAAACGGATTTTCGGCCGCGTCGAAGCAGCCGGACGGGAGTCCGGCGCTTATGTCGAACACCAAGCGCAAGCTCTCGAAATGGGCGCAGGCGTTCGAGCGTGAGCATGGGTTGACCGTGACCGAGGGACGCTTGGCGAATGCCAACAAGCGCGCGGCCGGCGAAAAGGTAGACGCGCGGCGTAAGCCCCGGAACGTGTACGAGCGCGAAAAGCACGAAACGACCGACCGCCGCCGCGACTTCGTAAAGCGCCAGCACGACGACAAGGCCCGCGACCTTACCGCCGAGAGCCGCGATATGCATGAACGGCACCGCATTGAATGGGATGCGCTGAAAGCCGCCTATGGCAGCGAGAAAAGCGCCATGCACGGGCAGACCGGCAAGATGATCCGGCAGACTGTTGCCGACACCAAGGCGGAGTATAAGCCGGCATGGGGTACATTGTTCGCGCGTCACCGTGACGAGCTGCGCATATTTGAGCGCGGCGAGCGATCGGCGATCGGGCGCGTCTGGCACGCCGCCGCCGTGTTTCGCGATCGTGCGCTAGATGGCGACATGCTGGGCGGATTCGTAGCCGCGTTTTCCAAAGACGAGCGACGCGCCATCGTGCAGAAAAAACACGACCGCGAGCGCGAAAAGCTCGGCAAACAGATCCGCGCAGAAATCACGCAGCGGATTGAACAGATCCGCCGCGATCAGGCCGAGGCGCAAAAGCAGGCGCGCGCGCGGTTCCTGCTATCGTGTGAAAATCTGCGCGGAGATCAGCAGCAGGCCCGTGCCGCAATGCGCGAGCGTTGGCAGGAATACAATGCCGACCGGCGCATGGCACTGGTGACAGCGCAGAGCCGGCAGGCGCATATTGTGCGCGGTCAGAATATGGGAATGCAGCGAGGCCGGGGGCGCGGCATGAGCCTTGACCCGGATTGATTGTTAACAATTTGCTTTAGATACAAGAAAATAACCTTAAAACGTGCATTAATACACGTCTGAAAATCAAAATAATGCGGGCAGATAAGCAATGATAAGTAAATCAATTCACGATATTCTTGAATCCTATCGTGATGCTGCCCGCACGCAGCGCGACAAAGGCACCTATTTTGAGCGCCTTTCCATTGCCTATTTAAGCAATGACCCCGTTCAGATTGAGCAATACGAAGATGTAAAAACCTTCGGGGAATGGGCGGCTGAAAACGGTTGGAGCGGCAGCGATACCGGTATTGATCTTGTCGCCAAGCTCAAGAACGAGGACGGCTTTGCAGCCATCCAGTGCAAATTTTACGATGCCAATTACCGCATCCAGAAAAAAGACATCGACAGCTTTATCTCGGCGTCCGGTAAGGAGCCGTTCCGGCGACGCGTGGTGATGGACTCCACCGAAAAGCCGTGGAGCGAAAACGCCGAAACCATGCTGCGAGGCCAGCTAGTCCCTACCATCCGCATCGGTCTGACCGATTTGCAGGAAAGCCCGATCCAGTGGGACACCTTCGCCGCCAAGGGCGATGTGGTTTTAAGCGCCAAGAAAAAGCTGCGCCCCCACCAGCAAGATGCCTTGCGCGATGTGCGGGCAGGCTTGTCGGAGGCGGATCGCGGCAAGATGATTATGGCTTGCGGGACGGGTAAAACCTTCACCAGCCTCAAGATTGCCGAGGATTTGGTCGGGCCGGGCCGATTGGTGCTGTTTTTGGTGCCGTCTTTGGCGCTCATGGCGCAGACGGTGCGGGAATGGACCGGCGACACCGAAACCCCGTTGCGCTCTTTTGCCGTGTGTTCCGATACGCAAGTGGGCAAACGCCGCGTCGGTTCTGATGACGTGGCCGAGATTGACGTGCTGGACCTTGCTTTCCCGGCGACGACCGATGCCGCCAAGCTGGCCGAGGGCGTGGACCATGCCGAACCGGCTAAAATGACGGTGGTGTTTGCAACCTACCAATCCATTCAGGTTGTGGCGGATGCGCAAAAGCAGCACGGCCTGCCTGCCTTTGATCTGATTATCTGTGATGAAGCGCACCGGACCACAGGCGCAACCCTTGCCGGTGAGGACGATTCCAATTTCGTCAAAGTGCATGACAATGGCGTTATTCAAGGCAAAAAGCGACTCTATATGACCGCCACCCCCCGGATTTTCGGGGAGAATGTGCGTGTCCGGGCCGATGAAGCGGACGCCACGCTTGCCTCAATGGACGACGAGAAGCTGTTCGGAAAAACCCTGTTTTACCGGGGCTTTTCGTGGGCGGTGCAGAATGGCCTATTGAGCGATTACAAAGTCATCGTGCTAGCGATGGACGAGGGGCTGGTAAGCGGCGGCGTGCAAAAGCGTCTGGCCGATAGCGACAGCGAACTGGTGCTGGACGATGCCACCAAGATTCTCGGCTGTTACAAGGCCCTGACCAAAATCGACCTGAAACCCGATGTTGCAGCAGACCCCGCGCCGATGCGCCGGGCATTGGCTTTTTGCAAGGACATTAAAAGCTCAAAGCTCATTCAGGCGGAGTTTTCCGCCGTGGTGGACGAGTTTTTGGCAACGGATGCGCAGGACGAAGCCGAGGACCGGCTGCGTTGCCAGATCGAGCATGTGGACGGCACCTTTAACGCCAAGGAGCGCGGCAGGCTGCTAGAATGGCTCAAGGCCGATGCCAAGGGCAATACGTGCCGGATTTTGACCAATGCCCGCTGCCTGTCCGAAGGCGTGGACGTGCCGTCGCTCGACGCCATCATGTTCTTACACCCGCGCAAGAGCCAGATTGACGTGGTGCAGTCGGTGGGGCGCGTCATGCGCCGGGCCGAGGGCAAGCAGATGGGCTATGTCATCCTGCCGGTCGGCGTGCCTGCTGGCGTGTCGCCAGAGCAGGCCCTGAACGACAACGAGAAATATCGCGTTGTCTGGCAAATCCTGAACGCGCTGCGAGCACATGACGACCGCTTTGATGCCACCATCAACAAAGCCTCGCTTGGGCAGGATGTGAGCAATCATATCGAGATCGTCGGGATCACCGGCACGCGCGAGCCGAGCAGCGACGAGTTGCGGGCCGTGACCGCCGTGGTCGAGGATTTACCGGTACGTGCGCAACCTGCCCGCGCCGGGCTTGGTACGCCGGGCCGCGACCCGTTGCGCCCGTTGGAGGTGCAGGAAGAATTTGCCTTTGCCGTGGACGAGTTTTCTCGCGCGATCATGGCGAAGATCGTCAAGAAATGCGGCACCCGCGATTATTGGGAAGATTGGGCGACCAATATTGCCGAGATTGCCAAGAACCATATTAGCCGTCTCACCGGCATTCTGGCCGATCCAGATACCGAAGCGCGGCAGGCGTTTGACGCCTTTGTGGCCGAGCTGCGTGACGATTTGAACGACACCATCAGCGAAGGCGATGCGGTCGAAATGCTGGCGCAGCACATCATCACCCGCCCCGTGTTTCAGGTGTTGTTTGAAGGCCACCAGTTCACCCGCGAAAACCCCGTGTCCCGCGCCATGCAGCTTGTGCTGGACGTGCTGAACGAGGCCAATCTCGACAAGGAATCCAAAGACCTTGAAAGCTTTTACGCCAGTGTGAAATCGCGGGCGAGCGGCCTCACCGATCCGCAGGCCAAGCAGCGTTTGATTGTCGAGCTGTACGATAAGTTTTTCCGCCGTGCCTTCCCGCGCACCACGGAAAAGCTAGGCATCGTTTATACGCCGGTGGAGATCGTGGATTTTATCATCCATTCGGTCAACGAGGCGTTGCAGTCCGAGTTCGGGCAAACGCTTGGCTCCCCCGGTGTTCACATCATGGACCCGTTCACCGGCACCGGCACGTTTATCACGCGGCTTTTGCAATCGGGCCTGATTACGCCGGAGGAAATGGAGCACAAATTCCGGCATGAGATTCATGCCAATGAGATTGTGCTGCTGGCCTATTACATCGCGGCCATCAACATCGAGGCGACCTATCACGGCATCATGGGCGGCGAATATGTGCCGTTCGAGGGGATTTGTCTGACCGATACGTTCCAGCTTTACGAGCAGGAAAAAGACCTAATCAGCGACTTGATGATGGACAACAGCACGCGCCGCTCTCGCCAGAAAGAGCTGGATATTCGCGTCATTGTCGGCAATCCGCCCTATTCCGTTGGGCAGAAGAACGAAAACGACAATGCGGACAACATCATCTATCCCAAGCTGGATAGCCGCATTCGCAAGACATATGCGGCGAAGTCCAAAGCGACCCTCTCTAAAGGGCTGTACGATAGCTATATCAGGCCTCACCGCCCGGGCGATGCGCGGGTGGCCGTGGCTGTTTGTGGGCCACTGCGCCGACGCCCGGGTCTGGAAGTCCTGGGCGTTTGCGGACCGGCGCTATGGCCGATCACCGTTCGCCTATGCCGATCCAGTGATCCGTTACCTGACGCCCTGACGGCGGTCGCCTGTTCGTCGCTGGGTGTTGGATGCGTTGCCGCTGCGCCACGGTGAGTCTTCATTAACGCGACGCCTTTCATCATGAATCTCAAACAGTTGCGACGCTACTCTCGCGCGGGCTTTTTGCTACCAAATTGGCGTTTATGTTTGCCATAGTCGGCCGTTCATGCGACATTTCTTCATATAAGGTTGCCCGGAAGCCATTATCGGTTGCCGGGCTTTTCGACTCGAAGGACCGCATCATGACCAAGCCCATGCTCCAGCCGAGTCAGCTCGGTGAAACTTCCACGTGGAAGTCGCCAATGTGCCACGGCGTCATTGCTGCCTTTTTGCTCGCCCGATCCCCATCGTGGAAGTCGCTGCGGAGGCCGACGCCATGGTGACGGTGTTCGGCATTCTGAATCTCACCGAGGACTCCTTCTTCGATGAGAGCCGGCGGCTAGACCCCGCCGGCGCTGTCACCGCGGCGATCGAAATGCTGCGAGTCGGATCAGACGTCGTGGATGTCGGACCGGCCGCCAGCCATCCGGACGCGAGGCCTGTATCGCCGGCCGATGAGATCAGACGTATTGCGCCGCTCTTAGACGCCCTGTCCGATCAGATGCACCGTGTTTCAATCGACAGCTTCCAACCGGAAACCCAGCGCTATGCGCTCAAGCGCGGCGTGGGCTACCTGAACGATATCCAAGGATTTCCTGACCCTGCGCTCTATCCCGATATTGCTGAGGCGGACTGCAGGCTGGTGGTTATGCACTCAGCGCAGCGGGATGGCATCGCCACCCGCACCGGTCACCTTCGACCCGAAGACGCGCTCGACGAGATTGTGCGGTTCTTCGAGGCGCGGGTTTCCGCCTTGCGACGGAGCGGGGTCGCTGCCGACCGGCTCATCCTCGATCCGGGGATGGGATTTTTCTTGAGCCCCGCACCGGAAACATCGCTGCACGTGCTGTCGAACCTTCAAAAGCTGAAGTCGGCGTTGGGGCTTCCGCTATTGGTCTCGGTGTCGCGGAAATCCTTCTTGGGCGCCACCGTTGGCCTTCCTGTAAAGGATCTGGGTCCAGCGAGCCTTGCGGCGGAACTTCACGCGATCGGCAATGGCGCTGACTACGTCCGCACCCACGCGCCTGGAGATCTGCGAAGCGCAATCACCTTCTCGGAAACCCTCGCGAAATTTCGCAGTCGCGACGCCAGAGACCGAGGGTTAGATCATGCCTAGCATTCACCTTCCGGCCGCCCGCTAGCGGACCTGGTCAGGTTCCGCGAAGGTGGGCGCAGACATGCTGGGCTCGTCAGGATCAAACTGCACTATGAGGCGGCGGTTCATACCGCGCCAGCTTCGCCGGATCGGAAGCGCCTGCGCTCGTCTCGCTGGCGCGCGACGGCGGGCTGTTCTCGAAGCCGACGCAAGAGTTGGTCAACTATCGCGTCATCGGCGACCGCTACGTGGTCGATCAGGTGATTGACCGCGCGGCGCTGATTTCTGGCGTCGGCAGCAGCCAAGTGGAAGTCATCATTGAGCGGAGGGGGAACTAACCATGAAGCGCATAGCGATCTGCATTCTCGGGGTCGTTTGCGGGAGGGGGCGGAATCCTACGCTAAGGCTTTGGCCAGCGATATTCTCCGGTGAGATTGATGTGTT
>NZ_KQ410766.1 GCF_001262505.1 Shinella sp. SUS2
TTCATTTTGCATATGTGGACGGCCCCCGGCTTGCAAGATTGACGGCAGTAATTTGAACCGATCGCTTGCGATCATATGTCCGGCCTCTGAGTGTGCGGCCGCACATGACCGCGGGCCAAGATGGTTTCCGCTACGCGAGTTCCAAACAGGTCTGCGGCCTTTGTCGGCCTTTGCATTATACGGATTGTCACGCGCTTCGGAACGATCGATCACCATCTACTCTTCTTCTTGCAAGTTTGGGCATCAGTTCAGTGCGGCAGCGTTCCGCAGATCACTCGCCGCGGCTGGCTGATCTCTATACGGCTCGGGCATGAAGCGGTTGCGCGGTGTCGGCCCTGTATTGCCCGCCGGTCACCATGAGCTTCCATGCGACGCGGGCAATCTTGTTAGCCAATGCCACAGCCACGAGCTTCGGCGGCTTGCGCTTGAGGAGTTCCCTGAGCCATGGCGAAGCGTTCTTGCCGCGCCCTTCTCGAACGTGGCGCAGAAGAGCAGTCGCCCCTGCCACGAGAACGCTTCGCAGGGTTTCATCGCCGGCACGTGTAATACCGCCAAGCCGGATTTTTCCAGCGGTGGAGTGATCTTTTGGCGTCAGTCCGAGCCAGGCGGCGAAGTGCCGACCCGAGCGAAAGCCTTCGGGTGCTGGCATCTTCATGACAAGCAGTGACGCGCCGATCGGGCCGACGCCGGGAATTTTCGCTAGTCGCCGACTGCATTCGTCAGCCCGGTGCCAAGCCATCAATCTGGCTTCGACCTTGGCGATCTCTCCCTGCAACTGTCTGTATTCTCGTGCATGAAGCGCGAACAAGTCGCGAGCAAGTTCGGGCAGCGTCTCATCGGTTGCGATACGCTCGAGCAGGTGTTCCACCTTGCATATTCCCTGGGCAGCACTCAATCCGAACTCGGCAGCATAGCCGCGTATGGCATTGGCGAGTTGGGTCCGATTCCGGATCAACCTCTCACGAACCCCGATCAGCATCAACGCCGCCTGGCTCTCCGCACTTTTCACTGGGACGAACCGCATCGTCGGTCGACTCATTGCCTCACAGAGGGCCTCAGCATCGGCCGCGTCGTTCTTGCCGCGCTTGACATACGGCTTAACATATTGTGGTGGAATGAGTTTTACCTCATGTCCGAACGATTGCAGCAATCTGGCCCAATGATGGGATCCACCGCACGCTTCGATCGCTACAACAGTTGGTGGCAGTTTCCCGAAGAAGGCGATCATCTCCTTGCGACGCAGTTTTTTGCGCAGCACGGGCTCCTCAGTAGCGCCTACGCCATGCAACTGAAAGACGTGCTTTGACGTGTCCATTCCGATGCGGGTAATCTCTTCCACGGACGGTCTCCTTCGCTTGAGATCTGTAACGACCTCATTCTGGCACATCGATGCCGATTTGGGGGCCGTCCACCCCAACAGGTCTGAAGGAGAGTGGCCAATGTCGCCCAGGTGCGTCCACCACCTTCGCTGCCGGCGAATAGACTATTTTTTCTCGTGATTGTTTGAGGCCTGATCGCGCGTTCGACGATATTGGAGTCGATTTCGACACGGCCGTCCGCCAGGAACTGCTCCAGCGCGTCCCGCCTGCAGAGCGCATAGCGGATCGCCTCGGCGGTCTTGGATTTCCCGGAGATTTTGCGCAGCTCTCTCTCCCACAGACCGAAGAGGCCGGTGACAATGACTGCGGACTTTTGCTGTCGCAGCATCGCTCTGGTATCGGCGTCCCTGCCGCGAACCTCATCCTCGATCTTCCATAGCGCACTCATGGCGACGACCGTATCCGTCGCGGCCTGCGAGACCCCGGTGATGTGCAGGTCGTAGAACTTGCGCCTCAGATGCGCCCAGCAGCCTGCGAGTTGGATCGTCTCGTTGCTGCCGCCTTTGGCCCGCGTCTTGGCCAGGCTGGTGTAGGCCGTGTATCCATCGACTTGCAGGATACCATTGAAGCCAACGAGATGCCGCGCCACGCACTGCGCACCTCGGCTGTCTTCGAAGCGATAGGCGACCATCGGCGGGCTGGTTCCGCCATAGGGCCGATCATCGCGTGCGTAAGCCCAAAGCCAGGCTTTCATGGTCTTGCCCGAACCGGGCGCAAGGGTGGGTAACGTCGTTTCGTCGGCAAAGACCCTCTCGCCTTCCTTGACCCGCTCCAGGATGTAGTCGGCGCATATCTGAAGCTCGAAGCCCAGATGCCCCATCCATTGCGCCATCAAGTTCCGGCTAATCTCGACGCCATCGCGCAGATAGATCGCTTCCTGCCGGTAAAGCGGAAGGCCGTCGCCGTATTTGGAGACCGCGATATAGGCCAGCAGCCGCTCCGTCGGCAGGCCCCCTTCGATGATGTGCGCCGGTGCCAGAGCCTGGATCACGCCGTCACGCCCCCGGAATGCGTATTTGGGGCGGCGTGTCACGATGACCCGGAACTTCGGCGGCACGACATCCAGCCTTTCGCAACGGTCCTCGCCGATCAGCACCTTTTCCAGACCCTCGCATTCAGCAGGGATTTCCGGTTCGATGATCTCCTCGATGCGTTCGAGGTGAGCAGCAAAGCCCTTGCGCGGACGCGGCGCACGCTTCGGCTTGTCCCTGGCAGCGCGGTCGAGTTCGCTCTGGATCGCCGAAAGACCCGTCTCGACCTCCTCGAAGGCAAAGGACACCTGCTCGTCATTGACGGCCAGGTGCAATCGCTCGGACCGCGTGCCATTCTGCGTGCGCTGCAGGACCTTCATGATCGTCGTGAGGTTGGCGATCCGCTCGTTGGCCGCCGCTTCGGCCGCCTGCAACCGGATAATCTCTGCCTCGGAGGCGACGACCCCGCTGCCGTCCCACCAGACAATGCGGACACGGTCCGCCCGCTTTGACCGGAAGACGTAAAGCGCGCCATTGAACGGGTCGAGGCCGCCATCCCGCACCAACGCCATCAACGATGCGGCTCCCTTGCGGAAGTCGACCGGTTGGCAAGAAACGTAAACCACAACGCCGGAAGCGATCATGCCTTGCGCACCGCGCGGATAATGCCCGCCAACTGATCCGGATCGATATTGCCCCGTACCCGCATGACGATATCGCCAACCACAATCTCCACCGTCGCGCTGCCGCTCACCTCAAAGCGCGTGAACTTCGCCGGCTCGCTTTCCATCATGGTTCGACCGCCCAATGGCACCGTCAATGGCGCCATCGTCCCCGTGGAAAGCGCCTTCCTGCGCCACGCATAAAGTTGCGACACGTCCAGTTCATAGGCGCGTGCAACCTCCGCCACCCTCCCTCCCGGCGAAAACGCTTCCGCCACAAGCCGCGCTTTCTCGTCATCAGACCAATGCCGCGGCGAACGTCGCGACGGCGTCGCCGTCAAAACTTCGAATGTCCGAACCTGATTCACCTTGTCGCTCATATGACTCTCCGCATGATTCATGCAGAAAATGAGCTTCCGAGCACAAACGCGCTACGTGGGATCGCCTACACGCTTACCTCCTATTGGTCCCACCTGTTTGTTCCATTGAACAACGTAATGTAGCCGCCAGCAGCTCGGCCAGCACGGCGTGACTACGGAGAGACTCCTGATCTTGCGGGCAGGACAATATCGTTGATATTAGCGTTGCCGGAACCTCTTCGGCAAACGATTTAGTGTGCTCGGAAGGGACACGGATCGAAGGCCAAGAATGAACGAAATCAATCGTATAGGGATTTTGAAAAAGGGATTGACGCTCGGAAGCAGCGCGTGACTGCTTCGCTCGTGAGTCTAGGCGATCACGCGGCGCGGTGCAAACATTCAGAGTAGAAAGTCTAAATGAATTCAGTCCGAAGATGCTGAAAGTGGTTCCGCCGATAGGCACCCGGCGATATGGCTGGATTTCGCGAAGAGGGAAACGAACAGTGGGTTGTGCTGCGCCGAGGGAGAGTAAACGCCATGGATGAGACCACCGAGACGATGACGATCTCAAACCGGAGCGATTTTGCCCTTTGGGCCATCGAGCGGGCGAAGGCGATTGTCGCCGAAGAGGGCGGCAACCTTGCGATCGCCACCCGAGACAAGGGCGACGATGAGGTCGCCGCCTCGGCCAATGCGCTTGGCCAGGCCATCGTCAACGCCCTCCTGGAAGTCTTCGACGGCTTGATGGAGGAATAGGAACGCGCCTACCGTTCGGCTCCGTCCCGGTCGTTGCCGCCCTGGCGCTCCTGTTCCGCCTGCCGAAGGATTTGCTGACGCTGCTCGTCCTGGGCAGCCTTCGACGCGCCGGTCTGTTCCCGCGCCGCGCGGGACGCGCGACCGGCGGCAATTGCCTGCTGCTGGGCGGCAATCGCGGGATCGACGGTTGCCGGCGCTGGCCGGTCCTGGGTGCGCGCCTCGTCGACGCGCGCCGCCGGCGGCGTGCCCCCTCCCCCCGCTGTGTCGTTGACAGAGCGCATCTGCTGCATCTGGATGTCACGGCGCTGTTCTTCGAACAGCGCGGAGATTTCCTTGCGCATCTCATCGACCGCTTGACGCTCCGCGCTGCTGTCGACCATCGTCTCCAGGCGGTCCATGGACTTGTTCGCCCGCGAGACGCGCTCGTCGAACTGTTCCAACGATAGGGGCATGGCCTTTTCCTTCTGCTGTTGAATGGTCGCGATCAGGGTCTTGAATTCCGCCAAGGGCTCCTTCCGCGGCGCGCCGGACCGCTCGGCCAAGGCATCGAATTTCTGCTGCAGCCAAGGCGACGGCGCACCATGCTTGGCGGAGCCCGCCGCCTGGATGACGACGGCGGCGCGCAATCCATGCGCCAGCAACCGCGCCTGGAAATCTCGGGTCACCGAACGTGTCTCGGAACCAGGGCCAGTCTCGTCGTTCTGCCTGGCCAGCTCGCGCTCGATCTTGCTGACGCTCGCGGTGGTGGGCGCCAGAATCTGGACGGACTTGCCCTCGGCCGAAATCAACTTGGCCTCGACGCCAATGGCCCCCTCGACGATCACCGCCATCGTCTCGCGCTGAATGGACTGTTCGACGTCCAACCGGAGGAGAACGTAGCCGCTGGCCCGAGCAGCAGTATTCGGTGCTTGGGCGGTGGCCGCGGCTGCGAACCGGTCGGCCGCCGCAATCACGGAAGGCTCTGCGACGGCCCGCTTCAGGGCGCTCGCGGTCGCCTGCCATTTCGGGGCAAGCGCGAGGTTGCCATTCGTGAGCGACGCACGGTCGACGACGCCAGCGCGCTTTCGCTCGACGCGATTGATGACAGCCGTCGTCTTGAGATAGCGAGGATCCTGTCTGCCGCGTTCATAGGCGCCGGCCTGCGCCTGACTATAAGCCCGCGTCGCGGCTACATCCGCGCGACGAGTGGCGACCATGGCAATGCCTTGCTCCCGCGCCTTTGCCGCGAAGCGCTCGCGCCATTCGTACAGCTCCGGTTTGGTGAGCCGCAGCGCCTTGCCGACATCGTCGCGCGCCGAGATCATCGCATGGATATGAACATGGCCGGTTTCCGGGTGATGCGCCGTAATCCAACGATGGCCGGCGACCTGCTCGCCGAGGAAATCCCGCACGGCGCGGGTCATCGCCTCTGGATCGGTCCCGGCCCGCGCCGAGAAGATAATGTGGAAAGCGTTGCGCGGCTCGACGGTGCGAATGTGCGAAGACCAGGAGCGCCAGATGCCGTCGGCTTTTTCCTTGACGCTGGAGCCGGACTTGGCCCGATCGCCTTCGCTGGTGGTGATGGCCTTCTCCGTACGCAGGAACTTTTCGAGGAAGTAACGGCCGGATTTCTCCGAGACGGCTGCACCGAGAATGCGGACCTCGGCCGACAAGCCGGCGTCGGCCAGCCGGCGCGCGAAATCGGACTCTGCATTTTCCACGGCGCGCGCCGGCCCCTCGCCTTTCTCGCGTGCCTTCAGCGCGCCGGCGATCTTCTTCGCCGGCAGATCGGTCACCGCATAGATCGAGACCTTGCCGTCCGGATGCCGGGAATAGAGGAAGGGCTTCGACCCGAAGGCGGCGTTCAGGGCATCGTGGAGCGTGTCGTCGTCGACCTCATCGGAAAGGGTGATGGAAAAGGTCGCGAGCGCGTTGACCGCATAGGCATCGCGAAAATCCGCGCCCCACTCCGCGAGCGCGGCGGCGCGCTCTTCGCGGCTGGTGATGGCAAGGCCATCCTGATCGTAAACCGGGATATCCACCTTGCCCTTCTCGCCGTTTTCGTTCTCGACTTCCCGCGTGCCGAGATAGGTCATCAGACCCGCGGCCGACGCCCGGCTCGATACGGTCGATGTCACCTTGATCACCACCGGCTGCGCACCGGCGGCGATCGCCGCGCGGCTCGCCGTCTCCGCTTTGGATCTGTCCTTCGCTGCGCCTCGCGCGCTCAGAGGACGGGCGACACGCGGCGCGGCTGCAAAGGACGCCCCGCCCCCTCCCCCGCCGTCCGACTTCTTCAGCTCATCATCATCCGCCCGCTTGCCGTCGGCACCCAAAGCTCCGACCAGCGCAATGACGTCCTGTTGCGATGACCGTGGCACTTGCAGGATCGACGCGATTGTCGGCTCGCTTCTCGACACGGCGCCAGGGTGCGCCTTGCTCGCGATGCCCTTGGCTACAAATCGGCGCGGCGGCTCCCCGCCCGACAGGGCGTCCCCGATCGCGCGCCGGCGACGCAGCTCCTCTTCCTCGTCGATCAACGAGGTGGCGCGGCGGGCGGAAAAAGCCTCGATCTCACCAAGCAGCCCGGACCAGTCATGCGCCACGGCCAGCTCCCCTCCGCTCCTTGCGGCTGATCCGCAGCATCAGATCGACGTCGGCGCGCAGCCGGAACACGCCATCGAGGAGGGTGCGCAGGGCCGCGTCGAGATGCGGTTCGTAACCGACGCGACCCTCGTTCATCGCCCGGACCGCCTGGTTGAGGTTGATGCCGATGCGCCGCAACTCCTCGTTCGTCCCCCGCAGGGCGTCGGCCTCGGTTGGCCCGACCGGGAGCGGAAGGCCCGCCTGTTCGCGAAACAGCAGCCGGATGACGTCGCTGGCGGTGCGGTTCTCTCCGCAAAGGACGGCGAGCGCTTCTCGCTCCTCCGGCTGAAGACGGACCCTGACCACCTCGCTTCGCATCGTTTCCTTCCCGCTTGCCAGGTTGCCGGAGGCGACCCAGAGCGCCAGAGGCGCGAACTACAGCCCTGCCGGAGGCGGGCGACGTCGAGTTTGTACCACAAACTTGACTATCCTGCCACAGATAACTAAACTATATTTTACTAACCCAAAAAGCTTCAAACAGACAAGCGCTCTCGATCCCCCCGCCACGACGAGGCTTCACCGCCGATGCACGTCACATGAACAATTGCCCGTTGTTCGTGCTCCAATTTACAGCGGCATCGCGGTTAATTGGCAATTACCCATTGAAAACGGTTATTTACCAACGGGTAATTGCTTGTTATCAACGGTCAATTGATGATTGTCCGTTCACCGTTGCCCGTTGTCAGTGGGCAGTCATCAATCGTCAGTCATCAATGGGCAATGAACAACGGGCAACGATTTCGTTGCGGAAAGGAGGCACAGGAGTTAATTATACTTAACTTCAATGAAGGAGCCACAATGATCGTCACCATCGCCAACCCGAAAGGCGGAACCGGGAAAACCACGCTCGTCCGGGCGTTGTCTGGAACGGCCGCCCATGCTGGCAACGACGTCTTCCTCATCGATGCCGACAGCCGGGCGAACACCATGCGCTGGGTCACGATGTCAAAGCAGATGAACGTCTGGCCGGACCGGCTGGAGGCGGAAAGCTGCCTCGACCCAAACCGAATCTACAAGATGGCGCTGGAGCGCCAATTCGAAGGAAAGATCGTCTTCATCGATATTGAGGGAACGACGAACGAAAACCTGTTCGCCGGTCTCTACTGCGCCGACATCGTTCTGATCCCGTTGCAGACGACCCAGGACGATGTGGTCGCCGGCATGCAGCTCGCGCTGAACCATATCCCGGTGGTCGAGGAAGACCAGAAGCGCAAGCTGCCGGCGCTAATCGTCATCAATCAGCACGATCTAGTCACCGGCCGGGCCAAGGCCCATGAACCGCTGCGCGAAATCCTGCGGGAGAGCGGCGTCGCCCTTTCGTCGCAACCTATCGCCCGGCGCGCTGCCTATCAATCGATCGGCGCCGCCGGCACGCTCCAGACCGCCGCGAAATCCGATCCGAAGGCAATCGCCGAAATGGAAACGCTCCTCGGCGAGCTGCTCACCCTCTACAGGTCGACGGCGAAAGAGGCTCTGCTGTGAGTGAAGGATCGGAGAGCAAGAACCTCGTCCTCGGGCTGATCTCGACCGGCCGCGACCGGCCATCCGTGCGCGAAAAGCCGGTGGCCTCCCCTCCCCCGACGACGACTGGCGATGATGGCGTCGAACCGCCAATAGCGGCGGGCGGCCGGACTCAGTTCCGCGACATGGTCGCCAAGGGCGAAAGCCGCGATCCCATCGCCGGCAAACGCTTCCGCGATACCGAGAAGGTCACGACCGGCATCCATATCCGTGTTGAGGTCCACAAGAAGCTGAAGATCCTCGCCGCAATCGAGCGACGCAAGTTCAACAGCTACATCGAGGAGGCGATCGACGACTATCTCGTGAAGATCTCCGATCGGATTCCCGACATTTCGTGACAGGGCCGAGAAGCGAACGATCATGCGCTTCGCTTCTCGCCTCCGCCGTTGGCGCGAAGCGCCGCCATCAGCATCGGCCCAAGGCCGAATTCGCCGCGCGCCGCCTTGCGGGTGAGATCGCGCAGATAGCCGCCGGGCGACGTGATGTGCTCGGCCCGCTCCAGGATGCAGGCAACGGCGACCCCAGCGTTTTCCGGCCCCATCACCGCGCACGCCTCCTCATAGGCCGATGGACTGACCCCCAGCACAGATCGGACCAGAACAGCCGTCGCCATCAGCTCACGCCAGGTTTCAAGCCGGCCGCCGACCGCGTAATCGGCAATCTGCGGGCACGCCCTCAGCACCAACGATAGCGGGAATGCCTTCAGTGGTTCTGCAATTCGTTTCGGTTTCTGGCTCGACATTTCGCCCTGCTCTTTTTCAGAGCTAGGTTCAAGTTCATGGAAGGATTCGGGTTTTGAATTCTGTATGTGACATCCGTCATGGCGGTCATTGACGTCCATTTTTTGTGCTTTTACCTGAATTTCCAAGCGGTTGATGATTTCCTCACGCAAAAGCTCCATTTCTTCGAGCACAGCATCGACGTCTTCGCGGCGAGGAGAGCGTGGAAGGCGGGCCATCAGGCCGATGAACATGGCCTCGATCGTCGCCCAATCGCCGTCGGCGCCCTCTTCCATGGCTGCGGAGATCAGCTTGCGGACGTCACGGCGGCACAGGGACAGAGCTTCCTTAGCGCGCTTGAAGCGAAGGCGCTCCGCGGCGACCTGTTGCGCGAGGTTCGCAAGCTCGGCGGCGCGAGCAAGCAGGGGCGCCAGGCTGAAGCCATAGGCGGCCTCGATCTCCCCTCCCCTGCCCCGATGTGCGTAGCGCTTGCCGTTCGGGCTGTCGCGGCGCTCGATCAATCCAGCGTCCACAAGGGCGGCGAGATGCCGGCGCAAGGTCGTGCCGGCAATGCCGTGGGCGCGCAGGGACAACTGGTTGTTCGACGGGAAGACCACCAGGCCGCCGATCTCGTCGGATAGCTCATCGCTCGGATAGAAGCTCAGCAGCGCCTGCAGCACCGTGATTGAACGGTCCTGCAAGGCGAAGCTGTCCTTCGTCTCGCCGATGTCGTTGAAGACCTTCCACTTGTTGACCGCCTTGCTCGGGCCGCGATCGGCTGTTTCGAGCTGGCCTTTCACCAAGGCAAGCGTCATCGGCCGCCCATGCGGCGTTGTTACACGTCCTATCTGCATTTTCCTTCACCTTTCAAAAGGCAAAAGAAATCCGCTCACCAAAACGGTGCCAAAGACTCTTGACTGTGATTCGTGGAAATGCGATTCTCGATCTTGCTACAGAATACGAGGAAGGCTTCCACGGGTTACCGATTGGGGGCCTTTTTCTTTTGCGGTTCGATCCTTTCCATCCAGTCCTACGTCAAATCACCAAAACCTATTAGCTCTCCATCGAAGCCTGATACTCGCGATGAAGCTGCTCAAGTTTGCCGATCACATAATCGCCGAAAGCCGGCGACGTCTTCTCGTCGAAAGTGACATTGAGAGCCTTGGCAGATCGCTGCACCGTCGCAAGCTTCTGCCCACTTTCTGACTTGATCGTCTCCGGTTTGGTCCCCTTGCGTTTTGCGGTGAGTGCATCCATCACCTGCGCGAAGCGGTCATCGGTGTCAGCCGCACGGAATTCCCGGCTCTGAAGAAGAGCGTCAAGGGCTTTCGGCTTGCTTGCTGCGAGCTTCTCAGCCAATCCCATCCAGCGCGGCCGCCCGGCTTTCGGGGCCGGGCCGATTGCCTCGATGATCGGCCTGGGTACGGAATGAGCTACGCTCATGAGCTTCGAGAGCTGCGTTTTCTCCATCCCCAACGCAGACATGATCACCTGGCGGTCGAACCCTCGCTCTTCGAGGGCGACAGCAAACAGGCCACGCTCGATATAGCTAAGGTCGGTTCGTGATGCGTTTTCCTGACCTTGCGCAACAACCAACTCTTCGTCGGAAAGGTTTTGGACGACCGCCTTGACGGGGCGTCCCAGCGTCGCCGCTACACGCACACGCCTATGGCCAAACACAATCTGGTATCGGTCAGCCTTTTCAGGATGCGGCCGCAACAAGACCGGGCTCCTCTGGCCGGACTGGCGGATCGCTTCAAGCAGTTCCTTGAACCCCTCACCGTCATCCGGAAGACGATCGGCCACAAATGAGCTGTCGATCTTATCTGGGGAAATATCGACAACCGCTGCTCCCTCTGCGATCAGAGCACGCGCCTGATCGGCGGCACTCACGATGTTGCCGAGCGATCGGCCCATCGCGCCAACCGCACCGGATCGGATGTGCTGAAGTTTCTTCTCCGGAGCCATTTCCGCTTCCTGCTCGTCGACTTCGGAGTTGCCATGTGGCAACTCGCTGTCCCGCCTGGAAAGCATGGCTTTCAGCGTATCCTTGCGGCTCATGTCGCCCTCCCCCAAGCCTGCTTCATCAAGCTCTCGATTTCCCCATTGACGGCGTCGAGCGACTCGATCGCTCTGTCATATGTCGTCTTGGCAAAATTCTCGCGGCCGACCTCGTAGAGGGACTGTTTGGACAAACCAGCGTCGGAAATCGCCGTCGATTTCAACATCGTGTTGGTGAGCACCCTTTCGCGAAACAGCGACCGCATGAAACCGACCATCTGCGCCTGGGGACCATCAGACGGTTCGTAGCGTGTAACGACATAGCGGATGAAGTCGTAGTCAAGATCACCGCCGGCGTCCTGCACCACACCGAGGAGGTCAGATGTCATGAGGAGGAACTGGCACATCGACATGACGTCCAGCATCTGCGGATGGGCAGTGATCAACAATCCCGTGGATGCGCAAAGCGCGCCGAGTGTCAGAAAGCCGAGTTGGGGCGGGCAATCGAGCACCATCACGTCGTATCGGTCCTCCACGGAACCAAGCGCCGATGCAACGCGCCCAAAAAAGGGCTCCGTGGAACGCTCTGCAAGCGCTCGCGGAGTGTCATGCTCATATTCCATGAGTTCGAGATTGCCCGGAACAAGATCAAGCCCGGTGAAGTAGGTGGGCTTGATAATCTCCGCGAGGGGGCGCCGTTTTTCGTCGTAACGGATTGCGGCGTACATGGTCTCGTTCGCCTCGACGTCATATTCGGGCTGATATCCATGCAGGGCAGTCATGGAGGCTTGCGGATCGAGGTCGACAGCCAGAACCCGATATCCTTGAAGCGCGAGATATTGGGCGAGATGAGCAGCAGTGGTCGTCTTCCCGCTTCCGCCTTTGAAATTCACGACGGCCATGACTTGGCAATGCTCGCCCGGCCGACGCCGAGGAATGTAATTCTTGCTCTTGGAATTTTCGTCCAGGACGGCACGAATCTGGTTAATCTGGTCGAGGCTGTACCATCGTCTGCCGCCAGAACCGATAGTGGGCTGAGGCCCCTTACCGCTCAAGGAAAGCTGACGAAGGTAGGCATCGCCGATGCCGATGAGCTTCGCAGATTCCACGGAGGAAAAGGACCGAAGCGTCTTTTTCGACACCGGTGGGAAAAGCGCTTTGCGCATGGCAAGAAGCTCTTCGGAAAGCGCAGCACCGTCCCCCGCGATGACATCGGTCATCAACGGCTTCGGTGCCTCTGTCACGGCGGCTTGACTACGAGCCTTCAACATAACTACGAAAATTCTCCAAAGTGGGCGAATAAGTCGTAGGCGAGAATGCTCCGAGTCGCAATCGTTGGCAAGGAAAATAGGGTTAACAAAACCTTAACGCGATTTGCTGATCGTCGCCATGCAATGAGCGCTCCTATTTTCGAGGTGTTTTTAGACAGAGTTGCCATGTGGCAACTCGCCGAAACGCCTGAAAATCAAGGGGTCTACGCAGTTGCCATTACAAGCGGTCCTCCAGGGAGAGGGATAGGGGTTTGGGGAAAGTGAGGAGGGAACCGTCCTCTTTCCCCATGGGAGGAGGTTTGGAGGAGGGGGCTTGCCCCTTCCTCCATTGGGGTGAGTGTTGAGAGGGGGGCTTGCCCCTCTTTCGTCAGCCCGGTCGGCCGGTCGAACCGGCTGACCGGGCTCATTCGTCGAGGTAAAGGCGAAAGGCGGCCGCAGCCGCCTTTCGCCTGCATCTCAGTCCGTATCCGGTCCCCAGAGCGGATTGCGCTCCGGATCTTCGATGCCATCGTAGTCATACGCCATCGCATCGACCACCGCCCTGATCTCGCAGATGCCAATCCTTGTGCGACCCTGCGCAACAAGGATGCTCATCGCAGTCTCGTTTGCCTCAATCGCCCTGATCGCATCTTCCATGACGTCATGGGGGCCGAGGTTTTCGATGGCGATCACGTCACCGTCCTCGTCGTAGCCACCGTGAAGATACATCGGTGCGTCGGCCAGCCGCTCCGCAGCGCGCTCGGCCTCGTGGATAAGGCGGAAGCCTTCTTTCCGCTCCCTCCAGTATTGCGCGCTGCCGCCGTCGATAACTGTGATTTTCCGGTCTGTCATAGAAGCCTCCTTTTCGCTCTGACGAAAAGGAGCCCGCATTGGCGACCCAAGCAGTCAAGGAGCGCGCAGCGACCGCCGGAGGCGGCGGGTGGGGGAGCCGAAATGCGTCAGCATTTTGATGATGTGGACGGCCCTCCGAGACCTCAGCGCAAAGGTGCTATTCTCAGTCGGCACAATTCGGACAAGGAACCACGTCATGGCTTTTGAGAAGATAAGTGTTATCGGCCTCGATCTGGCCAAGAATGTTTTCCAGCTACATGCTGTCGATGAAGCCGGCGATGTCATCATCCGTCGCCAGCTCCGCCGGAATCAGCTTCTACAATTCTTCGAGCACCTGCCCCGCTGCCTTGTCGGCATGGAAGCATGTTCGACGTCACACTATTGGGCACGTGAGCTCGTCCGCCTGGGCTTCGAGGTCAAGCTAATGCCGCCAGCTTATGTGAAGCCCTACGTCAAGCGCGGCAAGAATGATGCGGCGGATGCCGAGGCCATTTGCGAAGCCGTGACTCGTCCCACGATGCGTTTCGTTCCCGTGAAGAGCTGTGAGCGTCAGGCACTCCTGATGCAGCATAAGACGCGGGATCTGCTGGTGCGGCAGCGGACCGCTCTTATCAACGCCTTGCGTGGGCATCTCGCGGAATTCGGGATTGTCACGTCGCAAGGAAGATTAGGCTTGAGAGCGGCAATTGAAGCGCTGAGCGCTGCCCAGGAATTCCTTCCAGAGCCCTCCTGGCAACCGTTCGAACACATAAGGAAGCAATTGGAGGAGCTGACCCACAAGATCGCTGAACTCGATAGGATTATATTGCGGTGGTGCCGCAACGAAGCGGCTGCCCGGCGTTTGATGACCATTCCCGGCGTCGGTTTCCTAACGGCAGCGGCGATCGCAGCTTCGGTCGGTGACGCCACCGAGTTCAAATCTGGCCGTCAGTTCGCAGCCTGGCTTGGATTGACCCCACGACAAAACAGTAGCGGTGGGAAGGAGAGGCTTGGCCGGATAAGCAAACAAGGCGATCGCACGATCCGACGGTTGCTGGTAGTCGGCGCCACCGCCGTCGTGCGCAGAGCCCGTCTTGACGCTGCGTCATTTCCCTGGATCGCTCGCTTGTTAGATCGCAAGCCCGCCAAGCTGGTTTCGGTAGCGATCGCAAACAAAACCGCACGCATCGCGTGGGCAATACTCAGGCGGAGGGAAAACTATCGTTTTGCCACCGCCTGAAAAGATCCATTCGGCCCAAGTGTGGCCGGATGGAGGAGTGAAGGACTTAGTTTGATGGCGAACCGGTTAGACCGGGGACGGAGGAAAGCCGGGGTTCCCCCAGCGCCTCGAGCGCGACAATTTGATTGGCTCTCCGTCTGCGGATCTCATCAGGGCCAGTGGCGTTGATGCCACGATTATAGGCCGGACACATGACTGAACCTAATTGGTCGCTTACAAGCAAAAGTCTTGCATTCCACGGGCCGTCCACACATGGGGGAACCGCCCGTCCTTTACGGCGCAGGGGCGAATGCGACACTAGGAATTCAGAGTGAGAGATGAGCCCGCGGCCCCGATCAGGGGCCGCGACCGCATGGGCCGGGGAGGTTTGGAGGGGGTGGTCCACCCCCTTCATGGGTGGGGGTTTGAAGGGGGCGGGGCTGTGCCGTGCCCCCTCATGGGGGAGAGATTGAGAGGGGCCGGCCAGCCCCCCTCTCAAAGAAGCTCTGGCCGGTCAATCCGGTCGGAGCTTCTAGCCTGTACCCTGCAATTTAGAACAGGCGCAGTTGCCCATTCCTCTCAATGACCGGCGCGGATGTCGCTTGCTTCGGTGCGGCGGAACCACCCGCGACCACCGCAGCCCTGCGCGGCACAGCAACAGGAGGAGCCGCCTCCGGTTGCCCTTCCCCTGCCCCGGCGTTTTCTCTTGCGCGCCGCAACTTGGCAGACCACCCGCCCATGACATGGGCCATCGTGTGCCATTCCTCCCGAAACCGCATTGCCAGGCTGTCGCCCACGATGACGGTCGCCGGAATATGCAGGAGCGAAAACTGGATATAGGCCATGTGGACGGCGCGCGGGTCGATGTCCACGGCGGTCACATGGAGAAGCTGCTGGTAGTTGAAGCCCGCTTCAAGGATGGCCTCGGCAAGCGCAATGATCATCGCTCCGCTGCCAACGGCGGGTTCCTGCGCAAGCATGAAGCCGCGCTTGGCAATCGCCTGCTGCATATCCTCGGCCCCCCCGGCGATGATGCGGGCCATCAACTGGCAGATGGGATAGGGCGTGAAGAATTGCCCCCTCTCCTTGTTGTGCAATTCGAGGGCATGGAACGTCATGCCCAGGATGTCCTGCGGCTTTTCCTCCAGCGCCATGACCACCTCACCGAATATCTTCGAGAATGTCGCCATAGTTTCGCTCCCGTATTTTCGAGCGATTTCAAGATAACGCGCTTCGCGCTTCTCAAAATTCACCAGATCGACGGCATTGCTCATGGATATGGCGGAGCATTCGCACCAGTCGCCAAAGACGGTGTAGAGATCATGCTTATATCGGCAGGTTTCAAACAGCTTGACGATGGAATTGAGACGGGGGGAGGTCATAGGATCACCTGTCCGGGCCGGGCCGCAGGGCGCAGTTCGCCAATCGCCGGGGCGATCCCGGCGTCTCATCGCGGCTGGTTTTGGGAATTCAGCGGGGGGAACAGGCCGCGCCGGAGACTGGCGCGACCTGCCGCAACCGATTACTCGGCTGCTTCGGGGAACTGCTGGTGTTCGGCGTTCGGCTTGTCCTCGATGTCGAACGGGCAAACGCCGTCATCTTCGCCATCGGCCTCCGCCATCCGCTCGCGCTCCTGCTCGGCGGTGAGAGCAATCCGCACCGGCGCGGGCAGCCATCCGGTTCCGGTGATCTTCCGTTCGGCATATTCCACGGCTTTCGCCTTCTCCATGCCGGGAACGCCGAGCGCGAAATCCTCGCCAGCGGCTTCGGTGACCGCCTGCTTGATCCCCGCCTTGCTGATCCGGCCAAAGTAGTTTTCGCCGGTCGGTTCGTACCACTGCGTCATGTCGATCTTGAGGGCCTGTGCCAGCCGTTCGGCATGGGCGCGCTGCGACTTCCGCTCATAGTGCGGGTGTTGCACGGCATTGACGGACTTTGCCGCCGCATAGGCCAGGAGGTCGAGAAGCGTTGACGTCGGCTGCTCAAGGCACCATTCCAGAAGATCGCTCGGCTTGCCCGGAATGGTATGCCCGTAGTTTTCCTTGAGTTCGTCCAGCGCCACGATGCCCTTGCACTCCGCTGGATTGGCGATGCTGTTTTCCAGCCGTTCGCATTTCACCGTTACCTCAAGGGACGTGTACTCGTTGCCGCCGTAGTTGCCGAAGAGGTTCACCAGCATGGCATGCACCACGGCGGCGAGGGCAACGTCCGGATTATGCGCAAGCTCGGCCCGGATGGCGGCGGTCTTCTGCGCCGTAAGCTCCTGCACAAGCAGGGCGGGAATTTTGAACGTCGGTTCGGCGCGCTGTTCGGGCTGCTGCGCAACCGTCATCTCACCTGCTTCCGTCTCCTCGTTATCGCCTTCGGCGCTTTCGTCGCCGTCTTCCCCCTCGTCTCCGGCCTCGACTTCATCATCAGGCCGGACAAGACCGCGCTCGATTTCGACATTGCCGTAATAGTCCATCGTGACATAGCAACCGGCCTTGGCGATGTCCTCCGGGGCGTAGGCTTCCTGCGCCGTCGATAGAACCGCCAGCCTCGCCCGAATGGCTTCGATGCGCGGCTCGGCCCCGCCGTCGGCCACCCCTGCCTCGATCTGCTCCGCCAGCTCGTCATGTTCGTGTTCCAGCCGTTCCTCCTCGGCCTGTTCCTCGTCCGTCAACGGAACGTCGGTGGGATAAACCCGGTGCATGCGATGGGCTTCGTCCGGGATGACCGGCACGACCTCCACCCATTTCCAGCCTTCCCCGCGAACTGTTCCGGCCTCGGCTTCAAGCCGGTCGCCGACAAGCTTTTCGACAAGAGCGACGTCGAGCGCATAGCCGCCGTTCTGCTCATCGAAGAGATCGCGCTTGACGGCTCCACCAGCGGCTTCATAGGCGTCGAGCCCGCCGATGAATTTCATGCGCTTGTCCGTGGCCTTTACGGCTTCGCCTTGCAGGGCAGTACGAATGGCGCGGTGATCGCAATTCCACGATGGCAAACTATTCCAGACTTCCACCTGCCTTTCGTGATCGTCGGACACGGTGAAGGCCGAAAGCTGCTGGAAGCTGATATTCTCGTTGCGGTAAAGATCGAGCAGGGCAGGGGCGACACGGCCCAGGGCGAGGCGCTTGCGCACCATGACCTCGGTGGTGCCGAAACGGGCGGCGATATCCTCGACGGACTTCCCGGCGTCGGCCATGACGCGGAACGCCTCGTATTCATCGACCGGGTGAAGTTCTTAGGTTATGCGTCAAGTGTCCTTTTAGCTGGAAGATACTGATCGTGGGGGCTTTTCAGCTCTGACCGGTGTTTCNTCTTAGGTTATGCGTCAAGTGTCCTTTTAGCTGGAAGATACTGATCGTGGGGGCTTTTCAGCTCTGACCGGTGTTTCGAGTGTATCTTTGGCTCCGCAACTCTCTTGGGGCCGTCAATCAGGCACATTCGCGACGGAAGCGATAGTTGCCCTTTGATACGCGCATGGCCTTGGCAATCGCCTTATTGATGTCATCGAGATTGCAAGTTTCCGGATGGAACTTGCGGCCTACCCATCGCCGCATGGCTTTGTGCTCATCATGCTCAGGATCGAGCCAGGCGTCGAGGAAGTCGGCATAACCTGAAGTTCCTCCAACATCTTCTGGAGGCCCGGACCGTTTGCCGGCAATGCAGCGGGGATATTGCACACCTTCCTCGCGGGCGACGCGCTCCAGACGCAGCAGATGACGCCAATTATCGCCGAAGTCGTATTCGTAGAGGATCGTCAGAGCGCTTTCGTCGCGGTCGTACGGGAAGTGAAGGTCGATCATTCTGACCTCGGTCGCCTCAAAGGTCCGGCTGTCTGACAGACCGTCCTCATCGAACTCCGGGGCGCCGTAGATCAGACCGCCGATGTTGAACTGATGCAGATGACTGTCGGTCCAGCCGAAGGCAGCCTGCAGCACTTCGTGGAGTTGGGCGAGGTTGAGAGTGATTGGCAGTTCGAGAGTGCGGCTGATCTCGGGATCGATGTCGAGGATATGAACCTCGGCGCGCACGATGAAGCTATCTGGGTCAAACGGGTCGAGCATATCGGGATCATGCCGGGCATAATGGTCGCACGCAATGGATGAGCCAGCAATTGTTGAGTGTGGCGACACAAAGTACTCCGTGATCGCGATCAGGATTTTGGTCCGCGCGGGATAGGAACGGGTTTCATGCCGCGATCGCGTTCGGCAACAAGGCGGGCATTATGACGTTTCTGCCGCTCAACCTCCGTTTCGGCTTCGAGGATGCGCTTCAGTAGGACGGCATTTTCCGTCACCATACGCCGCTCCTCGATCTGCAAGACCTGGATCAGAGCGCGCTGCTGGGCGAGTTTGTCTTCCCAGGCCGCCAGCTTCTCGGGGACGATCTTGCGATCGCTGGCGCGACGCAACTCGTCGATCATCGAGCGGTGGTTGGTGTAGATGGCGTTGCGGCCGACACGCGCTTCGCGTGCGAGCGTGGCAACGGTCAGACGGTAGGATCGCTTTTGCAGGTCCGGGTGTGCGGGCAGTCCCTTCACCAGGCGCTCCAGAGCCTCCCGCAGCTTGCGGTCGGTGTTGCGCAGGCGTTTTTCCTGCGGCGTCAGCGCCGGTGTTTTTCTGGATTTACGCGCCATCGCGACCATCCTTTCCATGATCGAGTTCGCCGAGGATGCGATCGCATTCGGCGATCCGTGTTTCCGCAACCCTGCGGCTGACCGGGTCGAGGCCAGGATGAGCGAGAAGATCGGCATTGCGGTCGCGGCGCGCCTGCCAGACCGGTCGATGCCGGGCCGTGACGGCAAAGTTGGCGCAGGTGAGACACGTGCTTTCAGTCCGCAGCGCGGGGTTGGGTCCTTTCTCGTCGCCGAAGCAGGCAGCCGTTTCGACGCGGTAGACACAATAGCCCCAGTCGCAGACCCCGAGGCGGAGGTCCGTTTCTTCCATCAGGAAACGGACATAAGCCTGGACATCGCCGTCGCGTGTGCGCCCGCGGAACTGTGAGCGAGCGGCAATCATGCGTCCACCCTTGCCGGCGAGCGTCGTCGCCGTCAGCACCTCTTCCAGGGCGGCGCGGGTTTCTTCCCGGGTATGCCGATCGATCAGGTCGTCAAGCGCGAAGTCGGTTCCGACATAGCCACGATCGGTCATGGCCCGGGTCACATGGCCGAAGTGCGCCTGAAGCGCATGTAGTCCGGTGCGGTCGCGTTTGCCGACAAAGCGCGCAAAGGTCTTTCGGCCCTGATGGGTGTTCAGATGCCAGGGCTCGCCCTCGTGGTCCGGCAGGCCGATGAACGGTGCGAACAGATCGTTCAGCCGCCGTATGATCGTGGAGACGACGGGCAGGTCAGTTCTCGCAGCGGGACCGACAAGGCCCGTGCTGGCCATCACCAGAAAGAGCTCGGATCGCCCGCTTTGGGCCCGCAGGCGAGCGGTCAGTCGCTCCATGACCAAGACGGCCCGTTCGACGGGCGCTGGAGCAACCCAGCGGTGGGCTTCGCCGTCGACGCCGCCCGCCGTCTTGTAGATCTGGCCGGCGAGATAGGCGAAGCTCTCCCTGCCATCACTGGCAGGATGCTGCTCGATGCAGCCGACCTGAAGGCCAAGGATCTCCGAGACGCGGGCGCCGACCAGATAAGCGATGACGACAAAGCATGCGTCGTAAATGCGATCTGCAAGATACCGCACCTGCTTAGTGCTGGTGATAGGCGCTTCATGCCAGGGAGATTCCTCTCCGGACAGGGTCGAGAAGGTAAACTCCCTGATCGCGTCGGTCGCGACGAACCCGGCCTTCGTCTGGCTGATGCCCCTGGCAAGGGCATCATCATACGCAACCTGCGCCTGCGTTTGCAAAGCGATGACTTCGTCCGCCGGCTGTTCGATCAGCCGCAAGGCCGCCGAGACCAATGGCACGGCGACCGCGTCCGGTGTATAGGGAAGCCAGCCTCGGTCATGCCGAACGAACGGCGGCACTGTCCCTGGGAATGGATCATCAATTGCCACTTCCGGGAACTTCGATCCTTGGAGATACAGAAGCGTCAGCAAATTTGCGTAGTGTTGCAGGGTCATGGCCGACAGCGCCTTGCCCGGCTTGCTGCCAGGACGCTGCGCCATCGCCGCTAAGAACCTATCGCTGCCATCGCGGTCGAGATCGGCGAAGCTGCGGTACCCTTGCGCCGCCATCCAGCGGATCAGCGTCCTCTGCATATTAAAGACGCGGACGATCGTCGAATCGTGAACGTTGCGGCGGCCTGCAGGCGGGTCCAGCTTCAGGCTCCACAGGAACAGTTTGGCCGCCTCTCGCCAGTCAGCCCATTGCGGATCGCTGAACCGGCTGTCGTCGGCCAGGGCAAATCCCCAGTCGAGCGAGAAGTCACTCCGGTTTGCGCCGGGGCGATGGCCGTCGAGATGCCAGACCTGGTCTGACCATACCGAGCGCGCCGATATCCGAAGCGCTGGCCTTGCCGTGACTGCAAGATCAGGTGCTGTGGACGCTTGCATCGCTCACTCCAGCTCCGGCAGGATTGGCAGAGCCAACATTCGACCTTCGGCCTCCGCACGCAGCGAGGGCGGGAAGTCGGGCAGGATGTCGTCGGTCAGAATGCGCAGGCTCGGCGCATACAGAAGCTCGAAGCGGCGCGGATCGATGCGCTTACGCGCACGCTCCAGTTCGCCGATCGCTCGAAGGATGCGCGCCATGTGCTCCGCATCGATCGGGATGACCAGTCCCGGGCAGCGCAGGCATCCGCCGAAGTGCCGGCAGATCCTGCCAGTCGCCGATCCAGGCGCTGTGCCAGTGGCCGGGTTGAGGCAATCATGGCTGAACGGAGCCGTCGCATCGTTCGCCAGCGCAATGCTGTCTCGCTGCGCCTGATCTTGCGGGTCAGCCTTCGCGCCGAGGATCCAGCCAAGCATCAGCCCCTGCAATCGGACGATGGTCTCGCGCTGGATGCGGCGTGTCTGAGGTCCCTTGATATAAAGCTCAGTCGTGTCGGCGCGAGCGTGATTGAGCACGTCTTGTGTCGCGACGATGTCGCCGCCGGACGCCTTGTAATATTCGGTGGCGACGCTGCCCCGCAGCAGAACGGCGGCAAAATCCGGCAAGAGTTGGCGTGCGCGCTCGGGCGCCGCCTTGTTCCAAATGGATATCCGGGCATTCGAGCGTTTGATGAACGCCTTCAGGGCATGCGACAAGGTCGCCTCCACGACGAGCGTCACCGCGTCCTTCTTCTCGCTCTTCACCAGGAATAGCCGGTTGCGATCCTGGCGGCTGGCCCGGGCCGCGAGCGGCGCGGTCATCGCCAGCAATTTATCGATTAAGTTCGGCGCCGCATGTCGCCGACGGCGGTCGAAGGATCGCCGCTGCGCGCGCTTCACCTGCGCACCGGCCCGGGGCTTGGCCCATTCGACGATGATACGATGCTCATCGAGCGGATGCGCCACCTGGCAGTCGCGCGTCACCAGTCGCAGTGCATCCGGATTGCCCGCCGTCTGGATCGACAGCGCGATAAAGAATGCGACGACCGTTTCGCCGGTCAGGTGAAGATAACCGCCAAGGTGACGAAGGCCGCCATGACGATTGACCGCCGATATGTTGACGCCGCTGCGGATCGCAAGCGTCCGCGACGGCAGCACGCCGGCATTCACACCCGCAAGCGCCCGGACCAGGTGGCACAGCTCGGGATCGACGCCATCGACCGGGCCGCTCACAGCAAGGATGGTCCGTCCCGTTTCGAAGCGCTCCCACGCCTCGTCGATTTCCTCATAGCACGCGCCCAGGATCGCCTTGAGATCCTCCCCGCCAAGACGCGGTCGAGCGTCGGCATTGCGGTTCGGCCAGACCCGCAAGGGGAAGTCGATGCGGGCCGGCAGCCGCGACGGATGCCGGCGCTTGGTCCAGTCGATCATCTGGCGAAGCTGCATCAACACATTCGCCCGCGATCCCTTCGACCAGGGCTGGTTCGTCTGTCCTACAACCTGGCGATCCAGCCACGCGATGTAGCGCCCTACCATCGCACTGGTCAGATCGTCGGCGGACAGCACCTGGCCGTCCTCAGCCACAAAGCGCGCGAACGACCGCAGCGCCATCCAGCAATGACGCTGCGTGTCATGGCTCGAGGCGGCATGATGATGGCGGAAGGCATCGGCCAGAAGCATCGCGACGTCCAACGGCAAGCCGAGAGTGCCGGGATCGTAACGCTTTGTGACCTCGCCCCAGCCGTCGCGGAAGACGACGATGGTGTCGGCCGGCCGGTCCAGAACGATCGGTGTCGCAGCCGACAGCCGCCGGTCGATGTGCCCGCGTCTAACGGCCATCGGGGATCAACTCGCCATAGAGATAGTCGATGCTGTCGGCGAGTTCCCGGGCATTGAGCTCGACGCAGCGCAGGTAGATCGCCGTGCTCTGGATCGAGCTGTGCCCCAGCAGAACCTGCACGATCTTCAGCGGATTGAGGTCCGGCGTGGTCAATCCCTGCCGCTGCAACCGCACCAGCATCGTCATCGCGAATGTGTGCCTCAGATAATGCAAGGTTCCCGTCACACCGGCCGCCCGGAAGGCCTCAGCAAACACCGCCGTCAATCGCGCCTTGCTGACGGCGTTTCCCTGAAGGTTGAGAAAGAGCGTGGAGGGCGGCCGATAATCCGGTCGCTGGCGCCGCAACGCCCGGACCTGCGGCGTGCGAACCTCGTCGATATAGCGCTGCGTGCGGTCGACCAGGCGGATCGGCGGGTAGATCGTGCGCGGCTTGTCACCCTTGGTGATTGTCAGCGGCACGCCGATCAGAGGATGATCGTCGTCATCCAGATGCGCCGTCTCCGGAACCTGGAAGACGGCAAGGCCGCAAAGCTCCTTGCGCCGCAATCCCGTCGCCAGCGCCCATTCCGCCATCAACCGGTAGGGCATCTCGAGATGCGCAAACACCCGGCGCAACTGATCGACACGCAACGGTCTCGGCAGACGTTCGTGCTCGGCGACCGTCAGGATATTCGCCGCCATGATCCCCGGACGCCCATCCACATGCGCCAGGAATGATTGTCGCCGGCCGGAGCCCACTCGAACGTCGACGAACTGGAACGGCAGACTCTCGATCCAGCCGCGGCCCTGGGCCCATGCATAGAACCGGCAGACCGTACGGACCCGATCGTTCACCGTCGAGCGCGCGTATGGCCGTTTCGTATGCGGGCTCGGCTGTGACAGCATGCGATTGCGCCAGGCCGCAATCTCCGCCTCGCTCACACCGCGCCAGTCGAGACCGGATTGCTCCAGGCTGTCGAACCAGTCATGCAAGTGCTCGCCGTAAGTCCGGATAGTTTCCGCGGCGTGGCTACGACCGGGAATCGTCGCCAGTTCCATCAGCCAGGCAAACGCCGGCTCGATGATCGACATCCGTTCCGACACCAAAATTGGAAAGCCGGCCGGGATTGCGGCATAACCCATCGCCGCCCTGATGATCCGCACCACGATCTGTCCTCTTTGCCCGCCGTCGCTCAAAACAACAAAAGACATCAGCAGGACCCAAAGCCCTGCCCAGCAACAAAGAAGACAGTTTCTCGAACCGGATGTTATCTTGAGCGGAGCGCCTTCGGCGCACTCTTCTCTTTTGAATGCGAGGGGTTCCCCTCGCGCTCTCCCGTTCGCCACGTGGCAGGGGTGCAGGACTTCGCCTGCACCCCATCAAAAAAGCTTGTGGTGTCGCCGCCGCCTCAAGTGTTGTCCTCGCTACGCTGCGGGAACACTTGACCCGGACGTCCGTGTGCCTTCCTCGATATGCCCCGCGAATATGGCCCACAACCATGACGGTCATACGAACTCAACAGGACAGTTGCGACGCAGAACCTAANCGATATGCCCCGCGAATATGGCCCACAACCATGACGGTCATACGAACTCAACAGGACAGTTGCGACGCAGAACCTAACATGGCTTCCCGCTGCATGTTTTCGATGAGGCTGATTTCGGTCGCCTCGGCGGCGCTGCGCTCCTTGCATTCGACCGCGAAATCCTTCGCAATCTCGCCCAACTCCGCCAGAAGGTCGAGCGCGGCATGGCGCCGACCCCCGGCTGTCACAAAGAAGCGACCCCGTTTGTCACCTTTGCGGACGACGAGGTTCTGCAGAATGCGGTAGCCGTCACCGCGAATGGTCGCGGCCAACTCCTCGATGCCTTCCTTGCTATAGGTCTTGCGCACGTTCAGGGGGTCGCGGTCGAGCTTGTTCAGCGCCACGATGATGGTTTCGGTTGCGGCATAGGTATCGGTCATTGTCGGTCTCCTTGGTTTCCCGTTTCCCGAAGGGGAAGCCCCCTGGGCGAAGCCTCCCCGGTCTTTCCGGGGGAATGGCCTCTGACATTCCCCCGGACAGAGGGGCGAGGGCGCAGCCCGCCCCATGGCGGCGGTCGTTCGGGTCAAGGGGTCGTGGCGGGGGAAAAACGGAAGGTTCGGCGCGCAGCGGTGAAAGCCGTTTTTTTTCCGACGCGACAAGCGGCTTGCCGCGCCTGCCCCTTGATCCGGGCGGCCGGCGATGTCATGGGCGAGACAAACAAAGCGGCCCGGAACGGGCTTCGCTCGCGGGCGCGCAGCGCCCGTTGGACAAGCGATCGTCACCGGGATCGGCGGAGACGGCCGAAGGCTGGCTCCGTGCTCGCATAGAGCGCGGCCGACCGGAACGGGCGGTGGCCCCTCCGATCCACAGGATCACAAACGAGACGGATTGACTCTAAATCCGAAGCAGAACAGACTAGGAACATATACCCATCCCGAGCAATTATTCCTATGCGCGTATGAGCACATGGGCGGACATTGCTCGCCCTATATTTCTTGCGGAGCCGGCCATGCGAAAACCTGACGACATTGAGCGGCTTTACCTTGATTTCGATGGGTTTTTCGCCTCGGTGGAGCAACAGGCGGACCCTCGTCTTCGCGGCCGGCCGGTCGGTGTCGTGCCTTTCGCGGGGACCGATCGCACGGCCGTCATCGCCTGCTCAAAGGAAGCCAAGGCCGCCGGCGTCAAGAACGTGATGCCGATCCGGGAGGCCAAGCAGGTCTGTCCCGACCTGATCCTCGTTCCCCAGAAGCCGGACCTCTACCGGCGCGCCCACAATGCGCTGCTCTGCGAAATCGAAACCGTCATCGCCATCGACACCGCCAAGAGCATCGATGAGCTGACCTGCGTCCTCGACGAAAGCGGCCAGCGCGACCCCGAGCTGCTGGCAGCCCGGATCAAGGCAGCGATCGCCACGAACATCGGGACGTATATCACGAGTTCGATCGGCTTTGCGGCGAACCGCCAGTTGGCGAAGATCGCGTGCAAGCAGGGCAAGGAGGAAAGCCGGCGACTGGGCAGCTATGGCAATGGCCTAGCGATCTGGAGACCTTCGAACATGCCCGCGCCGCTGCTACGCGTCGAGCTGAAGGACATTCCGGGCGTCGGCGCAAGCATGATCGGGCGACTGGCGCGCAACAGGGTCTTCACCACCGCGGAGCTTTATGCGCTCGAAGCCAGGCACATGCGCAAGATCTGGAACAATGTGAACGGAGAGCGCCTTTGGTACGCGCTGCATGGCTATGCCATCCAGGCACCGCCGCAGAAGCGCGGCATGTTCGGGCATGGGCGCGTCCTGCCACCCGAAGGCCGGACGATTGCCGGCGCATCCGAGATTTCCCGGCTGCTGCTGACCAAGGCGGCCCGGCGCCTGCGCCGGGAGAATTTCTATGCCGGCGGCGTCTGGCTGTGGTTGTCGGTGACGGATGGATCGTGGATGGGCAAGCACCATCTTGCCGTCGTCAACGACGACCAGGCCATCCTGTCCGCGCTGCGCTCCCTTTGGGCGCGCGTGCGCCGGGACTATCCGCATGGCGTGACCATCTTCCGGGTCGGGGTCACTCTCTATGATCTCTCGCCGGCGGACGAACGGCAGATCGACATGCTCGACAATGACGATGTTGATCGGCGGAAATGGGAGAAAGTGAACAGCGCCGTCGACGCACTGAACACGCGCTACTCCGGCACGATCGTCAGCCTTGGCGAATGGAAGCCCCCCGCCGGTGGCCATGCCGGCGGCAAGATCAGCTACACGCGCATTCCCTCGGCCGAGGACTTCTGGTGATGGGAAACTGGATGACGACGATCCAAGTGCGCGATCTGGCTGATGACCAGAAACTTGAGCTGGTTTGCCGCAAATGCGGACGGCTTACTTATATCGATCGCGCCATCATCTGCGCGGAGGTGGACCGCTCGCAGCTCTATCTCGATGAGATCGAAGCGAAGGCGATCTGCAAGAAGCGCGGCTGCAACGGCCGGATGCGGCTTGCCATGGTGCGGCTGAAGGAATTGAGCGGCTTCGTCGGCGGTCTCGCATAGCGCAGCGACGCTGCGTCGGGGGAGGGGAGGGCGCAGCGCACCGGACGCGCCGCCGCGACGTGAAACGAGCGGGCGCGATCCTCGGATGATGGAGAGCATCGGAGAAATCAGCATCGCGCCGCCTGCAGGGCGGGATTTCGGGAATTCTCGTCGCGCGAGGGCGGATAGAGGGCAGCCGCAGGAGGCTCAGCATAGCGGCCCGAAGGGCGAGCCGGGACCGACTGCCCCCGCTCGCAGCGCTCCGCTTTTTCCGGGGCGGGCAGGGGTGCTCGAGGGGTGGGGCTTCGGGGCACCCCTCGTCCTGTCCCGCGCCGCTCGATGCGGTAAGGGACAGGCACGCGGCATGGATGGGCTGGCCCCGTCTCCCGAGCCGGCCATACCCTCCGCGTCAAGGCCGTCAAACAAGGCGCTGGCGAATCCGGTCCTCGATTTCAAAGCTCCTCTCGCAGATATAGGCTTTGCTATAGCCTTCGGCCTTCAGCCGGGCGATTTCCTTCGCTACCGCCTGTGCAAACTCCAATTCGGTCGTTTCGGTGGTTCTGTCGCGGGCAGCGCTATTCGTCGTGTTCTCCATCAGACTATTCCTCTTTGGCGTCTATCGGCGTCACGTCGCGCAATTCGATGAAAATCACCTTTTCGCTGCGCTCCTGACCAACCAGGTCGAGATTGATATAGACGTAATCGGCGAAGGTCGGGCTGCACAATCGCCATACCACGCCGACGCGCCCGACGCGGCGTTCGTTGCTGCCATCGATGGACGGCGACGTGCCGGTGATGCGCACGCGCTGACCGAGCCGGAGCCAGTTCGCCGCGCTGGCGATCATCGCGGCCTTTTCCTCCGCCGTCAGCGCCTTGCGGGTCTTGCGCGCCCAAGGCGTATGGGGATCAGCGGCGAGTTGCTGTGCCTGCTCGTCCGGCGAAAGATCGTGAAACCGCGTGATGTCATAATCGAGCGGCCAATCCTCCACCTTGGGCGGCTTCGGGTTCCGGTGGAAATGCTCCGTCGCTGGCGCGCCGAACATATCGGGCTGAACACCGGCAAGCTGGCGCTGGCGCTGCGCGTTGCGGTAGTCGGCACGCCATCGACCTTCGGGGGTCAGGGTAGGGGGTTTGGTTTCGCCTAGCAGACGCTCCAGTTCGTCCCGGTCATCCATGGCGGGTTCCTCCGGCGTTATCGCTTCGTCTGGCGGGGAGGGGAGCGGGACGGCTGACAGCCCCGCTTCCTTCATCGCTCAAGCCTCGGCGGCCTCCAGAACCTTCGGCGCGCTCCGGTCGAGGATGATTTCGACGCGGGCAATCTCTGCCGCGATGACACCGTGGCGTTCCGATACCACGATGACAGGACGAAGGACGGGCCGGACGATGACGAAAAGCGGGGCAATCGCCTCAATGGCCTCGGTTACGTCCGCCAGTTCGCCGAGCCTGTCGGATTTGGTCACCAGAAGATTTCCGGCCAGCGGCGTGGGCGCGCCCGCGACTTCCGTGAGGCACGGCACGGTGTCACCCAGTCCGTTGTCATCCACGATAATGTCGAGACCGTTCACCCGGACGATGTCGATCATGTCGCATTTCACCAAATCCTTGATCTCGGCGTAGCTGCCCTCAAGGTTGATCGTCACCGGACGAATGGTGCCTGCCATCGGCTCGATCAGGAAGGCTTTGACTGTGCTCATTTTCTGTCTCCATGTTTCCCGAAATCCCGAAGGGAAGCCCCCTTGGGCGAAGCCTCCCCGGTCTTTCCGGGGGAATGGCCTCTGACATTCCCCCGGACAGAGGGGGGA
>NZ_KQ410767.1 GCF_001262505.1 Shinella sp. SUS2
AGGTGGCCGGTTTTTACTCCGCCCGCGGCTGGACTATTCCGCCGCTACCGTGGCCGACTTTTCCACCGCCGCTCTCAATATTCGCGCCATGCATGCATAGATCGATTGGGATTCTCTCCTCCGTTACATCGATGCGACCCAATGACGAATGAGCGCTGCGTGAATTCAGAGAAAAATCAAAAAATATTCTGAATTCGACATGGCCTCATTCGTCATTGCCAAACCAGTGACCGCGCATGAATCGCCGGTCGCGTCCCGGTTTCGAGAGTGGAGAAGCACCATGAACGCCTATGTCGCCGTCAGCGAAACGATGCGGGAAACGCCCGATGGCCTGCGCTTGCCGGCGACGGGGGCGCTCAGCCACACGCTGGCCTGCGGCCAGCCGCTGCGCGTGCTGCCGGGCAAGGCCGCTGGTGGCTTTCGGGTCGAGCACGAGGGGGAGGAGGTGGCCTTCGGCCATCTCGCCGGCCCGTCCTCCCGTCTCCTGACCTTCGAGGCTCTGCCGGCCTCGCCCGTTGCGACCGACGATATCGTCAACGCCGTGCTGGAAACGGTGCTTGCCGGCAATCCGGCGCTCGGCGCGGTGGATGTCGCCCTTGCCGACGAGGGGCTCGCGCAGCGCCTTCTGGGCACCGGTGCGCTCGAACGGCACGGCGAGCGGCTGGTCGCGCGGCCGGAATCCTTCTTCCAGTTGCAAAAACCCTGGCTCGGCGGCGTTCCCGCCGCCTATCCGGAAGTTTCGACGCTGATCAACGGCGCGCTGCATCCGCAGCGCCCGCCGAAGCCGGTCGGTCGCGTCTACAGCCGCTTCATTCCCTGGCTGAACACGGAGCTTGGCTTCCACGTCGCCGATGTCGAGGCGGATCTGCCGCATTTCCATCGCTGGATGAACGATCCGCGCGTGGCGGCGATCTGGGAGGATGCCGGCGACCTTTCCTACCATCGCGATTTCATCGCCGGCCGTCTTGCCGATCCGCGCACCCTGCCGCTGATCGGAACCTTCGGCGGCGTGCCCTTCGGCTATTTCGAGCTCTACTGGGCGAAGGAAGACCGCATCGGCCCGCATTACGAGGCGGACGGTTACGACCGCGGCTGGCATGTGGCCATCGGCGAGGATGATTTCCGCGGCAAGGCGTTCGTCAGCGCCTGGCTGCCCTCGCTGATGCACTACATGTTCCTCGCCGATGCGCGCATCCGCCGCATCGTCGGCGAGCCGATCCATCACCATCGCCAGCAGATCCGCAACCTCGACCGCTCCGGCTTCGCCAAGGTCAAGCACATTCAGTTCCCGCACAAGAAGGCGTTGCTCGTCATGCTCCTGCGCGAGCGCTTCTTCATGGACCGGCTGCTGTCTCCCGATCTCTCCGACCTGTCCGGCCCGGACGGCCTGCCCGTTCCGGGCTCGCTGGCGCGAGACGCCGCGTGATGAAAACCGCCGTGGACATGAACGATCCGCGCATCGTGCGGCTCGTTCTGACCGTCGCGCTGCCGGCGGTGGCGGGCCTTGCCGCCAATGCCGGGCACCATGCGGTCAATGCGCTCTTTCTCGGCGCGCTCGGGCCGGAGGTGCTCGGCGGCGTCGGGCTCGTCATGCCGCTTTTCTTGCTGGTGGGGGCCACGGGCCAGGGGCTTGGCATCGGCCTTGCGACGCTTCTGGCGCGCCGTCTCGGCGAGGGGGACCGCGCAGGGGCCGCTTCCGTCGCGATGACGGCGCTCGCGGCGACCGTGCCGCTCGGCGTCGCGCTCTCCGTGCCGATCTATCTCGGCCTGCCGGCCTTTGCCGGCGCGCTCGGGGCGGGCGAGGCGATGCTTGCGCCCGGCCTTGACTACGGCCGGCTGCTCGCCATCGGCCTGACGCTCGGGCTGTTGCAGGTGGTCTGCGATTTCATCGCCATCGCCGAGGGCAATTCGCGCTTTTCGATGATCGTGCTGATCGCGAGCTTCGCGCTCAACATCGTGCTCGACCCGATCTTCATCTTCGCCTTCGGCCTCGGGGCCGCCGGCGCGGCCCTCGCCACTGTGCTTTCGGCTGCGGCGGCGCTCTGCTGCTATGCGGTCTATTTCCTCCGCCGATGGGGCGCTGTGGACGTTCTTAACGGGAACATCCGCTGGTCCCTGTTGGGGCCGATCGGGAAAATCGGCGTGCCCGCCGCTGCCACGACGCTGTTGACCGGCATCGGCCTTCTCCTGCTGATGCGGGAGGCTGCCGTCCACGGCGGCGATGCGGGCGTCGCCGCGACCGCCATCGCCGTGCGGCTGATGACGCTCGGCCAGCTCCCCGTGCTCGGCTTTTGCCTCGGCGCGCAGAGCGTTGTTAGCCACGCCTTCGGCGCGGGCGACGCCGTGCGGCTGAAGCGCGTCATCCGCTTCATGCTGGCCGTGACGGTGCCGGCGGCGCTTTTCTATGCGGCGCTGCTGTTCGTCGCCGCCGAGCCGGTCGCGCGCCTCTTCACCGACGACCCTGCGGTCGTTCGCGAGGCCGGAGCCTGGCTGCGCGCGCTCTTTCCGGTCTTTCCGCTGGCGGCCTTCCAGTCCGTGCTGCTCGTGCTGCTGCAATCGCGCGGCCGGGCGGGGCTTTCGGCCCTGGTCGGGCTCGCGCCGCAGGGCTACCTGCTCATCCCGCTGCTGCTTCTCCTGCCGCTGTGGGCGGGGTTTGCCGGCGTTTCCGCCGCGCCTGCGCTGGCGGCCCTGCTGGCGGCCGTGCTCGGCCTCTTCGTCGCCCGGCACGAATGGTCCACCATCCCTAGGGCCGCATCGCAGCTTGCCAATCCATCGATCCGCCCTTCCTGACTTATGAGGAACACTATGAACGAGACCCCGAGATTCGACGCCTACCGCCATGCCGAAGCGCTGCCGCCGCTGCGCGACGACCCGTTCGACGCCGCCGTGCCGCCGATCTACCAGACGTCGCTCTTCCTCTTCGAAAGCTACAAGGAGCTTGAGGACGTCTTCGCCGGCCGTTCGAAAAAGCCGATCTATTCGCGCGGCGACAATCCCACCGTGCGCCTGCTGGAGCGACGCATCGCCGACATGGAAGGCGCGGAAGAAGCCCGCGCCTTTTCCAGCGGCATGGCTGCCATCGCGGCCGCGGTGCTCGCCTTCGTCGGCCCGGGTGACCGCATCGTCACCGTGCGGCACGTCTACAGCGACGCCTTCCGCTTCTTCGAAAAGGTGCTGAAGCGCTTTGGCATCCTCGTCGACTACGTCGACGGCACGGACACCGAGGCGATGCTGGCCGTGCTGCCCGGCGCGCGGCTCGCCTATCTGGAAAACCCGACCTCCATGGTCTTCGAATTGCAGGACCTGAAGGCGATCGGCGAGGCCGCCCGCCACCACGGCGTGGTGACTATCGTCGACAATTCCTGGGCGACGCCGCTCTACCAGAACCCGCTGAATGTCGGCATCGATCTCGTCATCCATGCGGCCTCGAAATATCTCGGCGGGCAGAGCGATACGGTCGCCGGCCTCGTCGCGGGTTCCAAGGCGCATATCGACAGGATCAACGGCGAGATCTACCCCTATACCGGCGCAAAACTCGCGCCCTTCGAGGCATGGCTGGTGCTGCGGAACCTCGAAACCCTGCCGCTGCGCCTGCGTCACCACCACGAGGCCGGCCTTGCCGTCGCCTCCTGGCTTCAGGCGCACGAGGACGTCACCGATATCATGCACCCCGCCTTCTACGACCATCCCGGCAAGGCCACCTTCCGCGGCTTCGGCGGCCTGTTCTCCTTCGCGGTCTCGGACCGCATCGACGTCGCCGCCTTCGTCGATGCGCTGCGCCTGGTGCGCATCGGGGTGAGCTGGGGCGGGCCGGAAAGCCTCGCCGTGCCGGCCAAGGCCGCGCTCAGCATCTCGCCGGAAACCAACGTTTTCGCGCGTTTCGGCGTCAGCGACCGCACGATCCGGCTGAATGTCGGGCTGCATGAGGCGGAGAGCGTCATTGCCGATCTGGCGCAAGCCTTGCTGGCGGCGAAACGCTAGAGAGTGGTATCATCGCCCCGCATCATGCCCGGAGCGGAGCGGCCTTGCCGCTCCGCTCTTTGACATTCCCCGAACGCACAGAGACACCATGCCCCTCTCCAACGAAACCCTGATCGCGCTTGCCGGCGAACACGGAACGCCGCTCTGGATCTACGACGCCGCCGCCATCCGCCGCCGCATCGAACAGCTCTCCGCCTTCGACGTCGTGCGCTATGCGCAAAAAGCCTGTTCGAACATCCATATCCTCGGCGAGATGCGCAAGGCCGGCGTGCGGGTCGATGCCGTCTCGCTCGGAGAGGTCGAGCGGGCGAAGCGGGCAGGTTATGTCGCCGGCAACGCCTCGGGCGCGGCCGATGTCGTCTTCACCGCCGATCTCTTCGACCGCCCGACGCTGGAGCGCGTCGTTTCTGACGGGATCGAGGTCAATGCCGGTTCCATCGATATGCTGCGGCAGCTCGGCGAGCGTTCGCCGGGCCATCGCGTCTGGCTGCGCCTCAATCCCGGCTTCGGGCACGGCCACAGCAACAAGACCAATACCGGCGGCGAAAACAGCAAGCACGGCATCTGGTTCGAGCAGTTGCAGGACGCCATGGCGCTGGTGCGCCAATATTCCCTGACGCTCGTCGGCCTGCACATGCATATCGGCTCCGGCGTCGACTACGGTCATCTGGAACGGGTCTGCGGGGCCATGGTGGATCTTTGCCGCAATCTCGGGGCCGATCTTGAAGCCATCTCGGCCGGCGGCGGTCTCTCCGTGCCCTACAGGCAGGGGGAAGAAGAGATCGAGCCCGCGCATTATTTCTCGCTCTGGGATGCGGCGCGGCGGGAGGTCGAGGCGCATGTCGGCCATGCCGTCAGGCTCGAAATAGAGCCCGGCCGTTACCTTGCCGCCGATTCCGGCGTGCTCGTCTCGGAAGTCCGCGCCGTCAAGACCATGGGGCGGAACCGCTTCGTGCTCGTCGACGCCGGCTTCAGCGAACTGGCCCGGCCCGCCATGTACGGCAGCTACCACCATATCACCGCCATTCCGGAGCGAGCGCAAACCCTCCCGACCATCATCGCCGGCCCCTTGTGCGAATCCGGCGACGTCTTCACCCAGACGGAGACCGGAACGGTGCTGCCCCGCGACCTTCCCGACGTCGCGGTCGGCGAGCACCTGGTCTTCCACGGCGCGGGGGCCTACGGCGCGACGATGTCGTCGAACTACAACAGCCGGCTCTATGTGCCGGAAGTGCTTGTCGACGAGGCCGGCGCCCGTCTGATCCGCCGCCGCCAGACGCTGGATGAGCTTCTGGCGCTGGAGACGATCTAGCGGCGCCTTCGAAAAGGGGCGGTCTGGTTCGCTGCCGCACGCCGGGTTCGCGGCGAACACTGCGACGGCGAACGACATTCGAAGTTCGGCGGGCTTCCTGCCGTGATCCTGCGGGCCTTCGGTTGTGGATCGTGGTGTCGGATCGCCCCGGAGAGAGGCCATGACGGTTCTTCCGGCCCCGCCTTTGGAGCCTGGTCCGCTGCCAGCGAGCACCATTTCAACGTCGTCTTCGGGATGAGGCGACGCTCCCGGTGTTGGTGCGGTGCACAATGAAATGTGTCATTTCTTTGAACAGTCCTGCTTGACATTCGTCCAATATAGAGGTCAATTCCTGTTTACCGGAAATATCGTTCGGTATGTCGGACGGGGCGAGGAGGCCTTGTTTCAATAGATTTCAGTTGCTCGGGGCCTGCGCACCGTACGGATAATCACCGTGCGAAGGAGACGCTCGTCGTTCCGCAACGACTGTTCGGCATGGGCTCAACAAGAGGGGAACTAGAATGAGCGAGAAGCTGATGACCAACCGTAGAACTGCATTGAAGCTGTTCGGTGCGGGTGCCGCTGTTTTGACGATGCCGTACATCATCCGTCCGCGTCCTGCCTGGGCGGCAAACGGCGTGCTCAACGTCACGACCTATGACAAGTTCCTGCCGCAGGAATTCATCGACAAGTTTCAGCGCGACACGGGTATCGAGGTTCGCATCCGCCTGACGGACGACCAGGGCAAGCAGTACAACCTGCTCACCGCCGAGGGTGCCAATCCGTCGACGGACATCGTCACCGTCGCTGGCCATCGCTATTCGCAGTTCATTGATTCCAAGCTGCTCCAGCCGCTCGACACCGGCAAGATCGCGAACTGGAAGAACCTCAACTCCGCCTATCAGGACGCCACCTGGGCGCGCGTCAACGGCAATCTGTGGGGTCTGCCGATCCTCGCCGGCTACGAAGGGCTTGCCCGCAATGTCGACTATGTGAAAGACGCGCCGAGCTGGGAGATCATGTTCGATCCGCAGTACAAGGGGCAGACCTCCTACATCGTCAGCGACTTCATGACGATCGTCATGCAGTATCTCGGCCACGACGGTGACTTCACCACCTATGTCGACAAGCCCGATATCGCCCAGAAGGCGACCAATGAAGCGCGCGACTTCCTGATCAAGCACAAGGACATGGTGCGCAAGTACTATGACGCAGGCTCGGAAGTGCAGCAGATGTTCATCAACGAGGACATCTACCTCGCGCATTCCTGGTCCGGCCCGGCGGCAAAGCTCATCATCGACGGCCACCCGATCAAGCTTTCCGTGCCGAAGGAAGGTACGTTCGGCTTCTGCTACACGCTGAACGTGGTCAACAACGCTCCGAACGCCGAGAACGCCTACAAGCTGCTCGACGCGATCCTCGCAACCCCGGAAGTGGGCGCGGCGATGACCCGTCAGTCGGGCTACAGCTCGACCATAAACGGCGTTGGCGATCTGCTGAACGAACGCGAGAAACTCGCTTCGACGCTGCCGCAGGAAGAAATCGAACGCATCATCTTCTTCTCCTCGGTCAACCGCGACATGAAGAACGAGATGATCGACCGCGCGACCGCAGAGGTCAAGGCGGCCTGACGCGCTGGGTTTCGGCCCTGCCTGCCCGGTCCCCGGAGTGTTCTGACGCTCCAGGGGCCGGGCAGGCGGCTCGTCCATTTCACCAAACAGTGCGCGATGACTGTCCGCCGGCCTTGCCGCGCGGTCACGGTCGCTCTGCGCCAACCGAGATTGTCCAATGGTGAGTAGCAACACGACAGCCGGATACGGCACGGCGCACGACACGGCCGTACCGAAATACTCCACCGGCATAGCGAAGGTGGTCAATTCCGCGCTCTATCGACACACGCTCGGGGCGGCGGTGGAATCACGGATCGGCCGCGTCCTGCTTCTGGCCGGCGTGCCGCTGATCTGGCTGATCATGCTGCATGTCGGGCCGATCTATCAGATGCTGAAGATCAGCCTTCTGTCGCAATACCCCGTCCAGCCGGGCAGGGAGTCGCACTTCACGCTCGAAAACTACGCCATTTTCTTCCGTGAGGCGATCTACTTCACGCCCCTGATCCGAAGCTTCGTCTTTGCGACGGGTGCAACGGCGCTGACCCTCGTCGTGGTCTATCCCGTGGCCTACTACGTTGCCAAGATCGTCAGGCCGGAGGGCCGTTCCAAGGCGCTTCTGCTGCTTCTGGTGCCGTTCTGGGCCGGCGAGCTCATCCGGACGTTCTCCGTGATCATGCTGCTCGCCAATCGTGGTGCGCTCAACGTGCTGCTGCGTGACATCGGCCTGATCGACCGGCCGATCCCGATGCTCTATACGTCGTTCTCGCTGGGCTTCGGCCTCGTCTACCTGATCTGCCTCTACATGCTGCTGCCGCTCTACTCGGCGATCGAAAAGATCCCGTCGCCGCTGCTCGACGCGGCTGCGGATCTCGGCGCGGGCCCCTTCACGCGCTTCCGCCGGATCATTCTGCCGCTGTCGCGCGACGGCATCGTGTCCGGCTGCTGCCTGGTCTTCCTGACCTGCATCGGGGTCTTTGCGACGCCCATGCTGCTCGGCGGCCCCAACACCGTACTCTTTCCTGAAACGATCAGCGGCTTCTTCCATGGTGCCAGCGACAAGTGGCCGGTCGGCGCCGCCTTCGCGCTGATCATGCTGGTGACCGCACTTATCGCCGCCGCCATCTTCATGCGGCTGGTCGGCGGGCGCAAACGGAGGGCAATCTGATGCGCACCCTGTTTTCCGATGTCCCGCGCACAACGCTCACGGCGTTCTACTGGGCCTTCATTCTCTACCTGCTTCTGCCGCTCACGCTGATGATGGCAATGAGCTTCAAGGATGCGAACTTCGTCGCCTTCCCGATCGGCGAATGGACGTTCGACTGGTACATCAAGGTGATGCAGGACAAGCAGTTCCTGGAAGCCTGCCTCTATTCGATCATGATCGCGGCGGCGGCGACGCTTGCGGCGACCACCCTCGGCGTCTGGATCGCCATGCTCATCGTTGCCGACGGCATTCGCGGTCAGGTCGTGCTCTTCGCGCTCGCCTGCCTGCCGGCGGTCGTGCCGGGCATGATCTCGGCGATCTCGCTTCGCATCTTCATCTCGACCATCGACCTGCCGACGGGAACGGCTGCCATCATCCTCGGCCATACCGTTCATGCCGTGCCCTTCGTGGTCGTCATGGCGCTGACCCGCCTGCGCTCGATGCCGGGCAATCTCGTCGACGCGGCCCGCGACCTTGGCGCCGACAGCATCGTCGCCTTCTTCCGCGTGACGCTGCCGTACCTCAAGCCGGCGCTTGTCGGCGGCATGATCTTCTGCGTGCTGCTGTCGATCGACGACTTCGTCCGCACCTTCTTCCTCGGCGGTTATCGCCCGACCTTGCCCATGCTGATCTTCGCTAAGGTGCAGGGCGGCATGTCTCCCGAGATCAACGCAATGGCGACGCTCGTTCTCGTGGTTACGGCTGCCGTCGGACTGTACGCCGAATACTTCACCCGCCGCGCGAGGACCCGCTGATGGAACCCGTTGTTCAATTCGACAATGTCACCAAGAGCTATGGCGGCTATGTCGCCGTCGAGAACCTGAACCTGAGCATCGAGCCGGGCAAGTTCGTCACGCTTCTTGGCCCCTCCGGATGCGGCAAATCCACGTCGCTGCGCATGCTCGGCGGTTTCGAGACGCCGACATCCGGACGCATCCTGCTCAGCGGCAAGGACGTCACGCGGGTGCCGCCGAACAAGCGCAACGTCAACATCGTCTTCCAGGACTATGCCCTCTTCCCGCACATGACCGTTGCCAAGAACATCGCCTTCGGCCTCGAGCTGAAGGGGCTTGATAACGCGAGGATCCATCGCCGGGTCTGCGAACTGCTGGAGCTGGTTCAGCTTCAGGACTATGCCAAGCGCCTGCCGGCGGAATTGTCCGGCGGCCAGCGCCAGCGCGTGGCGCTCATGCGGGCACTGGCGCCGGATCCGGACGTGCTGCTGCTCGACGAGCCGCTGTCGGCGCTCGACGCCAAGCTGCGCCAGCAGATGCAGATCGAGCTCAAGGCCATTCAGGAGAAGACCGGCAAGACCTTCATGTTCGTGACCCACGATCAGGAGGAGGCGCTGACGATGTCGGACACGATCGTGGTCATGAACAAGGGCCGCATCGAACAGATGGGCGATCCCAACACGCTGTACGGGCGTCCCGGCTCGGTCTTCGTCGCCAACTTCATCGGCGAGACCAATCTGCTGCGCAGTGCCGTTCTCGGCTTTGAGGACGGCGTGGCCGCGCTGAACTGGAACGGCGTCACCATCAAGGCGAATCCCGGCGGGCTGGCGCCGAAGGTCGGCGACAATCTCTACGTCGTCCTGCGTCCCGAAGCCATTCATTGCTCTGCGAGCGAGCCGGCAACTGCCAACCGCATCAAGGGCAAGATCCGCCAGCGGGTGTTCAAGGGCAATCACACCTCGATGATGGTCCAGGTCGGCGATGGCGCCCTGCTGAACACCCTGGTTCACCCGAGCGAGGTCGAGCAGCTCGACGGCGAGGACGTCTGGCTCGGCTGGAAGCCCGAGACTGCGACGGTCATCCCCGACCGGCGTGCGAACACCTAGACGAACAGCGCCCCGCACCCAAACGGTGCGGGGCGTCCGGAAGCAAGGCGGCCGATGCGAGCGAAAAGCTCCACCGGGCGAGGGAGGTACACCATGGCCTATGACGTTGATATGCCGATTCAATCTGCAGCTACGAGCCTGCCGGAGCTGGAACGGCGTGTCCGCGACGATCTCGCCTGCCTTTGTTATCCCCCGGCAAACTGGGTCGTGCCGACGCCTCTCGCAGAACCGGTTCACGATGTCGTCGTCATCGGTGGCGGCATGTGCGGCCTCGTTACCGGCTTTGCGCTGATCGGCGCCGGCATTCGCAACATCCGCATCTTCGACCGCAGCGAGCCGGGTCTCGAAGGGCCGTGGCTGACCTATGCGCGCATGGAAACGTTGCGCTCGCCCAAGCAGCTGACCGGTCCGGCCTACGGCATGGCATCGCTCACATTCCGTGCCTGGTACGTCGCCCAGTTCGGCAACGACGCCTGGTCTGCGCTCGACAAGATCCCGCGTCCAATGTGGATGGAGTATCTGCGCTGGTATCGCAAGGTGCTCGAGCTGCCGGTCGAGAACAATGTCGAGGTGACCGCGATCCGGCCCGAGGGGGCGCTGATGCGGCTGATGACCTCGGGCAAGGGCGCCCGGGAGACCTCCGTGCTCGCCCGCAAGGTCGTCATGGCGACCGGCCGTGACGGCATGGGGCACCCCAGCATTCCGGATTTCGTCAACGGCTTGCCGGAGACATACTGGGCGCATTCCTCGCATGACATCGATTTTGCCGCCCTGCGCGGCAAACGCGTCGTCGTTGTCGGTGTCGGGGCGTCGGCGGTCGACAATGCCGCCGAAGCCCTGGAGGCCGGCGCAGCCGAGGTTCGCCATCTCATCCGGCGCAAGGAAATGCCATGCATCAACAAACTGATGGGCATCGGCTCGTTCGGTTTCACCGCCGCATTCCCGCAGCTCGGCGACGCCCGGCGCTGGCAGATCATGAATTACTCCTTGCGGACCCAGACACCGGCGCCGCGCGGCTCGACGATGCGGGTCAGCCGCCATCCGAACGCCTATTTCCATTTCGACGCCGCGGTCGAGACGGTGGAGCTCGACGGCGACGAGATCGTTGTCGGCACGTCGCAGGGCAAGCCCGTGCGCGCCGACTTCCTTATTCTGGGGACGGGTTTCGGGGTTGATCCGCTGGCCCGCAAGGAACTCGACGGCTATGCCGACAAGATCCTGTTGTGGCAGGATCGCTTCACGCCGCCGCCGGGGCAGGAGAACGAGCAGCTCGGCAAGTTCCCTTATCTCGCCGAGGATTTCACTTTCCTCGAACGTGTGCCCGGTGAGGCGCCCTGGCTTGCCAACATCCACAGCTTCAATTCGGGTGCAGCGGCCAGCCTCGGCAAGGTGAGCGGGGACATTCCGGGCATCAGCGAAGGCGCGTCCTGGCTGGCGCGCGAGATTGCCGCCAAGCTCTATGAGGAAAACTTCGGCCAGTACTGGCAGCGGTTGCTCGACTACGACACGCCCGAACTGCGCGGCGACGAATGGACCGCGTCGCCCTTGCCGGACGGCGAAACCCTTGACGACCGCAAGCAGGCATAGGAGGACGGAATGGCTGAGAACGAGGACGTGATTGCCGCAATCGTCGGGATCGAGCCGGGCAGCGCCTTGGCCGAAACGGTGGCCGGCCGCGCCGACATCATGGCACTGACCCAGCAGACGCATGATGGCGCGCTCACACCGGCGGATCCCGGCGGACTGTCGCACGCAGAGCGGGCCGCGCTCGCCTTGCGGATTGCGAAGATCAACGACCAGAAGGCGTTCGAGGATCACTTCGAGGCCATGCTGGAGAAAGCCGGAATGCCGGAAGACGCCGCACGCATGGCCGACATCTGGTTCGACGGCGGCAGCGATGCGCGGGCCCGGGCGTTGATCCGCCATGTCGATCTGGTGGCACATTCGCCAAAGGATGCGACGCGCCGCGATATCGAACTGCTCCGGGAAGCCGGGATCGGCGATGCCGACATCGTCAGGCTCTCGGAGCTCGTCGCCTTCGTCAGCTATCAGATCCGGGTCGCGGTTGGCCTGCAATTGATGCGGGGGCTGGCATGAGCAAGACGATACACGAATTCACGACCGACGTTCCGCAGTGGAACCCCTATGTGGTTCCGCTGGATCTAGCCGAAGCGACGAACGAGCAGCTCGACGCGCTGAAGATCACGCCGTCCAATACCAAGGTTTCCGACTATGTGCTGGTGCTGGCGCATGACGTCGAGACGTTGAAGCACCGCTCGCCGCTGTTCAACGCCGTCATGTACAATCGCGGCGGGCTTTCGCGCGCCGAACGCGAGCTTGGCGCTGTCGGCGCCTCGATCGTCAACCGCTGCATCTATTGCGCGGCGGTGCATGCCAGCCGCTACAACCAGCTGACCAAGGAGACCGATGTCATCGCGGCGATTTTCGCCCATGGCGTCGATGCGCAGATCGAGCCCAGGCTCAAGGCGATCCTGAATTTTGCGGTCAAGCTTTCGAAATGCCCATCCGATGCGACCGCCGACGACATGGCGGCTTTGGTCGCAGCCGGTTTGAACAAGGACGAAATCCTCGACCTCATCCTGTCGACCGCCTTGTTCGGCTGGGCCAACCGGCTGATGCACACGCTCGGCGAGCCGGTCGGGGAATGATTGTTCGAGATGCCCATGAGGCAGCCAGAGGGGGACAGTGCATGCTTTCGATCAATCCGCCCGAAATCGGACCGCGCCTGCAGGCCTATCGCAAGGAGCTGAATCTGACCCTTGCCGAACTGGCGGCCCTGTCGGGCGTTTCACGCTCGATGCTGTCGGAAATAGAACGCGGCAATGCCAACCCCACCTACGGCACCCTGTGGCACCTGACACGCGCGCTCAAGATCGACCTCAACAGTCTGGTCAGCGGCGCAAGCGAGGAGCGCAGCGGCTCCGTCATCGACCTGCAGCCGGGCAATCTGACGCCGACCATCCGCAGCGCGGACGGAACGTGCACGCTGCAAATCCTGTCGCCGGCCAGCATGGTGTCGCTGATCGAGTGGTATCTCCTGAGTTTCGAGGCCGAGGGGGAGCTGGTGAGCGATCCGCACGAAACCGGAACCGTCGAGCATCTGCACTGCACCAAGGGCGAGATTATCGTGCGCAGCGCGGGAAACACCATGATCGTGCGCGCCGGCGAGACGGCGCGCTATGCCGCCGACGTGCCGCATTCGCTGACAAGCGTCGGCGCTGTGGGAGCCGGTGCGTTTCTCGTCGTGGCGTCCGGCGATGTCGGGCCGCACACGCCGAGGGCATCGACACGCCCGAAGTAACGATCGGCCCCATGGCCGAAACCATGATTAAGCAGAAAGGAATTATCGATGCGGACAGGAATTGTCGGAGCGGGTTCGATCGCTTTTGGAACGGCGGCACTCGTCGAGCAGCAGGGACACGAGGTGACGCTGTGGTCGCCTTCCGGCGAACGCACGCGCGCGCTTGCCAGCGGTGAAGCGCTTGTCGCGGAAGGTGCGATCCAGGGCACCTTCCACCCGGCTGTCGCAACCAGCGCCGCGGAGCTGGTCGCGGGGGCAGAAGCGCTCGTCATCGCCCTGCCTGCCTATGGCCACAAGACCGTGCTGGACGCCATTGCCCCGCACATCACCTCCTTGCAGATCGTCATCTTCAGCTCGCATGCGTCGTTCGGCGCGCTGTATCTCTCCCGCCTGCTGGCCGCGCGCGGCATCGTTATCCCGATTGTCGCATGGGGCACCACCGCCGTCTCGGGCCGGCAGTTGAGCCAGACGTCGGTCAATGTGAATACAATCCGCAAGCAGGTCGATCTCGCGACGGTGCCGGCCTCGGCCAGCGACGTGGGGCTCTCCGTCTGCCGGTCCCTGTTCGGCGACCGTTTCCGTGACCGGGGCAGCCTGCTGGCGATTGCGCTCTCCAACCTCAATCCGCAGAACCACATGGGCATTGCGCTCGGCAACATGACCCGCATGGAGCGCGGCGAGACGTGGAGCCAGGGGCAGAATGTCACGCCGAATGTCGGTCGTCTCCTCGAAGACCTCGACAAGGAGCGCATTGCCATCGCCACGAAGCTCGGCCTGGAAGTGCGCGATATCTTCCAGCATTTCCACCTGTCGTTCCATGTGCCGGTCAACTCCATCTCCCAGATGAACCAGGAGATGCACGCGGCCGGCAATGGCGGCAGCGGTCCCACCACCGCCGACAGCCGCTATGTGACGGAGGACGTTCCCTTCGGTCTCGTCATGACGGCGAAGATCGGGCGTCTCGCGGGCCATCCCGCGGACCTGCATGAAGCCGGCGTTCGTATTTTCTCGTCGATGTACGGCCGTGATTTCACCGCAGAGAACGACCTTCTCAACGCCCTCGATCTCGATGCGATGTCGCTGGACGAGCTCAAGGGGCTGTGCCGCGACGGGTTCCCGGCAGCCGCCTGACAGCCGCCTTCATCTGCCCGCCACGGCCATGCGTCCGTGGCGGGCAAAGGGAGCATGATGCCGGCGAACGGCACCGTGCTCCCTTCCGCTTGCCACCATGATATCCGATGCCGTGCCGCAAGGGGCCGATGCTGGAACGAGGTCTTTACTCCCCATGAACACCGCCTTTTTGTCCCATCTCTCCCAGGAAATTGATGCTCTCAAAACCGCGGGCCTTTACAAGGCCGAGCGGGTGATCACCTCCAGGCAGGCCGGCGAGATCGCCGTTGCCTCGGGCGAGCGCGTGCTGAACTTCTGCGCCAACAACTATCTCGGCCTTGCCG
>NZ_KQ410768.1 GCF_001262505.1 Shinella sp. SUS2
CCTTCGCTTGAGATCTGTAACGACCTCATTCTGGCACATCGATGCCGATTTGGGGGCCGTCCACCCCAACAGGTCTGCAGCTCAAGTCGGAGATCTATCTTGCTAGACATGAGGATAAACTCGAACTCACCAGTTATGGCCTCTGGTACCTGTGGCGAACTAACGGCGGGAGGAAAGCTGGCGCTGGTGGAAATCAGACATATGCCGGTCGGCAGGCAAATCTTCGCACTCTGGCGCCGAAGTTCACCCTATTCGAGAGACTTTGAAACATTGACGATCGAGATTTCTTCGCTGGTGCTCCAACAGGAGGACCAGCCTCTCGAGGAAACCGGGCATCCGTAACCCCATCCGGCTTCGGCGGATGCACAGCTCATCGACCCGATTGCCTTATCGGTTATGTTTCTCATCATAGAGAAATGCCGCAAATCATCGACGAAAACAGCGGATTTTGTGCTCCGGACGTCGCTGCTCCGCCGCTCAGCACGGCGGAGGCCGGCGGTATTTCCACCGCCGTCGTTGCCGCCCTGTCAAGCGCCCTCCCCTGCCGGGGCACCTATAAGATCTGACCGAACGCGCCCGGGGCGATGTCGAAGCCGCCAGCTCAGCCAATACGCGGCGGGCCGATACCGCGGACTGGCGGCACTTTTCCGCTTGGTGCCGACGACAGAATCTGTCCCCTCCCCCGGAACCGGCAATCGTCGGACTCTACATTATCGCTCGCGCCTCCGCGTACGGCCGAGCGTAACGTCAAAGTCAATGGCGTCTCAACCATCGAGCGGCGCCTCTCGGCGATCGTCTGGAATTGTTCCCAGCGCGGCACGCCGCACTGCCCCGGCAGAAGGAAGCGATCTTCCCAAAAAATCTGATCGCCATGCTGGAGACGCTCACCCGCGGTTCGTTGCATGGGCTTCGCGACCGGGCCATGATGCAGCTGCTCGGCTTTGCCGGCGGTCTGCGTCGCTCGGAGATCACCGGGCGCGACCAGACAGACGATGGGCGCGGCTGGGTCGAAACTTTCGACAACGGCGCGCTGGTGTCCCTGCGTGGCACGACCGATTGGCTCGAGGTAGAGATCGGCCGTGGCTCGTCCGACGCCACCTGCCCTATCGCAGCGCTGGAGCGCATAGATAAATTTGCCCTGCTCGCAAGAAGGAAGCACTCGCCGCCGGCATGTGTGGCGATCTTTCCGAGGCAGAGCGCGGCCAGCTTTTTGCCGGCCATTTGCTGCGCGCCGGCCTTGCCTCCTCGGCCGGCGCACAATTCCTAGCTTTCAAGACGTCTCAGATAAATCAGAGATCCATGAGATGCGGCGGGCTGAGGAGCGCGAGAATCCAAGCATTCACGCTATAGGTAGATTATATATGAGAAAGAACCTGGATACCTACGATGGCACTTAGTATCAAAGATCCGGAGACGGAGAAACTCGCACGCGCACTCGCTGCGCGAACCGGCGAGACCATTACCATTGCAACGCGGCGTGCGCTCGAGGAGCGCCTCAAACGGACCGGATTGCAAGCGAAGAAAGCAGCCTTGATCGAGGACATGGAAGCAATGCAGCGCCGCCTGAGCGCCCTGCCCGTCCTTGATCATCGAAGCCCCGATGACATCATCGGCTACGACGAAAATGGGCTCCCAACCTGATGGTAATCGATACCTCTGCAATCGTGGCAATCTTCTTTAATGAACCCGATGCTGCGTCCTATCGGAGTCGCATCGCAGACGACTCCATTCGGCTGATTTCGGCTGCGACTCTCCTCGAAGCCGCGATCGTGCTAGAGGGACGTTTCGGCGAGGCGGGCGGAGCCGAACTCGATCTTTGGCTGCATAAGGCCGAGATCGAGGTCGTAGCAGTAACGGCAGAGCATTCCGATCAAGCCCGCAGGGCCTGGCGCCGCTATGGTAAGGGTCGTCATCCCGCAAGCTTGACCTATGGGGACTGCTTCTCCTATGCGCTGGCGACCTTGTCGGGTGAGCCACTGCTCTACAAAGGCAACGATTTCAAACAAACCGATATCGAGGCGACATGACCCGTCACGGTGAAATCGCTGCGGAGGAGGATCTGTCGGTGCTCGCGTCTCCTCCTCCCATGCCGCCCAGCTGCAGGTCTTGACTGAGCCGCTCAAGGCTACATCGAAGCGGCGAGCTCGGCGAATACCCAACCACGCTGCAACTGTTCTTTCCAATGTCGATACCTAACATGAAAATCTGCATGGCTTGGCTCCTTCCCGTTCAAGAGAACGGCATCATACTCGATGTCTTCGGAAGGGCGGGCCATCCCAAAGGCGAAGCCCGCGCGTCCTACCAGTCCGAGAAATAATCGCTTGCCTTCTGTAGAACTTTCCATTGTGCGACTTGGCGATAGCTCCACGCGATAGAGCGGCCGGGGCACCCTCAAGTCACGCTTTGAGCTTGAATTGAGCACATAATGTGCTCATATTGAGCGCATGGATATCAAGTTAAGTCAGGAGCGTGTCATGGCGGCTCAAAGTTTGGGAATGTCGGCGACTCTTTTTGGTGACGCGCGATCACAGTTCCTGTCGGCTCGCCGCGTGTCGGAACTGCTGGGTGTCACCCAAGCCGATCTGGCACGGCTTGTTGGCGTCGCACGCAACACGCTGACCGCGCGCTCCGGTGCCCGCAAGGTCGATCAGGCGCTCAGCCCCGTCGTCCGCATCCTGGCGATGGCCGCTGAAATGGCCGGCGACGAAAGCCGCGCAGCGATCTGGTTCAAGCATCAGCCGATCCCAGGCTGGGCCGGCAAGACGGCTTATGACCTAGTCGGCGAGGGCAAGGCGGACAAGGTTCTGGCCTATCTGGAGGCGGTGCGCTCCGGCGTTTATGCCTGAAGCCGGCTCACGTCAGCAGTGGACCTTGTGGCGGGCCTTCGTGCCCCGCTGGGCCCACATACCGCTTTCGGGCGAGGGTGCTGCGCGTTTTGGCGGACGGTGGAATCCTGTCGGTGCGGCGACGCTTTATGCGGCCTGCGAACTATCGACCGCCTGGGCCGAGTACAACCAGGGTTTCGTCCAGCATCCGGCGCTGATCGCCCAGCTCGAACTGTCGGAGGCGAGGCTGGCCGACCTGACTGATGCCGCGATGCTGGACAAGCTCGGCCTCGATGCCGGCATCCACAGATGCGAGTGGCGCGCCGATCTCGACGCGGGCACGGTACCGCAAACCCATCTGCTGCGGCAGCGCTTGCTGGACGAGGGCTTCGATGGCGTCGTCTACCCGTCTTTCATGTCGCCCGGCGGCAGTTGCGTCGCCTTGTGGCACTGGAGCGGTCCGGTTAAGCCGTCGCTCAAGGTCATCGATCCCGACCAGCGCCTGCCGAAGACACCGGCCTCGTGGCTCTAAAGCTGGTCTGCGCGCAGCAGATTGTGCTCGCAAACTGTTAAGGTCTTATGCGCCACCGAATTTTAACCTTGCAAATAAGGATTATAATTCCATAATTGCAAGGATGATTCATCGCCGCGAAACCACCCAGGTCGAAGAACTGCTTGACGCCAGCCCGGCCGTAGCCCTCCTGGGACCGCGTCAGGTTGGCAAGACCACGCTCGCTCTGGATATCGCCGAGCGCCGGTCATCGATCTATCTCGACCTTGAATCCGATGCCGACCGCGCCAAGCTCGCCGAACCAGAATTGTATCTCAGCCGCCTCGAAGACAAGCTCGTCATCCTCGATGAGGTTCATCGGCTGCCAAACCTTTTCCAGAACCTACGCGGATTGATCGATCGTGGGCGACGCAAAGGGCTGCGCACCGGGCGCTTCCTGCTGCTCGGGTCGGCATCGATCGATCTTCTGAAACAGTCCGGCGAAAGCCTTGCGGGCCGGATTGCCTATACTGAGCTGGGACCAATCGACGGGTTGGAGGCACCGGCCGCCGATCTCGATAAATTATGGGTCCGCGGCGGTTTCCCAGACAGCTTTCTTGCTGCAAACGATCGCATCAGCCAACGCTGGCGAGTCGACTTCATCCGTACCTATCTGGAGCGCGATATCCCGATGATGGGGCCGCGTATTGCGGCGGAGACGCTACGCCGCTTCTGGACGATGCTGGCGCACCATCAATCGGGACTTCTTAACGCGGCAGACTTCGCCCGATCGCTTGGCGTCGACGGCAAGACCGTTGCCTCCTATCTCGACCTCCTAGTGGATCTCCTGCTCGTGCGACGTCTCGAACCCTGGCATAGCAACGCCGGCAAACGGCTCGTGAAAGCGCCACGGATTTATGTTCGCGATTCCGGCCTGGTTCACACGCTCCTCGGCCTCAAAACGCTCGACGACGTGCTCGGCCACCCGGTCAGCGGTGCCAGTTGGGAAGGCTTCGTGATTGAAACGGTGCATTCCGTTCTGCCGGAAGGCAGCCAGGCGAATTTCTACAGAAGCTCCGCCGGCGCCGAAATCGACCTGGTCATCACTCTGCCCGGCGGGCTAAAATGGGCCATCGAGGTGAAGAGGAGCCTGACCCCGAAGGTCGAGCGCGGCTTCCATCACGCTTGCGAAGACCTCACGCCGGAACGACGGATCGTGGTCTACCCGGGTGTTGAAGTCTTTCCTCTTGCCAACGGGATTGAGGTGCTGCCGTTGCGCCAGCTCGGCAAGGAGCTTCTGGAGCGCGCTCGATGAAACGCCATAGTGGCAAACAGCAGGTCCTTGCGTGAAAGTTTCCTGCATACGGCTCCTGCTTTGGTCTTTCGTGGCAACGCATTTACTGAGCTGAAATGTGAGGATGAGCGGTTTTCCACGATGGTCGTATTGGCCCCAAGCAGTGCTTTCAACGCATCAACGTCAGGAGTGAACCGCAACGACCTCATTGAATCTTCAATAGATACCGCGACGAATTCCTGACGGGCAATCGCGGTTCCGATGACTATACGGGCAAGCCCTCGTCCATGCCGGCTCTCGGCGGCGCAGCGGCGGAAAACTTGCGGTTCTTGGATTTCCTCACTTACGAGCCAGTGCGAACTGGTACTGCTCCATAGCGCGGGTATTCCCGTCCTCGTCCCTCGTCCTGAACGCTATGCCGTACATAAGTTCATCGTCGCATCACGTCGGAGCGATACGGAGAGCTTCGGCCACCTCAGGCGCGACAAGGACGTGCGGCAAGCTTGCTTGCTCACCATAGGTCTGCTTGAGACCATGGAAGGGGAGCGACTGGCCGATGCGTTCATTGAAGCATGGAATAGAGGACCTGCATGGCAAGAGGCCATCCGCGAAGGGCTGGCTCTGATGCCGAAAAAGTATATCAGCATTCGCAAATTCTTCGAGGAGGCGATGGAGCTTGAAAAGCTCGATCCTCAATTACTGGTTCGGGAAACGATGATCTGAACTTGAGAATCTAGTGAGTCCCAAACGCATATCCACGATTTGATAGATTGCACTTGTGCATTTCCTCACGGAGCAGTTCAACTTTATCAACAAAGAATTTAGTCGCAGCTTCAACCGCCCTACGGTCGGAGTAGAATGGCGACGTTGAATATGCCTTTAGGAGCTTTATCCCAGCCTGTTCCACGGTCCACGCCGTTTCTCGAGTGGTTGGAGACGATTCAATCAACGCAAAGGCATTGATAATGTTTGATCGGACGTTTGACAAAAAAATATCATTCGTCATTACGATATTATGGGCGATTTCTATCAAATCGTCCAGATAATCATCAAAAACACGCGCCATTTTCACTCTCCTTCGAGGCAAAATGATCACATAATTTTTACTGCAAACACAATGTAATTATGAGATGCTTTAGAAAAATGTTTTTCCACGGATTTATACACCTGAGTCGGAGGGAATATGTCGAAACGGTCGGCAATGGAAAGGAGGGTTTGCGTTCGTCCCACTCCGGCGGGTGGCTGGGAAGTGTATGAATTACATGCCGAAGAGGTTATTGTTTACAATGGCCGGGTTCTACGCGGCCTTTACCCCGACGAGGCATTTGAAATCGCTGCACATCTGAATGTGAACCGGGATGCTTTTACGGAAGAACGTCTCACAACCGAAAGCGGAACGCACGGTCGCCGGCGATGGCAGCAGCTTCCCTAGTCCGCCTGAAGATCACTCTTGACCATGTCGAGCCAATGGTGATGCGGCGCGTTGTCGTGCCGTGGCGCATCCAGCTCAGCCGACTGCATGAGGTCTTGCAGGCCGCGATGGGCTGGACGAATAGTTCTCTCGCTGTGAACGATCGCATCAGCCAACGATGGCGAGCCGCCTTTACCTGCTCGCTTGGCGTCGGCGGCAAGACCGTTGCCTACTCGTGTCCTTGTAGTAGCCGCGCACCAAAGGGCGCGGCTACTACTACAGGCTTATCGAAAAGTTCCATCATTGGTGGCAAACGATACATTCTCTGCTCACCAGGTAAGCCTATCTAGGTGGCGTTCACGATAGGAGCGTATATCGATAGACGGAAGTCGCTCCGCTTCGGTTTTCAACACGGACATTACCCGCCCGAACACCAATGGTGGTTTGCCCGTCGACGCCAGTCGTTCCCGTAACATCGCCGGTAGCGGTTGCAAAGTTGGTGCCACCCGCCCACTTTCCGCAAGTCACAGAGCTTCCAGTGTCGTAGCAAGCAAGCCCTGAGTGGAAAATGTTCGGGAAGGCGCCGTCTTCAACGCCGCCACAATGGACGATTGCCATGATACCGCCGCTCTTTGGCGTGGGAATGGAAACGGCACTATCATCCGAAACCGTCACTGTCCCAGACTGGTAGCGTTTCGAAAATACTGCGCCCCAGTTGCGCGCAGCATCACCCAAGGTCATGGCCCCATCGGCTTCCGGGCGGAACAGCGAAGTGTTGAGGCGAGCAATGTTGATTTGCGCAGAGCCATCATCGTGCTTGAAGAAGATAGTTCCGTTGCTCTCGAAAGAAGAAATGTACGGGATATCTTCGAATGTAGCTGCCCTTCCGCCACCAAAATTTGGAAGGCTGAGCTCGCCCCGCTGGCGGATGTAGGAGAGGCACCGGGTATCTTTCCAGAAACGGCGGCTAGTGCTGCTGACAACAACGCCATCAACCGTCACATTCCCCGAAATCATCCGCTCGCCTTCAAACAGGATGCCTTGCGGGGCGGTCTGAGTGCGAGATGTAATAGCAATTTCCCACGGAACGCCGCTCTTGCCTTCTGCATACGGCGAAATGAAATGATGGCCATCAGAACGGTCGAGACGAATTGCATATTTGCTGCCACCGGATGCACGGAAACCAACGCCATCCATAGTGATACCGCGCCCGAACGCCGTTTCCCCGGCAAGCTGTGCGTCGTGGCTATAGCACCCGCCATTGGGCGCATTCGACCCAAGGCGGGTTTTGCTGATGCGGATGTCTGACGTGCCTCCCGCCGCCCACATCCACGTTTCTTGCGGCAACGTGTTCCATGCCCGCGTAGTGCCTTGGATTTTCAAACCAAAGCCTGCGGATCCGCCGCCTTCAAACCAGCAATCATCTGCCGAGAATTCATTCATACCAGTGTCTGGATCAATTGATGGATGCAACGCCTTGAGAACGGTGTTCCGGTTACTCCACGTTGCATCGATGTATAATGTTCCGTCAGTGAAGCCAAATCCGGAAACCCGATTGAGCGCACACTGTTTTACGCAAGGAATGAGAATACCCATCGACCATGCGTTAGCGCCGTCCGTGTAAACTGTAAGGTCTTCAAAAACTACATTGTTACCACGCGCCACGAACAGCGGCGTGTCATTGGCCAAATCGGCTCCGTCAACGTCAGTCCAGCGCCGTGCTGTTCCTGAGCCAGTAGTACGAAAGACTGTGCCAAGAGGATTAGATACACTCCAACCCGAGCCGTCCTTCCAGTAATCCTTGCGGCCACTACCCTGAACGACAACGCCAGCGGGAACATAGAGCGTATCGGATGCAAGAACAACACCGCGACCCGCCATGGCACGACCAACAGTACCCGCTTGATCGAGCCACGCCTGAACCGCCACCGTTTCGTCGTTCACACCATTCATATCAGTAATGAAGTCGTCAAGATGAACGATATAGCGTGAACGTTCACGCATCGTGCGCGTCTTGCGGCTGTCCCAGGCCGTAAAACTCAGCGTCTGTGATACCTCTTGGAAAGTCTTCTCTTCGCGAGCATCTCCGGCGGAATTGCTGACTAGAATTGAGTTTGCCTGGATGGGAGGAAGCATGGATTTTTCCTTACATTGAGCTGAATGGATATTGCTCAATCAACTTACGACCATCAAATCAGGCGGGGACGACTACTGACGAATATTGAAATGAGCGGTTAGAGAAGTGCGTCGTGACTACAGCTTTCACGAGCGAATCTAACCAATGGAAAAAACTAAATAAAAGCGCCCCCAGAGCTATCGTCATCCATTCTCAAATTCCCTTGTCAGACAACGACAAAAATTGCACCAAGGCGTCTGCTGCGCTGCAGTTTTCCCCGCCACCATCACTTTATAGATCGCTACGCACTTCGCTCGAACTGCTCCAAGCGGAAACAGAGCCGCAAGATATGGAGCCTGCAAGGTAAGAGTATTCGCGCTGAAGCACATGTAGGCATCGAGCCGGTGGGCAGGCGATAGGGGTCGATCCGGACATTGCGGTCGTCAATAAGACGAACTGCCATCTCGTCGAGCGTAATGGTGGTTACCTCGATCATGTCACCGACATAAGCTTTCGGCATAGACAAGCAGCAAACCGCTGCGCCGGCCTTGTTTCTCGGCGTCGTACGTCAAGCGACAGTTCACGCGGCGCATCCACATCGGAAGAAGGCGAGCATTCGCGCTGCGACTGATCCGTCAGAGAATGAAGTCGAGCGAAGTGAGCTTCACGGCCTTGTCGATGTAGATTACCAGGTCGGACTGTTTGTCGCCGTCGACATCGCCGGTGATAACGGTCTTGCCACCTGATTGGTAGCTGCGCAGTTCGCCAGCCTTGCCATGGTACTTGTCGGAGCCGATCCAGATGAAGGTCTGATTGCCAGCCTTCTCCGTGTTGGCGTCAATGGCCTTCAAATTGATGATATCCTCGCCGCGATAAAAGGTGGTGATATGATCGGCCCCAGATCTAGTGCTGTCGAGAAAGCTCTTGAACAGGAACGTGTCTTTGCCCTTTCCGCCGAAGAGAACGTCCCAGCCTTCGCCGCCGTTGAGGACATCGTTTCCATCACCGCCGGAAAGCTTGTCGTTCCCGCCGCGACCCTCGAGGGTGTCGTTGCCCGCAATGCCATTGAAGGTGTTCGCGCTGGCGTCACCCTTCATGGTGTCGGAGAGCTTGGTGCCTTCGAAGGCCTCGATTGATCTGAATCGCGCGCCATCGGCAACGAGATCGAGGGTTATTGCGGAGTTCATTGCGAAGATGAGCGTGTCATATCCGGACCCGCCGTTGAAATCACCGATATCCGTGGCTCTGATCCTGTCGTTGCCGCCGTAACCCTTGTTGATGCCCGTAAGCTCATCGCTGCCCGCCATCAGAAGCTCGAGGCCTGTTGCACCGGATTTTTGAAGGGCTGCAAGGTCCTCTATCAAAACCCCGCTGTTTTTGCCGTCGAACCGAAGGAAATAGTCAATCTCGCCCCCCAATTCAGATTCGTAGTAATCGATCCGTTTCACGAGGCCCGAGATAATGCCGTCAACGCTCGTGAACGTGCCCCGAAAGGTGACAGCGCGATGATTCGTGATTTGTTCGTCAACTGGAGTGGTAACCCAGAAGGTGACGCTCTTTTCGGTAAAACTGACTTCCTTGTAGTCGGGCAACAGGAACCGGGACAAGTCTTCGTTGGCGGTAACAAACGACATTCCATTCTCCTCACATTGCCGCAACTCAGGCGCTATCGTGGAGCCAGAGAACAGCATGTGGCTGGGAAGTCAATCGCGGCGACTATGGACCCGCCTCGGTCGAGCAGCCCTCGAAAGACCAGTGCCTTACACGCGAAGGCGGACATGCAGTCTGACGAAGCAGCAATCCGCCGGATTGCAGGGTCTTGGGTTAAGCGGGTGGGACAAGCCTTGGTGCCGGCCGCGCCCGTCGCACAAAGGAACATCTCCTGGTGCTGCCAGCTGGGTGTATCCCCCTTTCGATTTCTTGAAGAAGGTTGGCGTCAGGTGGGATCTTGTCCCACCATATAAGCCGCAAACGAAAGGAACCCCGCCATGCGCAACGCCGAGAAGACTAGCCTGACAATGACCCTGGAGCAGATGCAGGTTATCCGCGACAGCGTTCAATAGGGCGAAGTCGCCACTATCAACGATGGCCATGCGGGTCTGGCAGCGTCAGCGCATCGAAGATGCCGAACGCCTTGAAGCGATGCGTGCCCACATCCGCCGCTCCATCACCCCCACGGCCCAGCCTGTCCACAGATGACGCGGAAGTTGAGCTTGCCCGTTTCATGAAAGGCGAAACCAAAGGCTTACCCAATGCATCGCACCAAGGTCGCATACCGGCCGAAAGCTATTGCAAATCTGAAAAGCATTTGCTGCACGCCGCATTGGCCAGTCCGAACCACCGTGTCGCCTCGGGGCATGTCGACCGGATAACGGCGTGCTGCCGCAAGATTGGCGCTGCGCCCCATAGTGCGTGGCCGCGCGATGACCTGGAGGAAGGCTTGCGAACCGTTCCGTTCGAGCACAGTGCAGTCATTGCCTATCGTGTCGGAAAGGCCGTGGAAACTCTCAACTCCTTTTATGACCGTCGGGATTATGAAGTCCTCTATCACAATCACGAGCAGGAAGAATTAGCCCGTCTTATCGCCTTGCTATCCCTCGACCTCGCCGGTCAGGCAGGGCTGCGTGATGCCTACAAATGCATCAGACAGGCGAGGGTCTACGAAGTGGCAGATGCCAACCAAGCCGTACGCCCAAGGTCCCGAAAGCGATCAGGATCATGCCGGCCGACTGGGTTACGCCAAGCGAGTGGCTGTAGAAAAACCAGTCAATAAGAATAGCGACCAGGGGGTAGATGAACGTCAACACGCCGATGACCGGTGTCGCCAGGCGGGGATAAGCTGAATACATCAGCACATAGGCCACACCTGTATGCAGGATGCCGATTCCTGCGAGCCAGCCCCAGGAGGCAAGAGGAACCGAGCGGGATAGATCGGCGAAGGGCGCAAGCAAGCCGACCCCGACGATCGTCTGGCAAAGCGTGGTAACCTCCGGTCGTTGTTCGCCAAGCCCTTTTGCGAGGATGGTCGCAACCGCATAGAGCAGCGCAGCCCCAAGCGTCAGCACGATCTCAAGCACCCAGGTCATGCTGACGGGCCTTGATGACAAGACCAAGCCGCTGGCAAGGGCAACCCCAACAAAGGCGGTGACCATCCACACGATCTGGTCAAGGGTGATGCGCTCCTTCAATACGGTCACGCCGATCAAAACGACGAAGAAGGGCTGGATATGGTAGACGATCGTCGTGGTCGCGATCGAGGTCATGGTGAAGCCGGCAAAAAACGCCGTCCAGCTCAGCACCATGCAAACACCGCCGAGAGCCGCGAGACCAAGGTGCGCTGGCGAAAGGCCGCGGTGAGGCAAATATCCGCACAACAGACACCATGCCGCGAGAAACAAGGTTCCGAACACACAACGCCAAAAAACGGTCGTGATAGGGTCGAGGCCAGCTTCCGTGGCGAAGGCGCCCACCGTGCCGATGACCGCCATGGCCAAAGCGAGCCGGCCGGCCGGAAATCGGATCGGTAACGTGGTTTTCACAGGCTATTCCTCCTTGGATCGAGAATAGACTGCCTGTTGGAACGCCTCCAATCAAACGAATAGATTTGTAAAACGCTATTCGATATACTGATAGTAGGATGCCACCACCACTTGATCTTGATCTTCTAAAAACCTTCGTTGCAGTTGCCGAGACGGGTAGCTTTTCCAGTGCTGCGCCCCGCATCGGGCGCAGTCAATCGGCCGTGAGCATGCAAATGCAGCGCCTCGAGCAAGCCGTCGGCAAGCGCCTGCTGGTCCGGGGATCAAAAGCCGTCATTCCAAATGCGGTTGGCGCAGAACTCCTGGTTCATGCGCGCCGCCTTTTGAAATTGTCAGATCAGGCCTGGGCAAGCGTCGCGCAGCCCAACGAAATCGGGTGTGTTCGGCTTGGGGTCCCCGACGACTATGCCGCTTTCTTGCTGCCCCCTGTGCTGGAGCGCTTTGCCGCCGATTATCCATTAGTGACGCTTGAGCTGGTATGCGAGCCTTCAGCTTCTCTGTCCAGGGCGCTCGACGAGCGGCGTATTGATCTGGCGATCATCACCCGCCTTCCAAATCAGCCTGTCGAAATCCTGCGGCGGGAGCCCTTTGTCTGGGTCGCCGCACCGTCTCATGTCGTGTGGCAGGACGACCCGCTTCCAGTCGCCTTGTTCGAAGCTGGATGCGCTGCGCGAACGAATGTACTGGACGCGCTCGCCGTCGATGGGCGCGCCTATCGCTGCGCATATTCGAGCGCCAGTCTGCTCGGCCTCATCGCGGTTGTGCAAGCGGGTTTGGCAATAGCGGGTCTCGCTTTGTGCAGCGTTCCCCCTTCCTTGCGCATCATCGATCCCAACGAGGGATTGCCTCCGCTTCGGGACCTGGAAATCGGCCTTTTGCAAAGCTCCACCTCAACGGGAAGAGCCGTTGACCGTTTAGCGGATTTCTTACGGCGCGCGCTTCGGCACAATCCTTGAAATTCTACGCTAAGCCGAAGGCGCACTTTCCATAGTCCCTGAGTTCGCCCTTTAGGCCGGCATTTCTGGAGAGCGTAACGTGCTTGATCCCGGTTTTCTGTACAGATCGGAAACGGAACTGTCGCGCTGGTCCATAGCGGCCTGGACTAGGTGCTTAGCCAGGCCGAATTTTCGTTCCCCTTTGCGATATGCCACGGCCCATATTCCGGGCCGCTGCGGACGTGGTGCACGTTTCAGGAATTGTACGGCAAGCTGACAAAATCAGCCTACGAAGCCTACTCGGTCTCAAGGCCCGAGGACGGTGAGAATAATCTTCGTCGTCTCGCTCCCGGTGTTCGTAAACCAATGCTCCGTATCGACATGCAGAGTGGCGGTGTCTCCGGCGCCCAATGTAATGACTTCCTGTCCGGTATGGATTTCAAGCCTGCCGGTCAGGATGTGGAATATCTCGCGGGTTCCCGACTTGTGGGCGGCGAAGCGGCTGGATGTCGCGCCCGGCGGGACCGTGTAGCGAAGTAGCTCTATATCAGGCGTCGGCCGCGCCAGCGCCAACCGCTCAATGCCCGTGGCCTCATCAAAGAAGCGCAGGTTCTCGCCGACGCGGACGACCTGCGCCGTCTCACGCTCCACGAGCTCCGCAAGATCGCATCCAAGGCCGCGCGCAATCGCAATGGCGTTGCGCAGCGTCGGGCTGAGATGCCCCCGCTCGACACGCGACAGGGCCGCAGCCGAAACGCCGCTCGATTCTGCGAGCTGGTCGAGCGTCACGCCCAACTGCATGCGTCGGGTGCGCACCGCGTTTCCAAACCGGGCATCCTGTTTCTGAGTATCCATCGTCAAATCAAAACCTCACTCTTGGCTTTTGCATTTCAGCAAATGAATTTGCAAAAATGCAAAAGGAGTGCTCCGCCGTGCCTGTCTTTCTCAGCACTTTACCCGTCCTCGCCACCATTGTCGCTCTCAGCCTCGGGGCACGATCCCTGTATGCCGCGCTACTGGGCGTTGGCAGACAGCATGATACCTGTCGTGCTTCGTTGGACACCTATTCTGATAGAAGTTCTGATGATCGTCGGCGGCGGCCTGCTGCTGGCCGAAGTGCTGCGCGAGGCCGGGGCGCAAGCCGCACTGGCAAAGTGGATCAGCGGCCGTGCCGGCCAAGGGGTCGCGGCTGTGCTGCTTGTCGTCCACGGCATCACACCCTTTGCAGAATCCCTGACGGGTTTTGGCATCGGCGTGACCATTGGCATTCCGCTATTGGCACATTTTGGCCTTCCGGCCCGCAAGGTCGTGGTCATCGGCCTGCTTGGTCTGTGCGCGGTCCCCTGGGGATCTATGGGGCCAGGAACACTGATTGCCGCGACCATGTCCGATCTGCCCTTCCATGACCTAGGGGTGGCGTCCGCCGTGTTGAGTTTTGTTCCGTTCACAGCAACGGGCATTGCTGCTGCATGGCTTGCCAGTCCGCCGGAAAGCCGCGCTTCGGCTACCCTCTACGGCGCCCTGTCGGGGACAGTCCTCACAGTCGTGGTCACGGCGGTCAATATGGCGTTCGGCACGCCGCCGGCCGGCGCGCTTGGTGCGCTGGCGATGATCGCCATGCATCTTCTCTCCGGGGGGGGAAAAAGCAAACCGCCACTGGAAAGCGCCGGTCGCAGAGGCCTTGGTAAGCATCCGAACAGCCACGCGGTATCTGCGCGCGCGGATGAGAACCAACCGGTTTATGGTGGTGAGGTTCGGTTC
>NZ_KQ410769.1 GCF_001262505.1 Shinella sp. SUS2
GACGCAGCCTGATATGCCCAAGGTCTTCATCACTCAGCGTATAGTGCTTGAGCAAATCCGTCTGTGAAGTCGGCAAGCGCAACAGCGCGTCTTTCTGCCGATCGGTTAGAGTGACGCGACGCGGCATACATGTTCCTTTTTCAAAATCTGATAGCGTTCAAGACGCTTTGTTTATGAAGCTGGTTGAGATACATTTCCAGAGGTCAATGCAATCGTGGCCGAAGCGCCGCCTCAAACCAACGTTTGTGATACATGCTGATCGGATATGCCCGCGTCTCCAAAGCCGATGGCTCGCAGTCTCTCGACCTGCAGCACGACGCCTTGCGCGCCGCAGGTGTCGAACGGGACAATATCTATGATGATCTTGCTTCCGGCGGTCGTGATGATCGCCCTGGCTTGACTGCCTGCCTCAAGTCATTGCGTGACGGCGATGTGCTGGTGGTCTGGAAGCTCGATCGCCTCGGACGATCGCTTGCCCATCTGGTCAACACGGTGAAGGAGCTGTCAGACCGCAAGATCGGCCTGCGGGTTCTGACTGGAAAGGGCGCTCAGATCGACACCACGACTGCGTCCGGTCGCATGGTGTTCGGAATCTTCGCCACCTTGGCCGAGTTCGAGCGGGATCTGATCCGAGAGCGCACCATGGCGGGTCTCGCCTCCGCGAGAGCGCGCGGTCGCAAGGGCGGACGAAAATTCGCGCTCACCAAAGCTCAGGTGCGTCTCGCGCAAGCCGCCATGGCCCAGCGCGATACTTCAGTTTCCGATCTCTGCAAGGAACTCGGCATCGAGCGCGTCACTCTCTACCGATATGTCGGTCCCAAAGGCGAGCTCAGAGACCATGGAAAGCATGTTCTCGGACTTACGTAGCAACTCGTTTCTTTTCGCAGGTTGAGCCACCTCCGCGCTTCATCAGAAAACTGAAGGAACCTCCATTGAATCGAACTAATATTTTTTTTGGTGAATCGCATTCTGACTGGTTGCCTGTCAGAGGCGGAGAATCTGGTGATTTTGTTTTTCGACGTGGTGACGGGCATGCCTTCGCGAAAATCGCACCTGCTTCCCGCCGCGGTGAGCTCGCTGGAGAGCGTGACCGCCTCATTTGGCTCAAAGGTCGAGGTGTGGCTTGCCCCGAGGTGATCAACTGGCAGGAGGAACAGGAGGGTGCATGCTTGGTGATAACGGCAATTCCGGGAGTACCGGCGGCTGATCTGTCTGGAGCGGATTTGCTCAAAGCGTGGCCGTCAATGGGGCAGCAACTTGGCGCTGTTCACAGCCTATCGGTTGATCAATGTCCGTTTGAGCGCAGGCTGTCGCGAATGTTCGGACGCGCCGTTGATGTGGTGTCCCGCAATGCCGTCAATCCCGACTTCTTACCGGACGAGGACAAGAGTACGCCGCAGCTCGATCTTTTGGCTCGTGTCGAACGAGAGCTACCGGTGCGGCTCGACCAAGAGCGCACCGATATGGTTGTTTGCCATGGTGATCCCTGCATGCCGAACTTCATGGTGGACCCTAAAACTCTTCAATGCACGGGTCTGATCGACCTTGGGCGGCTCGGAACAGCAGATCGCTATGCCGATTTGGCACTCATGATTGCTAACGCCGAAGAGAACTGGGCAGCGCCAGATGAAGCAGAGCGCGCCTTCGCTGTCCTATTCAATGTATTGGGGATCGAAGCCCCCGACCGCGAACGCCTTGCCTTCTATCTGCGATTGGACCCTCTGACTTGGGGTTGATGTTCATGCCGCCTGTTTTTCCTGCTCATTGGCACGTTTCGCAACCTGTTCTCATTGCGGACACCTTTTCCAGCCTCGTTTGGAAAGTTTCATTGCCAGACGGGACTCCTGCAATCGTCAAGGGATTGAAACCTATAGAAGACATTGCTGATGAACTGCGCGGGGCCGACTATCTGGTATGGCGCAATGGGAGGGGAGCAGTCCGGTTGCTCGGTCGTGAGAACAATCTGATGTTGCTCGAATATGCCGGGGAGCGAATGCTCTCTCACATCGTTGCCGAGCACGGCGACTACCAGGCGACCGAAATTGCAGCGGAACTAATGGCGAAGCTGTATGCCGCATCTGAGGAACCCCTGCCTTCTGCCCTTCTCCCGATCCGGGATCGCTTTGCAGCTTTGTTTCAGCGGGCGCGCGATGATCAAAACGCAGGTTGTCAAACTGACTACGTCCACGCGGCGATTATAGCCGATCAAATGATGAGCAATGCCTCGGAACTGCGTGGGCTACATGGCGATCTGCATCATGAAAACATCATGTTCTCCAGTCGCGGCTGGCTGGTGATAGATCCCGTCGGTCTGGTCGGTGAAGTGGGCTTTGGCGCCGCCAATATGTTCTACGATCCGGCTGACAGAGACGACCTTTGTCTCGATCCTAGACGCATTGCACAGATGGCGGACGCATTCTCTCGTGCGCTGGACGTCGATCCGCGTCGCCTGCTCGACCAGGCGTACGCTTATGGGTGCCTTTCCGCAGCTTGGAACGCGGATGGAGAAGAGGAGCAACGCGATCTAGCTATCGCGGCCGCGATCAAGCAGGTGCGACAGACGTCATACTAGATATCAAGCGACTTCTCCTATCCCCTGGGAACACATCAATCTTACCGGAGAATATCGTTGGCCAAAGCCTTAGCGTAGGATTTCGCCCTCTCCCGCAAACGACCCCTGGTGCTGCACGTCCTGCACAGCGAACCCTCGCCCAGCCGCACCCTGTCCACGGTGCGCCGGCTCTCCGCCGGCCAGCGCGAGACCTTCATCACCCTGCTGACGCATATCGCCGGACATTCCCCCTCTCCCGCCGCGCGGGAAATCATCGGCGGCATCCTCACCAGCGCGGTGGATTCCGGCGGGGACTTTTCCGAAGAGTTTCAGTCCATCCTCTCCAACGTGCAGAAGGCCACGGAACCATGGTCGGCCACCAGCCCGGCGGGCAAGCTGTCCTCCAGCTCAACCTTCCGGCTCTCCGAACTGGTGGAGGGCACCGGCACCCTGTTCCTCTGCGTCGATGAAGACCTGCTCGACGTGTATTCCCGCTGGCTGCGGGTCATGGTCGGCTGCACCCTCAAGACCCTCACCCGCGCCAAAGCCAACAAACCCCGCCGCAAGGTGGTGCTCCTGCTCGACGAGGTGGCCGTGCTCGGTCGCCTCGACGTGCTGGAAAAGCAGTCCGGCCTGCTGCGCGCCTACTGCACCCCGGTGCTGATTTGGCAGAACCTGCCGCAGGTCGCCAAAATCTACGGCGACAACGCCGCCGCTTTCCTGGCGAACGCCTCGGCGCGGCTGTTCTTCGGGGTCAACGACAACGAAACCGCCACCTATGTCGCCACCATGCTGGGCCACACCCCGGCGGAATCGCAATCGGCAAGCGTCAGCTCGTCCGCCTCCGGCTGGGAGCGCCGGAGCCAGTCGCAAAGCCAGTCCGACAGCAATTACTGGCTGCTCGACAGCGCCGAAATCCAGCGCCTGCCGCTGACCAAGGTGATTGTGAAGCTGCGTAACTGCCCGTTCCCCATCTTCGGCAAGCGCCTCGATTACCGCAAGATGTGGCGCTGGCGCGGCCTGTGGGACAGGTGGGAGGCCACCCCGCAAGGGTTCATGCAGGAACCGCAACCGCCGGAACGGCTTGACCCTGCGCCGCAGGCGGCGGCTCACGGTGAGCCTGCGTCCCCGCCCCCGGCCTGCTCCTAGTCGAACAGGCCGCGCTTGCGCCCCGGTGCGCGGCTGCGTGTCCTCGGCTGGGCCAGCCGCGCCCACCCTTCCAGCTCGCGGATGCGGACAAGCCCGCGCTCGCGCCGATTGCCGCCTAACCGCATCAGCTCGTCAAGCTGCTTCATCATGCCGACAAGCTGCCGGAACCGCTTGCGGGCGTGCTCGGCCTTCTGGCGGCGCTGCTTCTCCTCCTCGGCGGCTTTCCAGCGGTTGAACCGGAACTGGCTGCCTTTGAGCCTGCCTTCCGTCCAGAAGGTGATGCGCCGCTCCCAATAGTCCATCTTGCGCTGGTAGCGGTCAAAGCGCCGGTTGATGCGCTCAACGTCACGGCGTAGCCGCTCGTCGTTGCCGACAACAATCCGCTCCAGCCAGTCCAGCCGCGTGCCGCTGTCGCGCGCCGGATACTCGCGTACGCGCTTGGCCGGGGCTTGCCCCGGAGCGCGCGCCTTCACCGCCCCCACCTCGCGCACCCGGCTGACCGGCGGGCGCTGGTGGCGCACCGCCTGCCGTGCCCTCGGCCCAACGTGGATTTCCGGCGCGCGATTCAGCTCGGCGGCGCGGGCCATGTCCTTGCGCTGCAAGGCGTCGTCCCGCTGCGCCACAAGGGTGCGGTGGTCAACCCGCACCTGCTGCCCCGCGCGCGCCAGCGCGGCATTGCAGGACACCGCCCATTCGGCCCGCCACAGGTTCAACAGCTCCTTGCTGTTCCATTCCCGTGTCTTCACGGGATCCAGTCCGTCCGGGGTTGCCCGGCGCAATGTCAACATGACATGGGCATGGTAATTGTGGCGGCTCTGCCCCTGCTCCGGCACTGGGTCATGCAAGGCGATGTCCGCCACCATGCCCCGGTTCACAAAATGCCGCTGCACGAAGCCGCGCACGAGCTCCAGCCGCTGCGCGGCGTCCAGCTCGTGCGGCAACGCCATATTGAACTCGCGGGCAAGCTGGGCGTCGGCGCGCTTCTCCATGCGCTCGACCGTGCCCCACAACAGCTCCCGGTCTTCCAGCCACGCCGCCGCACCCACCGGCACCATGATTTCGGCATGGGCCACCCCTTTGCGGCGGCTGTAATCGTGGAGTTCGCCGGTACGGTAATCGCGCACCTGCGACCCGCTGCGGTAGGCGGCGGCTGCCGCCGCCTTGGAGCCGGGACGCCCGCTGCCGTCAGGATTCAGCTTGGCGGTGCGGCCAAGGATTTGCCCTGAGAAGTGGTAAATCGCCACGCGGTTCTCCCGTGGTGGCATCCTTGCCACCCTTAAAAAACAAGGCCCGGTCGGGCCTGCCTTTCCGGCCACACGCCACTCCTGTGGCGGCCGGAGCACCTATGTTGCGAAGCAATGTATAAGTGCGCTATTACCTCGTCAACTCCACCCCTTCCCTCCGCCCTGTGGCCTGCTATCCTCGCCCTCCCTTCCTCTCGTCCCCCGCCCCATGAAGCTGCCGCCCTATCACCCCACCCGCCTCGTCGGTAACATTGCCGCACTCGTCCTCCTCGCTCTGGGGGGCGCGTATCTTCTCGACCACATAGCCCGCTGGTTCGGCGGCACCTCCAACGCCTTCTGCGCCACGGTCGCTTTCTTCGCACCGCTGTCGTTCTCCATCGGTGTCGTGCTCTGCACCGTCGGCGTGCTGGTCTGGGCCGCGTCCCGCTTCAAAGGCGATGCCGGTGTGGGTCTGATGATTGGTGGCGCGCTGCTGTCGGTGCTGCCCGGCGTCATGCCGCGCTATTTCGCCATGGAGTGCGTTTTCACCCCCTGAAAAAATCGCGCGGGGCGCTCCGCGCCCGTCGCGGGGGCAAGCCCCCTGCACCCCCTTCGTGCCTCACCTCATCGCCCTGCCGTAGGCTACCCGTGGGGGCTGTCTGCCCCCACACCCCCGAGGATATTTCTAAAAGGGTTAGGAGGGGTTTTGAGGTCGGGCCACCCCGACCTCCACTTTGACCAGCAAAACGCTTCTGAGGGCGTCCTGTGGCCCGCTGTGGGGCACCCTGTTTGCGATGCTTGGCAGAAGACCGATGCTGTGATTCAATGCGACCACGGTACAGGCTGGGAAGCCGATGACCGTAAAGGGTTAGGACGCCACCGTCTTCGGGCGGTGGCGTTCTCCGTTTTGAACCCTCTTTTTTCTTTCAAAAATCAGAGAAGCCTTTTTTCTGTAATTCTGGAATGGGTTCTGAAAAAGCGTTCTGATGGTGTTCTGCATTGTTCTGATAAGTGTTCTGTATCCTTATTATAGGAAGCGCGACCAAGTCTGCGGAGAAGCGCGACCAAGTCTGCGGTAAATGCGCGACCAAGTCTGCGGAGGGGCGCGACCAAGTCTGCGGAGATTGAGGGCAAAGCGCGACCAAGTCTGCGGAGGGGCGCGACCAAGTCTGCGGAGGACACCCTGTAACCATCGGATTCTAAAGGGATTTGGAAAAGCCGGGGGCGCGACCAAGTCTGCGGAGCTAAGATGCGGGGATGTCAGGTCTTTTTCAGCGGCTTGCGTACCGGCGGAAGGGCCAGCACGGCAGGGTCGGCGGGACTAAGGACAAGTCCTTGCTCGGTGAGCTTCAACGGCAGGTTCGGCAGCACCTCCTTCAAGTGCCCGACCTCCTCCTTGAACTTGGCCTTGAAGTCGCGCTGGCGGGTGAAGCCCGAACCAAACTGCTCGGTGATGGCGTCCCAACTGATGTGCAGCGGCTCGTTGATGTTGTGGATGCGCCAGCCAAGCCAGAAATACAGGTCGAGCTTGCGGGCGCTGCCCTGAAAGGCCCTCACGGCGCGGGCATTGACCGGCAGGGCGTGCTTTTGCAGGCTCTCGAACATGGTGTGGCTGAACGTCACCGTGGACGGCCACAGGGAAGGCTGGTCGTGATGCGCGGACAGCCACACGTCCATCTCCTCAATCGGGAAGAACTGGCGCGACCGCACCTTGTTGCCGGTCCAAGAGGATATTTTGATTGAGCAACTGGCGAGGGCGTTCAACTGTTCGCGGAACGCGGTCAAAGGCCCCTTCTTGCCGCCGCTGTCGGAGAAGCCCATTTCCCGGACAAATGCGGTGAAGGTGTCCGCGATTTCGATGGTCGGGCTTTGCTGGCGGATAGCCTCGGAGCAAAGGTGCATCAGGATGAGGCGGGCTTTCGGCCCGAACGGGAGCGGCTGGAGCACCTTGGAACCATCCGGCCCGCGGAGGGAACCGGCGGCCACATCAATCGCCATATTGCCCTGCTCGCGGCTGTATTCGCGCACGTCGAGCGGCAGGCGGTCATAGGGCAGGCCGCAGATGGCAAGGACGCTGTGCAGGTGGCGTAAGTCCTCGGCCTGCGGTTCCTCGTTTAGGAAGTGGTCATGCACCTCGGCGCGGCGGCGGCGGTCACGCGGCATCGCCTGCAATTCAGTCTGGCGCTCCGCGTCGGACGCATCGCGCTTGGTCTGCTCCTCGATGAGGAGCTGAACCTCAAGGGCCAGCAGCTTCGGCAGCAGGTTGCGGCGCTTGTGGCGCTCAAGTTCCTTCCGCAAGTCCGCATCACGGATGAGGGATACATCGGGCATCGTGTCTTCGCTCATGGCCGTGTGTCCCTCATTCTTACTATTAGCTCTGTAACGCTATAACGCTGTAGCGTTATGACGCTTTAGAGTTGTCTTTCATTTCGGCGGTGGTGGCGTAACCCCGCTTGCTCAACACCGCGTCGATGCCTTCCATGAACAGGTCATGCACCTTTTTGCGGCCTTCGTGGAAGGCGATTTCCTCCAGCTTGTCCTTGACCGACAAGGGCAGATAGATGCTCGTCTTGAACATGCCGGATTCGCCCTTGGCGGGCTTGGTCGCTGGCGTGACGGCGGCGTTATCGGCGGCGGGCACCTCGTCAACCGGCGTGGTGACGGCTCCGAAAACGGATGGTCTGGTGGCCTTGCTCATCGCGTTTTTCCTTTCATGCGTTTATCGACCCATTGCCACAGTGCGCGGACTTCGTCGGCGGCTTTGCCATCGGCGGCGTATTCCGTGACCCCCTGCCCTGCTGCATAGGCGTCCTGATGGTCGGCGCGCTGGGCAATATTCGGTTCGGCTAGAACGCCGAGGGTTTTCAGTCCTGCGGCCATTTCGGCGGCGCGTGAGTTGCGGGGAATGGCGGAGCATTGCGTGAGGATGAACGCGAACGGCTTGCTGAGGCGCTGCAAAGCCTGCGCGGTCGGTAGCACCGCGTTGCCGTCGATGCGGGTGGGCCGTATCGGCACAAGGCACAACTCGGCGGTTTGCATGGCAATGTGGGTGGTCGGGTTGTCGGCTCCGGCGGTGTCGATGATGGTCAGGGTGAATCCCTGCCCTTTCACGCCGTCGAGCAGTTTGGGCAGGTCGGCAACCATGGTTGCCGGTACTTTCTCGACATGGGGAAGCTCGGCCTCGCGCAACTCGCCCCACGTCGCCAGAGAGGCTTGAGGGTCAAGGTCGAGCGCAAGCACCTTTTCTCCGGCCTCTTGGGCCGCGACGGCAAGGGAGGCGGCAAGGGTGGTTTTGCCGGTTCCGCCCTTCTGGGTGACGAGGGTAATGATTCGCATGGCGGTACGTTACCACGGCATCCATAGAGTTAAAGCGTCACGACGTGATAACGTCAAAACGCTTTAGAGCTATGATGCTATAACGCCACAGAGTTATAGCGTTATGACGTTATTCGAGGCGGGATATGGTGCTGGCACTCACGTTATAGGAGCGCGCAATGTCCCGCACAGGTTCACCGGCTGCCTTGCGTTCGCGGGCTTGCTGCTGCTGGAACGGGGTCAGCTTGCGCTTCGGGCCGAACGTCTGCCCGCGCTCCTTGGCGCGCCTGCGGCCCTCGCTGGTGCGGCTCTTGATAAGCTCCCGCTCAAACTCCGCCAATCCGCCGAGAACGGTCAGCATGAGCCGTCCGTGCGGTGTCGTGGTGTCCGCCCATACATCGGAGAGGGAACGGAACGCCACGCCGCGTTCCGCCAGCGTGCCGAGAATGTTCAACAGGTCACGGGTTGAGCGGGCGAGGCGGTCTAGCCGCGTTACCAGCACGGTGTCGCCTGCGTTGGCCGCCTTCATCAGGCGGGCGAGCTGGGCGCGGTCGCTCCGGGCACCGCTGACTGTTTCCGCGAAAACCTTCTCCGCGCCTGCGGCGCTTAATGCTTCCCGCTGGGCGTCCAGCGTCTGCCCGTCCGTCGATACCCGCGCGTAACCGTAAATCATGCCGTTATTGTGCAACGGACTTATGCAACGCGCAACGGATTGATTTCAGGGCAGGGGAGGGGTGTTGCATAAGTCTTGAATTATGCAATGTGGCCATGCGCCACCTGTTGCCGGTTTGCGTCTCCAGCCGACACGTTATTGGGGAGCATCCTGCTATCTGTTTGACTCTTTGGGTGGGCTTCTGAAACCTTCGGTGTAAATCACTGAAGAATGGCCCCATGAACGATTCGAAGTTTCTTAAGACGATTGCTGACGTCAGTAAAATCATTACGCCGATAGATAGCGCAATCCGCTTTCCCGAAATCCTCGACGTGCTCTATGAGAAATACTCTGGGCCGATTGAGACCTTCTGCCAGATTATCAAAGCAAGCGAATCCAGCGGTGATGTGCTCAAGAGCATCAGAAGCAAGGATAGAGATTCGGAGGAGAGAATGGCTCTCCTCAAGATGTATCGTCGTTGCGTCTCTCCGGTTCTCGACACGGAGACAACCAAGAAAATCCAGAAAATCAGCACGGATACGCTGATTGAAACCTATGGGATGACCTTTAAGCCCATTGGCAAGCTGAAAGAGCAGTTTGAAGACCTGACGCCGGAGGCACGCTTCGCCCTGGCGGCGCTGATAGGCGAATATGACACCCGTGGTCAGTCCGGCTATGAGTTAACCGGGCTGTTCTTTGACTGGTTTGAAGAACACTTCAAAGACTCGTTCACTATTGAGGGGCCGCGCGGAGCCGGGCGTGATATTGAGCTTTCTACGATTTACCCGGAGTTCAAAAGCGCCTTTCCGTGCGATTTTGTCATCCGCCGCACCGTTGATAGCGAGGTCGTCGCCATTGGATTTGCGCGGTACGACTCGACGCGCGGCGGGGCGCAATCCGATGACCGGACTGGTGGCAACTCAAACAAGGTTGAGAAGGCCAAGGCGTTCGATAAGCTCACGCCGACAAACCTCAAGATGATTTTCCTCTCTGACGGGCCGGGGCTGATGCACGGCGATACATGGAAGGAAGCCTGTGACCTCGATGGCGACTGGGATGGCCGGGTGAGGGTTATCACGCTCAAGCTGGCACCCAAGCGCATAACCCCCGAGTGGCTGAACAGCTAGATGAGGGATAAGGCCTCGATTTCCTGCCGATAATTCTCATACAGGCGGCTGTCCGTGTAAAATGCACATTCCCGCACGGGGATGCTGTTCTGGATGAGTGAGAACTTTGGCTCGTCATCATTGTTCGGCTTGTTGACATAATCACCCATCGCTTCAAGGCCGTGGCGCATACGACGCAGCGTTGCCTTTGCTGCGGTAAAGGATGCGTCGATGCCGATGAACCGGCGACCTAAATCGCGCGCGGCTTGAAGGGTAGTGCCCGAGCCGCAGAAGGGGTCGATAACGAGGTCACCCTCGTTCGAGCTGGCCCCCACAATCATCTTCATCATGTCGAGGTTCTTCTCGGTCGGATAGCCGCTGATTTGGATGCTCTGGTGGTGGGCATCCCGATATTGCTCCCAATAGTCGCTAAGGGTGCGTTTCTTGTCGGCTGTCCAATAGACCTTACGGCGTGGGTTGCCATTTTTTGACCAGTACATATCTCCCGCCTTGTCCAGCTCTTCCAGCTTTGCGGGGGCATACTGCCAGTGTTTGCCGGGTGGAGGCATCATGTCTCGCCACGGCATACCGGTTTCGCCGTTCCGCGTTCCGGGGGCGTGGATGGGCACCAGCTTATAGCGTCGGCCAAACTCATCCATGCGCGGGTATTCCTTCAAAACCCAATCGTCCTCGGCATCGACGCCCGGTTGGTTCCATGTATAGGAGCGGCCCTTGCTGTAGAACAGCACAAAGTCGTTGAGGTTGGCGTATTGCTTGCTTGTGAAGTTTTTGCTGCTGCACTTACGACGGGTGATGAGATTGCGGAAATTGTCCGGGCCGAAAATCTCATCCATCAGGATTTTGAGATGGGCAACCATCTGGTGCCCGATATGGACATAAATCGAGCCATCATCCGTCATGCACTCGCGCATCAAGATGAGGCGACGACGCATGAACTCGATATACTCAGCTTGCCCCATGCGGTCATCATAGGCGTGTTCCAAGTCACGGGAATGGAAGTCAAGGCCGGTGCCATAGGGCGGGTCTAAATAGAAAAGCGTGGCTTTTCGACCGGATTGCACCAGCTCTTTGAGTGCAAAAAAGTTATCATCCAGTACGAATGCATTGTCCGAAAATGTCGGCGATTTGAACGCTTGGCTTTGCGTCAGGGATAGGAAAGCGCGGTCGGTCGGGCGCATGATGTGACTGACGCTGGCTTTGTTGGGGTAGGAGAGTTCGACGCCTGCCCGTTGAGGGGGCAGAGGCAGGCCCTCGTCGTAGAAATTGCGGGCGGAGATAGCATCCGGGGAATGCTGCTCTCGTTTTGTAATGCCAGTAGCCATGCGTTTTATCTTTCGGTAACCAAATTAGAACAAATCAGGAATATCTGGCGGAATGGTGCCCATAAAAGTGTGAATACATCAAGTGGGGTGAGCGAAATTAAGATGGTAACCAGAAAGCTCATATTGAAGGGTGTGGGCTTTCTGCATCCGCAAGCCCCTATCAATGGATAGGCAGGTGCAGGAATCTTCCTGCAACCCTGCCTGACCGGCGAGGTCGGGGGTAGCAAGGGCAAGGGTTTCAGGCGGCGGGCGCACAAGCGCAGCGCGGAGCCTCGGGAACCGCCCCCTTGACCGCGCGGGGGGCGAAGCCCCTTAGCGTCTTTTACCCCTGCCACACAAACGGCGTGCTCCGCCCCAGCACCACGCGAATATCCGCCGCGTAATAGTCCACGCTCTCAAACGGCCCCGCCTTGACCGGAATCGGCGTGTTGCGGAACACCGCCGCCGGTTCCAAGTCCTGCTGGCGCAGATAGACCGACAACGTCCGCCAGTCGCGCCACCCCTCCAGCCGCTCAAGGTGCTGCCGCTTGATAAGCAGCGGTTTGGTGAACTCCCACAGGTCACGGGCAGGGTTCAGCAACAGGCTGAAGAAATGGGCCTGCATGTGGTCGTTGAGGCTGACCGTGTCCCCCAACCGGGGCAGGTGTTCCAGCTCCACCTTGTCCAGCGCCGCATGGGCTTCCCCCAGCGGCAAAGCCATGATGTAACTGTTCAGCTTCTGGCTGTCGTAAGTGCCCGGCGGCAACTCCACATGACGGCATATCTTGGCGGCGTAGGTCTCATAAATGGATGTCATAAAGTTCGTTCTCTGGCTCGCCACGAAACTGACCCTTGCCGTCATCGGCGCGGTGGCCTTTCTCCTCGAAAAGCTCACCGGTCACGTCCGCAAAAAAGCACAGCAAGGCGCGCCGCAGCAAGAGCCGCGCCCGGCTTATCAGGCTCCAGCCTCTGCACCGGCAAGCGCCGTTCCCGCCGTGCATGTCCATGTGCATATCGACCAGATGCACGCGCAACCGGCCCCCATGCCGCCGCCCCAACCGCCCATGACCTCCGCTCCGCCGTCTCCGGCGGCGGTGCTCGACCGGCCCGACCACCGCATTTACGTTACCACCGGCAGCCACCTGATGCAGGAGCATCCGGCCTGCGATGACCTGCTCGACCGCCTCGACTATGTCCTTTACCGCGCCGCGCATCATGACGGCGAGCCGTTCATGGTCGCGCCGCCCCTCGATGAGGCGCGGCATGGCCGCGCCATATCCCTCGACCTACCGCCTGTCGCTGCCGTCGATGAAGGCGAGTTTTTTAGCGAGGAACGGCGCAACCTGCCGCCGCCGGATGGGGCGCTCTGGTTCCGCAAGGATGGGGAAGCGCCGCAACGGCTTGCCACGAGCACCCCGTCGTAAATGGGCAGCAAGGCCACTCCGGGGCCTTGCTGTTCCCAAGCCCCCGCTACGACCGGGAACACGGGTCAAGGCCGAAGAGCGAAGCGTGCCTTGAGGCGTGTTGTCGGGCGTGGCCTTTAAATTTTATCAGGACAGAGCTGCAACCATTGATATTCATTCGCAGGCTGATAGCTTGCGAAATGTTATCGAAACATAGGGGCACGGTATGGACACGTTTATTGGCATTCTGGTTGTGGTGGGCTTTGTCGTCATCGTGGGGGCACCGACCTTCATTCGAGAGTTTAACAAAGCCAAAGACCCGAATAACTGGAAGAAATGAGCAAGGCGGCCGCGCTGACGCTTTCCTGCCAGCCACGCGGGCAGAGGGTTTGCCTCGCGCGCGCGGCTGACGGACACTTCCGCCATGGATGTTCTCAACGGATTTTTCTGGCTGCTTTCCACCGTGCTGTACGGCGCGGTGTGGCTGGTGCGTTTCGTCCTGACCCTGCCGCTGCGGCTGGTCAGGGCAGACCGCAACCGCCGCAAGGCCCACGGCTCGGCGCGCTGGGCGCACCGCTGGGAACAATGGTGGCACGGGGCCGTCCGTGGCGAAGGTGTTCTCCTCGGTCGCGGGGCCTTCGGTCGCCTGCTGCGGTTTTCGTCTGACGGCATGGTGATGGTGTTCGCCGCCATGGGGGCGGGCAAGGGGCTGGGGGTGGTCATCCCCTCCCTGCTCACTTATCGCGGCTCGATGGTCGTCACTGACCCCAAGGGCGAGAACTACGCCATTACGCGCCGCCAGCGCGCCCGCTTCGGCAAGGTGTGGATGCTCAATCCCACCGACCTCGCGCATTCCGAGCGGTTCAACCCGCTCGACATGGTGCGCGCGGGCACGCCGCAGGAAGCCGACGACGCCGAATCCCTCGCCCGCCTGCTCGTCGTTCCCGACGCGCGGGAATCCCATTGGGATGACAAGGCCACCTCGCTGGTCAAGGGACTGGTGGGGGTCGTTTGCGGGAGGGGGCGGAATCCTACGCTAAGGCTTTGGCCAGCGATATTCTCCGGTGAGATTGATGTGTT
>NZ_KQ410770.1 GCF_001262505.1 Shinella sp. SUS2
CTGACCGATAACGGCATCCAGTTCACGTTCCCGCCGCGCTACGCCGATGGCCCTACGGCCACTTACATCACGCACATGTTTGACATGCGTTGCCGTGAGAACGGGATCGAACACCGGCTCACCAAAATCAAGCATCCCTGGACCAACGGCCAGGTCGAGCGAATGAACCGAACGATCAAGGAAGCGACTGTCAAACGTTACCACTACGACAGCCATGCCCAGTTAACCGCCCACCTTCATGACTTCGTTGACGCCTACAATTACGGCCGTCGGTTAAAGACACTGCGCGGCCTAACGCCCTACGAATACATCTGCAAAATCTGGGCAACAGAGCCGGGACGGTTTAAACTCAATCCGCACCATCAAATGCCGGGACCAAACACCTAAAGCTGCGACAGTGCCTTGTCGGTCCGCTCGCGCGCTTTCTTCGGCAATTTCGCCTCCTTGATCGCCTGTACATTGGCGGGGTTCTCTCCCACAACGATCACCGCAACCATACCCATACTATAATGCGGCGTGCACTTTATGACATAGACTCCGGGCGTATTGAACGTCTGCTTTACTGTTTCATTGATCTTTCCCTTGAACAGCTCTGCGCCGTCAGGAACCATGTTTTTTATGGCTTCAGCGTTGTGGCCCTTGTCCTTTGGCACAAAGGTGACAGTGTCGCCGACAGCGATTTTTGACAGAAGCGGCTCGAACACCATCACCCCATCGGAGCCCTTGTTGAGCATATCAACTTCGAAGTCCGCAGCGATTGCGCTACTGCCTATCAACACTGAAACAGCGCCTCCGATGAGAGTCGTTGCAAAAAGATTCATTGTTTTTTCTCCTTGATATTTATTCAGCCGACGACGGCAGCGTGGGTGATGGAACTACGGGCGTGAGGCAACCCTTGTCTGAACATAACAACCATGGATGCCCGTTCAACCCAAGGAAAAACGTAAAGTTCCGCTTTGATGCCGATTTGGCCAAGACGGAGAATTCGAAATCTACGGGTCCGCATGGGTAGGGCGACTGACCCTCGCGGTGATAGTCCACAGATCTCCCACCAGTTGAGGTGGAGGTTACCTCCCATCGTTGACGTGAAGCTGGCGGACAACCAGAACTTAGGCGTTTAGGTCATGGGGAAAAAGGCGGCGAAATGTCGATCTCGTCACCAGCGGCAGGCGGATACGTCGGTGACCGGAGACAATGTAAGCGTAAAAGCACTTCGATCAGGTCCGCTCGACGCCGTGCGGGACGTTCAACTCCCGTATCGTCTGTGTTCGCCTGACTCCAGAACAAGATCCACCATGATATCAGGTTTTCCGGCAAGGCTTGAACGGATACTATCCGGATCCAGCAGCGTGAAGACGGTCGAGAGAGCGTCTGCTGTCGTGGCGTCCGGCGCCACGACAGTCAGGCGCCGATAAGACGCGCTGGCATTGCCGTTGCGCGGGTCGAGGATATGGCTAAACCGGCGTGCGGTGTCGAATTGGAAGCCGGCCGGGCTGGATGTCGCAACCGCCCGGTCGATAAGATCGAGAACGCTGTCGGGACGTTCGGCGCCCTGGAGGTCGGCAAGGCCGATGCGCCACGGAGTGCCGTCGCCCTGCGCGCCAATAGCTCGACCTTCACCCATGTCCACCATGCTGCTGGTGATACCCGCATCCCGCAGCAACGAAACCACGCGGTCGGTGACATAGCCTTGAGCTATGCCGTTCAGCGTCAGCGCCATGCCTGGCCGCTTGAACACGATGCCGTCGCGGTTGAAGCGGACCGCGTCGAAGCCGACTCGCGCGACCGCCTGTGCGATTTGTTCGGGTGGAGGGCCGTCGGGATCCGCGCCGGGTGCCGAGAAATGATCGCGATAAAGCGCCCAGAGCGGCTGTATGGTCGGGTCGAAAACACCGCTGCTCTCATGCCAATGGTGGTGGCAGGCTTCGAGCAGTGCTACCAGATCACCGGATGGTGCGGCCAGGCCACCGACTCGGTTCAGCTCGCTGATCGCGGATGTGCTCCTGTAAAGGCTGAACACCTCTTCCAGCCGCGACACCTCCGTCACGACGCGGTTGATCAGCAACTGGGCCTTGTCCCTGTCCTCGTGATGTAGGATAAGCGTCGCAGGTGCACCCAGCGCCTGCCCTTTCCAGGTGACCGCATGGGTCGCCGCCCGCGCGGGCCGTATCAGGGGTAGGCCAGCGGCTGCGGCGAATATCGCAATGGCGCGGCGGCGGGTGACAATACTAGCCATTTGTCTGTCCTTTCCCGGGTTCTACGAAATTTTCCGGCGTATTCTGTCTCTCAGCATCGTCCGTCGTCGACCCTAGCACGTAATCGCGAGGAACTTCTTCGAAGCTGACAACGCGGCCGCCATGCTCGCCGGCGAATTTGTCGGCGGCATCACGCGTCGAAAACGGTACCGCCTCGTCCGTGCCCATGCCGCCGCGCAGCCCGCTGCCGATCACGAAGAATGCGAGGCGCGCATCGATCCAGTTATCGGCTCCAGGCTCTTCCCATGTGGTTGCCTTAGCCATATCCGACACATAGATGGCCGCAATGTCCTTTGGCTCCTCTGGCAGCATCGTGAATGCGAGCGTGTCTCGCGCCGAACTGAACCAGATAGGCTCTGGGATTTGGGACATTATAATCTGTCCCTTGGGGCCCGGATGTTCCAGAACATTCATCCCACAATAACGGCCCATCGCTTCCTCGGTGAGCGCGTAGGGTGCTGGTGGCGTCGCGTCCTTTTCCTCGCTGCAGCCTGATAAGAGAAGGCCGCAGAGCAAGAGTGCGATGACGGGAGCAATCTTCATAGCTCTCTCCTTGAGAATATCCTAAGCGCGAGCGCAAGCGGCGCGGCGATCCAGGCGACGAGAGCAGCAACGAGCATGGGCCCGTTGAGCCCTGTATGTCCGGCGATGCCGCCGAGCCCCGAAAGCGCGCCCGCCTCTCCCGAGCCCAGATTGAGGAGTCGATAGGCATCGGTCGGGTTGAGGACGAGCAGGACATCGAGAAGTCCGCTGGGCAGCGGCCGGCCTTCTGCTGCCACCAATGCTCCCAGCAGAGCCATGTCGTAGATCAGTACAAAGAACAGCCAGACGCCGATCGCGATGCCGCCGGCCGTGCTCCGCTCGCTGGAAAGCGCGCTCGTTACATAGCCGATAGCGATGAATACCATGCCGAGCAGGATTGATGAAGCAATCATCGCCAGGAAGGCCCACCAACTGGCCATGCCAATCTCGGTCCCGGTCATCGCCAGTGCCGCAGCTGCAGTGCCATAACCGAACAGGGTGGCGAAGGCGAGGATCGCCAGATGGCCGAGGAATTTGCCGAAGACAATCTGCCGCCGACCGATCGGATAGCTGATCAGGAGCAGCATCGTACCACGTTCTACTTCGCCGACGATCGCATCATGCGCCAGCAGCAGTGCAATCAGCGGCACCAGGAATATGGTCAAACTCGACAGGCTGACGATGACGACATCGAGCTGGTTGACGCCGACATTGCCGGTCGGCGCGCTGCCGAGGAAGGACAGAGTGAGCGCAAGGGCTGCCAGCAACAGCGTCGTGGCCAGCACCCAGCGGTTCCGCAGGCCTTCTTGGATCTCCTTGCGCGCCACGATCAATATATTGTTCATCGCGTCATCCCCCGCCCCCCGAGGAAATGGGCGTAGAGTTCATCGAGCGTTGGCTCCACCACATGCAGCGCCGCAACCGCGGCGGGATCGGCCGTGACGTCCCTGAGGATCGAGATTTTGTTTTCGGGCGCGACCTCCGCCTCGAAGGTGCGGTCCCTGATCGCCTTCCAGGCGACCTGCCCGCCGCTCGGAGCGGTTATTCCCGCGCCATCTGCCAGCGTGACACTGATCCGGGTCGGCAGGCGGGCGATGCCCCGCAGCTTCTCCAGCGTGCCGTCGGCGATTGCCACACCCTCGTTGACGATGATCACCCGGTCGGTGCGATCTTCGAGTTCCGTCAGCGCATGCGAGGACAGCAGGATCGTTGTACCAGCCGATCGCAGGCCGGATACCAATTCATAGAAATTTCGTCTCAATGCCGGATCAAGGCCGCTGGTGGGCTCGTCGAGCAGCAGGATGCGCGGTGCGCCGAGCAGCGCCTGCGCCAGTCCCAGTCGTTGCCGCATGCCCTTGGAATAGGTCCGGACGGGGCGATCGGCTGCAGCCGGCGCGAGCCCGACGCGCTCGAACAGGCCCTCCATGTCCGACATATCCACACGTTTCAGTCGTGCATAGAAGGCAAGCGTCTCGCGGCCCGTCAGCGCCATGTGGAAGGAGACGCTCTCCGGCAGGTAACCGAGCCGCTGGCGCACAGCGAAATCGCCCCGGGCCGGGTCTTCGCCCAGCACCTGCACCGTGCCTTGCGTCGGCCGGATGAGGCCGAGCATCAGCTTGATCAGCGTCGTCTTGCCCGCGCCGTTGTGGCCGACAAGGGCCACCGTCTGGCCCTGCTCCAGTTCGAAGGAGACATTCTTGACCGCCTCGATCCGGCCGTAGCGTTTCGCCACGCCTGATAATGTGACCGTGGGTGCCGTCACTGCAAACCGTCTTTCTGTCTTGTCGGTGCCATCAACGGATGGCTGTCCACCACGCCGCCCGGCAACAGCGCCGGAAACTGGACCTGCGCCCAGCGGATGATCTGCACGGCCGGGCTCGAAGTGAGAATCTTGGCCTGCGGCGAGGTCCACAGGACCTTGTCCATGAGGTCGTTCGGGCGATAGGCCCTATCGCCGATTCCGTCGCCATCAAGGTCAAAGGCCGGGTTGTCGCTCCAGTAATTGCCGCGCCCATTCACCGACCAGTCAAGGTAGCGGGTGCCGACATATTTCACCTGGTTGCGATTGTCGATGAAGGCATTGCCGGTCATCGTATTGCCTTCCGACCCGGCGGTGAAATGGATGCCGATGGCGCAGCCCTGGAATTCGTTGCTGAGCAGCTTGTTCCGGTTGGCATTGTAGATGAAGACGCATTTCTCCGGCCCGAGCCGCATGCCGCCCTCGACGGCGCCCGTCGTCTCGGCATCATCCTTCACGCCATGGCCGGAATCCTGGATGCCAGCCATCGTCCAGCGGTCCGCCGGTTGCAGCCGCCCGCGTACGATGTTGCCGGATATCGTCGAACTGTTGGCCGAATTCAACAGCAGGCCGTGGTCGCGATCGCCGTCGGAGATATTGTTGATGATCTTCAGCCGGTTGGAGAACATGATGGCGTAGCCGACCGAATTGCCCGTCGAGACATTGCCGCTGATCTCGCTGTCATTGGTATACATATAATGGACGGCGAACCGCAGGTCCCGGAAGCGGTTGCCGCTGAAGACGTTCTTCTTGCTGGCCATGGTGGCGATACCGTCGCGGCCGAAGCTGATGTCGTTATCGACAACCTTGCCGCCCGGCGCGTTCCATATCGATATGCCGCTGCCGAACTCGCTCATCCGGCCATCCTTGAGACCGACGATGACGTTCTTCCGGGCCAACGAGTCCTTCGCGCCGTGGAGATAGATGCCGAACAGATTGCCGGTGAGGGTGTTGTTCTCGATGATCGCGCCGGTCGCCGTCCGGGCGGCGAAGATGCCGGAATCCAGCGTCGACAGGTTCATGCCCGAGCCGGTGACCTCGATGCCGCGCACTGTAACCTTCTCCGCCTCGATGGTGACGACGCTGCCCTCGCCGTTGCCGACGATGCTGGCTCCATCCTCGCCGTCGAGCGTTACCGGCTTGTCGATGACCAGCGGCCCGTCGTGCCGGCCCGGCTTGAGGCGTATCCTGTCGCCCGGAGCCGCCGCTTTAAGAACGGCCGACAGCGTCGGTCCGTCGGAGGGTGTGACGATCCATTCCGCAGCCAGCGCAGCCGAAGGAATGGCGGCCAGAAGGGCCGCCATCCAGAGTTTTGCCAGTCGGTACCGCATCAGGCCGATTTAGGCTCCACCAGCATGCGGCCCTTCATTTCCATGTGCATGGCATGGCAGAACCACGAGCAATAGTACCAGTAGACGCCAGGCCGGTCGGCCTTGAACGTCACCGAGGCGGTAGCCTGCGGCGCGACCTCCATGTTGATGCCGTAGTTGACGATGCAGAAGCCGTGCGTCAGGTCCTCTACCTCGTCAATATTGGTCACATACACAGTGACTTCGTCTCCCTGCTTGACCGTGAACGATTCGAGCCCGAACGCCGGCGCCGACGAGGTCATATAGACGCGCACCTTGTTGCCGTCGCGAATGATCTCCGAGTCGATGAGCAGGTCGATATTGTCCTTCTTGGCCTGTTCCACGGCATCGGCGAAGAAGACATCATCACGGCTCCAGACGCTGACCGGATTGATCTTCGAGGCATGCACGATCGTCGCGTCATGCGGCTCGGCGAAGGTCGGGTTGTCATGGACAAGCACCATCTGGTCGCCGGAAATGTCGATCAACTGGTCGCATTCGGGCTTCAGCGGGCCGACATTGAGGAACCGATCCTTCGAGAACTTGTTCAGCGAGATCAGCCACTTGCCGTCGGCCTCCTTGGTCTGGCCCATGGAGGTATGGTTGTGGCCAGGCTGGTAGTGGACGTCGAGCTTCTGGCGGATCGGATCGACCTTCTCACCGGCAAAGGCGCGCTTGGCGTCCTCGATGTTCCATTTGCAGATCTGGCTATCGATGAACAGGGTGGTATAGGCGTTGCCCTTGTTGTCATAAGCCGTGTGCAACGGACCGAGGCCGAGTTCCGGCTCGGCGACCACCACATCGCGCGGCTTGATCTTGTCGTCGAAGAGATCGTCGAACTTGCGCACGTCGAACACTGTGACGGTCGGGGACAGCTTGCCGGCGGCGACCACGTGGATGCCGTCGGGGGCGGTGTTCATGCCGTGCGGGCCGTTGGAAACCGGGACATAGCGGGTGTAGGCGGAACCCGCACGCCCGTCGATCACCGGCACGCCGTTCATTTCCTTGTAATCGCCCTTGGCGACGGCTTCCTCGATCCGCTTGATATTAAAGATGACGACCCAGTCCTGCTCCTTCGACATCATCTCTTCGAGCGTGACGCCCTTCTCGGAATTGTAGCAGGTCGCAAAGCAGTATTTGCCCTGGTAGTCGGCATCGACATTGTCGAGGTTGCCATCGACGATCACCTGCCATGCAACCGTCATGGTCTCGCCGTCAACCGCGGAAAAGATCGAGAAATATTCGGCGGGCTTGTCGAGGATCTTGCCGTCGTTCGGCAGCGGCACGCCGTCCTCGCCGTTGCAGAACACATAGCCGGTCTTGGGGTATTTCTGCACGCGCAGGCCATGAACGGTGTGCTGGTTCGGCAGTTCGATGATCTTGTCGCATTTCATGACGTCGAGGCGGATGCGGCAAACGCGGGTATTGGACTTGTCGTTGGCATAGAGATAGCGACCGTCATAGGTGCCGTCGGTGAAGGACAAATGCGGGTGGTGCAGGTCGCCGTTGTGGTAGACGCCGCCCTTGTCCTTGAGATACTCGACCGTTTCGGGACGCAGCCCTTCGGTCATCACCTTCAGGCTTTCGTTGGTCTGGCCCCAGCCGGTGGCGCTGCATCGGTTGAACACCGGAATGCGCATGAATTCGCGCATCGACGGCAGGCCGACGATGCGGACTTCGCCGCTCTGGCCGCTGGAGAAGAACGTGTAATATTCGTCCAGTTCGCCCGGCTTGACCTCGTAGGACAATCCTCCCTCGGTGGCGGCCTTTGCCGGCGTAGCGCCTCCGGCAAAGGTCAGCGCGCCACCGGCGGTGGCGGCGCCTGCCGCCGCGACGGCGGCGGTTGACCCCAGAAGCTGGCGTCTGTTCAGGCGCGGTTGCGTATCTTCGTTGGACATGGTGTCTTCCCTTTCTGCTGGTATTGCTGGCGTGGGCAGGCTGCCCGGCGCCGAATTCAGGTTTTCTTTATGGCCTCGCCATTATGGGTGACGACGGTTCTGGGCGGGCTTTCACCGCGCGATGCCGGCGTCGACAGAGCCATGAACTTTTCCCGTTTCAGGCGGACCTGGATCATGTGCGGGCAGCGATGATCATCGTGATAGAGTTCCTGGCAATGCATGCAGTAGATACACTCGTTGACATTGATCTGGCCTTCCGGATGAATGGACTGCACAGGACATTCTTTGGCACAACGCTGGCATGGCGTGCCGCATTCTGGCCAGCGCTTCAGCCATTCGAACATGCGGATCCGGCCGGGAATGGCCAGCGCCGCACCGAGCGGGCAGAGATAGCGGCAGTAGAAACGTTCGATGAACAGGCCGGCGGCCAGAAGCGTCAAGGCGAAGATGACGAAGGGCCACTCGCGGGCGAACTTCAGAATGATTGCCGTCTTGAACGGCTCCACTTCCGCGAGGATTTCGGCATAGGCCATCGAATAGAAGGACAGTCCGAAGAGCCCGAGGAAAATGATGTACTTGATCGGCCAGAGGCGCTCGTGCAGGCCCCATGGCACCTTCACCTGCGGAATCTTCAGCTTTACGGCAACCTTGTTGAGCAGTTCCTGGAGCGCGCCGAACGGGCAGAGCCAGCCGCAGAAGGGGCCACGTCCCCAGAACAGCAGGCCGGCGGCAACCGCGGCCCAGAGAATGAAGATCAGCGGCGCCGCCAGGAAGAATTCCCACCGGAAGGACGTAACGAGCGAATTGATGAATGTCAGGACATTGACCACGGAAAGCTGGGCATTGGCGTACCAGCCGAGCCAGACCAGCGTGAAGACGAGATAGCTGGTACGGACCCAGGCAAACAGTTTCGGACGCTTCACCAGCCAGTCCTGGAAAAAGAAGATCCCGGTGAGCACGAGAAGGGCGGCCACGGTGATGGCCATCGTCACGCGGTTCATGTCCCAGATGCTGACCCATAGCGGCGGCGCGTCGGGCAGTGGTTCGGTCCGGGTCGCCGCCGCCGGCTCTTCGGCAGAAGCGTCCGTCCTGGCCGCAGCAACGGGCGTCTCCACCCGGGTGACTGTGTAGTAGGAAGAAGGAAGCGTATAGCCGAGATTGAAGGCGATGGCGGCCTTGTCGCGCGCCACGGTGCTGCGCTGCGCGAGCAATTGCAGTTCGAAGGGTTCGGTCACATCGAACTGGAAATCGGTAGGTACGACGAAAAGGGCGATCTCACGCAGGCGAGGGGCGCCGTCCGTTGAGAAGGCCGAAATCCTGGTATGATTGCGATCCCTGAAGCGAAGGCCCTGGCCGTTCTGCAGCAATTCGATGCGGTCGAAAATGCCACCCCGGACATAGCCAGAGCCCTTGAACGAATAGGCGCCGTCGCCCGCGACGAGGAGAGCTGACTGGCCCGGCTTCAACCGGGACTGGAGCCGCTGATAGCCTACTTCGCCCAGCAGCGTCTTGCCGATGACCGGCACGCTGACAGGGGCGATGTAAAGATCGATGAATCTGTCCCCGGGCTGTGGTGTTTCCGGCTTCTTCGCCGCCTCGGCGTGGCCGGCATCCGCGAAGGCTTGCGAGACTTCGCCGACCGTCAGGCGCAGGCTGCGGATCGACCCGTCGCCGAGCAGCGTCTGCCAGTCGCTTGCTTCCGTTTTCGAAAGATCGAGCGTCCTCTTCTCGGTTACCGCCACCGTAGCGACGACGCCTTCGCCGCTTAACCGGTTGCTGCGAATCAGCGCCACCGCCGAGCGCACGACGCTGTCGCTCATCACCAGGATGGTCACGGTGGCGCCGCTGACGATGTCCACCTGCGGCGGGCGCTCCTGACCGGCGGCGACGCGGCCCATATCCTTGCCGATGATCGAGTTCAGGCCGGCGACGACATCCTTCTCGGGAATGCCGATCAGCACGATCGGCTCCTTGTGGTCGACGAGCTTGATGCCGCGAATAATGCCCGATCGCTCGATACCAACGACGATATGGATGGGCTTGCCGGAATAGCCGATGGAACTGGTGAAATCGGAGTTCAGATAGGCATAGCCGAGAAGTTCGTCTCCCCGGTAGACAGGCGCGATGGGGGGATCGCCCTCGACTTCGCCAAAGCGGTCGGCACCTTCAAACAGTTCGGACGGCTGGACCTTTTCGAGGAATGTTGGCAACTGACCGTCAGCCATAGCCGGCGAAGCGATTGTCACCGAGAGGCAGATGGCCGCTAGCCAAAGAATGCTCAACAGCCAGGCTGGACGTTTCCAGGTAAATTCCATTTCGATGCGTCTCTCTTCTGGTAAGTCACTGGCCACTCCAAGGATCAGTTTAGGCAATCGTTCATTGAAATCAAACACCCATGTTCAAACTATTGTAGACTGTTATTCGGCACGTAATGGCACGATCGAGGAGAAAATTATGGTTAAAAGCGAGAGCGATTCATGGGAGGTCGCGTCGATGAATGAACTGCTGGCGCTTGCCAGGTCGATGGAACAGGAGGCGATCGATGGATATATCGCGCTGGCGAAGCGCATGCAGGAGATAGGCCAACCTGATCTCGCCGGCGTCTTCGAGGCTCTTGTCACAGAGGAGGAGGGCCATCTGGGTAAGGTGGACGAATGGCAGACGGCGATTGGTCAACCGAAATCCGCCATGTTGCATCCGCCGGAAGTGCTGTTTGACGACGAGGGAGCGGGCATCGTTGCGCCTGAACTACTGAGTGCGTATCGCGCCTTCTCAATGGCGGTGCGCAACGAAGAGCGCGCCTTTGTCTTCTGGACTTATGTCGCCGCACACGCGAATTCTGCAGAGATCGGCAAAGCCGCCGAGCGGATGGCGCACGAGGAACTGGGTCACGTCGCAAAGCTGCGCAGCGAACGCAGGCGTGCCTTTCATGTCGAACGCCGCACCTCCACGGACATCGTCAAAACGGATCTGGTATTGCTAGAGATGCGGCTCGCCAATCACCTCATAACGCTGGCGGCGGCTGAAAAAACGGCCGATTCAAGCAGACTACAGGCGCTGGCGGAACAAGCACGAACAAGAGCCGAAGAACTTGTCCAGAACCCGTTCTCGTCCGCGCCGCTTCTCGAAGCTTTGCCTGATACGGCCGTAGAACAGGCTTTGCCGCTCTGCGAACTGCTGACCGACTGCTACATCGATCTTGGCCAGACCGCGCCCGACGAAATCCAGCGCGACCGTGCCCAACGGTCTGCTGCGGAAATGATCCATTGTCTAAGGGGTGTCCGTAGTTGGCAAGCGCGTTGAAAACGATATCGCTTGCGATACGCCGCTGATCCGCACATTGCAAAGAGCGGATGGTTTAAAGAATGAGACAATCATCGGGGGCAGCGGAGGCGTCGCCTTAACCGGCTGGTGCGGATCGAGGCAATAGTCTATCGGCATGACTGACGATGCGTCCGCCCGATACAAACGCCACCGCTTTCCAGCCGAGATCATCGCGCATGCGGTATGGCTCTATTACCGGTTCCCGCTGAGCCTGCGCGATATCGAAGACCTGCTTGCCGAGCGCGGCATTGCCGTCTCGTTTCAGACCGTCTCAGAATGGACGACTAAGTTTGGCCGGAAATTCGCCCACCAACTCAAGCGGCGGTCGATCGGCAACTTCGCAGACAAATGGCATCTCGATGAGATGGTCGTATCGATCAAGGGCAAGAAATACTGGCTGTGGCGCGCCGTCGATGCCAACGGCTACGTTCTCGATGCTCTGCTGCAAAGCCGCAGAAACAAGGGAGCCGCTCTTCGGCTGATGCGCAAATTGTTGAAGAGCCAAGGTGTTGCGCCGCGCGTGATGGTGACAGACAAGCTGCGTTCTTATTCCGCCGCAAAGAGAGAGATCATGCTGGGGATCGAACACCGTTCGCACAAAGGGCTCAACAACCTCGCAGAAAATTCTCACCTTCCCGTTCGACGACGAGAGCGACGCATGATGCGGTTCAAGTCGGCAGGTCAATGCCAACGTTTCGTCTCAACCCACGGCCAAATTGCCAATCTTTTCCAACTTCATCGAAAACACCTGAATGCCGCTGATCATCGCCAACTCCGCGCCCTCGCCAGCGCCACCTGGCGTGAGATCGCGTTGCCGATCCAAGCCTGAAATTCAGGACAAAGAAATGATTGCGTCCTACGTCAGGTTAAGGCGACGCCACCCGCAATGGTGCCAACCGCCACGAGCGAATTCATGTCGGGCGCAAACCTCCACAAGGCGGGAAAGCCTTTTTTGTAGAAACGGATGCCGGGGCCGAAAAGAACGGCCGTTGTAAGCGCAAACTGAAGGTACCAGTTCCACTGCATTCCGATCGTGCGTATGATGAGGTCGTGCATGCCCGGGAGGAGATGCGAGCCCATCTCCAATACGAAGACCGGCAGGGTCAGCACCGCCGCAGTAAGGACGGCGCGCTGCAACTGCGCCTGCTCGCGATCCTTACGGGCGGCGTCCTCGTCCTGTTGCTGTGAACCGCCATCGACCACTCGGGCCGTATAACCCGCCCTTTCGACTGCCTTTATAAGATCGGCAGCGGTGGCATTTCCCTGCAGGCTCGCGCGCTCCGTGGCGAGGTTGACTGTCGCTTGCGTGACGCCTGGAACCGCATTGAGCGCGCTTTCGACGCGCCCCACGCATGACGCGCAGGTCATGCCCTCAATGATGACCTCGGTGTGGGTTGCGGGAACCGAATACCCCGCATCCTCAACCGCGGACACGAGGGCGCCGTGCTCGACGGGAGCAGTGAACGAAATATCGGCCATCTCTGTTGCCAAGTTAACACTGGCGTCCGCGACACCCGGCACTGCCTTCAGCGCATTCTCGATGCGACCCACACACGAGGCGCAACTCATGCCCTCAATGGGAAGTACTATTGGTTCGAACGAAACTGCATGATCTTTGAGCGGGGCGTTCATCGAGGCTCCTTGCGTACGAATTGCGGCATTCGTGACGTAAAATAGGGCTTCCCACCGTTGGAAGGTCAATAGCAAATTTATCAGCATTGGGACTTGACCTTCCAACGGTGGGAAGCTCTATCTGAAATGGCATGAGCGACGAACAGGAGATTCTCAGAGTCTGACTCGAAAAGCCTTCAACGATATCGGTACCTTGCAAGTCGCCTTGTGATCAGGCGAATGTGGGCGATGA
>NZ_KQ410771.1 GCF_001262505.1 Shinella sp. SUS2
ATCTCGACGGCGTCGTTCGCTGGCGTCTGTGCGATCTGGCGCAATGGCTGTGGGAGGAGTTTCGCGTTTCGGTGAGCGAGCAGACGCTCAGCCGCGAAGTCCGGGCCATGGGCTATCGCAAGCTCGCTGTTCGGCCCAAACATCACGCGCAAGACCCTCAAGCCATTGAGGGTTTTAAAAAAGCTTCCCTGCCGCAGTGGCAGAGATTGCCGCTGGAGCGGCCCGAGGAAAACGCATAGAGATTTGGTTTCAGGATGAGGCCCGTATCGGGCAAAAGAACAAGATCACCCGCCGATGGGCCAGGCGAGGAACACGGCCTTCAGCACCGCACGATCAGCGCACAAGGTCGGCCTACATCTTCGGCGCAATCTGCCCCAAGCTCGGCAAGGCGGCGGCGCTGGTCATGCCATGGTGCGACACCTACGCCATGACCCAGCATCTGGCCGAAATCGCCCGACACGTCGATGCCGACGCGCACGCTATCCTCATCATGGATCAGGCAGGCTGGCACATGTCCAACAATCTCGTCGTGCCCGAAAACATCACCATTCTGCCACTCCCGCCGAAATCGCCGGAGCTGAACCCGGTCGAAAACCTCTGGCATTTCATGCGCGACAACTGGTTATCAAACCGCGTGTTCAAATCATACGACGACATCGTCGATCATTGCTGCGATGCCTGGCGGCGGCTCGAAAGCCAGCCATGGCGCGTCATGTCGATCGGACGCAGAGAATGGGCCAATGGGTTTTGATCAGTGAGGGACCGTATTAGAGCGGCCTAACTGACGGACGATAGGACCGGGTGAACATCTACTCAGGAATGCCAACAGCTGCGCACTTCGGTGGTGTGCCGTTCTGGCGATGCCTTACGCCTTGAAGCGCTCAAGGGCGGTGAGGCGCTTGAGTGGGGGATCGGCGTCGGGCCAGCGGTAGATTTCGGCGCGCAGATAGCGGAGTTCGTCGTCGAGCATGTCATCGGCGACCTCGACCCACCAGCATTTCGGCCGCCCGTCACTTCCGTCCGACCATCGGTAGCCACGGGCCTTGAGATGATCCTTCATCTCGAACGGACTGTGCTCGGCAAAGATGCGAACCCGCGAGCGCTGGCTCGCAGCGAAGAGTTCGGCAAAGGGAGTAGCGCTCTGCTCCGGTCCGTCCTGGGCCAGGACCTCAAGCAGTGCGAAGCAGTCGTCGACGGCGCGGTGTCCATCATGGAAGTAGCCCGCCTGCCCGATGAGGTAGCCAAGCTTCGTTCCTTCGAAGCCGCGAGCCGACCAATCGACTTCGGAGACTGAGCAAGCCCACGCTTTCGGCGCGAAGACCGGGGAAAAGGTTTCACAGAAAGCGCGGTCGAAGCCGGCATTGTGAGCAATGATCAGATCGGCAGGTTCGATCAGGGCCTTCACCTGGGCGATGTCGATCTTCTGACCGGCCACCATGGCGTCCGTGATGCCGGTCAGTCGCGTGATGTCGACGGGGATGGCGACACTTGGCTTCTGCAGCCCGCCATAAACACCCGTGACATCGCCGATGTTTCCAGCCTCGTCGAAGCTGAAGACGACGATCCCGATCTCGATGATTTCGTCCTTGCGAGCATTGAGGCCCGTCGTCTCCGTATCGACAATGACGCCGCGCAAAGGGAAGCCGGGTCGCGGTGCATCCGCGATGGTCCGAGCTTCGAGTTTCCGCAGAACGCGATAGCGGCCTGTTTCTTCAAGCCGGCGCACCATATCGATCTCATCCTGAGCTCCTTGCATGCCGTCGTTGGGGGCAGACTGGACCTTCGCTTCGGGCTCCCTCGCCTCACCGTTCCCGAACAAGTCGAACTGCTGTTTCATGCCGATGATCTCATTGACTAGCGGACCGCGGGGTAGAGGCGTGGAAGCCACCGCTCGATAATATCGACGGGGAAGCCGAGGCGGACTTTGCCCTTGGCGGTGTCCGACTTGAGGACGCCGAAGTTGAGCAAACTCGATAGCACCGTCCGTGCCTGCCGTTCCTGATAGCCCGTCAGTCCCTGGATCTGTGATCGGGAAAACTCCCCGCTGATGACGGCTTCACGCAAGAGCGGCCAGCTTCCCTTTGGAAGCCGCTGCATCTGAACCTCCTCGTTACACCAGACTTCGATGCGGTTCAGCAATTCCTCCGGCTTGAGAAGCTCCTCCATGAACGTGACCTGGTCCAGGCAGCACGACAGGAAGAATGAGGTAAACTCAGTCAGCCCGGCTTGCGTCAGGTTACCCCGTCCATCCAAATCACCGCGCCTTGGCTGATCGGCCTGGGACAGTAGGCGTTTGTAATCCGAGACATTTCTTGCAAGACCTCGTGAAACAGACCACAGTTCTGAACCGATCCCGAGATCGCGCAGAAGGGCGTGCGAAAACAGCCGTGAGACACGCCCGTTGCCATCAAAGAATGGATGGATCCATGCTAGACGATGGTGAGAGGCGCCGACGCCAATGATCCGCTGTAGCTTGGAAAGCATCTTCAAGCCGTAGCCTTCAACGAACCGCCCAAGGAGCGGCTCAATCATGTCGGGCTCTGGGGCGATATGCTCCCCTACTTTGACATGCCGCGTCCTGAGCTGGCCGGGGGTCATTCGAATTACTTCGCCCGTATCGGGATTCCGGACAATCAGCAGGTCCGCAGGCAACCGCCCGCAGAACTCCCCATGAAGCCAGCAGATTCCGTCGAAAGACAGCACGGGAAACGGCATGTCTCCTCGATCGACGAGTTGCTGCACCTCGATGTGGGCGCGAGCCTCAAGCTGAAGGTTGCGCTTCTCCGGTTCGCCGGAAAAGTCGCCTAACATGGCCCGGTCGATATCGATCGGGAGGGTATTGTGCCCCTCTATCAGATTTGAGTAGTAGCAGTTCATCGAGCGCACCAGATCGCCGATAGAAGCCCGCATAAGTGGGTGCAGGCGCGCAGCGAAACGGCTGGCCGCCGACGTCAGCTCGATCGTCAAATCTTCCAGATCTCGATTGCTGTCGGGAAGAAGGGGCTCAATGCTTGCGAGCGTTACCATTTTTTGCCGGTTCCCATGCCTCTAAATTCACAATTAAGAACATAGTGGTAGGCACGGAGCGATGCAATCAATTTGCCGGTCTTATTGCCGATCTTGTTCACGCTGGATATTTTGCCACCTCCCCAAGGCTTGGGGCGCACCGAAGGCATCGTAATCGTCACCGCGCAGGGAACATATAGGATTAGTACCTACGCCAACTAGGGAGCATTTGCTCAACATACTCCCTTAGTGTCAGCGTTCAAAACTGGCGTAAATGATCGACCTTAGTAATCTGACGTTTGTGAAGACGCCTCGGCTCTTATCAACGAGAGCGCAACGTTGTTGGCGGTATCCGAGAATTGTTTCAAGTATGCACCGTAATCTGGTGCCCCGCGATAAAATCTAACCGCCCCAAACGCCAAAAGAAAATTTCTGAGCATCGCCATGGCCCCGGGGTCGGCACGATCTGTTTCTTTGTTTTTAATTAGCTTCAAAACATCTCCCGAGTGCGCGAATTCCGCCAACTCTGCCGCGGAAAAGACGGGCCGTCCCAGTTCGGCCGATTTTGCGATCAGAATTGTTCTCACACACCAGGCAATTCGTCGGTTTAACAAGGACTGCAGATGGCTCTCACCACCAAAATCGACAATAAACCAACCGAGGTCCGAAGCATGTCTGATTTCCCGCTCATAGGACGGCCTCAGCGCAAAATGCTGCCGCAGCAGCCCGAGTTGGTCGGAAGGGTCATAAATAGCCTTCGCCTCGCGGGCGATATGACATACGAAGAGATCGCCCTGTTGTGCTCGTGTCAGCAAGTCGTCGAGCGGATAGATCGACGTTGAAAGGTGTCCCTTTTGAACATGTTGCGGTCGATCATCCTCCGAAATTAGGAGCAAATCGGTATCGGAGAAGATGTCTTCGTCACCCCTGGCGTGGCTACCGAACAAGAGCATAGCTGTAATAGTCATGCGAAAAGCCCACGAACCCAGGTCATAGTCCGGTCCCGGCGCCCTTGTTCTTTCGAAGCGCATCAATGGACAAACGCCGCACCACTTCTCGGGTCTGAACGACTTCATCGAGATTTTTGAGAACAAGCTGCTGTTTCTCAGGCTTCAGAACACCAGGTTCGACGTCGAGATTGTGCTCATTGATGATGTAAAAAGCCGCACTAAGGCGGGAAGGGACTCGCAACTCCTCATCGACCATATCGTATTCCGCCGCGACTGCAGCCTGCTTCAGTTTTTCGAGTTTTGGGTTTGGAATCAGGATCAGTTCCATCGTGTGATGCCACTCAAGATCCAGATCCGCTGTCACGCTGCTAGGCCCAAAAAGAGCAGCGCTGGCAATGCGATTTAGACTGTAGTCTCGAAACTCATTGTGCTCTTTTGACCAAGCACGCACGTACCAGCAGCCTGTAGCGAACAGAAACGAGTGTGGCGCGATCGTCCGCTTCCCAGCAGGCGAACCAGTGAGCGAGGCGTATTCGATCTCAAGTGCAGCATTCTGCTTGATAGCATCAAGTATCCTAATGAGGTTGCTTGGACTGGTCGAACGTCGTTTGATGAACCCCACGACATCGATGGGAGGGGTTTCGGAAAACCACGTATCGGATGCGCTCATCCAGCCATTTTGCACCGCTACAAGTTGCAAGAGATACCGGTCGGAAAATGGACCGATGAACTCCGGCACGAACCCCTCTGAGCGAACAAAGCTCTTCAAACTCCGATCATATGCTAGGTTTCGATCAGCCCGAGCCTGGTATTGCGCGATGTCAGACGACGCTTGCTGCTCTGAAATCCCGAAGAAATCCACAAGATCTTTGCGGTTGAACGATCCGTCCCAAAAAAGCCTAAAGTCGATAAATTCCAGCCTCTTGGTGACACCCCATCTCAGGTCGCGGTCTGCAGAATCCGTCATACGGCCCATCTCCTTTTCCGATTCATCCGAAAAAGATGCATCGCATTACTTGATTGATTATTCGATCGTACCTACCTTATATGGAGGTATACGGGAGTGCCGTCAACGCATCGGAAATGGCAGTGCTTCGATTGTCGCGATTTGAGCTCGACCTAAACGCGTAGTTGGCAGCACGGCTTCGAGCGAGGCCAATTGCAGTGAAGATCGAGCATTTCAAGTGAGCACCGACGACATGCCTCTTCTACAGGCAGATGGCGACAACGTCGTCATCGACATCAACATCCTGGGGTCCGGTTACGACGTGCCTGATGTTGCCAAACCGCTCAAAGACTGCTTGCCGCGCCATGGCGAGCATAACAATGAGGATTCCCACTCATGAATATGCATGTGAATATCATCGAGGCATTTCTCGAAGCTCTGGTGAAAGAACTCGATGTTCCTGATCACCGCTATGAGCAGGCAGAGACGAGCTACTCCTCACTCGGGGAGTGGCTCCACCGTCCGGCGAGCACCGTCCGCCAATACGATCCGCAGGTTTATTGTCAGGGCTCGTTCCGACTTGGAACCGCGATCCGTCCGCACACGGAAGCGGAAGAATACGATGTCGATTCCGTCGTCGAGCTTCGCCTGCTGACGAAAAGCGACAAGACCCAGCAAGAGTTGAAGGCAATGCTCGGCGCCGAGATCAAGGCCTACCACGATGCAATGGCAATGGTGAAACCTGTCCGCGAAGGCAACCGCTGCTGGATCCTCGACTATGCTGACGGCGCCCAGTTCCACATGGATGTCGTACCCGCCGTGCCGAACCACGAACAGCAGCTTCGGCTCCTGAACGCAAGGATGCTGAACACGAAATGGGGTGATGTCACGTTGTTGGGTAACGATGGAAAGAAGCGTGTCGGTGGAAACTCAGACCAGTTCGGCTGTCACAGCATTCCACTGCGCCGTTGCGCGGACACGGTGAATGTGAGTGGTGAGAGCTGAGCGTTTTTTGTGCGATGCGACGAAGAGATTTCGAACTGCCGAGAAGATTGAGATGAAGCGTTGCAATCCGCCGACCGATCGGAATCCCTGCATTATCCGTTCTCGTTTTCGCAGCGGCAGGTGAGAGTTCTCTGCTCGATTGTTGAGGCCTTTGTGCGATCGATGTTCAACATTGGGCATGACGTCCCGCCTTGCCGCGCTGTATGAGCGCAATTTGTCGGTGATGATGCGCTTCGGCGCCATCCCTTGCTTCTTCAGCAGCCGGATCAGTAATCGCTTGGCAGCCTTTGTATTGCGGCGGGTCTGAACGATCTCGTCGAGAACATAACCGTCCTGATCGACGGCACGCCACAGCCAATGCTTTCGGCCAGCAATGGAGATCACCACCTCGTCCAGGTGCCAGATATCTTTTCGCGACGGCTTGCGTCTGCGCAATTGCCTTGCGTAGGCAGGGCCAAATTTCCGGCCCCACCGGCGGATCGTTTCATAAGAAACGACAATACCGCGCTCCAGCAGCATTTCCTCCACCATCCGCAAGCTCAGAGGGAACCGGAAATACAACCACACCGCACGGGCGATAACCTGCGGCGGAAAGCGGTGGTTCTTATAGCTGATGGTGGGCGTGCTCATCTCACCGCCACTATCCGCCAATCGTAAAGCCAACGACAACGTGACATCACCTCTTGCTGCGTTCGGCGGCAGCAGCGGTCAGTTGCGCATCGAGTTCACCAGCGCGAACCGCCTCCACGAGCGTGTCGATGATCTTCGGCAGTGCCGAAAGCTCACCCGCTTCGATGGCGATCTTGTCCTTGGCAAATTCGATGGGCTTGCCGGCGTAGCGAATGCCGAGGAACACCTTGCCGTTGGCATCGGTGAACCAGCCCTGACGCACGCGCTTGGCCGTTTCGACCTCGACGCGGACACCTTCGGCATTCTTCTTGCGCACGATATGCGTCAGAGTGAACGCCTGACCGGCGATCTTCGCCTCGGCCATCTGCTTCTGCTCGGCGAGCGCCGCGATCATCTTTTCCCGCGCACGCTCGACCGGATCGACGGTCGCGCGAACTGGAACTGCGGAGGTGAGCTTGAGGGCCTTGAGGTGGGACATGCTGCGATCCTTTCCGAAACCGTTGAACGTGTTCTCGGAATACAGCCATCCGCCAAAAGGGCGAGCGAAGAATACCGACCATCTTGCAATCGCCAGTGTTGAGATGAGCGGCTATTGCCGTTGCGGCAGCTTCGATATTGCCTGCGCACGCGTGGCAACCCCCAGCTTTCGAAGAATTTCACTCATATGATATTTCACGACTCGCTCCGAAATGCCTATGATCGCAGCTATATCCGTGTTCGATTTACCCTCTGCCGCCCATCTAAGAATTTCTGCTTGTTTCGGCGAGAGCTCGCGCAGTGCGTGGCTTTCATCGACGGAAATCGCTGAACAAAGGCCGAGTGCCTCTGCCTTTAGCAGTCCTGAGTTTGCAACCACCGCCACGGCGTGGGTCGTCCGATCATCAAATTGTTTTTCACTGTGGGACTCCACCGAGACACAGCTAATGGTGCCGGGCCGCCTAGCGAGCGGTATCATGAGACCACCCTTCAGCGGGCTGTTGCGCAGAAACTCGAGATAGCTTTGCTGGTGACGGCAGACGTATCTGTCTTCGTTGCTCCAACTCATTGGCTTTTCAGCCACAGCTGCGCGAGCGAGATTGGGATCGAAGTCCGCCCAATTCTGGCGCTCATACTCCGTCATAAAGTCGTCCGACCAAGTCGTGAGCGTCGGATTGAGCGCTAGTTCATGTTTATCGGCTTTATGGCACCCCAGATTGAAGCTGCCAAAACCCAAGGAAGAGAAAGCATGTTGGAGCGAATTCAGTAACTCAATTTTGTCTTGCGCATCAGAGATCGATCCCGTCGCGTCCGCAAGCTTCTTCAGGATTTCCATATCGAAGATGACCTCACGTCTTGATATTCCGACCTGAGCGTACAGGCACAACTCGCCCGAATCATATTCAACTAAAATATAGTTGATAACTGTCTAACAGGACAGGGGCTTTTTGCAACCAGAGCCTTCATTGTTCCTATACCGTCGCCTTTTTTGGGTTGTTGAAGTTTTCTTCTGGAAATTTGCATGAGTCAGGAACCGGAAAGAGCATCTGTTCTCCACAAAGGAAGCCCCTCTCTCATAGCAGAGCCGCGTTTTCGTGACGAAGGTCGGGCTGCACCACCACCATACCGAGAAACCGAAGAGTTTATTCGATATGCCCTCGACAGCGCGGCCATTGTTGCCGTGACGGATGTGCGAGGCACTATCACATTCGTCAACGGGAAGTTCTGCCAAATCACCGGCTACACCCAAAGCGAACTTGTCGGCGCCAACCACCGGATCCTACGCTCCGGGATGCATGACACTGAATTCTTCCGTGAGATGTATCGCCACATCGCACAAGGCAGAATCTGGCATGGCGAAATCTGTAACCGGCGTAAGGATGGTACGCTGTATTGGGTGGCTACGACCATCGTCCCGCACATATCGATTGCTGGCAAGGTTGACAGCTATACCGCCATTCGCTTCGATATTACGTCACGAAAGTTGATAGAAGAAGAGCTGCGGGCAAGCAAAGAGCACCACAGGGCGATTGCTAATCTCGATGCGCTGACAGGGCTTGCGAACAGACGGCGGTTTCAGGAATACATAGCGGAACTAGTCGCTGAGAACACCGTCGCCGGCCGCCGACTGTACCTGGCGCTTTTCGATCTGGATGCGTTCAAAGAAATCAACGATTCTTTCGGACACGATGCAGGAGACCTGTTGCTTCAGATAATTGCGGAGCGTCTCAAACCGCTCGCTCAGGATCGCCATTTCGTGGCACGCCTCGGAGGAGACGAATTCGGTCTCATTCTGGACGGCGTGAGCAATGACGAAGCGCTCGACTTTTTTGAGGCCGTTCTGGACGCCGTTCGCGAACCAATTGAGATTGAACGCTCCCCACGGCGCTGTTCCGCCAGCATGGGGATTTCCGTTTTCCCTGAACATGGACGTGATACCACGAACCTCTTCAAAGCGGCTGACATGGCTTTGTATCACGCAAAGTCTCTTGGGCGCGACAGGCTTGAACTGTTCCAGCATAAACTACGCGAACAGGTCGAGCAGCGATCTGCGACATTGATCGAGATCGAGCACGGCCTAAAGCGCGGGGAGTTTCGCTTCTTCTATCAGCCGATCGTCCGTACGAGCCCCAATTCACTGGTGTCGCTTGAAGCCCTGATGCGATGGCAGCATCCCACCCGAGGAATGATTACGCCGCTGGATTTTTCGCTAGCATTTGAGGACCCAGCGATGCGTGCTGTTCTAGGCATGTTCATGCTGGAGAAGGTCTTCGATGATATAGCCGTGTTGCACGCTGGCGGCGTAGCGCTGGGACGCGTCGCACTCAACCTCACGAATTCCGATTTCCGATCCGATGCATTTCTTGACCTCTTCTTCGAGCGTTGCTCCGCTACAGGGATAGGACCGGAACAGTTCTGTGTCGAAGTAACGGAAGGGATGTTTCTTGGCCGAGATCAGAAGCGCGTTGACCGTGGGCTTCGACGACTGCACGAAGCCGGGGTGGAGGTTGCTCTTGATGACTTTGGAACAGGCTACGCCTCTCTGACGCATCTCCAGGAACTTCCTATCGACCGGCTAAAGATCGACCGACGTTTCATTTCCAACATCACAAAGTCGCTAAAAGACCAAGCAATTGTTAGCGGAATTATCAACATCGCGCATGGCTTGGGGAAAGTGGTCACCGCCGAGGGGGTCGAAGACGCCGAACAGGTCGCAATGTTGCTGGGCATGAAATGCGATTTTCTGCAAGGCTGGTTCTTCAGCAAGGCGTGCGACGTAAACAGTTTGCCAGACGTTATCAGCCACTTGCCAGCACTCCCACTTTGCACCCAGAGGAAACGCTCACCATGAACGATGATGCCTGCAAAAATCTTCAGATCAACGAGCGCTTGGACTTCGTCAATCTCGGCGCAGACCAGAGAGCTGCCCTTGCGGAATTGCGGCCATTGGTCAGCCGGTCGATTGGTACAGCACTCGATAAGTTATATACCAAGGTGAAAGCTGTTCCTGAAACGAGAAAAATGTTCTCGAACGATGCCCATGTGGCGCATGCCAAGGAACGACAGGCCGCGCATTGGGAAACCATCGCCTCGGCGCGTTTCGATGCGCAATATGTTGATGCCGTCACGACGATCGGTCGTACGCATGCCCGACTTGGACTGGAACCACGGTGGTACCTTGGCGGATATGCACTGATTCTCGAAGAACTGTTTGATGCGGTCGTCCGAGATGAACTGAAGGGTGTTCTCTTCAGGAAAAAGGCTTCAAAGCTATCGCAGCGAATGGCTGCGATCATGAAAGCCGCGATGGTGGATATAGATTATTCTATCTCCACCTATCTGGAGGCATTGGACGTGGAAAGAGCCAAGTCCGAGGAGGCGCGGATAGCACTCCAGGAAAGCCAGGATGCGGCGCAGAGTGCAATCGCTTCTGCTCTTTCCGCCTTGGCTGCGGGAGACCTGATGTCGAGCATTTCGGAGGAACTCTCCCCGCAATTCTCAGACCTCAAGCAGAACTATAATGACGCGGTGGCGCGCCTTCAGGACACCCTTTGCGACGTAAGGTCGGCAATGAACGAGATGTCGTGTGGCGTTGTCGATATGTCCGCGGCAGCCAATGGCATGGCAACACGGACAGAGCAGCAGGCCGCCGCTTTGGAAGAGACCGCCGCCGCGCTTGAGCAGATAACCACTGTTGCTGGCGAAGCTTCGGCTAGAACAAAGGACGCGCAAGAACTGGCGAAAGCTTCCGCGCAAGAGGCACGTAAATCGACTGAGATTGTCGAAAACGCCATCTCATCCATGACCGCGATTGAAGATTCATCCCGACAGATCACGTCAATAATCGGCGTTATTGAGGAAATTTCCTTCCAGACAAACCTCTTGGCCCTCAACGCCGGCGTTGAAGCTGCACGCGCCGGAGAAGCAGGCAAGGGCTTTGCGGTCGTTGCTCAGGAAGTTCGGGAACTTGCCCAACGTTCCGCGCGAGCGGCAAAGGAAATCGATACCCTCATCGCGAAATCCTCGAGTGATGTGATGCGCGGCGTTTCGCTGGTGAATGCGACAGGAAGTGCTCTGCAATCGATCGGTGACAGGATCACGTCGATCAATGAGCATATCGATGGAATTGTCCATTCCGCTCAGGAGCAAGCGACGGGGATAAGGGAAATCAACAGCGCTATCGCAAATCTCGATCAGATCACCCAGCAGAATGCGGCCATGATGGAAGAAACGAATGCAGCCACGGCTGTACTCGCCACGATCAGCGCCGAGCTTTCGAAACTCGTCGGCCAGTTCAAATTAACCGGAAGCGACGGAAAGATTGATGAAGTTGGGAACGTCAGCAAGCGAGCAACTAAACAAGCCGCTTAGGTGTCTCAATTGACGCGGGTGTAAACACGCTGAATGAGATCGTTTGAATGAACCAAAAGCCTGTCCGTCGTCGAATGATTTGAGACTTTTTGGGCTTTGGAAGAATGGAGTTTCCGGCTCGGTTTGCGGGTTGATTTAAGCCGCTTTGGCGTGGTGGTTCAAGCGGCGCAGTCGGATGGTCTCTCGTTTGATCCTTTCGCGTTCGATGAGGATGGTTTTGCCGCGGCCGAAGTAGACGTCAGCCGGGGTGAGATTGTCGAGGCTCTCGTGGTATCGGCGATGATTGTAATGTTCGACGAAGGCCGCGATCTGGGCTTCGAGGTCCTCCTGGAAGAAGTAGTTTTCCAGCAGGATGCGGTTCTTGAGCGTCTGGTGCCAGCGTTCGATCTTGCCCTGCGTGGCCGGATTTTACTCCGCCCGCGGCTGGACTATTCCGCCGCTACCGTGGCCGACTTTTGCACCGCCGCTCTCAGTTCGGCGGCGGGAAACAGCGAGAGTGCTGCACCGCTAAGGCTCAAGTCCAGCAGAAAAAGAGCGGCCAGAAGGCCTGGCCAGCGATGGATGACACGGATCATGTCGTCCACCGCCTAGAAGGAGTAGGCAACGGTCGAGACGTAGCGTCGACCGCGAACGGTCGTCTTCGTGCCCGCAGTGGTCAGGGGAACGGCGACCTCGTTGGGGCTGTCACGCATGTCCTCCACGGCTGCGTCGACATGCAGCGTGTAACCTGCGTCGAAAAGCGCATCGGCAAGGTCGAGCGAGATCTCCAGCGTGCGCCCCGCACCGACGCTAGCGCCGGTAATGCCGTCGATACCGGCGCGGCCGCCAGTGGCGCGATACCAGCCCGATAGATGGTGAGCGCAACGAATGGCCCACGGCTTTCGTGATTGACTAAATAGGTTTCTGGCTCTCGGTCAGAACTTCTGCTTTGNGTGAGCGCAACGAATGGCCCACGGCTTTCGTGATTGACTAAATAGGTTTCTGGCTCTCGGTCAGAACTTCTGCTTTGCCCGCTTCGGCATAAAATAGGTTCGGATATTGACGAGTGCTTCGGCGACCTCAGCAGCATCCTGGCGGGTCGCTTTCCGTTTTGCCTCGCCGAGCTTGCGGATGGGCGCGATGATATCGCCAGTGACGGCATGACCTCGAAGGACGGGCTGCCAAAGCTTGGGCGCGTACCTTGTTCCTAGCAGAAAGCAGAGGTCCCAATCGAATGGATCAAAGGTCTGATCATCGATCCTGGCGAACCTGGGCCGGTGGTCTTTCGGTGTTTCGGCAAGGCTCGCAGAGATGCGGTTATATTCCGCAACGACCGTCTGCACGGCCCGATGTTCGGTTGTTTCCATCGGCAGGTTCAGGGCATCCGGACCGGTCAGCTCCGGGATCCACTGACGTGGGTCGATGAACCTCGGTCCGATGATGAGAGCAGTGAGATAGCCATCGAGACCGCTCATTGACCAGATTGGCGATGCCGGACGACGTGCCCTGATAAACGCCTCGAACGCCACATCATCAAGCTTCGGTCGTGCGGTCGTCGTCCCCTGGCTGTTGTGCGTCATGCCGCCCGTCGCTCCTGCTCTGTCAGCGCCTCGCGCTCAGCCTTCCAGTTCCACGGCAAAAGACTCTCCATCTCGCTGGCTTTCACTTTGCCCGCGATGATGCGTTCCAGCACATCGGCTAACCAAGCCTCGGGGTCCACACCATTCAGCTTACAGGTGTTGACGAGCGATGCGAGGACCGCGAAGGTCTTGCCACCGCGCTCGTTGCCGACGAACAACGAATTTTTCCTCGTCAGGGCCACCGATTTCATCGAACGCTCGACCACATTGGAGTCCACTTCGATCCGGCCATCCTCCAGGAAGGCTGCCAGTCCGTTCCAGTGGTTGAGCGTGTAGGTGACGGCCTTGCCAAGCGCCGATTTTGCCGACACCTCGTCGCTCAGTTCGGTGAGCTGGGCCTTCAGTTCGCTCATGATGGGCGCTGCCTCGCGACGCCGCACCCTCAGCCGGGTATCGTCATTCTCGCCTCGGATCTTCGCTTCGATGCGATAGATCTCGGCAATCCTGGCCAGGATCGACAGCGCCTCCGAGGAGCCGGTCAGTTTGACGACATCGACGAACTTGCGCCGCGCATGGGCAAGGCAGAAGGCCAGCCGCATGGGAGCGACATTGCTCTTCCCCCGGCGCTTGGCCATGGTCTTATAGGCTTGGTACCCATCGACTTGAAGCACGCCGGCAAACGACGACAATTGCCCCTCGACCTCGCGAGCGCTGCGGCTTTCGGCAAAGATATAGGCGACCGCCGGCGGCGCCGGACCGTTCCAGGGTCGGTCGTCGATGGCTTGCGCCCAGAGTTGGCAGAGCTTGGTGCGTTTGCGTCCCGGATCGAGCCGCGGAAGCGGTGTCTCGTCACAGAACACCCTCGGCTGGGAGCGGATGAAGGCGGTGAGCGCATCATAGAGAAGCTCGAGCCACCAGGCGACCCGCGTCACCCAGGCGCCGAGCGTGCCGCGATCGATGATCACACCGCAAGAGGCCAGCATCTGGGCCTGGCGATGGAGCGGAAGATGCCAGGCAAACTTCGAAACGGCGACATGGGCGGCAAAGGCCGTGGTCACCATGCCGCCATCCATTACGCGCGCCGGCGCGGGCGCCTGCACAATGACGCTTTCGCAGGCCCGGCAGGCATAGCGCGGCCGGATCGTCCGTTTGACCCGGACAACCGCCGGCACGATGTCGAGCGCCTCGCTGACGTCCGTGCCGATGCAATGCAGTTCGAACGAGCAGCACGGGCAAACCTTGCTCTCCGGCTCGATGACCTCTTCATACCGGGGAAGGTGCTTGGGCAAACGGCCGATATTGCGGGCTGGCGATCGTCGAGCCTGCGGTGTCCCCTCGGTGACGGGCGCGACATCATCATTGGCAGCTTCGGGAATGTCGCTGAGATCGCCAAGGTCGAGCGTCGCCTGCGTCGGGTCGAGCATCGTCATTTTCTCCGACTTCGGCCCAAAGAGCTGCTGCTCCAGGAAGGCAACGCGCGCTTTGAGATCGGCATTCTCTTCGTCGAGCGAGAGAATGATCCGGGTTAATTGCGCAGCATCCTGAGGCAAGGAGGTGGGTCGAAGCGGCATGCCAGACCCTACCACACAAGCCTGAATCTGCAAACAAAACCAATAGGATCAGCCTACTTTTGAGGGCCTCCTCACCGCGTTTCGTTTGACCCGCGTCCAGTCAATGCCGGCCAGCAAAAGCGCGAACTCCTGGCTACTCATCTGCATCGCGCCATCGCGGATCGGTGGCCAAACGAACTTGCCCGCCTCCAGCCATTTCGTCGCCAGGATCATGCCTGATCCGTCCCAATAAATGCAGCGAAGGCGATCGAGACGCTTGGCGCGGAACACGAACACGTCGCCACAATAGGGATCGGCCGCAAGCGCTGACGCCACCAAGGCCACAAGCCCATTCATGCCGCGCCGGAAGTCGACCGGCTGCGTCGCCACCATGATCTTCACGCCATTCGGCGAAAGTCCGATCACCGGCGTCCTCGCAACGCCGCCACCATCGCCTGCGCCAATTCGGGCGCCACCGAGCCGATCACGGTCATGCGCGCGCCAGCAATCTCGACCTCAATACGAGCCGCGGCGGAGTGGGCCACATCCGACGGCGAGCTCTCGGAAGACGTTCTATCGCCAACCACCGTCACCGGCACGAACATCGCCTGCTGCGCGCAGGCTTTCGCGGATCGTTGAGAGGTCAGTCCGGCTTCGCGACGCCAGACGTTCAGCAGACCGCGGTTGACGCCCCAGCGCCGGGCAATCGCCGAGATGTTCACGTCGGGCTCTGCGCTTTCCGTAAGGATCCGCGCCTTCTCCTCGTCAGTCCAATTCCGCCGCTGGCGCCGACCGGTGATCACCTCGATCCGACGATACCTTCCCTCATGCCTGGCTTCATCCATGGCTTCATCCATGACTTCAAGCATGGCATCAGCGCGATCTCCAACCATTCCGTTCCGCTCCTGTCGATGAAGGAGCTTATCTCGCGGCCTCAATCACAAAAGGAAAGGTGGGATGTTCGTCGCGCTCACNTTCCGCTCCTGTCGATGAAGGAGCTTATCTCGCGGCCTCAATCACAAAAGGAAAGGTGGGATGTTCGTCGCGCTCACTAATAATCGTACTAAGGAGCACAGCTTGAACTGTAGGATCAGGAGACGTGGTGAGTATCAAACGAACCAACTCATAGGGTGGCATCTGGCGTACGTCCGCTGGGACTGCCTGTTCGATCGTCTCCAATAGCATCTGCACTTCTCCAGCTTCGAGTAGCGCGATATCATCAATCAGCGAGATAATTCCAGAAAGGGCTCCAAACGTGTGGGCCGCCCCGGGAAGGCGCGCGGACGCCAAGTCGCGCGTCATCTCTACTCTAACGCGCTTAGTCGTTTTGGCGTATACCTTCGCTTTAACGCCCTCCACAAATTCACACTGAAGAACTGCTGAATGATTTTCAAGTCCAACCTGTGAATGCATGTTCGGATATCTTCGAATGTTGCTCGTTCTGCCGAGGCAAAAGAACAGAGGCTCCATTCTGCGCATCAGATTAATGGGGTCATCAGCGCGAAATTCCCAGTAAGTTTCAACCTCCTTTAAATTGTACCGGGGTGCACGGCGAAGACTGCTACTTTCGTTGATCCGCTGGAATGCCTCCCTAATCAACTGATCAAGGAACGCATCGACTGCAAAAATGTATTGGTCGCGAAAATGGTTCCAATGTTCCGGTGCGGACATGAAATTGGTGCGCCGATCTAGCCGCCTTAATGCATGGCGCGGGCCGTTTTGGCGACGAGATGCGAGGCTTTTGCTGGCTGCGCGACACCGCAGGNCCGCCTTAATGCATGGCGCGGGCCGTTTTGGCGACGAGATGCGAGGCTTTTGCTGGCTGCGCGACACCGCAGGCAAGTTTTTCCAGTCGCCGGAGTTGATCCGTCGCGATGGAAGGCGGGGTTTGCAGGTTGAGGTCAGGGGTCGTTTTGGGGCGTCAGCGCCCCGTTGGCTATGTCACGAGCCGCGGGATGCGATCCAGGACGATGCGCAGGATGCGCTGATCCGGGCAGGATGTCGGCAGGTGCAGGCGGATCTGGGTTTTCATCTCGACCACGCGCGCGGCAATCTTGATGAGGCGCAGTCGCAGCGTGTCGAATTGGGCGACGGCAAAGCTGGATCGTTTCGGCATTGCGGCGCGCAGGCCCCACATCAACCAGTAGGCGCCAGCATGCAAGAACAGCCGGAACTGGTTGGCCGCCGCTCTCGTACAGGAGGTCCGGTCGGCGGCGAGATGCGTCTTCCATGACTTGATGTGGTTCTCGGCCGCTCCACGCCGGCAGTAGACGTCCTCGTAGAGCGCTTTGGCCTTGCCACCTGCAAGGTTGGTGACGATGAAGCGGGTGTCGGCGCCTTGGGCGCCAACCTCGACGCGGGCGATGATGCGCTCGACGCGGCTCCAGCTGGCGGCGCCATCAAAGAATTCCTTGAACCTGCGGACCTTGCCCGTCTTCGCCGACGCTTCGAACCGCGCCACCGTGCTGGTTTCCAGGTCTGCGACATGCTTGCGCAAGGTGGTGGTGGGCGCGAGACCGAAGATGAAGTCGACATGGTTGGCGCGGCACCAGTCAATGACCTGCGGGCTGCAGTAATGACTGTCGGCCCGGATCAGGATCCGGGTGTTCGGCCAATTGCTCCGGATCGCCTGCACCAGGCGGCGCAAGTGGGGACGGATTTCGACCCCGCTCGGCCGCTTTGCCGGTCGCAGAACCGCACCGACGAACCGTCCCGCGTCATCGAACACAACAATCGGCTGGAAGCCATATTCATCGTAATGGGCATTGAACAGCCGCAATTGCTGGCCGCCATGCACGGCGTCAAAGGTGTCGTCAATGTCGAGCACGATCCGCTTGGGAACTTGCCGGAAAGAGACGCAGTAAAGGTCGACCATCGCCCGGCCCATCGCCACCAGTTCCCGCACGCCGGGCAGGTTCTCCAGCCGGCAGATCGTCGATTGCGAGGCCAGGTTACGACCCGACGGCAGCGCGTCCTGGGCCATCTTGAAGACCGGATCGGAACGCAGACGGTTGGCATCGTTGCCATCCTCGTAGCCGGCAGCGATCATCTTCATGCGAAAGCCGATCATGTCGGCCAGGCTATGGATGGTCTGGTCCGGGCAGCGCGGATCGTCGATGCAGCGCGCCAGACGGTCAGCCACCCGCAGCCGCTTCTCGACTTCGGCAAGAGCGAGAACCCCACTGTTGGACGACAGCATGCCGCCATCAAAACGGGCGACAACGCACTTGCCGCGAACAGATGACAAACCGGGCAGCGCTAGCGTAGGATCATTCATGGCGGGTGCGGTCTCCCAGAAACGACGCGGATCGGCGTAAGCAACCAAATCCTACGTCATTTCAACGGCTTGAACCACATCCGCCAACCCCTCATGAATTATTCGGGCTA
>NZ_KQ410772.1 GCF_001262505.1 Shinella sp. SUS2
ATCTTATCGGGGGGCAACCACCCCGCAATGGACGTTGGTTGTTGCAGGGCGCGCACCGCGATTACCCCATGTTCAACCACCGACGACTTCTGGAGCCCATCGGAAACATACCGCCAGCCGAGGCTGAAGAACGCTACTACGCCATGCTGGACGAACCGGCCATGGCCGCATAACTTAAACCAAATGGCCTCCGGCAAACCCGGTGCGGTTCAATTCCGATAACACGCTGTAGAAGACTTTAACCTGGATCAAGGATTCAAGGACTCGAAGCGATGATTTTCCACCCTGCAACAATACGTCCGCCGAAAATTGCGACCACCCGAGGGGTCGAAGAGTTCTGCTGGCCCGATGCCGCGTAGCCACGACAAGGAAAAGCCTGATGAGTTCACCACATTCCCACCATGGCCATCAGAATCATCAGACGCACGCGACCGGGCATCGAGACGATGAAGCTCATCACGGCAATCCCAAGGTCGTAGCCGCCGCTGGCTCCAGCCATTCCGAGCATGCTGGCCACGGCGGACATGACCACGGTGCGATGGTCGCCGACTACCGGCGCCGTTTCTGGTTGGTCCTCGTGCTCACGCCGCCCGTGCTGTTGCTCTCACCGATGATCCAGCATTGGCTTGGCATCGCAGAGACTTTGTCGTTCCCGGGCGACCGCTACGTCCTCTTCGTGCTTTCGACAATTGCCTACGTTTATGGCGGCTGGCCATTCCTGACGGGCTTCACCTCCGAGTTGCGCAAGGGCCAGCCCGGCATGATGACCCTGATCGCGCTAGCGATCTCGGCGGCTTATTTCTTTTCGGCGGCCGTCACGTTCGGGTTTCCGGGCGAGGAACTCTACTGGGAACTTGTGACGCTGATCGCCATCATGCTTCTCGGTCACTGGATCGAGATGCGTTCGGTCATGGGAGCATCGCGTGCGCTTGAGGAACTGGTAAGGCTCCTGCCGGATTCAGCCACGCTAATTAGGGCCGACGGCTCGTCCGAGGAAGTGCCGATCTCAACCCTCCAGCCCGGTGATCACGTCATCGTGCGGCCCGGCGCAAAGGTTCCGGTGGATGGCGAGATCATTGAGGGCTCGTCCGGTTTCAACGAGGCCATGCTCACTGGCGAATCGCGGCCCGTAACCAAGGGGGTCGGCGCTGCCGCCATCGGCGGCGCGATAAACGGGGCCGCCGCTGTCACCATCAAGGTAACGGCGACAGGCGACGCCACCTATCTGTCGCAGGTCATCGAATTGGTGAAGAAGGCGCAGGCAACGCGCTCGCGCACGCAGGACGTTGCCAACCGTGCCGCCGCTTGGCTGACCTACATCGCACTCGTCGCCGGCTTCGGCACGCTGTTCGTCTGGTGGCTTCTCCTTGACGCCCCCTTGGAATTTGCCATCGAACGAATGGTGACGGTCATGGTTGTTGCCTGTCCGCACGCCCTTGGTCTCGCTGTCCCGCTGGTCGTCGCGGTCAGCACATCGCTGTCGGCCGGCAACGGACTGCTGATCCGCGACCGCGCCGCCTTCGAGCGGGCGCGCAATCTCAACGCCGCCGTGTTCGACAAGACCGGCACGCTAACTGAGGGCCGTTTCGGCATCAGCGATATCGTATTGCTTGCCGACGGCAACGAAAACGACGAACTCAGCTTTGCCGCTGCCGCCGAGAGCCAGTCCGAGCATCCCATCGCCCACGGCATCGTAGCCGAGGCGAAGGAACGAAGCCTGATCATTCCCAAGGCAACCGACGTCAGCAACATCACCGGCGAAGGCATCGTGGCCAAGGTGGACGGCCAGGATGTGCGTATCGTCAGCCCCGGGCACCTCGCACGGCAGGGCAACGCCATCGCCCATGACAGTCTCAAGCGACTGGAAGGACAGGGCAAGACAGTTGTCGTTCTCGTCCGCGACGGCGAGCCGCGGGCACTCTTTGCGCTGGCTGACATCGTTCGCCCGGAATCGAAGGAGGCCATCGCCGAACTCAAATCCCTCGGGATCAGCTCGATCATGCTCACCGGCGACGCCGAGGGCGTAGCAAAGGCGGTCTCCGAGGAACTCGGTATCACCGAATACTTCGCCGAAGTGCTGCCTGATCAGAAATCACAAAAGATCGAGGAACTACAAGCGCGGGGGCTCTCCGTCGCCATGGTCGGCGACGGGGTGAACGACGCGCCTGCGCTCGTGGTGGCCGATCTCGGGATCGCCATCGGCGCGGGCACCGACGTCGCCGTGGAATCCGCCGACGTCGTGCTGGTCAGAAGCGACCCGCGCGATGTGGGCGCTATCCTCGGTCTGTCTCGCGCCACCTATCGCAAGATGGTCCAGAACCTCGCTTGGGCGACCGGATACAACGCAATCGCCATCCCGATGGCGGCGGGCATTACCTTCGGTACCGGCTTCATAATGACCCCCGCGGTCGCGGCCGTCTTCATGTCGGCCAGCACCATCATTGTCGCCATCAACGCCCAGCTTTTGCGCTCCTACAGGAGGCACAAATGACAACGGTAGACAAACAACCGGGAACTCCCGCCAGGCGACTGATCCTTCCGCTGCCAGGTAACGAGATATTCGCGCGGCGTCTTGCCGACGAAGGAGGCTGGGAACTTGGCGCAATGGAAACACGGCGTTTTCCTGACGGAGAGACTTACGTTCGCCTCCTCTCGGAGGTGAAGGACAAGGCAGTCGATCTGGTATGCACGCTGGCACGGCCAGACGACGGCTTCCTGCGGCTGATCTTCGCGGCCGATGCTGCAAGAGAGCTGGGAGCCTGCCAGGTCAACCTGATCGCACCCTACCTCTCCTACATGCGGCAGGATCGCCGCTTCCAGCCGGGAGAGGCGGTGACCTCCAGAAGCTTCGCCAGGCTCGTCTCGTCGAGCTTTGACCGGCTGCTGACGGTAGATCCACATCTGCATCGCTATCCGGCCTTGTCGCCTCTCTATACGGTCCCGACCGACACCTTGCATGCTGCACCGCTGCTTGCGGACTGGATCGCCGCGGAGGTCGACAAGCCCTTGATCATCGGTCCTGACGAGGAAAGCGACCAATGGGTCTCTGCCATCGCGGCAAGGATCGGTGCTCCGCATGCCGTGCTGCGAAAGGTCCGCCACGGCGACCGCAACGTCGAAGTCAAGCTACCGGACCTTTCCAAGTGGCGCGGCCGGCAGCCGGTGCTCGCAGATGACATAGCGTCCTCCGGGAATACCTTGATTGAGGCTGCCCGCCAGCTTCCGCTTCAGGGTTTCGTCCGGCCTGTGGTCGCCGTGGTGCATGCGATATTCGCCGATGATTCCTTCCAACGCCTCGCACCGCTTTGCGACCGCATCGTCTCGGCCGACTCCGTACCCCACGAAAGCAATGCAATTGCGCTCGCCCCCTTGATTGGCAACGTCATCGCGTCGGCGGCCTCGATTGATGGCGATCTTGTACGACACCGGCGTCCGCCGGATTGGCTGGACGAAGTGGAACAGGCGGGGTTCGATTCGTTTCCTGCCAGCGATCCACCATCCTGGACCGGCGGCATGAATTGACGACGAGAACGATTGACGGAAAGCAGCGACAGCATGAGAAAATTGACACCACCAACATCAGAGACGTGGCAACAGGGGTATGGCCCGATCAGCCACAACGATGAAACGATCGAACGCGTAGCTGCCCTGGCGGCGTCCGGCCTGATCGAGCCGGAAGCCCTCTATCGCATCCTCGTCGCAGCCGACCGTTTGACTTCCGCTGCAATGTGGACTGTCGTCCATATGACCTATGCCCACCGTGTCGACCTTTCCGGCGCGCCGCTGCCGGCCGAGGCGTTCAAGTCGACGCCTGAAGGCCATACCGGCGGATCGCTCAACATGGTGCCCGCTTTCATCGGCTATCTCGCCGCCAACGCGATCACCGCGAAAACCCGCTCATGGCTGATGGGACAAGGCCATTCTGTCGCCGCGATCGAGGCGGTCAACGCGCTCACCGGGGACGTTTCTCCTGCGCAGAGGGGCCGCTATGATCGCAGCGAGAAAGGTCTCTCGCAGCTTGCAGCCGATTTCTATTCCTATGCCATCGACGCCGACGGCAATGCAGCGGTCCCGCTCGGCAGCCACGCCGGTCCGAACACCGCCGGCGCCATCTCGGAAGGCGGCTATCTCGGCTTCGCCGAGGTCCAGTACGTTCATGCGCCGCTGCCCGGCGAAAGCCTCGTCGCCTTCCTGAGTGACGGCGCGTTCGAGGAACAGCGCGGCTCGGACTGGACGCCGCGCTGGTGGCGAGCCGAGGATTCCGGCATCGCGATTCCAGTTATGATCCTCAACGGCCGGCGCATAGAGGAACGTGTCCAGATCGCGCAGCAGGGCGGCGCGGACTGGCTCGCCGACCACCTGAAGCTCAACGGTTTTGATCCCTTTATCATCGATGGCCGTGATCCTGCGGCCTTCGCCTGCGCCATCATCGAGGCTGAGAAGCGCCTTGAACGTTTCGCGGCGGATCCCGCCCGCGTCTATCCGGCGCCTATCCCCTATGTCATCGCCGAGACAATCAAGGGCTTTGGCTTCCCAGGAGCCGATACCAACGCGGCGCACAATCTACCCCTCGGGGGCAATCCCGCACAGGACGAGCCGGCTCGCAACGCCTTCAACGAGGCCGCGCAAGCGCTGTTCGTTCCCGCCGCGCAGATCGAGAGCGCCGTTGGCGAAATCGCTGTCCATCGCGAGCAGGGCCGAGAGCCGGAAAGCCGGCATGCGCTCGCGCTGCGTAACCCAGCCGCACCGAGCCTGCCCGAGCCGGACTGGACGATCGCCGGCGATCCGCCCGATTGCGCAATGCATGCGCTAGACCGCTGGTTCGTCCGCGTCGTGGACGCGAACCCCACGCTCCGCCCGCGTGTGGGCAATCCTGACGAGCTACGCTCCAACCACATGGGAGCAACGCTCGATCGGCTGCGCCATCGCGTGAACACTTCCGAGCCCGGCGTCGCCGACGCCATCGACGGCGCGGTCATCACCGCGCTCAATGAGGAAGCCGTCGCAGGCGCGGCGCTGGCCAACAAGGGCGGGATCAATCTGATCGTCAGCTACGAAGCATTCGCCATGAAGATGCTTGGTGGCGTGCGGCAGGAGATCGTGTTTTCCCGACGGCAGCGCGAGGCCGGCCAGGAACCACGCTGGATTTCGGTGCCTCTGGTTGTCACGTCCCATACCTGGGAGAACGCGAAGAACGAGCAATCGCATCAGGACCCGACCATCGGCGAGGCGCTGCTGGGCGAGATGTCCGACACCTCGCGGGTGCTTTTCCCCGTCGATGCAAACAGTGCCGTGGCTGCGCTGCGATCCGTCTACAATGGCCGCGGCCAAGTAGGATGTTTGATCGTCTCCAAGCGTGACATGCCGCATCGTTTCGATGCGGAGGACGCAGACCGTTTCGTAACAGATGGTGGGGCCCATGTGCAGGGCGAGACGGAAGGCGCCGAGCTTCAAATTGTGGCTATCGGCGCCTATCAGCTCGAGGAAGCGCTCAAGGCGGCCTATCGGCTCAGGACGCACGGTCGCCATGTGCTCGTGACGGCGGTGTCGGAGCCCGGCCGCTTCCGCATACCCCGCGATCCGATCGAGGCGGGATTCACGGCGAGTGACGAAACCCTCGCCGCCCTGTTTCCGGCGAACATGCCGCGCCTGATCGTCTCCCACACGAGACCCGAACCTATGCTCGGCCTGCTTCGGCGACTCGATTCCGGCCCACGGACGACCGCTGCGCGCGGCTACATCAGCCGGGGCGGGACGCTCGATGTGTCTGGTATGTTGTTTGCTAATCGCTGCTCCTGGGCTCATCTGGTCGACGCTGCTGTTCCTCTCACCGGCTGGAGCAGAGACGACCTCCTTGCTCCCGCTGAACGGGCTGCCGTAGAGGGCCGCGGGCATCCCGGCGACATCGCTGCATTCAACATCTGAGGCCATTATGCTGACGCTAACATCTCTCGGCGGTGCGAGCACCGTCACCGGCTCGAAGCACCTCCTCACGAACGGCGACAAGCGCATCCTGATCGATTGCGGCTTGTTCCAGGGACTCAAGAACCTGCGCGAGCTCAATTGGACGCCACTGCCAGTGCCCCCGTCCAGTATTGATGCCGTAGTGCTCACCCATGCCCACCTCGATCATTCGGGCTATCTTCCCAGGCTCGTGCGCGATGGCTTCAAGGGTCGAATCTACGCCTCATCGGCAACGCGCGACGTGGCCGAGTTGATCCTCAAGGATAGCGGCTTTCTCAACGAAAAGGATGCAGAATACGCCAATCGCAAGGGCTTCTCGAAGCACAAGCCGGCTTTGCCGCTTTACGGCGTGCGCGATGCGGAACGGGCGATAGAGATGTTTACCACTGTGCCGTTCGAAACCGCCTTTCAGCTTCCCGGCGGCGCGACCCTGACCTTCCGTCGCGCAGGTCATATCCTCGGCGCGGCCAGCGCGGACATCGAATGGGCTGGCCGCCGCATTGCGTTTTCCGGCGACCTTGGGCGCTACGACGATCCAGTGCTGCCCGATCCAGCTCCCGTGGCCGACGCCGACTATATCGTCGTCGAATCAACCTATGGAAACCGCACTCACAATCCCGCAAACACGACCGAGGTGTTGGGAGAAGTTGTTGAGCGCACCGTAAAACGTGGCGGCACGGTCGTTATCCCCGCCTTCGCAGTCGGCCGCGCGCAATCTCTCCTTTATCATCTCTGGAAGCTTCGAACGGCAGGCCGCCTATCAGGTGTACCGATCTATCTCGACAGCCCCATGGCAATCAACGCTACAGACCTCCTTCACGCACATAGCGACGATCATCGCTTGACGCATGACGAATGCACGTCGATCTGCAAAATCGCCACCTATACCCGCGATGTGGAAAGCTCCAAGGCGATCACTGCGAGTGTCTTTCCCAAAGTCGTGATCTCGGCCAGCGGCATGGCGACCGGCGGTCGTGTGCTTCATCACCTCAAGTCTTTCGCCACCGATCCGAAACATACGATCCTGTTCTCCGGCTATCAGGCTGCGGGAACGCGGGGGCGGGCCATGGTTCAGGGCGCGAGAGAGATCAAGATCCACGGGCAATGGATACCCGTCAGAGCAGAGGTCGACGATCTGTCGGTGCTCTCGGCGCATGCCGATGGCAATGAGTTGATGCGCTGGCTCTCAGGCTTCCGGCGCGAACCGTCCCGCGTCTTCATTGTCCACGGTGAGGACGAGGCATCGGAAGCCCTGCGCGCCCGGATCGATCGCGAAATTGGCTGGAATGCCACTGTGCCACGTCAGGATCAGGTGTTCGACCTATGACCACGCTCCTCTCTCATGCCGGTCCAGAACAACCAACTCTTCGTGTTCGGCGCCTTCGATTGCACACGCAACACCAGCCGGTCGTCGTCATGCGCACTGATTGTCATGTTTGTCGCTCGGAAGGGCTCTCCGCCCGCTCGCAGGTTCTCGTCTCGGGTGGTGGGCGGGAATTACAGGCAACGCTCTTCCAGGTGGAGGACGACGGTCACTTGGCCGTTGACGAGGTCGGGCTCTCCGAAACCGCCTGGGAGATGCTGAATCTCGCCGAGGACGCCAAGGTGCAGGTTACCCATGCCCCCGCTGTCGAGTCGCTGGCAAGCGTACGCAGACGTATCCACGGCAACCGGCTTGACTCGCATGCTCTCACAGAGATTGTGCAGGACGTGGTCGCCGGCCGTTACACCGACGTGCAGCTTGCGGCGTTCCTGACCGCAACTGCGGCTTTACCACTCGACGAGAACGAGACTGCCGACCTTACCGGTGCGATGATCGCGGTTGGCGACCGGTTACAATGGCATGCCCCTGTTGTTGTCGACAAACACTGTGTCGGCGGCCTGCCTGGTAACCGCACCACCCCGATCGTCGTGGCGATCGTTGCGGCCAACGGGCTCGTCATGCCGAAAACGTCCTCCCGTGCCATTACCTCCCCCGCCGGTACTGCCGACACGATGGAGACTCTCGCGCCGGTGGATCTCGACATTGCAACGTTGAAACGCGTGGTCGAGGCCGAAGGAGCTTGCATCGCGTGGGGCGGAGCGGTCCACCTCAGTCCGGCTGATGACATCTTCGTGCGCGTCGAACGCGAACTCGACGTCGACACCGAAGGCCAGCTGATCGCTTCCGTCCTCTCCAAGAAAATCGCTGCGGGATCCACCCATGTCGTTATAGACATCCCGGTCGGCCCGACCGCCAAGATGCGCAGCGAAGATGCCGCATCTCATCTCGCGACGCGGATTACAGCGGTCGCGTCTCGCTTCGGCCTTACGGCCCAATGCCTTCAGACCGACGGGTTGCAGCCGGTCGGTAGAGGCATCGGTCCCGCGCTTGAGGCGCTCGACGTACTAGCAGTCCTGCAAAATGCGCCCGATGCGCCGGACGATTTGCGCAGGCGCGCCGCGATTTTGGCGGGCGTAGCGTTGGAGATCGGCGGCAAGGCCGAGAATGGAAAAGGACTGGCGCTCGCGCTCGAAACGCTAGCAGAGGGGCGTGCCTGGAAAAAGTTCGAGGCGATCTGCAAGGCCCAAGGTGGGATGCGAACGCCTCCCAAAGCACTCCATGTCCATCCACTCGAGGCTCCGCATGCTGGGCGAATCGTTCATATCAACAATCGAAAGTTATCTCGCCTCGCCAAGCTTGCTGGCGCGCCGGAAGCCAAGGCGGCCGGTATCCATATGGAGGTTCGCCTAGGTGACGAGGTCATCCGTGGGCAGCCGCTTCTCCACATCCACGCGGAAACACCGGGCGAGCTGGCTTACGCACTCGACTATGCCGCTGGTGCCGGAGACGTCATTGAGATCGAGACCTGAATTGGCTCAAGCTCGGTAAGGTCGGCAACCGACTTCGGCGCAGCTTGGGAGCCTGACACAAAGGACGCGTAGCTTTTAACGGGCCCTCGCGGGAAAGAAGGTTGCAACTTAACTGCCGGGACCACGGGTCGATACGCCGGACCGGCCCGTCATGAGGTAGCGGCCGTAGCCGCTTTCTCAGTGGATGCCGTTCGCGCGCTGCAGTTCGCGAATATAGGTGGTGATCGCCTCGATCGACGTGTCGCTGACACCCTCTACCGGCGCCATATTGCCAAATCGCCAGTGGTGGGCACGCACCCCTTGGCGTATAGCAAGCGCGAAGGCCATATCACTATGGTGGCTCGGCTCGTAGATCTTATGGATCAATGGCGGCGCCAACCCGTCCCGACCCGAACCGTTCGGTCCATGACAGCTGGCACAGTTGGCGTCGAACGCGGTCTTGCCCTGTTCGGCCATTGGTGAAAGCGATGACGGCACGACGACCTGAACGATAGGCTCGCCGGTGCCAGAACTGTCCTGCCGATTCTGCGTCCACCAGATAGCAGCGCCGGCAAGCGCCACGACAACCACGGCAACAAGTGTTTTGTTCATGTTCAATCCTGCGGGATTAGCGGCCTCCCGCCATATGGCGGGAGGCCTTCGAAATCAGGCGGCGACCACGAATTCGGTCATCATCCCGGTCGAAAGATGTGGCATGTGATGACAATGCAGCATCCAGCGCGCCGCCTCACCCGCATCCACGGCGATCGTAGCCATGGTCATAGGTGGAATATAGAGGGTGTCACGCATAGCCCCGCCCATCCTGCGTCCGCCGATCTCCACCACCTGGAAATGATGGCCATGCAGGTGCATTGGATGTCCCATCATCGACATGTTGTGAAAGCGGATCTCGACGCGGTCCCCGCTGCGCGCCGAAATCGGCAGATGCTCACCCCAGGTCTTGCCGTCGATCGTCCAGACATAGGGCTGCATCTGCCCGCCTAGCATAACGTCTATTGGACGGATGGCGCCGCGATCGGCAAGACCGGTCACTGCACGCAGGCGAGATTCCTGTTCCATCCCGATGTCGAACGCGGGGGCGTCGGCTTCGGCAAGGGAATCGATACGGCGAACCTGCGCGCCGGGCGTGGCAAGAATCAGTCCCGTCCGTTCACGAGCCCCTTCACGAAGGGCCAGGACGGGCCAGGCACCGGTGTCAGGCAATTCGAGCTCCAGATCCAAACGCTGCCCCATCGAAAGGCCGAAGCGATTGCCAGGTATGGGCTCGATCGGCTGACCGTCGACAGCGACGAGCCGGCCCTGCAGATCGCCGCTATCGATCCAGAAGCTCGTCGCAGCGGCCCCATTGATCACCCGCAGCAACACCCGTCCATTCGCTTCGACCGGAATCGTATCCGGATCGTCCAGGGTGCGGTCATTGGCCAGATATGCGTCGAAATCGAAGTCGTTCAGATCCATCTGCATGGAATCCATCCCACGCATCCCAGCCATATCGTGCCCGCCCTGACCCGCGCCCGGCATCTGCGCCATCGGCATGGAACCGTGGCCGCCATGATCCATGCCGGACATAGCATTGGCTTCGCCCATATCCCCGTGCCCTGCGCTGGACACGATCTCGGCGAGCACCTCCTCGGCCGGGCGGAAGCTGAAATCATGCAGGAACATCACCACCTCCTGCCGATCAGCAGCGATATCTTCGGGCCGCCGGACGATCAGGGGTGCCGCCAGCATCTGCATTTCCTGAATGGGAATGTGACTGTGCATCCAGTGCGTGCCGGCCGAAGGTGCGAAGTCATAGCTGCGGACCTCACCCGGCTTTAACGCAGCCATGGGAGCGTCGGGTACGCCATCCTGGACGTTGGGCGGGATCTGCCCGTGCCAGTGAATGATCGTCTCGACATCCAGATCGTTGGTCAGATCGACCGCGAAGCGCTGGCCCGGATCGAGCATGACACCGGGCCGTCCGCCTGGGCCGATCAGCCCCAAGACAGACGCAGCCCGTCCGCCAATATCGAGTGTGCGGCGGCCGGCAGTTAACTGGATGGGAGCTGCCGCTTGTGCGAATGCAAACTGCGGAATATGCGCGTACGCCAGCGTTGCTGCGCCTGCGGCAAGAAAGCCACGTCGTGAGAAATTTATCATGATTGTCTCCTCGGAACATCACGTTCCGTTCATCAGATCTAAGGGTGTCGTGGGCTCAAACCCACGCGATCAAAGGAGACGAAGCTTGGGAGGGCGGCGGTTGACGCCAGGATTATGGCTCAATACTGCCGGTATAATAGTAAGACCATAATCTGCCCTGGCGTAAAATACACTGGTACCCCCGCGTTCCGGTATGACAAAGTTGAGCAACCCAGTGCAGACGGCTGCACACATGGCGGCGCTCTCCGATGCGCATTCCTGCTCCATCTCACAGGACTGCACATCGTATCCGGTAACCATGGCGGTGACGTGATGCGTCTGGACGGCATGATCTGGGGTGGAGTTCATGCGCACCATGTGCCCCGCGTTCGCCGTCGAGGCGACGGCGAACGCAAACACAACAAATAGTGCCAAGAAGCGTCCAATCATTCCGCACATATCACATTGTTACACCCGACGTTCAAGCAGTCGAACCACCAAGGTGCCGAAAATCATTGCTAGAAACACCAAGAAAATTCGATGCTATCAAGAGTTCGACAAGAAAGGTCGCCCTCGAACCCCGCTTATGTCTGACATGACGCCGCCTAGCGGCGGGTCCGTCGCTGACCAATATCGTCAACGGTGCTGAGTAGCCGGATATCCTGCTTTTGCGAGCGCGGCCTCAAAGGCCTCACGAGACTGCTCGGACATGACCACTATCTTCCTGTTCGATAGGTCAGGAGTGACCTTGGCGACGGGGTCGACGGATTGAATCGCCTTGGTGACGCTGCGGACACAACCGCCGCAGGACATGTTCTGGATATCAAATTGCATGAGAGGCTGCCTCAAAAAGAGGTGGGTGATTTCAACAGGTTATGATTCCTTCGGATTTGCGAGATTCGATGGAGTTCA
>NZ_KQ410773.1 GCF_001262505.1 Shinella sp. SUS2
TGAACTCCATCGAATCTCGCAAATCCGAAGGAATCATAACCTGTTGAAATCACCCACCTCTTTTTGAGGCAGCCTCTGAAGGTATGTGTCACGGTGTCTATGACGTACGGAGCGCCATCCAAGCCAGGGCGAAATCCTTCGAAGATCAGCGGTGCGCCAGCGATAACGGCCGTGTTTCCTATCAAGGTGACCGACGCCGAACCCGTCCCGGTCTTGAGGTCATTCGCCTTGGCCTGAGCCGCCTTGTCCGCTTCAGCCGCGTCAGCATAGGGCTCAGGAATACGGAAAATGCTGTCGCCGTCACCTGAGGAGTCCGCCTCGACCTCCACCCGCTCTGCTTTGTCGCGGTCATGGTAGTATGCAACAACCTTCTGATATTTCGTCCGGTCGTTGGCCTCGAAGGTGCAAGTGCCTTGAATGTGCATTGGGGGCCTTACTACGATTGTTCCAAGAAAACCTCCCCCGGCAGAATTCGCGCTGCCCTTCTTTGCGAAGACAACTCGGCCGTCCTTGACCTTAAACAGCGCTCCATGGCGACGAGCAAGTAGATCGAGGACTTCGGCGGGGCTTTGGTCTTGCTGCCCGAACCACTCATAGACGTGAGCACCGACTTCGGCGTCAATTGAGGCGGGAAGCCCCACGTCAGCGGCGAGGTCCGTCACAATCTCCTTGACGGATTTGTTGTCCCAATGCCGCTCTTTCCGCTCCTTGAACTTGCCGCTTCTGAGGTCGGCCGCCTTGCCAGAGATGGTCATCTTGTAGGTAAAACAGGAGCACGTAACTTGATCGACCACGAACTCGCCCATTTCCCGCAAGCCCGAATGCTCATAGCCCATGGATATTTGCACCGATGCACCTTTGCGGGGGATCGCAAGAAACCCGGCTTCCGGCCCGTCGTTCAGCTCAATGCTAAACGTGTCAGCGCCACCCTCCACCTTGTCGGTGACAGTGACGTTGAGAACGCGATTGTAAAACGTGCCGGCCACGGGCTTCCCGTCGACGGTGATTTCAACCATTGGCTTGGTCATATTACGCTCCTCCGGACCATGCGGCCTCAACGCCTTGCTTGATGGTGCGCCCGAGTTCATGGCCTGCTTGAGTAATGGCGGTGCGCGTGTCGGCAACGCCGGAGATTGTGATTGTGGCGGGTACGGTCACATTGACGGTGATTTCGGAGGGACCGGCACCACCGGACGAACCGGCCGCAGCGGCGCGATATGCATCGTGCGGCGAGATCATGCCCGACGCGCCGGGCGAGAACAGTTCCGGGCCGCGCTCGCCGACGACATAGAGGCCGCCGCTCCGGACTGGGCCGCCCTTGGCGCGCGCGCCGTCAACGGCTCGCTTTTGTGCAGGAGCCTCTTCGCCGCCTCCAAGCCATGACGGCATTTTCGGCCACGAGATGATGTTGCTGAGATCGATCCTGCCGATCGCAGCCCTGATCTTGTCAGGCAGGGACGTGAACCACGCCAGAAGTTCGCCAGCTTTCGCGACAACCCCGTCAATAATGCCCTGGATCATGTCGACGCCGGCCTGGAACATCGCCGAATTCAGCGCTTTGAAGCCGTCGATCAGCTTTCTCGTCACTGCATAGGCATTGTCCTCGATGACCATCTGGTGTTGACGCGTGAGGTCATTCGACTGGAATAACGAACCGAGCCAGCTAGCCGCCTCTTTGAACTGCTCCCACGCCCATTTTGCAGCATCCCCCAGTGCGGAGAACGACTGCGCGAACGGGTCGAGCACGGGCCACAGGAAATCGATGGCAGGCTGAAGCTCTTCGCCGATTGCCCGCGCTACGCCTGTCACGATAGAGGAGATGCGGTCCCAGTTTTGCCAGAGCGCAAGGCCAGCACCGGCAACAAGAGCAACACCCGCTCCGATGGCGAACCATGCCGGCGCGGAGATGGTGGCAAGTGCAGCACCAACTGTACTGAGAGCCCCACCGATTGCCGTTACGCCCGGCACGGCCGCTGCCATGCCACCGAGCGCAGCTCGTACAGTTTCGAGTTTGGTTAGGCCCGCACCGTTGAGCCCCCCATCAAGCATGGCGGCCATGCTCGCGTTCTTCGATGTGGAGAGCGCTTTGAGGGACCGCTGAAGCGCAACCGCTTCCGTCGCCGCCGTGGTGAAGTGCGAAGCCAGGCGCGCTACTGGAATGACCATGGAGAGGACGCTGCCCTTCGACCACAAAAACGCGAACCGCGTGGCAGTCATGGCAATGTTGAAGCCCACCAAGGCTGCCGTGGCGGCGACAATGGCGGAGGTTGCTTCCGGGTAGCGCTCTGCGAGGTCAGCAATGCCGGTGACAATCGGCGCAACCTTGTCGATGACGGCATTGAGGCCCGGCAGAAGGGTGGCGCCAATGGAAGCCGAAAGGTTTTCCAGGGCGGCCTGCATCCGCAAGAGCGCACCCTCAGAGGTCTTCATGCGGCGCTGGAAGTCGGCCTCAACAGTACCGGACGCACCCATGGCCTCGGCACGAATACGGCGGTACTCTTCCATGTTCTGGGTGAGGGGCCGCAGGCCCTGCTGAACCTGTGCGTCAGCGAAGAGATCACCAATTTTACTGAGATCACCCTTCAACGTCTTGTTGGTGATATCCGCGATTGCCTCGATCGGGCTCATGCCTGCTTCGGCGCGTTTCTTGAGTTCGCGCTCAAGGTTGACGCCCAGCTTCTTGAAGGCTTTGACAGTCTGGGGGGCGTTTATCTTCTGCAGGACGTTCGACAGGTTCGTTGCCGCCGAGGCCGAGTCCCCCGTACCCTTTCTGACGATCTGCAACGCAGCCGAGAGATCGGCCACGGCCGGCACGCCGGTCTGGCCGAGAGCCTGATATCCTGCGCCGAGGGCCGGGAAGTATTGGGCCATATCTTTGAGCTCGAACGCCCCAGCCTTGCCAGCCTGGGCCATGGCATCCAAAGCTTTGCTGAACTGGTCGGCAGGAACCTTCAAGTTGTCGAGGGCGGCGTACCCGGCCGACGACAGGTCAGTGATGGACGCCTTATAGGCGAAGGCGGCTTTGCCGATGTTGGGCAAAAGCTTGAGCGCGTCGCCCTCGGAAGCACCAAGACCGAGAAGGGTGTCCATGCCCTCTGCCATGGTGCTGCCGGCCTGGTTGGTCTGCCGGCCGATCAAGCGAAGCTGTTTTCCGAGTTCCGCGAGCCGCTTCTGCGGGATGTCGGCTTTCTGGCCGATGTCTTCCAGCTTGGACTCAAAAGCCACGGCTGCCTTCACGGGAGCGGTGAGACTTCTCGCCAAGGTGTAGCCGACTGCCACGGCGTCGAACATGCGGCCGCGCATCGTATCAAGAGCCGCTGCATTGCGGGCCGCCATCATCTGGAGCTTGGCAAGGGCGGCGTGGACACCCTTCGCCCTGCCGCTCACCTTGTCGGTGAGCGAGAGGACGAGTTCAGCGTTCCGTTTCGCCACGGCCGCCTCCATTTTTCAGCTTGATGAGTTCAACGGCCGCTTCGTACCAATCGAGGGTCTTTTCCGGCGGCCACTGCTCAATGACATTGATGGGGGTGTTCAGTTCGGAGGCGATGAGCGCGACTACGCCGCGCCATCCACCTCCTCGTCCTCCCCCATGAGATCAGCCACAGCGACGGCGATCTTGTTGAAGTCACGCATCGGCACCTGCTTGAATACCGGAAGCGGCACGTCTGCCATCGAGGCGAAGGTGGCGATCAGCTTGCCGTTGGGGCCTTCGAACTTGTCGGCGATGATCATGTCGCCGGTATTGGCCTCACGGAAGGTCAGCGTGGAATAGGTTGTGCCGTTGTGCTCAATCGGCGCGCGAAGAGTGTATGAAATGGTCATGATGTACTCCTAAGAAAAAACCCGGCGCGATGGCCGGGCGAGGATGATGGGGTTTAGGGGCGAGGTGTCCGCGGACATCGCGGACACTGCGGACACTGCGGACACCTAGGCTGACGGTTTTCTGTTACGGGGTAACAGCCCGAAATGACCGCGCAGGCGCGCGTCGGTTGCGGCGACGTTCACGCGGCCGGAAGTGTCCGTAATCAGCAAACCCTTTTGTTTCCAGATAGTTACCGTCTTTCGGCTAACGTGCTGGTATTCCGCGTATTGGCTTTGATTCATGTAGGTAACGGCCATAACCCGCTCCATTTTGTTACCTGTCCGCAGTTTGTTACCCTGTTTTCAAACTAGCTAAAGTTCGACCGGCGAGGCTTGCGCCTCCGCTTGGCGGTCGGACCAGGACACGATCCTTGACCTGGGGGGGCTACCAGTGGCGCCGTGCGTTATGCTCGGCGATGACCTTGCTCCAGCCGCTGAATTCCGCTGGTTTGTCCCTGAGATTTGGCGCATTGCGCTTGTTGAAGTCGGCGACGACACTATCCCAGCCGTGCTGCAGTCGGCTTGGATCCTTGACCTCTTTGCCGCTCATGCGTGCAACGACCTTGGCCCATGATGCTTTGACATCTTCCGCATTCCGGGCAACCAGATGGGGATGAGATTTCGCGACCCGCGCCATGGCCTGGGTCGCATGCCGGTAGCGCTCATAGTCATACATGGCGTATGCAGCCGCTTTGGCCGTACCAGTTGCGGTAGCAAACCCCGCGGCTACTGCTTCCGGGCCGTCGTACCAAGTCTCGGCCTTCATCACCAAACGGGCGGTCTGTTCAGAGATGCCCGCGCGGCGCGAATAGATTCTTGCGTATGCCTTCGCATATGCCTCGAGTTCCTCAATGGTCTTTGCATGATCGGCCGAGTTGCCAATAGTGACCTGCAGCGGATCATGGATCATCATCACGGCGCCACTCGCCATAACGATAGAATCACCGGCCATAGCGATTAGGCTCGCGGCACTGGCCGCGATGCCCACGACCTCTACTGTCACCTTGCCGGGATGTGCGTGAAGCAGGTTGTAGATCGTTGCTCCGTCAGCGGCATAGCCGCCTCCGGAGTTGATCGATACGTGGACTTCACCGGAACTAGGCAGTGCATTGCGCACTATCGTCGGGGTGAAGTCCTCCCCGACGACACCGAAGAGGTCAAGACGCAAGGGCGGTCTCCCTGGGGGCGAGGACATACTCGATCTCAGCCTTGCGCTCAGGACGAACGCGACGGGGCGGAAGCGGCTGATCAAGCTTAGCCAGGAGGCCGGCCGCATGATAGCTGCCAGGTTCAAAGAAGACGGGGCCGCCTACGATGGCCGGCGGCAGTTCCACCTTCTGCGCCAGGGGCGCGGCGAAATGGCCCGTCTCGTCGGGCAAGAACGTGCGCTTGATAAATCGGCGTTTCACAGCCTCGATCGTCCCGCCGTTATCCGTGGAGTAGTAGCCCTTCTCCCAGCCGCCTTCGTCGAAGTCTTCCTCGCTCCAGCGGCTTCGGATTCGTTTGCCTACACGCTCAACGCGAACGCGATGCTGGTGCTCGAGGGGTACGGATTGCTGGCCGATCGCGGCCCACAACTCGACGGTTTCTTCCTTTGTGACCTCTTTGTACAAATTCGGCGCCGAGCGAACGTCCTCTGCCTTCTCAAGACGAGCGGCCCCAGCCGGCAGGCTCTCATTGGCCAGCTCGACAGCAACATCCGCCTCGGCGATGGCGCGCAGAACGTCGCGGATCGCCATGGCCGCCTTCTCATAGTCGCCGAGCTTTTTCCGGGCGGTAGCCGTCAGTTCTTTGGCGCGATCGTAGGCGGCCTGGCGATTGGACTCGGCTTCGGCCTCGAGTGCCGCTTCATGATCCCGCTCGAGCCGGTGGGCGCGAGCGCGTGCCTGATCCAAGTCGATGTTGGCCTCGGTCTTCGCGTCCAGGAGGGCGCGGAGGGCCTTCTTATCGGCTGTGAGGAGGTTGGCCTCGTATTGCTCTTCTGCTGCAGCTACCGCAGCTTCGGCCTGAGCGAGCTCGGCCTGGGCTTTGGTTATTGCGGCGGCGATGTCGGCCGAGGACGATTTGCCGAGGAGTTTGTTCAGGAGTTTTGACATTCGATTTCCTTCAGTTCTGTGTCGACATCGCGCCAAATCGTTCCGGCGTGCAGCACGATGCCGGCGGTATCAGTCTGGCGAACGGTGAGGAGAGCGCCCGGCTCCGGGATGATCGGGTCCGGGTTGTAGGAGGCGGAAATGATGGTGCCGATGGCGTCGGCGTTGACCGGCACGCCCGCGCGGTGAAGGGCTACCAATAGGGCGATGACAAAAACTTCGTGTTGATCGAAAATACGTCGGTGCCCGCGCTTTTCGCCAAACGGGATGAGCATCTTTGCGATGGCCAGCCAATTACCGAGGCTGGCGGCATTGACGTCGAGGACGCGGCAGATGTCGCTGAACTCGAAAACGCGGTCGTGGTAGTGCGGCGAGGCGCGGGGCATGTCGCGGCTCCTTTCAGCTATTAGATTTAACGGGTTTTGAGGTGACGTAAAAAAAGCCCCGGCCTTGCGGCCGAGACTTTTGCAAACTGGCCCCGCGTCGCGGAAGACACGCGCCGACGGGGAGATCGACCGTCGGGAGAAGGATAAACCGGCGGCGATTCTGGAATAGAAAAAGCCCCGTGCGAGACGGGGCCAAGTTGGGACATCGGAGAACGCCCTTATCTAAGGGGGCTGAGAATCGACCGAGTTGGTATTATGCGGCGATTTTTTCTGAAATTTTTTTCAGCGTCCGCTCCACTATCTTCCGGCCTTCATGCGATGCGGAGGACTCCGGATGCTCGAAACGCATGCCGATGGACCGGAAACTCGCGTCATCAAGGACCGCATCAAGCACTTCCAGGTCCACCTCGTCGATACCTGCGGCAGCCAGTTTCTCTGCGCGGTCCATTTCGGTCAGCACCTCATGCAATCCAGCGCTCGCCCCGCCCACGCCCTTCATTTCAGAAATTCCGGCGAGACGGCCGTAATCCGCGGCCACGCCATCGGGCAACAGCTTGACGGGGGGCATCACCTTCGTGTTGGCAATGGCCGTTGCGAGGACGTTGTCATTTGCCACAGCCCGCGCCGTCCGTGGCGGCGAGGCGAGCGACCGAGGCGCGTTGGGGGACTGAGCGGATACATAGGTGCAGGCCGACTTCAGCCGCATGTACGCCTTGTCCTCCGCCGGCTGTGCTTCGACATGCTTCTCAGTTTCCGACTTCTCATTGTAGACCAACCCGAGCGGGTCGGCCGTGTAGGCAGGGCGGCGCTTTCGCCCCTTATAGTCGCCGTAGGCTACAAGCTCCCCATTGCGGAAGATTAGGCCGGTCAGCTTGCCCCGCCAGTTGGTTGAGCCGAGTAGCACATTGCCTTCAATGAACGAGAAGCCGCCGTTGCTCATCCCATCCTCGTAAGCGGCAAGGAGCATCGGCACGGATGGCGTGATGGAGCCCTGGTTATGAACACGTTCCGCGCCCATGCCAGCGTCCTCGTTCTCACCGGCGGGCCGATTGTCATTGACGGCCGTGACGGCAGGACGCAGCAGTTCCTTGACGAGGCGCAAGGGCACGACGAGAGGCGACTTCTCTTCCACCATCCAGCGCTCGATGCGGGTCGCGTGCTGACCGTGCTTGTCTGCCGTCCCGGCCGCGTTGCGCTCTGCGAGCCAGCCAGGGGTCGGACCATCATTAGGAAGCCGGAAGGGTACGCCAGGCAGGCGGGCCGCGATGCGCGAACCTATCCACTCCTTCGAACCGAGGCGAGGTGCAGAACGGAAGGGGCGAATTCGCTGCGGGGCGTAGTCTTTCCACTCAATGTGAGCGGGCTTGGGCGGGACGAGCCAGCCGTGGGAGTCGTAGCTTTCGCGACCGGCATCATGCGGGCCGCTCTTGCCCCACGCGCGGACGGTGGCGACACACGTGTAGAGCCGGTGCCCGACGGGCACAGCTTTGCTGCGAATAAAGGTCATGAGTTTCCCGATGTTTGGAAGAATGTGGCGCCGCCGGTTCTCGGTCTTTGCGCAAGCGGAATCGGCAGCATTTCGCCGATTGTTGGATAGTAGTACCGCTTTACAAATTTGTCAAGCTTTCTCTATTGACAAAAGCGGATTCCTATGAGTGGAGCGCATTCCGCATTCCCCTATAGGTCGCCTTGTGGATAACGATGCACTTATACGTGCGACAGCAAAGGGCTGCTGCTAGTATCAATTTATGCGGGAGAAAAGCATGAAGTATCCGGTTCTTTTCATCGGTGCCGACCAAGCCTCAAACGAAAGCCAGAGAAAATTCCTGTGGCTCGTTCGAGGCGAGTACTTTTTCCTGTTGGTTGCCGCGTTCTTCTCGCTCGGCTGGAGTGACACGCGAACCTTCTACATTGCGTACGCAGTCGCGTTTGTGGTTCCTATGGCCTTGATGGCGTATCGCTCAGTCAAAAAGCCGGAGAAGACTTGGTATCAGGCGCGGGCGCTGGCCGAGTCGGTTAAGACCCTAAGTTGGCGGTTTGCCATGAGAGCCGAGCCATTTGATGATGACAAGGCAATAGATGCACGGCGTGATTTTCAGCACCTTGTCAGAGATGTTTTGAAGATGAACCACGCCGTAAGCGATGCTCTGGGCGGGCTTTCTGCAAGTGGAGAACAGCTGCCCAACGAGATGCAAACTATCCGTGAGTTTGGTCTTGAGCAGCGCAGAGAATATTATCTAAAAAACCGAGTGTCTGAGCAGCGCGTATGGTACGAAATGAAAGCAAAGTCCAATAAGAGGGCTGCTTCAATCTGGTTTTGGATTTCGCTTGTAGCCTACGCCCTGGGATTGTTTTTCATTTTAACCAGGATTGTCGATCCGTCTAACATAGGATGGCCGACTGAGCCGCTAGTTGTGTTCGCATCTGCAGCCATTGGTTGGACGCAGATAAAAAAATTCAATGAACTCGCCGCGGCCTATAGCCTAACCGCCCAAGAAATCGGGCTCACCGAAGTGCTGATACGCGACGCGCGGACGAATGCGTCGTTCTCCGCAGCGATCAATGAAGCTGAGTTGGCCTTCTCCCGTGAGCATACCCAGTGGTCCGCCCGTCAGCAACAGGGAGCCTGAAGATGACATCACATTCGGATCCCTCCTACATCGTCTTTGATGGCGACGAGGATAAGTGGGCCTACGCTTACATGAAGGGTTGGAACGCCAATGATCGCATGGACTTCAACTTTTCCAACGCTCACGACTTAGACAGCATGACAAGTCGCGCCCAAGGTGAAGATTACGTGAAACGAAATCTTCGCGCGCGAATGCAAAAGTCTTCCGCCGTAATTGTGTTGGTGGGCGAGAAAACCAAGAACCTATACCGGTTCGTTCGATGGGAACTCGACCTCGCATTGTCGCTGGGACTTCCGATCATCGTTGCGAACTTGAACGAGAGCCGCAGGCAGGACGATCGTTGTCCTCCCATTCTTCGCGATAAGTGTGTCGTGCATGTTCCCTTCAAGATGAGAGCAATAAAGTACGCTTTAGATAATTGGCCTAATGAATTTCGTAGGCTTCCATTGACAGAGCGGCAAGACGGTTGGAGGCAGTATACTGCTGAACAGTACCGAGCGATGGGTCTTTAAGCCCCAACAGCGATTTCATCGACAGCAAGTCAGGGCGTGGAATTCCACCCCGGTCCCAGCCGGGGGTGGGTGTTCCACCCCCCAGGGGGTTATAGGGGGTGGAAGGAACAGGGGGGTGGTATAGGGGTGGTATAGGGGTGGTACTAGGGTGGAACGGGGGTGGTAGCCTACGCGGCGTGCCTGCCGGAACCGAAGTCTTCCGATGCCAGGACAAGTCGCTGGCGCGACTTCGAAGGCGGCCCCTCCATCACGACCTTTACCTCACCGGACGAAAGCATGGTGTGCATGGCGGCTTCGAGCGCTTTCACGGTGACGCCACTGGCTTCTGGGCGCGCCGCGATAATCTTCGGCGCATAATTCACTCCCTTGGTTCTGGCGACGCGGTCGCCAGTCCGATTGATAGAGGATAGAGCATCACGAAATACGCGTTCAGCTTGTGCTTGAACGAGCACCGACGCTGCCGTTGGTTTTCCATCGTCCAATACGAACGCCCCGTCTTTCCAGCGCAGTTTGATCTCTCCGCCCTTCCGCCCGTAGTTTGCCTTCATCGTCGACAGGATGCGAAGGTCGGGGTCGTCCTTATCGGCCGTGAGGTATAGGCGGCTGCGAACACTGTTGTTCCATGCAGTCGAGCCCGACGAGCCTGTGCCGGACTGCATGCCCTGAAGCGACGGGTGAGCCAGAAGCACCACGGCGCAATCAAACCCGATTGCGATCTGCCGCAGAGCACTGATGAATTGCCGGACCTGGCCACGCTTGATTTCGTCGCCACCGTAAAGATCGGCCGCGGTGTCAAGCACGATGAGCCGCGGCCGGAAGTCGGCGGCGGCCTCGATGACCTTTTCCATCAACGGCGTCGGTTTCATGTTGCCGGCCTTGTCTGGCACCACAAGCAACGCGTCCCGGTCAGCCAGCGGAATGAGGCGAAAGTCAGAAAGGTGCCGAAGGCTACGGCCATGCGCAACTGTGATATCGTCAAGGCGGCGCCAGAATTCATCTTCTTCGTCTTCCGCGCCAACGTAGAGGACTCGGCCGGCAGCAGGACCTATATCGAGCGTGTCAACACACATCGAGCCCGCCGCGGCGATCTGGAGTGAAAGAAGCGATTTCCCTACGCCGCCATCACCATTGACGATTGTGACCTGGCGGTTTGGGATGAGGTCTTCAGCATACCATTCGCGGGTCGGAACGGGGCGGCCATACCAGTCGGCCGGATTGATGAGGCGAAGCGCGCCGGGTTTGTTGTCATTCGCCGCGACGGGAGCGTCCGTTGGGAAGAGGTCTTTAGCCAGCTTCGCCATCGATTCCGACAACGGCGTGGGCTTGCGTTCTGGTGGGCGAGCGCCGATATCCCGGCCAATGATCCGCATTGCAATGTCGCCATCAGCCTCCGGGCCCGCAATCTGCTCCAGCACGGGGTCGCCAAAGTCCGTGAAAAACAGCATCATGGACGTTTCGGGGGAGCAGCCGTCAATCTGATCGACGAGAATGCTTACGCGTTTTGCGTCCTGCGGATCTTCCGGCCACTCATCAGCCGGCAGCGGCTCGAGGTTCGCGGGGTCGGCGTGGCCGAAGTCAGGGGAGCCGTCCGGCAGCGCTGGCGCCAGAACAACGTTCACCGTGGCATGGCCGTGATTCACGAGGCGATCATTTATCCCGAAGACAAGCGCCTCGCGGCTGTCGGCTTCGCTGGCACGTGGGGCGGGCGTTCCCCGTAGTTCTTCGATGTTGGTCTCAAGCTGCTTTAAGATCGATGCCATTACGGTCTAACTCTCCCATGGCCAGCGCAACCAGCGCCGCGTTGATTTCGTGGGTGAAGGTGGCGACGGCGCTACCGAAGGCGGACGGCGCAAAGACGCGCGGCCCGCAACCGGTCTGCTTTAGGGAGAGGTTGTAGAGCCGCAGGCCGTCCATCTGGACATCTAGGCGAGCGACAAGCTTCCCGCTCCCAGGAGGAGCGGGTCTGATAGATATGATTTGCATTGGTTCCCCATGGTTATTTCGCCGACTCGTGCCAGCGGGATGATGTCGTTTTGCTTGAGCCACTGTAGAAAAATAGTGACATCCACCTCGTATCTTGATATACTTAAGTTGTAATCAATTGATGGTTACCAATAAGAACAATAAGGAACTATAGCATGATAAGACGTATATTTGAAAATTTGATTTCAAGGTTGATTGTTGAAGGACTCAAGCTGCTAGTCAGCAAACTATTCGATGGTTGATTTCGAAGCTCTCGGGCAATTGGCCCGAGAGCTTTTTAATTTAAGAGTCTGACTCGAAAAGCCTTCAACGATATCGGTACCTTGCAAGTCGCCTTGTGATCAGGCGAATGTGGGCGAA
>NZ_KQ410774.1 GCF_001262505.1 Shinella sp. SUS2
CGCGGGGTGGAGCAGCCCGGTAGCTCGTCAGGCTCATAACCTGAAGGCCGCAGGTTCAAATCCTGCCCCCGCAACCATCTTTACTTGCGATCCACCCCGCCCCCAGGCGGGGTTTTTCTTTTGAGCGGAAATCATAAGGATTCCAGCGAGATCGCCCTGAACGTCGATCTCCACCTTGCCTTCGACGGGGGTCAGCACGATCCTGTCCACGAGAGAGCGCAGGATGTCCGCTGCCTCGATCCGCTTCTCTTCCTCTTCATCCTGCAAGGCTTCGTAGAGTTGCTGGACGCGGTTGCGGTATTGCAGCGCCATGGCGGGATGGAGAAGCGGCGGCGGCTCTTCGGCCTCGGCCAGGAACAGCGCCAGTTCCTTCTTCCGGGCTTCCAGCAGGACCATCTTCGCGTTGATGGCATCCGCCGCGCCGCCCTTGAGGATCAGGTTGAGCAGTGTATCGAGCTCCCGGTCGATCCTGGCCACCTCCGCCTCGGCCGCAGCGATCCCCGCGCGGCCTTCCATGCGCAGCCGGTTCATTTCCTGGGTGAACACCTCGCAGAACCGGGCGAACAGTTCGGGATCAACAAGGCGGGTGCGGAGGGCGTTCAGTACCCGCGCTTCGAGTTCCTCGCGCCGAATGTTGACGCGGTTGTCGCAGGTTCCCTTGTTGCGTGCCGTCGAGCAACCAATCAGCGTGGCTGAGATCGCCGAGTAACCGCCCCCGCAGCAAGCGCAACGCGTGAGACCGGAGAAGAGATACCTGGGTCGGCGGCGATAGTTCATCTTGCGGATGTCGGCGACACCGGCCTCGTCCCGCTCGGTCCGGTTTTCGCCCTGCCGCGCCTTCACGGCATTCCAGAGATCGTCGTCAAGGATGCGCAGCTCCGGTGCCTCCTGAACGACCCATTCGGATTCGGGATTGGGGCGAGCCTGGCGCTTGCCTGTATCGGGGTCCTTCACGAAGCGCTGACGGTTCCAGACGATCTTGCCGACATACATCTCGTTGTTGAGGATGCCGTTCCCGCGCTTGGGGTTGCCGTTGATAGTGCTGAAGCCCCATTCTCCGCCGGACGGGGCGGCGATACCCGCCTTGTTCAACGCGAAGGCTATGGTCTTGGCCGACTTGCCGGCGGCATAGTCGTGGAAGATGCGGCGGACGACTTCGGCTTGAGCCTCGTTGATCGTGCGGTCGCCGCGGATCGGTTCGCCGTTGGCGTCGAACCTCTTCACCACGTCGTAGCCGTAGGAATTGCCTCCACCCGATTTTCCCGCCTCAACACGGCCACGCTGCCCGCGTCGGGTCTTGTCGGCCAGATCCTTCAGGAAGAGCGCGTTCATCGTACCCTTGAGCCCGACATGCAACTCGCTGATCTCGCCCTCAGACAGGGTGAGCATCTTCACGTCGGCATAGCGCATGCGCTTGTAGATGCCGGCGATGTCTTCCTGATCCCGGCTGATCCGATCCAGCGCCTCGGCCATGATCAGGTCGAAACGACCGCGGCTGGAATCCATGATCAGCGCCTGGATGCCAGCGCGCTGGATCATGCTGGAGCCGGAAATGGCGTGGTCAGAGTATTCCTCGACAATGGTCCAACCCTGCTTCTCGGCATGAAGGCGGCACATCCGAAACTGGTCGGCGATGGACGCGTCACGTTGACTGTCGGACGAATAGCGGGCGTAGATCGCAACTTTCAATGCGCGTCTCCTCGGTGCATCAAGAGGCGCGCTTCCCCCGTCGCCTCGTCGCCTTCACTTCCTCCGCGTAGCATTCCCGAGCAGCTTGCCGCGCCAGAAATGCCACCAAGCGCAAGAGCCGTGGATCGGGCTCGCCACGAGGAGTAAAGGTAAGTTCCGGCTCGTGGAGCAGAAGAGATTCGAGCAGCTCTTCGCGCTCGCTTCTTTTCATTTTCGGCGGAGTATGGGTTGATCGTACGCTCATACCCGGTAGAGTTTGCCGGATATGAAGTATAAGCAACTGAAAACACGATAGAATGTTTGGCGACTATTGCCGTGTTCCGGCGTATGCAGGCGTGGCGCGGCGTGTGCCCGCGCGCTCTGGCATAGCGAAATAACCTGTTCGCTTTTGTCTCCGAACGGACCACCGGTCGTACCGAGATGGCATTTTTCAGATCGCTCAACATAAACGCCATCGTAGCGTATTGCGTTTTACGATACAATCTCTTATCGTGCGGCTAAGGAGAAAAGTTATGGTCGCCAATGCCGACCGCAAGGAATATCCGATCTCGATGCGACTGCCGGAAGCGGATGTCGCAATGATCGATCGTGCGGCAACGCTGCGTGGGCGCTCGCGCACCGACTTCGTGCGTGACGCTGCGGTGCGTGCGGCCGAAGAAGTCGTCATGGAGCAAAGCTTGATCCGTATGAGCCCGGAAGGGTTCGCCGGGTTCATGGAGGTTCTCTCCGCCCCGGCAGCTCCGGTTCCGGAAATGGTCGAACTGGCCAGGCGGCCGGCACCCTGGGAAGCCGGTTATGAGGCGAAGCGGTAAATCGTGGCGCTATCGGCTCCCGAACCGCTCACCGCCACGCATGACGTGTCCGAGTTCTCCTGTGGGAACCCGACGCTTGATCACTGGCTGAAGACACGCGCTCTCTCCAATCAGCAGAAGGGCTTCACGGCAGTTCTCGTCGTTCACGAGGCCGGACGTGTCGTTGGCTACTACGGTCTTGCGCCGACCGCCGTTGTCCCGGGAGTGCTGCCGCGCTCGATCCGCACTGGTCAGCCGCCTGATCCGGTCCCCTGCCTTCTTCTCGGCCAGCTTGCCGCCGATACGGAATGGTCGGGACGCGGCGTTGGCACGGGCTTGGTGAAGCATGCGCTTCAGCGTTGCGTTCAGGCCGCAAGTCTGGTCGGCGGGCGAGCGCTGATGGTCAACGCCGTGGACAATGTAGCCGCGCAGTTCTGGCAACGGCGTGGTTTCCTTCCCACGCGGGATGATCCGCTCGTCCTTTTCCGCTCGATGGCCGCGATAGCAGCATCACTCGCTGACGCCCGAGCCAGCATTTAGCGGATGCGGGGACGAGCTTCATCACGGTACTTCGACGCCAGGTCCGCTCGTCCTGCCGCCGAGCCCGTTCGGGGGCCGAACCTTGTCGGACGGTCACGCCCACATCGGCCTGATAACGGTGAAAGGTAGGAATTTCCGGTGAAATTACATTCTGTACTTGTTATCGTTTGAGGGAATATCACGAAATCGGCTTAATACAGTAAATGACGTCAAACCCTCCAACGAAGCATCACTATATTCCAGCGTTTTACTTGAAAAGATGGGCGGCTGCCGACGGCAAGGTCACGGAGTTCACCAAACCGCGTCATGAAATCGTTGCGAGAAAGATCATGCCTGATCGCACCGGGTATCAGGAGCGCCTGTATGAACTGAAGGGCTTTGAGCCGAGCCTTGCACAGCAGGTTGAAGAAAAGTTTTTCAAGCCGCTCGATACCTGGGCGTCCAACGCGCTCACCATGCTCGAACGACACGGCCACCAGGCGCCCTGGGACAGCCATAGCCGCTCGGCGTGGACGAGGTTTCTCCTGTCGCTGCTGCTGCGTTGCCCCGAGGATATCGAGGCTTTCAGGGAATGGTGGCACGAGGATTTTAGCCGCACCGACGCTGACGCTGAAGCGCGCTATCAGGCGGCGCGCGGCGCTGAAGATCCAGCGACCTTTGCCGAGTTCCTCGCCGGCCAACCGCTAGGCATCAAGGAACGCCATCAGTTCCAGGTCTTCTATTCCCTGGTAGACCACGACAGCGTTGGCGGCAAAATCAACGAAATGGACTGGCGCGTGCTGCAATCACCGCCAGCCGCCCCCGCATTCCTGACCTCGGACCGCCCGATAATCAGGACGAATGGCCTCGATCAGGAGGGTGACCATATCGCGCTGCCGATTGGCCCGCGGCTTCTCTTCATCGCCTCCCATGATCGCGGCCTTCTCGACGGAGTCCTGCGCACAAACCAGATCGCTCTCGTGAAGGAATGCAATCGGCAGGTCGTCGAAGGCGCATCGCGGTTCGTCTACGGCATCGATCAGAATCAGGCGCGCTTCATTCAGAACCGCTTCGGCAGGACGCCGCAGCCGCGTTTGATGGAAAGCATCGTTCAACGGCGACGAGACGAAGCGGCGCGTCAGGCCAAATAGCGTGTTCGAACTACGAGTGTCATAATGGGGGAACGACAAGAATGAATTTCCTGAATCTGGACGACAAGGAACTCGATCAACACATCTATCGCATCATGCCGCAGGAGTACGTTTTCACGCTTTTCAGCGACAGGCAGAACGTCCTGAGCAAGATCAGCAATTGGAAGGACAAGTTTGAGAATTTCCAGCTCAACCTTGGCGGAACGTTGGATGGAGAACGGTTCGATTACGGTTTCAAGGATGATTTCGTCGGCCAGTGCTGGACGCGGCACAGCCTCTCGGAGGCGATGTGGGGAATTTATGCGAACGATCCGAGCAAGAGGTATCTTCGTATCCGTTCGACGCCACGCAAACTGCTGACATCGCTTGCCGCAGCTCACCCTCGCATGCCTCAAGACAGCTGTTTTGTAGGCGCCGTCAGCTATGAAACCGAGCCGGCCCTGAAGGCATATCTGGCCAACAACGGACGCCTGGAAATCTCGGCACGAGGGCTCGCCCGATCGCTTCTTCTCAAGCGCCGCGCCTTCAAGCACGAGGCCGAAATACGCTTGCTCCACTTCGGCGATGCGGGCAACTGCGATACCCGCGGTCTTTATCGTTATCCAGTCGATCCTCACGATATGATCACGCAGATCATGGCCGATCCGAACCGGGATCGACGGGGCTGGAAGGCTGACAGGGCGGCAATCGCGAAAGCGACGGGCTTCTCGGGCCAGATCAAGCGTTCGAAGATCTATGATCCTCCCGGTTGGGATATCCCCGCGTTCACCTCTTGAAGCCTTCGGCCTAAGGCAGTCGCTGTTTCGCATGACACCGAAACGGATACCACGATGGTGCCGTTCGCTCCCGTTGATCAGGCGAGCGCCTCAACGCCCCAAACCGAGGTGCCCGGGAACAACCCTTTTTCTGCGATTGCGGCGAGCGCCGTCGGCACGTCCGGCACGAAGAGCACCACGGCAAGATCCGTCATGGCGCGTGAGCAGCATACGTAGAAAAGACGCCGCGTGCGATCGAGGACCGTCTCTTCGCCAGCCTCAATCCGGGCTTGGTCATTGTCAGAAAGCTGTACGTAGCCGAAGTATTTCCCGTAAGAGTATTGGTGGAACGCCGCCTCCTCGTCATCCACCACGACGAGGACCCGCTCGAACTGCGCTCCCTTCACACCGTGGTGCGTCGCGAACGGCGACTCCTCGGTGAAGTAGCGGCGGTACGCCCAGAGCTCGTTGACGCTACAGCCGAGCAAAGCCTGAACATTTGCGAAGCCGCTGCTCCCGTCGTCCACCGGCTCGTCAACGAGATGCGGTCCGAAGCGGTCATCCAGTCGAAGCAGTTCCGTATCCTGGACGTGCCGCATCACCGCGCCGACTGTCGCTTGCGAACCGTCAGCAAGCATCGCTACGAGGTGATCGACCGCCTGCTGCAGTCCTGTCAGCACAGCCGACGCTGGCTGGCCACGCAGGCGATCGGGCTGGAGCTTGGGGCTGGCAAGACGCAGGATCGACATGACCGTAAAGCGGTCGCCTTGCCGAACTGCCGAGACGATCGGCAGGATCTGCTGCGCTATAGGTCGAAGCGGCCAGGCGGAGCCGTCAGCGATTCCTTCGGCAAAGCTGGTCGGGGCGTGATCGTTGAGCGCAGAGTAGAGGCTCGGAAAGCCGAGCCGGACGGCGGCCATCCGGTGAACCAAGACCAGCAGCCTGACATCGCCCTCGGAGACATCGCTCAGCCAAAGCTCGTCTTCGGTATGCGCTGCGAGCCATGCACGGACCGCGGCGAGGCGAGCGCTTCGCTGATGGTCGGCCGGCAGAACGAACAGGTTGGCCGTGCCAACCACGGGCTGTTCTACTTCGCCGACCTTGATCCGGCGTCCACGTGTCTGGACGAGACCGTCGCCGCCGGCGCGGATGGCGTTGACGACCGCGAGAACTGACGTCGGGCAACGAAAATTCTCCGGCTTGCTGATGTTTGCCCAGCCTTCGTCAAGCGGAACAGCGCCGCTGCCGCTCATATAGATCTTCTGCATCGGATCGCCGAAAAAGCCGACACACAAACTAGGCTGCTCGGCTGCGATCGAGCGCAATGCCTCGACAACTTCCGGGTTGGTGTCCTGGCTTTCGTCGACAAAGATAAATGGGAAACGGCTGGCGATCACTCTGCGCAACAGCGGATGCGCGCCCACACAATAGGGCGTCAGTTTGAGGACGTCATCATGACCCAGAATACCTTCGGCATAGCTGCTGCCAGTGCCGTAGGTGAATCTATCCACCGACGCAATCGCGCCCAACTGAGCCTCGAGTTCGGCGATCTCGATCTCTAACCGCGCCTTGGTTCGTGCCTGCGTGCGGGGCTTTTCGTGATGCGCTCGCCGCTCGGCGATCTTCTCCTCGATCCTGACGCCAACCCAGGTTGCTATGTCGCTTTGGAACGGTCGGATCACCGACCACAGGAAGCTATGGATCGTGGAGATGTGGAATAGCGGCGAGACGCCGACATCCTCAGAAATCTCGCCGACGGCGACTTCTGTATAGGTGATGCAGGCGATCTGCTGCCCGGCGCGACGCAGAGAAGGGCCACGGGTTCGAGCGAGATGGTCGAGGGCCTTGATCAGCGAGGTTGTTTTGCCGGAGCCGGCCCCTGCGACCATCACGAAGGAACGGGGAACTTTTCCATCAAGACAGGCACGAACCTCGACGTCAGCGGGTGTGTCCGGGCTGCCGATGCGACTGGTCATGCGGCAAAACCGTTGCCAGCGGTGGAGACGGCGAGGTGGACGGCGTCTTCAGCGCCAGTGTCGCCGTGCTCGCCGTCAGCCCAACCATCGCTGCCTTCGTCTTCGCTCTCGTCCCCGTCATCAGGTTCCGGATCGGGTGGAGCGATTTCACCCTCCAGCCAACGTAGCCCTTCTGCGATATACTCCGGCACAGTCCACTTGGTCGGATCCTCGGCGAGCAACGCCAGAGCAAAGTCGGTCTTGCTAAAACTCTTCGCCTGCACGCGCTTGTGGACACGGCTGACGAGCTCAGCCAACGTTTTTTCGTCGTTCTTCGCGATCCTCAACTGAAGCAGCCGGCGATCCTTGTGCTGGCACCACTCGAGGTTCTCAAGCGCGAAAGCCTCCTCAAGCGTTCGTCCTGCGAGCGCGGCCGTATCGTGGCCCCAACTGACGTCAGTGCGGCATTGATAGGCAACCCGAACAAGCGCGTCATCGTCATTCACACGAGCCTGAGTCTTGTCGTCGGCCGTCGCAGCCCAGAGCGCCTCGACGGTCCCGCATTTAGGCAGCCATTGCAGCAACGTCTGATTGGAGGTCGCCGCGCCTGGATGCCCGGCAATGCAGGCCTTGCCCGGCTTGCCGCCCGCCGCCGGCGCCGCCTCTTCGCCTTCATCATCCTCGTCAGCGGCGTCGAGATCGGGCTCCTCCTGTGCGGCAGCCTCACTCTGGTCCGCGGGCCCACCAGCTTGGCCTACGACGGCGTCTTCGCCTTCGGCCAAGGCTGCTGGACCGAACACACTGTCAAGGTCGGTTATTATGAGGGTGGTGAGGCCGAGAAATTCGATCAGCGCCTTGAAGCGGTAGCCGAAAGCGCCACCAATCTCTAGAATGGTGAGATATGTCGATTGCAGTCGCGGAGCAGCAGTCTCGATCATTTGCGGCAGCAATAGCCGTTCGACATTGCCCTCAACGAGCACGGCAGCGTCCGCGAAGAACAGATCGCAATGCGCGAGCTTGAGGTAGCGCTCAAGGAAGGTGCGAATGTCCGGGGCGGTGCTGTCGTAGAATGCAGAAAGGTTGAGCACGTCGGACGTCGACTTGGCGTTCGCGCGCGAACGCCGAAAATAGCGGATCGGCCGAAAGCCCCGCTCGTAGAGGATATGGGTCGAATGCGTGGTGACGACGACCTGGCTTGTGTAAGCGGTCCGGTCGACACCCTTGAGCGCGAGGATGTCCATCACCTTGCGAATGAAAGCTTGCTGGAGCTGCGCGTGCAGATGCGCCTCTGGTTCCTCGATGAAGATCAGATGGACCGGCGGACGGTTTTCTTCGATAGCCAGCCATTGCGCATGGAGGTCGAGCAGTTCAACGACCATAAAGATGAGGTTCTTGAACCCTAACCCGTTGTAGCGGTCAGGCAATGTCGGGGGATCGGCCGCACCGTCGTCTGGGCCGAGCGCATAGTGGACCAAGGCCGCATCACGGCTGCTCATGATCTGTGCCGGATCGAGCGCGGAGCGGATCATCATGCGAGGGTTGGAGAGTCCAGGATATCCAAGCTTTGATAAGCTCTTCAAGGTCGGCTCAAACACTCTCTCCAGATGCTGGTTGAGCGCGATCTCCGATTGAGCCAATGCGCGAAGCGCCTCGAGGTCGTCACCCTTCTGCTCAAGATTGCGCCCGTAGAAGCGGCTGAGGACTCGCGACAGGTCTTCGGCCCGACCTCCTCCAGCGCTGTCGGACAGGTGACGCTGGGCGTCCAGGAAATCGATACGCAGGATGCTGTTGAGAATTTCGCGGCCGCTGCGATCCCGACCCGCAAGCGACGAGGGTACGTAGCCGTCCTCGGCGACCATGTCGGTGTCGAACCGCGCCGGATCAAGCACAAAGTGGCGCAGCTCATACTCATCATGCAGAGTATCGCGCAGATAATCACGAAGGTGTCGTGGCGCCGGGTCAAACACCGGGGCGCCGTTCGCGTCTTTCTCGACTGCAGCGAGCGCGCGCTCGCGGGCCTCATTGAAACGGACACGTGTCGCGTCAGGGTCTATAGGCGCATAGGCGACACGCATCCCGACGAGTGTGCTGTCCCAAGCGAGACTAGGCAGCAGGTCAATGGCGCGATGAACATCCTCCGCCCCGATTTCCAGCCAAATATCGACTTCCATGGTCGGCAACGCAAGACTGTCGTCGCCCGCACCGAATGCAACGATCCCCGGCCATAAATCCGCGCTGAAATCATGGATGTTGAAACGGCCATGGCCTGTGAAGAGCTGGAGTGCGTGGCCAACGGACGTCTTGCCACTATTGTTAGCGCCGACAAAGATGGAAATATCAGACGCGAGGTCGATCACAACATCTTGCAGCCGTCGAAAGTTGCGGACAGCAAGCTTCCTTAAATGCATCGTTCCCGCCCTCCCGATTCGTGCTCGCCGGAATCCAATGTAACTTGATCTAACAGCTATTTGTGCTCTGCTCTATGAGCTTTTCGCAGAAGATCGAGTGCCGACCGCGTTCCGGTTCGCCGAGGTTAGAGAAAACAATCGCTTCTCACCTTGGTTAACTTGCTTGCCCACAAGACCTCAAATCATAGCAGAGACCGCGTAGCCATTTCGCAGCCGAGCAGCAGCAGGCAAATCAGGAAGCCGCGGCGAAAGGCGAGCGGGCTGATCCGGTTGCGAACGCGCTGCCCCGCCCACATGCCTGCCAGCGCCGGCAAGACTGCGAGCGCCGATAGCCAGAGACGGTCGGCCTGGAATGCTCCATGCGCGCCAAGTCCGATGGCGAGCGCGATCGTCGACACGGTAAACGAGAGGCCGAGAGCCTGCACGAGTTCGTCCTTCGACAGACCAAGCGCCTGGAGATAAGGAACTGCCGGGATGACGAAAACGCCGGTTCCTCCCGTCACTGTTCCTGTGATCGCGCCGATCAGCGGTGACAGCCACGGCTCGGAACGGCGCGGGACGCTGATCTGGCGCGCGAACAATGTATAGGCCGCATAGACGACGAGCGCGATGCCGAGAAACGCTGTCGTAAGCTTCGTGTCGCCGCCGGCGATCCATATCGATCCGAGCACGGTTCCCGCGACGACAGCCAGCATCATCGGCCAGAGCCTCCTCAGGAGCGGACCGAAGTTCGGGCCGGCCAGGAGCTGCCAGACATTGGTGACAAAGGACGGCACGATCAGCAGGCTTGCGGCCGCCAGCGGAGAGACAAGGGCACCAAGTACGCCCATCGCCACGGTAGGCAACCCCATGCCGGTGACGCCCTTGACGAGGCCGGCCGCGAAGAAGGTGGCAACGACTGCGGCGAGTAACGGTGTGGAAAGATCAAACATTGCCCATGAATATCGGGCGGACGTCTTCGCGCAATTCGGAAGGACCGATGCGTGACTTCGGCTATACCGAAGGCAGATATGAGACTATACGGTCAGCATGCGTTTCGACCTGATTGATCTGCGCCTTTTTCTGGCCGTCGTCGATGCCGGTAGCATCACCCATGGCGCGGCCGAAGCGGGGATGTCGCTGCCGGCTGCCAGCGAGCGGCTGCGCGACATGGAAGCCGCCGGCGAGGTCCTGCTGCTCCAGCGCGGCCGGCGGGGCATCAGTCCGACCGAAGCCGGCGAGGCGCTCGCCCACCATGCGCGCACGATCCTGCATCAGATGGCGCAGATGCGCGGAGAAATATCCCGCTACGCGAAGCGAATGCGCGCGAGCGTCCGCATCTTCGCCAATACAGCGGCGGTTACGGAGTTTCTTCCCGAACGGCTCGCGCCCTGGATGGCAGCTCATCAACAGATCGACATCGAACTGAAAGAAAGGCAAAGCTCTGAGGTCGCGCGCAGCGTTGCCGCGGGCTTTGCCGAAATCGGTATCTTGTCCAGCGCCGCCGAGATCGCCGACCTCATATCGCACCCTTTCGCCATCGACCGGCTGGTAGCCGTCTTCGCGCTGGACCATGATCTTGCGAAAAAGCCCCAGCTTCGCTTCGCCGATCTGCTCGATCATCCTTTCATCGCCTTGGCGGACGGAGCTTTGCAACAGCACCTTGAGATGCAGGCTGCCCAGTTTGGGACGAAGTTGAAGTTGCGCGTGGCGCTTCGCAGTTTCGAAAGTATCTGCCGAATGGCCAGCGAGGGCGTCGGCGTCGGCATCGTACCGGAAACGGCAGCGCGGCGCTTGAGGCGATCCGCGCGTATTGCAATGGCTCGGCTTCACGACGGCTGGGCGACGCGCGAACTGTCCGTTTGTGTTCGCAGCGAAGCGGAGCTGACCGCGCCCGCGCGCAGTCTGTTCGAGCATCTGACATCCGCAACGCACGCCTGATGGGCCGTGATGGACATCATCTCAAGCCAGGCCCTCCTGCCTGAGCGCCTGCTTCACCGTCTGACGTTCCAGCACCTTGTTCATCAGCCGCGCCCAGTCCGGCCAGCTTGTGTCCATCTCAAGACCGATCCGCTGACCCCAAAGCCTGAGAGCGGCGGTGGAAAAGTCGGCCACGGTAGCGGCGGAATAGTCCAGCCGCGGGCGGAGTAAAAACCGGCCACC
>NZ_KQ410775.1 GCF_001262505.1 Shinella sp. SUS2
TCATCGCCCACATTCGCCTGATCACAAGGCGACTTGCAAGGTACCGATATCGTTGAAGGCTTTTCGAGTCAGACTCTAAGTCCTGCGCATCAACACCCGGGCGATATGCGCGTCGTCGTTGCGATACTTCGCGTAGCCGAAGCCTTCCGTGAAATAGACCGGGGAGAAACCGAATTTCGCAGCGCGGGACAGGAAGTCGAGCGGCGGAATGAACCGGCGGTAATGGCTGTCGGTGACTTTCGTCTGCTGAGCGTCCCGGTCGGTTCTGAACTCGATCGCCAAGAGGTCGAGATTGGTGAGGTTCGCTGCCGTCTTGAGGAAGGCCAGCTCGGCTTCTTCCGGGATCGCATGCAGGAAGAAGCGGGCGTAAACGACGATCCGTCCCGTGGTTGCTGCTGAAATCTTCGCCGACAGTTCCGGGTCATCGACACTGCAGCACAGGAAGGATGCCCGATCGACGCCCCGTTCCTCTGCTGTGCGCTGGCAGAGCGAGACGGCGGCCGAGGAGGCATCAACGCCGAGAACGTTGAAACCGGCATTTGCGAAAAAGAGGCTGTCCCGCCCGCTTCCGCAGCCAATGTCGACGACGGTCGAGTCTGCCGCAACTTCCAATGCGACGAAGGCTGCGAACTGCGATGGAATATTGGGAACCGGAGATGTCCGTGCGCCGTAGTATCGGTTCCAGTATTCCGCTGTGGTTTCGGTCATAAATCGTTTCCCAGAAGGTTCTTGCCTATTGAAAAGGTGCAGTCGGCAGGTTTGATCAGAGGGTCATTCGAACCTCTCTTCTCCAGCATTTTACGGCTGAGTGGAAGCACCTTTGTCACAGAACTGTAACAGAAAATCGATAGGACGGCGGCCCGCCTGCGAGGCGTTGCCGAGCGAGTTCATGCGTGCAAGGTCATGTGGGCGGCTTGCTAAAAGAGGTGACGCTGCCGCCCTGCCCCGCTATATCGCGCGGCGTTGACTGGTTCGTTCTTGGAAGTGGTGGGGATCAAGTGCTTTATCTTTTGGCGGGCAACGGGGCACCCAATTTTGGCGACGAGCTACTCGTCCAGTACTGGCTGAGGTTCTACCGGGAGCTTGGCTATGACGGACCGATCACCGTGGATGGCAAGGGCGCATCGGCGACGGCTGCGCTGTTGCGCAACTTTGCAAATGTAGATTACGTCAAGACCATTCCGCGGCATGCCGACGGGGTGCAGGGCTCCTATGCGGGTTTCTACGAGCAGGGCGTGGAATATGCCCGTGCCAACCTTGCCAAATTCAAAGGCGTTCGCGGCTTCCATTTCCTCGGAGGCGGATATGCCTGCGCCAACTGGAAGAACGCGACGCGGTTGTTGGGTGCCGTCGTGGAGATCGGCCGCTGTCTGTCCGTTCCGGTTGTCGCGACCGGTCTGGGTATTGCCCCTTTCAAGAAGGTCTACCCTGTCGGCGCTGCGGCCTGGCGGAACATCGTCGAGGGATGCCAGATCTTCGAATGCCGGGACACAGCAAGTGTCGAGGCTCTGCAATCCATCATCGGGGACTCCCCTTCCCTGACGGAGGGATTCGATGACGCATTCCTCTATCCCGTCCAGACCACCCGGCATTCAGGGCGGTGGCTGCATCTTTCCGGCTTTAGTGCAAAGTCCGTGCTCGGGCCGACGGGCGAGGAAGGGCCGAAACTGTTCGACCAGTTCGACAAGGTCGTGTTTTGGGCCTGCTCGAACGGAGACGTAGAACTGTACCAGGCGGTGGCCACGCAGTTCCCGCAGGTCGAGATGCTGGACAATGACCGTCTTTTGAACACGGGTCTGCCACTGGAGGCCGATGACTTCATGCTGACGGGGCGGTTCCATCCCCATCTCCAGGCGGCACGGGTCGGCTTAACGGGCTATTATACCGCGCAGTCCGACTTCTATCGCATGAAGCACGGTTTGGTGACGGAACTCGGTTCGAACTTCCGTCGATTGCGGGGCAGCCTTGAAATCTTCACGATGCCGGAGTGTGAAATCCGGCATCGGGACAAGGACCGCGTGGAGCAGAAAAGAAAGGTTGCTATGCGGGTGGCAAACCTGATCGGGCTTGTATAGTCCGTAGGGGGCATAGCAGCCTTCCCTATAGGTAATCTGTGCGGCCGGTGTGATCTAACATGGTAGCTGGGGCTACACTCACAGGAACCAATCGGATTTGACATCTTCAAGCGCGATGCCAAGCAGTGTCACGCTTCCGCCGCCGGACAATTCAAGCACGGTGTCACCATCTGCATTTTCGACGGCAGTGTAGGTTTGCCCGTTGAGCTTGATGAGATCGTGGTCTGCCTCGAAGCCGCGAATGACATCATCGCCTTCTTTCTTTCCGAAGACGAAGGTATCTATACCGAGGCCACCGGAAAGTTCGTCGTTGCCCAAGCCACCGTCGAGCACGTCCCTTCCTGCACCACCGAAGAGCGAGTCGTTGCCTCGGTTTCCGAACAGTTCGTCATTACCGAGGCCGCCGGAAAGCTTGTCGTGGCCTGCGCCACCATAGAGCTCGTCGTTGCCGACGCTGCCGTTCAACACGTCATTACCGTTCGCGCCCTTCAAGAAGTCGTCGTCGGCGCCGCCTTTAAGTGTGTCTTTTCCCGCGCCGCCGTAGAGGAAGTCATTACCAGCGCCACCATCCAAAAGATCATTCCCAACGCCGCCGTATGCGATGTCATTCCCGTCGTCGCCAAAGATATTATCGTCTCCTTGTTCGCCGTAGAGCGCGTCGGACTGGTTACCACCGTTGATCCGGTCGTCACCCAGGCCGCCCTTGACAATGTCGTTGTTCCCGCCGGCGGAAATTGTATCGTCCCCCAGCAACCCATAAATGATGTTTCTCCCATCAGTGCCGTTTAAAACATCATCTGCGTTTGTGCCCCTGATTTGGGTGGGAAGAGTCTTTTGGTGGCTTGGTGTTTCCCAGTTGAGTTGCGTTTCCCAAGTGAATTTTAATTTAATAAACTCATTTGGATTGGTGTCAAGGTTGTCAACTTCCGGGCCCATAGTATATATTAGGTTTATTGTTCCGTCATTTATGATGTTTTCCCAATCTGAGTATGCTATATTTAAGTTACTTGTCGTGTTCTGAGATTGTATTCCTTGAAATTTACCTAGTTCATATCCATCTATGCTTACTGAAAACCATTCATCAGGATACAGAGTTGTGAGGTCGCCAAAATCACCAAGAAAATCGACCTGGACTTCTGCGTCTCCAACAGTGTTACGCGTTACGGAGACGAGTGTGTCTCCTAAGACCTTGTTTCTGGAATCTCCTGTGTCGGCAAATCCTAGTATCTCGCTTGTTACTTCGGTCGTTACCGTATCCATAGTAGCCTCCAACCGATGGTGAGTTGTCGGAGAAATCTAAGAGATTACGTAACGAGTATCTTATTTGCGTATGCGTCTATTCTGGCCATCTGTTTGCAGTAAATGGGCATAAAACAGGGAGCATGTTGCGTGAGAGGAGTAGAATGCTGCCGGGTAGCGACGACAGTTTGACGTACACGATTTTACCCTCTTCGTACCCAGCATTGCCGATTAGAAGGAGAGGGTTTTAGATCCCCGCCTTCCGCATCAACTCATCCAGTGCCTCGCCGTACGACATTCCAGTGTCGTTGCAATATTGCTTAAACCTGTTGATGACATCGATCGGCGCACGCACGAAAGCCTGGTCCAAGGGCTCGCTTGTCTTGCGGATGCGCTTGATCCTTTGGACCGGCTCGCGGCTTTGGAAGCCGGCCCGCTCGGCTGCGCGATCGGAGGCCTCCTGTTCGGCCTGTGGCGGCGCCTTTTCCGCGGGGCGGGGTGCGAAGCCGGAGAGATCGAGTTTCTTCGGTTTTCCAAATCCGAGATCGCTGGACATTACGCTGCCCTTTCCGTCGAGGCGCCACGAAGGAGTTCGAGTACCTCCTCCGTCAACTGAACGGCATTGTCGATTGCAGCTTCCAGGCCGTTCACCTGCCTGGCGTCGAGTTCGAAGAGGCTGAGCCGTTCCATGAACATGGCGTTATAGGCTTCGCGGCGATAAAGATGGGTGCCGAGAACTGGTAGGTCATTGCTTCGCATCTGATCTGCGATCTCTCGCTCGATACGCCGTGTGAATGGCGGAGGGCTTGTGCGATTGAAGGCGAGCGTGAAGTTTAGCTTACGCCCGATGTCCTCCTCACTTTCCCGCACCAGACCGACGGCCCGTGCGGCCTGCTTGGCGTCGAGAGCACTGCCGCCCAAAGGTATCAGGGTGAGATCCGCGCGAATAATTGCGCGTGATGCAAGGCGGCTTGCTGTACCTTCGAGATCGACGAAGACAAATTGTGCCTCGGCTGCGGCGGTGTTGATGAGGTCGCGGATATTGCCTTCCGTCGCCTCGCTGATGACCTTGATCGGAAGATTGCTCTTTCCCGTTCGCCAGTCGGTGATCGGTTTGTTGGGGTCGGCATCGATGATCGTGACGGATCCGCCCTGCTGAGCGAGGGTCGAGGCTATGGCCAGGATGGTCGTCGATTTACCCGCGCCCCCCTTGGGGTTGGCTGCGCACACTACCGGCATGGCTCGTCTCCTATTGATTATCAAGCGTACCTGATAGCTTGAATGCATGAATGATTTGTGAAAGCTATCAGATAGCATTCATATCGCAACTGAATAGCAATTTAGATTGCAATATGCATGCTATCTGAAATCAATCTTACTTGATATCTATCCCGCTATCATAGCTCATGCTCCTGCGTGGCAAGAATGAAGTGCTTCGGCTTGGTTGCCTGGGAGCGGCCTGGGCTGCTGGCAGTCAGCGAATAGGTGGCTATGCGGTTAAGCGCATCGCTCAATAAGCCATTGCGCGATCGGGCGATTCACCGGTCTCCGAATTAGTGACGCGGCGTGAGCCGCACCCGCCGGGAGGCGAGCACGGTTCCACGTTACGCTATAGAGAGCTGGAGGGGCGCCAGTGAAAGGCCTCGGTGCACGGCACCTGGCTTGTACTCATGGTGCGCCCGGTTTGTTCCCGTCGAGTCGCTCCGTGCAGATCTTGGCCACGGCTTTTTGCAACATGGTCACGCGATCGATCAACCAGACCAATTCCTCGTTGGTTATTTCGTAGGCCGGGGAGTAGCGCGCATCGACATAGGCGCGATCAAGGCGGGCAAAGCTCCGCTTAGCGAACCGGCTATCGCGCGGCCAGATGCCGATGAGTTGCGGTGCGATCCTTTCTGCCTGGGAGCGAAGGAAGGTTAGATTGTGGGATTTTGGGCTGTAGAGGGCCAGGACGAGCAGGGTGCAATGATAGAGGCGTTCGGTCGTTTGATGCAGATCGAATGCAGCTTCCTTGACGTAACCTCGCCTTATGGCTTCCTGCGCTATCTCGAGACGGCGGATGGCACTTGGGAACCAATGCTCAAAATAGGTGCGCGCTTGGTCGAGGGCTTCTTTCGGTGCAAGGATCTTCGGCAAGGCGAGAGGAAAGCCGGAGGCTTCGTAGAGCACTACGCCGTCGCGGGCGATGTCGACGAAAAATGGGCGGCCCTGGGCGAGCTGGTCGTTAACATCCTGATAGCTGTGGACGATGAAATTGACAGGCGTGGCGAGTCGGCGGGTAATGGTCAGCTCCTGCAAGAACCGTTCTCCAGCCTTCTCCCAAGCTTCATACTGTTCGGCAAAGCGTTCCTCGTTGACGATGATGAGAAGGTCATAGTCGGAAAGATAGCCGCTCTTGCGATCTTCTACCCAATCGCCGCGCGCATAGGAGCCGAACAGGATCAGCTTGAGGATGCGGCCACGTTTGGCTTTGTCGGAGAGTTTTGTTTTCAGGGCCTCTTCAAATTCCCCGAACAGGATTTGCGCGGTGCGCTCCAGTTCGCGGCGCTTCCTGTCAGGTAGATGGGTGAGACGATCGGATAGCATCAGAATCTACCCATTTTCGCGGTGTGAGTAAGGGCGACACTCGATGGTTGGTTCATGATCTCTTGCATATCTGATTTCGATGCTCGCCGTCTTGGAAAACAGAGCATTGGTACGGTAACTCTTGTAGCCTAACGACATAAACCTTGGCTTGGGTTTTTCGCGCCATGGAGATGGCCGGGGTTGCGACCGTTGGAGAAAACAAAACGGCAATGTAGTCGACCATTCAACGGTGGATGTTGGAAATAAATTATAATTAGTCAACTGCGCCGGCGGAACCTGCATACAGGCAACTTCCCTCAGGAGTAACGATTGATCATTACCCGTTGCCAACGGTTAATGGGCAGTCATCAATTGCCCGTTGATAATGGGGAACAAGATCGCGGTTAATTGTCAGTTATTAATGGATAATTGACCGTTTCCAGTGGTATCGCAGGCAACGAGCGCGTTAACAACGGGTAATTGCTCACGCCAAAGTGTTCGGGTTATCCGGGGTCGTTGCGATGTATGTAGCGAGAACGTCCGGTTGTGCGAGGTTGCTCAAAAAGATTAATTATAGTTTATATCTTGTGGCAGGATAGTCAAGTTTGTGGTACAAACTCGACGTCGCTCCGCCTCTGGCAGGGCAGTGGTTCGCGCCTCTGGCGCTCTGGGTCGCCTCCGGCAACCTGGCAAGCGGGAAGGAAGACATGCGGAGCGAGGTGGTGAGGGTCCGACTGCAGCCGGAGGAGCGCAAGGCGCTCGCCGCGCTTTGCGGGGACAGCCGCACCGCCAGCGACGTCATCCGGCTGCTGTTTCGCGACCGGGCCGGCCTTCCGCTTCCGGTCGGGCCGGCTGAGGCAGACGCCCTGCGTGGCACCAATGAAGAACTTCGCCGCATCGGCATCAACCTCAACCAGGCGGTCAGGGCGATGAACGAGGGGCGGGTCGGGTACGAGCCGCATCTCGACGCCGCGCTGCGCAGGCTTCTCGACGGCGTGTTTCGCCTGCGCGCCGATATCGACCTGATGCTGCGGATCAGCCGCAAGGAGCGGAAGGGAGCTGGTCATGGCGCATGACTGGACCGGACTGCTCGTCGAGATCGAGGCACTTACCGTCCGCCGCGCCTCGTCGCTGGTAGACGGGGAAGAGGAACTGCGCCGGCCGCGGGCCAGTGGTGTCGCTCCGTCGGCCAGGGAACCGGGACAACGCTTTGTTCCCACAGGGATGGCGAAAAAAGTATCGCCCTCGGGCTTGGATTCCTCACGCGAGCCGACGATCGCATCCATCTTGCAGGCCCCAAAGGGATCGCAGCAGGGCGTTATTGCGCTGGTCGGTTCCCTGGGGGCCCCCGGCCGCGATCGTGACGATGAAGACGAGCCGAGGGCATCGGCCGGCGGGGGAGGGGGCGGCGGTTCCGCCGCGAGCGCCCAGCGCGCGCCTCGGCCGACTGCCCCGCAACAGGCGGCGATGGATCGGGCTTCGGCAGAAGCGGTAAGCCGGGCGGCTATTGCCGCCGGCGCACAGCCTGTCGTCATCAAAGTGACGTCCACCGTGTCCAGCCGCGCGTCGGCCGCCGGCCTGATGACCTATCTCGGCACGCGCGAGGTCGAAAAGGAAAGCGGCGAGAAGGGCACGGTCGACATTGCGATCTACGATCAGGACGGTATTGCCATTTCCAGCCGGGAGGACCGGGCGGCAGCGCTCGCCGAATGGACTGCTGATTTCCGCGAGGCTTATGCGGTTAACGCGGCCGCCACCTTCTCCATGATGCTTGTCGATGATGTCGATGATGCGGCCCTACACGACGCTCTGAACGTCGCCTTCAGCTCGAAACCCTTCCTATACTCCCGGCATCCGGACGGCAAGGTCTCGGTCTATGCGGTGACGGATCTGCCGGCCAAGAAGATCGCTGGCGCGCTGAAGGTTCGCGAGAAAGGCGAGGGGCCGGCACGAGCCGTCGAGAATGCGGAGGCCAATTTCGTGCGCCGGCTGGCCGACGCCGGTGTCTCAGCCGAGGTGCACATTCTCGGCGCGTCCGTCTCGGAGAAATCCGGCCGTTACTTCCTGGAAAAATTCCTGCGCACGGAGAAGGTCATCACCACCAGCGAAGGCGATTCGGTCAAGTTTGGTTCCAGCGTCAAGGAAAAGGCCGACGTCATCTGGCGGGCCTGGTCCTCGCATATTCGCACCGTCGAGCCGCGCAACGCTTTCCACATTATCTTCTCGGCGCGGGCCGGGACCGATCCGGAAGCGATGACCCGCGCTGTTCGGGATTTCCTCAGCGAGCAGGTCGCCGGCCATCGCTGGACTACGGCGCATCACGCGGAGACCGGCCATGTTCATGTCCATGCGATGATCTCGGCGCGCGACGATGTCGGCAAGGCGCTGCGGCTGACCAAGCCGGAACTCTACGAATGGCGCGAGCGGTTTGCGGCCAAGGCACGCGAGCACGGCATTGCCATGGTCGCCACCCGCCGCTCGGATGTTGCGGCCACCAGGCCTTATAGTCAGGCGCAGGCTGGAGCCTATGAGCGTGGCCGGCAAGACCATCGCTATCTCAAGACATCGGCTCTTACCAATCGCGTCGAGCGAAAGCGCGCCGGCGTCGTCGATCGAGCGTCGCTCACCAACGGGAATCTGGCGCTTGTCTCGAAATGGCGGGCGACGGCGAGCGCCCTGAAGCGGGCCGGCGCGGAGCCATCCGTGATTGCGGCAGCCGGCCGGTTCGCAGCTGCGGCGGGCGGCAAGGATATGCCGGCGGTGGGACGGAGGGAGTTGAGTGGCCCCCTCCAGCAGCAGAAGGAAACGGCCATGCCGCTTTCGCTTGAACAGTTTGACGCGCGCGTCTTGCGGGCGAACAAATCAATGGATCGCCTGGAGATGACAGCTGGCAGCAGTGCCGAGCGCCAGGCAATCGAGGTGATGCGCAAGGAGATCTCCGCGCTCTTTGCCGAGCAGCGCTGCGATATAGAAAGGCAGCAGGTGCGATCGGTCACCGAGACCGTGGGGAACGGGGGAAGGCCGCCGGCGCCCCGTACCACGGAGGCACGCGCAGAAGGGCGAGCAGTGCCACCGGCGGCCGATCCCGCCATTGCCGCCCAGCAGCAGGCGATTGCCGCCGGACGTGCTGCCCGTGCCGCGCGGGAGCAGGCCGGCGCTGCCAAGGAGGTTCAAGACGAGCACCGCCAGCAGGTTCTTCGCCAGGCGGAGCAGAAACGCCTCCGCGACAATGACCGGGATGGAGCGGAACGCTAGGTGAGTGGGCATCCTGGCGCGCGGCTATGCCATCCCGCGTTCAAGCGTTTCCAGATGCTTGAGACAAGCCGCCTTGACCAACTCCACCAGGAGGGCAGCCCGATCTCCAAGTCAGATGAGTGCTTCTGTGCGAGGGCCGGGGTGCTCAGTGGTGAGCCTTCCTATCGCGTTCGTTTTTGCCAACAGCCTCCGCATGGACAGCTCGGCAGAGAAGAACTACATTATTACTAGGTATTACTGAGTGATAAGAGGTTCTGGATATGGCGACATCCCTCAAGATTGATGATGGGCTGAAAAGCCGCGTCCAGCAGCTTGCCAGCCAGCGCAGGCGCTCGGCGCACTGGATCATGCTGGAAGCAATCCAGCAGTATGTAGACCGCGAGGAAGCGCAAGAGAGCTTCAAACAGGAAGCCCTGGCGTCCTGGGAAGCCTATAAGGAAACAGGCCGGCACCTGACCTGCCAGGAAGTCCGAGCCTGGTTGAACAGCTGGGGCACCGATGATGAAGAAGCGATGCCTGAGTGCCACAAGTAATTGTCACAGAGGGTGCGGCCACGGGGTTGGCGCGCTGCCGGCAGTTTCTGTCCACGAAAGCCCCGGAAGCTGTCAGGCGAGCCGGCCAGGCTATCGAGCGGCAACTCTTGCTCCTGGAAAGGACGCCGGACATAGGTCGGCCTCTCCCTGAAAGGCCGGAGCTACGTGAGTTGGTGATAGCGTTCGGGGATTCCGGCTACGTTGCATTGTATCGCCACGAACCAACCGACGATACGGTGTATGTGCTGGCCTTCAGGCATCAGAAAGAAGGGGCTATTGAACGGCGTGACACTTAGGATTTCCGAGCCCGCCGTAGAGCTGCCACCACCCTCCTGCTCCCAACTTTATGGCCCTCATCCCGGGGTGCTTTGCCAAATGGCCCGATCGCACAGCCGTGCTGCGATCAAGTGTACCCTGTATGGCGTCAGGCCTTCGGGGAGGGGCGGTGTACCGGATGCTGATGCGGCCATGACAGTGCGAGCCCGCTCTTCGCAATCCGGCGTCATCTCCAGTTGCCCACGGTTCCCGCCAATGACGGCTGCGCTAGCGCCCACCCATTATGACGTTGATCGCCGCGAGTATTGCAACCACGGTGAGCGCGACCAGAAGGATTATCATCTGGCACCAGCGCCGATCATTGGCGACGCCTGCCGGCGACAACTCAATGGCCATTTCAATCTTGCCGGGCGAAGCCATCAGGAGAAAGGCGGCGGCAACATTGTGGACCGCCATGAACCACAACACATCGACGCCGAGCGAGCGGGCGATTTCAGCCTGCGTGGCGGCAAACATCGCATTTGCCCCGCTGTTGGAGCCGGTGACGAAGCCGCCTACAGCGCCGACGAAGGGGGCCGCCGCCAGATAGGCCGTTCCAGTTCCCGCCAGCGTTCGCGCCAGATAGGCGGCCATGCCCGAGGCCGCCATGAGGATGCCCAACACGATGAACAGGCCCGTGACAGGCGCGACTTGCAACCATGACGCCCATGCCCGCCGCAGCGGTTGGACCGGCGACTGTCCGCGTGCGAACCAGAGGGTTGCGATAAACAGCCAGAGCGCGGGTGAAGCGAGGTAGCGCCAGCCTTCGGGCAGGCTCGCAAGGCGGATGATCGCGCTTGCCGCCAGCACTCCGCCCAGCAACACGGCATAGCTGCCAAGGCCTGTACGCATCCGGGGAAGGACGCCTTGCTGTTTTGAGAATTTTGGTGAGGCTCCGGCTATATCGACGTCAATATAGCCNGTACGCATCCGGGGAAGGACGCCTTGCTGTTTTGAGAATTTTGGTGAGGCTCCGGCTATATCGACGTCAATATAGCCAGTGTTTTACCCATGGATATCATTCGCAGCGGTCGCCCGCAGATCAGTCGGCTGGAGATTGTAGAGAAAGGTCGTCGCCGGCACTTTAGTGACGAAGCCAAGCTGGCGATTGTCGCGGAGAGCTATAGCGGACCCCAGCAGGTATCGGCGACGGCTCGTCGCCATGAGATTACGCGCTTTCAGTTGAATAGCTGGCGCAAGGCGGTGCGGGAAGGACGGCTCGGGGGTGGTTCATTGGCTGGTTTCGTTCCCGTTGTTGCGGATTATGACGCGGCGGCCGAGCATCCTGTTCCGGTTGCTGATCTGGAGCCTTCGGCGTCTGGTTCTGGTCGCATGGAGGTCGTGATCGCGAACGGCCGGCGCGTTGTTGTCGACCGTGATGTCGATGTGGATGCGTTGCTGCGGATCGTCCGTGGCCTTGAGGGGCTGGAATGATCGCGATCCCGACAGGTGTTCGGGTTTGGCTTGCGACGGGCTATACGGATATGCGGTGTGGGTTCCCGTCGCTGGCGCTGCGGGTGCAGGAGGTGCTGAAGCATGACCCGTTGGGTGGCCACCTGTTCTGCTTCAGAGGCAAGCGCGGCGATCTGGTCAAGATCGTTTGGCACGATGGTCAGGGTGCCTGCCTGTTTACGAAAAAGCTGGAACGAGGAAGGTTCATTTGGCCTTCGGCCGAAGGTGGCGCGGTGGCAATCTCGTCGGCACAGCTCTCCTACCTGCTCTCCGGAATTGATTGGCGCGCGCCTCAGGAAACTTGGCGACCAACGCGAGTATGATTGCATTTAAGCATTGAGATTATTGGGAAATCTGGTTGAATGTCGTCATGACATTGCCGCCGCTTTCCCTGCCTTCGGACCTTACCAGCGCCCATGCGGCGCTGCTGGCCGAGCGCGCGGCGCGTGTGCAGGCCGAGGCGGAAGCCGCCAATGCAAAGGCGCGGTTGTCGAGCACCGAGGCGCTGATCGCACATCTGCAATTACTGATCGGCAAGCTGGAACGGGCCAAGCACGGGCCGAGTCGTGAGCGCACCCAGCGGCTGATCGACCAGTTGGAATTGCAGCTCGAAGAACTCGCCGCGTCGGCGACCGAGGACAAACTGGCGGCCGAAGAGGCCACGGCCAAAACGCAGGCGGTGCGTGCCTTCACGCGTAAACGGCCAGTGCGCCAGCCCTGGCCGGAGGATATCGAGTGCGAGCGCATCGTCCTCGACGCGCCGACAGCCTGCGCTTGCTGTGGTGGATCGCGGCTATCGAAGCTGGGCGAGGACATCACGAGAACGCTGGAGGAGATCCCGCGCCGCTTCAAGGTGATCGAGACGGTGCGCGAAAAATTTACCTGCCGCGATTGTGAGGCGATCAGCCAGGCTCCCGCGCCGTTCCATGCCACACCGCGCGGCTTTATTGGCCCGAACCTTCTGGCGACGATCGTCTTCGACAAGTTCGGGCAGCATATCCCGCTGAACCGGCAGCGCACCCGGTTCAAATGCGAGGGCATCGACCTGTCGACCCAGACGTTGGCCGATCAGGTCGGCCACGTCGCCTTCGCCCTCAAACCGGTCTTCGACCTGATCGAGACGCATGTGTTCCAGGCCGAGCGGCTTCACGGCGACGACACGACGATCCCGATCCTGGCAAAGGGCCAATGCACGACCGGGCGAATATGGGTTTACGTGCGTGACGATCAGCCATTCGCCGGGCCTGCACCACCGGCTGCGGTCTTCTATGCTTCCAGCGATCGGCGCGGCGAGCACCCGCAACGGCATCTGGCCGACTTCAGCGGCATCCTTCAGGCTGATTGCTACAACGGCTTCAATCCGTTGTTCGACCGGACGAGAAAGCAAATGCCGGCAACGCCCGCCTTCTGCTTCGCCCATGCGCGCCGGAAGTTCTTCGAACTGGCCGATGTCGCGCGAAACGCCCGGCGCGGCAAAGGGGCCAAGCCGATCTCGCCGGCGGCCCTCGAAGCCGTCAAGCGCATCGATGCCCTGTTCGCCATCGAGCGCGATATCAACGGCCAGAGCGCGGCAGAGCGGCTTGCCGTCCGGCAGGAGAAGAGCAAGCCCTTGCTGAACGATATGGAGGAATGGTTGCGCGCCGAGCGGGGCGGCCTCTCGCGTTCATCGCCGGTGGCTGGGCCGATCGACTACATGCTGTCGCGCTGGGCCGACTTTGCCCGCTATGCCGACGACGGCAGGATCTGCATGACCAACAATTGCGCGGAAAGAGCGTTGCGCGGTGTGGCTTGCGGAAGAAAGGCCTGGCTCTTCGCCGGTTCCGACCGTGGCGCCGATCGCGCGGCCATCATGCTCACGCTCATCATGACCGCACGGCTGAATGACGTGGATCCCAAGGCTTGGCTCGCCGATATCCTTGCTCGTATCGCTGACCTGCCGATCTCGCGTCTGCCGGAATTGCTTCCGTGGGAGTGGAAGCGGCTACGCCAGGGTGAAAGTCCAGCCCTCATGCTGGCGGCCTGACGATGGCAGCTTCCCTGGTCCGTTTGAAGGTTACTCTTGATCATGTCGAACCAACGGTGATGCGGCGCATTGTCGTGCCCTGGCGCATCCGGCTCAGCCGATTGCATGAGGTCTTGCAAGCCGCGATGGGCTGGACGAATACCCACCTCTACGAGTTCCAGATCCGCGATGTCGGTTTTGGTTTGCCCGACCAGGAATGGGGGGATGGCCCAATCGATGCGCGCAAGGTCTCGCTCCTGTCGGCAATCCAGGACACCGGCGCGAAATCCTTCAAATACCACTACGACTTCGGTGACGGCTGGACGCACAGCATCAAGATCGAGCGCACGTTCCCCATCGTTGCGCTGGCAGACCCCATGCTGATCGAGGCGACGGGGCGCTGCCCGCCGGAAGACGTCGGCGGCCCTTGGGGATACCAGGAGTTCCGCGAGGCGCTTGCCGATCCCGCTCATGAGCGGCACGCCGAGCTTGCCGAATGGTGGGGCGCCAAAGACTTCGACCCGAACCATGCTGCGTTCGCCGACCTCAACAGAGCCGTTGAACACCTGGTCGCAAAATGGGCGCGTCGATCACGCCGGAAAACCTGACGGTCCGCTACGCCACGCCCCCCAACTCCGAACCGAACCTCACCACCATAAACCGGTTGGTTCTCATCCGCGCGCGCAGATACCGCGTGGCTGTTCGGATGCTTACNGAACCGAACCTCACCACCATAAACCGGTTGGTTCTCATCCGCGCGCGCAGATACCGCGTGGCTGTTCGGATGCTTACGTTTGATAACCAGTTGTCGCGCATGAAATGCCAGAGGTTTTCGACCGGGTTCAGCTCCGGCGATTTCGGCGGGAGTGGCAGAATGGTGATGTTTTCGGGCACGACGAGATTGTTGGACATGTGCCAGCCTGCCTGATCCATGATGAGGATAGCGTGCGCGTCGGCATCGACGTGTCGGGCGATTTCGGCCAGATGTGTCAATGCCGCGTGAATTTTCCCCAGAAGTGCCGAAGTAAAATTCCCCACTTATGCCGACGTGGACGTCAAGGAGAACTGAGGATTTTTCGGGGGCCGCCCGCGTGGCTTTTGAGGCGGGGCGAAAGCCGGTGGTGCGATGAGGGCTTTGGATCTGACATGCTCCGGCATGAGTTCGGCATGCTGGCGCAACCGGTAGCTGGATCCTTCGATCTGCACGACAACGGCGTGGTGAAGCAGTCTGTCGAGCAGCGCCGTTGCGACGACAGGATCGCCAAAGACATCGCCCCATTCTGCAAAGCCGCGGTTTGATGTCAGGATCATTGCCCCCCGTTCGTATCGTGCATTGACGAGTTGGAAGAACAGATTGCCGCCGCCCGAGACGACCGGCAGATAGCCGATCTCATCGACGATCAGCAGGCTTGGCCTGCAGAAGAAGCGAATGCGCTCCTGGAGCCGACCTTCCCGTTCGGAACGCGCAAGCGAACCGATCAGGTCAGCGAGCGTCGTGAAGTACACGCTCTTTCCAGCTTTCACGGCTTCGACGCCCAGCGCTGTGGCAAGATGGCTCTTTCCCGTTCCCGGTGGGCCGAGGAAATGAACTGCCTCGTGACGGTCGACGAACCCGAGCTGCGCCAGGGTAAAGATGCGATCTCGGTCGAGCGAGGGTTGGAACGTAAAGTCGAAGCCGGCTAGCGTTTTGATCGTTGCAAGCCTGCCCATTCGCAGGGCGGTCTTGATGCGGCTGTTCTCGCGCAGCGTTAGTTCCTCGGACAGGAGGATGTCGATGGCCTCAAGTGCCGATAGTTCACCGTGCTCGAGGCGGCGCACGACATGGTCGAGAGCTTCCAGCGCCCGTGGCATCTTCAGGCCGACGAGATCATGACGGATGCGATCGATCATGGACGGAATGGCATCGAGGGTCGCGCTCATGGGCGGTTCTCCTGTGCCAGGACTTTGCCCACAGCGTCGTAAAAGGCGAGAGATCGCTGAAGTACGGTGTCGCCGGCAGGCTTGACGATAATGGCGTCGTCCCGTGTCCTGGACCGATGTTGCGGCACGAGTGCTCGTCGATGGTCAGGATGAACCCGGCGCTGTTTACGACCCTCCAGGACAGGATGGGCTGCGATCAGGATGCCGTTTTCGAAGATGCGGACCTCGTCGGCGAGAGAATGGACTTCCACCATTCGGCTTCGTGTAGCATCCGGAACGCTGTAGGTGTTTCCGCCGACGCTGACCATACCTTCGCGCGACACGCGGCGTTCCAGCTTCAGGACGGATTTGAACGGGGCCAGCGGTAATGGTCGCAGGTGCGGCCGTTCCTCGGCGAAGGCTTCATTGATGACGCGCAGGGTCGTGGCGTGCTTCCTTGGATTGGCGACGATATCCAGCCAATGCCGAAGCTGAGCATTCAAATCATCGAGGTTACGGAAAGATCGGGCGAGGAAGAAGTCTTCGCGAATATAACGGAATGGCCGCTCGACCTTGCCCTTGGTCTTGGCACGATACGGTTTGCAGGCCTTGGGATGGAATCCGTAATGGCGCGCCAGGTCTATGAGGGCACGGTTATAGACGATGCCCTCTGTCTGGCCTTCACCGATGACGGCCGTCTTCATCCGGTCGTAAAGCACCTCCCTGGGAGCGCCACCAAGAGCCTCGAAGGCCGCGATATGGCAACGCAGGACGGTCGGTAGGTTCTGATGCATGACGAAACGCGCCCAGATGAGGCGGCTATGACCCAGCACCATCGAGAACAGCCAGACGATCCTCGGCGTCATCGGTTCGTCGGTGAAAACGACGTGGAACTGGGCGAAGTCGACTTGGGCCTGCTCTCCGGGCGGCGTCTCGAAACGAACTTCGAAGCCCTGACTTGCAGCAGGGCGCACATCACGGAGAAAATCCGTCACAGCCGTGTAGCCGCCGGTATAGCCTCGCTCGCGCAGTTCTCGAAGCAATCGACTGCCGGTCAAACCGGGATAGGATTTGACCCGCTCCCGTAGGTATGAAGCGAACGGGTCGATAACCGTTGCCCGAGGCTTTCTTGGACCATAGGCCGGAGCTTCGAGGCCCCGCTCAATGTATTTGCGCACCGTCTTGCGATCGATACCGGTTTCTCTGGAAATTGCCGACACCGTCAGGCCCTGCTGATGCAGATCCAGGATCATGATCGTCTCCCTCAGCTTGATCACCAACATCCCCCTTCCGACCATCGGAAGGAGTATCGGCGATGACGCGCCGCCGGTCTTCCGGGGCGCGCCCCGGAAGACCGGCGGCCGCAGCACCTGGGGAAGATTCAAACGGCACTATTGGGGAGTATTGCTCCGGTACCGACAAGATGCTGGGTCATGGCGTAGGTGTCGCACCATGGCATGACCAGCGCCGCCGCCTTGCCGAGCTTCGGGCAGATTGCGCCGAAGATGTAGGCCGACCTTGTGCGCTGATCGTGCGGTGCTGAAGGCCGTGTTCCTCGCCTGGCCCATCGGCGGGTGATCTTGTTCTTTTGCCCGATACGGGCCTCATCCTGAAACCAAATCTCTATGCGTTTTCCTCGGGCCGCTCCAGCGGCAATCTCTGCCACTGCGGCAGGGAAGCTTTTTTAAAACCCTCAATGGCTTGAGGGTCTTGCGCGTGATGTTTGGGCCGAACAGCGAGCTTGCGATAGCCCATGGCCCGGACTTCGCGGCTGAGCGTCTGCTCGCTCACCGAAACGCGAAACTCCTCCCACAGCCATTGCGCCAGATCGCACAGACGCCAGCGAACGACGCCGTCCTGAA
>NZ_KQ410776.1 GCF_001262505.1 Shinella sp. SUS2
TAGAATCTGTCCCATAGCGCATCCCTCCATTCCTGGCTGAATAGTGCACCATCAAATACCGGGACTAAACACCTAGATGCCCTCCCCTAGTTAGCTGATAAGAGGACAGCATAAGCGAGCGCCGAATAATTCTGAAAATCTATTTATCATATGATATATAGTCGAATCTCATATCAATGAGGTCGCCATGGATTTGCGCCAGCTTCGCCATTTCGTCGCCGTGGCCGAGGAACTTCATTTCGGCAAGGCCGCCGAGCGCCTACACATGACGCAGCCCCCACTTAGCCAGAGTATTCAGGCGCTGGAGGCTGACCTCGGTGTGCAGTTGTTCTTCCGCACCAAGCGAACGGTGCGATTAACGCCGATTGGAAAGCATTGGCTACCCCATGCGAGGCGCGTTGTGGATGAGGCGGCAACGCTTCCGGAGTTGGCCCGTCGCCTGTCTCGAGGTGAAGTCGGCACACTGCGCATCGCGTTCGTCAGTTTCGTTGGCTACAGCTTCCTTCCGAGGCTGGTCAGTCGATTCAAACAATCGTTCCCGGAAGTGGAGATTTTGCTGAGTGAGGCAACCAGCAACGTACAAATTGACAGCTTGCTTGCAGGAGACATCGATATCGGCTTGATGATTCCGCCATCGAACCGGGCTATGCCGGCGCCCCTCAGCTATATGCCGATCACCTCCGAAGAACTTGTCGTAGCGATGCCATCCCGGTGGATAAAGAGCCGCAATGCCGAGCACCAGAGCGGCACAATCTCATTCGAAGACTTCAAAGAAAAACCGCTCGTTCTGTTTCCCCGAGCAGGAGCACCCGTTCTTCATGATCTCGTCACCCGCTTCTATGCTAATTATGGTGCGCACCCCGTGATTAGCCAGCACGCCATGCAGATGCAGACGATGATCAATCTGGTAGCCGAGGGAATGGGATTGGCGTTCGTGCCGAGTTGCATGCGTAGCCTTTCACCGGCTGGCGTCTCCTACTTAAGGCTGCAGGAGGCTGCCCCTACGATCGAGGTCGGACTGAGCTGGCAACCCGACGAAGCCTCCCAAGTCGTCAAGAAATTTGTCGCACTCGTCAAAGACGAAATTGCCAGCCGCTCTGCCGCGTCCTCGCTCTGAAGGCAACAGCGGCCCGATCACCGCCCGCTCCTCATTCATCAGGCCTATTCGCTCGCCTAAAGCAGCCTCTAAACGGAAGCATTGAATCAAGAACCGATTCCACTCGGGCAATCCCAACTGGATGTGCCGGCCGCTGACGCCGTTCGGCAACAAGCCCCCCCGCGCGGCTTGCCTTGGAACGTACCTACGAAGGCACTGACCTTGCCCCACGCCAACCGATCCTGCCAACGGGTAACGGCTTGCCCTCACGAAGGTTTGATGGGCCATCGCCGCGCTTTACTTGGGACGGAGGTGGCCTGCTGGCCCGCCTCTCGCCCGTGAAACCGGAGGGCGAACGCGTCATGGACGCATGCTCCCTCATCAAACCCATACAACGCGCCATCAAGCATCTCAAAACTTTGCACATAAGCGACAAGCAGACCCCATCTGGCGAAGCAGCTTAGCGGTCGAGTATCAGTAGCGGACACGATGATCTGCTGTGAGCTTCTATGTCTGCGCCTAGCTCTGGAACTAGAACTTTCCGTATGATCGAGGCTGTTGCGAACCGATTTGTGGGCGCACCTCGACAGCTTCGCCGGTGCTGGTCGGACGGTTTTAAAGCGCGTGCAGTTGCAGAGGCACTCGAGCCTGGCTCGAGCGTCTCAGCGATCGCCCGTCGGCTTGATATCCATCCGTCACAACTGTTTGGCTGGCGTCACGCCGCCCTGGGCTCTCGCAAGAATAACGTAGCGCCGAGCGGTCATAAGGCAGTCACGCCATCTGCCGCCGGTGCGATAATCAAAGTTCTGATTGGCGATGTCGTCGTGCGCGCTCCCGCTGATGTGGACGACGCTCATCTGCAGCGTGTCATCCGGGCAGTTCGCTCGGCATGATCCCCGCAGGTGTAAAGGTCTTCCTCGCCAGTCACCCCATCGACTTCCGCAAAGGGCCGGACAGTTTGCTGTCGCTGGTGCGGGATGCCAGCAGCGATCCGTTCAACGGCTCGCTTTATGTTTTTCGGGCCAAACGAGCAGATCGTGTCAAGATCGTCACCGACACACGCATGCCGAGTATGGATGACATAACGCTGCTCAGTTCCATAGTTCGCAAGCACATAGGCATTCCTGTCGTGCTAGTCACGGTGCATGGCGACGTCGGCCTTGCCGTCCAAGCCACGAAACATGGGCGTCGGTGAAACACGAAATCGCGCGTCTGCAAAGTCTTGTCGAAGGCGGCAGCGTCAAAGAGGACATCGTCGGAGGGAGTCCGGTGATCCTCACGCTGCGCGGCTGCGTGTGCGTGCATCCCGTGCATCCTCTCCTTTACCCACCTGCTGATTCCCAATCGGGAGAAGATCACGAACTTCGGCGGCCTTATCGGCACGCTTCGTTACGAACTTGAAAAACTGGGTCATGCCGCGTGACACCGCGCGGCGGAGACCCTTGGCCGTTTCAAGCACTGGCTGGAAATGCAATCGCGGGCGCTCAGCAGCAGCGCCCGCGCACACAGGCGTTGCATCTTTTGTCATAGGCCGTCATGGCGGCTGCCTTTCGCGACGAAGCGTCCACTCGCCGAGGGGTTGTCGGCATCGAGCACTGGCTGGCGTGTCCGAATGACAATTCCGAATCGAATCGACCCAGGATCGCCCATGTTTGTCACTTGTCTTAGTTTCGCGCAGAATCGCGCCACCGCTCCCGCCTTCATGGCGGCGCATATTGCAGGGATCGCGCAGGGTTTCGCCGAAGAGGTTTCTTGTGTACGGGGTCGCTTCAGCCCACCAAACCTCCTCCATAAGGAAGCCCGAACCGAGAATGATGTGCGCATGGCAGCCGACCAATTCGTCATGGAAGGTGTAGTGCCCGCGGAAACCCTCGAAGTCGACGCGAACCTCACGACCTCGGCGTTGGAGCTTCTAAAGGCCGATGCATCGACGAAAACGGACGGCGACGCGATCTTGAGGTCGTGGCATCGCGAAAGGCGAGCTTACACGGCACCTAGCCCACCAATCCTGCGCTCCGTTTCAAGATTCGCTCTGCTCAGGGGTGCCCGCTGCACGAAACATCGCCCGGATAGATACCGGCAATCCGCGCGTTGTCGGCTGCGTTGTCGACAAGAATCCGGGTGAAGGGATACTCGTCGCGATGGCGGTCCGGCAACCGCGAGCGAGCAAGAGTGCGCCGGGCTAACTGCACCCGTGGAAAAGGCGTTTCATCATGTCGACCATAGAGAAGGAAAGGAAAGCGCATGACGGGCAGGCAGCCAAAATCAGGTCTCCACGCGCGATCCTAAGCCGCTACTATCGACTAATGACGAATATCCCGCCCCTTCTGGAGAGGGTATTCCTTAACGATTGCCTACTCTGTCACGGGAAGATGGAGACGGAGGAGCAAGAAGAGAGCGTCTCCCGAGGGGGCGCAATGTTGAAAAGGGAGGAACAATCGTGGCGGAAAATTCTTCGTCCAACGCATATTGGTCAGCAAATATTCGCGTCATTTTCATTTGTTTGGCTATCTGGGCTGCCGTGTCCTACGGCTTCGGCATCCTGCTACGTCCCGCGCTGTCTTCTATTGCGGTAGGCGGAAGCGATCTTGGTTTCTGGTTCGCGCAACAGGGATCAATCGTGATCTTCATCGCGCTGATCTTCTACTACGCCATTTACATGAACAAGATCGACCGTGAACACGGCGTCGACGAGGAGTGAGGAAGGCAGATGGATCAGTACACCCTTAACCTGCTGATCGTGGGGGCGTCTTTCGTACTCTATATCGGCATCGCTATCTGGAGCCGCGCGGGCTCGACAGCAGAATTCTACGCGGCCAATCGCGGCGTCCACCCGGTCATGAACGGCATGGCCACCGCTGCGGACTGGATGTCCGCCGCCTCGTTCATATCGATGGCTGGTATCATAGCCAGTGGCGGCTACGTCAATTCCACCTATCTGATGGGATGGACCGGTGGCTATGTCCTGCTCGCGCTCCTGCTTGCTCCCTATCTTCGCAAGTTCGGCAAGTTCACAGTGCCGCAGTTCATCGGCGACCGCTTCTACAGCCAGTCCGCCCGCCTCGTGGCCGTCGTCTGCCTCATCGTCATCTCTGTAACCTATGTTATCGGCCAGATGACCGGCGCCGGCGTCGCGTTTTCGCGCTTCCTCGAAGTGGAGGCCTCCACCGGCCTGTGGATCGCAGCAGCGGTCGTTTTCGTGTATGCCGTGCTCGGCGGCATGAAGGGTATCACCTATACCCAGGTCGCTCAGTATGTCGTGTTGATCATCGCGTACACCATTCCGGCAGTCTTCATCTCGCTCCAGCTGACCGGCAATCCCGTTCCGTGGTTCGGCCTGTTCGGCACCCACACGGAATCATCCCTACCGCTGCTGCAGAAGCTCGACCAGGTTGTGACCGATCTCGGCTTCGGTGCCTACACCGGGCAAGGTTCCATGCTCAACATGACCTTGTTCACGCTCTCGCTGATGATCGGCACCGCCGGCCTGCCGCACGTGATCATCCGCTTCTTTACCGTTCCAAAGGTCGCTGATGCCCGGTGGTCCGCCGGCTGGGCCCTCGTTTTCATCGCGCTTCTCTACCTGACGGCCCCGGCCGTAGGTGCGATGGCACGCCTCAACATCATCAACACGATCTTCCCCGCCGGCACGCAGCAGCAGGCGGTTCTCTACGACGAGCGCCCGGACTGGATGAAGAACTGGGAAGTCACCGGCCTGTTGAAGTTCGAGGACAAGAACGGCGACGGTCGTATCCAGTACTACAACGACAAGTCCGAAAGCTTTGCCGCCAAGGCTGCCGAGCGGGGCTGGAGTGGCAACGAGCTGACGATCAACAACGACATCCTCGTTCTGGCCAATCCGGAAATCGCGCAGCTGCCGGGCTGGGTGATCGGCCTCATCGCTGCCGGCGGTCTCGCCGCCGCGCTATCAACGGCCGCCGGTCTGCTTCTGGCCATTTCCTCCGCGATCAGCCATGACCTGATCAAGGATTGGCTGAAGCCTGACATTTCGGAAAAGAACGAGTTGATGGCAGCACGTATCGCCATGGCCGGTGCGATCCTGATCGCAACGCTCCTTGGCCTCCACCCCCCGGGCTTCGCCGCCCAGACCGTGGCGCTCGCCTTCGGCCTTGCCGCGGCCACCATCTTCCCGGCTCTGATGATGGGCATCTTCTCGAAGCGCATCAACTCTGCCGGGGCGACCGCCGGCATGCTCGTCGGCCTGATCGTCACCTGCGTCTACCTGTTCACCTATCTGGGCTGGTTCTTTGTCGCAGGGACGAACATGCTGGAGAACGTGCCGGAGAATTATTTCTTCGGCATTCCCCCGACGGCCTTCGGCCCGATCGGCGCACTGCTCAACTTCGCCGTCGCCTATGTCATCTCGGCGATGACGGCAGCACCACCGAAACATGTGCAGGATCTCGTCGAGTCCATCCGCGTCCCGCGCGGCGCGGCTGCAGCGACCGGTCACTAACCAGACGCCAGAGGAAGGCGGGCTCGAAGCCCGCCTTCCCTTACCCAGATTGCCTTACCATCAGGATTGCCATGGCTCCCACATCGGCTGACATTGCTAAATTCCTGGAATCCGTTCACCCCTACGATGGCCTCCCAAGAGCTGAGTTCGACCGCGTCGCACAGTGTTTCATCTGTCAGACCCGCAGCAGCGGCGAAACGGTATACAGCCACGGCGAACCGCTCCCCGGCGTGTTCCTGATCATGGAGGGCGCCGTCGAGGTGACGGATGCCGCTGGAGCGATCATTTCCCAGTTGCTTGCGCGCAATTCCTTCGGCGAACGTGGTCTTCTGGCTGATGGACTCGCCGCCACGACGGCCCGCAGCCTTTCCGATACGCATCTCCTGCTTTTGCCGGCAGACGAATTCAAGCGATTGTTCGAGGAGCAGCCTGTCTACAGGCGTTTCTTTGCCCGAGGCCGGCATGCCGAACCACGCCGGAGCGACATGGCGATGCAAAAGGTCGCCGACCTTATGTCGAGCCCGCCGATCACCTGCGCTCCCCATGACAATATCCGCCAAGCAGCCCGTCTCATGCGGGATCGCCGGATTTCCAGCCTGGGCGTTGTCGACGACGGGCGCCTCGTCGGCATCCTGACCATCCGTGACCTTTCTACCCGCGTCCTGGCTGAAGGGATCGATCCCGATACGACACCGGTTTGCGCCGTCATGACCCGCGATCCGATCGGCCTGCCAGCAGAAGCGCTCGGCTCCGACGTCCTTAATCTTATGTTCGAAAAGCATATAGGCCATCTGCCTGTGGTGCATGGCGACACGCTTGTCGGCATGTTGACGCAGACCAACCTGACACGGTTTCAGGCGGTCTCTTCGACGCAGATAATTCAGGACATCGTCGAAGCAGAAACCGCCCGGAGTCTGCCCGCGATAACCGCCCACATTCCCCGCTTGCTCGCACAGCTTGTCGGCAGCAACCATCCGCACGAGGTCGTCACACGGCTGATCACTGATGTTACCGACGCGGTGACGCGGCGGCTGATACAGCTGGCGGAAGAACCCCTGGGGCCGTCGCCGGTGCCCTATGTCTGGCTCGCATGCGGCAGTCAGGGCAGGCAGGAACAGACCGGCGTAAGTGATCAGGACAATTGCCTCTTCCTTCACGACAGCTTCGTCGAGAGCCAACGTCCCTGGTTCGACGCCCTTGCGCGTTTTGTCAGCGACGGCCTGCACGCCTGCGGCTATGTCTACTGCCCCGGCGACATGATGGCGACCAATCCTCGCTGGTGCCAGCCAGTGCGCGTGTGGCGGACATATTTCCAAGGCTGGATCGATACACCCGATCCAATGGCACAGATGCTTGCAAGCGTCATGTTCGACCTGCGCCCGATTGCCGGAAACGCGGCGCTGTTTAGCGATCTCCAGGCCGAAACGCTCAATCAGGCAAGCCGCAACTCCATCTTTGTCGCCCATATGATCGGCAACTCCCTGAAACACGTGCCACCGCTCGGTCTATTGCGCGGCTTTGCTACCCTGCGCACGGGCGAGCACCGCAACCAGATCGACATGAAGCACAACGGCGTGATTCCCGTTGTCGATCTCGGCAGGGTCTATGCCTTGGTCGGGCGGCTCTCACCCGCCAATACGCGCGCTCGGTTGCTCTGCGCCGAAGACGCGGGAGTCATCTCCGGCGCCGGCGCGAGCGACCTGGTGGCCGCCTATGACCTGATCGCCGAATTCCGGTTGCGCAACCAGGCTGCACAGATCAAGACTGGCCAAAAGCCCGACAACTACCTGGCGCCGTATGAATTCGGTGACTTTGAACGCTCCCATTTGCGCGATGCCTTCGTCGTCGTGCGAACGATGCAATCTGCTCTGGCCCAGCGGGGAAGCGCGTCCATATAGAGGAAGTCCACATGTTGTATGAGTTGATCGCCGCAGTCGTCGCTGGCGTCGCATTGGGAGGCATTGCGATGGCCCTGCGCGCCCTCACGCGCGGGCTGTTGCCGAAATGGCTTGTGCCAGCCGCCGCAGGTGCCGGCATCCTCGGCTATTCGATATGGAGTGAATACAGTTGGTACTCCCGTGCCCTTGCCGCCCAACCAGAGGGCGTGGTCACCGCCTGGCACAATGAGGAAAGCGCCCCCTGGCGCCCATGGTCGTACCTTGCGCCCGTCATCACGCGCTTCACCGCTGTCGATACCCGCACCGTCCAGCGCCACCCGGATTTTCCCGATCAGAGAATAGTCGACATTCTGCTGTCGGCGCGTTGGCAACCGAACTCGATCGTGAAGGTGGTTTTCGATTGCGTCGGCAACAAACGTGCCGACTTGTCTGGAGGGAATATTTCCATCGGGACGAACGGCGAGATCAAGAACGCAAGATGGATTGATCTGACACCTGGCGATGCGGGCCTGAAGGCAGCCTGCGCGCCGGCAGGGGAGTGACCTTTGCGTTGGGGTGTTCGCGGACGCGTCCTGTTTTTCTTTGTTGCCCTGGCGATCGGCTGTCTGGCGATCCTCGTGACGGGCATCTGGTTCGGCTATCATCGCGCCAGCGTATCCAACGTCTACGATGCCTTCGCCCAGGCGGGCATCGCGATGGGATTTGGATTCGCGGCCCTGCTCCTTTGCAGCTGGGTTCTGTTCGACAGATACTTCGCGCGGCCGGTGAAGTCCGTCGCTGCCGCCATGCAGGCAAGGGCGTACGCGGACGTCGGGGGCAGCATTGATGTGACCGGTGCGAAACATCTGGGTGAGTTGCCCGGGGCGGTTTCGCAAGCCATTGCGACACTAAGGCAGGCGCGCAGCGACCTTGCCGAAACCGTCGCCCGGGAAACGTCACAGCTGCTTGCCGACAAGGGGAAGCTGGAGCAGATGCTGTCGGATGTTCCGCCTGCCATTCTGCTTTGCACCGGTCGTCACCACATCGCCTTCTACAACAGTGTCGCTCAGCAAATGCTCGGCACACCGCATATGCCGATCTGCCTCGATCGCAACCTGTTCGACTACCTTGCAGACCATGAAGTCCGCCACGTTCATCGGCGTCTCATGGAACAAGCCGCGCCCGACACAGTCGTCGAATTTACCTGCGCGAAAGGTTCGCGACGGCTTGCGGGCCGTATGCGTCTCGCTGAAGACAATGATGGTGATGCGGGCGCGTATGTCATGACGCTACGCGACGTGACGGAGGAAATTGCCGCCTTCGCCCGGCGAGATCTCCTCTTGCGGGATGTGTTCAATTCCCCGCGGCCGGCAGAAGCATTCGGGGAGCCGACTGGCAGAAACGATGGAGCCTGGGCGGACCTCAAACGTCGGTACCAGGCGTGTGAGGCGGAAGGTTGGCCGACAACACTGTCAGGCACAATCAACAGCCCAGTTCAGACCGGGCACGCCCCCGCCCCCATCTCCAACGCGCCGCGAGCGGTCGTTTACGACTTCGACCTGCTTTCCCGCAAGAACCGGGAAATCATCGCCGATGCGGGTTTGGACGAACTCAACTATGTCGTCTTCGATACGGAAACGACGGGTCTCTTTCCTGAGCGGGGTGACGAACTGGTTCAGATTGCCGCAGTGCGGATCGTGAATGGCAAGCTCATGCTCAACGAGATTTTCGACACACTCGTCAATCCTGGGCGCCGTATTTCCAGTGCATCGACGGCGATCCACGGAGTGACGGAAGCCATGGTTGCCGACGCACCGGATGTTCTCCGTGCCGTAGAGCAATTTCACAAATTCGCGGAGGGTTGCGTGCTCGTCGCGCACAACTCACCGTTCGATATGGCGTTTCTCCAGCGCCGTGAAAGAGCCCTCGGCATTCAGTTCTGCAATCCGGTTCTCGATACCGGCATCCTCTCCACCATGATGTTCGGGCGGCATGAAAGCCATACGCTGGACGCCTTGATCAGTCGCCTGGGCATATCCCTGCCCACGAGCAAGCGTCATACCGCCTTGGGCGACGCTATCGCCACGGCCGAGGCTTTCGTCAAACTCAAGGCAATGATGATGGGAAAAGGAATAGCAAGGTTTGGAGATATCGCTGAGGCGTTCAGGAAAATTCCCGGTTACCGACGTAGAACCCACACAGAAATGGAACCATGAGAATAGAAAAACTTCCAGGTTATTCCCACAACAATCGCAATCACTTAAATTCATCCGCCGCGTTTCTGTCCTTAGCCAAAACAGATTGACAGAGAGCACGGGCCGTGCAGGCTATGTCATGCCGGCAACGGTCCCAGGCCGTCGTCATTTCTTCTCCCTAAGAAGTCCACCGATGACGGCCTGGTGTTTAGAATCGATCGTTTCCCAGGACGTTCTCTAATCACGTTTGTCAATCTGTGTCGGTGCTGTCGTCGGGCACGCTCAAGGTTTTCTTCGAGGTCGGCGCTTTGTGACCGCTTCATAATGGCGTTGGACAGGCTCAGCCAACCAACTTGGTGTTCGCGGTCGCCGGTCCGGCCGGCGCTCCCATCCGCGGGATCGGTTTAGGCTGCGGCACCGTCCTGACCGGACGATTCTGCTGGTGCTTGAGCAAGGTGATGCGTGCTTGCTTCATGCGGGTTGGGTTGCTACAGGATTGGTCCATCGGAGCGGCTCGCCGGGCTTCCCTATCCCTTTAGCGAGCGCCGCAGCACTTATGATTTCGGCTCGTATGCCATGATGCGTTTGATTTTTCCCTGGCCGCATTGCTCATCGACAAGGAACTGCCAAACACCTCCTTGCCAGGTGCGGATATCGGCGAGGAACTCCTTCAGGCTTTCGATCCCCCGGTCGTTGAACGTTGTGATGCCCTCTTCGCTGCGTTCATGGGCACGGATCATCTCGCCATAGTGTGAGCCTGTAGCCGATGGCGTCGGACCTGAAGTTCCAGGGCATGAGGTCTTCGATTTCAGACGCGGGCCTGCCCTGAGCGATGCGGGTCAAGGTTTGGCAGAGCCAGGCGAGCGGATCGACGCTGTTCATTTTGCATATGTGGACGGCCCCCGGCTTGCAAGATTGACGGCAGTAATTTGAACCGATCGCTTGCGATCATAT
>NZ_KQ410777.1 GCF_001262505.1 Shinella sp. SUS2
CCTCCGGTTTGCACCAGAGATTCAGATTCACCCCACTTTGGGAAGGCTAAAGAGTCGAAGTCAGCGAGGCGGCGTATTACAACACAAAACGCCGCCCTTGACGATAACTTTACCGTCCGTGAATACTTCAGAATGTGAGCGCTTTACCGAGATTGTGCCAATACTTCGGCCGAAAATCGATCTCAAATCTGCGTGACCACCGCGTACAAAAGCCTTGTCATAGCCGTCGGAATTATCGCAACAAAGCCATCGAGATATGGGTGTTGCAACGCGGAAAGTAGCCCGATGACCCCGCCGTTTGACGTTGACTAGCGGGAAACGGACGCGATGTCCTCAATACGCGGCGGGCCGATACCGCGGACTGGCGGCACTTTTCCGCTTGGTGCCGGTGGCAGAATCTGTACTCTCTTTCGGAACGGGAAGCGTCGAGCTCTACATTATCGCCTGCGCCTCCGCGCACGGCTGCGCGTGGCGACAAAGTCAATAGCGTCTCATCCATCAAACGGCGCCTCTCGGCGATCGTCTGGAATTGTTCCCGCCGCGGCACGCCGCCCTGCCCCGGCAGACGGAAGCGGTCTTCCCAAAGGATCTGATCGCCATGCTAGCGACGCTTACCCGCGGTTCGTTGCGCGGGCTTCGCGACCGGGCCATGCAGCTGTTCGGCTTTGCCGGCGGTCTGCGTCGCTCGGAGATCACCGGGCTCGACCTTGGCCGAGACCAGACAGACGATGGGCGCGGCGGGGTCGAGAGTTTCCACAACGGCGCGCCAGTGTCCTTGCGCGGCAAGACCGATTGGCGCGAGGTCGAGATCGGTCGCGGCCCGTCCGACACCACTCGCCCTGTCGCAGCGCTGGAGGCTTGGATAAATTTGCCCGGCTCGTCAAGAAGGAAGCACTCGCCGCCGGCGTGCGTGGCGATCTTTCCGAGGCAGAGCGCGGCCAGTCTTTTGCCGGTTATTCGCTGCGCGCCAGCCTTGCCTCCTTCGCTGAGAAGTCTGCACCATCGATAGAGCAGATTGGGCGCAACCCCACGACGCCGGGCGGCCGACGAAACTGTCTCGCCGGGCTCGAAACTCTCCTCGATAATCCGCGGCTTCTGCTCGGTTGTCCACCGTCGCCGGAGAACATCGCCGGTAATCACTTCAATACGTCGATACTCGTTAGACATAAGCCTGTCCTCAAGCCTGTGCTTGAGCCTTCCTGCCTATGCCGAGTGTCCGGTCGAAATTGGGGGCAGTTCAGCGCTCGAGGAGCGCCTCAAACGGACTGGGTTGCAAGCGAAGAAAGCAGCCTTAATCGAGGACATGGAAGCAATGCAGCCCCGCTTGAGCGCCCTGCCCGTCCTTGATCATCGAAGCCCCGATGACATCATCGGCTACGACGAAGATGGGCTCCCAACGTGATGGTGATCGATACCTCTGCAATCGTACGAGAGGGATGTTTCGGCCAGGCGGGCGGAGCCGATCTCGATCTTTGGCGGCATAAGACCGATATCGAGGTCGTGGCAGTGACGGCAGAGCATTCCGATCAAGCTCGCAGGGCCCGGCCGCGCTATGGCAAAGCTCGCCATCCCGCAAGCTTGACCTATGGGAACTACTTCTCCTATGCGCTAGCGACCTTGTCGGGGGAGCCACTGCTCTACAAAGGCAACGATTTCAAACAGACCGATATCGAGGCGGCATGACAGGACTCGGAACAAGATCCGTTCAAAATCCTGCGCCGCCTTTATCAACCAAAGACAGCTACGGCGGATTAAATGATGATGCCTCCCTCGTGGCTTCAGCGCATTTGACGCCCGACGGCAGCGTGGAAGACTTGTAGCAATTACAGTGCCGACGGCGCGCGCGACCACAGGATTTTCACGCTCTCCTTGTCGCGTCGGCTTTTTCGCACGGCCAGCCCCGTGGCGATGCGCTGCGACCAACAGGACTCGATTTCATGGAAATACAAGGGGGGGCCCGCTGGGGGCGAAATGACACGCTTCCATGACGGTCATGGGAGCGTAGTCCGTATGTCCTTTGGGCTGCCGCTGGAGAAACGAGCCCAACCCGTCAGAATCGAGTTGTCGCGCCGAGGGTGGCGCGACCTCGAACTCTGGAGGGATCATGCAGAAGAAAGCTCTCTACGTCGGCCTCGATGTTCACAAGGCCAGCATTTCCACTACTGTTGCCGAAGACGGTCGTGATAGTGCCGTTCGTTTCATCGGCGCTATTCCCAACACGCCGTTCGATATTGTAAAGCTGGCGAAGCGGTTATCGAAAGACGGAAGCCGGCTGGAGTTCTGCTATGAAGCTGGCGGCTGCGGCTATGGCATCTATCGGCAACTTCTGAGCCTCGGCCATAGTTGCATGGTCGTCGCTCCGAGCCTGATCCCGCGCAAGCCCGGAGAACGCATCAAAACCGATCGGCGCGATTCTGAGAAGTTGGCGCGCCAGCACCGCGCCGGCGACCTGACAAGTGTCTGGGTCCCCGATCCGGTGTATGAGGCAATCCGCGACCTTGTACGTGCCCACATGGACGCCGCTGCACAGCTCACACGGGCGCGGCAGCAATGCCTGGCCTTTCTTCTGCGTCATGGCCGAATTTACGGCCCCAACCGGAAGAATTGGACGCTGCGGCATCGGCGGTGGCTCGGGCTTCAGACCTTTTAACAGGCGCCCCACCAGATCGTCTTCCAGGATTACGTCGAGGCGGTATGGGCGGCGCAGGATCGCCGCGACCAGCTCGAGGCGCGGATTGCGGCCATGCTCCCGGATTGGTCGATGGCCCCTCTGGTCGAAGCGCTGCGCGCCATGCGTGGGCTCGACACCATATCGGCGGTGATCTTCCTGGCCTCCATCGGCGATCTCGCCCGGTTCGAAACGCCGCGCCAGCTTATGGCCTATCTGGGCCTGGTGCCATCAGAACAATCGAGCGGCACAAGCGTGTGGCGCGGCGGCACCACCAAGGCGGGCAGCAGTGAAGCACGCCGGATGCTGGTGGAGGCCGCCTGGAGCTACCGCTATCCGCCACGTCTGGCGTCGGAAAAGGTGCTGGTTGTCGAGCGGCAGGAAAAGCCCGTACGCGACATCGCCTGGAAGGCGCAGGTACGCTTGTGTGGGCTTTATCGCAAGCTCAGCGCGACCGGAAAGAAGCCGACTGTTGTTGTGACCGCCATTGCGCGCGAACTGTGTGGGTTCATCTGGGCGATCGGACAGGAAGTGGCGCCAGCGCCATCCTGATCCTACCGTCGCCCCGTTCGGCCGGGGGCGGAGCGCAAGGTCAGGCAATCCTCGAGAATCCTATGGGCCGGCTTAACCCGACGCCCGTGCGTAGTGCGAGGCAGGCCGCGACGAAAAGCGTTCCTGCGGTATCCAACCCGCGCATGGGAGATTGATCGACCGTCGCCAGCGCGGCTCCGCCCTCGACCCAACGGCATTGTTACGACAACACAACCGCCACGCCCTTGGCATGGCGTCAGGTTTTTTGCATCTTCCCACTTGAAAAAGGACATGGGAGGATTTCGCCCTCTCTCGCGAACTCCCCCAAATGGGGGCTGTCCGCCGCAATCTGGAAGTTTCGACTTGCAATGACGTGCCATATGCCATGGCATAGCAAGCGTTCCGGTAGTTCAGATACAGGTTTCCGATGAGCCATTTCATTCTGCGAACCGAGGACTTCGATCCTCGTCACCGTGCTGCAAAATTCGAGAGCGTCGCTGCCAACATCTGTAAGCTGGCAATCGAGCCGGAGAACGAAAGCTACAGCTCCTCGACCACGATCGCCGTCCTGCCCGGCGCCGTGATCGCCGACACCGCCCATTCGCCCTGCCGCACGCGGCGTACCGTCAGGTTGGCGGCGGAAACCGGCGACAATATCCTGCTGCATGTGCCGGTGACGGGTGGTTTCACCATCCGGCAAGAGCGTGGGACCGAGGTCGAATGCAGGTCCGGCCAGATTTACCTCGACCCCAGCGAGGTACCGGGAGTGGCACAGTTTGTTCCTGAAACCAGCCGAGTGATTTATGTCTCAATCCCACGCGCAGCGCTGATGGCGGCAAGCCCAAGCTTCAACCCCTGCCTGCGGCAGGTGGTCGAGCTGACGCCGCAATGGCGGTTGCTTCTGGCGCATGCGCGGGCGCTGCACGCCGAGGCCGGAGTGTTGCCTCCCGAACAATTGCAGCATGGCGCCCTACATCTGCAGGACCTGCTGCTGTTCGCGCTTGGCGCCGACCGGGAGGCGGACCAAATCGCCCAGGGACGCGGTGTGCGAGTGGCGCGGTTGAAGGCGATCAAGGCGGATGTCGAGGCCAACCTCCCGCTGAACGAGCTTAACTCGGACTGGATCGCCGCACGCCACAGGATCTCCGCCCGCTACGTCCGCAGCCTTTTTGCGCAGGAGGGAACCTCCTTCCCTGACTATGTGGCGATGCGGCGGTTGATGCTGGTACGACGGCAATTGAGCGACCCGCGCCATAGCCGCCGCTCGATCAGCCAAGTCGCACTGAGTGCTGGTTTTGGTGATATCTCATGGTTCAATGCCCGTTTTCGGGCCACTTTTGGCATGACGCCATCCGAGATGCGCAGCCTATCGGAATACCGCTGACCCCGCATCGGCTTCCGCCGGCCCCAAGATCGGTCCGAACTTTTGTGCCACAGTCGAGCCGAACAAAGGGGAAGGACAAAGATGCGGAACATCTGGCTAATGGGTATGGCGATGATGGCGCTTGCTGGGGTGGCGCACGCGGAAATGCCGGCAACGATCATCGTCATGGACGGATCGGGATCGATGTGGGGGCAGATTGACGGGCGGCCAAAACTGGAAATAGCGCGCACGACCGTAGCGGACGTGCTGAAGACGATACCGGCCGGACAGCAATTGGGTCTGCTGGCCTATGGCCACCGTGAAAAAGGCAATTGCGGCGACATCGAACTGATGGTGCCACCCGCGTCCGGCACTGCTGCGCAGATTTCTACTGCGGTAAACACCATGCGCTTTCTGGGCAAAACACCACTGTCGGACGCTGTGCGTCAGGCGGCTGAGGCTCTGCGCTACCGCGAGGAAGCGGCGACGGTGGTTCTGGTCACCGATGGGCTGGAGACCTGCTCCGCAGACCCCTGCGCGCTGGCGGACGAGTTGGAGACGGCGGGATTGAACTTCACAGCCCACGTTATCGGCTTCGGCCTTTCGCAGGCCGAAGGCGCGCGGGTCGCCTGCTTGGCTGAAGGCACCGGAGGGCGATACTTCGAAGCGAAGGATGCAGCATCGCTGGCGAAGGCGCTGCAAGATAGCGTGACCGCGGCCCTTCCGGAAGCATCGAAGGGGTCGCGCAGTTATTTCCCTGGTGCTAGCATGATGACCGATATCACCCTTGTACCCACCGGCATGACCACCGGCGTGACCGAAGTCCATCCACCGGAATTCTCCTTCCCCAAGGATGGCACCATCGCCCAATGCGCCGCACTTTGCGAAGGCGAGGCGATGTGTTCGGCCTGGCGCTATGAGCCTGCGGGCAGCAATTTCGTCGAGGCAGCGCGCTGCTTCGGCTTTGGCGCGTCGAGCGAAATGGATTACAATGCGGATGCGCACGGGTCAGGCTGGGCCTCAGGCATCAAGGACGGCGTGCTGCAACTGGTGCGCCCCTATGTACCGGTTGAGATTCCGCCAGAAGCAACGCTCGACGCCCCGGCCACTGCCCCCATCGGCCAGGCGGTCGCCGTGGCTTGGACCGGGCCGGCGGTAGAACTCGACACCATTGAGATCGGCCTTCCCGGTGATGGCGAACGCTGGACCTGGGTCTACGTGGCGAATGGCAACCCGGCCAGCCTGCTGATGCCGGGCGAGCCGGGCGACTACGAAATTCGCTACAAGTTCCGGGACCATACGGTCATCGCCAAACGCCAGATCACCGTGACCGAGGGTGCGGTAAGTCTGACCGCCCCGCAACAGGTGCTTGCGGGCAGCGAGGTCGCAATCAACTGGTCTGGGCCGGATGCCGATTACGACAATATCCAGATCGCCAAGACAGGCAGTGACAGCTATGTCAGCTATGGCTACGTTCGTGGCAAAAATCCGCTTGTCCTGGCCATGCCGGAACAGCCCGGCAGCTATGAACTGCGCTACAAGCTGTCGGACAGCGAGGTAATCGCCACAAGGCCCATCGAAGTGCTACCTGCCGATGCGGTATTGCCCGAGGTGGTGCAGGCACTACGGTCCGTGGTGATCGAGGCCGAAGGCGGCGGCGTGGGGCTCAACATCTCATGGTCTGCCGTACCGGTTCCCGGCCAGATGTTAGCGCGCGATGTCTGGGCGATGCCCGAAGGAGTCTCGGGGCCCGTCACAGCGGAATTCTTGCCCGGCCTTTACGACGTCACGGGCAATGCGGGCGACCATGTCTTCTCCGGCCGCATGGAGGTAACCCCTGGCGGTGAAAACCACTTCGTTGTCCCCCTCTCCCGCCAACATAGCCCAACGGGCGAGGATCAGGGCGCGCTGAAACCGATGGACCCGGTGCCCTTACGGATCAAGGGTGTCTACGAGGGGGCCTTCACCCAATGGGCTGCCTTTCCGCTCGATGGACAGGACAGCCTGGCGATCGAAAGCGGCGATCCCCGGCCTCGTGCCTGGGAAACCCGGCTTGACCGCGGCCATTGGCTGATCCGTGGTAGGCATGACGGGGCCACGGGGGCGACCTATCTGGCGGTGATTGAAGTGGCCACGTCCACCGAGGTCGTCATCGAACGTCCGACCTATTCTGCAGTGTCCAGCCTGTTCTGCCAGGGGCCTGCACTATGCCTCGTGCATGATCGTTCCAGCGGATTAAGTATCGCACTATCGCCGGGTTGGCGGATGGAACCTCCCATCCGCTATGAGACCGCCGCCGGGGTGGAGAGCGCGCGACCCTCGACCGTCTTCATGCCGCTGCGCGCCGGTGCAGAAAGCGTCATGGTGGCGCTGAACCCGCGGCAATGGGACGCCATGCTCGGCCCGTGCGAGCCGACGGCCGTAGGCCTGCTGTGCAGGCCCCAATTGATGGCGGCAGAGGATTTGCGCGTCTTCCGCATCCTTTCGGCAACGCTTGAATTGGCCGCCAAATAGGAAGACTCGGTCGACGAATGGCGGGGAGCGGCACTTTATGGCCTTAGTCAAGCACTGCAGGGATAATTCACCGCCGCAAAGCCAACCAGCTCGAGAGCTGATTGACATCAGCCTTGCCAACTCCTTCTTGAGGCCGCGCCAGGTTGGCACGACCACGCTCGCTCTGAATTTCGCCGAGCGCCGACCGTCGATCTCGACAAGCTATAGGGCAGTGGCTGCTTCCCGGACGGCTTTCTCGCCGCGAACGAAGTTAGCACCAGCCAACGATGGCGAGCCAACTTCGTCCGTACCTACCTGGAGCGCGATATCCCGATGATGAGGCGGTGTATTGCGGCAGATAGGCCTTTCCAATGCAGGCGGCTTCGCCCAGGACCTCCAGCGAAGCAGACCAGATGAGATATTTCCGAAACGAGTGTTATTCTGATACTATGGCCGACGACGCTGCGGTCCTCTCTGTTATCATCCTGTCACGGCGCCTTGACTTGCAGGGCTGGCGAGGGCAGCAAACTTCGCCAACACACCGCGCACGTAGCGAGGCGAGGGTTGACGCCACTGGCTTCGCCGCCTTTTTATCTCTTCTGCGGAAACGTCGAGTTGAAGCAGGCAGCGCCCGGCATCAATCGTAATACTGTCACCTTCCTCGACCAAAGCGATCGTCCCGCCAACGAATGCTTCAGGCGTGACATGCCCGACAAGCATGCCCCACGATCCACCGGAAAAGCGTCCGTCGGTGATCAGACCGACCTTGTCACCGAGCCCACGCCCGACAATAGCCGATGTTGGCGCCAGCATCTCGGGCATTCCGGGACCACCCTTTGGCCCGAGATAGCGCAGCACGAGCACGTCGCCCGGCTGGATAGAGCCTGACAGAATGGCATCCAGCGCCGATTGCTCATCGTTAAATACGCGCGCCGGGCCAGTGATAGAAGTCGATTTTAGGCCGGTGATCTTCGCGACGGCCCCGCCCTCCGCCAGATTGCCGCGCAAAACCGCCAGATGGCCTTGGTGATAGAGCGGAGCAGCGACAGGCCGTATCACGTCCTGACCGGTGGGCGGATGATCGGGAACTCCCTCAAGCTCCTCCGCGATCGTCCGGCCAGTGATAGTCAGGCAGTTTGGATTAAGTAGCCCTGCATTGAGCAGCAACTTCAGCACCTGAGGAACGCCGCCTTGCCGGTGTAGGTCGACTGCCATGTAGCGGCCGGAGGGTTTGAGATCACAAATGACCGGAACCTTACTGCGCACGCGCTCGAAATCTTCAAGCGTCCATTCGACCTCCGCTGCGTGGCAGATCGCCAGATAGTGAAGCACCGCATTAGTGGAACCACCGGTCGCCATCACCAGCGTGATGGCGTTCTCAACGCTCTGTCTGGTGATGACGTCGCGCGGTTTGATGCCTTTCCTGACCGCCTCAACCAGAACGGTTGCCGAGGCGGCAGCGGAGTCCAGCTTCTCCTGATCGGGGTTGGCCATCAGCGAAGAGCCAAGCAACGACATACCCAGCGCTTCGAAGGACGAGCTCATTGTGTTGGCAGTATACATGCCTCCACAGGCACCCGTGGTCGGACATGCGTGCCGTTCGATGCCCGCGAAATCTTCCTCGCTCATGTGGCCAGCCTTAATCGCGCCGACGGCCTCAAACGCAGAGATGACCGATAGATCCTCGCCCTTCCAGTTTCCGGGTTTGATGGTGCCGCCATAGACATAGATCGCCGGAACGTTCGCCCGAGCAATACCTATCATACCTCCGGGCTTGTTCTTATCGCAGCCGCCGATGACAAGAACACCGTCCATCCATTGCCCTTGGACCGTTGTTTCCACGCAGTCGGCGATTACCTCGCGCGAGATAAGGGAGTACTTCATCCCCTCGGTTCCCATCGACATGCCATCAGAAATGGTCGGAACACCAAACATCTGAGGATTGGCGCCTGCTGCCCTGACCGCGGCTGCGGCGGCATCCGCAAGCGGCTGAAGACCTGCGTTGCATGGCGTGATCGTTGAGTGGCCGTTGGCAATACCGATCATGGGCTTGTCGAAGTCCTCGCTTCGATAACCGAGCGCGCGGAACATCGCCCGATTGGGAGAACGTTCCACACCTTTGGTGATGGCGTTCGATCGTAGTTTGTGCGGCACTAGGTGTTTGGTCCCGGCATTTGATGGTGCGGATTGAGTTTAAACCGTCCCGGCTCTGTTGCCCAGATTTTGCAGATGTATTCGTAGGGCGTTAGGCCGCGCAGTGTCTTTAACCGACGGCCGTAATTGTAGGCGTCAACGAAGTCATGAAGGTGGGCGGTTAACTGGGCATGGCTGTCGTAGTGGTAACGTTTGACAGTCGCTTCCTTGATCGTTCGGTTCATTCGCTCGACCTGGCCGTTGGTCCAGGGATGCTTGATTTTGGTGAGCCGGTGTTCGATCCCGTTCTCACGGCAACGCATGTCAAACATGTGCGTGATGTAAGTGGCCGTAGGGCCATCGGCGTAGCGCGGCGGGAACGTGAACTGGATGCCGTTATCGGTCAGGACGGTGTGGATTTTGTAAGGCACGGCTGCGATCAGCGCGACCAGAAAGGCGGACGCCGATGTTCTGCCTGTTNTCAGGACGGTGTGGATTTTGTAAGGCACGGCTGCGATCAGCGCGACCAGAAAGGCGGACGCCGATGTTCTGCCTGTTTTGGTGACCAACTGGACGAAGGCGAACTTGCTGGTCCGGTCTATCGCTACGTAAAGATAGAGCTTGCCTTCGGCCGTGCGCACTTCGGCGATGTCGATGTGGAAGTACCCAATAGGGTAGGTCTTGAACTTCTTCTTCGGCTCCTTGTCCCCTGTCACTTCTGGCAATCGGCTGATCTCATGCCGTTGTAAGCAGCGATGTAGGGACGAGCGGGTCAAATGCGGGATCGTGGCCTGCAGCGCGTAGAGGCAGTCATCCAATGGCAGCAGTGTGTGTCGGCGAAAGGCAACGATGATCGCCTCTTCTTCGATTGAAAGTGTCGTCGAGTGCGCGTCTTTTGGACCGGTTGGCAGGTCCTTCACCGCTGTGCGCCGCTTCCATTTCGCTACGGTCTTCTGGTTGATCCCATAGCGCTTCGCCAGAACCCTCAGGCTCTCTTGACTATGTTGTATCGCTCGACGGACTGCCTCTGTCGTGCGGGCGCTCCCGTGTAGAATCTGTCCCATAGCGCATCCCTCCATTCCTGGCTGAATAGTGCACCATCAAATACCGGGACTAAACACCTA
>NZ_KQ410778.1 GCF_001262505.1 Shinella sp. SUS2
AGGTGGCCGGTTTTTACTCCGCCCGCGGCTGGACTATTCCGCCGCTACCGTGGCCGACTTTTCCACCGCCGCTCTCATACGTCCTGGGCGAGCTTCGGCCGAATCCGCCCGGCGCACACGTCAGGCGTCATTTTCGGGTTCGGCGGCAATGCGCTGATCACCACCTCGTTCCATGTCGTGCAGCGCACCTCTCGCGCCCGCCTTGCCGACCAGCTTTCGCCCTGGATCGTGCTGTTCGGCTTCAACCTTTTCTGTCTCATCGCGATTTCCGGCTATTTCCTCGGCGTCACCCAGTCCAAGGAATATGCCGAGGCCGAATGGTATGCCGATATCTGGCTGGTCATCGTCTGGGTGACCTATTTCGTGCTCTACGTGCGCACGCTTGCCCGGCGCAAAGAGCCGCACATCTATGTGGCCAATTGGTACTACTTGGCCTTCATCCTCGTCGTGGCCATCCTGCACATCGTCAACAACCTCGCAGTTCCCCTCTCCTTCGCCCACGCCAAAAGTTACACGGTCTGGGCGGGCGTGCAGGATTCAATGGTGCAATGGTGGTACGGGCATAACGCCGTCGCCTTCTTCCTCACCGCCGGCTTCCTGGCCATGCTCTACTACTACCTGCCCAAGCGTGCGGAGCGGCCGATCTTCTCCTACCGGCTGTCGATCCTTAGCTTCTGGGGCATTACCTTCTTCTATATGTGGGCAGGCTCTCACCACCTGCACTACTCCGCCCTGCCCCACTGGGTGCAGAATCTCGGCATGACCTTTTCCGTGATGTTGCTCGTGCCCTCCTGGGCATCTGCCGGCAACGCGCTGCTGACCCTCAACGGGGCCTGGCACAAGGTGCGCGACGACGCGACATTGCGCTTCATCATGATGGCGGCGTTCTTCTATGGGCTGTCGACCTTCGAAGGCTCGTTCCTCGCGATCCGCCCGGTCAACGCGCTCTCTCAGTGGCTGGACGGCCTTCTATTGGGCCTGGTGGATTAGTTGGTCGCCCTTTGTGGGAATGTTCATTGCCCGCGTGTCGCGCGGGCGCACGGTGCGGGAGTTCTTGATTGCCGTACTTATCGTACCGACCCTCCTCTCGGTGTTATGGATGACTGCTATGGGCGGTACTGCCATCAGCCAGGTTGTGAGTGATGGCTTCACCGGCGTACAGGACGCGGCGTTGGAACTTCAGCTCTTCCAGATGCTGACCCAGCTTCCGCTGACCGGCATAGCGTCTCTCGTTGGCATCATACTTGTCGTGGTGTTCTTCGTGACGTCATCAGATTCCGGTAGCCTTGTAATTGATACGATCGCAGCGGGCGGCAAGGTCAATGCACCAGTACCGCAGCGGATCTTCTGGGCCTCGTTTGAAGGTCTGGTCGCTATCGCGCTCTTGCTGGGAGGAGGTCTTACCGCACTGCAGGCCATGGCGGTATCGACAGGGTTGCCATTCACCTTCGTGCTGCTTGCTGCCTGCTATGCGATCGTTAAAGGATTGATGAACGAACCCAAAACTTGAGCTGGGGTAAGGCTGCTCGTGGGACTCCGTCCGCTTGAGGATATGGGGCACCGGAGTGTCTCGCAGACTGCGAGGGCCGTGCGGCAGCAGGCCATTGATAGCGCCGTGATCGGTATACGGGTTATCGATCCTGTAACGCTTGATCACGGTCCGCCAGCCTTCGCAAAACTTGGTGGTGTCGTATGCCGCATCCAGGCTGGTTGCTACCCCACCTTTTCAGCTGTGAAAGGAGTAGCCGTCCTGCACTGCATGTTCTGAAGGATGGACTGTGCTGCTGCATCGGCAAGACCGGATGAAATGTCGTACTCAAAGACACTTGAGCCGGTAATTTCGGTGGGACTTACCAAGGTCAAATGCCAGACGACGCTCGCGCCCGTGGTGCCGGAGCCGTTTGACTGCCGTTCATCCGCGAGAACGCCACGCCATGAATGTCCCCCGGTGGAGGTCCAGTTCACATTGCCAATCGCTTCCGACATCAGCTTGCTGGGTGAAAACCATCCGCCCCACCTGATCTGCCGGGTCTCCCCGCTCACCTGACCCGGCACGGCCTGACCTGTCAGCGAGAACAGGGGGCAGGCTGAAGTGTCGGTTGTCCCCGCGGTTATGCGCCAAGTTCCATCTTCGGGAATGAGCGGCGCTTCCAGTTGAATCGGACACGAACCCGGCCCGCCGAACGAAGCATCGATCTGCGCAGGGGTCTGGGAACGCCAGCTATATTCGTTCTCATACACTACAAGGGTCATGCCTGCCGCATCTGGCGGGTTGGGAGTGCCAAGGATGATCTCGACATCTGAAAGCGTCGTACCCGGTACATGGCAGCTACAGCCACCCTCCATGCATATGGCAATCTGGACCATCTGCGCCTTTGCGCCGGGAATGAACCCGAAGAACAAGGCCAAACCGAAAAGTGCGGGTGCCAGTTTGTTTCTCATGGGTTATTTCCCCGATTTTTTGCCGAAAAGCGCGCGTAGAACCGACTCAGGATTACGCCCGCCGAGGTCAACCCGGATAGTCGTGTCCGAATCCGCAACAGCGGCGTTGTCCGGTTCCGATGCCGAAACCTGAAGCGAAGAAGCTATGCCCTCAAACCCGATCTCAGCGCCCATGCCCTGTCCCTTGAACATGCATAGCTGATTGTCGCCGATGGATCGGCACGGCCCATTGGATCGCAGCCATTGACGTGGGTTGAGCTCCACTCTTATGGCCTTGCCGAGATCTTCCGTGAAGAAGGTGGAGGTCGGCAGGTCGGCACGCGCGCCGCTGGCGGTTTCGTAGACAATTGGGTCACTCATCGACCAATTGTTTGGCAGGATCAGAGAGATACCGCTTGCAGCATGATTGACGGGGCAGCCCGCAGGACTGTCCGCGCAGTGAAATGCCGGTGCCTCCTCATCATTGCTGGCAATCCCAGCGACCGGAATCTCGAAATCGTTGCCACCGGCCGGGTTGATCGTGACAGTGCCAGCGAGGCGGATACCAGCCGCTTCGTTGACCCCCTCGACCTCATAGGTGCCGCTTGGAGCCAGTCGGGTTGTGAAGGTTGGCAGGAGATCGTTGGAGGCGAAAGCTACATCCATTTCCCTGACATCGGTGCGGACGGCTGACCACTGCACCCCCAAATCGCCGATTTCCAAGGGTGCGCGCAGGCGCACGGGGATCGTCTCGCCCTCCGCTGGCACATGTGACTGCGCGGATGAACCAGGCTTGGTCATGTCCACGAAATCGGAAGGTGCAGGACCATGCACGGCAGCGCGCATTTCGGACAGGGAAGGAGGTACATGGCCACCCGGCCACATGACGACGCTGATGCCTGTGGCCCCGGAGGACAATGCACCGGCATAGCCGATCCCATAGGGTGTCAAATGGAGCGTCATAGGCGCAGGGATTGGCTCGCCCACTGTGAAGGTCATGCGCAGCACCTCGCCCTCGAGAGTTGCCGTCGTGAACGTGCCTTCGCGGCCGGCAGCCTGCGGCCCGGCCAGCTTTTCTCCAGCCGTCCAGCTTCCGCTGATCGCGCCATCGGAATGAGACTGCTCAAGCGCGAGCGTGAGCAATTGATCTGCTCCCGCCTGTACCTGATAAGGTGGCACACCGATGATTTGCCACGGACCGCCAAATGTTGTCGCCGACGCCTCGTCATCGGATTCGTCAACCGGTGGGATGATGAAGTCGTTGTTCCTCCCTGGGTAGATTTCCACCTCAGCACTGAAATTGACCTCACCTGGCCCTGTGGTCGAAACGCGATAGCGTCCCGGTTCGAACTGGCCTTCGCCAACGACCATTTCGGAGGTCGGGGACCACGCTTCCGGGCTCATGTCCGGATCGAGCGGGACCGCCGACCACCACAGCGGGATCTGTGGGAAATTATCCGGAATACGGAACGTCGCCCGCACCATTGGCATGGCGTCCTGACCCGACAATGCCTGCGTTGCTGCTGCGGCCTGCGCTGCCAGATCGGCGGTGTTGGTCAGATCTGCATCCTCGAACGGCACACCGACGCCGAATTGACGGGGGAAAAAAATTTCCCGCTGGTTGCCGGAGATATAGCGAAGCTCGTAGATGCCGGTCTCCGCCGGTGCCTTTAAGCCCATGCGCTGGGTCTTCCGATTACTGAAGGGATAGCCCCAACTCTCGAAATAGTCGTCGGACGCAGCACCGGGCCGGGCGACCACGATGCGCTGGCCGACTTGATTGGGGCCGCGCCAGGTGAACTCGAACCGCGTAGCTGGCTCCACGGAACCGATTGCGTCAAAACCATTGGACGCTGCTACGACCTCTATTGGCTGACGCGCAATGATCGTGCCGTCATCTGCGATCATGACCAGATCGTATTCTCCCGGTTCGATAGGAGCGGCCCTGGAAAACGGATTATTGCCCAGATCACCAGCGCCACCGATGACACCGAAAGATGGACCGACCGAAGGCTTGCGCTCTCCCCGCAGTGTGAAGCCCGCATAGTAATCAGGACGCGGGCTCCCCCGATACGAAATGGAATAGGTGTGCCCGGCCTCGGCCTTGGGGCCAATATCGAAGAACGGCATCGTAAACTTAACGGCACCGAAGACACACCATGACGCCGGCCGAGTTTTTTGGTCACGCTCGGGCGATTTTCGCCCATAGTTTCATCGCCGCTGAACGCAATTCGCGATGATGGCCGGAGGAGATGTCGTGGCGGGGGATTTGGAACAGGTTGGCGATGGGATCGTGGATGGAGACGAAACGCTGAAGATGTCGCCTCGACTTGAAGCGTTTCATGATCCACTCTCGCCGCCGGATTGGCTGATGGGAATTCTCAGCGCGATTGTTCAAGCCCTTGTGTGAGCGATGCTCGACACCCGGCATGATCTCCCGCTTTGCGGCATCGTAGGAGCGAAGCTTGTCGGTGACCATTACCCGCGGAGCTCGTCCTTGGCCCTTCAACAGCTTGCGCATCAGGCGCTTGGCCGCCTTGGCATTGCGGCGGCTTTGCACCAGAACCTCCAGGACGAAACCGTCCTGATCCACTGCGCGCCAGAGCCAGTGCTTCTTTCCACGGATCGAAACGACGGCCTCATCGAGATGCCACTTGTCGCCGAGCCGACCAACTGAACGGCGGCGGATCTCGTTGGCGAAGGCCCGTCCGAATTTCTCCGCCCACAGCCGGACCGTTTGATGCGAGACAATGACGCCGCGGGCAGCCAGCAAGTCCTCGACCATTCGCAGGCTGAGAGGGAAGCGGAAATAGAGCCACACGGCATGGGCAATGATTTCAGCGGGAAAGCGATGGCGGCGATATAGTGGATTAGGCTCTGTCATGGCCCATCATCGCATATCGAGTTCCACATTCCGTTAAGTTGACGATGCCCCCTCTGCTGTTACAGTCTTGCCGAGGCTATGGGCAATATCGATTATACCGCGGATGATCGCCCGATCCTCTGGACACGTTACCATATTGGCAACAAAGCTACGATCAATCTTCAGTTTGCCGAGTGGTAGCTGACGCAGATGGGTCAGGGATGCATACCCCGTTCCAAAATCATCGAATGCGATTTCCACGCCGGCATCGTGCAAGCGACGCAATCCCTGCTCGACGCGTTTCTGATGGGAGCCAAGAAACATGCTCTCCGTCACTTCTACGCAGAATTTTTCCGGGCGGATTCCAGTTTGAGCAGATAGCTCAAAAAAGCGTTCCAAGAAGACATCCGATCGGAAATCGGAATTCGTCAGGTTGATGGCGATCCGTTCAAGAGGGATTTGCGCGGCCAGCATATCAGCCGTATCCTTGAATGCTCGTTCGAGCACGAACATGCCGATTGCCGCTCGAACTGCGGGATCGGAAAACCCCTCCTGAAATGCGCTTGGCGTCAACAGTCCAAGTTGTGGGTGCTGCCATCGCATGAGGGCTTCAAGAGAGACAAGCCCGTTGCTGACGACAGGCACGATCGGCTGGTAGTGGAGTTCGAACGCGTCGAGCCGCAAGCCATCTTCGATCTCCAGCAGGAGTTGGGAACGATGCTCGGCAGCTTCTTTGAGTTTGGGATGGAAGATTTCGAGACGATCGCGTCCGAGAGCCTTCGCGTGGTAAAGAGCAAGGTCAGCAGCCTGGAACAGGTTCTCTGCATCGTTTCCATTGCCTGGGAAAACTGCAATGCCGAGGCTCAAGGAGAACCGCCGGGCGGCCGCGCCAATCTGAATCGGCTGCCTGACCACCTCAAGGGCTTCCTCAAAGAACGCTCTCGCAGCAGAGGGCGCTCCATCACGAAGTACAATACCAAATTCGTCACCGCCTAACCGGGCTATGAAGCCTTGTCTTTCGCAGAGGGCATCGAGACGGGATGCAACGGTCTGTAGAAGGTGGTCGCCCACGGAGTGTCCGAAAGAATCGTTCACTTCCTTGAAGGTGTCGACATCGATGAGAGCTAGATGGAACGCCCTTCCAGAACCATCGAATTCAGTGATTGTCGCTTCGAGATATTCCTGAAAGCTCCGTCGGTTCGGAAGGTTTGTCAGTGGGTCACGACTGGCGATGTGTTGCTGGTGCTCTCTGCTTGCCCGCAGATCGGCTTCAAGCTGTTTGCGTGCCGTGATGTCGAACCGAATAGAGGTGTAGCTATCGGCCTTTCCAGCCTCCGACAGATGCGGGACGATTGTTGTGTCGACCCAGTAAAGCGAGCCATCCTTGCGCCGGTTGCAGATTTCTCCGTGCCAGACCCGCCCTTGTGCAATTTCCCGGTACATCGCCCGAAAGAACGCAGCGTCGTGGTGACTGGACTTGAGCTTGCGATGATTTTCGCCGATCAACTCAGCCTCGCCATAGCCGCTGATCTCGCAGAACTTGCTATTCACGTAGGTGATGGTGCCACGGACATCGGTGATTGCGACGATCGCGGCCGTATCGAGCGCATAGCGTATGAAGTCCTGTTCGGCTCCGGGCCATGAGGCGCTCCGCAGCTTGATGGCAACATCCATCAGGGATTTCGCCATATTGCCCGCTTCGTTGTCGTCTTCAGAAGGAATTAACGAGCTTTGAGAATGCATCATAGACTTCATCACCGATGTCATATTTCATCCAGACTTTCGAGTGGTTGCGCGCGAGACGCGCTTTAGAGCTATTTCCGAACATGAATCCTCCCTTTTGTTCTGTGTGGCTGATCAGCCATCAAGTATAAGTTTAGGTAAATCTTCCAGCGCATTCGTTCAAAATTCCTCCCAGCGTTGCACGGCAGATGCTGCGGAGCTCTGAGATGTGCGCATGGTGCGGGCAACAACATGAAGCTGTGAAGGAGATGATGCGGGTGCCTTCTGATGAATTGACGGTGTGCTTCCGGTGAGACGGAAGCGACGAATCAATTCATGCAAAGTGTCTGCCTCGCGTGCCATGGCGTGGCTGGCGGCGGTACTTTCCTCCACCATCGCCGCATTTTGCTGTGTCGTCTGGTCCATTGCATTGACCGCCTGATTGATCTCGCGCAGCCCGACAGATTGCTCACGCGATGCTTCCACGATTGCAGTGACATTCGTGTGGACTTCTTGCACCTGGGCAAGGATTTCCTGCAAAGCCTGCCCGGTTTCGCCTACCAGTGCCACGCCGTTGCGAACCTGCTCTCCAGAGGTGATGATCAGCCCCTTGATATCCTTGGCCGCGCTGGCGGATCGTTGCGCCAACTCACGAACTTCCTGAGCGACAACAGCAAAGCCTTTCCCAGCTTCACCCGCCCTTGCCGCCTCAACACCCGCGTTCAGCGCAAGGAGGTTCGTCTGGAAGGCGATCTCATCGATGACGCCGATGATGCTGGAGATTTCACGCGAGGATTGTTCGATCTGCTCCATGGCGGAGATGGCCTTCTTGACGACTTCCCCTGATTTTTCCGCCCCAACCCGCGTCTTGCTAACCAGGATGCCAGCCTCATCGGCTCGTCGGCTTGAATCCCCGACGGTTGTCGTGATTTCCTCAAGGGCCGCCGCCGTCTCTTCAACAGAGGCTGCCTGCTGTTCTGTACGCTTCGCCAGATCGTCGGCTGCCGCGCGTATCTCCTGGGCTCCGGACGCGATGGCATCGGCGTTGGTTTCAACCGTCCGTATCGTTTCGTTCAAGCCCGCAACGGCACTGTTGAAGTCTTTCCGAACGCCTTCCATCGACGGGACGAAGGGATGGGCAAGATGCTGCGTGAGATCACCCTCCGCCAGCGCCTTCAACGCATCGCCGAGCATGTTTATTGCAGACATCCGTTTTGTTACGTCCGTGGCGATTTTGACGACCTTGAAGACGCGCCCATTCAAATCGCGAACTGGATTGTACGCGGCCTGAATCCATATCTCGCGGCCATCCTTGCCGTAACGCACGAACTCGTTTGCCTGAAACTGACCGTCAGCCAAGCTCTTCCAGAAATCGGCGTACGTGGATGTCTGCACATAGGCGGGATCGCAAAACATACGGTGATGTTTGCCGACGATCTCGGCAAGCGAATAACCAAGTGCGGCGCAGAAGTTTTCGTTCGCTCCCAGGATTTCGCCTGTCGGTGTAAACTCGATGATCGCCTGGGAACGGGACATCGCATCCAGTTTGCTCGCATCCTCGGCAGATTGACGGCGCGCTTCAGTGATATCGGTCGCGAACTTGACGACCTTGTACGGCTTTCCGCCGCGCAAGACGGGATTATAGGTGGCTCGGAGCCAAATATCGCTTCCGTCCTTGTGCAGCCGCCTGTAGCTGTTTGAATCGTACTCGCCGCGGCTCAACCGCGCCCAGAATTGCCGATATTCCTCGCTGGCAACGTACGCCGCGTCGCAAAATATCCGATGGTGCTTCCCAAGAAGCTCCGCCTGACTATATCCAACCGCACGACAGAAATTTTCGTTCGCCGAGAGAATGTTCCCAACAAGGTCAAATTCAATAACGGCTTGAGATCGAGAAAGAGCATCATAAACATGCTTCGCACTTAGCATCTTTAACATAATCTATCCTTGCTCCGCGCCGATTTTCTCCGCGGTCATCCAGATGAAAATTTGGAGTAGGATTTAAATATGGAGAAGACCTCCATCTAAACACTCATCCAATGGCTCTCATCATCGCTTGGTAGCATCATGCTAAGGCAATGAAATGCGCAGTTATGAGCGTTTTTATATTGGAATATCTAATGATGAATTAAACATAGAGTATTGCAGGGTCTGTCATAGCGCGCTTTCAGGGTTGAGTAGCAAGAATCAAGGGTATTTTCGGCGAACCGGAGTTCACCGGAAAAGCGCTCGTAGTTCAGCCTCGGCCTTTCCAGAGACCGTTTTTATTTACGCTATGTGCCACTGCTGGCGCGTCCAGCATGGTGAAGCGGCATGCACCTTCTTTTAGTGTAAGCATCCGAGCAGCCACGCGGCATGAGCACGCGCGAGTTAGGCAAATCGGGCTATAGTGATGAGGTTGCTGC
>NZ_KQ410779.1 GCF_001262505.1 Shinella sp. SUS2
AACCTGCCCCCGCAACCAAATCTAAAAGCCCTCCCTTCGCGGAGGGCTTTTTGCGTTTGAAGCCCCAAAACAACCCCCCTTTTCCACCCCGCAAGCCGCAGCCCTATAATGCCAACGAAATCGGCAACGGAGACGGAAACCATGGATGTGTCCGAAAACCTCAATCTCCCCTACATCATCCCCGCACAGGCCCAGAAACATGTGACCCATAACGAGGCCATCAAGACCATCGATGCCCTCCTCCATCTCGCCGTCAAAAGCAGGAGCCTCGCAAGCCCGCCGGCAAACCCTGCCGCCGGCGATCGATACATCGTGCCCGCAGCCGCAACCGGCGCCTGGGCCGGCAGCCAAAACGCCATAGCCGCATGGCAGGACGCCGTCTGGACCTTCTATCAACCCAGAGAAGGCTGGATCGCCTATGCCACAGACGAAAACACCATGCTCGCCTTCCAGCACGGCGCCTGGACCAGCGCAACCGTCAATACAACCAACCAAAACCGCCTCGGTATCAATACAGCCGCCGATCTAACAAACAGGTTCGCTGTCGCCNCAACCGTCAATACAACCAACCAAAACCGCCTCGGTATCAATACAGCCGCCGATCTAACAAACAGGTTCGCTGTCGCCCTTTGACACGCGCGACCCGCAATCTATGTCTCATTTCGGCACGTCGGCAGCCATTTGTTTACCTGTCGCAGAGTCGATTGCCACATACAATCAAGGGTAGCTAGGCCTCCGTGAATGGCCGGGTAAACGTGGCACCGCTCCATGATGGAGCCGATTCGAGGTGCCATTTCATGCCCATGCAGACCGTTCACCGTCTGACCAATGACCCTACCCCAGCGCAGCGTCTTGCCCGTGCCATCAAGGACATCGACAGCCGACTGGACTGGATCCATCGCCATAACCAGCCCGTTCCCCTGGATGCGTATCGCGCCCGGCGCATCCTGCATGCGGCGCTCGTCCGTTGTCGCGAGCGCAATGCCATTCTCCCGCCAGCTCGCTGACGGGGGACACTGCGCGAGCGGACGCGATGCCCAAGCCGCACCGATCGCGCAGGGACCCGGTCGAGCGATACGAGGCGCTCCCGGGTCTTCTCTTACAATCAGGTTCAAGCATGAAGCAGGGCGCGCAGACAATACCTATTCACAGAGGTGCGTCTGTGTCAGGCTACGCTTACTGAGTGGGCTGGGTGAAGCTAGTCGCCAACAAGCCCGAAGGCCTGCATCAGACGGCCAGGGCGAAGTGATTTTCGCCGACCGTCACCACCTCACTCTGCTCCTTCGCCGCAACGCGGCGAACGGCGTCCACTGCATCGGGATCGATCCGCGATACCGCATCGGAGAAGCGGCGCTCCGGATCGGGCACCGCCGACAGCAGCAGCTTCGTATAGGGATGCTGCGGATTGTCGATGACCGCGCCGCAATCGCCCCATTCGACGATCTGGCCGCTGTACATGACGGCGATGTCTTCCGCGACATAGCGGGCCGTGGCGATATCGTGGGTGATGTAGAGGAGGCCGAGATTGCGGGCCGTCTTCATCTCGTTGAGCAGGTTCAGCACGCCGAGGCGTACCGAGACATCGAGCATGGAGGTGGGCTCGTCGGCAACAAGGACCTGCGGGCGGGCCGAAAGCGCACGGGCAATGTTGACGCGCTGGCGCTGGCCGCCGGAAAGCTCATGCGGATATTTCGGGGCGACGATGGCAGGATCGAGCTTGACGCTGGCAAGCTGCTCGAGGACGGCAGCATCGAGATCGGCGGACCGGATGTCCGGGCGATGTAGGCGCAGCGTTCGCTTCAGATGGTAGGCGATGGTGTGCGCCGGGTTGAGCGAGGCGAAGGGATCCTGGAAGATCATCTGGACGGCCTGCCGGTAGGCGGCAAGGTCGCGGCCATGCCGCCCTGCCGTCGGCTCACCCCTGAACAGCACGCGGCCGCTCGTCGGCAGATATTCCAGCATGGCCATGCGCGCACAGGTCGTCTTGCCACTGCCCGATTCCCCGACGATAGCAAGCGCCCTCCCGCTGTGAAGCGCGAAATTGACCGAGCGTGCGGCGCGCACGCCGCCCGTGGGGCTGCCGAAGGTCTTGCTGACATTGTCAAAGCGCAGAAGCGGGTCGTTCATCCGAGCACACCTCCCTTGAGTGAGGGGAACGAGGCCCAGAGCCTCTTCGTATAATCGTGCTGCGGCGTGCGGAAGATCGCTTCCGAGGGCCCTTGCTCCACCATCCTGCCCGACAGCATGACACCGATGCGGTCGCAGAACTGCACCATGAGGCCGAGATCGTGGGTGATGAACAGCACGGAGAAACCGCGCTGGCGGCGCAGCTCGTCGATCCGCTGGAGGATCTCGCGCTGCACCACCACGTCGAGCGCCGTCGTCGGCTCGTCCATGACGACGAGCTTGGGATCGAGCGCCATGCAGATGGCGATCACGATGCGCTGGCGCATGCCGCCGGAGAACTGGTGTGGATAGTCACGCATGCGCTCCGGCTTGATGTCGACGAGCCGCAGCATCTCGGCGGTGCGGCCGCGTGCCTCGCTGCGCGCACAGCCGGTATGGGTGCGCAACACGTCGTAGAACTGTTCCTCGACGCGCAGCACGGGGTTCAGCGAATTCATCGCACTCTGGAACACCATGGCCACCTCGCGCCAACGGAAATCGGCGAGCGCGCGCTTGTCGAGGCCGAGCACGTCGCGACCGGCGAGGCGGATCTCGCTGCCCTTGCGGATCAGTGCCGGCGGGCCATGCAACCGGCTGACGGCGAAGGCGATGGTGCTCTTGCCGCAGCCCGATTCCCCAGCAAGCCCAAAGACTTCGCCCGGTGCGACATCGAAGGAGACGTCGTCCACCGCGCGGAAATCCGTCTCCGTGCCGATATAGTCGATCGTGAGATTCTTGACGGAAAGCAGCGCGTCGCTCACAGGCGTCCCTCCCCGGATTTGACGAGGCTCGTCCAGCGGGCGAGGCGCCCGCCGGTGCGTAGCCGTGGGTTGGCGATCTCGTCCACCGCGAAGTTGAGCAGCGACAGGCCGATGCCGAGCAGCGCCAGCGCCAGGCAGGGCGCAAGGATGTCCCACCAGGCGCCCACCGAAAGGGCAGAGGCCTTCTGCGCGTTGTAGAGCATGGTGCCCCAGGAGATGACGTTGGGATCGCCGAGCCCAAGGAATTCCAGTGTCGCCTCGGTGATGACGGCGAAGATGACGCTGCCGATGAAATTGATGCCGACGATGGAAAAGACGTTCGGCAAGATCTCGAAGGCCATGATGCGCCATTGTGGCTCGCCCATCATCTCGGCGGCCTTCACGAAGTCCCGCTGCTTGACGGAGAGCGTTTCGGCCCGTGTGACGCGCGCGCCCCAGGCCCAGGAGGTGAGGCCGAGGATGAGCGCGATGACCATAGGGCCCGCCTGGCCGACGAAGGAGGCGATGACGAGCAGCAGCGGCAGGTTTGGCACGACCAGCACCATGTTGGTGAAGAAGCTGATCACCTCGTCCGTCTTGCCGCCGCGATAGCCGGCGATGATGCCGAGCGTGGTGCCGATGACGGTGATGAGCAGGCCTGCGGCGAAACCCACGGCAAGCGAGGTCTGTGCGCCGTAGATGAGCCGTGCCCAGACATCCTGTCCGAGGCGGGTCGTGCCGAGAATATGCTCCGCCGAGGGCGACTGGTGCGGCCGACCGGTGCGGCCGGCGGGATTGTATTCCGTTAGCAGCGGTGCTGCGACCGCGACCAGCACGATCAGGAGCACGATGGCAACGCCGACGAGCGCCTTTCGGTTGCGGCGAAGGCCGATCAAGAGCTGGCCCATGTCAGCCACTCCCCTTCAGACGCGGGTCGAGCAGCACATAGCTGACATCGACGATGAAATTGGACACCAGCATGGCGGCAGTCATGACGAGGAGCTGGCCCTGGATGACCGGGTAGTCGCGGGCGAGGATCGCCTGGTAGAGCGTGTTGCCGAGGCCGGGATAGTTGAACACGACCTCGGTCACCAGCGAGCCGCCGAGCACGGTGCCAAGCGCGATGGCGAGGCTGGAAACCGTGGGCAGCAGCGCATTGCGCGCCGCATACCAGACCATGACGCGCCGGTCGGAAAGCCCCTTGGCGCGGGCCATCACCACATAGTCCTGCCCGAGCAGGTTGATCATGTTGTTGCGCATGGTCACGGTGAAGCCGCCGGTCAGGACGAAGCAGAGCGTGATGAGCGGCAGGATGGCGTGGTGAGCGACGCTGGCGAAAAAGGCGAGGCTGAAGGACGGATCGAGCGCCGGGTCATGCGCATAGCCCGTCGGGAACCAGCCCAGCGTGAAGCCGAAGACGAAGAGCGCGACGAGCGAGGTGACGACCGCCGGAATGGAGGTGGCGAAGATCGCTGAGACCGACACCACCACATCGAGCCGGCTGCCGCGCCGCCAGGCGGCGACCATACCGAGGAAACTGCCAAGCACGAAGGAAATCAGCGTCGCCGTGCCGACGAGGCCGACGGTCCACAAGAGCGCCCGCCCGAGCAGGTCCGTCACCGGCAGCGGGAAGTATTTCACCGAAACACCGAGGTCGCCGGTGAAGATGCTGGAGAGATAGGTGAGGTACTGTTCCCAGAGCGGCCCGTCGACGAAGCCGAAGGTCAGCTTCAATGCCTCCAGGCTTTCCGGGGGCAGTTCCGAGGCCGCGGAGGAAAACATCAGCGCCACCGGATCGCCCGGCATCAGGCGCGGCAGGAAGAAGTTGATCGTCGCTGCGGCAATGAAAGCAGCGAGATAGAACAGGATTCGGCGAAGCAGGAAAGGCATGGCCTGGAACCGGCGGGGCCCGTTACGGTCCCCGCCTCCTCTATGGACGGATCACGGAACCGGCTGGAGAGCCAGGAGGTTCAGAAGACGCGCGCGGTTGTTCTTGGTGATCGACGGGTTGGCGAAGGGGGTCTCCTTCGTCGACCAGCCAGTGAACCGGCTCGTGTTGTACTGGTACCAGTTCGGGTTGTTGAACACCGGCATCAGCGGCAGGTTCTCCGCCACGATGCGCTGGGCCTTGTTCATGATCGCCTTCTGCTTTTCGAGATCGGCCGTATGGGTGAACTCCCCGACGAGCTTTTCGACATCCGCATTGAACCAGCGCTGCGAGGTAAACCGCGTCTTGCCCTTGTCGGCCTCGGTGAAGGCACGCTTGTAGGGGTAGTAGGGCGAGGCGGCGGCCGGCAGGCTGTTGATGGCGGCGTCGAACTTGCCCGAGATCAGGTTCTGGCTCCAGACGGCTTCTTCCGGCGTCTCGATCTTGGCATCGATACCGACCGCCTTCATATTGTCGATGGCGATGTTGACGGTGTCGATCCAGTCGGTCCAGCTGGCCGGGACGATGATCGAGAAGGCGATCTTCGTCCCGTCGGGGTTGTCGCGCATGCCGTCGCCATCCTTGTCGACATAGCCGGCCTCGTCGAGAAGCGCCGCGGCCGCCGCCTCGTCATAGGTTGCGAACTTGCCGAAATCGGCCGTGACGGACGGATCGGCCCAAGCCTTGTAGAGTTCGCCCATCAGGCCCGGATCCTGGTTGAGCGTCGGATAGCCGTAGCCGGCGATATCGACCATGCCCTGCCGGTCGAGCGCCATGGAAACGGCCTGGCGGAACTTCAGGTCGGAAAAGGCCTTGCGATTGTCCGCATTGGCGCTTTCCTGGTTGAAGACGAAGGCCACCATGCTGCTCGGCGAATACCAGTAGTGGAAATGCTCCGGGTTTTTGGCGACATAGACCTTCTCGATATCGGGGATGAAGGAGACGCCCCAGTCGAGCGTACCGTCCACTGTCGCGGTCAGGATCTGGTTGTTGTCGGCAAGCTGCGGGAAGCGCATGCAGTCGACCTTGAGGTGCTCGGCGTCCCAATAGTTTGGGTTGCGGCACTGGTCGTAGGTCTGGCCGGTGAAGCGGGCAATCTCCGTCATCGGGCCGCTGCCGACCGGCGTCTCGTTGGAGAAGGTGACGGGATCGGCGACGTCCTTCCAGGCATGCTGCGGCACGATCGGGATCTGCACCAGCGTTTCGGCGGCAAGCGAAGTCGGCGCCTTCATGGTGAAGCGCACGGTCTGGGCATCCGCCACCTCGACGCCGTCGATCTGCGTCCAGATGCTGACGAAATCCAGCGCCGGGAATGCCTTCACGAGATCGAAGCTGAACTTGACGTCCTCGGCGGTCAGCGGCTGGCCGTCGGACCATTTCAGACCGGCGCGCAGTTTGAACTCGATGCTCTTCAGGTCGTCGGAAAGCGTGAAGCTTTCGGCAAGGCGATAGACCGGCTTGTTGCTGTCGAACTGATTGAAGATGACCAGCGGTTCATAGATGAAATCGAGCGTGCTCTGGCGCGCGGACGTCTGGTTGAAGGGGTTGAAGTTACGCACCCACGTCGTCGCGGGCTCGATGTTCACGGTCAGCACGGTCTGGGCAACCGCAGGCGCGGCGCCGAGCATCAAGGCCGCAACGGCCGTCAGGGTATGGAACTTCATGTCGCTCACTCCTCTCTAGAACTGTCGGGTTTCGGGCGGCGCAGCATGCCCTCGTAGACGCCCTTGTCTTCCGCGGGGATCGGCATCGCGCCGACCGTGCCCGCATAAAAATCCACCGGCCCGGCATCGCCGATCACCGCATAGGCATAGCCGTCCGCCTTGAGCGCCGAGAGCGCGCCGGCAAGCAGCGCCACACCCACACCCCTCCCGCGCGCATCGGGATGTACGCCGGTCGGCCCAAAGAAGCCGCGCGCCACGATGTCGTAGCAGGCAAAGCCGAGAAGCCGCCCCTCCGACACCGCAACGAGGCAGGCGACAGGCCGGCGCGAAAAGGCGACCGTTACCTCGCTCGCCCAGTTGTCGGAAAAGTGCGCACGCACCCAATCGACGACCAACGCCATTTCCGGCGCCAGTGCCGGACGGATCGCGACGCCCTCCACCGGTGGCCGGGCGGCGAGCGCAGCGAACTTTTGCGAATGGAGATTAACCAGGAGGTCGGGCATCGGCTCCGCTCTCCGTCAGGCCCAGTGGCCATAGAGGTTGGGCATCAGCGCCGCGTTGACGATGAAGCGGTCCCAGTCCTTCTGTCCCCAGGGTGTCCAGGCCGTTTCGGCAATGGCCGACAGGCGCGGGAAGACGAGACGATCGAAGATCGCGCGGTCGGCCATGGATTCGTTCCAGATGCAGGCCTGAATGCCCTTGAAGCGGGTCAACTGCTCCACGGTCCAGCCTTCTACGGGGTCGAAATCATAGGTGTCGCGCGGGGACGGGGAGCCTGCCCAGCCGGCACCGGGCTCGTTCCAGTCGGTAGATTGGCCCATGTCGAGATAGTAGGCTTGGCCCGGTGCCACGACGATGTCGTAGCCTTCTCCCGCAAGACGCGCACTGACCGGCACATCGCGCCAGCCGATGAGATAGCACGAGGCCTTGTCGAGCACGTCGCCATGCGCTGCCTCCTGCCAGCCGCCGGTGACGCAGCCGAGCGCCTTGACGCTCGCATGCACCTGCCGCAGGAAGGCGGCCTGCAGCACGGCGGTCGTCGCGCCCTCGATATCGTCGGCGCCGTCATGGTTGGTCTCGACATTGTTGTGTCGCGCATGGGAACGGGCCGCATCCTCGCTGGCAAGATCGGCAAGCATGGCGAGCGCCATTGGCGAGCCGGACCAGGCCCCGAGCGGTACCTCGTCCGCCCCGACATGCAGGATGCCGGCAGGAAAGAGGCCGGCAAGCTCGCGCATCACCGTTTCCATGAAGGCGATGGCTTTCGGCTGGGCGGGGTTGAGGCAATTGTTCGGCATGCCCTGCACGGAGGCATATTCGCCGGTCTCGTCCGGATCGCGCAGTTCCGGCAGCGCCTGCAGCAGGGCGAAGCTGTGGCCGGGCACGTCGATTTCCGGAATGACGTCAATGCCGTAGCGGTCGGCATGCGCCACGATCTCGCGCACCTCGTCCTGGGTGTAGTAGCCGCCCGTCGCGAAGGGGCCGGAGCCGAAGAGCGGCGGCACGGAGAGGTCATGGCCCCGCCAGGCGGCCTTTTCCGTCAGCTGCGGGTAGGCGGTGATCTCGATGCGCCAGGCCTCGTCGTCGGTGAGATGCCAGTGGAAGCGGTTGAGCTTGTTCCAGGCGAGGATCGCAAGGAACTGCTTGACCTCCGCGCCGGCATAGAACTGCCGCGCCACGTCGAGATGGCAGCCGCGGAAGCCCATGCGCGGTGAATCCTCGATGCTGCCCGCCACCGGAAACAGAAAGGTGGCCGGGTGGCGCCGGGCACCACGGAAAATCTGGCCGAGCGTGATCAGTCCGTAGAGGAAACCTGCAGGCGCAGCCGCCGTGACGAGCACACCATCGGCGGCGAAATCCAGGCGGTAGGCCTCCGCTTCGCCCGCCCGTTCGGCAAAACGTACCGGAAGGCCGCCCTGGTGGCTGTCCCGCACCAGCCCTTCACCCGGGAAAAGCCGGGCTGTGATATCGCGGAAGGCATCGCCCGCTTCGGCAGCCGCGGCCGGGCCGCTCGCAAGGGCAAGCCCGTGCGGCACCTGTCCGCCGGCAATGCCGGTGACCTCCTTCGGCCAGGGAACGATCGACAGCGGCTGCGGCGCGTTCAGCGGAACCGGCGCGCGGGCCGTGCCGCGGCGCGGCGCATTGTCTGCGACGGTGGAGACGGTGGGCAGCACGCGCGCCGGCAGGATCGTTCCCTCGGCCCCAACGACATAGGCGTTGCGCGCGCCGTCGCTCCAGTGGCGCAGCGGATAGGAAAGCTGGCGGCTGCTCGCCTCCCAGGTCGCACCCGGGGCCAGCACGAAGCCGTCGGGCGGTGCGATGGTGCTGTGGTTGGAAAAGCGCCGCACCAGCCGGCCGTTCTCGATCGCCGCGCCTGCCTGCAGCCGGGCCGGGCCGCTGAAGCACAGCACGAAGCCGGCCAGCGGCGTCGCGCCGAGATTGGTGAGGCGTATCGTATAGATGGGCGCTTCCGCGCCGGCCGGCGGCGTCCAGAGCGTTTCGAAGAGCAGGGAATGGGTAGGATCGACGGGGCCGGTCATCAGAAAAATCCTTGGTTATGAAAAGAGGATCAGGCCGCGGCGCCTGGCTCCAGCCCGAGCGGATCGTTGACGCGTGGCCAGATATTTAGGCTGGCTTTTTTGTAGGGTGTCGTTGCGGGATCGGTCGG
>NZ_KQ410780.1 GCF_001262505.1 Shinella sp. SUS2
TGATAGAGCTACGATGAGCCGAAAATCCTCTCTTCTCAACTAAACCAGTTCTGTCTCAAGGGCGCTGATCCGGGACATGTTGCCTGCTCAGCGCCATGGTGGCGCTTACGGAGGAGAGGCAGATGACAACAGTCACATTCTGGCGATCGACCTCGCGAAGCGGAGCTTTCAGCTTGCCAACAAGAGCAGGGTCTCGCCCATTGCTTCACCTGCGCAAACGCGCATATCTAACCATAAAACTCCAGCCACAAAGGGATGAAGGTCCGGAGTCACAGCAGAAGAGCAAATTAGGATGTCCGTCCAGAAAACATGCTTCTATTTTATTCTCTCGTCAATCACAGTTGCGTTCATCTGGCTTCTCTTGCCTTATTACAGCGCCATTTTCTGGGCAATGGTCCTTGCAATCGTTTTTTACCCGGTTCAGGAAGTACTGGTTCGTAGCTGCGGTGGAAAGAGAAACATCGCCGCACTGCTAACGGTCGTGATCTGCGTATGTTTGGTCATCGTACCTTCTTTCGTAATTCTCGGATCCCTCGTTCAAGAAGGGAGCAATCTGTACAGAAAGTTGAGTACTGAGGAATTCGATATTGCCGGTTATGTTACAAACCTGCACACCATCCTCCCAGCGTTTCTGAAAGACTGGCTGGCGTCGCTGCAAATCGGGAGTATCGAACAAATTCGCGAAAAGATTTCGACAGCCGCCCTGCAGGCAAGCCAGCTTGTTGCCACCCACGTTTTCAGCTTCGGACAGAACACCCTTCAGCTTTTTGTCAGCTTCGGAATTACACTCTATCTCCTTTTTTTCTTATTTAGGGACGGGCCGGAGATTGGTCGGACTTTTCGCAAGGCAATGCCGCTCAGCGATGATCACGCGGAGCATTTTCTGCGGAAATTCACAGCTGTCGTCCAAGCGACAATAAAGGGAAACGTGATCATCGCCCTGACACAGGGTGCAGTTGGTGGTCTGGTATTCTGGGCCCTTGGGATTCAAGCAGCATTGTTATGGGGCATGGTTATGGCGTTCTTTTCCATGCTGCCGGCGGTGGGAGCGGCGATCGTGTGGATTCCGGCCGCGATCTGGCTGATCTTGTCCGGCATGTGGATAAAGGGTTTAATTTTAATCTTGGTCGGTGTCTTTGTTATTGGACTGATCGATAACCTCCTGCGACCGCCGCTTGTCGGCAAGGGAACGCACCTGCCGGACTATGTGATCCTCGTATCGACAGTAGGAGGCATGTCGTTGTTCGGCATTAACGGGTTTGTGATCGGCCCGTTGATCGCGGCGATGTTTATTGCGGCGTGGTCGCTTTTCGCAAAGGAACAGGAAATTTATTGCCCACGCCCTGACAACGATGCTGCTCCGGCATTGCTCAATCGAGAGTAGCCGCAACAAGCTTGAACGGAGAAGCCAAAGTCGCACCCACTGAATTCAACGCAAAAACTCCCGCACGGTTGAGCCGGCTACCCTCTCCATCGCGGCCTGCTGTCACGTCTTGTCATCGATACCCTTTTTAAGAACAACGGTGAAGTCAAACGGTGTTGTCATCAATTGTTGACTAGTGCACGGGTTGGGTAGTAATCGTAAATGACGGCGCAACGGCGCGCAGTTCTCCCAACTGGATCGGCGGGCCTCGTTCTTTAGGCCTTGCCACCGGTTTGGTGAAGCCGCATGGGCAGGCCGCGTGGGGAGAGATCATGGAAATTGATGCGAACGAATTGTCGTTGATCGACCGCTACTGGCGAGCTTCCAATTATCTGTCGGTCGGACAGATTTACCTGCTCGACAATCCGTTGCTGAAAGAGCCGCTAAAGCCTGAACACGTCAAGCCGCGCCTGCTCGGACATTGGGGCACCACGCCCGGCCTCAATTTCATCTACGCGCATCTCAATCGCATCATCCGTGCCCGCGACGAGCACATCATTTACATCTGCGGCCCCGGCCATGGTGGGCCTGGCATGGTTGCCAGTACATATCTTGAAGGCGTCTACAGCGAGATCTATCCGGAAATCGGCGAGGATGAGGCCGGAATGCGCAAGCTGTTCCGGCAGTTTTCGTTCCCGGGCGGCATTCCCAGCCATGTAGCCCCTGAAACACCAGGCTCCATCCATGAGGGCGGCGAATTGGGCTATGCGCTGGTGCATGCCTATGGGGCGGTGTTCGACAATCCCGGTCTCGTCGCTGCCTGCGTGGTCGGCGACGGCGAAGCTGAAACCGGCCCGCTGGCGGCTGCATGGCACTCCAACAAGTTTCTCAATCCGCTTTCGGACGGCACGGTGTTGCCAATCCTACATCTCAACGGCTACAAAATCGCCAATCCTACTGTCCTTGCGCGCCTCTCTGATGAGGAATTGACGCATCTGTTCACCGGCTACGGCTATGAGCCGTTCTTTGTTGAAGGCAGTGAGCCAGAAGACATGCATCGCAAGATGGCGGCAACGCTGGACGCGGTGTTCGATCGCATTGCTGGCATCCGCGAGAAGGCCAGGTCGGATTCGGCGGTGCGTCCACGCTGGCCGATGATCATACTGCGCAGCCCGAAAGGCTGGACTGGACCGAAAGAAGTCGATGGAAAGATTGTCGAGGGGCACTGGCGTTCGCACCAGGTTCCGGTGGCCAATTGCCGCAACGACGAGGGACACCGCCGCATTCTGGAAGAATGGATGCGCAGCTATGATCCCACCGACCTCTTCGATGCACAAGGCACGCTGAAACCCGAGCTTCGGGCCCTCTCGCCAGAGGGTGACAGGCGCATGGGCGCCAATCCCCATACCAATGGTGGCCTCCTGCGCAAAGAGCTGATAACGCCGGATATCCGGGCCTATGCGGTCGCAATATCCGCACCGGGGGGCGTAGAGGAGCAATCCACGAAAATCCTCGGCGATTATCTGCGCGATACGCTGAGCCTCAATGCAGAAAACCGGAACTTCCGGATTTTTGGTCCTGACGAGACTGCGTCCAACCGACTGCAAAGCGTTTTCCAGGTAACGGATCGCGTATGGATGGCCGAAAGGCTCGACACGGACGATCACCTCGCGCCCGAAGGGCGGGTTATGGAGGTGCTATCGGAGCATCTATGCCAAGGATGGCTAGAAGGTTATCTGCTGACCGGGCGCCACGGATTTTTCTCGTGCTACGAGGCCTTCATCCACATCGTCGATTCGATGTTCAACCAACATACCAAATGGCTGAAGACCTCCCGCGAACTACCTTGGAGGAAGCCAGTTTCCTCGCTCAACTATCTGCTGACCTCACATGTATGGCGACAGGATCATAATGGATTCTCGCACCAGGACCCCGGTTTCGTGGATCTGGTTGCCAACAAGAGCTCGGATATCGTTCGCGTCTATCTGCCACCAGACGCCAATACGCTGCTATGGGTTGGCGATCATTGCCTGAAGACTTGGGACCGGGTCAATGTCATTGTCGCCGGCAAACAACCGGCACCACAATGGCTGACCATCGAGGATGCGGTAAAGCATTGCGAGGCGGGCCTTGGCATATGGGACTGGGCGGGCACTGAGGAAGGGCTGGATCCGGATGTGGTAATGGCCTGCGCCGGAGACGTGCCCACCATTGAAACGCTTGCCGCTGTCGATATCCTGCGTCAGGCGCTACCGCGTCTGCGCATTCGTGTGGTCAACGTCGTTGACCTGATGGCGCTGCAAGCGCCGCAGCACCATCCGCACGGCATCTCCGATGAGGAATTCGACCGAATATTCACGCGTGATCGACCGGTGATCTTTGCCTATCATGGCTACCCCTATCTGATCCATCGCCTGGTCTACAAACGCGCCAATCACCCCAATTTCCACGTTCGCGGCTTCATCGAGGAAGGCACCACGACAACACCTTTCGACATGGCGGTTCTCAACGAGCTGGACCGCTTCCATTTGGCGATAGAAGCCGTCGAGAGGCTACCCGTATTGCGAGAGAAGGCAGAGCCGATCCTGGCCACGCTCCGGGAGAAGCTAGTGGAGCACAAGAGCTTCGTCTGTGAGCACGGTGAAGACATGCCGGAAATCCAGAATTGGAAGTGGCCCTATGCCGCCGCGCTACCAGCGAACTAGCAAAACCTCCTAGAAGCCCACACCATATTAGGGCGGCCGCAACGCCCGCCGGCTCTATTCAGAGCATCAGGAATACGGATTTGATTGACGCAATTAGAGGCTCCACTCGCGAGCAGAGATTGATCCTGCCGATGCCGGGGAATGAAGATTTTTCGGTGGAACTTGCCCGACGTGCCAACTACGAACTGGGCGCGCTCGAAACAAGGCGATTTCCTGACGGGGAAAGCTACTCGCGCATCGCATCGGACGTTCGTGGGCGCAGTGTCTACATCGTGTGCAGCCTGTCCCAACCCGATGACCAGTTCCTCTCGCTGGCCTTTACGGCTGACGCGGTACGAGAACTCGGCGCAGCGCGTGTGCATCTGATCGCGCCCTATCTTTGCTACATGCGGCAGGATACGCGCTTTCAGCCTGGAGAGGCCGTGACCTCGCGCACATTCGCACGCCTTCTTTCCTCGCTTTTCGACAGCCTCACAACAGTTGACGCCCATTTGCACCGCTATAAAACGCTCGGTGAAGTTTACTCGATCCCTGCCTTTAACCTCCATTCTGCGCCAGTCATGGCTGAATGGATCGGTAAGAACGTCACCGCTCCTTTCCTGATCGGCCCCGATGAGGAAAGTGCGCAGTGGATCGAAAGCATCGCGTCCGTTTCCGGAGCGCCCTTCGCTGTCCTGCGTAAAACGCGGCATGGCGACCGGAATGTCGTAATCGAGGTGCCTGACCTCTCCGCCTGGAAAGACAGGCAACCTATCCTTGTGGACGATATCGCGTCTTCTGGCCGTACCCTCATCGAAGCCGCCCGACAGATTGCCTCCCAAGGCCTCAAGAAGCCGGTTTGCGCCGTGGTGCACGGGCTATTGGCAGCAGAGGCCTATGCAGAACTCTCCGTTCTGGCAAGCAGGGTCGTATCGACGAACTCCATCCCCCATCCAAGCAACACCATATCGCTGATCGACACGTTTCTGGCGGCGATCGAAACCCGCGCAGACCAACAAACCAAATGAATGCGTTCAGCTCTTAGGAGCGGACCTGACACGAAAGTCTTGACATGCTCAAACTCAAATCACTCGGTGCGGCCGGTACAGTAACTGGAGCGAAGCATCTTCTGGAATTCGATAGTCACCGGATTCTCATCGACTGCGGTCTCTTCCAGGGTCTCAAAAACCTTCGCGAGCAGAACTGGGAGCCGCTGCCAGTTCCGCCGCGTGATATCGACGCCGTGATCCTGACGCATGCGCACCTCGACCACTCCGGCTACCTGCCGCGGCTGGTCCGTGATGGTTTTCGCGGTAAGATATATGCGACGGAAGCCACGCGGGATGTAGCGGAATTGATTCTCAAGGACAGCGCCTTCCTGCAAGAGAAAGACGCGGACTTTCTGAATCAGCACCACTTGTCCAAGCATCAGCCTGCCTTGCCTCTTTACGGTATCAGGGATGCACAGAGGGCGCTGGAGCACTTTACAACAGTCGATTTCAACGAGGTCATCGAGCTTCGCAACGGCGTATCCCTGCAATTCCGCCACGCCGGTCACATCCTCGGTGCGGCAAATGCCGAGATTCAGTGGGGAGGCACCCGCATGATGTTTTCGGGAGACATCGGCCGTTATGGCGATCCGCTATTCCCGGATCCGGTATCCGGAGGGAACGTCGATTACATCATGGTCGAATCGACCTATGGCAACCGCGTGCACTCAGATGAAGATCCAGCCGAAGCGCTCGCTACGGTGGCGGAACGAACAATCAAACGCGGCGGCACGCTTATCATCCCCGCCTTTGCCGTAGGGCGGGCCCAGGAATTGCTTTACCACTTCTGGAAGCTGAAATCTGCTGGCCGTCTCGGCTCCGTTCCCATTTTCCTGGACAGCCCCATGGCGATCGATGCGACGGAACTCATGAGCCGTCATTCGCAGCATCACCGTCTCGATCATGAAACTTGCCGCAAGGCTTTTGGAATAGCCCGCTACACCGATGATGTGGAGGCGTCGAAGGCAATCACTGCGAACCCGTTCCCGAAGATCGTGATCTCTGCATCGGGCATGGCAACGGGCGGCCGTGTTCTGCATCATCTGAAGACGTTCGGGCCAGATCCGAAAAACACCATATTGTTGTCCGGCTTCCAGGCAATGGGAACACGCGGACACGCGCTCCAGCAGGGCGCGAAGGAACTGAAAATTCACGGCATGTGGGTTCCGATCAATGCGGAGGTCGCGCAGATCGGCATGTTGTCCGCCCACGCGGACAGCAATGAGCTCATGCGCTGGCTTTCTGGCTTCAACGAACCGAAACGCGTGTTCATCGTGCATGGAGAGCCGGACGCCTCGGAAGCTCTACGCGTGAGGATCAAACGCGAACTTGGTTGGTCGAGTGTCGTCCCTCGGCAAGATCAGGAATTCCAATTGTGAACTCTGTGAGATCGTCTCACCCACCATTGCGGGCGCGCAGGTTGGGGCTTCATGCACAGCACCAGGCGATTGTCGTCATGCGAACGGATTGTCCTGCCTGCAAATCTGAAGGATTGACGGCACGCTCGCATATTCAGGTGCGAGCCGGCAACAAATGCATTCAGGCCGAATTGTTGCAGATTGATACCGAGTTGCTGCCGATGGGCGATATAGGCCTCTCGCAGGCAGCATGGGAGCTCTTGGCTGTTCAGGATGGGGACGAGGTCGAAATCAGCCATCCTCCCGCCCTCAGCTCTCTGGCACATGTGCGAAGCCGGATTTTTGGCCAGCGGTTCGATCGGACCGGCCTGGACGCGATCATCGCGGATGTGGTTGCTCATCGCTACACCGATGTCCATCTCGCCGCTTTCCTGACCGCAAGCGCTACGCCGCCACTCGATCTGAAGGAAACCATTGATCTCACAGGCGCGATGATTGCCGCCGGTCAACGCCTAAAGTGGGACACTGCAGTTGTTATTGACAAGCATTGCATAGGCGGTCTTCCAGGAAATCGCACGACGCCGATTGTGGTTGCCATTGCCGCGGCCAACGGTCTGATCATGCCGAAGACATCATCGCGGGCGATAACGTCACCTGCCGGAACCGCAGATACAATGGAAACGCTGGCACCGGTGAACCTCGATATTGCAGGCATCCGCCGTGTCGTCCAAGCGGAGGGAGGATGCATAGCCTGGGGCGGGGCGGTACAACTCAGTCCCGCCGACGATATTTTCATTCGGGTTGAACGCGACCTCGACATAGACACGGAAGGGCAACTCGTTGCATCCGTGCTTTCCAAGAAAATCGCCGCTGGATCCACTCACGTCGTAATCGATATTCCAGTCGGACCGACTGCCAAAGTTCGAACGACAGCGGCAGCAGACAGCCTTGCGCAAACGCTGGTTGCGGTCGGCGAACACTTTGGCCTTGCAGTCACCTGTATGAAAACAGACGGTTGCCAGCCGGTCGGCATGGGCATCGGCCCGGCACTTGAGGCGCATGATGTCCTTGCCGTTCTTCAAAATACTCCGGGCGCACCCATGGATTTACGCGAGCGTGCTGCTGCGCTGGCGGGCGCAGCACTCGAAATCGCAGGCGTGGCAGCAAACGGGGGCGGCAAATCTCTTGCGTGCGAAACACTTGACAGTGGTGCTGCCTGGGACAAATTCCGCCGGATCTGCACAGCGCAAGGAGGTATGCGCTCCCCTGGTCATGCTGAACACATCCAGACCATCCGCGCAAAACATGATGGAGTGGTTGTATCAATCGATAACCGAAATCTGGCGCGCGTCGCCAAACTTGCAGGCGCTCCACAATCGTCCGTCTCTGGAATCCGTTTGCTCTCGAAACTGGGAGATGCTGTGGTTAAAGAGCAGCCGATTTTCGAGATCCATACCGCCGTTCAGGGCGAATTAATATATGCGGCAGAATTCTTGCAGCAGATGGGTGACGTAATTCAAATCGAGTCCACCTGATTTAGGCAAGACGATCCTCCGTATTCACAATCGTTTAGCCATACGCTTCAACTATTTTTATTTACCAGCGGTGATTAATTGACGAAATACATTCAACTTTAGTCACAGGATCGGGGTCCGGAAAGAACTGGCAGCCTATAATTTTTTTATTATCCTGCCGCGCCTTCAGTCTACCGCGACCAACTATCATTGCGGCCCAAGCTTAACGACCATATGTATTATCGGACTGAAGAAGTGGGCAAAGGATCGTTGATCTTCGGCTGGCACGCCTGTGGCTATGATCGAGCCGCAGCACCTGGAAGTCATTACCTGCACGCTTGAGAAAGGGTCTTATACGGCCGCTCACTGATCAAAACCCATAGGCCCATTCTCTGCGCCCGATCGACATGATGCGCCAGGGCTGGCTTTCGAGCTTCCGCCAGGCATCGCAGCAATGATCGACGATGTCGTCGTATGATTTGAAGACGCGGTTTGATAGTACGCATCCGGGGAAGGACGCCTTGCTGTTTTGAGAATTTTGGTGAGGCTCCGGCTATATCGACGTCAATATAGCC
>NZ_KQ410781.1 GCF_001262505.1 Shinella sp. SUS2
AGGTGGCCGGTTTTTACTCCGCCCGCGGCTGGACTATTCCGCCGCTACCGTGGCCGACTTTTCCACCGCCGCTCTCACACCTATTTCTACCACACCCATGACCATGTGGATCGGCAGCAGTCGCTTGGCTTGTACGGCGCGCTGATTATCGATCCGAAGGACCCGGCGGAGGCTATTCCTGCCGACCTCGAATACACGATGCAATTACAGGAATGGGTAAAGAGGGAATGGTTAACTTATCCTGCGATGCCCATGGAAGGGGCGCTTCCCAATTTCTTTACGATTAACGGCAAATCGTTCCCCGCCACCGACACGATTAAGATGAAGGTCGGCCAGAAATTGAAGGTTCGCTTCGTTGGCTCGCATACGACCGCCATTCACCCAATGCATATTCACGGAGGCCCGTTTGAGATTGCCGCAGTTGATGGTGAGACGCTTCAGCCGAGCGCTCGATATCTAGCCGACACGGTAAATGTCGCTCCAGGCCAACGATATGATGTGCTTTGGACAGCGCAACGCCCGGGTAAGTGGCTGGTTCATTGCCATATCTCCCATCACACCACCAACAACAACGTCGAGATTGATGGGGGTGGCGGGCTCATGCTCGTGATAGATGTTGAATCGGTTTGAATTTCAGGCAGACGGGCACCGAACGCACCTGGATCGTTCATAAACCTCCGATAGCCTCCGCGCCGATAATCAGCTTCATGCCTGAAGCCATCAGTATGGCCGCGAGTAGGTAACGCGTCATGCCATCAGACATGAATTTTAGACCGACCGTAGTCCCAATGGCCGCTCCGGCAAGCGCGGCGACTGCGAAAAAAAAGGCATTCGCTCCGAGCACTTGTCCGGTCGACAGTGCGCCTGCCAGACCAGAAGCCGAGTTGATCAGAATAAATGGTGGAGACAAGATCGCGGCTTTCCTGGGCGTGCACCATCCCAACGTGATGAGAAGAGGTACGAGGAATACACCACCCCCAATCCCTGAGACCCCCGATAGAATGCCCGTCACCGCACCCACTCCGATAGTTGCCCATTGGGATCGATGCCGCTGTTCGTCCCTGGTCTCGACGCGTTGGCGGATCATGAGAACTGCCGCCACAACAAGAAGCAAGCCCGTAATCATTGAATAGGCCTCCTGCCCAAACGCGATCAGTCCACCGATGAACGAGAACACAACGGAAGAAACCGCGAGATTGGCCAGAAAGCGCCAGTCGATTAGATCGTGCCGATTCAGTCGCCAGGTGGCGTATCCTGCCGCGACAATATTTAGAAAGAGCGCTGTCGGCCGCATTTCCAGAGAAGGAAATGCGGCCAGTCCCATGACCGCCAGGAACGCAGTTCCACCGGCCTGACCGGCTGCCGAGTAAATGACGGAGACGACACCGATTGCGATTGCGACGATAACGGTGTTGTCCATGCCCAGTCCCCACAAAAAGCTATGCCGGAAGTACCGTGGGCCGAGCGCCCACGGCAAGGGACGAGCATCTTTTGGAGACCATGAACGAGGTCAAACTTTCTTCGGCCGAACGCTCATGTAGACAGCGGTTTCTCCACTCCGGCTCACGCTCAAAACGTCGTAGGAGGCAACTGAGGGATCATCACCCATCCCAAGGGAGCCGAGCGGCATAGCTGGAACTGCAATGCCAAGGATGTCGGGAACCTCGTTCCGCAGCCTTTTAACGGCATCTAGGGGTACATGTCCTTCGATAAAATACGGCCCGAGGACAGCTGTGTGGCAACCCTCTGCAGTCTGGGGTACGCGGTACTTCCTTTTAATCGAGTCGAGATCATCAACCTCACGCAGATCGACTTGGAAACCGGCATTGCCCATCGCGGTCGCCCAGGCACCACAGCAGCCACAGCTCGGGTCCTTGTATACCGTCATTCGTGTTTGTGACGCCCCTACCGGGCGAGCGCTGGCAACGACTACAGATGCCATTGCCGTGCAGACGAATTGTCTCCTGTTCATGTGAGAACTCCTTCGGCTAGATTTTGATTGGATTGTTCGATTTGCTCGACGGGCGAGGCAGGCAGTTGCCATCCCTTCACGAGCGCATAGACGGCAGGAATGACCACCAGCGTCAGGATGGTCGACGACACCATCCCGCCGATCATCGGAACGGCGATGCGTTGCATGATTTCTGAGCCAGCCCCGGTGCTCCAAAGGATCGGGATCAGACCAGCCATGATGGCGACGACGGTCATCATCTTGGGTCGCACTCGCTCAACCGCACCGACCATGATGGCGTCCCGCAAATCCGCTTTGGTCAAGGCACGCCGCTGCACCTGACAGGCCTCCTGTTTCTCACGAAGAGCATGGTCGAGGTAGATCAGCATGATCACCCCGGTTTCTGCAGCAACGCCAGCCAGAGCGATGAACCCAACGGCGACCGCAACGGAAGCATTGAAGCCGAGCCACCACATCAGCCAGATACCCCCGACGAGCGCGAACGGTAGCGAGAGCATGACAATCAGCGTTTCGGTCAGCGCTCTGAAGTTGAGGTAGAGAAGAAGGAAAATTAGAGCGAGCGTGAGCGGAACGACGATGGAAAGCCTATCCTTTGCCCGTTCAAGATATTCGAACTGGCCGCTCCAGGCGACGGAATAACCGGGTGGCATCTCGACGCTTTTTTCCACCGCCTCTCGTGCCTCTTGCACGTAGCCGCCAAGGTCCCGCCCGGCGATGTCGACAAATACGTAAACGGCGAGCTGACCGTTCTCCGTCCTGATGCTTGTTGCCCCACGGCTCAGACGCACCTCTGCGACCTGCCCAAGAGGGACTGACCCACCAGTGGGGACATCGACCTGAACATCGCGCGCGATTGCTTGAGGATCGCTCCTGAACGCCCGTGGATAGCGGACGGCCACACCATATCGCTCGCGCCCCTCGACCGTGGATGTCACGACCTCGGCCCCAAGGGCAATGCCGATGACCTCCTGAACGTCGCCCACGGTCAACCCGTATCTTCCGAGGGCTATGCGATCCGGAATGATGTCGAGGTAGTATCCCCCGATTACACGTTCCGCATATGCGCTCGATGTTCCGGGAACTGCCTTCAGGACGGTCTCAATGTCGCGCGCGATACGCTCCATTTCCTTGAGATCGGTTCCGAACACTTTCACCCCGACAGGCGTGCGTATGCCCGTCGAGAGCATGTCGATACGCGCCCGGATCGGCATGGTCCAGGCATTGGAGACGCCGGGGAACTGGAGCGCCGCGTCCATCTCCTGCTTAAGGCTGTCTATAGTCACACCAGGCCGCCACCCCGATTTCGGCTTGAGCGCAATGATCGTCTCGAACATTTCGGTCGGGGCCGGATCGGTCGCGGTCAGTGCCCGCCCCGCCTTTCCGAACACGGTTTCCACTTCTGGAAAGGACTTGATGATCCTGTCCTGGGTCTGCATCAGTTCAGCTGCCTTGGTGACGGACAGACCGGGCAGTGTCGTCGGCATGTACATCAGCGTGCCCTCGTTCAGGCTCGGCATGAACTCGGTTCCGATTTGGCGCGCAGGCCAGATCGTGACTGCCAATGCGACGACGGCCAACAGAATGGTGACCACCTTGGCCCTCAATACTCCCGTGATGATCGGGCGATAGACCCAGATCAGGCACCGGTTTAGCGGATTTCGGTGTTCGGAAACAATCTTTCCTCGGACGAAAACAACCATCAGGGCCGGAACGAGCGTGACCGACAGCAGCGCTGCGGCTGCCATAGCGAAGGTCTTCGTGAACGCCAAGGGACCGAAGAGGCGGCCCTCCTGGGATTCCAGGGTGAAGATCGGCAGGAAGGATACCGTGATGATGAGGAGGCTGAAGAATAGAGCCGGACCGACTTCGCTCGCCGCCGCGATCAGGACCTCAGTCCTCTTCCTGTCAGGCGGTGCACGTTCAAGATGCTTGTGCGCGTTTTCGATCATGACGATGGCGGCATCGATCATGGCACCGATGGCAATCGCGATACCGCCCAGGCTCATGATGTTTGCGCCAATGCCCAACGCCCGCATGGCGACAAAGGCCATGAGAATCCCGACCGGCAGCATGATGATCGCGACCAATGCACTTCGCACGTGGAGCAGGAAGGCAATCGTCACCAGCGCGACCACTATCGATTCCTCGATCAACGTAACTTTCAACGTCTCGATGGCGGCTTCAATCAGTTGCGACCGGTCATAAACGGGCACGATGTCAGTGCCTTCCGGCAGACTCTTCTTGATGTCGGCGAGGTTCTCCTTAACGCCCTCGATCACAGACAACGCATTCGAACCGAAGCGCTGAAGAACGATACCGCTTGCAACTTCGCCCTCCCCGTTCAGCTCCGCAATGCCACGCCGCTCGTCCGGAACAATTTCAACGCGAGCAACGTCCCTTAGACGAAGTGGCGCACCCATCTCAGTCGCCAGAACGATGTTCTCGATGTCAGAGCCGCCCTGCAGGTAGCCTTTTCCTCGCACCATAAACTCGAATTCGGACAGTTCGACCGTCCGGCCACCCACATCGCGATTACTGGCGCGAATAGCGTCGGTCACCTGCTTGAGCGTAATTCCTTGCGCCCGAAGACGAATTGGATCAATGACGACCGAATACTGCTTCACGAAGCCACCGACACTGGCCACCTCGGAAACGCCATCGGCTTTGGCCAACCCGAACTTGACCACCCAGTCCTGCAGGGAGCGAAGCTCGGCGAGCGACAGCTCCTTGGCAATTAACGCATACTGATAAACCCAGCCCACACCGGTCGCGTCGGGACCAAGGCTCGGCGCGACGTTGCCAGGAAGACGGCTGGCGGCAGCGTTCAGGTATTCCAGGACTCGGCTGCGCGCCCAATAAGGATCGGTGCCATCCTCGAAAATGACGTAGACAAACGAAACGCCAAAGAAGGAGAAGCCTCTCACGACCTTGGAGCGCGGTACGGTCAACATCGACGTCGTCAGCGGATAGGTGACCTGATCTTCGACGACCTGTGGCGCTTGCCCCGGGTAATCGGTGTAGACGATGACCTGAACATCCGACAGATCGGGTATCGCGTCCAGGGGAAGTGTCCTGAGGGAGTAGACGCCTGCCGCAACAGCGAGACCCGCACCAACGAAAATCAGCACGAGATTGCGAGCGGACCAGGCGATCAGGTTTGCGATCATGGCTTGCCTTCCGTGGCTGCGAGAGAGTTGAGAGCCGACGTCAGGTTACTTTCGGCGTCCAAAAGGAAATTTGCTGCCGTGACGACACGGTCTCCGACGTCAACCCCTTCCGTAATTTCGACGGTATCATTCCCGCGCGCACCGATTTTCACGTCGCGCGTTTCGAACCGTCCCTCCCCTTTATCTACGAACACCAACCGGCGACTTCCGGTATCAACGACCGCAGATCCTGGGATCGCGACGACCGGTGCATCTGCACCGGTTTCCACCTCTACCTCGGCAAACATGTTTGCCAGTAGCGTGCCCTGAGGGTTCGCAATCTCTATCCGAACTTTTGCTGTTCTGGTCCGTGTTTGCAGGTCCGGGTAGACAAGAGCGACTGTGCTTTGGACGACCTTGCCCGCGAAGTTCGGGAATCTGACCGAAACGGGTTGACCGACCTTGATGGTAGCAAGGTCAGACTCCGGCACATCGGCAATAACCCAGACCACCGAGTTGTCGACGATCCGGAATAGAGCATCACCAGCTTCGGCCATCATGCCTGGGAGCGCTGGTCGTTCGAGAATGACGCCATCGGTAGGGGCGTAATACTCTAAGGAGCGAGGCACGACGCCTTCCTTGGCGATAATGTCGATGGTTCTGTCCTGAAGCCCCAGGTTGCGAAGCTGTTGCCTCACCCCATCGATGCCCTTACCTCCGATACCTGCTCGGACGGATGCCGCATACTCCGCAGCTGCCCGGGCGATATCGCCGGAGTAGAACGAGAAGAGGTGGTCAGCGGCCTTTATCCGGTCACCGGTTGTGACGTTCGCAACGTTGTCTATGAATGCATCTGTCCGCATTGAGACGAACTGGACGCGTCGCTCATCGAACTGCACTGTGCCCGGAACCCTCACGCGACGCGAGATTTTCTGCCGTTCGACCGTGGCTGTTCTGACGCCGGTTTTCTGCAGCTTGCCCAGAGGCACGCGTAGCTCGCCATCTTTAAGCTGCTCGCCCTCGTAGACCGGAAGGTAATCCATCCCCATGGAGTCCTTCTTTGGAACCGGCGATGTGTCAGCGAGGCCCATGGGATTGCGGTAGTATAGGACCTTGCGCTCGGTCGCCTCTATCGCATTTTCATTTTCCTGTTGGACCGCGTCGAAGCTGACGTCCTCGCTTTGACGCACCTCAAGAAATGACCGGCCGTCTGGTGTTTGCCTCGGAACGGCGGAATATTCCGGCAGCCCATCTGGATGCCGGAAATAGATCACTTTGCCCGTTGCCTGTTTTCTTGCAGGCGGAGACCCTACGCTTGACGAAACAAAACGTTCGACGTGCTCTCGACCGATGCCGTTGATGCCAGCCGCATAGGTCCCTGCCCCGACGGCGATCAACACGGCCGAAGCGAGAAGAATCCTGCCGACTCTCATGGCTTTGCCTGCAGAACCAGCTCGCCTTGGACCGTCTCTGATTCACCTTGGACCTTTAGGGCCAGTTTAAATCGCCATCCTCCTTCCATGGAGAGGTTGGCCTTGAAGCGATAGACGCCAGCTTCTTCGGAGGGAAGCGGGTCCAATGTCGTGGTCATGGCCTCCATCCCCTCAGGGGCCATGTCAAGGCGGGTGGCGAAGATTACGGCATCTGACACGGGTTTGCCGGACCGTTTATCTTTGATGAGAACGGTGACCACCGCCTCAGGACCCTGGGCCACTGACGTCTCAGCCAGATGGAACTCATAGTTCGCCGAGCCAGCCGAGACGGTGTAAGGAAGAAGCGGCACGAAAAGAACAGCTGTCAGCAGCCGCATAGTTTGTGGGATGTTTTTCATTGATATCTCACCGGAGGACGCAGCAAGCGTCGCTCATGCGTTCACATTCAGGCAGATCGCAACCTGCCTCATACGGAAGCCTGTGAGATTACGCCCTTGGCGGGCGAGTGGGTGGTTCAGCGAAGGTTGATAGGAGGTCGTTATCGCTGGGGAGCGAGAACGTCAGGTTCCGCATGGTGACGAGAACCTTCCAGTCGGCATTGGAGCCGAAATTCACGACGAGACTGGTCGAGCATATCAAAGCCAGCGGGCATGGTTTGCCGCAATCGAACTTCTTGATCGGTTGCTCGTCTGGGCAGCACGGCATATCCGCGTCGCCATCCATCTCCATCTGCGCGCCAGCATCGGGATTCATCGCGGCCATCGCCATGCCGATAGTGGCCGGGGCGAACAGCAACCCCAGTACAGCAAACAGCAAAAGGACGCGCCGGAGCGCCGCGATGACAACCATATGCCGACTCTGTCACAGGGAACGTTCGCTGTGAAGTAGGCTATTACACGAACAGGCGCGACGGACTAACGCGGAAATTTTCCAGCCCCCCTTGACCTTCCCATTGTTGGAAGCCCCACATTCGGTCAGTCAAAGCAATTGGAGACCTCCCATGATTAATACGGTCCCTCACTGATCAAAACCCATTGGCCCATTCTCTGCGTCCGATCGACATGACGCGCCATGGCTGGCTTTCGAGCCGCCGCCAGGCATCGCAGCAATGATCGACGATGTCGTCGTATGATTTGAACACGCGGTTTGATAACCAGTTGTCGCGCATGAAATGCCAGAGGTTTTCGACCGGGTTCAGCTCCGGCGATTTCGGCGGGAGTGGCAGAATGGTGATGTTTTCGGGCACGACGAGATTGTTGGACATGTGCCAGCCTGCCTGATCCATGATGAGGATAGCGTGCGCGTCGGCATCGACGTGTCGGGCGATTTCGGCCAGATGCTGGGTCATGGCGTAGGTGTCGCACCATGGCATGACCAGCGCCGCCGCCTTGCCGAGCTTGGGGCAGATTGCGCCGAAGATGTAGGCCGACCTTGTGCGCTGATCGTGCGGTGCTGAAGGCCGTGTTCCTCGCCTGGCCCATCGGCGGGTGATCTTGTTCTTTTGCCCGATACGGGCCTCATCCTGAAACCAAATCTCTATGCGTTTTCCTCGGGCCGCTCCAGCGGCAATCTCTGCCACTGCGGCAGGGAAGCTTTTTTAAAACCCTCAATGGCTTGAGGGTCTTGCGCGTGATGTTTGGGCCGAACAGCGAGCTTGCGATAGCCCATGGCCCGGACTTCGCGGCTGAGCGTCTGCTCGCTCACCGAAACGCGAAACTCCTCCCACAGCCATTGCGCCAGATCGCACAGACGCCAGCGAACGACGCCGTCGATTC
>NZ_KQ410782.1 GCF_001262505.1 Shinella sp. SUS2
TGAACTCCATCGAATCTCGCAAATCCGAAGGAATCATAACCTGTTGAAATCACCCACCTCTTTTTGAGGCAGCCTCTGACACCTTAAGCAAGGTCTCGGATGCGCGGCTTCTCCGCGACACAGGTCTTGTAATGATGAAGGTGAAAGCGCTTCGCGGTATGCGGAATCGCTTAGATGCAGCCAAGCTACTCTACGGCATTCAGGACAAGCCCGATGAGTACGGCGAATACTCGACTTATCAGGCATCAGTGGCGCTCCGCGAGGGAAGGTTCGAGGATGCTATCAGGCATGTTGAGGCTGCCAAACGAGCGCCTCGGTCCAACAAAGCTATTCTAAGCGTCCTAGAATGTGCATGCGAATTGGAGAAAGGGGACCTATCATCTTTGACGGCAACGTGCGCTCTAGCTCGCGCGATGAACCGAGAGGCTGATGCCTTCCAACTTCAAGCGCGCGCCGCACTGGTATCAAAAGATTGGCGTTCATGTGAGGAGTACATCCAGAAAGTTAACCGTAAAGATTGGTTCGATCTGAACGTGGAGTACCGTGCGACTGAATTGAAACTGCAAGACCCTGAAATCCTTCGTGACCCCGTAGTCAAAAAGGCTGCTCTTGCAAAGCAAGAGGACTTGTTGAGGCAACTCGCTGGAGCAGTAGAAGGATCGAGCTTCGCATAGCCAAGACGAAGGTGAAAAAATCGCAGGGGGCTGATCTTCTAAGCTTCATCGAGGAATACAAGCCGCCACCTGAGCAAATGCGCTGCGAAAATAAGCTAATGGAAAATGTAAATTTCATCACCAAGTCGCTTGTATTCCAGATAAAACAGAGAACCTTGGCATGTTTTATTGTTATGCGACTGAATTAAGTACCTTTTTTGTAATATAACTTGCTTGTGCAAAACACAATTCATTCCGCGCGCTCTCGACAGCTGAAATTGGTGGAAAGCAGTCGTACCGATGCTCAGCACCTATAGCTTGTTAAATTGGCCAGCGAGAGCCGGGGCTAGGCAACATTCTTTGCTGATCCTATAAAGCGGAATAATTTTGGATCTTTAACCGTGTGGGCGGGCAATGATTTTTGAGGTTACTGCGGACCAAATTGAACGGTTAAACGAAAATCAAGTTGTAGACTTGCTTCGCCGCCTTATCAGTGCGGAGCTGAACAAATATTCTATTGCGTTGCGATCCGGTACTGCCCCTGCGCAGATAACCATCCCAGACGGCGGTGAGGATGCGCGTGTCTCATGGTCTGGCGGCCAAAATGAAACCGATTGGCTGCCAAGCCGATTTACAGTTTTTCAAAGTAAGAAAGGAACAACTTCTCCCGCAGGGCTGAAGGCCGAGACCCACACCAAATCCACACAAGGCACGAATTCTCCAGAATTGAGTGAGGCTCTTGAGGAAGCCATTTCACAGAGCGGTGCGTATGTCGTCGTTACACCCACGCCGGTTGTCGGCACAAACGTCGATCGCCGCATAAAAGCTATTCAGGAGGGGATCACCGATACGGGCAACGATCCATCCCTGCTGTCCTCGATCCAAGTTTACGATTGCAATAGACTTGCTGCATGGACGAATACGCATCCGTCAGTAGCGCTATGGCTCAATGCCTTGTTGCGAGATGTCCATCTTGGCGGCTTTCAAACCTTCGAGGATTGGGGGCGTGCTCCTGAGATTTCCGAAATCGTATTTCAGCAAAATGACGATACACGGTTTGTAGCGAAGGGATCGGAAATCCAAACTTGGCAAAACGAGGATGCTTCGATTTCACGGGCGAAATCCTTTGATGAAATCCGGAAGGTCATATCCACCTTTCTGGCGGCACGGGGAAATGCCGTTCGCGTAATCGGACCGTCAGGGTTTGGAAAAACGCGTCTCGTCCACCAGCTCATCGCAGACCAAGGCGCGTCGCCTCAGGATGTCTTAAGCGAGAGTCAGATTATCTATTGTTTCTACGAGGATGTTAAGGATCGTCTTTTGAATATAGCGCGCGAAATTGCCGACACCGGATCTCGTGCGCTACTGATTGTTGATGATTGCCCAGACTCCGCACACACGCGGTTGAGTGAAACTGTCCATCGGGACGGTTCACGCTGCCATCTCATAACGATAGGCGTGGAGACCAAGGTGCAGGGCATGCGCCGCAATCTGATCGTTGAACTCAATGCCGCGTCAAACGAGTTGATCGACCATATTGCCGAGGCGACGAACAAACAGGTGAGTGAAAAGAATGCTTCGCTCATCCGCGACTTGTCGCAAGGTTTCCCGAGGATGGCGGTTTTCGCATCCCGTGCATTGGAAGGTGGAGACGAAGAGCTAAGCTCTGTCGAGACCCTGATTTCACGGATCGTTTGGGGCGAACATGCAATAGACCCGTCAGCCTTTGAAAGCGTGCAACTTTTGAGCCTTTTCACAGTCGTTGGAATGGAAAACGATGCCGAGAAAGAACTTGAAGAAATAGCGAATTATTGCGGCAAGACCGCACGACAAATGTTCAACGAATTGCGGCGTTTTACTGAGCGAGGGGTTCTATTTCGTCAGGGGGATTATGGCGAGGTGCAGCCGCTTCCTCTTGCTATGCGCCTGTCAAATCAATGGCTCGATAGCAACCCTGCGGGGACGTTGGAGAACCTATTTCGCTCTCTCAGTGAAGAGATGAAGCTGAGAATGGTTGGACGCCTGCGTTGGGTGTCGTGGTCAGACAAGGTTTCAAATTTCGGTCGCGCTCTGCTTTCTGAGGCGTTGCCGGACGAAGCAGCATTGAACAGCGAATTCGGATCAAAGCTTCTCGACCGCTCTGTTCACCTCGCGCCCGATGCAACAATGGAACATTTGGACAGACTGCTGTCGGGCAAATCAATCGATGATCTCGTAGCCTTTGAAACAGGCAGACGAAACACCATTTGGGCATTGGAGAAGCTGGTTTTTCGCCGTCAGACCTTTGACGCGGCAGCCAGATTGCTGATGAAGCTTGGTGCCGCGGAAAACGAAAATTGGGCGAACAATGCATCTGGTCAGTTCACCGGCTTGTACCAGCTTTATCTCTCAGGAACGGAAGCTACGCCGGAGGAAAAGCTGCTTGTTCTGGATGACGGCTTGGCCAATGCCGATGAACGGTTGCGCCAGGTCTGCGTTGGTGCGCTTAATCGCATGCTCGAAAATGGGCATTTTTCCAGGTCCGGCGGCTCGGAACATATCGGAGCCGGCGAAGCTTTGCAGGATTGGCGGCCCGAAACATACGGTGAAGTTTTCGATTATTATCGAGCGGCATTATCTCGCCTTGAGCAAATTGCCCTTAATATCAACGATCCGAACCAGCAGACGGCGCTAAACACTATCGGTTCGCATTTGAGGAGCCTGTTCTCCAATGTCAATTTGCTTGATGAAATTCAAGCGATGATAGCGCGGTTGTGCAAAGCCTACCCCGCGTGGCACAAAGCAGCGCTTGGGGTTAATGAATGGCTGTATTTTGATCGAAGCGGTGCGGATGAGCCGTACCAGCGACGGCTTCGTGAATACTACGACGAGCTTCTCCCGACCGATCCGCTAGAGCAAATTCACTTTTACAGCAGCGGTTGGGCGACAGATATTAATGATCCGGATGTCAGTTATGACCGCGAGGGTGATAATGATCATCGATACGGCCAAAACAAGATATACGAGCTTGTCGATGCAGCGCCGAATGAAGCCGCATATTTCTTTCCGTTCCTAGATACGCTCTTGGAAAAAAGCACGAATTCTGGATGGATTGCTGTGGTTCGCATTGCGCGGCATGTCAATGACCCCGAACGTCTGTTGCGACATCTTGTGCAAAACATAACCGCCGACCGCGAAATTGGGGTTATTTCAAATCTTGCGTGCAATGTCATTTCCGGTGCGGCCCAAGCCGACAGAAACAAAGCCCTCGAATGCCTGAAACTCGTACTTGATGTTCATAGTTTAAGCGGGTCATCAGTCGAATTTCTTGCTTCGGTCGGGCTGGATGACGCGCTCATGCGACGCGCAATCGAGTTTGTGCAAAATGGTACGGTTGAACCGCATCAGGTTTCTGTGATTGCCTTCAACGATATTCTGCAAACCGTGGATTACGGTTTGATTGAGCTGCTGGTGAGCACATTGCTGACCAAACGCGCGCACGGAGCATGGGCCGCCGTCGATTTCCTAGTGCACGTTTTGTATCGTTCTGATCCCAATGAAGGGAGACTGCTTCAAAGTCTTAAAGCGGTTGTGACCAACCGCGCCTTATTCGATAAACCACGATACTCAAACATGGACTGGTATCATTGGTGCGAATTGGTCGAAAAGGTCCTTAATGGCGGCCATGTAGATGATGCCTTTAATGTAGAATTAGTGGACTTCATCATCAGCGTGACGTCCGTCGAGGAGTACAATGTTCAACTCTCGTTCGACGATTACGCCCAAAAGATACTTCGGCGCATAATATCCAGCTCAGCACGTTTGGTTTGGGAGAAATACCACGAAGCTCTAGCATCCCTAGACGGGCGGGCCCTATATCGACTGCCAAGTTTGTTCGAGGCAGGCGTGGGAGAGCCCTCGGCTCCTGGCGTGTTCAACGATATTCCGGCTGAAATTTACGTGCCGTGGATGCTTGATAATAAAGAGAAGCGAATGCCGTTTATTCTGGATTGGATTCAGCTCTTTGATGGCACAAAAAATGCGCGCAATTGGAATTCGGCATTTGTGTCATTTATCGATGCTCATGTGGACCATGCGGAAAGACTAAATGCTCTGCGCTCCAGGCTAACCATCGGCATGTGGTGGGGTTCCTATGCCAACAAGTTAGAAGCGGAACGCGATTTATTGCTGCAACTGCGGGAGATTTCAAGAAATCCAAATGTCCATCGATGGATTGATAAAACGATATCGCAAATGGAGCAGAATATCACCGATGAACGCAGGCGCGATGCTAATCGGGAAGCTTCATATCGGGCGTGAGTGGGCTTGGGTTGGCTTACGGATTTTACAACTCCCGCTGGTTGGTTGCCGCAATGAGCAAGTCACCTATTACGAAATTGGAAACAGCGATTTGCCCGATAACAGTTTTCAATACATCAGTAAGGGGCAATACAACGTTTTGATTTCTGCGGAAGGCCAATTTCAATTATAAAGTTTATTTAGAGAGCTGCTACAGCGGTAAGATGACAATAGCGTGAGAACACCTGGGGGGATAATGGCAAGTCGATATGACCGACTCGGAGAATACCTAAAGTCTCAGGTGGAAAATACCGTGCGGATAAGCCTTCAAGAAATCGAAGGGATAGTCGGGAAACTTCCAAAGGAAGCGTGGACGCCTCAATTCTGGGCAAATGCACAAGCCCATCAGAAATCAAGGCGTAGCCAATGGCTGGGAAATGGTCGAAACGCCTTTTTCGAGCCCAATGCCGAGGTAGTTCGATTTGTCCGACAAGATATTGAAGATACGCGCCACACAGACTTTTATTTTACCCAATTCCGCACGTCTTCAATGTTAGACGTCGGCACCGTTTATACACGTGAACAACTAAGGGATTTGTTCGGAATAAAAGATTCCACACTTAACAACGGCGTCTTCCGACCAAAAGGCACGGAGTCAATATGGCTCTTTATTACGGAACATAAGACGGCTGATCGTACCCAATACCGAGACCGTCTGGACGGTGATATCCTGTATTGGCAGGGGCAGAACTTGGGGAGAACCGACAACCTCATAGTCGAGCATGCCGATCGGAATTTGGAGCTCCTCGTCTTCTTCCGCACCCGAAAATACGAGTTTCCTGGAGCTGGTTTCAGATATTTTGGACCTTTCGCGCACGTCAGTCATCAGGGACCGCTGCCAACTAGCTTCATTCTCAAGAAAATCTCCGCGAAGGACTCCGTAATTTCGCCCGAACAGGCTGACCTTGAACCGTTTGATCCGGACACAATAGAAGACGCACGGGAACGATTTCGCCAGGATATTGCGAGACGACGCGGGCAGCAAGCGTTCCGAGATGCGCTTTTGTCTGCTTATGGTGGAAGATGCGCCATTAGCGATTGCGCGGTCAAAGACGTGCTTGAAGCCGCTCACATCACCCCTTATAAAGGCACTGCAACTAATGCGATTGCCAATGGTCTACTACTACGATCCGACCTTCACACCCTATTCGACTGCGGCTTGATTGCCGTCAATGTCGAAACGATGCAGATAGTCACCTCAAATCAGTTGGCTGGTAGCAGTTATGCGAATTTTGACGGACAGCAGTTGCGAGTACCCACAGACGTGGTGAATGCACCGAGCATGAAAGCTTTGAAGCAGCACCGGGACCAGTCAAGAATTTCACACCGGCCTTGAGCAAGATAGTCAATGCGGCCTGAGCAACATGATGGGGAACGCGTCGACTGAATTTGAGCAAACATTCATACCCCTTGTGCCCGTATGCCTCGCGAACGCCCATACCCCAGTCTTTCGTGGCCGCGCAGCCACGCGGGTGCGCGACCCTAGGGAAGGCGCCGACCACAAATGGTGAACAAATCCAAAAGAATCAGCACTTTACACTACACATGATATGAGGCATAAAAGCCCCGTAACTGATGATGTGTGCTAGCGCGCAGTGAAAACTGCCTCATGACGCCGTGTTTCAGACGTAGCGACAGATAGGCAAGCTAGAACGCGGCTCCTTAACGTCGAAAAGCTCTGCAGAACGCTGCCGGTTGCATTTCAACCCCGAACACAACGGGGCAGAGATGCATCTGGCCAATATCGGCCTATCCTCGCGTCTCTGCTCCTCCTTTGAGGAACAGAATATGCAAGAGCTTTATAAGCTTCCGAGCAGCCACTGCACTACCGGTGCGAAGCCCGAAAAACTGCTCAATTTCAAAGACGCGGCAAATGCCATCGGCGCCAAAGAATGGCAGATTCGTCGCGCGGTAAAATCGGGCAGCATTCCTGTCTACCGGCCCTTCAATTCGCGGGGCCTCGTCAAGCTCTCCGAAGTCGTCGCCTATATCGACACCTGCCGTCAGGGAGGGGCCGAATGATGCGCAAGCCTTACCCCTCGCCGAATTTCGATGACCCCGTAGAATATCTGACGCCGCCGCTCCGTGGCCAGGTTGCGTCGAGCGAGAATGCATCTAATCCGGCCACGCTGAGCGTATCGCTCACCACGACGATCGTCATCTCTCTTGAGAAACCGGAGCCAGGGTTTGGCAAGCGGAACTCGGATGGTCGCGATGACTGATCCGTCGAAAGTGTTCAGAAATCACGCGCTGTCCTACCGCAACCAAGGCTTTTGGCCGAGGCCCATCAAGCCCGGCACGAAAGCATGCCACTTTCAGAAATGGGAAATCTCGGACCCCGAGCGCAAGCTCGGGGAACTTGATGGCTGGCTCGAAACGTATGGCCACTGGGGTATCGGCCTTCTGCTGGGTTCGTCGTTTCCCGACGGTACGCGGCTTGCGGCGGTTGATATCGATCGGGACGACTATGTTCGCGCTGGGCAGGCTTTGCTCCGCAACCCGCCCTCTGGACGATTCGGCGCTAAGGGCATCGCCTACTTCGTACGGCTGAAGGGTGACGGAAAATACCGCCCGTTCAAAACCAAAGGCGACAATGGATTCAAGGTCGGCGAGTTCCTTGCCGACAAGCGGCTGCTCGTCCTCCCGCCGACCATCCATCCCAATACCCATAAACCCTACCGCTGGGTGGGCCGGCCGCTCCTTGAGGTCGACTACCGCGAACTCCCGATCATTGAGGCGTGACATGCAAGACAATAGAACCGTCGTACCCACCGCAATGATGGAAGCAGTGTTCAATTCCAACCACGCGGCCGGGCTCATCCCCGGCCGCGATACGCATCTGCCGGCCTTCCATTTCGTCGGTGAGATCGTGCCGCACACCCAGGAAGTGGCATGGATCCTGGATATCGTCGGCGGCTTCCTTCCGCCGGACTACAAAGGCAATACGCTCGAAGAAATCCCGAGGATGGTCGCGGATAGTATCAAGAACGGCTATGTGACGCCGACGTCTGGCAATAAACAGCCCTCCGCTGCTGAGACAGGGCTAATACGCCGCCTCGCTGACTTCGACTCTTTAGCCTTCCCAAAGTGGGGTGAATCTGAATCTCTGGTGCAAACCGGAGG
>NZ_KQ410783.1 GCF_001262505.1 Shinella sp. SUS2
TAGAATCTGTCCCATAGCGCATCCCTCCATTCCTGGCTGAATAGTGCACCATCAAATACCGGGACTAAACACCTAGATCCCTGCGCAGCATCAGGCAGCTCACTCGCGATGCCCAGGCTCGCAAGCTGAGCAACTAGCAGAAAGCCAGGACCGATCGACCGTCCGAACACCCTCTTCAACTTCGCCAAAAGCAGAGCACCAGCCTCCGCTCAACTGCCCGCCAAGTGACATGATACGGCGCTGCGACGCGACGAATACGCGACTGAACGATTGCGCCGGCGGATCGAGAAGACAGTCCAGCGCGACTTCCGCGATCATTGCGTTCACGTAGGCGAGCTCCACCGGCCCATAGGGCTGATAATGCGCGCCGCAGGCCGGTTCTTCCTGAGCGATACCGCCGCCGTCCGGCCACTCCACAGCTGTGAATTCGGGCGCGCCGGTGCGCCCGATGTGACATTGCAGGCAGCCCTCCCTCTGGCCGATGGCGACCGCGTGGCCAGCGCAGGCATGCGCCTCGGTCCACCCGTAGACAATGGGCCGTGCGCGCCCTTGCCGGACATGCCAGCGATTGAGCGCGCTCTCGGCGACCCAGTTTCCAGTCGCAGCGACGATCATATCGGCCGCTGCGAACAAATCCTCGTTGTGCACGATCAGCTGATGCAGGCCGCAAGCGCGATGTTCGACGTTCAGATGCGGAAAGTCGGCCTGCAACCGTTCGGCTAAGGCTTCGGCCTTATTGCGCCCCATGGCGGTGGCGCCGAGCGGATGGCGCCCGACGTTGGGCCAGGTCAATGACTCGGGATCGACCAGGACTAGGCGGCCAACGCCCGCTTGGGCCAGCGCGCAGGCGACTGGCGCGCCTACCGAACCGCAGCCGATCACCACGACCGTCGCGTTGAGCAGCCGGCATGTGCGGGCATCTTTACCGCGCCCATGTACCCAGTCGGGATCGGCACGCTGAACCAGGGTCCTGATAACCGGAAGCGCGCCGAAAAAGCGGCCGAGCAGCAGCGGCTCCGGGGTATGGCCAGGCCGGAATCCGATGGAGAGGGGTTCATCCGGCGCGCGCGGCCGGCCCTTGCGCCGTTTTGGGTTGAGCGCCTTTACCCCGATCGATGCGGCGCCACCGCGTCCAATTGCGCCGAGCAGTGCCAGCACCTCGTCCGGCTCGCCTTTCGCTGCCTGCTCTAAGACCGCTATCGCTTCGTCATCGATACGCTCTGCCAAATGGTACAGATCGGCCGCCGTCTCTGGATATTCAGCAGGAATCAGCGGTGCGTTGAGCCAGAGGAACGCGGCCGCCTCCGTCTTCACCGGCGTCCTATGGCCGAAGCGGTGACGTACCCATTCCGCAATCGCGTCTTCGTCCTCCCCGACAACCTCGAGCCCCTTACCCCGCCACACACGCACCACCCGTGAAGGCGGCTCGGGCCTGACGAGGCTGAATAGGGTTTCACCTTGCGAATGCACCCGGTAACCCCAGTAGGTGACAAATTCCTCGCGGAAGTCACGCTCGATGATGGCGCCCTCCAGCAACTCTTCGACCAGCCGGACTGAGCGGTTTAACAAATTCATTGCGACCTCGGAGGGATCATCGGGATCCCACTCGGCCAGGTTCGGCAACAGGCACAGGATGCCATCGCTCTCGACGTGCGGCCAGGTCATAGGCTCTGGATGGTCGACCAGCGCGGTCCTGACGGGCGTCGCTGGAAACTGCGCGCCGGCCACAAGGTCGATTCGTCGGCTTACTCCGTCGGAAAACACCACGCTGATCCGCCAAGCGGCGACGATCCAGTCACGACCGGGATAGTCGCTAGAGATCGTCGCACGGTCGAGGCGCTGGGGCACTTGCCCCGCCCGCTCGCGCAGGGTCGCTTCGAGCAGGAGCGCTGCCCGTTGCCAATCGAGCGAGAGACCGGCCTTAGGCATGGCGACCACCGCCAGCGCTGCTGACCGCGCTGGCCGCCGCTGCCGTCGCGCTGAGCAGGGCGGCGGAGCCGATGATGGCAGGGGCGAACACTGATGCGCGCTGCTCTTCCTCCAACCGCTCGCTGAAGAAAGTGGTCGCGAACACCTTGTCCCAGCAGTTAAGCGCCGTCTCGCGCGTGCAGTCGGGGTCAAAGAGCGGCTCGAGCGTGTTGATCGCCTCCGTCAGCTTCTCGCGAAAACAGCGCGCCTTGGCGTCGTCGGACCCGCTGGTTATGGTGTCGCCTGGTGTCACCGGGTGGGCGACGACGAGGTCCCAGTTCAACCGATCACGGATGGCAACCATGGTGTCGTAGAGCGCGCGATCCTCGCGGTCGTTAGCGCGAAACTTCTCGGTCGTCAGAACCGAGATGCCAAAGCCGCTAAGGATCGAACCGCGCCAGCTATAGCGGCTACGGGCATATTTCTTCAGGTCACGATTGACACGGCGCAGCTGGATGCCGTTGGCGGATGCAGTGCGCTGGTCCTCATACCAGTCCGACACATCGCGGGCGTCTGACCGCTTCCAGCCGCTGCTCGCCGCCAGCTCGTAATGCACCTCCTCGCCGAAGACGGTGTCAGTGACGACGCGGCGATAGACCGGCAGATCGACGTGGTAACCCTTCTCATAGAAGACGCGCGCGCAGTTCGATCGCACCTCAGGCGCACGCTTGAACTTGCCGTCGTCGACCGCATCGCGCACCATCCAGCGCGCCTGTAGGGACGTCATCTCGGCCCCGCGATCACCGACCAGATCCTTCTTGTGGAAATAGACCCCGTCGTCGATGTCATAGTCGTTGTCGGGGTCGCGGCACATCGTCTTCATGGCGTAGCTGCCCTGTTTGACGAACTCGATCGGTTTCGGCTTGCCGGCCTTATCTAGCCCGTTGCGCAGCCGCGTCCGGTTGGAGTTGCGCCGGTCGCGCATTGCATCCTGCTCGCTCTTGGGCAGGGTCACATCCTGGTCGTGGTAAGCGCGCACATCTTTGGAGCAGTCGAACATCGCCTATCCGTTCTGCTTGTAGGTGGAATCGGAACGCCAGACGGCGCCGGTGGCCGGCATCGCCGGGAGATCAAGCATGAGTTGACGAATCATGCGCCCGTCGGCGCTGTTGGAATCATCGCAAGCGCTCTTGGTCAGATCGGCGTCGGTGTGCGCCTGGCTGACTAGCCGATCCATCGCTTCCGGCCGGGTGTCGTCGAGGGCGAGGTACGGCATCATACTTGCTGGCACCGGCTTGTTGGGAAAGCGCACGCGCCGGATCGAGCGACCGCAGTTGCTGATGGCGTTGGTCAAAAGCCTCGCCATGTGATCGAAGGCAAACTCCTGCGCCGAGATGCTAAGAGGTGCGACGTCAGCGCCGAGCGACCAGTCGAGCATGGAGCGGTGTGCGCTCTCTGCGTCGAGGTGATCACCCTCGGGGCGCGGACATGTTCCAAGTGAGTAGATCTCGATCGGACGATCGGGCGGCGCCACCGTCAGCGCGTCGACGAGCCCGACCATAATCGGATTATTGGCCCAAAGCCCCCCATCGGCGAACACCTGCTTGGGTCCGCCCGGCGTGTTCGGGTCATCGATGGCAGCGAGCGAACGGTAGATTGGCGCGGCGCTCGTCGCCATGCAAACGTCCACCAGCGGATAGTGATCGTCGCGCACCCCACTCTTGGGAGTTTTCTTGAAGACCCAGGCGCGGTGTTCGCTCATCAGCACGGTCGGGATTGCTAGCGAGATGCCGCGACCTTCGAACACGTCGATCATAGTGATGTCGTCGAGCACACCGCGCAGCGCCTCACGCAGCGCCTTGTCGCCCGCGCGTACGAAACGGTTGCCCTGGGTCGCTCGGTAGATCGCACTCCGCTTCCCCGTGATCCGATGCGGGAAAATCTTGGGGCCGTGATCGCGATAAAGCGCCACTACCTCCGTCATCGGCCGCCCAACGGCCAGCGCGCAGCCGACAATCGCGCCGGTGCTGGTCCCGGTGATCAAGTCGAAGCCGCGTCCCAGATCGAGGGCAGACTCGGCTCGAATGCGCGCGAACTGATCAGTCAGGCGCGCAAGAAACGCGGCCGTATAGATGCCCCGCATCCCTCCGCCGTCCAAGCTGAGTACCCGATAGGGCCGCTCAGCGCCTAGATCTTGCTCAACTTGCGCCATCTGCCGATGTTTCCTTTCTGGCGACTTATTCGCCTCATTCAGATGAACCGGACCAATTGTAGGGCGGTTCGGTTCCGTCAGCCCTTCGGCGGGAAGGGGTCGTTACCGTAAGAGTTGGCGTCCCGGATGCGACCGTCCGGACGGTGGATGACAACTTCGCCGCGTTCGCGAACGGCAGTGCTACGCGCGGCCTGTGTCGCATCGGCTTGCGTGCTGTGGGTCGATCCGACGCGAGTGGCACCTTCGCGACGCGTCGCCCAGCCCGACCCGTGGGGCACTACGTGAATTCGCTTCGACATTGTTGGTCCTCCGACTCGTGCCCGGGGCGTCACGCCCTAACGCTATCGATTCCTGAAGCAGCCCAAGTTGTCAACCATCAATCACAATCCATTGTTTGCAATAAGCACATAACGTTTGTGACGTTGACATTGCAAAAAGCAGGGCGCAAACATGATTCATGGCAGGCGAAGCAATCTACAAGACTTTTGGCAATGCGGTCTCGACCCGCAGGAAAGCGCTCGGCCTCACGCAGGCGGAACTGGCTGGCAAGGTGAAGATATCGCGCGCGTCGATCGCAAATATCGAGAGTGGTCGGCAGAACATCCTTTTGCATCACGTTTACGCGCTTGCCGCTGCACTCGATTTCACCAAGGTGGCAGATCTCCTGCCGCCGATGCCACAGAGGCCTTTAGGGGAGGGACTAAAGATGATGCTTTCCAATCAGGAGCTATCGAAGCAGACGCTGTCGCAAAATGCGGAAGCTCAAGTCGCCGACCTGATCACAACCGCATTGCAGCCAAGACGCGGTAAGGCCTGATCATGGCTGATGCCGATCCTGATCGCGCGCGCGCATCTGCACGTTCTATTCTGCGGGAGTTTGGCGTATCGGCGCCACCAGTCCCGGTCGAGCGAATAATCAAGTCGCGAAAGATCGTCCTTCAGTATGCGCCCCTCGATGAAGACCTTTCTGGGATGGCTTACATTAAGGACGGAGTAGGCATCATCGGTGTGAATGCGCTTCACCACCCGACCCGACAGCGATTCTCGGCAGCCCACGAGCTCGCTCATCACATGCTCCACGCTCCCGCGATTAGCCAAGCCGTGCATGTCGATAAGGGGATTCGCGTTCTGTTCCGCGACGATGTCTCAGCGCTCGGGACTGAGCCGATGGAAATCGAAGCCAATGCCTTCGCCTCGGAGCTTCTGATCCCCGCCGATCTCTTGGCCACCGCTTTGGAGGGCGGGGGCGTTGACCTTGAGGACGAGGCGGCGATTGAAGCCCTCGCGCGTCGGTTCAGAGTAAGTCCGGCCGCAATGCGGTTCCGACTGACTCGCTGGTAGCGCCCCATGAGTTTCGTCTTCTTCGATACCGAGACGACGGGGCTCAAGCGCGGTTTCGATCAGATTCTCCATTTTGCGGCTGTTCGCACAGACCCGAATTTGAACGAGGTGGCGCGCTTCGAAGCGCGCTCGCGCCTGCAGCCTCACGTGCTTCCCCATCCCTCGGCGTTGCGCACGAACGGACTGCCGATTGAGCGGCTGACCGACACAAACCTGCCATCGCACTACGCAATGGTAGGAGACATTCGTCGGACGCTGACTTCTTGGAGTCCATCCATCTTTGTCGGTTTCAACTCCATTCGCTTCGACGAAGAGATGTTCCGCCATGCACTCTTCCAGAGCCTGTATCCGGCCTATCTGACGAGCAACCACCGCAACTGCCGTGCTGACGCGCTCAGTTTGGTGATGGCTGCTGATGCCGTTTCGCCCGCACAGCTTGTCGTGCCGATCAACGAGGAGGGGCGGCGGACATTCCGTTTGCAGCAGCTGGCGGCCGCGAATGGCGTTGCCCATGCCCGCGCGCACGACGCCATGTCTGATGTACTTGCGACCGTCGAGCTATGCCGCTTGGTCAATGAGCGGTCTCCGGAGCTGTGGCAGCGGTTCGTTCGTTTCTCGAACAAGGCGACCGTTGCGGATTTCGTCGACGCAGAAGATGGCTTCGTGCTGACCGAGTTCTTCGGCGGGCAGGCTTATCACTCTCCGGTCGTCTGTATTGGTGTCGATCCTGACCAAGCCAACGGCCGGATTTGCCTCAGCCTCAATCAGGACGTCGGCCAGATTGCCGGAATGAACGATGTCGAACTGCAGGTCCATCTGGCGCAGAAGCCCAGCCCGGTCCGTCGCTTCAGGGTCAATGCCGCACCCACGCTCACCGCTTTCTTCGACGCTCCGGAGCATATGTTGGATGGCAATTCGATCGGGCAGATCGAAGACCGGGCCCGTCGCGTGAAGGCGGACTCGGATCTGTGTACGCGGCTTGTCGCCGCTTACATCGCCACGCGTGAGCCATATCCACTATCGCCTCATATTGAGGAGCGAATCTATAACGGCTTCCCAGGGCCGGATGACGAAGGGCGTGCGAACGCGTTTCACCATGCCGCGTGGCCGGATCGTCTCGCCATCGTGCAAAGCTTCGAGGATGAGCGCCTGCAGTGGTTTGGCTTGCGCCTGATGTACTTCGAAGCCCGCGCAGTTCTTCCCGCGGCGATAAGGGCCGAGATCGAGCGTCGCTTGGCGGACCAGCTCGCAGGCGATGGGTCCGGCTGTCTTACATACGAGCAGGCTTTGGCCGAGACTGACAAATTGATAGGGGAAGGAGCCGATCACGACGGTCTTCTCTCTCGGTACCGCATTTATTTGCAGGATCGCAGCGCGCGGGCAGCTACATTCAGGGCCCATAGGGCTGTTTGAACTGCATTCATATCGGATCGGCCCCAAACCAGCCATCAAGAGCAGCGCAATCCTTGGATTACCAAGCAGTTAAGTTTCAGCGGGAATGCGAATTGGCGGGGTCGCCGGTTCGATTCCTTTCAAGAGCCTGCCGCACGGCAATCAATAGTTTGACAAACTTTGCCATTGGCGGATATCGTTATCCATCAAGGAGATTCAAATGGCGACGATGAACGTATCCCTGCCGGACCCCATGAAAGATTGGGTTGAAGCCCAAGCTAAGACCGGTCGGTATTCGAATGCGAGCGATTACGTCAGAGACTTGATCCGCAGAGATCAGGCCCGTACCGACAAGATTGCCGAGATGCAGCGGTTTGTCGATGACGGAATTAGAAGCGGCGTTGGTAGCCGTTCAGCGGACGAGCTGTTTGCTGCAGCCACCACGCGAGCCGAGATCAGCCGCGGACGCGCTTGATGCCATTCATCCTATCGGTCCAAGCGGAAGAGGATGTAATCTCAATTGCGGAAGAAGGCATTCGCATCTTCGGAGCATTGGTTGCTAAACGATATCATGATGAGCTCTTCAATTTGTTCGAGCTAATTGCCGGCAATCCACGAATGGCGCGTGAGCGCCATGAGATTTCTCCGCCTGTTAGGATCCATCCCTTCAAGGCACACCTTGTAGTTTATCGCATCAAAGAGGACGGAAGCGTCTTTGTGATCCGTATCAGGCATAGCCACGAGGATTGGGCAGCAGATTCGCTCTAGTCAATTGTTTTGTCGAGTTCATGACTTGCTGGTCATAAGTTCGAACATCATCAACGCCACCGGCGGACTTTTGGGAAGGCGGCTCGAAGTCCGTTCATATGCGCTCGGCTGTCAGACTCAGATGCCAAGTAAGCGCCGTCTCCACCCCATTGGATTAGCTGTATTTTGAGGCTTTCTGCGTGTGCGAGAAGGTTTCCAGGACTATCTGGAGATTGGCATGGCAGATGATGGATTTGTTGGGCGCTACGAGGTTGTCGAGCCGCGTCGTGGAAACCGACGTTGGCCGGATGATATGAAGGCGCGGATTGTCGCGGAAAGCTTTGAGCCTGGTGTTCGTGTTGCTGATGTCGCGCGCCGTTACGACGTTGTTGCGCACCAGCTTTCGTTCTGGCGCCGGCAAGCGCGCGAGGGCATTCTGCCCCTGCCCTTTGAGGCTATGTCGGGCCCGTCGGAGAGCAGCGATGCCGAGCCTGCATTC
>NZ_KQ410784.1 GCF_001262505.1 Shinella sp. SUS2
TGAACTCCATCGAATCTCGCAAATCCGAAGGAATCATAACCTGTTGAAATCACCCACCTCTTTTTGAGGCAGCCTCTGAGGCGCATCTCCACCCGCAGATGCAGGAGGTGTTCATCAGCCAACTCGATAGTGCGGTTCAGGCGCTATCGAAGAAATATAAGGACAGCCCGACCTGGCGAGTGCAATTTGTCGTCTCAACCCACTCATCACATGTGGCGAACACGGCCAAGTTCGACGCAATACGCTATTTCCTGAGTGTGCCCTCAAAGAGCCCGTTTCGACACACCAAGGTCAAAGACTTCAGGAAAGGTTTGGCCAAGATCCCCTCAGAAGACCAGGATTTCCTCCACCAGTATATGACGCTTACAAAGTGCGACCTCTATTTCGCCGACAAGGCAATACTGATTGAAGGCACGACCGAGCGTCTCCTCATTCCCCGAATTTGCGCCATTGTTGACGGCGAACTGAGCGACGAGAAAAAGCTGGCGCAACAGTATATTTCCACGATTGAGGTTGGCGGCGCTTATGCGGGGAAATTCTACGAATTGCTGGATTTCTTAGAGCTGAAAAGTCTTTTTATAACAGATGTCGACGCTGTTTTTGACGATGGGACGAAGCCGACCAAATGGAGAAAATGTCCTTACTCCCAAGGTACGCGTTCGAACAATAGCGCCTTGAGAGCGTGGTTCGGCAAGGAGAAGGGCGATGCTCTGTTACTTAACGAGCTGGAAGCGAAAGCACCAAAGGACAAAATCCAGAATTATCGTCGGATCGCTTACCAGATCCCGGAAGAGGGGCTTACGGTCTGCGGTCGTAGTTATGAGGATGCATTCATTATCGCCAATCCGAAGCTATTTCCAATTCCCGAAGGGGAACACGCAGGCGATTACGCGTGGACCCTCGCCCAAGACATGGGAAAGACGGAAACGGCGTTGCTGTACGCCATCCGCAAGAAAGAATGGCTTGTGCCGCTGTATATCAAAGAGGGTCTCATATGGCTTGCGGAACCGCCGCCACCGCCAGAAGCGCCCCCAGCCTTAGGAACCGAAGCGGTGGCGGCATGACCGTCGACGCACCCAATCCCGCAGAAATAGCGGCGGCCGAAGCGCAGGCGAGAGTCACTCACTGCCTTCAAAACGGGTTGAGCTTTCGGCTTGAAGCCGGGGCAGGGGCCGGAAAGACCTATTCGCTGGTAGAGGCACTTAAGACTCTGATTGATGCTCGAGGAAAAGCGCTTCTCCGGGCAGGCCAAAAAATTGCCTGTATCACTTACACTGAAGTAGCCCGTGACGAAATTCGGCAAGACATTCAGGAGCATCCCGCAATTTTGGTGGATACGATCCACGCGTTCTCATGGCGACTAATTTCGCAATTTCAAAAGTCGCTGCGGAAATGCTTGTCTGAAATGCCAGATCGGCAGGACAAAATCGCTGAGGGGGGCGGGATTGGCACGAAGAGCGTGGAATATAGCTTGGGGTTCTTCGGCGTTGAGCCGGATAAGATTACTCTAAGCCATGACGACATCCCGAGGTTTATGGCTCAACTTCTCGCAGAGAAGAAGTTTCAGTCATACATAACCCAATTACACCCGGTGATCTTCATTGACGAGTACCAAGACACCGACAAGCTGTTCATGGCGGCGCTCTCGGAACAATTCTTGGCTTCCAAAACAGGCCCGCTTATCGGGTTGTTTGGCGATCACTGGCAAACGATTTATCGCGGTGACTTCCAAATTGCGGATTTCCCCAACGTCGTGGCCATCGATAAGGGCTCCAATTTTCGATCCGCACCAGCGATTGTCACAATGCTCAATGAGCTTCGACCCGAGCTGAAGCAGGAAGTTTCGGATCCTGATGCCCTTGGGAGCATCCAGTTTTTCCACGCAAATGGCTATTCAGGAGTGCGGACGAATACAGCGCACTCGAAGGAGGACCTGCCAGACGGCATTGCTCAACAGTATACGAATGCGCTGAAGGAGCGGCTCAAGGCAGACGGATGGAGTTTCAGTGCCGACACCACAAAAGTCCTCATGCTTACTCATAATGCGATCGCCGCTGAACAAGGATATCCGAACATCGCCGCCATTTTCGATCGGAATGAAGCCTTTGCTAAGAAAGAAGATTCTCTGATTGAGTTCTTTGCTGACACCCTAGAGCCGGTCTGCCGCGCGTACTCGAACAAGAAATATGGGGAGATGTTTCGAATCCTGCGCTCCGGGCCGAACCTGTCGGAACACCAGGACAAGGTGAAATGGCGCAATGATATGGACGCGCTTATGGATCTGCGGCTGACCGGCACGATCGGCGCCGTAATTGATCATTTAAAGGCGACCGGAAGACCACGGCTATCCGAAAAGCTGATGCGCCGAGAAGAGGAATTGGCCAAAGCGGATGCCGCGCCGGAGGCCGAAGAATCGAAAGGTACGACGCGCTACAGAAAACTCCGAGACGTTTCATATCAAGAGGTAATCGCCCTCTTTGCATACCTGGAGGGAGCGACAACCTTTGCGACCCAACATAGCGTCAAGGGTGCTCAGTTCAATGATGTCCTGGTCATCCTCGGCGGTGGGTGGAACCATTACAAATGGCCACAACTCCTGGAGCTCTTGGAGACGAAAGCTGTAACTCCTCAAAACACCGGAGGCTATCATCGAGCGCGAAACCTGTTCTATGTTGCGGTGTCTCGCCCACGAAAACGCCTCGCCGTCTTGGCAACCCAGACACTTTCCGCCACAGCAATGGCGTCCGTCCAACGCTTATTTGGAAAAGATCATGTTCATGAGCTTACCATTACCTCATGACATCATGACTTTCAGATAAGGATCCGCTCCACCTCATCGAGACTCACCTCATCGCTGCGGCGGTCATAAAGCTGAGTGGTACGCGTAGAGCTGTGGTTGGCCATGTGCGCTGCTTTCTCAAGCGTGCCCCCATTTTTCAGATAAGCCGTAATGCCCGTTGCGCGGAAAGTGTGATTGCACACGGCCGTGTCGATTCCGGCCGCTTGCGCGCGCCGCTGGATCATATGGTAGGCGTTGGCGCGGGGCAGGGGACTATCCGTTAACTGGCCTGTGCCTCGGCCGATCGTCCGAAATAAGGGCGTACGGGGATGGTCGCGCAGTCTGCCGGCGTCTAGGTATGCATCCAAATACGCCTCGAGCGTATGGTGGCACGGCATCTCATGGAGCTTGCCACCTTTCTCATGTAGCCGGACCCAGAGGCGTCGGTTCTGCACGTAGACGTCGCGCACTTCCATACTGACGGCCGCGCCAACTCGCGCAAACGAATACGTCATCAGGCCAATGAGGGCCCGGTCGCGCAAACCCGCGATCGTGTCAACGGGAATGGAATTGAGCAGTTGCCGGGCTTCGTCCGGTGCCAGCACCGGAGTTTTGCCTTTCTTGGTCGAATAGGAGGGACCCCGTACCGCGTGGGCGGGGTTGGTCGGCATGACCTGACCCGTCACCAGCCAGTCGAACAGGTGCCGGATGGCCGCGAGGCGCAGCTTGACAGTCGGCACCGAATGGCTTCGCCCCAACTCCTCGATCCAGGCGGCCACATGCATCGGCTGGATTGCGGGAAGGGCGGAGACGCCTCGTTCCCCGCACCATGTGAGGAAGTCGGCGGCGGCGCGCGCATAGGCCTTACGTGTGTTGGGATTGCGGATCTGTGCGGTAAAGAACTCTAGAAAGCGAGTACGTCCTGAATACCCAAGCCCCGCGACCAGACGGTTAGCTGCAGGGTCATGTAGAATCAAATTCATAGCTGCACAGACGCCGTTGCGTAGCTGCTCAATTTGGTAAGGCCCGCATTAAACCGATCTATGCTGTCGCACACCCTCATTGCCTGCCGCTTCTGTTCCTCTACTCCCAAGGTGGCGGATCTAATCAGCCGATTGATGTCATTCCGGATCGTCGACTTTCCGAATGTGCCAAAGACCACCTCGTGCAAAACGTCGACAAAATCCTTACTCTTCTCGTCATCACTCATGCTCATCAGGGCTGCTTCTAAGCCCTGTAAAAGGTCTTCAACATCTTTAGCTGTAGCCTCCAACTTCTGCTGCAGTTCCTCTTTGAGCACAGGTGTTAAGCCCTCGCGGCCAATGTTCTCCAAGGTGGAAAGCATACCGCCACGGACGAAAGATAAGTGCTGGGCGTCTGCCGCATGCTGATTGTTGGTCTTCATTCTCAGGAAAGCCGCGATGACGCTTTTCAACAACTCGTCTTGGGTATTGGAGCGCCGGGTCATATCGACTTCCCATCGACGCCGATCAACTTCTTCGATGGGCGGATGAGTAATGGCATAGATGTTCGTCAGCAACCCCGCCCCTGGTATGAGCCCGACAACGCCCTCAGCCGCTGCTCTTGTAACGGACCGGCCAGGATACGATTTGGGTGGGTCGATGGGACCAGCGTCATCAACCATAGCGTTCCTCCTATATAACATAAAGGACATTATCATACATAGAAGCCGGTGCAAAAGCGTTAATGAGCGGGATAGTTAGATCGCCGTGTCAATGAGCTTGATCTCTTCGGGTGTCAGTTTAAACATCCCGTATACTAGGTGGTCGATCCGAGCTTCGTGTTCCAAGATATCTGAAGCATAAGCAGCAATGGCGGCTTTATCGTTTTGGAACCAGTCTTCCCAATCGGATCGCTCGGACAGGGGGATGTCGGCCTTATAAACCTTCTTCACTTCCGCACGGAAGCTCGCAAAATCGACGAGTCTCCACCATTCCTTCAATTTTGAAGACAACGCGGGGCCTGCCCCTGAAGGACACAGATCTGGGATCCGCCGCGCAAAATCACGCTGCTTCTTCTGCATAGCAGCGTAGGTGGTCAATAGCGCGTCGGTAGTTTTTACAATATTGTCTTTCACAGATTTGGCCGGAGAGGGGATGGGCAACTGCTCGACGTACTGCACTCGTAGTTCGTGAAATCCGCCTCGGACGGCAGGCGCCAAATTAGACAAATAGAACCAGCCAACGCTGCTGTTAAGATAAGCCAGCAGGAAGAGGTCATCTGTCGGAATTATGTAGCTTTTATCGTTGGAAAAAGCCCCAGCCGTTTCGAGGCCGAAGTTCGGCTCCTGGTTGAAATGCGGATACGCTATTTTGGTCTTTCCAAAATGGGGGCTGTATGCCTCCTGAGCCTGCTGTAGCTCGAACCATTCCTGTTTCGTCGCTCTCTTTTCAAGAGCCTTCTTGAACGGGAGCAGCCATTTTTTTATGGCGGGAAAGTCATCGATCTGAACTCGTCCTTTGGGAATGTAGATGAGCCACAGTTTTCGTGATTCCTGACGCCATTTCTTGAGATCCTTACCCTCGAGGAAAGGCTTAAGAAGCTTTGCCGAATTGGGGTCTGAGGCGACCAACTGACCTTTTAGGGGTCGTTTGCGGGAGAGGGCGAAATCCTACGCTAAGGCTTTGGCCAACGATATTCTCCGGTAAGATTGATGTGTTCCCAGGGGATAGGAGAAGTCGCTTGATATCTAGTATGACGTCTGTCGCACCTGCTTGATCGCGGCCGCGATAGCTAGATCGCGTTGCTCCTCTTCTCCATCCGCGTTCCAAGCTGCGGAAAGGCACCCATAAGCGTACGCCTGGTCGAGCAGGCGACGCGGATCGACGTCCAGCGCACGAGAGAATGCGTCTGCCATCTGTGCAATGTGTATAGAGTCGGGTCAAAGGTCGTCTGTGTCAGCCGGATCGTAGAACATATTGGCGGCGCCAAAGCCCACTTCACCGACCAGACCGACGGGATCTATCACCAGCCAGCCGCGACTGGAGAACATGATGTTTTCATGATGCAGATCGCCATGTAGCCCACGCAGTTCCGAGGCATTGCTCATCATTTGATCGGCTATAATCGCCGCGTGGACGTAGTCAGTTTGACAACCTGCGTTTTGATCATCGCGCGCCCGCTGAAACAAAGCTGCAAAGCGATCCCGGATCGGGAGAAGGGCAGAAGGCAGGGGTTCCTCAGATGCGGCATACAGCTTCGCCATTAGTTCCGCTGCAATTTCGGTCGCCTGGTAGTCGCCGTGCTCGGCAACGATGTGAGAGAGCATTCGCTCCCCGGCATATTCGAGCAACATCAGATTGTTCTCACGACCGAGCAACCGGACTGCTCCCCTCCCATTGCGCCATACCAGATAGTCGGCCCCGCGCAGTTCATCAGCAATGTCTTCTATAGGTTTCAATCCCTTGACGATTGCAGGAGTCCCGTCTGGCAATGAAACTTTCCAAACGAGGCTGGAAAAGGTGTCCGCAATGAGAACAGGTTGCGAAACGTGCCAATGAGCAGGAAAAACAGGCGGCATGAACATCAACCCCAAGTCAGAGGGTCCAATCGCAGATAGAAGGCAAGGCGTTCGCGGTCGGGGGCTTCGATCCCCAATACATTGAATAGGACAGCGAAGGCGCGCTCTGCTTCATCTGGCGCTGCCCAGTTCTCTTCGGCGTTAGCAATCATGAGTGCCAAATCGGCATAGCGATCTGCTGTTCCGAGCCGCCCAAGGTCGATCAGACCCGTGCATTGAAGAGTTTTAGGGTCCACCATGAAGTTCGGCATGCAGGGATCACCATGGCAAACAACCATATCGGTGCGCTCTTGGTCGAGCCGCACCGGTAGCTCTCGTTCGACACGAGCCAAAAGATCGAGCTGCGGCGTACTCTTGTCCTCGTCCGGTAAGAAGTCGGGATTGACGGCATTGCGGGACACCACATCAACGGCGCGTCCGAACATTCGCGACAGCCTGCGCTCAAACGGACATTGATCAACCGATAGGCTGTGAACAGCGCCAAGTTGCTGCCCCATTGACGGCCACGCTTTGAGCAAATCCGCTCCAGACAGATCAGCCGCCGGTACTCCCGGAATTGCCGTTATCACCAAGCATGCACCCTCCTGTTCCTCCTGCCAGTTGATCACCTCGGGGCAAGCCACACCTCGACCTTTGAGCCAAATGAGGCGGTCACGCTCTCCAGCGAGCTCACCGCGGCGGGAAGCAGGTGCGATTTTCGCGAAGGCATGCCCGTCACCACGTCGAAAAACAAAATCACCAGATTCTCCGCCTCTGACAGGCAACCAGTCAGAATGCGATTCACCAAAAAAAATATTAGTTCGATTCAATGGAGGTTCCTTCAGTTTTCTGATGAAGCGCGGAGGTGGCTCAACCTGCGAAAAGAAACGAGTTGCTACGTAAGTCCGAGAACATGCTTTCCATGGTCTCTGAGCTCGCCTTTGGGACCGACATATCGGTAGAGAGTGACGCGCTCGATGCCGAGTTCCTTGCAGAGATCGGAAACTGAAGTATCGCGCTGGGCCATGGCGGCTTGCGCGAGACGCACCTGAGCTTTGGTGAGCGCGAATTTTCGTCCGCCCTTGCGACCGCGCGCTCTCGCGGAGGCGAGACCCGCCATGGTGCGCTCTCGGATCAGATCCCGCTCGAACTCGGCCAAGGTGGCGAAGATTCCGAACACCATGCGACCGGACGCAGTCGTGGTGTCGATCTGAGCGCCCTTTCCAGTCAGAACCCGCAGGCCGATCTTGCGGTCTGACAGCTCCTTCACCGTGTTGACCAGATGGGCAAGCGATCGTCCGAGGCGATCGAGCTTCCAGACCACCAGCACATCGCCGTCACGCAATGACTTGAGGCAGGCAGTCAAGCCAGGGCGATCATCACGACCGCCGGAAGCAAGATCATCATAGATATTGTCCCGTTCGACACCTGCGGCGCGCAAGGCGTCGTGCTGCAGGTCGAGAGACTGCGAGCCATCGGCTTTGGAGACGCGGGCATATCCGATCAGCATGTATCACAAACGTTGGTTTGAGGCGGCGCTTCGGCCACGATTGCATTGACCTCTGGAAATGTATCTCAACCAGCTTCATAAACAAAGCGTCTTGAACGCTATCAGATTTTGAAAAAGGAACATGTATGCCGCGTCGCGTCACTCTAACCGATCGGCAGAAAGACGCGCTGTTGCGCTTGCCGACTTCACAGACGGATTTGCTCAAGCACTATACGCTGAGTGATGAAGACCTTGGGCATATCAGGCTGCGTC
>NZ_KQ410785.1 GCF_001262505.1 Shinella sp. SUS2
ATCTCGACGGCGTCGTTCGCTGGCGTCTGTGCGATCTGGCGCAATGGCTGTGGGAGGAGTTTCGCGTTTCGGTGAGCGAGCAGACGCTCAGCCGCGAAGTCCGGGCCATGGGCTATCGCAAGCTCGCTGTTCGGCCCAAACATCACGCGCAAGACCCTCAAGCCATTGAGGGTTTTAAAAAAGCTTCCCTGCCGCAGTGGCAGAGATTGCCGCTGGAGCGGCCCGAGGAAAACGCATAGAGATTTGGTTTCAGGATGAGGCCCGTATCGGGCAAAAGAACAAGATCACCCGCCGATGGGCCAGGCGAGGAACACGGCCTTCAGCACCGCACGATCAGCGCACAAGGTCGGCCTACATCTTCGGCGCAATCTGCCCCAAGCTCGGCAAGGCGGCGGCGCTGGTCATGCCATGGTGCGACACCTACGCCATGACCCAGCATCTGGCCGAAATCGCCCGACACGTCGATGCCGACGCGCACGCTATCCTCATCATGGATCAGGCAGGCTGGCACATGTCCAACAATCTCGTCGTGCCCGAAAACATCACCATTCTGCCACTCCCGCCGAAATCGCCGGAGCTGAACCCGGTCGAAAACCTCTGGCATTTCATGCGCGACAACTGGTTATCAAACCGCGTGTTCAAATCATACGACGACATCGTCGATCATTGCTGCGATGCCTGGCGGCGGCTCGAAAGCCAGCCATGGCGCGTCATGTCGATCGGACGCAGAGAATGGGCCAATGGGTTTTGATCAGTGAGGGACCGTATAAAGCGCGATCCTATCATTCAAGCAGTAAAGAGCTCACTTGATTTAAGGAGGTTTTTTATGCGGCTTACATCAAAATTTTTGTCGGCTGCCTCAGCCGGTGTGGTTTCGCTGCTGATTGCAACGGCAAGCTTTGCCGCCGAGATCAAGCCCTTCGAAACAGCAGCCTTTGAGGCGGCCCAGAAGGGGGGGCGGCCGATCGTCGTCGATATCGCCGCAAGCTGGTGCCCCACCTGCAAGGCCCAGAAGCCGATCATCCAGTCTCTTGCGGCAGACCCCGCCTATAGCGAAATGATTGTGTTCGAGGTCGATTTCGATAGTCAAAAGGACGTGGTTCGCAGCCTGAATGCCCGTATGCAGTCGACACTGATCGCCTATGATGGCGGTACCGAGACCGGGCGTTCGGTCGGTGACACCAAGCCCGAATCGATTGGTGCGCTATTTGCTTCGGCGCTTGGTAACTGACCATGCTGACGACCGGCTTTCTGGCGCTTCTGGCGGGAGTGCTGTCCACGCTGTCTCCCTGCGTGCTGCCGCTTCTGCCGGTGGTGTTGGGCACGGCGATCTCGAAGCACCGCTTCGGACCGGCAGCGCTTGCCGGGGGGCTCGCGGTTTCCTTCCTGACAATCGGGCTCTTCGTCGCGCTGATCGGCTTCTCGATCGGGCTTGATACCTCCGTCTTTCGCACATTTGCCGGCTACATTATGATCGTGATCGGCGCGGTTTTGATGGTACCGGCCCTCCAGGTGAGCCTTGCCACGGCGGCAAGCCCATTCGGCAACTGGACGGAGCAGCGTTTCGGTGGGTTCAATAGCGATGGTCTCAAGGGGCAGTTCCTGATCGGCGTGCTCTTGGGTGCCGTGTGGAGCCCGTGTGTCGGCCCCACGCTCGGCGCGGCCTCGATGATGGCTGCGACTGGCGAGAACCTCGCTCAAGTGGTGACCACCATGGCCGCCTTCGGCATTGGGGCCGCTCTGCCACTGCTTCTACTCGGTATTCTCTCGCGCGATGTGCTGATGCGCTGGCGCAACCGCTTATTGCACGCCGGGAAAGGCGGAAAAGTCTTGTTGGGCGTGTTTTTCGTCGTAATCGGACTTCTGGTGGTGACGGGACTGGACAAGCAGGTAGAGGCAGTGCTTGTCGAAATCTCGCCCGCATGGCTGACCAGTCTTACCACACGTTTCTAACTCTCGAGGGTGACTCGGCTGGGGCCCTGTCGACCTACACTATTGAGTGAAGCGATCAGTCTGAGCTTAAGCCCCTTGGCTTGTCGATCCTTCGACCGGCCGACTGCTGGTCGGCGAGCGACAACTGCTCAACGGACGTTCTTCTTAGACGACAGACAGGCTTCGGATCTCGCAATCCAATGGGCTGAGTTTCACCGTGAAACATCCGCGATGCCATGCGAACGCCCCCGGTTTACCATCGCATCCCACTATTCGGTGTGAGACGCGGAACGTCTGAAGGACAAGGCTTATCCGGTGCTCATTGCTTAAGGGGCTTGAGTGATGGCCATTCTCCGAACGCGCGGACATAGGCCCGCGAGAATGCCGCAGCGCTACCAAAACCGACTTGCCGTGCCACCGCCTTGACCCGGGCCCCCTTGGACAGGCTCCGTCGCGCAATGGTCATGCGCCATCCTGTCAGATAGGCCTGCGGTGTCGCACCGACCACCTTGCGGAAGAGAGCCATGAAATGGCTTCGCGACATTCCCGCCACAGAGGCAAGATCTTCAGCGTTCCAAGCACGCGCGGGCGCGTCATGCATGGCAACCAAAACCCGATGTAGAGCGGGGTGAGACAGCCCAGCCAGCAGCCCTGGTCGGGCGGCCCCGCGATCGATGGCGGATCGCAACAGGAGCAGAACGATCACTTCGCAGAGCCGATTGAGCGCTGCGCTCCGCCCACATCGCGAATCCAGAGCCTCCGCCACGAACGCGGCTGTGGTATCGCGCAGGGCAGGTGCGTCGTTGGTCTCGACGGAGACCTGATCAGGCAGGGCGTTCATGAGCGGGTTATGCACCCCGCCGAAATCGACAGCTGCGGTGACCAGAATGGACGGGGCGGGGAGTGTTTCACCGCGCAGGCGAAGGACGATTTTTTCCGCAGGCCCACCCAGCGGCCCGATGACGAGCAGCCTGGCATGACTGTCGGCGGTGAGTGCCGGGTCCAATGACGCCGAAAGCTCGAATACATCGAAGAATGCCGAAAGCCGGTCGACCTTTTGAGTGGCCATCAGATTTTTGATCATGTTTTATGGATCCTTGATTGCCCTGTGTATGATATCTCAAAGCTTCGACGTCAACGCAACGGCTTTGTCATGTTCAGAAAGATGGAGTTGATTAATGCTAGTCCCTCGAATGTCGGCCCCGGATTTGGTGGTGAAGACTCTCGATCACGGAGAGTTCGCCCTCGCCGACGAAGCGCCCAGGCTTATGACGCTCGTCTGCTTCTACCGCGGTCTCCACTGCCCCATTTGTGCAGGCTATCTAAAGGAGCTTGAACGATTGACACCGTCCTTCTTGGAACGGGGCGTCAACACCATTGCAATAAGCTCTGATGGAGAGGAGCGCGCGCGACAAATGGCGGATAAGATAGGTGCCGAGCATCTTCGCATTGGCTACGGACTGTCTTTGGGCGCGGCGAAGCACTGGGGCCTGTACATTTCGGCGTCACGTGGAAAAACATCGATTGGAATCGAAGAGCCAAAATTGTTCTCCGAGCCAGGCGTGTTTTTGATCAAGCCAGACCAATCGGTCTATTGGCTCTCGGTGCAGTCCATGCCATTCGCGCGACCGAATTTCGGCGAGATGGTTCAAGCCTTGGATTTCGCCATCAAAAACGACTATCCGGCGCGCGGGGAATATATTGGCACTGTGTGAGTGCTCGAGCGTGCCATGCAGGCGGCCTCGACGATCTGGTTGCCGTAGCGCCTCGCCTTTTGTAACCACCATAGCCATCGGCATGCATCACACCGCTGAAGTTTGCGAGGTGATCAGCCGGATGCAGGCCTTTCCGGTCGGGGCTAGCCGCACTGTCCTTGTTGACGTCAACAAGGACAGTCAATGCCAAATCCGACGATTCCTACGAGGTGGCCCACCTCGGATGCGTACGGTAGTGAGCGAAAGAGATTGCTTTTATCGCTCACTTCACCGCGGCATTGTGGGCGATAATGCTTGAAGGTTAGGTGCGGCCGCCCTGCAGCCTGAAGCGATCGAGCGCTACGGCAACGACGATGACGAGGCCCTTGATGATGTATTGCCAGATATCGGCATGAAGCATGCCGCGCCTTTCGACTTCCTCAAGGGTGAGAGGATGCCGGAGGGGCCGAGATCGAAGGCATGATTGTTCGATAGCGAGAGACCGTGAATGCCCATCGCCTGGAGCGCGTCGAGAACGACGGGCTGGCTGCAGCCGAAGACGGCGCCCTTGAACGGCCATCCTCCATGACTGCCAAGGATCGTGCTCTCGAAATTCGTGAAGGCAAAATCGGCCTGACCAAGCAGCTCCCGCACACGGACGAACCCGGGTGTTTCGACGCCGCGAATGTGATGCTTGATCAGAGATTGCCCGGTGACGGCGATAGTGAAGGTATTCGCCATGACAGATCTTTCCCGTGCAGCGCCTGAGCGCCGCCTGTATGTGGACGAGGTGGAGAAACGTTTTGGGGAGGCGTCGCCTCGCAGGTTCAGCGCGTCACTGCCGTCCGTGCGTGAACCGTCGTCGGCGAGCCTCGATCAGGCTGCGCGTGTACGGGTTTTGCGGGAGTCCAAAAATGAACTGTGACGGGTCGGCATCTTCCACCCTTCCGTCCTGAAAGATGTCGATCAGGCTGCAGAGCTCCTGCACCAAGGCCAGGTCATGTGAGATGAAGCGCATCGAGATGCCCTGCTCGGTGACGATCTCTTTCAGAAGCATGACGATCTCGGCCTGGACAGAGACATCGAGTGCGGAGGTGGGTTCGTCCGCGATGATGATCTGCGGGCCGGCAAGAAGGGCGCGGGCGATGCAGACGCGTTGCTTCTGCCCGCTGGACAGCTGATGAGGGTAGCGGGTGAGGAGGGTTCGTGCCAGCCGGAGACAGTCGATCATCGAAAGCACGTCCTGTTTGCGGCCGGGCGATTGCCGACTGGCGAACCGCACACTTTCTGCCAAGGTATCGCCGATCGACAGGCGCGGGTTCAGCAACAGGGCGGGGTCCTGAATGGTCATCTGGACCTTTCCGAGCAGCCCGCTCCGACGCCCGGGGCGAGAAATATCAAACTGCCTGCCATCGATACCGAGCTTGCCAGCGCTAGCGGTTTCCAACCCGGGGATGATACGGCCGATCGTGCTCTTGCCGCTGCCACTTTCACCGGCGATACCGGTGATCGCGCCGCGCACCAGTTCGACCGAAACTGGCCAGTGGGCTCGTGTTCGTACGTTAGCGGTTGGGCTCAGCCAAGGGTGTCAAGTTTCTCACTCTCGAAGACGAAACCGGCAGCGTCAATGCGGTGGTTTGGCCGACGTTGTTCGAGCGTCGGTGCCGCATTGTTCTCTCCGCGTCGATGATGGCGATCAATGGCATGATTCAGCAGAAAAGGGACGTCGTACATCTGGTCGTATAATGGCTGTTTGGCCGCTCCGATGATCTCGGCGGTTGTGAGAACGGGACGGGCGATTTCCCTTGCCCTATGGTTGGCGTGACGAATTTGCCCACGAGGACGTCGCGGAGCGGCCGAAAGCGGCGGCGGGTGGTATCTTTGTGCCCCGACCTCCTAATCAACCGGATGAAGGTGAAGGCCGGAATTCTCATTAGCCGATGTAGTTTGTAGAGGCGGCGAAACTCATCTTTGGCTGGGGTACGCCTCCAGCCTAATGGTTGTGCCAGCCAAGATCGGTGTAGGTGAAATCGTCGCCCTTGTAGGCAATTCGAGCTCGATAAGCCCGTGCGCAGGCGTAGGTGAAACAGTCGCCCATGTTCAACTTGGCAGGATGGTTCAGGATCTTACCGAACTGCTGCGCGGCATCGAGGGCCATGGTGCCCACGTCATCGGAAATCATTGCTTCCTTGCAGTCCAGGTCGGCTATGAACTGCTCGACAAGGCGACGTGCGTTTCCCATCATTTCGGAGGTAGCCGGTTTGTCTCGTCCAGAAGCCTCAGAAAGCCGACGCGCAAGTGACACGGTCGCCTCCATGCGCACGACGGCCGAGACGTAGTAGGGGCCGCCGTCGTGCTCAAGCCGATCGATCAAGGCAGCGGCATCTTCTTCCTCGGAGAGAATCGCCACGACAACGGAGGCATCAATAAAGAGCATCAGTCTTCGCCCCACATCTCATCGGTTTCCCGTTTGTGATCCCCGGGTGCAAAGGGTCCAGCTTCGCGGGCCATGGCAAGGGACTTTGCAAGCCGGTCACGGAGCGGCAAAGCGGCACGGCGTCTTGCAATCTCGTGTTTCAGAGCATCTTTGACCGCATCGACCTTGCTGGATTTGGTGATGCTGATAAGCTCTTGCGTGAGCCGGTCGACCTCGGGGTCTTTGATATAGAGCGGCATGGAGCATATCCTTTTGAGGATATTATAATATCCTATTTTCATATCCTCAATAGCCCCGTGCGTAACGCGCCATTTTCCGAACCGTGCCGATGGCGGGGGAGTCGGGAATGGGAAAGGGGAGCGGCGACGGAAGAGGGAGAGAGGGGCGGAGGGGCGGCGGCGTGTTGAGAGGCTGGAGAGAGGCTCCGGTCGCTCGCCATGGAGCCGCACCAAGCGTCACAATCCGAATGTGGATGCCGTGCGTCAACGAATTGCACCCAAAGACGTAGCCGGCGATATCGATTGCCCGCGCTTTCCAGTCGATCTCCATCCTTCATTCGATTTCAGCACGTCTTGAGCAAGGCGCAACCGCCGCCATCGGCGTTTCGGGCGGCAAGGACAGCCAGTGCGTCGATCACGGAAATCCATGCGCCGACCGCCATCACGCGGCAGCAGATGGCGATCTGGCTGAACAGGTCCATGCGAGACGCCAGCAGCGACGTGGGCGCTGGCGGCAGACGGTGAGGGCGGCGGGCCGGCAAAAGAGGGAGAGGTGGGAAGGGGCGTTCGTGGCGGATTGAGGTGGCTGGAGAGAGGCTCCGGCCGGTCCGCCGCGGAGAATTGACATGGCACAGGCCATTCAGAAAATCGCGCTCAACGTCGGGCGCGATATCCCCTTCAACAAGCTCGTCCTCAGCCAGCAGAACGTGCGCAAGACCAAGGCCGGCGTCTCTATCGAGGAACTTGCCGACGACATCGCTCGCCGCGGGCTGCTGACCAGCATCAACGTGCGCGCGGAACGCGACGCCGAGGGCAAGGAGACCGGCATCTATCGCATTCCTGCCGGCGGCCGTCGTTACCGTGCGCTGAAGCTGCTGGTCGATCGGAAGCAACTGACGAAGACCACGGGCGTTCCCTGCATCATTAGCGAAGGCGCAACGCTCGAAGCCGAGGATTCGCTCGCCGAAAACGTCAAGCGCACCGAACTTTTAGGTTCTGCGTCGCAACTGTCCTGTTGAGTTCGTATGACCGTCATGGTTGTGGGCCATATTCGCGGGGCATATCG
>NZ_KQ410786.1 GCF_001262505.1 Shinella sp. SUS2
TCTGCAAAATCTGGGCAACAGAGCCGGGACGGTTTAAACTCAATCCGCACCATCAAATGCCGGGACCAAACACCTAGAAGCCCGCGCCGCCATCGCAACGCGGGCTGGCGCGCGTTCACGCCGGAACGGGCGCATCCTCGCGCAAGAGCCCCTTCTTCTTCAGGTCCGCCCAGAAATCGGCCGGGATCGCATGGGAGAACCAGGCCAGATTCTGCTCCAACTGTTCGATCGTGCGTGTGCCCGCCATGAAGGACGGGACGGCGGGATGGGCGACGACGAATTGCAGGGCGGCGGCGGCCAGCGGCACGCCATGTTCCGCGCACACGACCTCGATCTTCGCGACCTTTTCCATGATCTTGCGCGGCGCGGGCGCATAATTGTATTTCGCGCCGTCCTTCGCGCCGGTGGCAAGGATCCCCGAATTGAAGCCGCCGCCGACAACGACCGCAGCACCGCGCGCTTCGCACAGGGGCAGGAAGGCATCCAGCGCCTCCTGTTCAAGCAGGGTATAGCGGCCGGCCAGCAGGAAGCAGTCGAAATCGTGGCGGACAAGCGCTTCGTGGCAGACCTGCCATTCGTTGACGCCGACACCGATCGCTTTCACGACCTTTTCCGAGCGCAGCCGTTCCAGCGCCCGCCAGGCGCCGTCCATCGCCTGCTCGAAGACCTCCGGCTGCTCGCTCCCGCGCGTGAAGACGTCGATATCGTGGATGAAGCACATGTCCATCCGTTCCAGTCCCAGCCGTTGCAGGCTGTCCTCGAAGGCGCGCATCGTGCCGTCGTAGCTGTAGTCGAAATGCATGGTGAACGGCGCGGCATTCGTCCAGGGTGCGAAGTTGATCGTGTGACGCCGGGCCGGGCGAAGAAGACGTCCGACCTTCGAGGCGAGCACGAAATCGTCCCGGTTCTTCCAGCGCAGCGCGTGCCCCGTCCGCAGTTCGGCAAGGCCATGGCCATACATCGGGGCGGTGTCGAAGAAGCGCACGCCGGCTTCCCAGGCGCGCACGAACATTTCCTGAGACGTCTCTTCGTCGATCTCGCGGAAAATGTTGCCGAGCGGCGCGGTGCCGAAGCCGAAGGCGGTGACGTCGAGGTCCGTTCGGCCAAATTTTCGCTTTTCTCCCGGGTGCATGTTTTCCTCCTCAAGTAACTGAATAGTGAATAATATGCACGCGGCCAAGCGGCTGTGCAAGCAGCTACATTCAGGCCTAGTGCATTTTTCCGTCTTGACGTTCACCGGCAGGCGAATGTATGTAACCAGATAGTTACTAGTTGCGAGACGAGGCAGATGTATCTCACCGAAACGCAGGAGCAGGTGCGCGAGATGGCGCGCGCCTTTGCAGACGAAACGATCCGCCCCCTGGCCGAGGAACTCGATCGGGAGGAGCGCTTCCCCGCAGACCTCTACGAGGAGATGGCCAAGCTTGGGCTTTTCGGTATCGGCGTGCCGGAAGCTCTCGGCGGCCCGGGCTTCGATACGCTCACCTATGCACTCGTCATGGAGGAGTTGAGCCGCGGCTATGCATCGGTCGCCGACCAGTGCGGCCTCGTCGAACTCATCTCGACGCTGCTGGTGCGCCACGGCACGGAAAGCCAGCAGGCGCTGCTGCCGGAAATTCTCGGCATGCGGGCCAAGGTCGCCTATTGCATTACCGAGCCGGAAGCGGGCACCGATGTTTCCGGCATTCGCACCACGGCGGAGCGTGACGGGAACGGCTGGCGGCTGAACGGCGGCAAGATCTGGATCCACAATGCGCCAGTCGCCGACTATGGTTTCGTCCTTGCCCGTACGGACAAGGAGGCCGGCAACCGCGGCATGTCGATCTTCATCGTTGACCTGCATGCCGACGGTGTCGAAAGAGGGCCGAAGGAACACAAGATGGGACAGCGCGCCAGCCAGGTCGGTGCGCTGAATTTCTCGGATGTGCGCCTGCCGGTCGATGCCCTGCTCGGCACGGAAGGCCGTGGCTTCCACATGATGATGTCCGTGCTCGACAAGGGGCGTGTCGGTATCGCCTCGCTCGCCGTCGGCATCGCACAGGCCGGCCTTGAGGCCGCGCTCGACTATGCCGGGACGCGCAAGCAATTCGGCAAGGCGATCTCCGATTTCCAGGGTGTGCAGTGGCTGCTCGCCGACATGGCGAAGGATATCGAGGCCGCGCGCCTGCTCGTCCATTCCGCGGCATCGAAGATTGACACCGGCGCGGATGCAACGAAAGCCTGCTCCATCGCAAAATGCTTTGCCGGCGACATGGCCGTGCAGCGCACCGCCGATGCCGTGCAGGTCTTCGGCGGCTCGGGATATATCCGCGGTTTCGAGGTGGAGCGCCTCTACCGCGATGCGAAGATCACGCAGATCTATGAAGGCACGAACCAGATCCAGCGCATGATCATTGCGCGCGAACTCCTGAAGAAGGGAGCAAGGGCATGAGTGCGGCGGTTGCTCGGCCGGTCGCGCTTGTCACCGGCTCTTCCCGTGGCATCGGCCTTGCCGTTGCCGAAGCCCTGGCGCGCGAAGGTTTTGCCATTGCCGTCAATGGACCGGCCGAAGACGCCGAGCTTGCCGCCGCCGTCGCGCGCATCGCCACCCATGGCGTACCGGTCGCCGCTGCCGCATTCGACGTTGCCGCGATCGGCGGCCATGATGCGGCGCTCGATGCCGTCGAGCGGGAACTCGGACCGCTCACCACGCTGGTCAACAATGCCGGCGTCGGCGTGCTCAGCCGTGGTGACATGCTGGAGGTCTCCGAGGAGAGCTGGGACCGCTGCTTTTCCGTCAACACGAAAGCCCTGTTCTTCCTGAGCCAGGCCTTCGCGCGTCGCGCGCTTGCGCGCCCTCGCTCCTCCCACTTCCATTCGATCGTCAATGTCACCTCGTCGAACGCCGTTGCGGTGGCAGAACAGCGCTCGGAATATTGCGCCTCGAAGGCTGCCGCCTCGATGGTGTCAAAGACGCTTGCGGTCCGGCTCGGACGGGAAAACATCGCCGTCTATGATGTCCAGCCCGGCCTGATCGCCACCGAGATGACGGCTCCCGTCATCGAGGCCTACCGCGAGCGGGCCGCCCAGGGGCTTACGCTCTTCCCGCGCGTCGGGGAACCCGCCGAAGTCGGCACGCTGATCGCATCGCTTGCGACCGGTCGGCTTCCCTACACGACCGGCCTGTCGATCCCGGCCGATGCCGGCATGCTCGTTCCGCGCTTCTGAGGTCCTTCACCATGAAAATCGCTCTTCCCGATACCGCCGGCCGCCGCACCGACTATGTCCTGACCGGAACGCCGATCGCGGCCGCGACGCTCGGCAAAGACCCGGCGCGTGTCGTCTATTCCGCCGCCCATGTCGTCGCCGATCCCTTCACCGCAAACGACCCATCGGGCCGCGCGACGGTGGACTGGGCGAAGACGATGGAGTTTCGTCGCTACCTCGCCGGTCTTGGCCTCGGCATTGCCGAGGCGATGGATACCGCCCAGCGCGGCATGGGGCTCGACTGGCCCGGTGCGCTGGAGTTGATCCGCCGCACGCGGGTGGAGCTTCCGGATGCCCTGGTCGCCAATGGCTGCGGGACGGATCACCTCGACCCCACGGCGGTGAAAAGCCTGGACGATGTGCGCCGCGCCTATCTGGAACAGGCCGAGGCCATCCAGAAGCTCGGCGGCCGCCTGATCCTCATGGCGTCGCGCGCGCTGGTGCGCGTTGCAAAGGGGCCGGAAGACTATCTCAAGGTCTATTCCGATGTGCTTGCCGCCTGTGACGAACCGGTGATCCTGCACTGGCTTGGCGACATGTTCGACCCGCAGCTCGCCAATTACTGGGGCGACGCGGCTTTTGAGCCCGCGATGCAGACGGCGCTTGCCGTCATCGGCGCGAACGCGGCCAAGGTCGATGGCATCAAGATTTCCCTGCTCGACAAGGAGAAGGAGGTCGTCATGCGCCGCCGCCTTCCGGCCGGCGTGAAAATGTATACCGGCGACGATTTCAACTATCCCGAACTCATCGAAGGCGACGATGCGGGATTTTCGCATGCTCTGCTCGGTATCTTCGATCCGCTCGCCCCTGCCGCGGCCTATGCGGTCGGGCGGCTGGGGGACGGCGACAAGGCAGCCTTCCGCGCAACGCTCGATCCAACCGTGCCGCTTGCCCGCCTGATCTTCCGCGCGCCCACGCAGTATTACAAGACAGGTGTCGTCTTCCTTGCCTGGCTGAATGGCTTCCAGGATCATTTCGTCATGCTGAACGGCGCGCAGGCCATGCGGCCGCTGCCCTACTTCGTCGAAGTCTTCCGCCTTGCCGATCAATGCGGGCTGTTGCGCGACCCCGAACTTGCCATCACGCGCATGAAGACGCTGCTCGCCGTCTATGGCGCATGACGATGCGCGATTTTTCCAGGGACCATTCGGCGCTGGCGCTCAACACCGCCAGCCTCGGCCATAATCTTGAGGGCCGTGGCGCTGGTTGGGAACCGGAGCGTGTCATCGATGCCTGCGCGGCACGCGGCTTCGGCTCGATCGTCTTCTGGCGCCGGGAGATCGGCCTTCGGGCGGTGGAGATTGGCGACCGTGCCCGCGCGGCCGGCCTAGCCGTCGCCGGGCTTTGCCGGACGCCGTTTCTCGTTGGCGCGGATGCACTCGATCGGGCTGCGGTTCTCGATGAGGCGAAGGCCTCCATCGACATGGCGGCCGGTCTTGGCGCCGCCGTTCTGACGATCGTCGTGGGCGGCGTGCATCCCGGCACCAAGGGGACGGTCGAGAGCCTTAGGATCCTGGCCGACCGCGTCGCCGACCTCGTACCCTATGCGGCCGAGCGCCGTGTCAAACTGGCGCTCGAGCCCCTCAATCCCGTCTATGCCGGCAATCGCTCCTGTCTCACCACGGTGCGGGATGCCGTCGATATCTGCGAGATGGTCGACATGCCGAACCTCGGCCTTGCCGTCGATGTCTATCATGTCTGGTGGGACAGCGGTTTGGACGCTCAATTGCGGCGTGCCGGCAAGGACCGGATTTTCGGCTATCACCTCTGCGATTGGCTCGCCGACACGCAGGACGTGCTGCTGGATCGCGGTATGATGGGCGACGGGGTTGCCGATCTCAAGACGATGCGCGCGAGCGTGGAGGGCGCGGGTTATGCCGGTCCCTGCGAGGTCGAGATCTTTTCCGCGAACAATTGGTGGAAGCGCGATCCCGGCGACGTGCTTGATGTCATGGTCGAGCGTTTCCGGACCATTTGCTGACGTATTCTGGAGTTCCCGATGAAAATCCTCGTGCCCATCAAGCGTGTCGTCGACTACAACGTGAAGATCCGCGTCAAGGCGGATGGCTCGGGTGTCGAGCTTGCGAACGTGAAGATGTCGATGAACCCGTTCGACGAAATCTCCGTGGAAGAGGCTTTGCGCCTGAAGGAAGCAGGTAAGGCGGCGGAAGTGGTCGTGGTGTCGATCGGTCCCGCGAAGGCTGAAGAGACGCTGCGCACGGCGCTGGCCATGGGCGCCGACCGCGCCGTTCTGGTCGAGACGGACGACGCCGTCGAGCCGCTGGCCGTCGCCAAGATCCTGAAGGGTGTGGCGGAAGCCGAACAACCGGGCCTCGTCATCGTCGGCAAGCAGGCGATCGACGACGATTCGAACCAGACCGGCCAGATGCTGTCGGCGCTGCTTGGCTGGCCGCAGGCGACGTTCGCCTCCAAGGTCGAGATCGGTTCCGGTTCGGCCGAGGTGACGCGCGAAGTCGACGGTGGTCTTCAGACCATCGCGGTGAAGCTTCCGGCGGTCGTGACGACCGACCTTCGCCTCAACGAACCGCGCTATGCGTCGCTGCCGAACATCATGAAGGCGAAGAAGAAGCCGCTCGACAAGAAGGTGCCGGCCGATTTCGGCGTCGATACCGCCGCGCGCCTGAAGGTGCTGAAGACCGAGGAGCCGTCGGGCCGCAAGGCCGGCGTCAAGGTCAAGACGGTCGCCGAGCTGGTCGAAAAGCTCAAGACCGAAGCCGGCGTGCTTTGATCCGGAAGATTTGAGGAGATTACGAACATGGCCATTCTTCTTCTGGCAGACCATGACAACGCTCACCTTTCCGACCAGACGGCCAAGGCGCTGACGGCCGCGAGCAAGATCGGCTCCGACGTGCATGTGCTCGTCGCCGGCTCGGGTGCCAAGGCTGCGGCCGATGCGGCAGCCAACCTCTCGGGCGTCTCCAAGGTGCTGCTTGCCGACGATGCAAGCCTCGGCAACAACCTCGCCGGACCGCTGGCGGCGCTCATCGTGTCGCTGGCCGGCAACTATGACGCCATCGTCTCGGCTGCGACCTCGGTGGGCAAGAACGTTCTGCCGCGCGTTGCCGCGCTGCTCGACGTCGCGCAGGTCTCGGAGATCATCGAGGTCGTCTCGGCCGATACGTTCAAGCGTCCGATCTATGCGGGCAATGCCATCCAGACGGTTCAGCCCACCGACGCGAAGAAGGTGATCACCGTGCGCACGGCGTCCTTCGCCGCAGCCGGCGAGGGCGGCAGCGCCGCGGTCGAGACCATCCCGGCCGCAGCGAACCCGGGCCTTTCCAGCCACGTCAAGGATGCGCTGTCCTCGTCCGACCGTCCGGAGCTGACGTCCGCAAAGATCATCATCTCGGGTGGCCGCGCGCTTGGCTCGTCTGAGAAGTTCCAGGAGGTGATCCTTCCGGTCGCCGACAAGCTGGGTGCTGCCGTCGGTGCGTCCCGCGCCGCCGTCGATGCGGGCTATGCGCCGAACGACTGGCAGGTTGGTCAGACGGGCAAGGTGGTCGCACCGCAGCTCTACATCGCCTGCGGCATCTCGGGTGCGATCCAGCATCTTGCCGGCATGAAGGACTCGAAGGTCATCGTCGCCATCAACAAGGACGAGGAAGCGCCGATCTTCCAGGTCGCAGACTACGGCCTCGTCGGCGATCTCTTCGAGATCCTGCCGGATTTGCAGAGGGCGCTCTGAGCGACATGGCGGAACTCCCCGAACGCGAGAGCATGGCATTCGACGTGGTGATCGTCGGCGCGGGGCCGGCCGGCCTTTCGGCGGCGATCCGGCTGAAACAGGTCAATCCTGACCTGACGGTCGTCGTCCTGGAAAAGGGCTCTGAAGTCGGCGCGCATATCCTCTCCGGCGCCGTCGTCGATCCCATCGGCATCGACCGCCTGCTGCCCGACTGGCGCAAGGACGCCGACCATCCCTTCAAGACCGCGGTGACGGACGACCATTTCCTGCTGCTCGGCCCGGCCGGCTGCGCCC
>NZ_KQ410787.1 GCF_001262505.1 Shinella sp. SUS2
TCCCCCCTCTGTCCGGGGGAATGTCAGAGGCCATTCCCCCGGAAAGACCGGGGAGGCTTCGCCCAAGGGGGCTTCCCCTGCGGGAGTTCGGGAAACATGGAGACAGAAAATGAGCATCTACACCCAGACCGCCCGTTTCGACACCGGCCGCGCCCTGACCGAAACCGAAATGCGCAGCTTCGCGCCGTCCATCTTTGCCGTGACCGCCCATGAGAGCAGGTCCGAGCGTTTCAAACCCATCCCGACCATCGAGGTGTTGCGCGGCCTCATGAACGAGGGCTTCATGCCGGTCGGCGCCAAGCAGTCCCGCAGCCGCACTGAAGGCAAGGCCGACTTCACCAAGCACCTCATTCGCATGCGCCGCATCGATGACGGCAAGGTTTACAATGTCGGGGATACCGTCTGCGAAATCCTCCTCAAGAACGCCAATGACGGAACCAGCGCCTACGAACTGATGGCCGGGCTCTTCCGCGTCCGCTGCCTCAATTCCTTGGTGACGCAGACCGGCACCATCGACGCCATCAAGGTCCGCCATTCCGGCGACGTGCAGCACAAGGTCATCGAGGGAACCTATCGCGTTCTCGGCGAGGCCGAACGCACGCTTGCCGCACCGCAGGATTGGTCGACCATGCGCATGAAGCCTGAGGAGGCTCTAATTCTGGCGGATGCCGCCCATGTTCTCCGCTTCGGAGACAATGAAGGCGAGACGACCACGCCGATCAAGCCGGAGCAGTTGCTTGTCCCGCGCCGCCACGACGACCGTGCGAACGATCTTTGGACGACGTGGAACGTGGTGCAGGAAAACGCCATCAAGGGCGGTTTGCGCGGCGTCGGTCGCGACGACCTCGGCAGGCCGCGCCGTGCGACGTCCCGCGCGGTCAACGGGATCGATCAGGATATCAAGCTGAACAAGGCCCTTTGGCTGCTTGGCGAGCGGATGGCCGCCCTGAAATCCTGATCGGGACAATAGGAGCGCCGCCGGCAATGGCGGCGCTCGCATCCATCACCACCATATCGGAGGGTAGACCATGAAGCCCGCGCATCCAGTCGTCATCTCCAATAGTGGGGAGATCACTGGCCATGTCCGTCCCATGGCATTGGCCAATGCAATTCACTCTCGCTTTCCCTCGTCCTGGGGCGGCGCATTTTTCATCACCTTAAACAATATTCGCGATTGCATCGAAGCCGGAGACCGATGGTTTGAGGAAGAGACTCCCGAGGGATTTCGGATTTCCACCGATAGCGGCTTTTCCTGCATCGTTCGGGATCGCCTTCACTTTTGCTCCCTCCCCCGCACGGCCGCCGCGCTCGAAACAGCCCCAGACGATGAATCCCAAGTCGGGAGCCTCATTGCATCGAAAGGCGGTGACGCATGAGCTACGCAATCAAAGTCCGCATGGTCGGGAAGAAAAAATGGTCTTTCCTAACCCGTCGAGGGACCAACCCTTTGCGCATCCATGCAGCCCAATTCGCGACCCCGGAAAAGGCCCAAACCCTCATAGACGACAACAGGGAAGAAAATCCGAAATGGGAATGGAAGATCGTTGACTTCAAGACCGGCAAACCCGCCCGCGCAGCTATTGGAGGCTCAGATGCAGGTAACGAATGAGATGATCGAGCGCGCCGCGAAGGCCGTCGAAAAGATGGTCAAGCAATCCACCTATGGGTGGTCCGATGAGCAATTTGAAATCTATTGGACAAAAGACCCGCGTTTCATCGAGCAGCAACACTTTTGGGGTGACGCCTTTGGGCGCGGGACTGAAAAAAATCGCTTTCAATGGAAGGTCCGGATCGCGCTTGAAGCCGCCCTTTCCCATGAAGAGGACACCGCACTGGCGGAGCTGTTGGACTCGCTGAAATTCGCCGTGGCGCGCGTAAGGGTGGCGAACGCCGAAGGCGATCCGATCCTCAGCGCATGGCTACCCGGCGCGGATGCCATTATCGCCAAGGTGGCGCGCCGCGCCGACGTCCCCAAGCCTTTGTCGGGGATAGGCAGCAGTGACGCCGTAATCGACGCGCTTCGGCGGGCCGAACGGTTCTTGTCCGGCTTTGAAGACGATCCTCTGCAGGACGGCATTGACGATGATCTCGAAGCGATCAGATCGGCAATCACCTGCCTGGAAGAAGGCATAGCGGCCAGTGCCGCTTTGAGCGAGCAGGGCGGAGGTGATCAGCAATGAACAAGCTTCGCTCCCTGACCCCGAAGGAGCACACCGCCCTTCAGGCTTTCGCGCTCGAGAACGGTCGCCGTTGGAAGTCAAAGCTGAACGACGATTGGATGAATGCCCGCACGACCGGCATATTGCAGGCGCTGCGCAATTCGCATGGTCCGAGCTGGCTGGTGTCCTATTCCTTGTCGAAGCCGGAGCCGGCATCCAAACGTCCGTCCGCTGTGATCGCTGTGACCGCCGACAATGGCGACATCTACGAAGCGACGAGGGCCTCGAAAAACGAAGCTTGGACGATCACCTATCCCGAAGGGCAAGATCGGTTTGCCGGAACGGAGACTGAGCTTCGCGCGCATATTAAGCGGCTGATTTCCAGAGGGCCAGCGGCGAAAAACGCGCCATAGGCATCCCTTTGCATTTACGGGATTGCGAGACTGTTCCGCGCCGGCGCTCGTGTTCCTGTCCCTTGCCGCATCGAGCGGCGCCGGCCAGGACGAGGGGTGCCCCGGAGCCCCACCCCTCGAACTCCCTTCCCGCCCATAAGACCCTTAGCTCTGGTTCTCGGCCCAGATCTCAGGCCGCCAAGTCTCGATAAGAGCCTCGATCTCGGCTCGATACTCTTCGGGGTAGAATGCCTGGGACTGGCGGCCGAGGCAGACGAACACAGTCCCCATATCGGCGGCGATCACCTGATCCACGCCGAACAGGTCCGTCAGATCGAAGCCGCCGAGGCGGTCAGCATTCCACCATGCCAGAAGAAATGCAGCCACACGCCGGGACTGTCCGGTGTCGCTTCCGGCGATTTACAGGAGCCGCTCGAATGCGGCGCGTTCATGATCGGTCATTGCCATGTCATTCCCCCCTACGATCGGTTGACGCCCTTGACCTGGCGGCTGGCCGAAGCTTGCTTGATGACCGTAGCGATCTTTTCCAGGAATGCCGCGCTCACGCTCCCAATAGGCTTGGTCGAGTCGAAATCGAATGCCTTGTCGAGTTCCACACGATTGTATTCATCGAGGATGATCCAGCAAGGAAACGACAAGCCCACGCGGCGGCATTCCATTTCCGAGAGCGAAAGGGAAATGCGCTCGCTCCGGGGTTCTTGCGATGTGATCGGGAAGAGATAGACCGCCCCCGGATTTCCGGGCGTGCGCACGACAATGCAGACCGGACGCGCTTTGCGGCCGGATTCCTCGCCCACGCTTGCTTGCCGCGCCCACAGATAATGGAAACGGACGACCTGTCCCCGCTCAAACATCGCGGCCTGCATCGTCGAGGATCGCGTCGATGCCGGTCATCAACTCATCGTGGATTTCGTCGGGCGCATCTTCCAGGCGGTATGCCTTCGCATGTGTCTCGCCCTTCAGGCGCTGATAGGCATCGGCCGTCAAGATCACCAGCTTTTGCTTGCCGCGCTTGGTGAGCGCGACGGGTTCGATAAGGGCAGCTTCGAGGATTTCCCCGGATGCCCGATTCATGTCGGAAAAGGTGAACTGCTTCATCGCCGGCCTCGATTCTGAATATACCTAATTTACGTATTCCATGCGAAATATGCAATCACAACGTAGGTTGGGCCACCGCCCGTTCCGGCCGGCCGCGCTCTATGCGAGCACGGAGCCAGCCTTCGGCCGTCTCCGCCGATCCCGGTAACGATCGCTTGTCCGGTCGGTGGCTTGCGCCCCCGGCACTGAGGCCCGGCGACGGGCCGCATCATCTCTTTCGCCCCTGACATCGCCGGCCGCCCGGATCAAGGGGCAGGCGCGGCAAGCCGCTTGTCGCGTCGGGAAAAAAACGGCTTTCACCGCTGCGCGCCGAACCTTCCGTTTTTTCCCCGCCACGACCCCTTGACCCGAACGACCGCCGCCATGGGGCGGGCTGCGCCCTCCCCCCTCTGTCCGGGGGAATGTCAGAGGCCATTCCCCCGGAAAGACCGGGGAGGCTTCGCCCAAGGGGGCTCCCCTTCGGGAAACGCAAACTCAGGAGACAGACAATGACCGAACTTTCCAACTTCATCCGTTTCAACGAAGACGGCACCCTCAGCGGCAATATCGCATCCATCGCCTATGACATCGACGTCGCCGGCGAAGCCTACGCCAGCACCAACAAGGATGCCCCGGTTTACCGCATCTTTGCCAAGTCCCCTCGCGGCCGACGCGTAGAACTCGGCGGTATCTGGAAGAAGAAGAACCAGAACGGCGGCGACTATCTCAGCCTCTCCGTCAGCACGGGCCACGGCAGGCTCAACGCCAATCTTGGCCGGTTCCCCGGTCAGGACGACGAAGACCTCATGGCTGTCATTCCGTGGGATTGATGGCGCGACCGAAACACTGGCCCTGCCCGAAGGGGAGCGATCCCCTTCGGCGTAAGCCGAACCTTCAAGGATGAACTCAGGAGGAGCAAATCGTGGACACGCCGAACACCGACACGATGGGCGATGCGCTGGTGGAGAACGGCTTCGCGCCGAACCTCGCCATTCTCGACATCAATAATTCGCTGGCCGTCCCACATGGCTTCGAGCTGCCCGAGCCGTGGAACCTGCCGTCGCGCATGTTCCGGCATCCCATCGAGGTTTGCCCTCCCGATGGAACGCAGCCGCGCAAAATAGGGCTTCGCCATCCCCTGCTGGCCGACCATCCCTATGTGCGGCATGTCGAAAACCTGTTGGGGTACGAGATAGACCGAAACGGCGCGCCGAACCGCCACGGCTATTCGAGCGGCCCGACTGCGCGCTGGTGGCACGCCGTCGACCTGATCACGGCGCGGAATTGGCGCGAATTGCTGGCGACGCGGGAGTTCACGGAGCGAGAGTGCATCATGCACGCCGTGGCCTTCGGGTGCCGCTATTCCCATCACGAGGACAAAAAGGCGTCGGGCTATATCTCCATCGCCGACGCCCGCAAGGTCATGGGCGCGGTCAGGGCAAGCGAACCCGGCGACCGAAGCGCCACCATCCGCGCTTTCTCTGCCCCGAGCGTCTGCCGTCAGCACAAGGGCAGCCAGCATTGGCCGATCTATACCGGCCGTCTATCCGCCGAGGCCGAGGCTTGGGGAATGATCTTCGGCATCGAGGACGGCTGGTTTCGCTATGACCGTGCCGGTTTCCTCCAGTGGTCCGCGTTGGGCCGCGAGCGTTACGCGGCGGGCGATAGCGCCACCTACATGCAGGCCAGCGGCCAAGCCGCCTTTTCCTTTTAGGCACTGGTCGGAACGGAAATCTCCAGTGAGCAAGCACACAGTCACCATCATCCAAATATTTTGCGCCGAGCGCCTCATAAACGTCGAAGTCGATGCGGCCGATCACGAGAGCGCCATCGAGGGGTTCCAGAATGGCAGCGTCGAGGTTCCGGACTTTGACGATCCAAGGTGGACAACGGAGTGGAATTTGCAAAGCGAGGCCTACGAATGAGCCGCTACACCGTTACCCTTCTGAAAGGCGAGAGAACGGACGACGAGGCTGTCATCGGCTTCGATCCGCCGCTACGCACCTTCTTTCTTCAGGGCTTCGAGAGCGATGACGATTTCGGCACGCCGGAAGTCTGGCTCGGCACGCTTTTGGAGGAATTCCCGACCTTGGAGGCGATCATCGAGGCGGCACGCCGGCAGGGCTACGAGGTCCGCGATCTCGATCACGCCGACATGATTGCGCTTCTGGCGGAGGCGGGCCACGACTATGAGCCATCCATCGCGGAAAAGCTCGGTTTCATCCGGTAGCAAACCCGCCTGCCCCTCCTCCCGACGCGGAGGGGCAGCAGTACCAGTGACCGCTTCGCACCCGCATCGAGCGGACGCGATGCGGTACGAGAGGAGCCCCAAAGCCCCTCCCCTCGCCCTCCCCTTCCCGCCCCGAAAGGCCCACGCGTCAGGGGACAATACGGATTTCTGTCGCTGCGTTGGTTTTGGGATTTTGTCTCAATTCGCACGGGACCGCGCTCTCGGCGCAGTCCCGTCTTGTAATTCCGGCCTATACGCGCTAATTGTGGTTACGTAACCACAATTGTTGGAGGCTTGTTATGGCCATCACCACACTTTCAGGCCGGGAACTCAATCACGACCTTGGCCGCGCAAAGCGCGCCGCGAACGGGGGGCCTGTCATAATCACCGACAGGGGGCGGCCAGCGCATGTCCTTTTGTCGTTTGACGAGTACAAGCGGCTTACCGGCAAAATGCGGACGCTCGGTGACATGCTGGCCGCGCCGGGAGCGGAAGACGTCGACTTGCCTCTCCCGCAGCGAACCGAGCATGCCCAGCCGGTCGATCTGTCCTGATGCTGTTGCTCGATACCAATGTCGTGTCCGAGCTGCGCAAGGTTGCGAGCGGCAGGGCGCATCCCAACGTCGTGGTCTGGAACGAAACCGTCGATCCGGCCGAAACCTTCATTTCCTCTGTTGTGCTGCACGAACTGGAGATTGGTGTGCGGCTGGTGGAGCATAATGATCCCGCCGCCGGCAAAGTATTGCGCAACTGGCTCGAAAATACCGTCCTCACGACGTTTTCGGGCCGAATCCTACCTCTGGACGAGGCGGCAGCCGTTCAGGCGGCCCGATGGCATGTGCCTGATCCAAAGCCGATCAACGACGCCTATATCGCGGCGACGGCGTTCACCCGTCGCATGACCCTGGTGACGCGCAACGTGAGGGATTTCGACGGCATGGGTGTCGCGCTCGTCAATCCGTGGGACCTCTCGGAATAGCATTCCGACGATTCGGTCCCGCCGTCATGTTCAGCGGTGGAAAGAGATGTTGAAATCGATTCATGCTTTCGCTTCCAACACGGTTGGCTGTAGCCCTGCGCCTGGAACGTGTTCGATCCGTTGATCCAACCACGCGCCTATGCGCGGGGCTGCAATCGGTTTCTGTCAGCCGACACTCTCTTCTTGTTCCGACTGTTTTGCGGCGGCGCAGCCCGTTTTCCAGCCGCAGCGCCGTGAGGACGGCGCGGCCGCGGCCGCAGCGAACCGGCCTTGCCGGTGAGCGGAGCAGGCG
>NZ_KQ410788.1 GCF_001262505.1 Shinella sp. SUS2
CCCGGCGGTCTCAGGCCGGCGCCACCGTGGCCGACTGTTGCTCCGCCCCGTGGCCGGTTTTTACTCCGCCGTTGACAGAAGCATTGGAACGGGCGGTCCTGCGAGGTGTCACATGCAGGGTACTGATTGATGCCATCGGGTCCCGGCAATGGCGGCACCAGGTGACGAGGCTGCTAACCCGAGCAGGTGTGGACGTTCAATTCGCTCTGAAGGTGGGGATCTTTCGGCACAGATCGGCGCGTGCCGACCTGCGTAATCACCGTAAGGTTGCCGTCATAGACAGCCGCATCGGCTATATCGGCTCCCAGAACATAACAAACGCCCTATCTGCCTCCAACATCGCAAACGAGGAGTTGGTCGCACGAGTTGTCGGCCCGATCACGACAGAGCTGCAAGCCGTCTTTGTCGCCGACTGGTTCATGGAAACGGAGGAGGAACTGGCGGTATCCGCCCTTTTTCCACACCATCATCCCGATGCCGGGGCCGTTGCACAGGTCCTTCCAAGCGGTCCTGACTACCCGAACGCAGGGATTGGCAATGTAATTGCGGCTCTGGTTCACGGCGCAAGCAAGCGTGTCGTGATCACGACGCCCTACTTCGTCCCGGACGAACCTCTCCTTCAAGCACTCAAAACCGCCGTGCTGCGTGGGGTGGAGGTGCGTTTGCTGGTCTCGCGTCTCACGGATCACATCCTGGTGAAATTGGCGCAGCAATCCTACTACTCCGAACTCCTCCAGGCCGGTGTCCAAGTGCATCTCTATGAGGAGGTCTTTCTGCACGCCAAGCATATGATGTTTGATGATGAGATCTCGCTGCTGGGTTCCAGCAATGTCGACATCCGCTCTTTTGTCCTCAACGCCGAGGTAAGCCTTATCGTTTTTGACAAGGGTGTCACGGAACAGTTGCGCCGTGAGCAAGTGCGCTGCTTCGACAACACCGCGACGCTCACGCTCGACGGTTGGGAAAAACGTCCAATGATCCACAAGATTGGCGAGAACCTGGCGCGGCTGGCGAGCCCTCTCCTGTGAACAGCATCAGCGGCTTCCAAATGGAGCAATCGAACGCAACGCGATGCCCCACTTCGGCTGCGGGTGCATATGGGCGTATTCGTCGTGCGGATCTTGCTCTACGCTCGCACTTGGCACGGCAAACGCCGGCAATGCGACCGTACAGCGATCACGCCAGTGCGGGCCTGGCTTGTCTGCGCCACATCAGCGCCAGGAGATAGAGGGAGATCACCGCACCGCCGAAGCAGAACACCGAGATATAGGCGTAGGAGAAGAACGCATAGGTGATGACGAGGACGCCGGCGACGAGCAGGCCGAAAATCTTGATCTCCCAGCCTCGCACCAGCAGGAAGGGCACGATGACGACAGCGACGTAGATCGCGTAGGTCACGGTCCGGGAGACGAGCCCGTCGAGCAGATTGATGTCCTGATAGCGAACTGCCCAACGCAGGAAGGTCGTTGCCAGCCAGCCGTCATGGACAAAGTACGGAATGAACTGCAGGCCGCCCAGCATCGCGCCCGCGATGACGAACAAAAGGATGAGGTTCCGGCGCCCACCGCCCTCCAGGAAGTAGGCCGACAGAGGTACCCAGATCGGCCAGGCAATCCAGGTGAAGAACATGTAGAGCAAGGAATACTGGCCGACGCGATGCGTGTTGCCTGCGTGGCCCTCGATCCAGATCAAACCCTCCACCAGTTGCTGCAGACCGAACAGAAGCGGAAGGGTTGCGATCATCAGATAGCGGCGATCTGCCCGCCAGGCCGACGCGCCCGCCACCGCGCCGCCCGGGATGAGGACGGCGGCGGCACCCAGACTGACCTCCGCGGAAAGGCACATCTCAGGCTACCCCTACCAGATTGACCGGGCGACCGGCCGCAAAGCCTTCGATGTTGGCAAGGGTGGTGTCGATGATACGTCGCAGCGCCGCGTCGGTGTTGTAGGCGTTGTGCGGCGTGACCAGAACGTTCGGAAAGCGCAGCAGCACGTGGTTGGCGACAAGCGCCTTGAGATCGACCGTATCGACCGCCATGTTCTGGCGGAAGATCTCGGCCTCCTCACGGATCAGCGGCTCCTGCGGCAGCACGTCGAGACCGGCCGCGCGCAACTTGCCGCTTGCCAGCGCCCGCACCAGCGCCTCCGTGTCGACCACATTGCCGCGCGCGGTATTGATGAGGATGGCGCCGTCCTTCATAACGTCGAACTGCCGTTCGCCGATCATCCCGACGGTGTCCGGTGATGATGGTACATGCAACGTCACCACATCGGCCTGCGCCAGGACCTCGTCGAGCGCGCCATAGGTGAAGCCCAGCCGTGTCGCGGCGGCAGCGTCCTCGACCTGATCGAAGGCGAGGACCTTCATGCCGAAGCCATGCGCGATCTCGATCGTGCGGCGGCCGATGCGCCCTGTTCCAACAACCGCAATGACCTTGTCCCGCAACTCAAGACCACGCATGCCGGCCATCGAGAAACCGCCGCGGCGGGTCAGCGCGACACTCTCGACGATGTTGCGCGCAAGCGCCAGCAGCAGCGCGAAGGCGTGCTCGGCGACCGTCGCATCCCCGTAATCCGGCACATTGGCAACGGCGATACTTCGCTCTCGACAGGCGGTCAGGTCGATATGATCGTATCCCGCCGAACGGGTCGCGATGAGTTTCAGATCGGGCAATCGATCGATGATGCCGGAATCAAGGCGGGACGCCACGAAAGGGCTGATCACCTCCGCGTCCTCGAATTCGCCGACCGTGGTGATATTCAGCGGAGCCGTCGTGCAGCGGACGTCGTGCCGGCGCATCAGTTTTGCGCAGGCTTTCTTCTCCCAATCCTCCGCTTCGAACAGAACAACCCTCATCGAGGCTCCTTCTCCACTGTCAAATCATCCTTAAACCCCGATCCCACGACACTGTCGACCACCATCCGCACGACGTCGATTTCCTCCTGCGAGCGCATGATCCCTGCGACGTGCACCCGACCCGCGGCGACATGGAGTTCCGGCTGTCGGCGCAGCACGGCGCCCGCCTCCTCGAGGCGGGCGCGCAGAGCCCGCGAGACCGCCGCATCGCCCCTGATCTCCGCATCCGGTCCGCCCGCCGAAATGACCTTGAGCAGGTCCGCCCTGCTGACGATGCCCACCAGCCGCGCGTCGCGCAGCACCGGCAGACGCTTGATCCGGTTGAGGCCGAGCAGCATCGCCACTTGCGACAGCGGGGCATCCTCGTCGATGGACAAAACCGGGGCCGACATCAGCGCACCGACCTTCCAGCTGCGGCTCTTGACGTAGGCCCGCGCACGCTCTTGCACTCCGCCGTCACCGAGAGGTGTGCCGAGCTCGGAGCGCCGCAGCAGGTCGCCTTCCGTGACCATGCCGATCAAGGCTTGTGCGTCGTCGAGCACCGGCAGGCCGCTGACATGTTCGGTGAGCATGATCTGCGCGGCGTGCCAGACGCTGTGCTCCGGGCTGATGGTGGCCAATCGCGTCGACATCACATCTTGCACACGCATCCTCGTCCCTCGTCAACGCAAATAGGCTTCGGTGACGTAGCGGCGCATCATCCGATGAGAATTGAAGGACGACCCGATCTTGCTGATGGCTTGCTTCATCATCCAGATCCAGCGTCCCCGGTCACCGTGATAGAGGGGAAGCACCACAGCCCGCAGCTTGTCATAGAGCGCTCCCGCATCGCTCGCCTCGGCACCATTGCTGGGGATCGACCAGCCCGTCACACTCTCGACACAGCCCTCGATCCACCAACCATCGAGGACGCTCAGGTTGAGCGCGCCGTTGAGGGCGGCCTTCATGCCGCTCGTGCCGGATGCTTCGAGCGGCGGCAGCGGCGTGTTCAACCAGACATCGCAACCGGCGACCAACGCGGCGGCAACGTCGAGATTGTACCCAGGCATGAATACCGCCGGGATCGTGCCTTCAAGTGCATCGATATGCGCCCCCAGCGCGCGTATCGCTTCCTGCCCGCCGCCATCGTTCGGATGCGCAAGGCCGGCCAGGACGATCTGGAAAGGTTGAGCGTTCGCGATCTCGCGCAAGCGCTCCATGTCGGAGAAGATGAGCTCGGGCCGCTTATAGGCGGTCATGCGCCGCGCATATCCGATCAGCGGCAGGTCGGGACGCAATTGCCTCCCCGTCGCCTGCGCGATCCGTGCCAGCAGATCATGCTTTGCGTCCCCGTGTGCCGACCACAAGGCGTTGTCGCCGATCTGATCGGCGAAGGCGAGGACCTCGGGCTCGTGCGCCCAGTTTGAGAATTGCTGCTCGAACAGTCTGGCAATGGCGCCATGCGTCCATCGATGGACATGAACGCCATTGGTGATCGAGGCGATCGTATAGCCTGGGAAGAGTTTGCGCGTCGTCTCCGCGTGCCGGCGGGCGACACCGTTGACATAGCCGCTGAGATTCAGCGCCAGATGCGTCATATTGAGCTGATCGGCGCCGGCGAGGTGCGCCAGGATATCGCGTTCAATGTAGTCGCCGAGCACGCGCTCAACGAGGTCATAGTCGAATTTGTCGAACCCGGCTTCCACAGGCGTGTGCGTCGTGAACACGCAGCGCTCGCGAACCGCCGAGACGTCGTAGCTGTCGATCGGATCGGACGCGTGAACGCCGTCTGGCCGCCGCGTTCCTTTTAGAAGGGGCAGGGTTAGCAGCGCTGCATGGCCTTCGTTGAGGTGATATTTCTCGATGCGGAAGCCGAGCGCACGCAGCACGCTCTGGCCGCCGACGCCGAGCACGATCTCCTGCTTCAGCCGATAGGCCTGGTCCCCACCATAAAGCGCATCGGTGATCCGGCGATCCTCCACGGCGTTCTCCGCGAGATCCGTGTCGAGCAGCAGCACCGGGATGACATGCCCCAGCTGGCATTCCAGCGCATAGAGCCAGGGGCGCACCCACACCGCACGTCCCTCGATTGACACAGCTACCATCTGCGGCAAGGCGGTCGCAAAGTCTTGGGGCGACCACGGATCAGCATGGCTGACCTGCGCATGACTGTTGTCGATCTCCTGCCGCGCATAACCCTGGCGGCTCACGAGCGTAACGAACACCATTGGTAGATCGAGATCAGCCGCCGAGCGCGCCGAGTCCCCGGCGAGCACACCCAGCCCGCCGCTGTAAGTATGCATCTCGGCGCGAAGCGCGATCTCCATCGAGAAATACGCAAAGCGCGTCCGCTGAACAGCCCGATCCAGAAAATCCAAGAGTACCCTCCCGGTGTGAGGAAGCCCGCTTGTCGGCGTCACTCGCGCGATCGACGGATTATTTCTTCTTCTTGGCAGAATCTGCGACCTCATCCGTCGCTTCGGGCTCGGCGCCCTCCCCCACGATCTCGGCTTCGGCGCGCAGCCAGTGCTCTAGGTCGTGACCTTTCGGACAACCCTCACGCACCCAGATTTCATAAGCTCGCAGCTCGATCTTGGGTCGAACAACGTCCTTCTCCAGAGTGGCCTGCGCTTCTGACATGATAGTGCTCCTTCTTCGATGTCGGACCTCTTTTTGCGCCTGGCAGTGTGAGCCCGAGTTGGACAGCAATCGTTGATGGAGGTTAAAGATGACGTACTGGCCCCCAACTCCTTAACTCCAATGCTGTGTTATTCACTGAAGGTATGAAATTAGGCTTGGACATCGGGAGCGCCATGCATAGAGCAGCTAGAAGATGATGATTAGTGTAACCGGCACGACGATCTTGATGCGTGCTTCGGCACGTTGCAGATATTCGAACTGGCCGTTCCACCCGATGGTGTAGCCGGGCGGCAGTGTCACCTGCTCCGCAACAGCCCTTCGGGCATCGGCGACATAGCCGCCGAGATCACGGCCTCTGACGTCGACGCAGACATAGTTCGCAAGCTGGCCGTTCTCGGTGCTGATCGAGGTGGCACCGCGCCTGAGCTCGACCTTGCTCCGAACTGTGTCGATCGGGAGCGACATGTCCGTTCCCGATCAAAGCGGTGATGGCGTAGCTCCTCTGGCCACCGAAGCCCTCCACATTGATGGGCGAGAAGTCGAACCGGACCCGTCCAGGCTGGCCTTTTGGCGAACCGCGCAGGGTAGCCTCGTCGTTCCCGACACCTTAATCGAGATTAAAGACTCCGCCAGACGGGCATTGCTATCTCAACAACAGTTGCCTCGCGGTCGGCTTACGGGCGGTGGCGCAAACCATGCACCTACCGAGCCCACGCGCGATACTGGAGGAGCAATATGACCAGAACTCAGATAGGCAAACGCGGTAACGCTCGCCGTTCAAAGCTTACAGCGAGCAGCGCCGCCCTCTACGGCTTTCGCGCTATCGCCGCCTTTTACCTGATCACGGAGCGTCGTGCTCACACTCTGGGCTGGTTGCCTTGGCTTCTCATTTTGAGTTGTCCGGTACTCCATATCTTTATGCATCGGAAGCATGGCGCACATGGACATAATCATCACGAAAGGCGTGCCGACCAAGACAGCCCCTGGCCTCCAATGGATCAGCTTCAGGTAGCGAGAGCGAAGCATGACCAACGGCACTTCGAATCGCGACATGCCAGATCCGAAACCCGTTACTCGCTGCGCGGCTCGTCGCTGCACGGATACGAGCGAACGAGGGGCGAGGGTGATGGACGCGGGTATCGGACAGCTTGGACCCGAACAGTGGCGCGAGCCGTTGGATTTGGCATCTCCTGAATTTAACGGCCTAGCGCCTCGTAGGAGGCTGCTGTCATGGCTAGGCGACCACCTGCAATAGAGCTGCGTCACCTTAACACCTTCGTGGTCGTGGCCGAGCATGGCAGCTTCCGCAAAGCCGGGGCGGCCATCGGGCTATCGCAATCAGCGGTCAGTCGATGTATTGCTGACCTTGAGGATCAAATCGGCGCCTCGCTGTTTCACCGGCACACCTGGGGGATTTCGCTGACCCATGCAGGGCAACGGTTCCTTGGGCGGGCAAGACAAATTCTCAGAAACGTCGACGACGGAGCCGAAGATATTGCTGCCATAGGGCGTTCTGAGAGGCTGCCTCAAAAAGAGGTGGGTGATTTCAACAGGTTATGATTCCTTCGGATTTGCGAGATTCGATGGAGTTCA
>NZ_KQ410789.1 GCF_001262505.1 Shinella sp. SUS2
GCGGCGACGGAACTGCTCGCCCGGGAATTCGGCTTCGTCGCGCCGACTCCCGAAGAGCGGAAAGAGCAGAAGCGGAGAGCGGCATGAGTGATGCAACCGCCCCCGGCCCGTTCCTAATCTGCGATCTGCGGCCTGAATGGAACCGACGCCCATATGTGACCTTCTGGCGCCCGAATAACGCCAACTACGCCTATCCGCTCGTTTGGTCTGGCGACTATACCGAGGCCGAAGTCATGGCGGGCGGTAGCTACTACACGACCGTGGAAGACGGCAAGCTGATCCGGTTTCCGATCCTGCGGTCACTCGTCGTGCCGATGGCCGTTGCCCCAGAGCCCGGCCACATCGATGGCAACACCGGGCCGGTCATCTGCAACACCGCCAGGATGCGCGCACAGCTTCGGAAACTCGCCTATGCGCCCGCGCTATCGGCCTTCGGCAAAGAGGGCGCGGCATGACCATCACCCACGTCAAGGCTCACGACCGCCGAACAGCCGACAAGCCCCTCGACCCCTTCCACCAGGATATCCAGCTTCTCGTCGCCCGGCGCCGATCGGCAGCCGTCGAGCGCGACGTCATGCAGGCCGTTGAGACGCTGCAGCGATTTCAGGAGCGCGTGGCGACACGGCCCGAAATGCTCGCCGGCGCGACGGAGGGCCTTATCTGATGGCCCGCACCGTAGAGGAATGGATCGGAAAGACCGATGACCACCGCGCCCCGAAGAAGGTCCGTGACCGCATCATAGAGCGGAACAACCGCTGCCACCTCTGCGGCCAGCCCATCCAGGTTGGCCAGCGCTGGGACCTTGACCACGTCAAGGCCCTCATCAACGGCGGCGAAAACCGGGAAAGCAATCTCCGTCCGGCCCACGTTAAATGCCACAAGGAAAAGACGACCCGTGACGTCGCGGAGAAGGCGAAGGTTGCCAAGATCCGCATGCGCCACAACGGCAGCGCGCGCCCAGCCGGCAAGCTGAAATCAGCCCCCTTCCCTAAGTCCGACAAGCCGAAGAAGGCCGTCGTCTACCGGCCCTGCACCTTCTACCGCGCCCAATCCCAAACAGGTGAAGCATGACTGACATCCCCCTCATCCACATGGATCCGCGCCCCATCAAGTCAATCTGGTACGATGGCGAGGATGCCGGCGGATACTCCACCGATGCGCGTTTAGACGGCAGCACCTCCAAGGTCGTTGCCTACGGCGAGAACGGTCAGTGCGCACCGGTTCCATTCTTCGCGGTCTATGACCTCGCTGGCAACATCAAGGCGCGCGTCCCGGCTCAGATGGTAACGGTGATTTATGCCGACCAGGCCGGCTCCGCCACATCATCGACTGGCACCGGGGGTGGCGAATGATCCCGGTCCTCGATCTATTCAGCGCAGCGGCCGGCGGCCGATCTTCGCCAGCGCGCGGCCGAATGGGGCGTCTCTGCCCTCATGGAATTGGTCTGGATGAACGGATGGGACTGCGGTTACCGCCAGTCGAACCGAGACCGTGACACCAGAAACACAAGTGGCACCTCGAAAGGCACCGACCGATGAAAGCTACCAACGCACGAATGTCCCAGCAGCTTTCAGTCGTGATTGAGGGCGGTCAGCTCAAGATCTCCATTGGCATCGCTCTTCTGGCCTTCGCCGTTCAGCAGCAGAATAGCTGGCCGAAGAAATTTGCCGTCACCGACCTGCGGGAATTCGCACAATCGATAGCCCGCCAGCTCCAGCGCGAGGAAGAGGACGGTACGACGCCGGTGCACCGTATGCTCGATGCTGCCGCCGAGGAAGTCATAGAGCGGGGCGGCGACGGCGTTGACGAAGGCAACGTCCGCGACGGTGTTGCCCTCGCAAAATTCGTGCTCGATACCGAGAAGTCGGTCCTCAAATCGATCGAAAACCCATCCCCTAATGCGAATTTACGGGCGGAGCCAGTGGCCTGGCGCGTGCGCGTCAAGAGCGATGATCCAGAAGAATGGTCATTGCTGCCTGCGGGCGGCGGAGCCGATTTCCTCAACCGCGATGGCTATGATTGCCAGCCGCTCTACACCAGCGCAGCTCCGGAGGCGTCCGATGCTGTCTGACGCTCAGATCCACGCCGAAGCGGGTAGGATCATCCAAATCGCTATGGGAAAGATCAATCAGGTTTCTGGCGACCGCCGCCGGTGCAGCCGAGTATGGGCGGCAAACGAAGACCCTCTCGCCTACGTTATGGGTGTTGAGGCAGTCGTTTCGCTGGTGCACCGCGCATCCACCCCCACAGACACGAAAGGTCAGGCCGATGAGTGACGACGGCTCGAACCGTATCGAAAGCGTCTTGGCCCGCCTCGAAAAAGGCAGCGGCCCTGACCGCGATCTCGACTGGGATATCGCGGAGGCGTTGGGCGCCTCAATCCGGCGCGTCGGCCGCCTCGGGCTCAACGGCCGCTCGCCCGGTAGTTGGCGGGCATTCTTCCCGAAATCCGATCCGCGCAAGGGCTCGGCCATCCCCTACTACACCAAGGATCGCGAGAAGGCGAAAGCCAAGCTGCGCACCGCCCTAACCACAACTGGAGCCTACCCAGGAGGCAACCATGACACATGATCTGGTAGAGCGGCTGCGGGATTACGGGCTGACGCTCGAAGAAAGCGTGGTTATCTGCGATCGGCGTGTTGTTGATGAAGCCGCCGACCTCATCGAGTCCCTCCGCGCCGATTTGGCCGAGCAAAAGGCAGCGCACGGCGACTGCATCAAGCGAAACATCGCCTTGACGGCCGAGATAGCAGCTCTCCGCGCCGAGAAGGACGAGCTACGGAAGGCACTGGAGCCGTTTGCGAAACTTGCTGGACGCTTCATGGATGAAACCAGCCAGCGATTGAAGCCCGATGACCACAACGTTTGGGGGTATGGCGACGAGACGCTGACCTATGGCGACTTCCGCCGCGCCGCCGCTATTCACCAGATGGGGGAGAGGCCGTGAAGCTGACATGGAACCAGCGGCGCGCCCTGGAGAATGTGGCCGCGCACGGTGTTGGAGCGAAGGTTACACCGCGCCAGATTCGCGATCCATCGTGGGGAATGAATCCGTATTTGTGCGGCACATCCGCGCGCTCGGCACTGACGTCATTGACGCGGAAAGGACTTGTTGAGTGCATTCCGACATCACCGTTTCGGTATCGCATCACCCCCGCCGGCCGCGCTGCGCTGGAGAAGGAGACGCGGGGATGACGGCGCCGGCCCTGCCCTACATCTATCGCTGGAACCGCCAGGATCGTAAAGGCCAGCCCTGCGAGGTGACGGCGCGCGGCACCATGAATTCCTGCGCTGTTCGTTTCGCCGATGGCTACACCATGGTCACGAGCCGGAATGCTCTCATGAGGGACCGTTCGGCTCCTGTGCATAACTCAGTGGATATCGTGGAAAAATGACGAAGCACGCTGTCATCCCAGCAGGCTGCTGGCCTGCTGTCCTTCGTGATGAGCTCGCAGCGGCCTACGCTGGCGAGAAGACCGTCGAGGCGTTCATGTCTCGCGTCGGCAAGGTATGGCCAGAGCCTTTCATCGAGACAGGCAGCGGCAAGGGAAAGTTTCGAGCTTGGCGGAAGAGCGATCTGGACAAGGTGATCAATCCAGAAAGCGTCGGCGGCGACCCGGCGGGGTGGTGATGATCCCTGTCGAATTACCTCGGTATACCTCGTTCAAAAAACTCGCGGACGGCAGCACCGGATATTACTGGACCTGCCCTACCCGCTACCGCAAGCGCAATTGCCCCTATCTCTCGGCCGCCCTTGGCGTGAATCTCACCGAACGCGAACTGCGCGATGCGGCGGCGCTGTGGAACGAGCGCCTTGACGGCTGGCTGAAGGAGCAATCCCCCTTTCACATCGCCGACACCTCCCGTCACGGGACGGTGGAATGGCTCGTCAACACCTATCTCCGGCACGATGCCTTCCTCCAGCGTGTCTCTCAGTTCAGCCGGCCTGACTATCGCCGCGTTCTGGATCGCGTCTGCTCCACTACGATCAAGCGCGATGACACGGGACTTATGGCGCGGGTTGGCGATGCGAAGATTGCAAACATCACGGTCAAGACCGCGACGAAAATCTACGAGGCCTTCGCTGATGTGGACGCCATGCGCTCAGCTGAGAAGGTCGTCACCTATTGCAAAGCAATGTGGAAACGGATGAGGCCTCATCATCCAGAGCTTTTTCGAAACGATACACCGAACCCCTGGGAAGGCGTCACGGTCCGGAAGAGGAAAAAGCACATCAAGGGTCACGTCAATCGAGAAACTGTCTACGCGTTCGCTGACGGTGCCATCGCAGGGGGGCGTGGCGAACTCGCTGCAGCAGCCGTGCTCGCGTTCGAATGGCTTATGCGACCGTCGTCGATCGGCGCCGGCTATGCGGCTTGGAGCGGCTACCGCGGCGGAGATGAGCCGGACAAGATCGTGATCGGCCACAGGAAGACCGAGGAGCGCGCGTCCCACCCCTTGGAGTATGTCGACGATGGCGGAAGGCTGATTCTTCTCTACCCGGATGCTGAGCGGATCCTGAAGCAGACACCGAAGCATGGGCTCTCGATTGTCTGCCAACGAAACGGCAACCTATTCCGTGACGGAACTCGGCTATCGCAGGAAATCTCAAAGATGGCGACCAAATTGGCCGAGAAGGGTGTGAATGTTGAAGGTTTCACGCTCGACAAGGCGCGGCACGGCGGAATGACGGAACTGGAGGAAAAGGGCCTTACTGAAGGCCAGGGGCGCGCGCTATCGAAGCATCGCACCGGTACTGCTTATCGAGGCTATGCGAAGGAGACGGAGAAGAGAGTTCTGGAGGCAACGAAGCGTCGGTTCGGCATCGTTGAGGGAACAGCCTCGGAACAGGCGTTCAGAACAAAAAAAGGAACGCGTTCAGAATGAAGGGTATTGCGCGCCACGTAGATTCGTTCTAAACGCCCGTCACGGTTCGATTATTCGAGCTGGTGGGGCCTCGTGGCGGAGTGGTGACGCAGAGGACTGCAAATCCTTGCACCCGAGTTCGATTCTCGGCGAGGCCTCCACCCCCTTCAAACCATCACCGTAATGGATTGAAAATACGAGTGTATTTTCCCGGTGTGGCAATATGGGCTTGAACCGTTCCGCCACACCAGAATCAGGTGTGGCAGCAGGTTCTCGAAATTTTCCCGGCCTCTCCACTCTCGAGCGCTTTCACGCTTCAGCGCCAAAGTTCTTCATCCAGGCGCTCGGTTGGATGGGACAAAAAATATTGCTGAGCCACGACCAGACAAACCACACGCCCCGATGATTCTAGGATTATCTTCACAGCCCGCTTGACTCAAATCCTAGCAGGAACATATTGAGAACAAGCCGGCGATGCGGCCGCTATCTGACAACCAAATCTGATGCCTGCTGTGGCACAAGACACAGGAGAACGACGACATGCGCCCGCTCGAAAAACAACCTGAAACCTCCAACGAAATCGATGAAGCTCTATCCTGGCACGATGGTGATGCTCGCGCTGCAATAGCTACTCTGCTGGCTGACTGTGCCTACCTGCGCTGGCAGCTGGAGCTTGCTGATCGTGCGATGGGCGCTGGGTTCACACGCGGTTGGCGCCCCCACGCCGAGCGGGAGTAACGGCGGCTAAGCCATGCGCCACCGCCGCGGCATTGATATCTCCGCCGGTAACCCAATGGACCCCGCCACGCTAACCGGCGTGAACGTCTACGTGAACAGCCGCCAGCACTCTGTCGCCCTTCAGGATATTCCGGAATGGTACGAGCTCGGCGCCCGCTGCTCGCGTTGCAAGCACGCCGGCTACCTTGATCGGTGGGATCTGGCGCGCCGCTTTGGCCGGAAGCGCATGATCATCACGCTCGAACCGAAACTTCGCTGCACTCGATGCGGAAATCGGGAAGCAAACGACTTCGTTCTGGCCAAAATCCACCGAAACGCTTGAGGAGAAAACGATGAGCTATCGCAAGGGGGAGCTGACGACCGCGGGCATCAATGAGGGTTGGCCACACCAGATTGCGCGGCTTTCCTCGCTGGGCACCATGAAACAAGCCGACGTTATAGCGGCATTTTGCGCCAATCTCTCGCTGTGCCCGAGAGGCCATACCGTGGTTTGGGAGGGTGAATGGCACCGCGTCTACTGCTTCGCCAAGCGAGAGGACGCCGAGGCTTTCCTTGAGCGATTCGGTGGTGAGTGGTTCGATCCCCGCGATAAAGGCTCCGGGCACTACTGGCACTTCTGGTACAAAGGCCGGGCGGCGGCCAAGGATGCGAAAAAACGGGCGAGGAGATGACGGCATGTCGAGACTCGCCTACACCGACGGTATGGCCGACGACCGTACCGACACCCGCCCCCATACGCCCGATGAACACTATTGCGAGCACGCCGGCTGCAATGCTTGGGGCGGGCTCGGCTATTCAGCCGGCACGAACACCGCTCCACGGTGGTGGTGCGCAGCTCACTATCCGTATTGGCCGGACGAGATACGCGCGAAGTTCCAGGCCTTGCCCGCATAACGCGACCGCCCTATCCTCTCTACTGGGAGGATAGCCTATGGCAATCTCTGGTCCAAAGCGCAGCGGTGACTACCCGGACCGCCTCGTCGGCTGTGAGCAAGCGATTGAGGCTGAGTTGCAAGCCCTGATCGCGAGGGCGATGGATGCCGGCTGGGACGAGATGGAGGCCTGCAGCGCAATCTCATCGCTTGCTGATCATCATGTCCTTGGATTGCTGGCCAACGCTGAAACCGACCGGCGGATATCCGCGGCCGATTCAAGCGGCATCTTCCTACGGGCGCAACGCTGATGCGGCTTTTCTTCGGCTACCACTGGCTGGGCATTCTCCTCCTCTGCGCCATCGCAGGCCTGTTCTCCCCTCTCATCCGGTATTTTTTCGCAAGTTGAGGATGCGCTGATGTGCGGACGCTTTACGCAAATGATGTCGTGGCGCGAGCTCGTTGCTCTCTACCTGTCAACGGCGGAGTAAAAACCGGCCACGGGGCGGAGCAACAGTCGGCCACGGTGGCGCCGGCCTGAGACCGCCGGG
>NZ_KQ410790.1 GCF_001262505.1 Shinella sp. SUS2
ATCGCGTTGCCGATCCAAGCCTGAAATTCAGGACAAAGAAATGATTGCGTCCTACGTCAGGTTAAGGCGACGCCACCGTCGATCTACTCCTTCCGCGCGGCCACCATTCGCAACATCCTGGATTTCCCGAAAGAATTCTCGCCACGTCCAACGGACGTTATCACGCTCGACCGCAACTACCGTTCGACCCAACCGATCCTGGCGGCGGCCAACGGTGTCATCGAGCTTGCGCGGGAACGCTACACCAAAAACCTCTGGACCGACCGCGCTTCGGAGCAACGGCCGATGCTGGTGACGGTCAAGGATGAGGTCGATCAAGCCGCCTATATCGTCGAGCAGGTGCTGGCAAACCGTGAAATCGGGATTACGCTGAAGCAGCAAGCGGCCCTATTCCGAACCTCAAGCCACAGCAGCGCACTGGAGATCGAGCTTACCCGCCGCAACATTCCCTTCGTGAAATTCGGCGGCCTCAAATTCCTCGATGCCGCGCACGTCAAGGACTTGCTGGCGGTCATGCGGTTTGCGCAAAATCCGCGCGACCGGGTTGCCGGATTCCGGGTGCTGAAGCTGCTGCCCGGTATCGGGCCTCAGACGGCTGGCAAAATCCTCGACACGATTGCCGCCGACCCCGAGCCCTTGCAGTCGCTCGCCGAAATTCCACCACCCGCCAAAACCGGCGAAGACTGGCCAGCCTTCGTGACGCTGGTCTCGGCGCTGCGAAAGGCCGACGCGGGATGGCCGGCGGAGATCGGCACGGTGCGGATGTGGTACGAGCCGCATCTCGATCGCATCCATGAGGACGCCGACACGCGCAAGGACGATCTTGTCCAGCTCGAGCAGATTGCCAGCGGCTACGCCAGCCGCGAGCGGTTCCTCACGGAGCTGACCCTGGACCCGCCCGACGCGACCAGCGATCAGGCCGGCGTGCCGCTGCTTGACGAGGACTACTTGATCCTATCGACCATACATTCGGCCAAGGGGCAGGAGTGGCGGGCGGTGTTCATGCTCAACGTCGTTGACGGCTGCATTCCGTCTGACCTCGGCGTCGGCACGACAGAGGAGCTCGAGGAGGAGCGCCGGCTGCTCTATGTCGGCATGACGCGGGCGCGCGACAATCTCACCCTGGTTACGCCGCAGCGTTTCTTTACTCACGGCCAGTCTTCCACGGGTGATCGTCATGTCTATGCGTCGCGAACGCGCTTCATCCCGGCCACGCTCTTGCAATATTTCGAGACGACAAGCTGGCCGAAGGTTTCGGCCGCGGCCAGTGAGCGAAGCGCGCGACAGATCCGGATCGATGTCGGTGCGCGCATGCGGTCGATGTGGAAGTGAGCCATGCAGCCCGTCACGTCGATCGAGATGATGGATCAAAAACCGGACCGCGACGAGCGGGTCCGGCGCATCATCCATGTGGACATGGATGCTTTCTATGCCTCGGTCGAGCAGCGCGATCATCCCGAGCTGCGCGGTAAGCCTGTCGCGGTTGGCGGTTCGGCTGCCCGCGGCGTCGTGGCGGCGGCAAGCTATGAGGCGCGCGCTTTCGGCGTGCGATCCGCTCTTCCTTCGATTACCGCTAAACGTCGCTGCCCAGACCTGATCTTCGTCCCCCCACGCTTTGACGTCTACCGTGCGGTTTCCGCGCAGATTCATGCGATTTTTGCCGAGTACACCGACTTGATCGAGCCCTTGTCGCTCGACGAGGCCTATCTGGATGTCACCGACAACAAACAGGGCATTCCGATCGCGACGGAGATCGCCACCAGGATTCGCGCCCGCATCAAGGAAGTGACCGGGCTCAATGCCTCTGCCGGTATTTCCTACTGCAAGTTTCTCGCAAAAATGGCCTCGGACCTCAACAAGCCCAACGGCCAGGCCGTTATCACGCCCAAGCATGGCCCCGCCTTTGTCGAGGCGCTGGCCGTCAAGAAATTCCACGGCGTTGGGCCTGCAACGGCGAAGAGGATGGCAGCGATTGGAATTGAAACCGGAGCGGACCTCAAGGCAAAATCGCTCCCCTTCCTTCAGGAGCATTTCGGCAAATCCGGCGCCTGGTACTACAATATCTCCCGCGGAATCGATCATCGGGTGGTGCAACCGGATCGGCCACGCAAGTCCGTCGGCGCCGAAGACACGTTCATGGTCGACATCGTCGATCCGAAGGCCGCGCGCGCCGAGATCACACCCCTCGCCGCGAAGGTCTGGCGGCATTGCGAGGGCAATGGCCTTCATGGGCGGACAGTCACACTGAAGGTCAAATATGCCGACTTCCAGATCATCACCCGCAGCAAGACGAGTGCAGTGCCCATCGCCACGATGGATGATCTCGAAGCCATTAGCCAATCGCTCCTCGATCCCTTGTTCCCGACGTCGAAAGGTATTCGCCTGCTCGGCGTCACGCTTTCTTCATTCATGGACGACGAGGTGAGTGAGGCCAATCAGCTCGAGCTGCAGATTTAGGTTCCCGCGGATCGAAGATCGGCAGGTCGAAATCCGAGGCAAGTGCCTTGTTCGCTTTATTGGTTCGGCGGTTGATGCGGGCGACCTTCTAAACCAGGATAGTCGCAAGCAGATATGAGCCGGCAAAGTCGTACAATGACCCGGATCGACAAAAAGCTCACTTCGATTCAAAACGGCTGAGCATCTGCCTCAGTTGATCATTTTGAAGCCGGAGCTTCACTGCCAGCTGGAACCGTAGTTTCCGGATCTCGCTGTCCAGCGTCCGAACTGGATCTGGTTCCTTTGCAACCGCTTTCTCCGCCAAGGCGATAGCCGCGTCCGCGTCCCTGGGATGACCCGGCAACTCCACCTTGGCCTTCTTCCGGGTCACGCGCGGGGCCTTATTCGGCGGATTTCGACGTTTGGCGCCGATGATCACCACAGTGCGATCCGGGGCCAAGGCGATGGCTTCATCGGCCGACACAGAGTCAGCCACCTCTGCTGCCATTGACGGCGGTGGCTCCTGACGATCACCGGCTTCGCCCTTGCCACCTTGCGACGCGGCCGATGGTTTCGGCTGAGGTGTAGGCTCGCCCCCTATCGATGCTTCAGAAGCGGTCGAATTGGCTCCTGGCCCTTCGACCTCTTTGGGGATCTCGGTGAAGCTGGCGTGGCCAACGTCGTGCTGATCCGCAGTCTTTCCCCGAGACAGCAATCCGGTGAGAAGTTTCCAGGGCGATTTTACCATCGCTTTTCAACTCCCATCATGTCGTACGCCCCGGCAACCCATTGGGCAGCGGAGACGAAGATGCCCGTTGTCAGCGGTCGAGCTAAATCGCACTGAAGAGGAGGGCCGGCCTGATAGCCGACCAATCCTCCGACATCAGCTCAGAAGAGACCGAGTCGCTTGCGGAGATCAGCATTCTCCGCGCGGAGCTTTTCCGCAAGCAGCTTGCGCAGGCGCTGGTTTTCCTGCTCGAGCTGAAGCAGATCCTCCATCTCCTCACCAGCCGCTGTGATAGGCGAGACAGCCTGCGTGGCGGGTTCGACAGTCGACTCGACAGCAGCCTTGGCTTTGCGTCCGCCACGACGAGCAGCTGGCTTTACCTCGGCTGCGGCGTTCTTGCTACCCCTCTTAGCCCGTGTTTTCTTAACAGCGGGCGCGTCGCCCAAAGCATCAGAAGCTGCGGTTTCCGGCGCCACTTTCTTGGTCCGCGGGCCTCGCTTCTTGGGCTCAGGGGCCTTTGGCAGAGCAGTTTCGGGTTCGGTGGACACCTGTTCGGTCATGCTTGTGTCGTCGGCCATCTGTTCCTCCAGTGCAAAGATTGATGTTGTTTTTTGCTGCAGATCTGCTGTCAACGCGGGCGCGTGGGCTACCTCGTGCGTCGCCGCATCTGAATCGGCGCGAAGCCCTTCAACGCTAGATGCCTCCGCCGTGCCGCCATCCTCGGCGAACCGGCGCAAATCGACGTTGCCCCAGATTGAGTTGGATTGCGGCGTGAGTTTTCGACGCGCACCCTTGTATTCAACGACAAAATTCTTTTGTGGCTTCTTCAAATGATCGAGGCTCCAGGTACACGCATTTGGTCATGCGCAGAGAGACATGTCTCGCACAGAAATGCAAATTCCGCCCCCGCGCAAGGCCGGGCATGCCGAAAACGGTTGTGCTATCGAGGATGAATGGTTGCGGCAATGTCAGCCGATCCATAATATTTGCCGGCGGCGTCGACGCCGCTTGTTTCACGAGGATAACCATGGCGACGGGCACCGTTAAGTTTTTCAATCAGGACAAGGGTTTTGGCTTCATCACGCCCGACAATGGCGGGCAGGATGTATTCGTCCATGTCTCGGCGGTGCTGTCGGGCGGGCCTCTGAAAGATGGCACGAAGGTCAGCTATGACATCGGTCAGGATCGCAAGACCGGAAAGTCGAAAGCGGAAGATGTTCGCGCGATCTGATCGACCTCTGCGGCACGCGGCGGTTATTTGCCGCCGCCTATGAGTTCGAGAGTACGACGATCTGGCTCGCCGGCAAAGAAGCGCTCCAAAGCGAGCCGGAAACGTTCCCCGTCCTCAGCGGCAGCTTCGCCGAACAGCGTCATCGATGAGCGGAATTTCAGATCATCGGGCGAACTGAAAATATCATGGGCGGAACGGTCGGTTACTCCAAGCACCGCATCAGTGGCCCGCGCCAATCTGTCAGCAAGTACCGAATGTCGGAGATAAGCCCGGGCTTCCTCGATAGAGCCGATGCGGTAGAAGTCCGCGGTGGGAGACCTGCCCAGCGCGCGCAATTGCGGGAAGATGAACCACATCCAATGGGTTTGCTTGCGTCCGGCCCTGAGTTCAGCGAGCACCGTCTCGAAGACGCGGTCTTGTGCTGCAACGAAGCGGGAAAGCTCGAAAGGATCGTCCTTTCGGATGACGCCGTCAGATCGGTGCGGCGGCCAGGAGGACCGCGACTGGCACCGTGATTGCCGACGCGCTGATCGCGACCGCCGCCGCAAGCCTGATCAGGCGGGCGCGTCTCGCGCGCCGAGGATCCCATTCATACGCCATACCTGTCCCTCCGAACGTCAGAACATCATGTGACGCCGAGAGAGTCCATCCCCTTCCGAGCTCGCGCGTGATCTCGCGAGCTATTGCAAAGCGCCGCACGGCTCTTATTTCTTGCTGCGGAGGTCATTGGAGTAGCTGCGATGCAGGAACCCGTCATAAATATCGTGTCGAATGATACGGTCGAAATCTTGGTGCCGAGCGGAAACAATGGCCGGCTCCAATGCTCTGTCGTCTGCCTCTGTTGCGAGCGGGCGGACCAGCCGATGGACGACGATGGCTGCGGCATTTGCGATGCATGCCTTGGTGTACCCATTCGAGCACCCGATGCTTCGGACGGCCTTGAATGTCTGACGCCCTCCCCCCATCTATCGCTCAACGCCCGTCATCGATGACTGCCTGCAGCGATTGTACTCAGTCGCGCGTTTGTGGTCGTCCGGGTTTGAATGGCGCTCCCCGAAAGGGTCGAGCGCCATTCGTTCATTTCGGCATTACACCTACCATGATTGCGACGAACGTTTGACTTCCTGTCGTGGTGCACCAGATGAGCACCGTTCGTCCGACTCAAGCGGAAGAACTGGGGAGGTCTCGCAGCCCCCGCTGCATCGGATCTCCCCATCAACAGACATGCATGCGGGACACGAAATGCCGCTTATCAGAAAGCAGGGCGCATCGACGCCGAAGGAACTCGGGCTGTTCTGGCCAATGCAGACGTCCGACGGAATGAACCGCACCGGGTTTGCCGGAGACCCCAACTCGTGAGAAGTAGGGTCTATGACAAGCAAGACGACGAACAAGTTTTCTCCTGAAGTCCGCGCCCGCGCCGTTCGAATGGTGGTCGAGCATGAAGCCGAGCATCCTTCGCGATGGGCGGCAATATCTTCCATAGCCGCCAAGATCGGCTGCTCGGCGCATACGCTCAATGAGTGGGTGAAGAAGGCCGAGGTGGATAGCGGCAAGCGTGCTGGCCTGCCGAGTGACGTCGCCGAGAAGATGAAGGCTCTGGAACGGGAGAACCGCGAGCTTCGTCAGGCCAACGAGATTTTGCGTAAAGACTCTGCGTATTTTGCGATGGCGGAGCTCGACCGCCCACTGAAGCGATGATTTCCTTCATCGATGCACACCGCTCGGTGCTCGGGGTCGAGCCGATCTGCAGATTGCTGCCGATTGCCCCGTCCACCTATTATGAGGTCATCGCCAAGCGCACGGACGTGGACCGTCTATCGGCCCGCGCCCGACGCGACATTGCCATGAAGGTCGAGATACGACGGGTGTTCAATGAGAACTTCCAGGTCTACGGCGTGCGGAAAGTCTGGCGACAGTTGCTGCGGGAGGGTTACGACATCGCCCGCTGCACTGTCGCTCGGCTTATGAGGGCAATGGGGCTGCAAGGCATCATTCGCGGCAAACCGATCCGCACGACGATCAGCGACAAGACCGCGCCGTGTCCGCTCGACCGTGTGAACAGGTACTTCTTCGCGCCCACGCCGAATATGCTCTGGCTTTCGGATTTCACGTACGGTGCGCCTCGTCCCGGATAGACCGGGGTGCATATGACTGGAATGCATTGAGAAAGGAGGTTTTGAAGAATGCCTGG
>NZ_KQ410791.1 GCF_001262505.1 Shinella sp. SUS2
TTCCGCTCCTGTCGATGAAGGAGCTTATCTCGCGGCCTCAATCACAAAAGGAAAGGTGGGATGTTCGTCGCGCTCACCCAGCTTCAGCCAGAGATTGCCGGACTGGATCGACGGCCAGGTGCGCGCCCTGACCTACTATGGCGGGGTTACCAAGGCAATCGTGTGCGACAACCTCAAATCGGGAGTGGCCAAGGCCCTTTGGTTCGAACCGACATTAACTGCGACCTTTGCCGCCATGGCAGAGTATTACGACACCACGATCCTGCCGACCCGCAGCCGGAAGCCGCGCGACAAAGGCCGGGTCGAAGGCGCGGTTTTGATCGTCGAGCGCTGGATCCTTGCCCGCCTCAGGAACCGCAGCTTCTTCTCGCTAGCCGCTCTCAACGCGGCAATTGCCGAATTGCTCGAGGACCTGAACAATCGAACGATGCGGCATGTCGGCAAAAGCCGCCGCGAACTGTTCGAGGAGATCGAGCGGGCGACCTTGAAGCCGTTGCCGGCGGCGCCATTCGAATATGCGGAATGGAAATCGGCGAAGGTGCACCCGGACTATCATGTTGAGGTCGACAAGACCTTCTATTCGGTGCCACACCGGTTGATCGGATGCACTCTCCAGGTGCGGCTCACCCATCGGGTGGTCGAGATATTCCACGATCACCAGCGTGTCGCCAGCCATGTTCGCCGCTCCCAGCGTTCCGGCCACGTCACCGTCAACGAGCATATGCCCAAGGCGCATCAGCGCTATGCCAACACCACGCCGGCAAACCTGATCGGCCGTGCGGTCCAGATCGGTCCCAATGTCGCTATCCTGGTCGAACGCATGATGCGCGACAGGCCGCATCCCGAACAGGGCTACCGCGCCGCCATGGGCATTCTGTCGCTGGCGCCGCGCTATGGATCGCAGCGCCTGGATGCGGCTTGTGAGCGGGCGCTCACCATCAATGCAATCTCTTATTCCTCCGTCGCCTCCATCCTCAAATCCGGCCTCGACCGGCAAAGACAGCAGGCTGAACACACGGCCCCCACGCCTGCGCATACCAATATCCGTGGCCGATCCTATTATCAGTGAAGGAAGCAACAATGCTGTCAAACCCCACCCTCGACCAGATGCAGACCCTCGGACTGACAGGCATGGCCGCCGCCTGGCGCGAATTGAGCGAGCAATCCGGCGCCAATGAACTCGGCCGGGATGAATGGCTCGGCCTGATGCTCGACCGCGAAGTCACACTGCGCGCCGACAAGCGCATCCGTAACCGGCTCGCCTCCGCCAAGTTACGCTTTGCTCAGGCCTGTATCGAAGATATCGACTTCGCCGCCACCCGTGGCCTCGACCGGCGCAACACCATGGCGCTCGCACAGGGGCAATGGCTCGCGGCCCATGAGGGGCTGATCATCACCGGCCAAACCGGAACCGGAAAGTCATGGCTGGCCTGTGCCTTCGGTAGGCAGGCCGCCAGGCTCGGCTACTCCGTGCTCTATGTGCGCGTGCCGCGCATGTTCGAGGACCTCGCGCTGGCCCGCCTCGATGGCTCCTTTCCCCGCCTCATCGACAAGCTCAGCCGCGTCCAGCTCCTCATCCTCGACGACTTCGGGACGCACGCCCTGTCCGACCAGCAGCGCTTCCATCTCTTCGAAATCGTCGAGGAGCGCTATCAGAGAAAGTCCACTTTGATCACCGCTCAGGTTCCCGTGGCGAACTGGCACGACCTCATCGCCGACAGCACGGTCGCCGATGCCATACTGGACCGCGTCGTGCATAATGCTCACCGCATTACCCTGCGCGGTGAGAGCATGCGCAAGCAAAAAAGCGCGCCCCTCTTGACGGAGCCGGAAAACGGCGAAATCAATCACCTCTAATGGCAACAAGGCTGCCGAGGACCACCTCGTCAATCTGTCCGGACTTTTGTGAAATCAATGTCCGGCGATTAGCGGAAACGCTGTCCAGATTTTGCGAAGCGCGCAGCTTGCTCTATGTGTTGCGTCAGCGCGGCGTGTTCCAACATCCCGGACATGCGGGTCTCGTGTGCTTGAACGGCAAAAGAAGCAGCGGCAAGCGAGATGGTTGTAACAATGATAAGCAACGCGCGAAGCATGGGCAAAGAATAGAGCCTCGCCGACCCTTTGTCCATTGATGAAGCCTGCATGCCGGCCGTCCTGCTCATAGGTTTGAGGCTTAGGTCGTGCGGGGCGGCGAAGCGCCGCCCCGACGTTGCGTCACTGCGCCTGATAGGTGACGCCGTTCGGTCCCTTGCCGACAGCATATGTCTTGACCACGGACTGGCTGCCGACGTCGATCTGGGAAACGGTCCCGGCCACGATGTTGGTGACGAAGACAAAGGCTCCGTCGGCAGCGACCGTCACGCCGTGAGCGCCCTTGTCCGTCTGGATGGTCTTTACGACATTCCCGCCTACGACATCGATAACCGAGACCGTCTCATCCGGCTCCGTTTCGGTTCCCTGGTTCGCGACGTAAACCAGCCGGCCATCAGGCGTGGCGTAAACCTGGATGGGCGAACGGCCGACATTGATGCGTGCGATCACCTCGCGCGACTGCGTGTCGATAACGGCGACCTTGTTTTCATCGCGCAGCGAGACATAGACCCGCTTTCCGTCAGGTGTGAAGCCGACCTGGACGGGCGCAACGCCGACCTTGATCCTGGCAACTTCCGAAAGCGCCGTTGTGTCGATAACCGAAACAGTACCGTCCTGGACGTTCGCGACATAGATGGCGCTTCCATCCGGGCTCATCCGAAGGCCGTGGGGGTAGTCGCCGGTGCCGACCGTGGCGACGACCTCGCCCTTGGCAAGATCAACGACCGACAAGCTGTCGTCTTCGGAATTCGAGACGTAGGCGCGATTACCCTGCGCGTCTGCGATCACATGCGCAGGATGCCCACCCACGGGGATCGACGCCTTCACGCCGGAGGAAATATCGGCCGCGTCGAGGACGATCAATTGGCCTGCGACAGCGGCATCACCATGCCCGTCGCCGCCATGGCCTGCCCCATTGGACGCATGAGCGTCTTCAGCTTTGTCGGCGACCGGCAGGCCCACCGCCAGCACCAGATCTTTTCCCGGTACGAACTGCACGTTGTGGGGCGTGATCGGGACCGGAACGATGTCGATCTTTTCCGTGGTAAGGTCGATGCGGCTAACGGTGTTGCCAAATTCATCGGCCGTATAGACGAAGCCGGTTGCAGCAGGCTCCGCTCGGACGGTGGCGGCGAACGGAATAGCAAGCACCAGGGCGGATGCCGTCGCGAAGGCCAGCATGGCCGCACGTCTGCGAATCGCGGTTGCTGTCAGGACTGCCGCGGTGATGGAAATCGAACGGGTCGAGTGGGTCTTTAGCATGGTATTCAGCTCCTCGGCTCGCAGCCTTGCCGGCTCGTCGAGCACATCTTGAGGTGAGTTTGGAAAGATTGGCCCGGCGTGCGGATGCCGAAGACTTCCTCGCGTGCCGCTGCCTACCGATTCGGCAAGGTCCGTGCATGGCCCCTTCTGGCTCGCCGGCTGCCGACGATTAGAGGCTATGTCACGTCGGCGTCACGCAGAACGGCTCGTCTCCTCGGCCGTATCGTTGGGCGGCCTGGGACGCGCACGGTCGGAAGACTACGGCATTGTGCCGGTCCTCGGTTCGGCTGGAGCACACGGACTGAACAGGCCGAAGGTGCTCAGATGATCAAGGTGGATCGCGGAGGTCGCTTCTGACGACGCAACTCCGCGGATGAGGGCACCGGCGATGCAGCCGGCGAGACGGTTTCGCCGTTCAACATGCGCCAGCTCCAGGCCGTGTTTAGCGGAGCGCAGAGGAAGCACCCGAGGCCCGACAGGCAGTGACCGCTGTCGCACGGGTGCTCGAAGCCGCGTTGGGTATCGTTGTCGCAGGGCATGCGCACGAGGAGGTCGGCACAATCCGCAGCTTGAGTCATGAGCGCCGGGATGCCGTCCGTTGAAGCAGCACGCGCTTGATGCCCGCCATCTGTGAGAAACGCCGTAAGCCCGAACGCGATGGCGAGGAAAAGGATAAACCCGCGCCGCAAGGAGGTCGCCCACCCGTGCGACCCTCTGAACGCCTTGACCATTGTCACGCCGGCGGCCACCTCGGCTCATCCTTCGGTTTACTTGAACATCGAAACTGGGGCAAACCTAGCGCAGATCCAGCGTGACGAATTTGCGCTGCATCAAACAAGGGGGTCTTAAATGCTAGCGATGCTGCTCGCTGAGGCGGTCGGGCGCGCCAATCCCGATGATTGCGTGGAAGGCTGCGGGAATATCTATTGAGCAGACGGTAAGTATATTGCCGGGTCTGCTTCATCGAGAAGATGGTCGATTATGTCCAACGGAGTGTGAGGGCTAGGTGTCTTATGGCGAAATGCGGCGCCTTATCGTCTACGGCGGATAGGATTGCTGGTAGGGGTTCGACTTCAAACCTTCATGAAACACACCCACACATTGTAAAGCGCCTGAAGCGTGCTCGAGGTCACCGTGGCAGCGTAATCGAAATGATCGAAGAAGCAAAACGATGCCTCGATCATTTCGATCATTGCCTTGAGGAAACAGTCGGGTCCCTTCCGCGCCAAAAAATCGGTTCGGTTGATGTGTTCAAGGAAGCGAAATATCTCTGATCTTCGCGATCCTCAAGAACCGGACCTATCGCCATCTCTTTCTTGCCCAAGGGATCGAGCTGGCCGGGGCCCACGCCGGCGCGGTGCCGGGCGGACGCGCTCGCCATCAAGATGATCGCCTATGTGGCCGTCGCGCCCATCGCATCGGCTTTCGCCGAGCGCGTGCCGCAGCGAGCCATGTTGGTGGCGCTCGATCTCGTGCGCGCTTCCGTGTCTGTGTTGCTGCCCCTCGTTACCGAAATCTGGCAGGTCTATGTGCGAATCCTCGTCCTGCAGTCGGCCTCGGCCGCCTTCACGCCGACCTTCCAGGCGACGATCTCCAACATATTGCTGGAAGAAAAGGAGTATACGCGCGCGCTGTCGCTATCCCGGCGGCCTACGATCTGGAAAGCATCGTCAGCCCGATGCTGGCGGCAGCACTTCTCGCCTTCATCTCCTTCCACAATCTGTTTGCCGGCACGGTGATCGGCCTCCTTATCATCCCTTGATGGAGCGCCTCACGGCGAACCTGACAATGTTGTCGGGTTGTCGGACCCCGCTCGCTCTGCAGTCACTCCGCTCTTCGTCTCGGCTGCCTAGCGAGCAGCGATCATAAAGTAATCTGTTGGCATGTGGCCACCAAGCTGCGTCGTACGGGTCAGAGAGTAACGGGTCGGCTTGTGGCACGATAATGCACGGCTCTTGGATCGCAGCTCCTGCATGAGGCCGCGAGACCGTGCGATAGAACAGAGCCCCACCTGATCGGCATTGTCGGATCGCATCGCTGGCGTGCTTATCCTGTTCGTAGTGGGGCCATGACACTTGATTAGAGTTAAAGACTTATCAGCCGCGCCTGTCCAACATCAGGCGAATTTTGGGAGCTGCCCCGTGCAGGAGGAAAATGCGGAGGATGACCGAAGCTGGAGGCAAGAGAATGGATACGCAACGTTCCGATAAGTCTGACGATGCCGCGAAACCTCTTGATGCTGCCGTCCAGCGGGCGCTTGTCGAGGCGAGAGAGGAAATGCTGGTCTTCCTCCAGCGCCGCCTGAGGAATCGCGACGATGCGGAGGAGGTGTTGCAGCGCTTCTCCCTTCGGGCGCTGGAGCGCGCATCTCAACTCAGAGATATCCGCACCGTTCGGGGCTGGCTGGGCCGCATCCTCGCCACCACCCTTGTTGACCATCAGCGGAACTTGAGCAGGCGACGGCGTCGGGAAACCCCTGTCGACGACGCCGAGATCGAGAGTGAACCTGTTGACGCCGAGCTCGATGCAGCGGTCTGCAATTGTCTGTATCGTCTGCTTCCAACCTTGAAACCCGAGTATTCGGACATCGTCTGGCGGGCTGATATCCTGGGCGAGCCTCGCGACAGATTGGCAGCAAGCCTTGGCACCTCGCTCAACAATGTCGCGGTGCGACTCCACCGCGGGCGGCAAGCGCTACGCAAGCGTTTGGAAGAGATGTGCCGCACCTGTCCGATCCATGGTTTTCTCGACTGTCATTGCGAGAAAGCCGAGAAGATCCGCAAAGCTCACGAAGATGTATCTCGCTGAGGATACTCGACTGGCTCGATTTCAGAATCGGTAAGCATCCGAGCGGCCACGCGGCGTCCGTACGCGCGAGTTACGGCAAATCGTTCTAGGTGTTTAGTCCCGGTATTTGATGGTGCACTATTCAGCCAGGAATGGAGGGATGCGCTATGGGACAGATTCTACACTGAGAGCGGCGGTGGAAAAGTCGGCCACGGTAGCGGCGGAATAGTCCAGCCGCGGGCGGAGTAAAAACCGGCCACC
>NZ_KQ410792.1 GCF_001262505.1 Shinella sp. SUS2
AGGTGGCCGGTTTTTACTCCGCCCGCGGCTGGACTATTCCGCCGCTACCGTGGCCGACTTTTCCACCGCCGCTCTCACTCAATGCACTCGAAGCGCTGGGGGACCCGAATTCCATCTGGGTCTGGACAAATGACGGCATCATTCCGTTGAGCTCGTTGAACCAGGGCGGCGAACAGGAAAAACTCCGACGGTTTGCGTCGCTCAACACCCGGCGCGATCCGGTTCGTTTCTCCGATGGCAATGCGCTTCGCCTGAGTAGCGGCGAAATCTCTTTTCTCAAATTTGCGGCCTATGTGAGCTTCGAAATCGACAATAGCTCTCTTCTACTATTCGACGAGCCCGAGACCCATCTGCACCCAAACTTCATAGCGCGCTTCGTCTCAATCCTGGACAGCCTTCTGGCGCAGACCGGGTCCGCAGCCATCATCGCGACGCACTCTGCCTATTTTCTCCGAGAGGTTTTCAGGGAGCAGATCTCGATCCTGAGGGCTGACGCCGACAGACGCATCGAAGTCCAGAGACCGCGCCTTGCGACCTTCGGTGCAGACGTCGGAGAAATCTCCTATTTCGTTTTTGGAGAAGATGAACCTTCGTATCTCGCGCAGGAGTTGGAGAGAAACATCCAGTCATCGGGGATGACCTGGGATGAGGTCCTCGAAAACTATAGCAATGAGTTGTCGCTGGAATTCTTAAACGAACTTCGGGCAAAGATCTCCGGCTGATGCGCAAACTCCCTTTTCCGATTTTCGATGACATCGCAGGTGTCGATGCACTCGTCGACAACCACAGGCTTGGAAGTTATCCGAGCCTACAGGCATTCAGGCATGCCCTGAAGACCGGCTACGTGCAATATGACAGCGTCTCGGGGAACGCACAGGCGGTCGCGCATGTCTCGATCCCGGTTCCATTGGATAAATGGCTGCGCAAACACTACAAAGATTTGCCCACCAGCCACCACCCTATCGATGACATCCGAGAGGACAATCTCGCATTACCGTGTTCGATGTGTGGCTCCTTACACGCTCATACGCTGGATCACGTTCTGCCAAAGGAACATCACCCTGCATTTGCGGTCTTCTCCAAGAATCTGGTCCCGGCATGTGATTGCAACCTGAAGCGTGGCCAGAACTATAAGGGCCATGCCGTGGGAGCGCGCATCCTCCATCCATACTATGATGCATGCATGGACGAACGTCTCTACGCAGCGAAGTTTTCCGGCATGGATGCAACCGTGATCGTAGATCTCGAAATTCTGGTTGCCCTCACGCACCCGGACAGGCCCGCGATCGAATACCACCTAAACAATGTGATTAAGCGGACTGGCGTGCTGAATTGGCTGGGAAAACAATGGGTCAAGTTCGTGCGCGCGCCACGAAAGATCGTCGGGTCCCTGAATTTTATCCCCACCAACCAAGCTGCATTGATCGCAGCCATCTGCGAGCATCGAGATGCGCGGGACTATGCTCAGGATTCTCTGAACAATTGGGAGTCGATGTTCGCGCAGGGCTTGCTCGATCCTGCGGTCATAGCTTGGCTGTTCCCGAGACTGTCAGCAGCCGGTCGCGGCGTCGATGACCCATTGATTGCCGTGACGACATAGGCGGGAAACTCGCCTCAAGACCTACACGCGCCTGCGCCAAAGAGCTCGCGACAGCGGAAAACAATAGGCCAGTGAACATTGGTAACCCGCGTCATTCCATCCAAGAAATCGCGCAGGCATACCCGCCAGAGTAGATTCGTACAGTAGACTTCCCCGTTTGGCTTTGCAATTCTGGCAAAGCGATTCTTGGGGGAAGCCATGTACTTGCAACGGGTTAAGATCGAGAAATTCCGTATTTTCGATAGCCTTGAACTCGAACTAAACAAAACCTTGAACATCATCGTCGGTGAGAATAACTCCGGTAAGACGGCGCTGATCGATGCCATCCGCTACACTCTGTCATCGAGAACAGGTGAGTGGCTACGAATTCTTGAGACCGATTTCCGTCGGGGCGCTACGCGATTCTCGGTTAGGCTGAAATTTGCCGACCTATCCACGCAGCAAGCGGCGGCCTTCCTTGAGCATCTGACATTCGAAGAGGTAGAGGGTCAACGGAGACCTTTCCTATATGTCACGCTTGCCGCTGAGCTGACGGAGCAGGTCGTCAGAGGCACAAGGCAGATCCGGTCCGACATCCGATCAGGTGCATCTGGCGAAGGACCGTCAATAGAACGCGAAGCACGCGAGTATCTGTCGGGGACGTATCTTAAGCCTCTACGTGACGCCGAGGCTGAGCTCAGCGGTGGACGCGGCTCGCGTCTGGCACAGGTGTTGAATGCTGCCGAGAGCTTTCGAAACGCAGTTCACGTCAACAATATGCACTGCTAACCATCTGACTGAGCCAACCGATCGTCTCGAACCCTTGCTCAGGATGAACTTCTTCGGGTTCGAACACAAATTGAAGCGCGATAACCTTGTCGCCGTCGAACAGAGGGATCTGATCACCACAGGGCCACCGACCATATCTCATGAGGTAAAAGGCGATCTCCCGAGCATCGTCGCCAATGACTTCGGTATGCCCGCACTCGAACCTTATCGACTTGATGGTGAAGACCACTTCGGAGTTCGCATCGGGCTTTATCGCCAGCTCGGGTGTCGTACGAAACTCAACAGATAGCCTCGGGAGTGTCGCAATAGTACGATCGCCCAAAGTTGCCATTTCGTTGACCGCCATCGCCCTCGCAAAGGATATCGAAAAATGCTTGCCGTCCTTTTTGAAGGCAGCCTTCGACAGTAGGACCCAGTTGTTCAGGTTCGAGAAATAGATCGCGATTTTCAACGGAAGTCCGTTGAGCTCAGCATATTGCTCAAGCCCCTCCATGGTCTTGGCAGGGATCGTGAGTTCCTTGTCGAACGATTTGAGATAAAAGTTCTTCACCTCAACCAGAAACGCTGTACCGTCTGCCAGGACGATCTTGTAGTCTGGCGCGATGATGTCCCCTCCCGCCGTGAAAATGTCGCCGGCATCCTCCTGTTTGATAAACTTGCATTGACCCAAGGCACCTGCGACATGTGCGAATAGCGCCTCCGCGCGCTTTCCGTGCAGCAGGAGGGGATTCGTCTGCGATGCTTGAAGGGAGTCCTTCATGGTATCGAGGAAGCTTTCGATATCTCCCGCGACATTGAGTTTGTAACCGCGATCCCGGCCGACCGAGGTGTACAATTCGATAGCGTCGAATTTGGCCGGGTTTCGCTTCACACGCTTCATCCTTGCCCCCATCGGCTCCCGATCATTCATCTGGCCCTGGCCTGTCGTAATCGTGCTCGGAAGCGCCGCACTCTAAGCAAAGTTCTCCTCCAAAACTCTCACTATATGTCCATCCACATGCCCAGCCACAGTTTGGGCAAAACTCATACAGATCTGTGTCTCCCCAAAGCCAAGGACTTGCGAACTCGGGAACAGCGTCACGATCGTATGAGATGATCTCGAAAGCGTCTTGTCCGATCGCGATATATGCCCTGGACGAATATCGCTTCAAACTATCGATCACGTCCTCAGGCGTTAGAAAAAACCATTCTCGCACATCATGTTTATGTCGGAAAAGTTCATGTAATTCCCTCTCGATCTCGCCGTCCTCCTCGACCGAAGAGGTCCTTATTACTCCCATCAGCGCAATTGTGCGCCTATTGCCGGTCTGCAAATTCGAAAGGCGGCGCGTAAGTGCCTTCGATCGCCCTATTTTAATATAGAACCTGCCCGACAAACTATTATCGAGCTCGGTTGCGAAATAGACTGTCATGGACCCCTCCCCGAGCCGTTCTTCATACTAGATCCCACCCCACGCCCGAAACCTCCCCCTCCCCGTCATCTCGTGAAGGCCGAGTTCCGCAACAATCCGCCGCGCCGCCTGCGGCGCAACCCCGAGGGTTTTCGTTACCGTCCCGGCATGAAAAAGCGGCGTCGCGATGACGAGTTCGACCAGCTCCGGCAGTTTTGAAGACGTTCGTCTGCTGGATTTTCGTGCAAAGCCACTAAACATCGGCCGAAAACTAATCAATTCTCCAAACAGCACACGCCTATTCTCCACACAGAGGTTCTCTGCAACCCACTCAAATGGCTCCGCAGCCATATTTCCGAACAGCGACGCCCACCTGATCACCGTTATTCGCGGTACACTCTTTGTTAAATGCCAGCCCCTATCCCCGCTCGCCCTCGGCATTGGTGCCGAGCGAACGGGAATGCAAGCATGTCAAAACCAGACCTTTCATCACGCCATTTTCAGAGCAAGATCTCAAAATTCTGCGCGTTGCGCATTGCGCCGATCGCATCGAAACGCACGTTGAGCAACGTCGAGGCCTATCTCGTTAAACTCATCGCTCATCGTAGGGCACCACCTCTCCTGAACGGTCGCATCGACTGGACAGAAATCGCTCAAGCTTGCCGACTAGGCGGCGATCTGACGGGCGATCTTAAACAACAGATCCGCATCGCACTTGATGCGATCCTCCGATGGTTGGGCGCACCGCCTGCGGCAGGGGACGCCCGCCCGACGAAGCCGGTGTCCCGATCCAAGGACGCAGACCAGCGTAAACCGGCAGTAACTCTGTCCTCTACCAGAAAGCCGAGGCGAGTTGGCGAAGACGATCTTCGCGCTCGCTCCGCTTCGCCCCAGAGAGGACCAGAGCCTAAACCCATCCAACCGCTCCCGGATCCGTTGTTCGAGGCGAGCGACGACCCTGCTGCATTTCAGGATGCGCTGATCTATCAGATGCGCCGTTTCGGCGAGAGTTACTGGCAGCTCTACCGCGCCGTCGTTCGCCTCGGCGAGACGTTCGACCACAAGACCATGTTGTCCTGGATCCAGGGCGAACGCGTGCCGCGCTCCGTCGCGAGCTTTAAGATCCTCGCCCGCATTGAGCTACGATACCGGCTGCCCGCGGGCTACTTCAAGGCGAAACTGCCCTACCAGGCCCGCTCCTTGCTCGGTCATGACCTTGGCGACATCAGCCCTGCCGAACGGCGCCGGATTTCATTGCACCTTCCTGACAACTTCAGCAGCCTGCCTTTCAGCAAGCGGGAAGAGATTCTCGACTGGGTGCGCCGGGTCATTATCTCGGGTTCGACCGACTATCGACGCTATCAGGCGGCAGCCATCAAGCAGCGCTATGCGATCCGCTTTCCAGGTGTCACCTATGGCGGGGGATCGCTGTCACCCCGCACGAGTTCCCTCACGGCCACTGCCAACAACAATGCTGCGGAAACCTTCGAAGACCCTGATCTCCTGTCTGGTGTCGTCGATGCACCGCCGCGGCTTGCCATGGAGATGGCAGACCTGATCCGCTTCAAGACCTCGACGCTCACGGCTATCGGTTTCCAGCGGAACGGGGTGTGGGGTGAGGAGACCGCCTCCCAGAAGATCGAGCACCTCGGCCTGATGTTCGGCGCACTGGCCGCCTCCCCCGCCGGCGTCGTCAAAGGTCGCGGCGTGCCGCTCAGCCATTTGACCTTCGGGCAGAAGGAGTGCCGACTGGACATGGTCTCGAACTCCTGCTTCTAGCTACATTAGTCTCACTGGCCGACACCCGCAGGCTTGAGCACGGCATATGTTGCCTGGGATCAATTCAGGAACAATCCAGAACCGGCCGTGATGAAGTGGGGCTTCATCCTCGTCACGCTCTACCTCGGTCCAGTTGGACTGCTCCTTTACGTTCTGGCTGACAAAGAGCCTGCGCCCGGAACCCATGAAGAGTTCATCAAGCCACTGTGGAAGCAGGGCATCGGGTCCACCATTCACTGCGTAGCAGGCGATGCCACCGGCATCATAATTGCCGCCGCGATCACGGCGGTACTCGGCCTCCCAATGTGGATCGACATCATCATCGAGTACATCGCGGGCTTCACCCTAGGTGTTTAGTCCCGGTATTTGATGGTGCACTATTCAGCCAGGAATGGAGGGATGCGCTATGGGACAGATTCTGA
>NZ_KQ410793.1 GCF_001262505.1 Shinella sp. SUS2
ACTCCATCGAATCTCGCAAATCCGAAGGAATCATAACCTGTTGAAATCACCCACCTCTTTTTGAGGCAGCCTCTAAGGGTTTGCATCGCCAGAAATGAAGTGGTAAAGAAAAAAGACCACTTGATGCAGGAGGCCAAGAGATGGATCAGATCGGGTTCCTGGAGCCGCGGCCGGCGGTGCTCGCCCGTCGTGGGGACATCGTCGCGGACCTGCTCGATCTCCTGCCGGAAGGCTGTCTCGTGCACGAGCCGCGCGCGCTTGTGCCCTTCGAGACGGACGCCTTCGTGTCCTATCGCCGTCTGCCGCTTGCCGTCGCCTTGCCGGAAACCACCGCACAGGTCGCCGCCGTCCTGAAATACTGCCATCGCTACGGCGTACCCGTCGTGCCGCGCGGGGCGGGCACGTCGCTTTCGGGCGGCGCGATCCCGCAGGAGGATGCCGTCGTCGTCGGCCTCTCCAAGATGGCGCGCATCCTGGAGGTGGATTTCGCCAACCGGACCGCCACGGTGCAGGCCGGCGTCACGAACCTTTCCATTTCCGATGCCGTCTCGGCCGACGGCTATTTCTATGCGCCCGATCCGAGTTCCCAGCTCGCGTGCACGATCGGCGGCAATATCGGCATGAATTCCGGCGGGGCGCACTGCCTGAAATACGGCGTGACCACGAACAACCTCCTGGGCGTCAAGCTCGTGCTCATCGACGGCACCATCGTCGAACTCGGCGGCAAGGCGCTCGATGCCGGCGGCCTCGACCTTCTCGGCGTCATCTGCGGCGGCGAGGGGCAGCTCGGCATCGTGACGGAGGCGACGGTGCGGCTCATCGCCAAGCCCGAGGGCGCGCGTCCGGTGCTCTTCGGCTTCGACAGTTCGGAGGAGGCAGGCGCCTGCGTCGCCGATGTCATCGGGTCGGGCATCATCCCCGTCGCCATCGAGTTCATGGACAAGCCGGCGATCGAAATCTGCGAGGCCTTTGCCGGCGCTGGCTATCCGATGGACGTCGAGGCGTTGCTGATCGTCGAAGTCGAGGGCTCCGAAGCCGAGATGGAGGCGATGCTTGCCAGCATCATCGAGATCGCGCGGCGCCATGGCGTCAAGGTCGTCAAGGAAAGCCAGTCGGCGACCGAGGCGGCGCTGATCTGGAAAGGCCGCAAGTCCGCCTTCGGCGCCACGGGCCGCATCGCCGACTACATCTGCATGGACGGCACGGTACCGCTCGGCCAGCTCTCGCATGTGCTGCGCGGCACGGCGGAGATCGTCGAGAAATACGGCCTGCGCGTCGCCAACGTCTTTCATGCCGGCGATGGCAACATGCATCCGCTGATCCTCTTCAACGCCAACGATCCGGAAGATGCCGCGCGCGCGGAAGCGGCGGGCAATGACATCCTGAAGCTCTGCGTCGATGCTGGCGGCTGCCTGACGGGCGAACACGGCGTCGGCATCGAGAAGCGCGACCTGATGCGCCATCAATATGCCGCGGTCGACCTCGACCAGCAGATGGCCGTGCGTGCAGCCTTCGATGCGCAATGGCTGCTCAATCCGTCCAAGGTCTTCCCGCTCGAAGGACGCCCCACCGCATGACCCCCATCCATGAACCGCTCTCCGAAGAGGCCGCCGCGCGCCTCGTCCAGGTCGCAGCGCTGTCCCGCACGCCGTTTGCCATCCGCGGCGGTGGCACGCGCAGCCTTGCCGCTGCGCCGGACGGGGCCGAAACGCTCTCGACGCGGGGCCTTGCCGGCATCGTCGCCTACAATCCGGCCGAAATGACCATGACCGTCCGTGCCGGCACGCCGCTCGAGGTCGTGGAGGCGGCGCTTGCCGAAAAGCGCCAGATGCTCTCCTTCGAGCCCTGTGACCTGCGCGGCGCGCTCGGCTCCTCCGGCATTCCCACCATCGGCGGCGTCTTCGCCACCAATGCCTCCGGCCCGCGCCGCTTCGTTGCGGGCGCTGCGCGCGACAGCCTGCTCGGCGTGCGCTTCGTCAACGGCAGGGGCGAGGTGGTGACGGCCGGCGGCCGGGTGATGAAGAACGTCACCGGCCTCGACCTCGTCAAGCTGCTTGCCGGCTCACACGGTTCACTGGCGCTCTTGACGGAGGTCACCTTCCGCCTTCTTCCGGTTCCGGAAACGGCGGCGACCATCGTCGTCTCCGGCCTCAACGATGCAGAGGCGGCCGCGGCGATGGCGACGGCGATGGCGATGTCCGTCGAGGTCTCCGGTGCCGCGCACCTGCCGGAAAGCGTGCGCGGCCGGTTCGTCGGTGGCCTGCTGCCGGACGGAGCGGCCACGGTGCTGCGCCTCGAGGGTCTTGCCGCCTCGGTGGCCGTGCGCAGCGAGAAGCTCACTGCCAGCATGGCCCGCTTCGGCGCAGTGACGCATCTCGATGCGGAGGTGACGGCCCGTCTCTGGCGGGAAATCCGCGATGCCGCGCCCTATGCAGACGGAACGCCGCGTCCGCTCTGGCGCGTTTCGGTCGCGCCCACAGCGGGCCACCAGCTCGTCGCCGCGCTCCGTCTCGAAACGGGTGTCGATGCCTTCTACGACTGGCAGGGCGGTCTCGTCTGGCTGCGCATGGAGGCCGACCCCGAAGCCGCGCTCTTGCGCCGCTACGTCAAGGCCGTCGGTGGCGGCCATGCCACGCTGCTGCGGGCCCGGCCGGAGGTGCTGGCGGCGACGGACACGTTCGAGCCGCAGCCGGACGCCGTCGCCGCGCTCTCGGCGCGCGTCAAGGCGAGCTTCGATCCGGCCGGCCTGTACGTCTCTCCCTTGATGGACCGAAAACAGGGAGCATGAAGATGGGACGGCTGGCGGGCGATTCGATTGCGAGGCAGCAGGCACGGACGTGGAAGAAGCGTGTCGATCAGGCGCGCGAGGACAAGGCCCGCTGGGGAACCTTGCCCGCTGCGCCGCTGGCGGTGCTGGGCGCGGCACGCCGACAGATGGCGCTCCTCTGGTGGCTGTGCGGTGACGTCGGCCCGTCGGCGACCGTTGGCGCGCGAGGGCTTCCGCCCCTGACGCCGGATATGCGCGCCCTCATCAAGAAGGGCTATCTCACGCTCGCCCGCCACAGCAGCTACATGCCCCTCAATCCCTCGCGGCGCGACAATGTGCTGACGATCACACCGGCCGGGCAGGAGGCGCTGGCCGCGGCTCATGTCACCCAGGCCGAGAAGGCCTACATCATCGCAGCCCGCATGAACCGCATGCTGCGCTAGGGAGTATCGACGTGCAGACCAATTTCACCGCCGAGCAGCTTGCCGATCCGCATGTCGCGACATCGGAGAAGATCCTGCGCAAATGCGTGCATTGCGGCTTCTGCACCGCCACCTGTCCCACCTATGTGACGCTGGGCAACGAGCTCGACAGCCCGCGCGGCCGCATCTACCTCATCAAGGACATGCTGGAGAACGGCCGGCCGGCGGATGCCGAGGTCGTGACGCATATTGACCGCTGCCTTTCCTGCCTCTCCTGCACGACGACCTGTCCCTCCGGCGTCGACTACATGCATCTCGTCGACCATGCCCGCATGCATATCGAGGCGACCTACAAGCGCCCGTTCTGGAACCGGCTGACGCGCAACATCCTTGCCGCCGTGCTGCCTTATCCGGGCCGGTTCCGCCTGGCGCTGAAGGCGGCGGCGTTCGGCCGGCCCTTTGCCGGCCTCCTCAAGCGCTTCAAGCCGCTCGAACCCTTCGGTGCCATGCTGGACCTTGCACCCCGCGCCCTGCCGAAGGCCTCGGCCAGCGCGCGGCCGGGCACGCATCCGGCCGCCGGCCCGCGCCGCGGGCGGGTCGCGATCCTCTCCGGTTGCGCCCAGCCGGTGCTGAAGCCCGAGATCAACGCCGCGACGATCCGTCTCCTCACCCGCCTCGGCGTCGAGGTCGTGGCGCCGGCGGGCGAAGTCTGCTGCGGCTCGCTCGTCCACCACATGGGCCGCGAGGAGCAGGCGCTGGAGGCGGCGCGGCGCAATGTCGATGTCTGGCTCGGCGAGGTCGAGAAGGGCGGGCTCGATGCGATCATCATCACGGCGTCGGGTTGCGGCACGACGATCAAGGACTATGGCTTCATGCTGCGCCTCGATCCGGCCTATGCGGACAAGGCTGCGCGGGTCTCCGCCCTCGCCAAGGACATCACGGAATACCTCGCGACGCTCGACCTGCCCCAGCAGGAGGCGCGGGGGGTGACGGTCGCCTATCACTCCGCCTGTTCCATGCAGCATGGCCAGAAGATCACCATGGCGCCGAAGACACTGCTGAAGAAAGCGGGTTTTGCGGTGCGCGATCCGGCGGAAGGGCACCTGTGCTGCGGCTCTGCCGGCACCTACAACATCCTCCAGCCGGAGATTTCCGGCAAGCTGAAGGCGCGCAAGGTCAAGAACATCGAGGCGACCAAGCCGGACATCATCGCCACCGGCAATATCGGCTGCATCACCCAGATCGCGACCGGCACGGCCATTCCGATCCTGCACACGGTGGAACTCATCGACTGGGCCTATGGCGGAATGAAGCCCGCCGTGCTTTCCTGAGCCTGTCACGCGCGGAACAGCCGCTTCGTCCGCGGATTGCTAGACAGGCGGCATTCCAGCCATCGGAGATGCCCATGCGCCGCCTCATGCATTCGCTCACCGCCCTTGCTGCCCTCTCTACGCCCGCCTTCGCCACCGGCGGGTTCAGCTGTGCGGTAAAGGACAGGAACGTCACGTTCGAAGGGGAGGCGGGCTTCAGCTACAGCCTCGGCGGCATCCTGAATTTCCGCGGCTCGATCGAGCTGCCGAAGGATCTCGCCCAGAAGGGGCTCGACAGGAAGGTCACGCTCGATCAGTCTTTCCTTACGCACCATTGGCTGCATGATGGTGAACTGCGCCTGCTCGTCCACGCCGAATCCGGTGACAACCAGCCCTTTGCAGCGCTCGATTTCGTCATGATGACGAAGGCCGGCGAGGACGAAACCGGTTACGAGGGCACCTATACGCTGAAGATCGAAGGCGCGGACCTCGATGAGCCGATCCGGCGCGCGGGAACGATCGGCTGCTCCCTCGGCTGAACGCAAGACGCCGGCGCAAGGCCGGCGTCCAAACGGTCTACGGCAAGCGGCGGATCAGCCGCCGAAACCGAAGAGGTTGCCGAAGAAATCGACGCCCTTGTCGTTGTAGCTCACGCTGCCCTGACGGTTGCCGGGGCCGACGACGATGACCTTGGTGCCGATATCGGCGCGGGCGTAGAGATGCTCCACATCCTTGTTCATCATGCGGATGCAGCCCGACGACATGTTCTGGCCGATCGTCCAGGGCTGGTTCGTGCCGTGAATGCGGAAGATCGTGTCGCGGCCGCCCTTGAAGAGGTAGAGCGCACGCGCGCCGAGCGGGTTGTCCTCGCCGCCGGCCTGGGTGACGGGCAGGATGCGACCCTTCTTGGCCTCGCGGCGGCGCATTTCGGCCGGCGGCGTCCAGCTGGGCCATTCGGCCTTGCGGCCGACCTTCACCACGCCCGACCAGCCGAAGCCGTCGCGGCCGACGCCGATGCCGTAGCGCGTCGCCTTGTTGTTGCCCTCGACATAGTAGAGATACTTGTTGTTGGTATCGACGATGACGGTGCCCGGTGCCTGGTCGGTGACGAAGCGCACCTTGGTGCGCTTGTACTTCGACGCGACCTGCTTCTTGCTTGGCTGGGCGACGAGCGTTACATCGGAGGCCGTCTCGACCCGGTCGCCCGTGCGGGCCGCGGGGAAGGCATTCGCCGACGAGACCGGCATGATCGCCGTGGCCGCGATAGTCGCGGCCAGCAAGATCGATGCGTATTTCCGCATGGTATAGTCCCTCTCAATCCTCAATTCTGCGAGGCTAACCGACTCTCGACTGATTTCAAGCCGGCTCCCGGGCAGTAATACGCCGCCTCGCTGACTTCGACTCTTTAGCCTTCCCAAAGTGGGGTGAATCTGAATCTCTGGTGCAAACCGGAGG
>NZ_KQ410794.1 GCF_001262505.1 Shinella sp. SUS2
AGTGCCTTCACTTCGTCACTGGTCGCCGAACGGGCGGTATCGCCCGCAAGACGTTTCTTGCCCGCCTCGAGGAATTCCTTCGACCAGCTATAATACAAGCTCTCCGCGATCCCCTCACGGCGGCAGATCGCGGCGATGCTATCTTCACCACGCAAGCCGTCCAGCACAATGCGGATTTTGTCCTCGGCTGAGTGGTGCTTGCGCGTGGCGCGGCGGATGTCCTTGATCGTCTTCTCAGCCGCTGACGACTGCGGCCCGGATTTCTGTCTCATCTTCGCTTCCTTTGATAGAGCTACGATGAGCCGAAAATCCTCTCTTCTCAACTAAACCAGTTCTGTCTCAAGGGCGCTGATCCGGGACAGTTTGTCGTAGTCGCGTGCGAACTTTCCTGCTTGTCCGTTACCTGTTCTGAAAGCGCTCCTGCAGCAGCAGTCTGGATGATCACCTTGAGTGCCTGCGTGTCAGCAGCAGAAGAGAAGGTCTCGTAGGCATCGATGATCCGCTCCAGGCCAAAACGATGCGTTATGAGTTTCTTCGGGTCGATCTTGCCCGACTGCACGGTCTTCAGGAGCATCGGCGTTGTGACTGTATCTACCAGCCGAGTGGTAATGGCGATATTCTGTGACCACAGGTTTTCCAAGTGTAGATTGACCTTGACGCCATGCACCCCGATGTTGGCGATGACGCCGCCGGGAGCGACGATCTCCTGGCAAAGCTCGAAGGTGGTCGGAATGCCCACCGCCTCGATCGCGGTGTCAACACCCTTGCCGCCGGTCAGCGCCAGCACCTGCCGCACGGCATCCTCGCCGCGCGCTGAGACCGTATGCGTCGCGCCGAAGCGCTTGGCGACCGCCAGCCGGTTCTCATCGAGGTCGATCATGATGATTTCGGCCGGGGAGTGAAACTGCGCCGTCAGCAACGCCGCCAGTCCGATCGGCCCCGAGCCGACGATGGCGACGGTGCTGCCCGGCTGCACCTTACCGTTCAGAACGCCGCATTCGAAGCCAGTAGGGAGAATATCGCTCAGCATGACGAATGCCTCTTCGTCGGCATCTTGCGGTATCGGATATAGGCTGGTGTCAGCGTGGGGGATACGGACATATTCTGCCTGGGTGCCGTCAATTGTGTTGCCGAGGATCCAGCCACCGCTCGTGCAGTGTGAGTACATGCCGCGCCGGCAATATTCGCACTTGCCGCAGGAGGAGATGCAGGAGATCAGGACGCGGTCGCCCTTGGCGAACTGGGTAACCCCGGCACCCGTCTCCTCGACGATGCCTACGCCCTCATGGCCGAGGATGCGACCAGGTATGCAGGTCGGCACGTCGCCCTTGAGGATGTGCAGGTCGGTTCCACAGATTGTGGTCCGCGTGACCTTCACGATGGCGTCGGTCGGCGAGACAATCGTGGGCATCGGCCGGTCTATGAGGGATTTCCGCCCTGGACCTTCGTAGACAAGAGCCTTCATCGCATCTCTCCTTCGAATAATTCGCGATCAGTTGTGGATCAACTCGATTATGCATTCCCGCAGCAGCCACGCTTTGACGCGTGTCAAAAGCGTGGCTGCTGCGGGAAATGTTATTCGTTGTTGTGGAAGGTGCGAGCGTTGCCACTTGAGAAAAGCGGCATGAAAAAATGCAAAAGCTCGATCCGCGCCGAATGACGCGCGCCCGCGGATTGGTTGTCGTGGCAACGAATGACGAGTCGGTGCCTCGGAGATCTTCAGCATAAATTCGATGCGAGAGTGCATTTCTTGACGTAGATCAACATGTTGACGGAGGGGATCATTACTGTGGGGAAATGTTCTTTCTGCGTCGGATCGAAACGCTCCAACCCCATCACGCAGAGCAGTTTTAAGGGGAACTACATTGTATAATCATATCCTCGTCCCGACCGATGGATCGGATGTCGCTCAAAAAGGCGTCAATCATGCCCTCTCGCTCGCAAAGGCATTGCAGGCGAAGGTGACGATTATCATCGTTACCGAACGCTTCCCGTACTATGTGAGTGGCGGCGTCGGATGGGTTGGCTTGCCAATGGATGTGGAGAGTTACGACGCGGCACAAAAGGAATTCGCGGATCAGCAGTTGAAGCGGGTGCAGGAAGCCGCGGATAAGATCGGTGTTTCGGCAGACCTGCTCCACGTTGAGAACGCGAATCCCGCAGATGCAATTTTGGAAGCGGCCGTCGCCCGCGGTTGCAGCTTGATTGTCATGTCGTCCCATGGCCGTCGAGGCGTTGGCCGCCTGCTGCTGGGCAGCCAGACCAACAGTGTGCTCACCCATAGCCCGGTACCCGTGCTTGTCGTGCGGTGAGCCGTCTCGCGCCGCATGATGTCGGACCGTCATCGGAAATGCAGGTTGAAAACTGCGCAATTTGAGTGGAACGAATGAGAACGGCTTTGGGCCGATGGCAAGGTTCATAGGGAGTGAATTCCATAGACAGGATTCAACGAGCCTCAGTTCGGCTGGCACGGGGATGCAGCGCGCATTGGCCTCGTCCGGCGCTCGGCGCATGACATGGAGACAACACTTGCCCGACTAGGTCTTGCGTTGGCGATAGGGTTGCTGGTCGGCTTGGAACGCGGATGGCGTGAGCGTGGTGAGCCGGCGCGCAGCCGGACGGCAGGCATCCGCACTTACGGCATTTCAGGTCTCCTTGGAGGTGTTTTCTCGGCGCTTTCCCAGTCTATGGGAGATGCCTCCCTTATGGTCGCCGGATTTCTCGGTTTTGCAGCGGTCTTCGCGTTTTATAAAGCGCGAGAGGCGGCGCACGATGAGGATTTCAGCGTCACTAGCGTCGCCGCCGCCCTCTGTGTCTTTGCTTTGGGTGCTCTGGCCGTGGCAGGCGAGGTACAGGCTGCAGCCGGGGGTGGGGCTGCACTTGCCGCTCTCCTGGCAAGTCGCGAGGTCCTGCATGAACTTCTGAAGCGGCTGACCTGGGAGGAAGTGCGGTCGGCCCTTACTCTTGCGGTGATGACGGCGATTATCCTTCCGGTTCTGCCAAATCGCGCCATTGACCCATGGGGCGGGCTGAACCCGCACGAGGTCTGGTTCTTCACCGTTCTGACCGCGACGATTTCCTATCTCGGCTATATCGCGGTGCGCCTGCTTGGAGCGACACGCGGGCTGATCGTAAGTGCCGTGAGTGGCGCGCTCGTTTCATCCACTTCCGTTACGCTTGCGCTCGGGCGGGACGCGAGTCTTGGAGGGTCGCCATATCCTCTGGCCGGAGCGGCGACCCTTGCTGCAACAGTCTCTATTGGTCGCGTCTGCGTCGTCATCGGCCTGATCAAGCCGCAGCTGTTCCTCATGATCGGCCCCGCGGCTTTTACTGCCATGCTTGTCTTCAGCCTTTGCGGTGCGCTTCCGCTGATACGAAGCCACCGGGCCGGTGGTATCGCTTCGACGATAAGAAGTCCGTTCGAGATTGGCCCGCTCCTGTTGTTCGCGCTCCTGTTTGCTGTCGCCGCGACCGGGAATGCCGCACTTGCGCATTACAGCGGCGCGCAGGGGATCGTTGTAGCAGCTGCGGTTTCGGGAGCGGTCGATGTCGATGTCGCGGTACTGGGCGCACTGCGCCTTGTAGGTTCAGCCGCCACGGTAGAGATCGTAGGCCAGGCGGTTCTGGCTGCCATTATGTCGAACGCGCTTTTCCGCGTCGTCCTCGCTATTGCCTGGAGCCCCATACGCTTCTGGGTTCCTTTGCTTCTTGTTACCTTGCTATCGATCGCAGCCAGCGGATTTGTGTTTTTCATTTTTGCGCCCCTGTGAGAGGCCTGCCATCTTCACGTCTGCAATTGACCGAGATCAAGGTTTGCGCGCGGACACCCGGTATTCTGCCAGTGCAATCAATGATGGAGAAATACATGTCGAACACACCTCATACTCTTGGCGAAGAGTTTCCCGGCCAGCTCAACCAGATCCACGCCTTGAAGGCAGCGGACCCGGCATTCGCCAGCCTGCTGCAGGAATATGATGAGGTAAATGATCGGATCCATCTCGCTGAAACGAGCGTCGCGCCCGTGGGCGAAAATCACGAGACGGAGCTTCGCAAGCAGCGTCTTGCGATCAAGGACCGGATCGCCGGGGCGCTGAAAGACGCCTGACTCCTACTGAACCCATGGCAAATCGCGCATTGTCCAGATGCTTCTGGGCAGTGCCGTGTCCACCATATTTGAAAAGACCTCTTGCGATATCCGTCTAGCACTTGCACAGCGAAGGAATCGTGACACGCATCGTCTTCTGCTCGACAGCATCGAGAGAAGGAAGGAGCATTCGAAATGTTTGAGCCGAAAGATTTGACCGTGTACCTCGATGCCATGGACAGCGACGGACATCGCGACAGGCTATCTTATGGCGCAATGCTTGCGCAGTTGTGGAACGCTCATCTCGTGGTCGCCTTTTCGCCTGAGGACATCGCGCTAGACCTCCATGCCGGCTATGTCCGCGGGGCCGCAATCCGCGACTTTATGGCGGCTCGCAACGCGTGGAAGGTAAAAAGCGAAGAGGCCGTACGCAATCTCATCGCCCGCACCAACGAAGAGTTCGGCATCACCTGCGAACTGCGTATCTGTGAAGGCGAAGCGGGCGAGGCGTTGATGTTGCACGCCCGTCATACGTCGCTTTCGGTCCTCGGCGTTGGCCGGCATCCAGAGCGCAGAACCGGTGTCCTGGACCTTTCGGGTGACGTGATCTTCGCCTCCGGTCGTCCGACGCTCCTTCTCCCAGCCGGTTGGCAAGCCTACCGGCTTCCGGAGAAAATCGTGGTCGGTTGGAACGCGAGCCGGGAAGCTGCCCGGGCGATTGCTGATGCCATGCCGTTTCTGTCCCGCGCCAAAGCCGTGCATCTGGTAGTCGTACCCGAGCAAAAGATTTTGCATCTCCTTGGGCAGGAACCCGGTGCGGATATCGCTCTGCACCTCGCTCGCCACGGCGTGCCCGTCACTCTCGATCGCCTCGAAGGAGGTGATGCCGGTCGACTGATGGTGAACCGGGCCAGGGAAATCGGCGCCGAACTGATCGTCATGGGTGCCTACGGCCAGCCGAAGGTCAGCGAGTTCGTTTTTGGAAGTGCGACAAAAACACTGCTTTCCAGTTCTGAGACCCCAATCCTGCTTTCCCGATAACTGATCGCAAGCTCAGGGCGGTCAGGCGGTAGATCTGTAATTTGTAGAGCTTTCCGGCTTCCCCGCTGGCAATCAAATCTATCTCATCCTATGCTTCGAACAAAGTGCCGTCGCGCAGCATGGGGTGCATGATGACAGCGAGAAGGCGCCACGCGTGCCTTTTTTTAAAAGTGCCGCTCAGCACCGATTTGCCGAGCATCTACCTATGCTGGTATGGTGCTCGGGACCTGCGCAGGCGGTCGGGTACTCCGCGGCGATTCTGTTCGATGAGGCACTGCTCAAGGACATGTCACTGTTCACTTGTCGGCCGCTCAAGCATCAATATTCTGGCTTGATCCAGAAGACGTACACTCAAATCGAGGCATTGATCGGCGGTTAGTTCGATGTGAATGCTGCCGCCAGATTTGCCTTTTTCCCACTGGAGGACGGCGACACTCTTAACTCCCATGTAATTTCTTACGGTAAAGCCTGTTAATTTTGCTGCCTTGTCCGTCGTCAAATGAACTGAGACTTTTCGGGCTTTGGAAGAGCGGAGTTTCCGGCTCGGTTTGCGGGTTGATCTG
>NZ_KQ410795.1 GCF_001262505.1 Shinella sp. SUS2
ATATGATCGCAAGCGATCGGTTCAAATTACTGCCGTCAATCTTGCAAGCCGGGGGCCGTCCACATATGCAAAATGAATTGCGTCGATCCGCTCGACTGGTTCTCCCACATATTGACCCGCATCCCTTAAGGCTGGCCGGCAGCCAAAATCGAAGCGCTTATGCCCCGGAACCTCCGGCCAGACGCCATCGGCTGACCGTTTACGTTCATGTGCATCAGATATTTGCCCGGTCTCTCACGGCTGTGACTTTGAGAGCGGCACAGGAGACCGGGCGACAACCCGAGCAATGTGCATGGTATTGTCCACTGGGGACTTCCCCTTTTTTCAGCCTTGCTATACCGATCTACGAAAAAGGTATAACGGCGTTAAGGCCATCGCGCTTGAAGCGGCAACAAACGAACTTAACATCTGCCAGCGGAACAAAAACGAGGCCCGCTGAAGCTGTTCTCAAGATTGGCGGCTATGCATAGATGAGGGGCGATACGAATACGCCTCAGGCTACCTCTGCTTTGAAGGCATGGGATTGAACGCTGGGAGAGGTCCAAGGGCAGTCGCCCTGTTGGGGAGCATCACTACCGATGAAGAAGATCGATCTCGTCTACCAGACTATGCTTGCGGAATTGGGCCAGCGATCCATGGACGCGGCATGGACAGCCGATTTTCCACCCGAGGGCCGCTTTCAGCGTGTCGTCGTCAAGGAGAAGGCCTATTGGTATTTCGACATCCCGGACGGCTCCGGCGGCAAGTCCCGGCGATACGTCGGCCCTGCTGATGATACGGAGATCGCGCAGCGTGTCGAAACCCACCAACAACAGAAAGACGATCTCATCGCTCGGAGGCGCATGGCTAGCACGCTGACACGCGACGGCGGCATGGTCGCCCCTGACGCGATGTCCGGCAACCTCGTCGAGGCACTCGCGGCCAGGGGCCTCTTCCGGCTCCGCTGTGTCCTCATCGGGACAGTCGCATTTCAGACCTACGCCGGACTGCTCGGCGTACGCCTGCCCTCGGCATCAGTCCTGACCGGGGATGCGGATATTGCGCAGGACTATGCGATCTCGCAGGAAGTCGAAGACAGCCTCCCCCCGATTGTCGAACTCCTGCAGAGAGTCGATCCCACCTTTCGACCCGTCCCTCATCGATCGGGATCCGTGGCTTCGTCTGCATTCCAAAATTCGACTGGATATCGCGTGGAGTTCCTGACATCGAACCGCGGCTCCGACGACTATATCGACCAGCCATCGAAGATGCCTGCCCTCGGCGGGGCGAGCGCGGATCCGCTTCGCTTCCTCGACTTTCTCATCAGGGAGCCTGTGCGGACAGTCCTGCTTCACAAGAGCGGTGTCCCTGTAACAGTCCCGGATCCGGCGAGATATGCCGTCCATAAGATGATCGTCGCCACGAGACGACGCACCGACGGTATGAGCGCGATCAAGCGGGACAAGGACATCCGACAGGCGGAGATCCTCTTCGAAGCCCTGTTCGAGACACGTAGAGCATCCGATTTCGCCATCGCGTTCGATGAAGCATGGAAGCGCGGCCCGGCCTGGCAAGAAGCCCTACTTCAGGCCGAACGGAGTATGCTATCGAAACCTGGAGCTAGCGCGTTTCGTCAGATCCTTTGGCAGGGGAATCAGGAAATCGGCAAGGAACAGTCTGACGATCCTGTATGAGGAAATGGAAAGAAGAAGGTGTATGCTGCCGCCGCCTACCGCAAGGCGCGCCCGATCTAGTCGACAGGCGCTGGAATAAGGAGATCAGGGCACCAGATGGCTCGGTTGGTCACAGAATACTGGAACTCTTCGTTATCGTCGAGTTGAAGAACAGGATCGCTGCCAACGAGATCTGGATCAAAGGGTTGCGTACATATTGGGCCCTCGACGAGGGTATGATCTCCCATCAGACTTATGCCATCATCAAGGCCGAGGCCCGCGACCAGTCCAGTCCGCCGCGCGCGTTGTCGCAGCCATCATGGGCGGCAACCACAGAAGATTTACCGCGCTTTGGAAAGGCCAAAGAGTCGAGGTCAGAGAGGCGGCGTATTAGTGCATCTGCTTCCTTGGTGGACGGAGGAAGGATGCGGCCTTATCCGACACGATTTTCAGGGTTTGCCATCCGGCCAGCTCGTGTTCTGCGATACGCGCCTCAATGGCGGTCAGCATCCATGCCGCAGCGGCGATGTCCTCGGCCGCCTTGTACGCTTTGAACCGCTCTAAGCAGGCAATGATACGCGGCCCGGCCGAGCCCTCTGCCAGAGCGATACCGGCGGCGAAGGCCTGCGCTTCCTCGTAGGCGTTCATAAGGCGCTGCCGGTCATCACCCTCGCTGTTGACGATGACCCCGAGCGTGTAGGTCAGCGTGTTCATGAGGTCGGTGGCTTCATCGTGCATGTTCAGTTTCCCTTATGCGCTTTGCCAGCCGGTTAATGGTCGAACTGGAACAGCCGGTGACGCTCTGGATGGTCGCCCACGGCGTGCCGCTGCGCAACATGGCCGTAATGGCCTTGTTGCGTTCCTCGTTCGGCGGGCGGCCTTTATAAGCCCTCGCCGCCTTGGCTTTGGCCATCCCCTGCGCCTAGTGATGCCTGCGGCTGTGGATGTCGTCGCGGTCAGCGGAGGCCAAGTGCCATGAGGTCGGCAGGTCGAGCGCCACCACGCGCATGTCATCACCGGATCAACTCCCCAGAAGTGGGCTCTTCTGCGCAATTTCGGTGCAACTTTCTGAATCCTGTTGATTCGACGTATGAATCTGCAGGAGCATCACGATGGCGAAACGCGTTCTCCCGTTAATCCCGTCACCATTGGTCGTTGACCATGTTGAACTATCGTCCGAGGCGATATCCATCCATTGCCGTTTCCGATCGCATACTGTGCGGTGCCCCGACTGCCTTCAAGCCTCTCAACGTTTCCACAGCCGCTATGTACGACAGCTTACCGATCTGCCGTGGCAAGGGCGCACCGTGACGATAGCGCTCAATATTCGACGCCTGCGTTGCAGCAATCACCGATGCCGAAGGCGTACATTCGCGGAGAGACACGATGACGTCGTACGGCGATATTGCCGGCGCACGAGGCGCCTCGCCGAGCTCCATCGCTGTGTCGGGGTAGCATTGGGAGGAGAGGCCGGCGCATGGCTGGTCGCGCGCCTCGGCATGCAGGTAAGCGCCGACACCATTTTGCGCATCGTGCGATCGGAAGCTGTCCCTGAGTTCAAGGTTCCACGTATTCTCGGGGTGGATGATTGGGCCTGGCGGCGCGGGCAACGATACGAGACTGTACTCGTCGACCTGGAGACGAACGACGTCGTGGATCTGCTGCCCGATCGCGAGATGAGTACACTCTCCACCTGGCTCAAGGACCATCCCGGCGTCGAGATCATCGCCCGCGACAGGGCTGGCGCATATGCACGTGGCGCCCGGGAGGGCGCGCCGAAGGCCCAACAGGTCGCCGACCGTTGGCATCTTCTACGTAACTGTTCGGACGCTTTGCAGAATGTCGTGGAGCGCCGATATCGCCTGGTTCGTGTTGCGCGCGATCCGTTCCCGCAGCGCGCTGATCTGGCTGTCCGAGAGTCCGATTTGCCATGGCTGGCCCTTCGTGAGCTGGCGCCCCTTAAGCCAACCAAGAGCGACGGCACGGTCGATGAGACGATACTGCAGCTCCGTGCTCTCCTGATGATGCCGCACCTGGTTAACGGAAGACTGGCGGACATAGATGTAGGCGAGCTTACCGCGATGCTCGGCCGTGACGCACTCGTCTGGGCTATGAGCTTGTGCGCAGCCTGACCCTTGTTGAGGCCGGCCTGACCGTGCCGCTGCAATGCTGGGCTGACCGCTTGTTCAGACGATAAAATCTAGGAGGTCCTTGTGTACCCACGCCTCAGTTATCGACGGGCGCGATGTATTCCAGCTTGTACCAGTCAATGAGGCCAGGTCGAAAATGCCGAACGGCGGAACGCGACCACATGGGGGTGTTGTGGTCACCGACCACCATGATGTCCAAAGGCGGCATGTTCGGGTCGGCGGCGATCGATGCCACTGTATCGAACACACCCATCCAGATTTCCGTGAGGTCGCAGGGGATGCGATCGGCTATGCTCGCGGCGGATGTACCGCAGGAGAGAGGACCGTTCTTGACGGGCACGTACGGTAGGTGGCTATCCAGGGTTAGCCAGTAGACGAATTTGCGCCGTTCGCCCGCCCCCGCAAGCTCCCGGTGGACGAGCCTGCCGACATCCTCGTCGCACAACCCTTGCAGGACTGAGCCGCAATGGCGGGCCGTGTCGTCCGGGAACATCCTCTCAAGGTCGTCACGGAAATTCGACGTCTGGATACCAATGTGGGGATACCATTCTCTGAGTGAGAGCAGCTCACCGTTGAAACCGTCATAACTGATTGTCGAGAACCCGCCTTCGACAAGTCGCGCAGGCAGGCAGTCGTATTTCTTGTCCTCGAGATAATCGGTAAAGGTGCCCCATCTGCCGCACAGCTCCCGCGACATGGCGCCAGTGGTCGAGCCATAATGGGCATTGACCCCGTGTTTCAGCTTGAAACGGTGGCCGGCGGCGGCGCGCAGTTTGTCTTCCAAAAGTGCCCGCTCGCCCGGATTGGCATAGGCCCCCATGCCCTCAACGAGCACGAGAAGCACATTTCGATCGTTTTCGATGATCATGTCCGATGTGAGATCCGCCTGTTGCAGCGCGCTTTCGAAGGTTGCCGGCACTCCTGGATTGTAGTTGTTCGTCGCATAGTCGAGGAGGATGAGCGCATTGACAGCGATCAGGGTCGGAATGAGGGAGGCCTGCTTCAGGCGGCCACGATAATGGTTGATCAAGTAGGCGGAGACGATGGCGACCGCGGCAAGTAGGGCGATACCCGCTGAATAGAGCAACGATGCACCGACATCGATATCTTTCAGGAATCCGATCGACGCAAAGGCGAGGCCGAAAGGCATATTAAACATCGCGGAAACGATGAAGAAGCCATCAACCACAGCGGCGATAAGGAAAAGCGGATAGGCGAGAGCCCTTGGTAGAACCAGCGAAAGCACGGCTGCGGCCAGGTAAAGCGCAGGACCCAGCGGGCGACGGATCATCAGCCATGGCGAAGCGAGCAGAAACAATGCATTCGGCACAACGACCACGATGAGCACGAAAAGCCATGTGTCGGAATAGCGAAGCTTCTCCCAAAGGGTTTTCGGGTGGGCGGAATACTCATCCGGAACCGCACTCATAGATTGTCTCCGTTATTCGGAGAACTATCTAGGGGGCCGAAGTTAAGGAGTCGCAAATGCTGGCTGAGAAGGCGACAAAGAGACTTGGCTTGCGGTGGAGTGATGATGTGAACGCCTCTACTCCGGCGACAGGGACCGCGGCTAGACTTTCAACCACATCCCTGCGGGCGGCCCGCTCGGCAAAATCCTGTACGTCCAGCAGATCTGTGCGGGGGNCGGCCTGGGGGGGGGGGGGGGGGGCGCTCAGTGATGGGCGTCCCTACCGCGATCACTTTCGCAGGATGCAGAATTCGCGCTTACCCACATTACCATATATGTGCTAATGTGGGTCTGTGTGAATCTACGGAGTGTGTTACATGAGCCGCCTGACTATCGATATAACCGACCAGCAGCACCAAAGCCTGAAGGCACTGGCCGCCCTGCAAGGCAAAACGATCAAGCAATATGCGCTCGAACGCTTATTTCCGGGTGGCGCTGCGGATACCGATCAAGCATGGCAGGAGCTGAAAACCCTGCTGGGAATGCGCATCAACGAAGGCTTGGCGGGAAAGGTATCCACCAAAAGCATTGGCGAAATTCTCGATGAAGAACTTGCCGGGGACAATCGCGCTTGACCCGGCACGACTACATCCTGACGGGTGCGGCAGAAGCCGATTTGCGCGGAGTCATCCGTTACACGCGCAAGCAATGGGGCGATGCACAGGTGCGCCATTACATCGCCAGACTGGAACAAGGCATTGCGCGCCTCGCGGCCGGTCAAGGGATTTTCAGGGACATCAGCGCGCTCTATCCGGAGTTGCGCATGGCTCGCTGCGAACATCATTACATCTTCGGCCTTCCGCGCGAGGACGCGCCGGCATTGATCGTGGCGATCTTCCATGAGCGCATGGATTTGATGGGGCGACTGGCCGATAGGCTAAACGACTGAGGTACAGCGCCGGAAGGATGCCGCGAAAATCAGGCAGACCGTCCGAGAACTCTATGGGCGGTAGCGCGATCCTTGCGATCCAGTTTTTGCGCGCTGCGCTGGGCATAGTTCCAGCTGAGTGCAGCGAGGTGCCGCTCAATGGTTGGGACGCTATTGGCTTTGCCGCCTCGCTCCGCCGAACCGGAGGCACAGGCGGTGATGTAGAGCCCGAGGACCTGCGGATCCGAGGAGAGGGGCGAAAAATTCTGGCGTCGGCACCAGGCGGAAGAATGCTTCCAGTCCGCCGCATAGGCCCGTCGCGTATTGGCTGAACTGGCCGCCTCGACGTAGCCGCGAGCGCGCTCGGTCAAGACCTGCAGCTGGGCGGGTAGGCCGGGTTTGGCGTCAGCCAAAGGCGAGGTCGGCCGAAACCCCGGCAGCGGAAACATCAGCGGAATCCGCTGTACTGTGCGGTAGCGTAGAGCGCTCCGGAGGGTGAATTTCGCCGTTTTCGTCGATGATTTGGGCCATTTCCTATATAAAGAGCATAATGTGATAATGCCACGGCGCTGGCGTGATGCGCGGTATCGTTTGTTTGGTGAGGCACATATCGGCAGAAGCATTGCCACTGATACGCCGCCTCGCTGACTTCGACTCTTTAGCCTTCCCAAAGTGGGGTGAATCTGAATCTCTGGTGCAAACCGGAGG
>NZ_KQ410796.1 GCF_001262505.1 Shinella sp. SUS2
TCATCGCCCACATTCGCCTGATCACAAGGCGACTTGCAAGGTACCGATATCGTTGAAGGCTTTTCGAGTCAGACTCTCACCAAACCAGAGGGTTACAGGACCGCAGTGAGCGCTAAGCTTTATGACGGCCGGTCAGGCGGCAAGAAGAGGGCGGCGAACGACAACACGCCTTCCACGGACAAGGTTGCGGACAACACCCCGGAAGGCACGCCCGCCACCCCCTCGGAATGGGTCAATTCCCGCCGCTACGGCAGGACGGACGAGAACTGATGCTCAAAATAGATATCAAGGGCGACGGCCTCGCCCTCTTCACCAAAGCGACGGCGGCGCTCAAGTCACCTCGCAAGGCCGGCCAGGTCTTCAGCCGCGCGATCAACGAAACAGGCAGAGTTGGGGGCACAGCGGCTGGCCGTGCCCTTGCGGTACAAACCGGCCTGCGAAAACAAACAACTCTGAAGGCCGTGCGCCGGAACGTGACCAAGTCCACGCCGGCTACCCTGACCTACGTCATCCACGGTCAGGGTGGTGACATATCGCTCAAGCACTTTAAACCCCGTGAGACCAGGATCGGCGTGAGTGCCGCACCTCGCGGCGTGCGGCAGGTCTTCCCGTCCAGTTTCATGAAGGCCGGCTTCTGGCCCAAGCGAGTCGTTAAGCCCGCCTGGAATGGCCAAGTCTTTATTAGAGCGAACACGGACGGCTATTCCTACAACTACGCAAAATCGAACCCGTTCGTTAAGTCGGGTGAGTGGAAGCGTGAGCGCACGGGGACGAAGTTCGCCAAGCAGAAATCTGGCGTCTTCATTCCGGTGGAAATGCTGCGCGGCGAGGTGGCGAAGGTCTGGGATCAGACAGCCGAACGGCTCGAGCCGCGTGTCATCCACCACATCAACAGGATGACAGGTGGGTTGTTCACCTGAGCAACCCCTCGGCAACACCGCAAACGCGCAGAAATCCGGCATTTCGGCCCGATGGCAACCGTTGCCGAGGTTGCCGGGCTGTGCCTGGCCGGCCGCCGGGACCTCCGACCCGCAACGGCTGTTTTTGGCTGGAGAGGGACCCGACCGGGAGGGGTATATGATCAAAATCACACATTTGAATCCGACACGCGGCCGGGTTGCCGCGACCTTTACGGCCGAGGTCTGTGGCCTGGTGCTGCCGGGCTGCGCGCTGATCCGGCGTGGCGATGACTATGTGCTGTCCGTGCCGCGTATTGGTGTCCCAGGCGAAACGCGGCCGGCGCCGTTGTCGGCCGTGATGGAAGCCGAATTGTTGAGGGTGGCAGTCGCCCGCTATCAGGAGAAAGAACATGATCAGAATTGAGAACATGCGCCCTGGACCGGGCGGCGCTAAAGCGACGTTCGATGCTGAGATCGACGGTTGGCTGCTCCGCGATTGCGTCATAGTCCAGCGACCGGAGGGAAATTTGTCGGCGCTGCCACCGGCCTTGCGAGGTGGGCAGAGAGCCGTCCAGATACCTGATGAGCTTTGGTTTGATTTCATCAATGCCGCCCGATCAGCGTATCGGCGGATCAGCCGTGAGGAGCAGTGGGTCGAGCTCTGCGAGGGCGAGCAAGAGGCATTGGCGGCGGCGGGGATTTAGTCCGCCGGCTGTCAATCCGGTGTCAGCGGCAACTCCGGCATAACCTCTTCCGGATAGGGCATTGGCAGCGCTGCTCGCAGAACCTTCCAAGCGGCAATGTGCTTCCGCGCTTCTTCACGGAAGTCGTGCCACCGAGGCCGCGTCACGTAACGCTGCACAAATGCCGATCCCTCCCGGACTGTCTCCAGTTTATTGCTTCGCAACTCTTCGTCAGGGCTTTTGCCGGTCTCTGCGCAAATGGCGCGCGCAACTCGCTCAACCAGTTCGTCGTCGGTCATCATTTCCTCGCCATTGATCCGTTGATTATGATGATGACGTGGATGGCGCGCCGAAGCCCGGGTAACCAGCGGTATGGAGGATGGCAAAGATTTGGAACAAGCAGCCACATTACCCGTTGGGAGAATAATATTCTCTTTTTATACCTATCCGGCTCTGCGTGCTACGGAACCGGACGCGAGTTCCGTAGCACGTTGCGCTCGATCTGTCAACATACTATATGTACAGCACAAACGGGTAAATTGCACCAGGCAGAAGGAGCGAACTGATGGCAGTTATATCAAGCGCTTTCGGTCAGGTGAAGCTCACTGATGACGACGCGAAGAAATTTCGCAATCAGGTGACTTACGGGAAGCCGAAAGCCAGTGCTGTGAAAACCGCATCGCGCGGAAGCGCAATGTTTAAAGAGTACCAGACGTCTGGCAAGGTGACTTTTAAAGCCAAGGCCAAGCCGGGGAAGTAATTGTCAGCGGACGATCTGAATGTTGAGCTGAAGTTGGTGGAGCCCAGTGATCGTGTCACTGGGCTTTCTCTTGGAGGTGAGGAATTTATACCTCTCAAAACCTTCATACAAAAAAAGGCGAAGGATTACCAAGCCAACAGTTTTGCACGAACTTATGGCCTCTTTGATGAGGCAAAAATCATTGGCTACATTACGCTCATCTGCGGAGAGATTCTAACTAAGACGCCGCAAGAGTTAATTCCACCAGATCAAGCCTATGACTATAAGACGTTTCCTTCAGTGAAAATCGCTCGCCTAGCCGTGGATACGCGCTACCGCGGGCGCGGCCTTGGTGAGCAATTGGTTGCCTTCTCTGTCGGTATAGTTCGCGATGCGATTGCTCCTAACGTTGGATGCCGCTTCATAGTTGTTGATGCGAAGAAGAGTGCAATCAAATTCTACGAGAAAATTGGCTTTACTCTTCTTGACACCCCAGCGAACAAAGCCAGTGAACAGCCGGTAATGTATCTAGATATTTTGAAGGTTTGACGGATCAGGCGCTAAGTCGCCGCTTCCCGCCGTGCCAGTCATTGACGCGCGTCATTTCCTCTTTGCCGACGTCCGTCACGGTCCAGGTTCGATCGCCCTGCGCGTCCTTGCGTCCTTCCTTGACGGCGCCCTTCTCGGCCAACTCCTTCATCGTGAAATCCGTGGCGCCGGGTATTTCGGCACTCGTCCGAACGTCGGGATGCTCGACCATGTACCGGAGCGCGCCGAGGCAGCGGGTGTTCAGGCCCAATTGCGGTTTGCGTTCGTTTCGTCGTTGTCGAGCCGATCGATTCCATACCTCCCAATTCTCCTCGCCATCCGGAGCGGCCACTTGGAAGCCTGCAGCAATGCCGAGATAGCCATCATAGAACCTGCGGACCAACAGCACCGGCCGACCGTCATGTAACGGGTCCTTCTTTGGAAACCCGTGCCGCTCCAGAATGGGAATGGCTGCTTTTACATACATCGACGCCCGTTCTTTGCCCACGACGGCAACGGCTATCTCACGGTCTGTGGCGAAGAGCGGGAGTTTGCTGAGGGGATCGGTCATACATTACACCTCGAGGACACCATTGCCGCCGGCACAGATGCCGACCGCGTTTTTGGATTTCCTCTTTGTGGTGGTAGGCGCGCGGTTAGTGCGGTTGGTGAGGCCGCGGCGCAAGGCTAGGCGTAGGGACGGTCCGGGTCAAGCTACCCCTCCCGCGCGTCATAGACCTCGATGCCCGTGTCCCTCAACGCATCGCGCACAGCAGCTCGCACTGCCTCTGCGGCAGCGACAAGCCGGCTGAGCGACCGAGGCCTTTTCGGCTTGTCCAGCCATTCCTCCGATAGGCTGCGCAGATCGTAGTCATAACGAACGCGGACGTAGTCACCGGCCTTGCCAGAGGCCACGATATATTCTGCTGTTGTGTCGTCTAGGGAAAGCCCGCGGCTCTGAGCATCCACCAGCATCCTACCGACATCATGCATATAGCTGCGAAGCTCATCCGCATCGGCGCCGTGAAGGCGGAGATACGCACGCAGATAAGTCTCGATCGCGTGAAGGAACAACAGGCGCTGCGGGTGATCAGAGAATTGGCGCGTTGCGTTCTCCACCACGACATGGCCTGCGTTTTCAAATGATTGCGCCAGAAGGAAGATGCCGAACGGAGTCAGGCCGGCGCCTTGAGGAGGCTTTGTTGGTTTGGGCATTCTGGATTATCTGAGCTTACCGTTGTCGAATGCTAGTGAAAAACCGTCGCTTTGCCCCGTACCACCTCACTTCCTCAGTAGGGTTTCCTGGTCGTCCGGTCCCAACTCACTTGCAACGAAGGCTTTTGATATCCTTGTCGCGGTCCTTGTAAAAACCATCCAAGCCTCCGGCTGTCCGAAATTCGTCTGCGACGCTGTAGATTTCCATCGGAATGAAGCCGTGGGAGATCATAAGCTTCTGCGCGTTCTCCTCGTCGTCGCTTAATTCTCGGATGCGATTCAGCGACTTGCTGTACGGTGCTTTGGATGACCATCCATACTCGCTGAAATGCGCCGTTTCCCGGAAACTCTCGACAGCCTTCGCCACTTCGTAGACCTCCCGTTCGTAAGCTGTGCAAGCCGCAGCGCTGGCCGTCATGCCGACCAGCAAAAATGCAGAGGCCGTCCCGGTGATCCTGGCGCCCATCATCCCCTCCCTGTAGGTGCACCATCCTTGCACCGCGCCGCAAGGTTGTCGAGGGGTGTCCCAAAGCTGGGAAGACCCAGAACGCAAAATTGCGTTCTGGGGGGCAATCCATTGTGGATGGTTTGAATTCAGGGGGATAACGCCGGCAAGGCGTTGAAAACATTCGGTCGATTTTTCGGCGGGCCGGACGCTGAACTGCGTCCGGCTTCTCGACCTCACGCCGCGGCGGCGAAGGCCTCGACCTCGTCGAGCGTAGCGGAATGCGGGTGGTTGTGCGCGCCGAGCACGACTGTGTTTCGGTCCGCATCGACAACCATGTAGCCGACACCATACCATTCTCGCTCCTTCGAACGGGCAGGCGTCTTGTGCAGTGAATAGCCCTGCTTCTGAAGCGAGCGACGGATGGCGGATTCGCGGGTGGAAAGGTTGTTTAATCGCATCGTAGAGGTCAAGCCCCTTCGTCCAGATTCTGTGCGAGGATAGCCACATACCGGGAGCGGGGTTGTTTTCGCGGTCGGCACAAGCCGCCGCATCATGGTCTTCGCAGGGTAAGCATCCGAACAGCCACGCGGTATCTGCGCGCGCGGATGAGAACCAACCGGTTTATGGTGGTGAGGTTCGGTT
>NZ_KQ410797.1 GCF_001262505.1 Shinella sp. SUS2
CCCGGCGGTCTCAGGCCGGCGCCACCGTGGCCGACTGTTGCTCCGCCCCGTGGCCGGTTTTTACTCCGCCGTTGACAGAGCATGCAGGCCGAACTCCTCAAGAAGGCTCTGGGAAAGAAGTGACGCGGCCATCTCAACGCCGGGAGATGGCCACGAGAGCAGTGGCGCTGCGTGGGGTGAGCACCGCACTCGCCTGCCCCCATCTTCGATGTCAGCGAGACGTGCTTTCGTTACAGCGCCAAGCTGAACGACGAGAACGAGCAGATCGCCGATCTGCTGATCGGATGACGCGGGCGAAGAGGAGCTAGGGCTTCGGCTTGTGCTTCCTTTACCTCCACAATGTCCGGGGCCATCGCTGGAACCACAAGCGCGTCTACCGCATCTACCGCGAACTGGAGGACCACCTGGAGGACGGCAAGCCGTTCCGGTTGTTGAACGTCCTGGACGATTTCAATCGCGAGGGGCTGGGCATCGAAGTGGATTTCTCGCTTCCTGCCGAGCGCGTCATCCGCAGCTTGAGCCAGATCATCGAATGGCGTGGCAAGCCGTTCGCCATACGCGTGGCCCCGAATATGTCAGCGGCAAGCTGATGGAACGGGCCGAAAGGCAAGGCATTGCCTTGAGCCACATCCAGCCGGGCAAGCCGCAGCAGAACGCCTATGTCGAGCGCTACAACCGAACCGTTCGGCATGAGTGGCTCGACCAGCACATTATAGAAAGCATCAAGGAGGCGCAGGAATTCGCCACGCAGTGGCTATGGCATCGGCGGCATCACACCCGCACAGAAACTGAAAATGGCCGCGTGAATTCTACCGTAGAGCCCCGTTAAAAATGGGGGGATTACCCCGCAAACGCCGTGTAAGCCCGGTGATCGCCCAGCGCATAGCTGTTGATCCTATCCGAGCGAACGCAATCTTGAGATCCCGTCTCTCACTGGTTTCCAGGAGCCCGCCGTCGCATCCTTATCTGGTCGGCTTCGCTGGAGCCTTGCCTCGCTCGGAAAGCATCGGTTCAACCTTGGACGCAACCGCTCAGGTTTCCATTCACGCTCATACCGGCTATAAACATCGGAACAACGCGCAGAGAGAGCATCCATATTGAAAGCCGTGCTGCCGGTAACACTGCTTCTGACAATGGTTGGTGGCTTGTTGCCCGCTTATGCTGGCGGGCCGGATGAAGTTGTTGTCGGCATCTATGCCAGCCACCCTTGGACGGATTTTCCTCCAGGAGGTCACGGTGCATGGTATGTGGAGACCGCAGCAGCCTGGGAGAGCGGCGCATCGGATGCTGGAATGACATTCCTCCTTGGGGCAGCCAACCAATTGGAGAAGGTAGAAACCGCGGTTGTCGCCTCCGGCGAATACGAGGCCACGGTACGGGCCACCCTTTCCGGTAAAGATGGGACCGTTCAGGTACTCAATTTCGGCATGATCGGTGACGACGATGAAGACGACAGATGGCGCATCATCGAGGTCTTTACCGACGGGGGAAAATACCTCTCCAATGTGCTTGCGAATAAATAGCCCTATCCAAGCACCTTCATCAGTTCTCACCAGCCGCGCCGGTATGGGAAATCGGCCTGTCGATCCTCCATCGGCGAAACGCAGCTTATCTATTGCACCCACAAGCCGCTCGAATAGGACCCTGCCCTACCGGGGCTAGATCGTTGGTCAAGCCTTCACATTCGGGTTGGATTCTTGCTCCAACCGAAACCGTGAAATAAAACCCGCCCCAAACCCGTTCCTCTTTCGGCGATAGCATCGAGCTTCAGCCTATTTTTCAGCCTGGGGATGATCAATGCGCCTCAAGAAAACCTGCAGTGCCGCATTGGTTTACGCAGTTTATGCGGTCTCGTCAGCAAGCGCGGACACGGTGGCAGACCTCGCTGCCTGCGCCGATGAACATGTCAAAACAGCAATGCTGCCAATCGAGCAACTGGCCGATGCTGAAGCCTCCTGCACCCGTGTTCTGGAAGGGAAGACGAACGACGAGGACAGGCAGAAAGCCGCGTTTTTCCGAGGGCTCATGCGCTTTCTGCAGGTGACGCAGGCAGGCATGGCGCTCGATGCAAATGCCGACGGTTCGATGCAGGAATACAAGCTGCCGACGCAAGAGGATGTGGCCGGCGCCCTGGCCGACGTCCAGACGGCAATTGATCTGCAGGGCCCTCTGAAGGGAGAGGCTCTCGCCCTACGCGTCACAATAAACCAGACCATCGGGCAACCAGATGCCGTTGCCGACGACATCGAGGCGGCGATGCGCGATGCGCCCGCGGACGCGACGCCCTTTGTCCAGAGAGCGTTGGAGGCCGAACGTCGGGGGGATCTGGCTGCAGCGCTCGCCGACCTTGATCAGGCGCTCGAAAACGACGCACAGTTTGGTCCGGCGCTGATTGCTCGCAGTCTTCTACTGCGCCGGGTGGGGCATCTGGCGAAAGCGCTCGAGGATCTGACAGCGGCGATCGCGCTGGGGCCGCCTTTCCGGCGGATTGCGCTCATTCAGAAATCCGAAATCGAATCCCGCACAGGCGATTTGCGAGCCTCTTTCGACGACATGCTCTCGGCTGCTCGCGAAACCGGCGACATGTCCGCCGAGGATGCCTACGCGATGAACATAGACCTGTTGATCCGCGCAGGCGATCTGGCTCTCGATAGCCTGAAGGACCCCGCTGCTGCTGAAGGCCTTTACAACGAAGCAGCAAAGCTTTCGCCCGACGACTGGCGCTGGCAGCTCGGGTTGGGACGATCGGCCGAAGCGCGTGGGCAAAAGAAAAAAGCCATCGAGATTTACAATCGCATCCTTGAAGGAACGCAATCGGTCCCCAACCTGCTGGAGCGAAACGATGCCGCCTGGCGCCTGAAGCGGTTGACGCAGCCGGTCCTGCAACGGCGCGCAGGAGAATTTGCGCCCGGCTTCGAATTCGGTATCATGCCAGAAAATCCATCACCCGATGGATTGAAACGGCTCGCCTTCATCATCGGCTCCGGAAACTATTCCGAACTGTCCAGCCTTCCCAATGCCCGGCGTGACGCCGCGATCATCGCAAGCCGGCTGGCCGATATGGGATTTGACGCGATCGAGATCGCGGAGGACATCGATAGCAAGAACATGACCAATCTGCCCGCTTATATCGGCGAGCGAGCGGGGGATGCGGACATCGTGGTCGTGTTCTATGCAGGCCATGGCGTCGAAACCGGTGGCGTCAATTATCTCGTGCCTGTCGATGCTGCCATAGGAAACGAAAAAGACCTGCAAACGACGGCACTGGCCCTGCAAGACCTGACGGCGGCGGCAAGCAAGGCGCGCCAGGGCGCACTCGTCATCATCGATGCCTGCCGCGACGACCCGTTTGTCGAGGCAAAGGCGGTCGCGTCATCGCGCGGCCTTGCCCGTATAACGGTGGATCCGGTGCCCGAGCGCATGCCCATGGGCCTTGCCGTTTCTCCCACGCCCGCGATGAACAGTGTGGTCCTCCATTCCACTCAGCCCGGCAAGACGGCGGCCGACGGCAACGGGCTGGACAGCCCATTCGTGATTGCCCTTCTCCAGACCCTCTCGAGGCCAGGCCTGACAATGGATGAGGTGGTACGGGAAACAGCGGCGCGCGTATCGGACCTGACCGGCGGTATGCAGATCCCCACGGCTTATGGTGATGCTTCCGCAATCCAAATCCTGCCCGGTGGCGCACAGGAGTAAGCACCAGTCATCGCCTTGCCGGCCGTGTCCGGATCCAGTGGCTGGCAGAAGGATATGGAGCGTCGACGGTTATTCGTCGCTCGATGTTCGAACTGCCGAAATGGTTGCATCGAACATCATGGCGGAACCGACATGCCACGTGGTGAAAGGAAGGCCCATTCTGCCTTGCACCGTCACGTCCTTTCCAACAGCATCACTCCAGCGCGCGGCTTCGTCACCCTTTGGCGCCAGATGGATATCGCGAAGGAAGACATCCGCCCGATCACCGTCCACGTCCTCTATGGAAACACATTGCCCGTCCTCGACGAAGACGACAAACGCCCTGATGGGTGTCCCGTCAGGATGCCTGCTTTCGACGATGCGCAACTGGCCTGTGATCATCGACGGTGGAGCAAGGCAGCCATTGGCGTGAGCCGGTGCGAAGCCCGCCAGTAGCGCGCCGCCGAGATATGCCCCCCTCAAAAACATCCTACCTCCCGATGTCGTGCTGTCAGAGTTCCCGTGCATGGCGCTGCTTGTGTAAGCTATCTCCCGGGTTACCCGGTCTTTCGATAGGTGAAGGGCCACACCGGGGCACTGTCCTCTTGCGGCAACTCACCCATCCTCGCCGGATTGCAGGCACCGATCGATGTCAACGCACCGTCAACGCTTCTCTGGAACGGGTGCACCATTACGCCGAGATCTATGCGGTAGATTTCGTTCTGCTCCGCGTGATGAGCCAGGAAAACGTTCGCGTCGGCCTGCTGCACATCCAGCTTGCCGGTGTAGGTAATGAACCGGTCGCCACCTTCCGCATGTTCCTGTAACTCTCCGGTCTTGGTATCAATCCAGAAAAGAACCGGGTTTCCCAGTTCCTTGTCGGCGGCGGATATCGTCAGGGATCCGGACGTGCCGACTGTTTCCGCGACAGCAACAGGAGCGCAAAGCAATGTTTCCGCGTGAAGAGGCGAGACGGGGAGAAAACCGGCCACGACTATCACGCGAAGAACACACGACATCATGGACCTCCACCAGTCACCCGCACTCGCAATCTATCAGGCAACAGCTCATACGGTCCCTCACTGATCAAAACCCATTGGCCCATTCTCTGCGTCCGATCGACATGACGCGCCATGGCTGGCTTTCGAGCCGCCGCCAGGCATCGCAGCAATGATCGACGATGTCGTCGTATGATTTGAACACGCGGTTTGATAACCAGTTGTCGCGCATGAAATGCCAGAGGTTTTCGACCGGGTTCAGCTCCGGCGATTTCGGCGGGAGTGGCAGAATGGTGATGTTTTCGGGCACGACGAGATTGTTGGACATGTGCCAGCCTGCCTGATCCATGATGAGGATAGCGTGCGCGTCGGCATCGACGTGTCGGGCGATTTCGGCCAGATGCTGGGTCATGGCGTAGGTGTCGCACCATGGCATGACCAGCGCCGCCGCCTTGCCGAGCCT
>NZ_KQ410798.1 GCF_001262505.1 Shinella sp. SUS2
ATCGCGTTGCCGATCCAAGCCTGAAATTCAGGACAAAGAAATGATTGCGTCCTACGTCAGGTTAAGGCGACGCCACCGTTCAAGAGCCAAAAGGAACAGCGCTGCACCCTCACTTTGCCCGTGGTCGAGACTCGTTCAGGACAGTAGGAATCGACGATCTCTTCAAAATAGGGAAAGGCTTCGGGGGGGCGCCGTAACGCGCGATACAGGAATTGCCGGCGCAACGGCTTTGTCCTGCGGCGCATCCCGCCCCAGGGTCTCGCGATGTCGTGTGATCCCTCGCGAAGGTTGCGATCAGACCTTTCGCTTCCAAGCGCGCGCCAGCATAGGTCCATAGACCAGTGCGAAAATGGCGAAGGCTAATGACCAGGAGAGAGCGGACAGGACGAGCAGTTGGGGATAGATCGGCATTGCAAATGGTGCGAGCACGCGAGTGGTCGCGGCCGCCATCGCCAAGCCATAGATGGCCAACGTCGGGCGATCCGCGCGCCGTTCGCGGCCGGTATGGCTTCGGCTGGTCCGGGTCATGACCGCCAGCGTCATCATGCCGATTGCGCCGACGTCCAGTGCATGGATCGCGGCGGAACCGGCCAAATGCGCCGGCCAGAGGATCGAGGCGCCAAGCATGGCAAGACCGAGCGCGCACCAGAAATAGCCGAGATGAAGGACGGCCACCATGCCGTCGTTGATGACGATCCAGCCACGCCAGCGCAGCAGACGGATAAAGAGGCCAGCGCCGGCGATGATCAGCAAGACCCCGGTGACGGCGGCCAAGGGCCAGACGACCCACAGCGCTATGCCCGCGCCGGTGATGCCGAGCACGGCCGTGTCGAAGCGACCGTAGGATGCCGGTTCCGGCTTGATCTTGTGCTGCGCCATCCAGTTGCGGGTGAAGCTTGGCACGAGCCGTCCGCCGATCAGGGCGATGAGGAAGATGATAAGGCCGATGGCCATACGTTCCGGCGCCAGGGCGATATCCGGCACGATCATGGTGATATGAAAACCGATATTGGCGATCGCTAGTAGTGATACGACGATGCAGGGCGCCACGTTGCGCCAACTGCTGGCCGCAAGTTGCTCACGCCAAAGCGCGCTGGCAAACACGATGAGGAACAGCGCGTCGATCAGGGCGGCTATCGAACCGAGAACGGGATAGGCGAGCATTGCCAGCCGTCCGACCGCCCACAACATGACCAATAGGACGATTGACCGTCCTGCGACGGGATAGTGTCCCGTCCAGTTGACGCCTGCAACGGTCATATACCCGACGATTACCGCGGCGGTGTAACCAAACAGCATTTCATGCACATGCCAGTCGCGAGTGAAGATCGTCGCCGAGATTTCCCCGATACCGAGAAACGACAGGAGCCAGAGCGGGATTGTCACCGCGGCCCAAAGTGCGGCGAAAAGGAAAAAGGGCCGAAACCCGAAGCTGAATAGGGCCGGGCCGCGATAATCCCGAAGGATCTGAGCTGTCGTCTTCATAGATTCTCACAATCTGGCAAGGTCCGCCAGCATGGCGCACGCAATATCGCCAACACCCCGCGCCAGCCATAAGAATTTCCAAATGTCGGTCGATCCGATGGTTCCAGAAAAATCTTGCCCTGTGGCGGACTAAAATCCAAGCTGCATTTGCGTCCTTCATGCCGTCTGGAGACGATGGAGGGTGCGTGACTTTGCCGGTGGGAGAAAAAGCCGTGAAGCAGGACGTTGAAGATCGGCTGTTCATGTCGATCAAGGGATTTATACAGGCCATCGGCCCCGAAGATGCGCAAATGCGCCTCCATCACGAGACCCTTATTGCGGCAGAGTTCGACCGTTGCCATTCAGGCGAACCTTTCAGACGCACCGTGCACGCCTTTCAAAGGAGGATCAGGGCCTTCTCAAGGAGTGGATGGGGCTTGCGGCCAGGGCCAGGGAATTGGCGCTGGAAACGCGGTAAGCGGAGCGCCGGTGACGATGCCGGGCGGCAACGCCCTGAGCGTTTGTCGTTCCGATGGCCATAAGCTATGTTCAACGTATCGTTTTTGTGCCTGTTACCGAGCAGCGAGCGCATTCGGCGTCTCGATTGCCGACAGGGCAAGCCCATCCCGTTTCAAGAGCAAGGTCCGGCATGCCTTTCAACGAACGCTCGAAACATATAACGCAGGGCGCCGCCCGTTCGCCGAACCGCGCCATGTACTATGCGCTCGGCTATGAGAAAGCCGATTTCGACAAGCCGATGATCGGCATCGCCAACGGCCATTCCACCATCACCCCCTGCAATGCCGGCCTGCAGCCGCTGGCCGACGCGGCCATCAGCGCTATCGCGGCGGCCGGGGCCAATCCGCAGACCTTCGGCACGCCCACCATTTCCGACGGCATGTCGATGGGCACCGAGGGTATGAAATATTCGCTGGTCTCGCGCGAGGTGATCGCCGACTGCGTCGAGATTTCCGTGCAGGGACAGTGGATGGACGGCGTGCTCGTGCTCGGCGGCTGCGACAAGAACATGCCGGGCGGTATGATCGGCATCCTGCGCGCCGACGCGCCGGCGATCTATGTCTATGGCGGCACCATCAAGCCCGGGCGCTGGAAGGGTGAGGACCTGTCCATCGTCTCCGCCTTCGAGGCCGTCGGAGCCTTCATGGCCGGTACGATCGACGAGGCGGATTTCGAGGGTATCGAGCGTCACGCCTGCCCCTCCACGGGCTCCTGCGGCGGCATGTACACTGCTAACACCATGAGTTCCTCCTTCGAGGCGCTCGGCATGTCGCTGCTCTATTCTTCCACCATGGCAAATCCGGATCAGGAGAAGATCGATAGCGCGGCGGCATCCGGCCGTGTGCTGGTTGAGGCGGTCAAGCGGAATATACGCCCGCGCGACATCGTCACCCGCAAATCGATCGAGAATGCGGTGGCGCTCATCATGGCGGTGGGCGGTTCGACTAATGCGGTTCTGCACTACCTGGCGATAGCCCATGCCGCCGAGGTTGAGTGGACGCTTGACGATTTCGAGCGTGTGCGTCGCAAGGTGCCGGTGCTGTGCGACCTGAAGCCCTCCGGCCGATACATGGCGGTGGACCTGCATGCTGCAGGCGGCGTGCCGCAGGTGCTGAAGATCCTGCTGGATGCGGGTCTCCTCCATGGCGATTGCCTGACGATCACCGGCCGCACGCTTGCCGAGGAACTGACCGACGTGCCAGCTGAACCGCGTGTTGACCAGCGTGTCATCATGCCGCTGCGGCAGGCGCTCTATCGCGAAGGGCATCTGGCCATCCTCAAGGGCAACCTTGCCGAAAATGGTGCGGTGGCCAAGATCACCGGACTGAAAAGCCCGGTGATCTCCGGTCCGGCGCGGGTCTTTGACGACGAGTCTTCCGCCATGGAGGCGATCCTCTCAGATAGGATCAGGCCGGGCGACGTGGTGGTTCTGCGTTATCTCGGGCCGAAGGGCGGGCCGGGTATGCCGGAAATGCTGGCACCGACCTCGGCTCTGGTCGGCCGGGGCCTCGGAGAAAGTGTCGGCCTCATTACCGATGGCCGGTTTTCTGGCGGCACTTGGGGCATGGTCGTCGGCCATGTCTCACCGGAAGCCTTTGTCGGCGGCACCATCGCGCTCGTGGAGGAGGGTGATGCCATCACCATCGACGCGCAGCGCCTGCTACTGCGACTGAACGTGGACGCGGCCGAGATTGCCCGCCGCCGCGCTGCCTGGAAGCAACCCGAACCGCGCTACAAGCGCGGTGTGCTCGCCAAGTTCGCCGCGCTCGCTCGCCCGGCCGACGAAGGTGCCGTTACCGGATAGCTGACGGAGCCTGACGTCTATCATGAGCCATTTCATGCTTCTCACGCTGCATCTTTTTGCTGCTATTCTGTTTGTAGGGACTGTCTTCTTCGAGGTTCTCGTCTTGGAAGGCATCCGCAAGCGGGTGGGGCCGGACGTGATGCGCACGGTGGAAACGGCAATTGGCTGGCGGGCGCGCCGCCTGATGCCGTTCGTCATTGCGGTGCTCTATACGGCTGGCGTGTCCATGGCCTGGCAATATCGCGAAGACCTCGCCCGTCCCCTCGACAGCAGTTTTGCAACGCTGCTGTCGATCAAGATCGTGCTGGCGGCCAGCGTTCTGGCGCATTTCATCACGGCCGTCATCCTGGGCGCGCGTGGTAAGCTGAGGTCCAGGCACACGAAAGTCATCCACCTCAGCGTCTTCTTCCAAGTGGTCCTTATCGTTCTCCTGGCAAAGGCTATGTTTTACATCAGCTGGTGACGATCTCTGGCGAAAAAGGCCTGCTTCGCCAGACCATCAAAGGGCGCACGCGGAATCATTCCAGATCGTCATGATCCTGCGCAACGTAAGCAGTTAGCTGATGGCGTGAGGTGACAGCGTGAGGTCTAAAGTTTCATGGTATCAGCGCCTCGAGCTCGGAGACTGGCTAGCCTTGAGCGATACGGGTCAAGCTCTGGGAGTTGGTTGAGCGGATCGACGCCGTGCCGAGCACCTTTTTCCAAAGATAGAAGAGGCTGGCGACGATGGCCATGGACTTTACCTAATGCAGCTTGCACCGTCTGTCGGTACCCTTGTTGTGAACCTCATCCTCGAGCAGAATTCCGGTGAGTTTGGCCGATCGCTTGACCGGCCGTTGGTATCGTTTGGTGGCAGTTCGCACTTTCACTTAGGTGTTTAGTCCCGGTATTTGATGGTGCACTATTCAGCCAGGAATGGAGGGATGCGCTATGGGACAGATTCTACA
>NZ_KQ410799.1 GCF_001262505.1 Shinella sp. SUS2
TCGGCGTTCGCAAGCAGGTTGCGGGCATGTCTATCCAGATCAGCAACCAAATCCGCGGTGTGATGAAGACGTTTGGCGGTATCGTAAAGTTAACTTCAGCGAAGCAAAAGCGTGACGCCCGCCACGTGCACTGCTCATGCGCGAGCGATCTTCGCCCATAGGTTCATCGCCGCTTTGCGCAGTTCGCGATGATGGCTGGAGGGAATGTCGTGGCGCGGGATGTGGAAGAGGTTGGCAATCGGATCATGGATGGAAACGAAGAGTTGCAGATGTCGCTTTGACTTGAAGCGCTTCATGATCCGCTCTCGCCGTCGGATCGGCTGGTGGGAATTCTCCGCCCGATTGTTCAGGCCTTTATGGGAGCGGTGCTCGACACCGGGCATGATTTCCTGCTTTGCGGCGCCATAGGAGCGAAGCTTGTCGGTGATCATCACGCGCGGCGATCGTCCCTGGCCTTTCAAAAGCTTGCGCATCAGGCGCTTGGCCGCCTTGGCGTCGCGGCGGCTTTGCACCAGAACCTCCAGGACAAAACCGTCCTGATCCACGGCGCGCCATAGCCAATGCTTCTTGCCCCGGATCGAAATAACGACCTCATCGAGATGCCATTTATCGCCGAGTCGGCCGCGCGAACGTTGACGGATTTGGTTGGCGAAAGTTCGTCCGAATTTCTCTGCCCACAGCCGGATCGTTTGATGCGAGACAATGATGCCACGAGCGGCCAGCATGTCTTCGACCATCCGCAGGCTCAGGGGAAAACGGAAATAGAGCCACACCGCGTGGGCAATGATTTCAGCGGGAAAGCGGTGGCGACGGTAGAGCGGATCACGGTCTGTCATGCCTCTTCATCGCCTATCAAGCCCCAAGTTCCGTTAACTTTACGATGCCGCCGCCGGACATCGACGTCGATTTTGAGCATGAGAGGAGGGAGGAGGTCATCCAGTGGATCTACAACACCTACGGTCGCAGCAAGGCCGCGCTTTGTTCGACAGTAACGCGATACAGGGCCAAGGGGGCGCTGCGTGATGTTGGCAAGGCGCTCGGTCTGCCGGAAGACATGATCGGCCAGCTATCGTCGGGCGTCTGGGGCTGGTCGGAAGGGGTCTCGGAACGGCAGATCCGGGAGAACAATCTCAACGCGGCCGACTACCGGCTGAAGCTGACGCTGGAACTGGCGCAGCAGCTGATGGGCACGCCGCGCCATCTCGGCCAGCATCCCGGTGGCTTCGTCCTGACCAATGACCGGCTCGACGATCTCGTGCCGATCGAACCGGCGCGCATGGACGATCGCCAGGTCATCGAATGGGACAAGGACGATATACAGGCGCTGAAATTCATGAAGGTCGACGTGTTGGCATTGGGCATGCTGACCTGCATGGCCAAGGCCTTCGCCCTGATGGCCGGGCACAAGGGTGATGTCCGCGACCTCGCCTCGATCCCAGCCGAGGATCCGCGCACCTATGCCATGATCCGCAAGGCCGACACGCTCGGCACCTTCCAGATCGAAAGCCGGGCGCAGATGTCGATGCTGCCGCGCCTGAAACCCCGCACATTTTATGATCTGGTCGTGCAGGTGGCTATTGTCAGGCCCGGGCCGATCCAGGGCGACATGGTGCATCCCTATCTCCGCCGGCGCGAAGGCAAGGAGCCGGTCGTCTATCCGACAGCCGAACTGGAGGCGGTGCTCTCGAAAACCCTCGGTGTCCCGTTGTTTCAAGAGTCGGCCATGAAAGTCGCCATGGTCTGCGCCGGTTTTACCGGCGGCGAGGCGGACCAGCTCCGAAAATCCATGGCGACCTTCAAATTCTCCGGCGGCGTCTCGAAGTTCAAGGACAAGCTGATTGCCGGCATGGTCAAGAACGGATACTCGGCCGAGTTCGCCGAGAACACATTTTCGCAGTTGGAAGGGTTCGGCAGTTATGGCTTTCCCGAGAGCCACGCCGCCAGCTTTGCCCTCATTGCCTATGCGTCGAGCTGGGTCAAATGCCATCACCCGGACGCCTTTTGCGCGGCGCTCTTGAACTCGCAGCCGATGGGATTTTACGCGCCGGCGCAGATCGTGAGGGATGCCGTCCAGCATGGTGTCGAGATTCGGCCCGTCTGCGTCAACGCTTCACGCTGGGACTGCACACTCGAGCAAGTCGATGGAAGCCGTCATTGCGCGGTCCGGCTCGGGATGCGGATGGTGAAGGGGCTCTCGACCGCGGACGCCGCCCGGATCGTGGCGGCGCGCGCCGAAGACGCTTTCGCGTCTGCTGACGATCTGTGGCGGCGGTCCGGCGTGCCGACGGCCGCCCTGGTGAAATTGGCCGAGGCTGATGCGTTCCTACCGTCACTGCAGCTCCAGCGCCGTGACGCGCTATGGGCGATCAAGGGTCTGCGAGACGAGCCGCTTGAGCTCTGGGCCGCTGCCGCCGAGCGCGAAGCGCGCCAGGTCGCGGAATTGCAAGAGCCCGAGGTCGCCCTGCCCTCGATGAGGGCAGGGCACGAGGTCGTCGAAGATTACGCCCACACCGGCCTCACCCTCCGCCAGCACCCGATCGCCTTCCTCCGCAAAGACCTTCGCCAGAAGGGCATGGTCACATGCGCCGAGGCCATGGCCGAGCGCGACGGTCGCTGGCTGATGACCGGCGGCCTGGTGCTCGTTCGCCAGCGGCCCGGCTCGGCCAAGGGCGTCATGTTCCTTACCCTCGAGGACGAAACCGGTATCGTCAATACGGTGGTCTGGCCGACGCTGTTCGAGCGCCAGCGCCGCGTTCTTCTCTCGGCTTCGATGATGGCGATCAACGGAAAAATCCAGCGGGAAGGGGACGTCGTTCACCTTGTCGCGCAGCGGCTATTCGACCTGTCGGACGATCTCGGCCGGCTGGGCGAGCGGGACGAACTATTTCCGTTGCCACATGGCCGGGGCGACGAGTTCGCGCGCGGCAATGGCGCACCGGATTCGCGCGAGCGGCCGAAGGCGGCGGCGCCCGCGCGCGACATCTACGTACCAGACCTCTTGATCGATCGACTGAAGGTCAAGAGCCGGAATTTTCATTAGTTGCCACCTAAGAGCATAGGGACAAGGCGAAGCGTACACACCTTTCTCGGCCCCAAAACAGCATCGCCTACTAGGCAGCCACGTCTCCAATCAGCGACCCAGCTGGAATATTCCATTCCTTGCTGAGCTTTCGAATCTGTTCGAGATTGATTTCCCGCTTGCCGTTCAGAAGATCGGCAGCCCGCGCTTTAGAGCCGATCACGGCTACCAGATCGGCGCGCGTGTAGTTGTTAGCAGCCATCACCGACTTGACCACTTCCACTGGGCTCGCAGCCGGGATCGGATAGTTTTTGCCTTCATACTGTTCGATCAGAAGGACGAGCGCGTCAAAATGAGCCGCGTCTTCAGTGCCTTCCTCAGGTTCGTTCTCGAAATACGGTCGAACTTCCTTCAGTGCGGCCTTGTACTCGTCTTCGCTCTGAAGGGTTCGGAAAGCTTTCAAATTCAACATATCGACCTCCTCACATCAGAGTTTTGCGACGTCAATCGCGTCATACTGGGCATGCGTCCCGACAAACAGAACGAAAATCCGTTTCGTCCGAAATGCGACCAAACCCACAATGCGATATTTGTTGCCACCCACGTCGAAAATCACTTTGTTGCCCGCGACCATGTCGGCTGAGTTGAACGTCTTCTTCAGCTCACCGAAATTGCTCCAGCTTGCCTTTGATGCGGTTGCATACCATTCCGTCATCGCCGCTTCAGCAGTCTCTCTTGGCGCTCCTTTCGGTAGGTCGCTCCAGAAATTGACCAACGCAGACTTGGCGATAACGTTCACGTTGGCTCCTATATATCGCGTTCCCAATCTGGAAACAAGCTCTAAATTCCCAATTTGGAAACCAGCATTCGAGTCCTAAATTGCGCGGCATAAAATCTCAGTCGGTCTTTACGATCAACCCCATCCAGTCCACGCGAAAACGCTGGTGGCCAAGGTTCTGCGCCACGGCCACAAGCAACGCGTGAAGGCATCCGCCGATCAGAAACTTCTGGAATTGGGGTCTGCCGGATCGTCAAAGCGGGCGGCGGCTCGTCGCCCATGACGAGGCCTCATGCCACTTGGCGTCCGTGGTTGAAACTGGCCCAACTGTCGCATTACTAAATAGCCGCTACAATATCATATCGCATAAGTTACCTTATGGAACTAACCCATTGATTTATTGCCCCAATTAATGGCCTTTCGGCAACACACACACCGATCTGCGACCACGCCCTATGTCGAAACAAGGGAGCCGCTCTTCGGCTGATGCGCAAATTGTTGAAGAGCCAAGGTGTTGCGCCGCGCGTGATGGTGACA
>NZ_KQ410800.1 GCF_001262505.1 Shinella sp. SUS2
CAAAGCAGAAGTTCTGACCGAGAGCCAGAAACCTATTTAGTCAATCACGAAAGCCGTGGGCCATTCGTTGCGCTCACGATTATTAACAATAATGGCATCAGCCTGGCGAGCAGGACTAATGAATTTACCTTGCCGGTTCGTGAGCTTGTTCGATTGGGGGTGCTGGAGCGCTCGCGACGGGGCTCCAGGTTTTTTAGGGTCGCGGAGCGCTGTCAGCGGGCGCGTACTACACTTACTGGCTTTCAGGGTGAGTAAAGCTCCAATAGCGCTGATTTCGCTTCGAGATATATCTTATGGCGCCTTTGCGAGCGCTCGAATTAGTTCTGTTGCGGTGAGAAGTTTAGCGTCCGAAAAGTCGCGCAAAAGCATCGTGATTTCTGCAAGGTGCGCAGCGCGTCTAGGGGAACTGCTCTCAGTGCTATCGTCGAAAAAGTCCTTCGCCGGGATACCCAAAACCCGGGAAAGCCGATTGAGTGTTTCGATGTTCGGTAGGCTCTTTCCACGCTCTATTGCGGAAACCGCGTCCAAAGTCCGTTCGATTTGCGCTGCGAGGTCGGCTTGGGACATGCCGCGAAGGCGTCTAGCAGTTTTGACGCGTACTCCAACAAGGTCTCTGATATCCATAGTCGTATTTTGACTACGCGAAAGGGTACTATAACCCTGGTAAAATACCTTTCTTTGCACTAAATCGTATTTTTAGTACGGCTCTTTGGAGGCAGGGAATGAAATACAACAAACCGTGTTTGCGGGAACTCGTCCGGGCGCGGCGTGCAGGCGCTTTGATGATGATCGCTGGAATGCTGCTTACCGCTCAGCAGATGAGTTTCGGTTCGATAGCTCTTGCTGAGGAGGTCGAGTTGAAGCTCGATACGTCGCATGCTTTGAACGCTTACTGCGACGGGCTCGCAAAATACGACCAACTGTTGGAGGAGGCTGATGCGCGGTTTGGGATCGAGGGAACAGACGAAAAGTTAGCGTGGATCAAGGCGGGCGATGAGAAAATCGCTCAAAGCGTGAGCGACATAGTAGGAACTACGCCTGCGGAATTACACGTACTTGCGAGCCAGAACGACTGGCAGTCGAAATGCACAGAAAATCGGTAGGAATAGCTGTCTACCTTTTCGCGTTATCACTCGGGGCAGCGGGTTGTGCATCGGACTGGCTCGTAGGGAGAGCGGCCATTGTCGATGGAGATACGATTGAGGTCGCGGGGAAGAGGGTGAGGCTGAATGGAATTGACGCACCCGAAAGTTGGCAGTGGTGTGAAGATGCGACAGGGCAAACATATCCCTGCGGAAAGTTGTCAGCCAACGCACTTGACGACTTCTTGGCCAAATCAAGGCCCGTGCGCTGCAAACGCGAGGACCTTGATCGATACAAGCGAGTGGTTGGGACGTGCTTCCGTGCCGATGGACGCGAGGTGAATGTCTGGATGGTGGTGCAGGGGTATGCCCTCGACTGGCCGAAATATTCAGGTGGAAGGTACGCCGAGGCTCAGCGAGCCGCGTCTTTTTTGAGGCGAGGTGTCTGGCAGGGCCGATTTGACGAGCCTTGCAACGTGCGGGCAAAAAGGGCTAATCGCGTTCCTAACTGCTAGCCGGGGGCAATTTGGGATAGCTTTTCGCTCACGCGAGGCATTGGAATGAACCCGGGTGCACTTTGCTCGCTGTTCGACGCGCAACCCACAAATACGGGTATATCGGTTAAGGTTGTTCCGCGACCGATCGGAGCATTTGGGGACGCCATCTAAGGTTCCTACATCCTCGCTAGTCGCTTCCAGAAGATGGCGATCCCGTCACTTTACTTTGCCGAGGAAGTGGAGGCGGCAAACGCCAAATCCGTTTTTGCGATATAATCTATTGGTTGAATTTTTTTGCCCGCGAGTACGCCCAATGGTTTCACTGGCGCGGCTAAAATGAGGGACGGTAATGGGGATTGCAATGAGGTGGAAAAGTCTTCTGGTGTTAACAGCTTTGGGAGCATTGACGCTAGCCTCGGGGTGCCAGCAGAACGTGACGGCCGACGTATACGCAAGGGACATCAAGGACGTTGGGAACGACGGTGCCGAGCTAAAGGTAGACATGATAATCTCGATCCTTGCAACGGGCATATCCGATGAGTGCGATAAGCCGGCTGGCCAGGCGATTGTGAAGGCGGTTGCGAAGGCCTTCGCCGATGCGATGCTCGTAGGCTGCAAAAACATCGAAGGCAGCATGAATGATGAAATGCGGATAAGAGCGACCAGTCGGCTCTATCGTTATGCCTCAAACGGCGAAGCGCCAAAGCACTTGGTCGAGTTGGCGGTCTTGAGATTGGAGAACAGCCCGCCGGGTGGTACCCTCGTTGCGATTTTCTCCAAGCCGATTTATCGACACCTGGAGAAGCAGATTAGCGACATCAACATGATGGCTAAACTTGATTTTGAGAAGACCACATTTACCGTCAACCTCACTAACGATGAGCGAGACCCAGTGAAAACGTTGACTTTTGGTGGGAGCTTCGAGGATGAGGTCCCCATTGATCGGGATACTGGCAGAGCGATTGAGCCGCGTCAGAAGATAGCGATCCGCCTCGGAGACGTGAAGATGTCGACGTTGAGCAAAGACGGTGCCGTTCCCGTCGTCGCTTTGACGGCGACAAAATAAAATAAGCACAAGAAAAGCGGCGGTTTATTCGAGCCGAGACTGCTCTGGCGTTTCAAGCCAGAGTTGCCTTGCGTGCTAATTTTCAGTAGCGCTGTGCTGTCAGCGTTCTTGGTGGCCGGTGTGGGTTTCAAGGTATTGAGAACGTATTCATTCCTGGCGTCAGAGGGTTGTTGTGGCCTTTAACTCATTGGATAAAAGTCCGCTTCGCGGCCTAGTCGAATTATATACCGCAATGGAACATGATGCATCCGGATCTGCTGCGTCGGTACGCGCGAACCTGCAAATTCGTGCCGATGAGATTGATGTGGGTCACTTTGAGGTCGCGGTCAGCTTTCGTCAAGCCTACCTCGTTGTAGACGCGGAAGGGGGCGTAATCGCGCCAGATAGTAAATTTGGCATGCGTGTGGCGCCGGAGTTCTACGAAGAGAAAACAACGGTCGAGGGATCGGAAAAGGTTAGCCACAAAAGCTCCAGTCACGGTGAGGGCAGTGGCGAAACTGGCTTTTCAATCACAGGATTGAATGGGAAGTTCGCTGGTAAAAAGTCGCGAACCAAAGATGAAGCTCGCGATGTAGCAAAATCGAGTCGAACAGAAACTGTAAGGAAGTACATTCCTATCGAGGCCATTGGTGATGATCGATGGAAAATCACCGAAAAGGGCGATTTACCGCTTAACTCATATTATCTCACACAGTCTCAACCCTTATGCCACGTCGTGAAGTGCGCGAAGCTTTCGAACCGCTACGGTGTTTCTGTTTCAGTTCAAATACGGCGAAGAGACATCACAGTTGCCGTTACAAACCCATCTCGCGTTCCCCTCATGACACCAAATCGTGAAGCTATTCTTGCTGCGTTAGTTACGCATCAGCGTAAGCGCCGTCTCCACCCCATTGGATTAGCTGTATTTTGAGGCTTTCTGCGTGTGCGAGAAGGTTTCCAGGACTATCTGGAGATTGGCATGGCAGATGATGGATTTGTTGGGCGCTACGAGGTTGTCGAGCCGCGTCGTGGAAACCGACGTTGGCCGGATGATATGAAGGCGCGGATTGTCGCGGAAAGCTTTGAGCCTGGTGTTCGTGTTGCTGATGTCGCGCGCCGTTACGACGTTGTTGCGCACCAGCTTTCGTTCTGGCGCCGGCAAGCGCGCGAGGGCATTCTGCCCCTGCCTTTTGAGGCTATGTCGGGCCCGTCGGAGAGCAGCGATGCCGAGCCTGCATTTGTGCCTTTGGCGATTGCGGCAGAGCCGAGCGAGACTGTGAGTGTTTTAGCGCCGCCGCCGCTGCCGGCGGCGGTTTTGCCGGTCTTGACGCTGGAGATCGGCCCGGACGTTGTGATGCGGGATNTAGCGCCGCCGCCGCTGCCGGCGGCGGTTTTGCCGGTCTTGACGCTGGAGATCGGCCCGGACGTTGTGATGCGGGTTCCGGGCGATGTGCCGGTTGAGCGCGTGGCGGCTCTGGTGCAGGCAGTGCGAGGGACGACATGATCGTCGCTGGCCAGCGACTGCCAATCCTGATCGCAACGCGTCCGGTGGACTTCCGCTGTGGGCATCAGGCGCTGGCTTTGATGGTGCAGACCGAATTGAAGCTCGACCCGCATTCCGGGGTGACGGTTATCTTCCGGTCGAAGCGCGGGGACCGCCTGAAGATCCTGGTATGGGATGGCACCGGAATGGTGCTAACTTACAAAATCCTTGAACATGGAAGCTTTGCCTGGCCCAAGGTTCAGGACGGGACGATGCGTCTTTCCAGGGCTCAGTATGAAGCTTTGTTCGAAGGTCTCGACTGGCGACGGGTCATGGCGCAACGGGTGACGGCGCCGTTGGCGGCAGGGTAAGTATCCGGCTGTCTTTGCATTGTTTTGTTTGGTTTTTTTGTGCTGCCTTGCTATAANGCGCCGTTGGCGGCAGGGTAAGTATCCGGCTGTCTTTGCATTGTTTTGTTTGGTTTTTTTGTGCTGCCTTGCTATAAGACAGCATGTCGCCGCCGCTTGATCTCAGCCTGTTTCCGGACCTTCCGCCAGAGGTGGTGAAGGCGTTCGCGGCGATGCAGTTCGAACTGTCGGTCGAGCGTGCTGCCCGTCAGCATGAGCAGGCTGTGGTCGCAGAAAAGGATGCGTTCATCGCCGAGCTGAAGGAACTGGTCGAGAAGCTTGAAGGCCAGGTTCACGACTATCGGCGCACGAAGTTCGGGCCGAAATCGGAAAAGCTCGATCCGGCGCAGATGGAACTGGCGCTGGAAGACCTTGAAACGGCGATTGCCGAGACACAGGCGCGGATCGCCGCCGTCGAGAAAAAGATCGAGGTCAGCGCATCCGATCCGGGCAAGGCTGCTCCTCGCAAGGAGCGTAAGGTCCGTGCACTTCCTGAACACCTGCCGCGGGTCGAGAGAGTGATCGAGCCCGAGAGCATCGTTTGTCCCTGTGGTTGTGGCAACATGGTCCGGATCGGCGAAGACCGGACGGAGCGGCTCGACCGGATTCCGGCACGCTATCAGGTGATCGTCACGATCCGCCCGAAATACGCCTGTCCCAAGGGTCGAACGGGCGTCGTCCAGGCCAGAGCGCCGGCACATCTTCTGGAAGGAAGCTGGCCGACGGAAGCCCTTCTGGCTGAGATTGCCGTCTCCAAGCATTCCGAACACATGCCACTCAACCGGCAGGCCGAGGTCATGGCGCGGCACGGGGTGCCAATCGACCGCACGGTCCTGGCTGATTGGATGGGGCGCACGGGCGGCGAAATCGCCCCGGTGGTCGACCACATGGCCAAACGGCTGCTGTGGGAAAGCACGCGCCTCTATGTCGACGAGACAACGGCTCCGGTCCTTGATCCGGGGCGAGGCAAGACGAAAACCGGTTACCTCTGGGCCGTGTTGCGTGACGACCGCGGCTGGAATGGTTCGGCGCCGCCGGGCGTGGTGTTCCATTACCGGCCCGGGCGTAAAGGCGAATATGCCGCTGAAATCCTCGACGGGTTCAACGGCACGATCCAGGTCGATGCCTACGGTGGCTACTCTCACCTCGCCACATCGGACCGCATCGGTGGCAATCCCTTGAAACTGGCTTTCTGTTGGGCACACGGGCGCAGGAAGCTGATCAAGGCCACACCGAAGAGCGGATCGCCCATCGTCGACGAGGCGCTGGTACGGATCGCCGCGCTTTACAAGATCGAAGACAGTATCCGAGGCTCAGACCCCGAACACCGCCGGGCAGTTCGACAGGACCTGTCCCTCCCGCTGGTGGACGCGTTCTTCGCCTGGCTGGCAGCGCAAGCCAAGCGCATCTCACGCAAATCTGACCTTGGAAAAGCCTTGGCCTATATGCTGACGCGGCAGGACGGCTTCCGGCTGTTCCTGGACGATGGCCACGTCGATATCGACTCCAACCTCGTGGAAAATGCGATCCGCCGACCGGCCATGAACCGCCGCAATGCACTCTTTGCCGGGCACGATGAAGGGGGCCGCAATTGGGCTCGGTTTGCCAGCCTCATCGGCACTTGTAAAATGAATGGCGTTGAGCCCTACGCCTACCTGTGCGACCTCTTCACCCGCCTCGCGAACGGCCACCTCGCCAAAGACATCGATGCTCTGATGCCTTGGGCTTACGCCGCCCGCGCCAAGGCCTCGCAATGAGCTCGCCAGGTACTATTTGGTGAACTCATTTGACGGCCGATATCGCCGTCAGATCGCTGCAACCGAAAAACCCATGGGGCGGGGACGCCGCATACGCATCAGCTTGCTGAGATGGCGCATGGCGCCAACGCTGAAGTGCTAACGTTTGCCTCCTCGGAGGTCTACGATGAGGGATAGCGCATTTTTGTCGGTTGAATCGTCCCCGTATATTGAACGAGCATTTGAGGCGGTCGCAAGCAGCGAGAGTGATAACTTTCTCCACCTCGCTAGACTGGCGGGCTTGGATCCAGCGACAGCGTTTCGATACGGAAATCTGAAGAACGTTGATTTCAGCGATTGCGACTTGCGCGGGTTAGATTTCACTGGTGCGTGCTTGGTTGGTGCGACAGGAAACGAAGCCACGATCTTTGATAAGACGACGATCCTTCAGGGCGCCGACATCGAGAGTTCCCTTTTCTCACCTAGCCGCCTTAATGCATGGCGCGGGCCGTTTTGGCGACGAGATGCGAGGCTTTTGCTGGCTGCGCGACACCGCAG
>NZ_KQ410801.1 GCF_001262505.1 Shinella sp. SUS2
CCTAACGCCCTACGAATACATCTGCAAAATCTGGGCAACAGAGCCGGGACGGTTTAAACTCAATCCGCACCATCAAAGTAAGCGCGATTTTCAGTTCCTGCACCTGGATGAGGTTTGATTAGGCTTGTGTCCATCGTTGAGGTTATGGACACAAGCGCGATGCTACCGTCGCATCATGGCGCGACCCGAGCCTTGGCGAAGTTGAAGGGTAGCAAGTCGGTAATGTCGTCCTCAGCCGGGCGCTGCGGCAGTTCGGTGAGAACGAAGCGCAGCCAGACGTATGGATCGATACCGCAGGCACGGCAGGTCAGCATGAGGCTGTAAACGACGGCGCTGGCTTTGGCACCGGCAGGCGTATCGCTGAACAGCCAGCTATTGCGTCCGGTGCAAAACGGCCTGATGTCGCGCTCAAGCAGGTTGTTGTCGATCGGCGCGTGTCCGTTTTCGACATAGCGGATCAGGTAATCCCACTGGTTGCGAGTATAGGAGATGGCCTTGCCAAGCTTGCCCTTGGGCAGCACCTTGGGGGCAAGGTCGTCGAGCCATTTCCTGAACGCCGCTAACACTGGAAGGCTATGCGTCTGACGGAGCCGTCGGGTAATATCGGCACGCGTCTCACCCTTGGTCACGTCGGTTTCCCGCGCCAGCCGCTCCACCTTGTAGAGCGCCTCGAAGAAGGCCAGTGCCTGAAGCGGCGGTCCGCCTGGTTTCTTCATAGCCTTGAGCGCGTCGGTAAATTTTCGGCGCGCATGCGCCATGCAGCCATAATGAGTGGCGCCCTTGATCGTTCGCCAGGCCTCATAGCCGTCACTCATGAGCAGGCCGCGATAATCCCCGAGGAAGGCTTGCGGGTATTTCTGGCCACGGCCGGGCTGATAGTCGAACAGCACGATCGGTTCCTCGCTGTCTTGGCCGCTGCGATATGCCCACATGTAAGATGTATCCTGCGCCTGCCGGCCTTCCTCTTTCAGGACCTGGACGAAGGTCTCGTCGCCGTGGATCAGCGGCTGCAGCCGAAGTTTCTCCTTCATGGCATCGTAGATACGCTCAAGATGCAACTGGCTCGACCGGATCACCCAGTTGGCGATTGCCCCGCGGCTGAGAGATACGTTGGCACGGCCAAGGGCCTGCGACAGGCGATAGATCGGTGTGCCGTCGACATATTTGTTGGCCAGCATCAGCGCCAGGGTCGCCGGCGTTGCCACGCTCCCCGGCAAGGGCTGGGCTGGCATGGGCGCAAGCACCATCGGTGTCTTGATGCCGGTCCGGTCGCAATGGCGGCAGGCGTATTTGAACCGGACGTTCTGCAGCACTTTCGCCTTGATCTCGATATGCAGCTGCTCGCTCATCGCCTCGCCCATCCGGTGAAGCGGGTTTCGGCAGCACGGGCACAGTTTTCCATCTTCCGGCAGGTCGTATTCGACACGCTCGCGCGGAAGATCGGCTGGAAGAGGCCGGCGGCCTCGCTTGCTGCCCTCAGGCTTGTCCAGCTCCGGCAGGCCTGTGTCGGGAAGGTCGACGGTGTCGAGACCGTCAATGCCGGCGTCAAAATCGCCATCGATATCAGGGTCGGACCCGGCAGCCTGCTCCGCCTCGTTGAACAGGCGATCCATATGCTTTTCGCTGCTGGGCCCAAAGCGGTGCTGCTGCGCCAGCCGCAATTCTTCCTCCAGCGTGTTGACGCGCGCCTTCAACGCCGCGATTTCAGCCGCGTTCGCCGCAAGCTGTGCCAGCAAAGCTTCGACATCAGGAGGATTCGTACGAGTCATTCCAGTTTTGAATCGGAACACCTCACCGACGTCAACGATTTTCGGCCACGCCTATCCCGAAGACCGCTCGGGCAGCATGGGCGTATCGAAGTGCGCAGGAACCTGTGCCCCGGCACTGGCGTACTGCCGCAAAGGGTGTCGGGACACAGCTTCGATGTCGATGCCGTCGAGAAGCCAGTGAAGCTGTTCGGTCGTCAGATGCGCCACGGCGTCACGGCGATTTGGCCAGTAAAACCGGTCCTCTTCCAGGCGACGCAGGATCAAGACGAAGCCGGACCGATCAAAAAACAAAAGCTTCACCCGATCCCGGCGCCGATTGCAGAAAGCAAAGACTGCCCGCTCGAACGGATTGAGACCCATCGACTGCTCGACCAGCATCGCCAGGCTGTCGATCCCGGCGCGGAAGTCGATGGGATCGCGATGAAGATAAACCGGCACATCAGCCGACAGACGGAACATTGCCCAAAGCTCCGATCATGGCAGCCATCATGGACGCGTCGGTCAGATCCACCGACAGCGTGACACCGTTCGGCAGCGTGACCCTAGCTCTCAGCCCGGATACCGCGCCATCGCCGGCGGCAATAATCGATCGTTCCCGCCGTTCCGTCGGTGGATCGCCCAAACCTCTCGGTTTGCGATCGTCATCGGCAATGCGCTCAGCCCGTGCCTCTGCGACCGGAATAAACATCGACACTTCCGCCGGCGGCGCAGGCCCGGCCAAAACCGGCGCCTTCAACTTGCGATGCTTGCGGATCCACGTCCGTAGCAGATTCGCATTGATACCGTTCTCAAGCGCCAGTTTCGATATCGAAACCCCAGGCGTCAGGCAGGCTTCCAACAGCCTGGCTTTCGACGCCGGATCAAACTCGCGTTTCCCGCCGCGACCAGCATGCAATACCCGCAATAGCCGCGGCTCGATCACATCATCCATCGCATTGTGTCCATTACGTTGCTTGTGGACACAACCTGCCTAAACGCTCCCCCGATTCATAGGTGACCCAAAAATCGCGCTTACCCATCAAATGCCGGGACCAAACACCTAGGCCTCTTCGTATTCCAAGCGCTCTTCATGAAAAACATGATGGGCGGCAGCTACTGGCAGAACGTCAAAAATTCCTTCGTGCCCGAGTTCATCAGCATGAATGCTATGATGGCGGGAATGGCTCCGGTCATGGCAATCCTCATGATGGGACGCGACATGAGGGCGATGTGGCCGGGTGAAATGTTGTTCTGGGGCGTCATGGCACTGGGTATTGGCGTGGGTTTTGCCGTTGCATATCCCTTTAATGTCTGGCTTGTCGCGAAGGGCCTCAAGCACGGGCTCATGACCGAGCGCCCGCATGATGCACACCAGCGGCATGCATCCCATGCGCAGTATGGGCGACAGACGGGTTACCATGAGCAGCACAAGGGCCATCAGCAACATGAACCTGGTGGCGCGCAGCCAAACAGAGCTTTCGCCCCTACCCGCATCCAGATCGGAGCAATGGCTGGGTTCACCTCGATCATGCTGATTGCTGGCTTCGCCTACCCCTTTATGAAGGTGAACATGCACCTGAGCGCCCATGATGTGGGCGGTGCGATAATGGCTCCCGGGATGATCATGACCTTCGATACACCTGGCGACGCGATGCGTGACATGGCGGCGATTGACCCTCGGCTCGTGGACTTCAACGCTCCCGCCACCGCAAGTGGCGGTCAGGTATTTCAACCGCGAATGGAGGGCGATGTGAAGGTCTTCGACCTGACGGCGTCCGTGATCAGTTGGTCGATCTTGCCAGGGGAAACCGTCGAAGCCTACGCGTACAACAATCAGGTGCCCGGTCCCACTTTACGGATTGTCGAAGGCGACAAAGTCAGGATTAACGTCACTAATCGCCTGCCGGAGAGCACGACCGTCCACTGGCATGGTCTGATCCTGCCAAATGAAATGGATGGACCGGCTCATATCACCCAGGAGCCGATACAGCCCGGACAGACCTTCACATACGAGTACACGGTTGAGCAGGCCGGCACCTATGTCAACGGCGGAGTAAAAACCGGCCACGGGGCGGAGCAACAGTCGGCCACGGTGGCGCCGGCCTGAGACCGCCGGG
>NZ_KQ410802.1 GCF_001262505.1 Shinella sp. SUS2
CAAAGCAGAAGTTCTGACCGAGAGCCAGAAACCTATTTAGTCAATCACGAAAGCCGTGGGCCATTCGTTGCGCTCACGATTGAGTGGCTGGACGCTCCGTCGAAGCCTAGAGTGGTTTCGCAGGTGAAGCCGACGAAGTGAGGTTTTCCGTTGGAAATCTCGACATGGAGATGGTCCAAGTTCCTGGCGTAGCCTCGACCGTCATGGGTGGCGAATTGATCGGGCCACGCTTGATCTGTAGAACGCCATCAGCCCTCTCAGCTTCCCTATAGGTTTAGCGGGTCAGAGTGTGGCATGCGGCAGAAACCCGTGTGCCGCACTCGCTGAGCGATGAATGGCAAGCCGCGGGCGACGGCCCCGCTAATGCAAGGAAAAAGCAGGGACCAGATTACCTTGCAGGCGCAATCTCATATTTCGAAATTCAGAGGCGACGCCCGCTCGCTTCTGCGCAGAGCCTTCCTTGCTTGCAAAATTGGGGAAGGCGGCAGGACGGTAGCGGTCAGGATCGCAGGCTCGCTTTCAAAATCGTGCCGTTTTGTCATGAGCGGGCCACATTGAGAGCCTGACCGCCTCTAAGTCGGCTCACATGAGGGTAAGCGCTCCCAGAAGTGCCATGAAAGCAAGGAACAAAATCGCCGCTATCGCCAGGACCGTGGAAACCCGGCGCCCAATAGCAACGCGTGATCTGTTTTCCATTATGGTGCCTCAGGATCAATTAATGGAAAAGGGGTCGTCGAAGTGCCGCAAACGACCCCCAGTACGGCCTAGACTGGGACCCCTACAACGATGGTTGGCTCGGGGGAGACCATAGCCGCATCGGCCACTTTTACCAACCCGGGCCCCGGCTACTTGTTCCTTCCCGACGATGGAACATCGCGGGCTTATCTTTGTTTTCAATAAATCTCGAAAACATGGAGGGCGAGATGTTTCAAGCATCTCTCGGAGCGGGTTTCGGCGCGCAAGATTATGGCCTGCGCGCGTCAATCAAAGCGGCTATCGCATATGACGAGCTTTGCTCTCAGCACAAAATTGAGCTGGTCTTCGAACCCCAGGCAATCATAATTCTCGGCCGCGTGCCGCCCGATGTGGCGCGGCGTGTACGACTCGTCATCATAGAAATTGCAGGCGCTGTTCCAGTTTGGGATCGAACATTCTGGCTGAGTTGACGGGACGGCTCGCACTCAATGGCACTGTGCCGTCCCGCCTCAGTTCCTAAAAGACGGCGATGTACTTTAGCAGCGCGACAATGCCGATGATGATGACGACAACCTGCGCGATCTGCTTTGCACGTCCATCGAGAGGCAGCCGCCCGATGAGATAGAGGACCAGCACGATTACGAGGAAGGTAATCAAGATGCTGACGAGAACCGATGTAGCCAAAGCCCCAACTCCTTAAGCCAACGCTCAATTGCGCGGTAAGGGCGTAACTATGGCCCCGAACGAGTAAAACAAGTGGGGCGTGAGGCAGAAACCCGTATGCTCCTACTCGCTGAGCGCACGGCCGGCGGGCCCTGCTAATGCGGGGAATTAACAGGGCCGGCCAAGCCTGTCAGTCTTCCTCGTCGCCATCGCCGAGCGCTCGAATATCCACGTCAAATCCCTCTCGACGGAACTCCTGCGCGATTCTTTCGGCTACCTCTCGGTCATAGAACATTCCATAATCACATTGGCCGTCAGTTATGCGGAACATTTTGATCTCCGTACAAAGCGCGCCGGGCATCGACGCGTACGGGACAGGGCGGTCATTAGGAGCTGACGATGGAAGACGTGAACCAGACCACCCATCAACGCTGCAAGCAAGCCGTCCTCGCCGAACTGATTGCCGCGGGATGCACGCCTGATAACCCGATCGCCCTCTATCTTGTCGGACCTACCCTTGTGGCGGCAGGCTTTACCGAGCAGCAGATTGTCAACGCGCTCGACTTCCTCGAATATGAGAGGCATATCGAATATACCGGCGGCAACCGCGTGCGCTTAACGTAGCCCCTTCGCTCGGCTCTTGCGCCCTTCCGTTGCATCCTGCTTTATCGAACCAGAGGGGCGTTGCGTCATGGCTCGGCAAATCGCGCTTTGCTTTGTCATCGGCATAGCGGCCTACGCCTGCTTCTGGATGGCATGGCATTGGTTTTGAGGACAGTATGGATGTTCGCTCCCGTCTCCATCGGATGATAAAAAACGAGCAAGCGATACTCGACTTGCAGCAAAACGGCATTCGAGGCGGCGGTACTGAAAAGACGCTGAGTTGCGAGAACGATGCTACTGCCGAGGCAAGGCGCCGGATCGCCATGTATGAAATGCTGCTGGCGGATCTCGATAAGCGAGGGGGAGACCCGCCATGAGAGATGGGCTACTGCAGATTCAACACCGAGCGGAAGGGGAGGATTTCAATCACCCGTCCGCGCTCGTCGGCTATTTCAAAACGCTGCCCATCTAGCGGCTGACCGGTGCGCAGCATCTCGGCCATCATTTCCCTGGCTGCTGCTTTAGCGTCGACGATGGCGTCTTCGACGCTATCGAATTCAACCCCTTCCGGATCGATCTCAAAGCTATCGCTGTCTCGAATGTGAAAGAAAAATCGCGGCATGGACACCTCTCGCGGCAACAACTTCCTCAAAATCAGAAGGTTTCTATCGGGAGAGAAAGAGGCGGGCCATCCGCTGAGTTAGAAAGCCCGCCCCACCCAAGACCCCCACGAGGGACCGTCGCGGAGGCGCACAGGTAACCGTGCGCCGCCTATGAAGTTCCAACTCGTAGCTTAGAAAAACGCCCCGCCGAAGCGGGGCAGGTGGAAAAGATAGAGTGAACGTGCCGGGGAACCCAAAGCCGGAGATGTTGCTCCCCTGAAGGGAATTTATAATCGGCGCCGGGCGTCCACATCGACATCGACCAGGTGACATTGCGGGCGATAAAGGCGGCTGGCGTGCAGCATATCGACGAGTGTTTCAATCGAGAGGCGGACGTCGCGGCTCTCATCCTTGCTGCGCCGGATCTCGCGGCGCTCGAAGCAATCAACATCCAGGGCTTCTGGGATTGATGTGCGAGACCCGGGAACACCCCCGGGAACTCAACCGGGTCTCATGCTGGCGGGAAGTGCAGCCAGCCCGTCAATCTATCTGCCCAATGTTGGCTGCTGAACAGCACCAATTTGGATCATCCCGATGATATCCCGTAGTTGAGACCCGTCGCGGATGCGATAGGCGCCGAGACCCGGCATGCTCCAGACTACCAGGCCCCGGCTTTCTCTCGGCGGGGATATCCTCAGGTGAGGACCGAGAGCGTGAGCTATACGCTCCACGGTCAAGTTTGCTCCGACACCCTTCCAGTGGCCGCGCTTGGCTAGATCGGCACCTCGCAGTCACAGTGGCGCCTTCCATTCCGAGATCCAGACCCGGGAGCGCCCTCGTGCGCTCAACCGGGTCCTTCACGCAGGCCGCGTATGGGAACGGCCGCAGCAGGTTAATTCACTAACCAATCCTTTCGTTCCCCTCACAAAGGACAACGCCATGAACCGCAGCGCATTCTTTGCATCGGTGCGCGCTCGCGCGTCCGGCAACTTCGGCACGTCGCTTACCCAGAGCCAGGTTGACGGCCGCGAGGCTGTCTTGAACAAGGCGGAGCGTCGGGGGACGCCCCTGAAGCCCCCCCAGTCCATCAAACTCACGTCAAACTAACCTGAGAACAGGCGGCTATCAGGACGTTTAGGCTCAAGTTGAGGCAAAACCTCAAGGTGGGGCTAATACGCCGCCTCGCTGACTTCGACTCTTTAGCCTTCCCAAAGTGGGGTGAATCTGAATCTCTGGTGCAAACCGGAGG
>NZ_KQ410803.1 GCF_001262505.1 Shinella sp. SUS2
GCCGATCTGTCGCCACGCGAGCTGGCGGTGAAGTTCACCGACATGGAAAGCTATTTCGTCTCAGAGGCTTCGGTCTACCGCCTACTCAAGGCCCATGACCTGGTCACCTCGCCAGCCTATATCGTCATCAAGGCCAACAACGAGTTCAAGGACAAGACCACGCGGCCGAACGAGATGTGGCAAACCGACTTCACCTACCGTGCGCCTCGTCCCGGATAGACCGGGGTGCATATGACTGGAATGCATTGAGAAAGGAGGTTTTGAAGAATGCCTGCTCCCTGCTGAACACTTGCCCAGGTTCATCGAGCAGATTTACAATACCAAACGGCTGCATTCAGCCCTTGGCTATTTATCGCCAGCAGAATTCGAAACTCAACTCGCCCAGCAGGCGGCTTAGTTTGAAGCGGTTCGATGGTCCAGCCCGAGGGGTTCACTCCAGATTGCGGGAAATTATCACTGAGATTTGACCCATGTTTCAATCATCCCTCGCGAGGATTCAGCGGGGGCTCTGGAGTGATCGACATGGCGTTACTGAGCGTAATCCGACGCTGGCATTTTCGAGAGCATCTATCGATCCGGGAGATTTGCCGCAGGACCGGCCTGTCCCGGAACACTGTCCGCAAATACCTGCGCCTGGACGGTGTGGAACCGAAGTTCAAGGTTCCGGAGCGACCGAGCAAGCTCGACCCTTTCGCAGATCGGCTATCGGCCTGGCTGAAGACAGAGTCCAAGAAGGGCCGCAAACAGAAGCGCACTCTGAAGCAGCTCCATGCCGACCTGGTGAGCCTCGGCTATGACGGTTCCTATTGCCGTGTTGCAGCCTTTGCCCGGGAATGGAAGGCAGACCGGCAGAGGGAACTCCAGACGACGGGGCGCGGAACGTTCGTGCCTCTGGCCTTCGAACCGGGCGAAGCGTTCCAATTCGATTGGTCGGAGGACTGGGCCATCATCGGCAATGAGCGCACCAAGCTGCAGGTCGCGGGGACGAAGCTGAGCTACAGCCGCGCCTTCATCGTGAGAGCCTATCTCCTCCAGACGCATGAGATGCTATTCGATGCCCACAACCATGCCTTCCGCGTGTTTGGCGGCATCCCCGGCCGTGGCATCTACGACAATATGCGCACGGCAATCGACAAGGTCGGCCGTGGCAAGGAGCGCGACGTCAACGTGCGCTTCATGGCGATGGCCAGCCACTATGTGTTCCAACCCGAGTTCTGCAATCCTGCCTCCGGCTGGGAGAAAGGACAGGTCGAGAAGAACGTTCAGGATGCCCGTCATCGTCTCTGGCAGCCCACGCCGCGCTTTCCGTCGCTGGAAGCGTTGAACGACTGGCTGGAGCAGCGCTGCAAGGAATTGTGGGCGCAGACGCCACACGGCCAGATGCGCGGCACCATCGCCGACATCTGGGCTGAGGAGGCTTTGGCATTGATGCCTGTCTCCCGGCCGTTCGATGGCTTCGTCGAGTATACCAAGCGCGTCACGCCCACCTGCCTCGTTCATCTGGAGCGCAATCGCTACAGCGTTCCGGCATCCTTCGCCAATCGACCGGTGAGCCTTCGGGTCTATCCGGATCGTATCGTTGTCGCCGCGGAGGGCCAGATCGTCTGTGAGCACCGCCGTGTCATCGATCGCTCCCATGACCGACCGGGACAGACCATCTACGACTGGCGGCATTATCTGGCGGTCGTGCAACGCAAACCGGGCGCTCTTCGCAATGGTGCACCGTTCGTTGAACTACCGGACGCATTCCGAGCCTTGCAGCAATACCTCCTGAAGAAGCCGGGTGGCGACCGCGAGATGGTCGATATACTGGCCCTTGTTCTCCAGCACGACGAACAGGCCGTGCTCTCGGCGGTCGACATGGCGCTGAAGTCCGGCGTCCCCACGAAGACCCACGTGCTGAACCTGCTGCATCGCCTCGTCGACGGCAAATCCTTCACACCGCCCACCATCGACGCGCCTCAGGCCTTGACGCTCACCAATGAGCCCAAGGCCAATGTCGAACGCTACGATGCGCTGAGAAAGACGGAGGCTCGCCATGCGTCATAATCCGGCAAGCGGCGCTATCGTCATCATGTTGCGGCAACTGAAGATGCACGGCATGGCCCAGGCCGTCGGCGAGCTCACGGAGCAAGGATCGCCGGCGTTCGAGGCGGCAATCCCGATCCTGTCGCAGCTTCTCAAGGCCGAGACTGCGGAACGTGAAGTTCGATCGACCGCCTACCAGCTCAAGACGGCACGCTTTCCAGCCTATCGTGACCTGAACGGCTTCGACTTCAACAGCAGCGAGATCAACGAGACGCTGGTGCGTCAGCTTCATCGCTGCGACTTCCTCGACGACGCCAACAACATCGTCCTGGTTGGCGGTCCCGGCACGGGCAAGACGCATATCGCCACGGCCATCGGTGTCCAAGCCATCGAACATCATCACAAGCGGGTTCGGTTCTTCTCGACCGTGGAGTTGGTCAACGCGCTCGAGCAGGAGAAGTCCCAAGGCCGGCCAGGGCAGATAGCCAACCGCCTGGCACACTCCGATCTCGTCATCCTGGACGAACTCGGTTACCTGCCGTTCAGTGCTTCAGGCGGTGCGCTGCTGTTCCATCTGCTGAGCAAGCTCTACGAGCACACCAGCGTCATCATCACCACCAACCTGAGCTTCAGCGAATGGGCCAGCGTCTTTGGCGATGCCAAGATGACCACCGCGTTGCTCGACCGGCTCACACATCATTGCCACATCCTCGAAACCGGAAACGACAGCTACCGCTTCAAGAACAGCTCCGCGCACGACACCAAAACGACGAAGGAGAAACGGAGGAACTTGACCACCACAACCACGACGGACGATATCTAATACGGTCCCTCACTGATCAAAACCCATTGGCCCATTCTCTGCGTCCGATCGACATGACGCGCCATGGCTGGCTTTCGAGCCGCCGCCAGGCATCGCAGCAATGATCGACGATGTCGTCGTATGATTTGAACACGCGGTTTGATAACCAGTTGTCGCGCATGAAATGCCAGAGGTTTTCGACCGGGTTCAGCTCCGGCGATTTCGGCGGGAGTGGCAGAATGGTGATGTTTTCGGGCACGACGAGATTGTTGGACATGTGCCAGCCTGCCTGATCCATGATGAGGATAGCGTGCGCGTCGGCATCGACGTGTCGGGCGATTTCGGCCAGATGCTGGGTCATGGCGTAGGTGTCGCACCATGGCATGACCAGCGCCGCCGCCTTGCCGAGCTTCGGGCAGATTGCGCCGAAGATGTAGGCCGACCTTGTGCGCTGATCGTGCGGTGCTGAAGGCCGTGTTCCTCGCCTGGCCCATCGGCGGGTGATCTTGTTCTTTTGCCCGATACGGGCCTCATCCTGAAACCAAATCTCTATGCGTTTTCCTCGGGCCGCTCCAGCGGCAATCTCTGCCACTGCGGCAGGGAAGCTTTTTTAAAACCCTCAATGGCTTGAGGGTCTTGCGCGTGATGTTTGGGCCGAACAGCGAGCTTGCGATAGCCCATGGCCCGGACTTCGCGGCTGAGCGTCTGCTCGCTCACCGAAACGCGAAACTCCTCCCACAGCCATTGCGCCAGATCGCACAGACGCCAGCGAACGACGCCCTCGCCGC
>NZ_KQ410804.1 GCF_001262505.1 Shinella sp. SUS2
TCATAAGGAAAATGCCAGCCAAGCCAAAACCTTCAACTGAGTGCGAAAGAGAGATGCAGTATGAATGCAGATCGTTCAGGTAAAGCGACATGCCGATCCCGTCGTGCCACAGAACCTTGACCAGATCACCCTTGCGACCCCGGAAGCAGAAGACTTCGCCGCCATGAGGATCGCGGCCAAGACCCTGTTGCACCTTCAGCGCCAGGCTGTTCATGCCGCAGCGCATGTCCGTCACGCCCCCCGCAATCCACACCTTCACACCAGCCGGAAAGGCGATCATGACGCATCCAGAACCGGCAACAGCCGGGCGAGAATGATCGGATCAAGCGACGCCGGGATCATCAACCGTCGACCGTTCGGCAGGCCGATCTCGATCCTTTTGTCATCGTCCGGCCGGGGCGGCGAGACCTTCTCGCAAGATGCCGCCGCCGGTGACGAAATCGAAAGTGGCACGAAGCCCGTTGAAGCCGAACCGCTCAGAAGGCCACTACGGAACTCCCGACGCCAACGGGTCAACAATGACCGCGACAAACCATATCGCCGCGCCGTCGCGGACCCCTGCCGAAAGCCTTGCAGGCTCTCCTCGACGATCCGAACCTTCTCTTCGTCCGACCAATCCCGCCGGCGACCAAGATCATCGGAGGACAGGACCTCAATGGGGGAAATGATTGTAGCGCATGACATAAGCCATGGACTTAAAGCCAATCAGAAAATCTGGGCAGACGGCCTTCGGCGGAGGGTTACCATTTATCAATGGATCGAGGAGGAAGCAGGGGCGGGTCCTGTCAGCATTTTACGCGCAGGCCCACACGAATGCACGGTCGAAGCAGACAAGGGCCTCATATGTCTCGGCTTTACCAATGGGCTGCGCAACGCAATCGACGCAACGCTCGCGCTTGCAGTTGAAGACGCTCGGTATCCAGACATCGCAGTGAATTGGGGAGTTACCGACAAGGACGTCTGGATCGCGATCGTCGACAGTGGCGTCGGATTTCGGGGCAATGTGGCTCGCGCCTTTGAGATCGGTTCAACCACTAAGGCAGGACATCTCGGTATGGGTCTCGCAACCGCTCAGCAGGCGATGACGTCGCTGAACGGCAGTGTCCGCCTCATCCCGGGCGACCGTGGAGTCCGATTCGAGATGCGTTGGCCGAAGGCGGTGGGTTGATGCGCATTTTGCTAGTTGAGGACAACGTCGATTTTGCCGCATCGATCGAAAAGGCAATTCGCGGCATCGACGGCTGCGAGGTGACTTGGCGGCATAGTAGATTGGGAGCGCTTACCGCAATCGCGGAGGAGCTTTTCGATGTGGTAATCCTCGATCGTCGTATTCCGACCGAAGACGACTTTCTTGATGATCATCAAGACCATGGATGGGCTGTGTTCCAAGCGATTGCCGAGCAGCTTCCCGGTACGTCTGTATGGTTTCTCACCGGCACTGTGGATCCGGACTTTCCCGTCGACATGCTCCGCGACCATGGTCGACGTGGCGATATACATTGTTGCGGCCGCGAGGATCCTATCCACCAGGTGTTCTGGAAAAATCGAATGAACGATTGCGTCGCCGCCGTGCGATCGTTTCGCGCGGAGGTTCAAAGAACTGACCAGATTCACTTGGAATACGTGGACGCCCCCGTGAACCTGCGCGGGGAGGAAATGCGCCTATTAAGGCTCTTTGGACGAACGCACGGCGGCAGCCGAGTCGAAGTCCGTCAGCTCGCTGGCGGGCTTTCGGGTGCAAGGGTGTTACGGGTCACGGTTTTCAACGCCGCGGGCGCCGCTCAAATTACGTCAGTAGCAAGACTTGGAGTGTTTAGCGAGATCGCGGTCGAGAAAGCGAAGTATCATTCAGAGGTGGTGAGGCTTGCACCTGGCTCCTTTCCTCAAGTGACCGCCGAGATCGCACTGGGCGCCGGCAGTTTCGCAAGCATATTCTACGGCGTGGTTGGGGCTGAGGTGAGAAGCCTTTTCGATATCCTTACCAATGACCCGATCGCCGGTGCGGCCGTCCCGGCGCAGGTTCGTGCCGATCACGCGATCTGGCATGGAGCACGCCAGATTGAGCGGTTGCGGGTCTCAACCATTCGGCGGAGCGTCGTCGGTGATGTTGTCCTCCAAGGACTCGGCGAGGAGCTTGCGGGACTTGACTTGGGCGCAGTTGAAGCGATCGAGGTGGACGCGGCGCGCTGCATGCAGCATGGGGATTTGCACTGTGCGAATGTTCTTTTCGATGACTTCGCACGGCCAATGGTAATCGACTATCCCGAAATTGGGCGTTCGCTTGCCTCGCTCGACCCTGTTGCTCTTGAGTTGAGCACAATCTTTCATACGGATGCACCCGATCGCGCAGGATGGCCTACAGAAAACCAGGCAATAGGCTGGACCGAGATTGATCTCTTTTGCGCCGGCTCACCGTACGAGGCCTATATTAGGGCTTGCCGGGCCTGGGCGTTGGGCGTTGCGGGATCGGAGCAAGAGGTATGGGCGGTCGGATACAGCTATGCGCTCCGGCAGTTGAAGTACCGCGATACCGACAAAATACTGGCCCGCGCCATTATCCGCGGGTGCATGGAGCGGCTGCTGCGTGGCGCCGAAGGCGCATGAAAAAGCCCGGTGCGGGAGGAGATGCACCGGGCTTCGATTCTGACTGACAACTTGGGAGGAGGAGGGTTGCCAGTCGTTGCCCGAAGCTGCTGGGAGGAGGAGTGCAGCTCCGACCACCCGAATGTATGCTGCATTGCAGCATTCTTCAAGAAGCCGCCGTGCGAAATTTTGCGCTCCAAGCGCTATTCGCTGGCATCACCCTGCACGGAAGGAAGCGCAGCGGCCAAGGCCGTCACCAGGCCGACCACCTTCCTGCGGATGGTGTGCGAGCTGATCCGTGCGAACGCCACGTTGAGGTCTCGGCCCTCGTTGGTCTCGATGAAGCTGACCAGTTCCGGCGCCGCGGCCGCCACGGCTTGGCCAGGGTCGACCGTCGAGCCCGGGAAGAAATAAGCGGGCGGCACGCCGAAGGTTTCCGCAATCATCGCGAGACGACTCGAACTCACCCGGTTGGTGCCCTTTTCATATTTCTGGATCTGCTGGAAGGTGACGCCGAGCCGGTCGGCCAAGGTATTCTGGCTCATACCGGCCAGCCGGCGCTGCGCCTTGATCTTGCCGCCGACTTCGACGTCGATCGGATCGGGGATCTTCGCCATTCAATTTCCCCCGATCGTCTCGATGATGTCGTAAGCCTTGGCTCGTTGCCTGGGATAGTTCCCGGTCAACATCAGAAGCCGCGGCTCCTATTGTAAGCGGTCAGCCGATGGCGTCGGACCTGAAGTTCCAGGGCATGAGGGCTTCGATTTCAGACGCGGGCCAGCCCTGAGCGATGCGGGTCAAGGTTTGGCAGAGCCAGGCGAGCGGATCGACGCTGTTCATTTTGCATATGTGGACGG
>NZ_KQ410805.1 GCF_001262505.1 Shinella sp. SUS2
AGCCGCTTGTACCTCATCTGAGAATGCAGCCCCGACCAGCGCAGGTCAGCAGTTAGTGCGGGTCATGCACCCGTTTCATCCCCTTTTTGGACAACAGCTTCCTTGCGTCGGCGAGCGAGCTAACTCGCAGGGCAAACGTTTGCTGTTGCAGACCGAGGATGCCACCGTTTGGTCCGTTCCCCCGCAATGGACTGACCTTATGAGCCCAGATCCTGAAGTTGTCATGGGTAACGGACGGTCGCTCTTGCGGGTCGCCGACTTAATGGAATTGGCCGCCCTGGTAGAGCGCCTTTCCAGAACACGATGATGGGCAGAGCTGTAAAGATAAATATGCCGCATCTGTAAAGCTGATTATGCCGCATGGGTCTTATTTTCGTGGAATTTATCCCGCAATTACAGGGCTTATCTAATGCTAAATCATGAGGGTTGCCTTGACGAGGCAGTAAAATGCGTCATAATTAGCATTACGATAACGCCGCTTCATGTCCTCGGAGCCATCGATGTCTGCGAAGTACGACAGCAAGCGCACAAAGACGGATGTCCTCATCGAAGAGGGCACGTTCAATCCCACCCCCGAGAAGGTGCGCGATCCAAAGTTCCGGGGCAGCGAGTTCTTCGATCCGCACGACGCCGTGCAGGTCAAATACGAGATGCTGCGGCGCGTCTCCATCGACAAGGTGTCGGTGACGGAGGCCTCCGACGAGTACGGTGTTTCCAGGCCGACCTACTACCAGGCCAAGGTGAACTTCGATATGGCCGGGATTGCCGGACTAGTGCCGACAAAGCCGGGGCCCCGCGGTCCCCACAAGATCGACGACAAGGTCGTGGCATTTCTGCGGGCGCAGCTCGCTCCAGGAGAACCCGTTCGCGCCCGGGAACTTGCCAAGCTGCTCCGCCAGGAACTCGATATCGAGCTTCATCCCAGATCGATCGAGCGGGTTCTAAAAAAAAGCGGCAGGTAAACCTTGCCGCGACGGCGGCATGCCCGATCCTACCGTCGACCATCGCGTCCCAGTACGAGGTCTTGCGCAAGGCTGCTCTCGGCGCAGCGCTGCCACTTATGGCCCGTAGTGGCCTGATGCTCTTTTTGCGCCGGGGCATGTGGGGATGGGCTCAGACGCTGACCGCAACAGCAAGCACCCCGCGAGAGCAGAATTACCCATCGTCAATTGCTTGGCCGCTGCACCGCGGACACAGCGCCGTCGTTCACGTCCTTGCGACAATCGCCATGAGCATCAACGATCGGAGATCACGATGAATGTACATCTCAAAGTCCAGCCTCATCACCTCGAACGCAGCGCCTACCTCTACATCCGCCAATCTTCGATGCGGCAAGTCATCGACAATACCGAGAGCGCCATGCGGCAATATGCGCTTCGCGGGCGCGCTATCGCCCTTGGTTGGCGCGAGGAGCAGATTATCGTCATCGATAGCGATCAAGGTGAATCCGGCGCATCGGCGGTCTGGCGTGAGGGATTTCAGCGGCTGGTCAGCGATGTCGGCATGGGACATGCCGGGATCGTCATGGGCCTGGAGGTCTCCCGTCTGGCGCGCAACAATGCCGACTGGCAGCGTCTACTCGAGATCTGCGCCCTTGCTGACACCCTGATCCTCGACGAGGACGGTGTCTATGACCCGGCAAGTTTCAACGACCGGCTCCTGCTCGGCTTGAAGGGAACAATGAGTGAGGCCGAACTGCATGTGATCAAGGCGCGGCTGCGCGGCGGCATCCTCAATAAGGCCCGGCGTGGCGAGTTCCGTTGCCCGCTGCCAACCGGGCTGGTCTATGACCACTCCGGCAATGTAACGCTTGATCCGGACATGCAAGTCAGAGAGACGATCGCCCATTTCTTCGAGACGTTCTCTCGCGTCGGATCCGCCTCCCAGACCGTCAAGGCCTTTCGGCAGGAAGGCATTCTCTTTCCCTCTCGCTTGCACGACAGCCAGACGGTTTTCCGGCCACTGACGCCTTCGACGGCGATGCGCGTGCTGCACAATCCACGTTACGCCGGAGCCTATGCCTATGGCCGCCGTCGCTATCGACGAACCATCGATGGCAAAAAGCTCGTGCGCAAACAAGGTAGTGACGATTGGACAGCATGCATTCCAGATGCCCATCCCGGCTACATCAGTTGGGAGCAACATCAGGAGAACCTGAGGATTCTGAAGTCGAACATCTGCCATAAATGGAACGCGGCGGTCGCATCACCTCCGCGGGAAGGCCCGGCGCTGCTGCAGGGGCGCGCCGTGTGTGGGCAATGCGGCAGGCATTTTCACATGCGCTACGCTGCCCGACGCGGTCGGCAGGAAGCCTGGTACGTTTGTGATCGCGCCCGTACCAATCGCGGTGAACCCCTCTGCCAGGCGATCGCTGCACCTCCTGTTGACGAAGCCATCGGCATGCTGATCGCCGAGCAGATGACGCCGGCAGCCATCGAACTGGCGATTGAAGTCCGCAAAGAGATCGAAGCGCGACATGAAGAGGCGGACCGGCTGCGCTGTCGCGCAATCGAGCGCGCGCAAACGGAAGCCGATCTCGCCCAGCGCCGTTTCATGCTCGTCGATCCCAATAACCGCCTCGTCGCCGACACGCTCGAAGGCGAATGGAACGAGAAGCTCCGCATCTTGGCTAATGCCCGCGAAGAGCGCGAGCGCGGCTGGGAGCACGATCAATTCATCCTCGATAAGGCCGTCTACGAGCGGTTGGTCGCAATGACGGCGGACTTCAAAAAACTCTGGACCAACCCAGAGACCCCGAACCGCGAACGAAAGCGCTTGCTTGCCCACATCATTGAGGACGTCACCCTCCTCAAACTACCGAAGAGAGGCACAACCAAGGCTCATATTCGCTTCAAAGGCGGCAAAACCCAGACACTCGTCACCATCAGCCCAAAATCGCCCAGCCAGCAGGTCAAGACGAACCCCGACATCATTGCACTGATCGATAAGCTCCTCGACGATCATATTTTTTCCGAGATCGCCGACATTCTCAACAATCAGGGATACCGTCCGGGCTCGGTGACGCGCCGTGACCAGCGCAACGCCCGCTTCACAACCAAACGCGTCACCTATCTTGTTCGCGAATACAAGCTGAGATCACGCTATGACCGGCTCCGGGATCGTGGGATGTTGACAAAGAAGGAGGCGGCTGCACACCTCAATATCCATGAGCATACCCTCGCCAGATGGGCTGAACATGGCCTCGTCACCAGCCATGCCTACAACGGACACTACTACCTGTACGAGCTTCCGAAGACAGATTTACCGCAAAAGCAATCCAGTCGATGGAACCAGCTCGTCGATCGCCTCGCCGCTCATAAGGAAAATGCCAGCCAAGCCAAAACCTTCAACTGAGTGCGAAAGAGAGATGCAGTATGAATGCAGATCGTTC
>NZ_KQ410806.1 GCF_001262505.1 Shinella sp. SUS2
ATTCCCTGCGATATTTGTATTATTTTTGTCGTTTTTGATTTCGCGCCAGATGCCCTTTGCGATTGCGATTGTCAGGCCGATGGCTGCGCCGGTTATTGCGCCGATGACGAGGAGGACGGCGAGGCTTGGGGGCCAGGATCGGTTCTGGGGCGGCAGGGCGGTCGAGATGACGCGGATGTTCGTGGTGTCGAGCTGGCCGCGCTCGTTCAGCTGCTGGGCGCGGGCGAGGAAGGCCTCGTAGACGGCGGCCTTGGACTGGGCGTCGCGCTCGAGCTCGCGCAGCTGGACGAGGGCCTCGTTGTCGGTGAAGACGGTGGCGCTCTGGCTGGAGGAGCGGGATGTCAGGGCGGCAAGGGCGGCCTGGGCGCGGTCGAGCCGTGCCTTTGCGGCGACGCGCAGGCGGCCGCTTTCCGCCGCGATCTGGGTTTCGAGGGCCTTTGCCGCCGACTGCAGCCGGGCGATGACGGGATGGCGGGCGCCATAGATGATCGACTGCACGCCGAGCTGCTGCTGGGTCTGGGCATATTGCGTGCGCAGGGCGGCAAGCGTTGCGGTCTCCGGATTGTCGGCGCTGGCGAGGGTGGCGCGGCCGGAGACGAGCTCCTTGTAGGCGGCCTCCTCGGCGATCACCAGGCGCTGGGCTTCCAGGACCTGGGTGTTGAGCTGGTTCAGCGAGGTCTGGCTGGTCAGTTCGCCGGCCACGCTGGGCTGCAGCCCCTTCTCGCGCTTGTAGGTCTCGACCTGTTCCTCGGCCTTGTTGACGGCATCCTTGAGTTCGGAGAGGCGATCCTCCAGGCCCGTGACCGAGCGGCTGGCGCCGTCCGATTCGGCCTTTGCCAGTTCCTTTCGGAAGGAGGCGATCATCGTCGCGGAGATGTCGATCGACTTGGCCGCGTCCTCGGTGGTCACGGCAAGGGAGGCGACGAAGGACCGCTGGTCACTCTCCACCTTCACGCGCTTGCGCAGGTTGGCGACGGCGATCACGGTGGGGTCGCCGGTCGCGTCGGCCGGCACGAACTCGCGGTCCCGAACGAGGTCGAGATCCTTGACGACCTGGGAGAGCACGTTGCCCGAGCTCAGCACGCGCAGCTTGCTGGCGGCCGCGAGCATCTGCCCGTCGAGCTGGCCGGCACTGGCATAGAGATCCTCGTTGACCACCTTGAGGCCGGCGGGATCGACCAGCACCTCGGAGGTGGCGGTGAAGCGCGGCTTGACGAGGAACACGACGGAGGCGCCGGCAAGCGCGCCGATCAGGGCAAGGCCGGCGATGACGAGCCAGCCCTGCCGGATCCAGTCGTAGAGGTGCTGGACATCCAGCGCGAGGAAGGCGCCGCGCCGCTCGACGGCCGACGGATGACGGCCGGGCATGGCGAGGGGAACCGATGACGATGTCGAGGCGGCCGTGGACGCTGCCGTTGCCGTCGCGGAGGACGACGTGGACGTGGACGTCGATGTGGACGCCGGGGAGGATGCGGACGCGCGGTCGGACGGGACGAGCTGGTTCAGCAGGGAGCTGCCGCGCGAGGATGACCGTCCCATGCGGCCCCTCACGGCGCCGGAAGGGTACCTGTCGGATATGTTGCTCATTCCGTAAAGTCCTGTCTTGCTTCGCGCGCCGGTCGGCGTGCGCCATGCGGGGGGATCGATTCGCGCGCGTCCATCCTGCCGGCTGTTGGTAAATTTGCGGTTTACCATAATGGCACGCGCCTCTTCGGGAGAGGTCCGGCCCGCCCCTGCCGGACGCGGGCTCCCCTATCGGGCGAACCAGGTGCGCAGCATGCCGGGCAGGCGCACCAGGGCCAGGCTGGCATAGTGCGGGTCGAGCATGACGGGCCTGCCCATCTCCCTTGCAAGGCGCAGGGCCAGGCCGCCGTCGCACACGACGATGCTGGCGCAGATGGCGGCGGCCATGCCGATCGTGCCGAAGGCGTAACCGAGCACGATGCAGCCGGTCACCATGACGACGAAGCTGTAGGTGAAGTAGCGCCGGACCAGCGTCTGGCGCTGCGTGACGAGGAAGTTGTTGCCGGCCAGGCTGAAGGCGGCGTTGACGGTCACGCCGGCACAGATCAGGAGCATCGGCCAATAGGCATCCTGATAGGAGGGCGGGAAGAACAGGTCCAGCACCATGCGCCCAAACAAGAACAGGAAGATGAAGGCGGCGAGCGCCGGCGTGAAGGCAAGCCAGGAGCTCTGGGCGAGGAGCTGGCGGTAGGCCTCGCGGTCGGATCCGGCATGCAGTTTTGCGAACATGGGCGTGAAGGTGGTGGAGACGCCCTCGGTGAACAGCGAGGGCAGGATGCCGAAGCGGCGGGCCACGTCGAGGATGGCGGTTGCGGCGGGGCCGAGGAGGAAGAGGCTGAGATAGGCCGGCACGCGCTCGGCCGTTCCGCGGACCACGAGGGCCTGCCAGATCTGGAAGGCATCGCGCACGGTCTCGCGCCGCGCGGTCCCCGACAGGCGCGCGGCAAGGTCTATGCCGCAGCGAAAGCGCAGGACCGCCTGGAGGCCGGTGACGAGCCAGGCGGAGATGGCGTGCACGACGACGGTGATCTCCAGGCTGAGCTTGCCGTGCCAGGCCAGCAGGGAGAGGATGGACAGGGACAGGGCGTGGAGGCCGACCGCTTCGGGGAACTGCGACTGGAGGGGGCGTCCGAAGCCGCGCAGCTGCGCGCTGAGCAGGCCGTTCATCATGTAGGCGGGCGCGGCGAGCGACGTCGCGGCGACGACCAGCGGCGAGATCGGCCCCGTCCCTGTATCGACCGCCAGCCGGAAGAACAGGGCGGTGCAGGCCGCCACGAGCGCCCCGCCGGCCATCACGGCCAGCATGGCGAAGTTCGAGATGGACTGCACCCGGGTGTTGTCGGCATCGGAGGAAAAGGTGGCGATGTCGCGCATCGAGACCTGGTCGAAGCCCATGGGCCCGAGGCCGCGCGCCAGCCCCCAGAACACGTAGATGGCCGAGAAGATGCCGACCTCGGCCATGGGGATCGTGTTGGCCAGCAGCACGATGATCAGAGCCTGGAAGACGATACCGACCACACGCAGCGCGATCACATAGAGCGAGATCAGGGAAAAGTGCATGGACACATCCAGGTTTGGCTCCGCGCCGTTCGATGCGAACCTGCACGACAACGGTTGGCGAACCCTTAAACCACACTCGGCCAAACACCAGCGTCAGGAAAA
>NZ_KQ410807.1 GCF_001262505.1 Shinella sp. SUS2
GTAAGCATCCGAGGAGCGCCGCCTTGAGCGGTTGAGATGAATCTGTCGTTTTGTCGCTATGGACAGGCATAAGGACAGTTTTCGGACACCGGTGAGCCGGCTTGAAATCATCGACACAGGGCGTCGGCGGCGCTTTACCGCCGAGGCCAAGTTCAAAATTCTCGAGGAAGGCTTTTCTGGCGATGGTCGCCAGGTCTCCGCGACGGCTGAGAAGCACGGGGTTTCGCGCTCACAATTGTACCGTTGGCGTCAGTTGGCGCAGTCCGGCAGCCTTTGCCGCAATCGGATCGAAGGCTTCGTGCCCGCAGTGATCACACCGGACGTGCCAGCTCCCGTTTCGGCTGCATCGGCTTCGGTAGTGGGTAGCGGTCGCATGGAGGTGCTGAGCACGAACGGTCGACGTGTCATTGTCGATCGCGAGGTCGACGTCGATGCGCTGCTGCGCATCCTGCGCGCGCTGGAGACGTTGCGATGATTCCGATCCCGACAGGCGTCCGGGTTTGGCTGGCGACGGGCTATACGGATATGCGATGTGGGTTCCCGTCGCTAGCGTTACGGGTGCAGGAAGTGCTGAAGCACGACCCGCTGGGCGGTCATCTGTTCTGCTTCAGGGGTAAACGCGGTGACCTGATCAAGGTCGTTTGGCACGATGGCCAGGGGGCCTGCCTGTTCACGAAAAAATTGGAACGAGGCAAGTTCATCTGGCCTTCTGCCGACGGTGGCGCGGTGCCGATCTCGACGGCGCAGCTTTCCTATCTGCTGTCAGGAATTGACTGGCGCGCGCCGCAGGAGACCTGGCGCCCCAGCCGGGTCTGACTGCATTTTTGCATTGAAAATGTTGAGAAATCTGATTCAATGTCGCTATGACATTGCCGCCGCTTACCCTGCCATCGGACCTTGCAAGTGCTCATGCGGCGCTGCTGGCCGAACGTGCTGCGCGACTGCAAGCTGAGGCGGAAGCGGCCAACGCAAAGGCCCGGCTATCGAGCATCGAGGCGCTAAACGCACATCTGCAATTGCTGCTTGGCAAACTTGAGCGCGAGAAGCACGGCCCGCGCCGTGAGCGCACGCAGCGGCTGATCGATCAGTTGGAATTGCAGCTCGAAGAGCTCGTGGCGTCGGCCGCCGAGGATGAACTGGGCGCCCAAGAGGCCGCGGCCAAAACGCAGTCCGTACGCGCCTTTGCCCGCAAGCGTCCGGTGCGCAAGCCGTGGCCTGAAGACGTCGAGCGCGAACGCATCGTTGTCGAAGCGCCGACGGCATGCGCCTGCTGTGGCGGCTCGCGGCTGTCGAAGCTGGGCGAGGATGTGACTGAAACGTTGGAGGAGATCCCACGCCGCTTCAAGGTTATCGAGACGGTGCGCGAGAAGTTTACCTGCCGCGATTGCGAGGCGATCAGTCAGGCTCCCGCACCGTTCCATGCCACTCCGCGCGGCTTTATCGGTCCTCAGTTGCTGGCGACGATCGTCTTCGACAAGTTCGGGCAGCACATCCCGCTGAACCGCCAGAGCACGCGGTTCAAATGTGAGGGTATCGATCTGTCGACCCAGACCCTGGCCGATCAGGTCGGTCACGTTACCTTCGCCCTCAAGCCGATATTTGATCTGATCGAGGCACATGTGTTCCAGGCCGAGCGGCTTCACGGTGACGACACGACGATCCCAATCCTGGCCAAGGGCCAATGCACGACCGGGCGAATATGGGTTTACGTGCGCGACGATCAGCCATTCGCCGGCCCTGCGCCGCCGGCGGCGGTCTTCTACGCCTCCTGCAATCGGCGCGGCGAGCACCCGCAAAGGCATCTGGCCGACTTCAGCGGCATTCTTCAGGCGGATTGCTACAACGGCTTCAATCCGCTGTTCGATCTGACGAAGAGGCAGATGCCGGCAACGCCCGCGTTCTGCTTCGCCCATGCGCGGCGGAAGTTCTTCGAACTGGCCGATGTCGCTCGCAATGCTCGGCGCGGCAAAGGTACCAAGCCGATCTCGCCGGTAGCCCTCGAGGCGGTGAAGCGCATCGATGCCCTGTTTGCCATCGAGCGCGACATCAACGGTCTGAGCGCGGCCGAGCGGCTTGCGGTCCGGCAGGAGAAGAGCAAGCCGCTACTTGGCGATATGGAGGAATGGTTACGCACCGAGCGGGCCAGCCTATCACGCTCATCGCCGGCGGCCGGACCGATCGACTATATGCTGTCGCGCTGGGCTGACTTTGCCCGCTATGCCGACGACGGCAGGACCTGCATGACGAACAACGCCGCGGAAAGAGCGCTGCGCGGTGTGGCTTGCGGAAGAAAGGCTTGGCTCTTCGCCGGTTCCGACCGCGGCGCAGATCGCGCTGCCATCATGCTCACCCTGATCATGACCGCACGGCTGAACGACGTAGACCCGAAGGCTTGGCTCGCCGATGTCCTTGCTCGCATCGCCGACCTGCCGGCCTCGCGTTTGCCGGAACTGCTTCCCTGGGAGTGGAAGCGGATACGCCAGGGCAAAAACTCCGCCCTCATGCTGGCAGCTTGACAATGGCCTCTTCTCTCGTCCGTCTGAAGGTCACCCTTGATCATGTCGAACCGACCGTGATGCGGCGCATTGTCGTGCCGTGGCGCATCCGGCTCAGCCGGCTGCATGAGGTATTGCAGGCTGCGATGGGGTGGACCAACACCCACCTCTACGAATTCCAGATCCGTGACGTTGGCTTTGGTTTGCCCGACCAGGAATGGGGGGATGGTCCACTCGATGCCCGCAAGATCTCGCTCCTGTCGGCAATCCAGGACACCGGTGCGAAATCCTTCAAATACCACTATGACTTCGGCGACGGCTGGACGCACAGCATCAAGATCGAGCGCACGTTCCCTGTCGTCGCGCTTGCAGATCCAATGCTGATCGAGGCAACGGGGCGCTGCCCGCCTGAAGACGTTGGCGGTCCGTGGGGATACCAGGAGTTCCGCGAGGCGCTCGCCGACCCCGCTCATGAACGGCACGCCGAACTTGTCGAATGGTCGGGCGCCAAAGACTTCGACCCAAACAATGCAGCCTTCGCTGATCTCAACAGAGCCGTGGAAAACCTGGCTGCGAAATGGGCGCGTCGATCACGCCGGAAAGCCTAACCGCAGCAACCTCATCACTATAGCCCGATTTGCCTAACTCGCGCGTGCTCATGCCGCGTGGCTGCTCGGATGCTTACAC
>NZ_KQ410808.1 GCF_001262505.1 Shinella sp. SUS2
CTCCATCGAATCTCGCAAATCCGAAGGAATCATAACCTGTTGAAATCACCCACCTCTTTTTGAGGCAGCCTCTAAGAAACTCGCTTTCCTTGAAGTTGTTCGCGATCAGGTCAGCAGTCGCAAGCTCCAGTACATCATGACCGTCATCGCATCCGACCTGCCCCGGAATGACAAAGGCCAGGTCGTGGGCTTTGCCGATGATGAGATCGTCTTACGTCTCCACGATGGGGGCCCGGACGGTAGACTTTTCAAAATGGCGGAGTTCTAAGGGGGCACCTGCAGGCCCGGCGTTCGCTCGGTGAGGCACAAGGCGTTTCAAATTCAGTGTTTTCCCGCGACCTATAGGTTGGTTGTACAATTGACCGCAAAGATCAGGACCGTTCGTTGAAAGAATTCTCTACCGTTAGAAGTCACAGTTGGCAGAACTTCAAGTCGGAAGTTCTTGAGGGTCTCTTCAAGGGAAAGCCATTTGATCGGGGTCGCTTCCTGTTCCGGGGACAGGGATCAGAAGGCTGGCCGTTGATCTCTTCGTTTGATCGCTGGTTTAAAGGTGAACGCAGATACAAGGCCGAGACATCAAAACGGCTTATCACTCTGTTCGAGCAGGAAACGGAGGGCCTCCAAATTGAAAGAGACATCTGGGCCAACCCGCATCGAAGGCTTGGTCTCGCACAGCACTACGGCGTCCCCACCCGGCTTTTGGATTGGAGCGAGAGCCCCTACGTGGCGGCTTTTTTCGCCTTTGCCGGGCTCGACGCGAACGCTCTCAACGCGGGACATGAGAGCTACGTAGAAAATGTTGCTGTCTGGTGCATCGATCTCCTCGAAGCCAACGTTTGGAACGCGGAGGCAGGGGTCGAAATCATACATGTTCCGTCTTACGGAAACGAAAGGATGAGAAACCAGCTCGGCTGGTTCACCTTGCTCAAGGCTCCCTATGATAGCTTGGAGGAGTACGTGTCACACTTTGATGAGGCACCAACAGCGCTTCGACGCCTTTCTATCCCCGCGTCAGACGTACGACACGCTCTGGCCGATCTTGAACTCATGGGTATGAATTTTAGCCGAATCTACCCGGGAGTTGATGGCAGTGCTCGGACTGCTGTGTTGCGGGCGAAGTGGGAGCAAGAATAAGAAAGTTACCAGCTGGAAAGCCGTCTTCGGGGATGTCGCTGCAGGGACTCGGGCCGTACGAGGTATGACTGCGCCGGCCGATGGCGAGTTAGCCGGAAAGACCGTTCCGCGGCGCCGAAGTGGAGGAACTTTATTGGCGGCAAATAGTGCGCACATTTCTGATTTCTTCAAAACGATGAGGCTCCGTTTCGAAAAGTGCCTTGAACCGGCGCTCTCATGCTCGGCGGCCGCGATAAATGCCCATTCCGTCCAGAACGCGACAGCAATGTCTCTCATTGCGCAGGACAATCACGTCTATGAGCTCAGAACGCGTATTCGCGATGGTCAGCCGAAATGTGATTTTGAAAAGGTCGGCCGAAATCAAGCCTCCACATTCCCGGGCTTTTGCGGCGTGCATGATACTGAACTTTTCAAGCCGATCGATACGAAGCCAATTTCCCTCGCTGATCGCGAGCAACTTTTCCTCATCGCCTATCGCTCAGTGTCGCGTGAGCTTCATACTGTAATGGAGGCCGCGATGAGGCTGCAGGCAACACTCCAGTTCCAGATTGCTGCGGGCAGGGTGCCGAAGGATCAACCGTCAGTGCCCATGATCGAGGCAACGCAGCATATGTTGAAATCGTGGGGCGTCTGGAAGCACAGGCTGGAGCATTATGACAAGCCCCTGCTTTCCAGGCGTTTCGAAGAAATCGAACACTCTGTTTTTGAGATTTTGAATAGGAAGCCTGCGCTGGCGGCGTCCTCCTTCTTCTCTGTCGATAACAAGCCTTGGGGAAAACCTTTCTCTGCCGTAGCACTAAATGTCATTCCGACATCCAGCCAGAGTTCGGTTGTAATCGTGAGCTATCCGAAGGCTCAATCCGGCGCTGCCCGGCGTTATGTTGCGCCTGTTTTTTTGCGGGACGGGGAGGAGCGGCTGGCTGAGTTGTCGTGCCTGCTGATAGACCGCGCGGAGAACTTCTTCGTCGCGCCGAGCCAACTTGCAACGTGGAACGACGACAAGAAAAAGGAGATTGTTGCTCGTTTTGTCAAAACGGCTTTCGATGGACAGCGGGGCGAACGAAACGATGGACTTCTATTGTTCTAGCCGCCGCGCGGCGAATTCGTTCGACGCGCTTCGCTCGAGAAGACGCAATGTCTGCCAGATATCACCAAAGGCTGCGTTCCCGAGGGAGGCGGACGCTACAGGTCTTCTTATCGCTCGAGCCTGACCCGCAAACGCCGTGCTCGCTCGCGGAATGCTTCCTCGCCACCCTCCAGAATATCGCAGACGGCTTTTCGGATTTCCGCATTCTCCAAGCCGCCCGCCTTGTAGGTAATAGGGGGAAGTCCGCCTGCCGGATGCGGGCCAGCATCGGCAATGATGATTTGGTCCGCGTCCGTATTGATGACGAGATTTGCGTTATGTGTGACCATGATGACCTGTCGCTTGGATTTTGCGGCAATAAACAGTGCGACCAACTCCTCGAACACCGATTTGGGGTCAGCGACTACACGGCCGATCCGATCCTGTTCTATTCCGTCGCGGCACTGATCTACATCGTAAGCGCCGTCTCCACCCCATTGGATTAGCTGTATTTTGAGGCTTTCTGCGTGTGCGAGAAGGTTTCCAGGACTATCTGGAGATTGGCATGGCAGATGATGGATTTGTTGGGCGCTACGAGGTTGTCGAGCCGCGTCGTGGAAACCGACGTTGGCCGGATGATATGAAGGCGCGGATTGTCGCGGAAAGCTTTGAGCCTGGTGTTCGTGTTGCTGATGTCGCGCGCCGTTACGACGTTGTTGCGCACCAGCTTTCGTTCTGGCGCCGGCAAGCGCGCGAGGGCATTCTGCCCCTGCCTTTTGAGGCTATGTCGGGCCCGTCGGAGAGCAGCGATGCCGGGACTGCATG
>NZ_KQ410809.1 GCF_001262505.1 Shinella sp. SUS2
GGGGTCGTTTGCGGGAGGGGGCGGAATCCTACGCTAAGGCTTTGGCCAGCGATATTCTCCGGTGAGATTGATGTGTTCCCATCCGAGCGGCGAAACATGGGCCAAGAGATCGGGCGATAGCAGCTTTCCATCGCGTTTCTGGTTTGCAACGACCTCGCCGAGCTTCATGGTGTTCCAGAAGATGATGATGGCGGCGAGCAGATTCATGCCGGCGATGCGGTAATGCTGGCCTTCGGCGGAACGGTCGCGGATTTCACCGCGGCGGTGGAAGCTGATTGCCCGCTTCAGCGCATGATGAGCTTCGCCTTTGTTGAGCCCGATCTGGGCACGCCGTTGGAGTTCGGCATCCAGAATCCAGTCGATCATGAACAGGGTGCGCTCGACGCGACCGACTTCCCGCAGGGCTGTCGCGAGCTCGTTCTGCCGCGGATAGGAGGCGAGTTTCCGCAGAATCTGGCTTGGCGCGACGGTCCCGGCAGCAATGGTGGCGGCGATGCGCAGGATGTCGGGCCAATTGCGCTCGATCATGGCTTGGTTGACCTTTCCGCCGATCAACGCTCGCAGGTGCGCCGGGGCGGCCGACGGATTGAACGCGTAGAGCCGTTTGGATGGCAGGTCGCGGATGCGCGGAGCGAACCGGTAGCCGAGAATGGCACATGCGGCAAAGACGTGATCGGTGAAGCCGCCCGTGTCGGTGAACTGCTCGCGGATATGGCGTCCAGCATCGTTCATCAGCAGGCCATCGAGGATGTAAGGCGCTTCGCTTGCCGTTGCAGGAATCACCTGGGTTGCGAACGGCGCATATTGGTCGGAGACGTGGCTATAGGCTTTCAGGCCCGGGGTATTGCCATATTTCGCGTTGACCAGGTTCATGGCCTCACCTTGCTCTGTAGCGACGAAGAACTGTCCGTCGCTCGAAGCCGACGTGCCCATGCCCCAGAACCGGGCCATGGGTAACGCTGCCTGTGCCTCGACCACCATGGCCAGCGCCCGGTCATAGGCTTCGCCCTCGACATGCCACCGTCCAATGCGGATCAATTCCCAGAAGGTGTGGGTGTTTGTCGCATCCGCCATTTTGCGCAAGCCGAGGTTGATCCCTTCCGCCAAGATAACGTTCATTAGCCCGATCCGGTCAGCGCAGGGTGCTCCTGTGCGCAGATGGGTGAACGCTTCGGTGAAGCCGGTCGCCGCATCCACCTCCAGCAGGAGATCGGTGATGCGCGTGGGCGGGATCTGCTTGTAGAGATCGAGCACCAGATCTTCGGCGCCTGTCGGCGCGGCGGCTTCGAGTTTCTCGATATGCAGAACGCCGTTTTCAATCGACCCGCCCGGGATCGTGCCTGCGCGAGCGGCACGGCCAAGCTCGCGCAACCGCATGTCGAGGCGAGCTTGCCGGTCTGCCAGCCATTCCTCCGGCCGCAATGGCACAGCGAGACGACCGCCTTCCGCGATGGATTGTGCCGGAACGAGTGCGTGTTTCAGATCGCCATAGCGCCGGGACCTAGTAAGCCAGACATCTCCGGAGCGGAACGCATCGCGCAGATGGAACAGCACCGCGATCTCCCATAGGCGAGCGTCGCCAGCCCTCTGGGCCCGAAGGTGGCGATGCCATTTCGAGCTGGGCCGCAAGAAGCTGGTCATCGCGGCATCGTTCAAACCGGTACGAAGGGCCGTCACCGCTTCCAGAAGCGGCAGTGCAACGGGCGCAGCTCGCAGATCGAGCAGGCGCAACATGCGTGGAGCGTATCGGCGGAAGCGGTGATAACCGTCGAGCACATGATTGAGCGGATCGTCGGCCATGGTGGCGGTCAGCCTGGTTGCCATTGCAACAAGGGTTTTTAAGCCGTCCCACCCTGACCCACTCGCGATGACATCGCCCAGCGGCTGGCCATCATCCTGTGCATCGACCAGGGCGCCCCCGATCTCGGCGAAGGATTTCAGGGTGTCACGCACCACCCCCGCTTCGTCTGCGACCTTTGCATGGCAAATACGCTCCGAAGCACGGTAGAGACGGCCGACGATCCGGTCGTGGGTTTCGACCACTGCGTCGGCCAACATCGCCTGCCATTCCGAGACGCAAACAGCCAAGATCGCAAGCCGCCTGTCCTCCGGGAGATCGCGCATGCCGTCGGCATAATACCGTTCACCCTGCCTGCGCAGACGAGTCACCCGATGGGCAGGAACGCCGGCAAGCAGATCCTCGGGGAGATCGATGCGTTGCAGATATTCGAGCCGGTCGAGCAGCCGGTTGGCCGACGAAGAGTTCGAGCCAGGCTCGAACTGGCGCAGCCACACAAAACGGGTCACCCGATCATCAGCCGTCTCCTCGAGCAATGCCAGCAACTGTTCTCGGATCGACATAGGCAGCCGACTGGCGATCCTCGTCTCGATGCGTCGCTCGGCATCGACGAGAGCCGCGGCACAAAGCCGCTCGATCGTGGATGTCGCGGGAAGGACAGTGCGGGTGCGTCGGCACTCGGCTACGAAGCGACGGGCGATATCCTCGTTCGACACCGCCATCTCGGCTTCTCGGAACAACCATTCCTTCAGCTCGCTCGCACCACGTCCGGAGAAGGTGCGGAAGCCGTAGAGCCCCCGTAACTCGGCAAGATGCTCGTGCCGTGTTTCCTCGCGGGCAGCATAGTCTACGAGATCGTCGGCACCCAGGCCAAGCTGCGCTCCGATAAATTCGATGACCTCTGCAGGGATCAGTTCGCCTGGAGCCAGCACCCGGCCGGGATAGCGCAGGACACACAATTGCAGGGCGAAGCCGAACCTGTTGTGAGCGCGCCGACGCAGCCTGATATGCCCAAGGTCTTCATCACTCAGCGTATAGTGCTTGAGCAAATCCGTCTGTGAAGTCGGCAAG
>NZ_KQ410810.1 GCF_001262505.1 Shinella sp. SUS2
CCTCCGGTTTGCACCAGAGATTCAGATTCACCCCACTTTGGGAAGGCTAAAGAGTCGAAGTCAGCGAGGCGGCGTATAAGTTCGATGTTCCCGATATGACGTGCGGCCACTGTGTGGGCTCAGTCGACAAGGCGATAAAGGCAGTCGATCCCGACGCCATCGCCAAAATCGATCTTGGCACCAGGACAGTGACGATAGAAACCAGTGTTGCGACGGAGGTGATCAGCGCATCGATCACTGACGCGGGTTACACGCCGTCACTCTCGAAGTGATCGATTGGACGAGCTGCGCCAACCCCGCAGCTCGTCTTCATTCTGGCGCGAGGGCGTTGCCACGACCGGCGGTAAGAAAAAATTTCGGCAAGGTGGCCAGTTGATTCCGCCCCATCGTCCGCGTCCAAAACGCCAGTCCCCGGGACCGACAATTGAGGCGGTCGAGGGGGACCGTGTTCGCATTTTTGTGACCAACAAGCTGCCGGAGCACACAACCATCCACTGGCACGGGATGATCCTCCCGTCAGGCATGGACGGTGTCGGTGGTCTGTCACAGCCCCACATCCCCGTCGGCAAGACGTTCGTCTACGAGTTCGATCTCGTGAAGTCCGGCACCTTCATGTACCACCCGCACTCGGACGAAATGGTCCAGATGGCGATGGGCATGATGGGGTTCTTTGTTATTCACCCAAAGGACCCGAAGTTCATGCCCGTCGACCGGGACTTCGTATTTCTGCTCAGCGGCTACGACATCGATCCCGGGACTTACGTCCCGCGTGTCATGGAAATGACGGACTTCAACCTGTGGACCTGGAATAGCCGTGTCTTCCCCGGCATCGATCCGCTGGTCGTTTCCAAGGACGACAGGGTGCGTGTCCGCGTCGGCAACCTGACGATGACCAACCACCCGATCCACATGCACGGATACGATTTCGAGGTAACCTGCACCGACGGCGGCTGGGTCCGGCCGGAGGCGCGTTGGCCGGAGGTCAGCATCGACATCCCGGTCGGTGCGATGCGGGCGTACGAGTTTGACGCCAAATATGTCGGCGACTGGGCAATCCATTGCCATAAGTCGCACCACACCATGAACGCGATGGGACACGAAATCCCGACCTTCATCGGCGTCGACAAGAAGGAGGTTGCCAAGAAGATCAGGCAATTCCGTCCCGAGTACATGCCCATGGGTACCGCCGGTATGGCGGATATGGGCGAAATGTCGATGGAGATACCGGAAAACACCGTTCCCATGATGACTGGATGGGGTCCCCACGGCCCTATCGAAATGGGGGGCATGTTCTCCGTGGTGAAGGTCCGCGAGGGCATCTCGGCGGGCGATTACAGCGACCCGGGCTGGTACGAAAACCCGCCCGGGACGCAGGCTTGGGAATGGACGGGAGCACTTCCGGATACTCCCAAGGCCAAAGATGCAAAGACAAAGCTTACTCCGAAGCACTCGGATCACGGCTGATTAAATACTCTCAACCAAAGGACAGAGTTATGAAAACTGTACTCATTGGCCTCCTGCTGGCCACTCTCGCGACGCCGGTACTCGCATCGGGCTCCCATGAAGGTGGCCACGGAGAAATGACCGTCGGTGAACCGGGTGACAAGTCCAAGGCGACGCAGACGGTCCGCGTCACCATGAAGGAAACGGACGACGGCAAGATGATCTTCACCCCGAACAACTTCAAGGTTCGCAAGGGCCAGACCATCGTGTTTGCGGTCAAAAACGCTGGCGAACTCGACCATGAGTTCGTTCTGGACCAGGAAGACAAAGTCATGGAGCACAAGGCCGTCATGGAAAAGTTCCCGGAGATGGAGCATGACGACCCGAACGCGATCCGCCTCGCCCCGGGCAAGACCGGCGAGATCGTCTGGAAGTTCACCAACGACGGCGTCTTCAAAATCGCGTGCCTGGTACCCGGCCACTATGACGCGGGCATGCACGGCGATGTCACGGTCGCCAAGAAGTAATCAGGAAGGAAACTGATATGAAAACTATCGCGAAGATCACCATCGCCGCCGCAATCGCGCTCGCCTCCGCCACTGGCGCATTCGCCCAGGAGTTTACAAACGGCACAGTGAAGAAGGTGGACGAGAAGGCAAAAAAGGTTACGCTCATCCACGAGGAACTGAAAAGCCTCGAAATGCCCGCGATGACCATGGTTTTCCAAGTCGCCGACGAAGCATTTCTGGAAAAGCTCAAGGTCGGCGCCAAGGTCCAGTTCGTTGCCGAGCGGGTCAATGGCAAGCTGACCGTCACCCAGGTTAAGTAGGGCTGCGAAGCCGCGCCTCGCACGAGGCGCGGCTGTTTGCTCAGAGGAAAAATACTTCTTTTCGACTCCCGTGCTGCCGCTTTGAACTCTACTATGAGACAGGCTGGAAGCAGAGGGTCTTCCAGAGGTCTCCTTTCCAGTCGTCCGCCATAGCAGGCGTCCCCAGCTTGTAGAGAATGCTCCCCACCTTCACAGCTCTCGGCGCCGTGCACCGCACCCGAACCAGATGGTGCCCATCGTCGGCAAAGATCGTCTGGCCATCAGGGTCATGCTCGGTCAGCTCCACCTCGACGTCGTAATCAAACTGCAAGTCGGCGGACGCTTCGGACATGAGAATGGCCAAGCTGATAATCCTGTTGTCCGGGAACTCGGCAACATGAAAAGGCTGTCGCTCTTGAGCTTCGCTCGCAGTTCCAAGCGTCGCCAGAGTGATCGCTGTCAGTATCGCGCCGAGCTGCCTCATGAGCCACTCCAATGGGATTGGATCCCCCAGCGGAGGCGTCGCCTTAACCGGCTGGTGCGGATCGAGGCAATAGTCTATCGGCATGACTGACGATGCGTCCGCCC
>NZ_KQ410811.1 GCF_001262505.1 Shinella sp. SUS2
AGGTGGCCGGTTTTTACTCCGCCCGCGGCTGGACTATTCCGCCGCTACCGTGGCCGACTTTTCCACCGCCGCTCTCACTTTGTTCTTTACCGGTGCGGCGTCGGCTTCGGTCTGGGTGCCGATGGTCGTGGTCGCCAAGGCCCTCATTCCGGAAGCACATCAGGGAAAAGCCCTCGGTCTCATGTCGTCGGGTACGGCCTACGGTGTCTTCGTCAACGGGTCTGCCATCCCAGTCCTGCTGCCGGCCTATGGCTGGCAGTCGGTCTGGTTTTTTGTCGCAGCCCTCACAGGCCTGCTGTTCGTGTGGGGCTGGTATCGTCTGGCAGGGTTGGAAAAGACTGCCGGGATGCGTGGCGCCGCCGGAAGCGCCATGGAGCGCATGGATTTGCGCACGCTGGCGCAGCCTGCCTATCTCACGGTTCCCGCCATGATGTTTCTGAACGGCTTTTCTTGCATGCCGGCGCAGAACTATCTTGTCGCCTTCGTTCGCGATGAGCTTGGCCATGGCATCGACGCGGCAGGAGACGTCTGGAAGGTGATCGGTTTCATCGGCATGTTCGGCGGATTCCTCATGGGTATCCTTGCGGACAAGATAACGGTGAAGAAAGCCCTGGTCCTTGCCTATCTTCTGCTGGGCGTCTCTTTCGCAGCCTTTGCCGATCACCGGAGCCTTGTGGTGATCTATCTGGGGGCCGCCCTGTTCGGGCTGGCCTTCAACGCGATTTTCGGCCTCATTCCCGCCTATGTGAGCCTGGCCTATCCGACCAGGGCCACAGCCCTGATTTTTGGCATGGGAAATGTCATGCTCGGGCTGGGTGCCATGACCGGGAATTTTCTCGGCGGCGTCCTCAAGGACGAAAGCGGCTCGTTCCAGCAGATCTATATCGTTGCGCTTGTGTCGGCCGCCGCTCTCATCGTTCTCGCCATTTTCCTGCGGCGGCCGGGAGCAGCATCGTGACGCGCGATTTCTGCGCCGCGTTGAAGCTCCGGTCTTCCCGTTGTTTGCGCAGGCCTCAGCTCTTGACGGAGCCTGCCGTCATGCCCGCGAGGAAGTAGCGCTGGGCAACCAGATACAGCACGAGCAGCGGGAGTGATCCGAGCACGCTCATGGCCATCATCTCGTTCCACTCGAAGGCGTGCTGCCCCATGAGGAGTTGGATCCCGATCGGTACGGTGCGCAAATCCATGGACTTGGTCAGGGTGAGCGCGAAGAGAAACTCGTTCCATGCAAGCAGGAACGTATAGACTGCCGTCGCCACGATACCGGGGATCGACACAGGAACGATCACCCGCCACAGCGCCGTCCAACTGGAGCCGCCGTCAACCAGAACGGCTTCGTCGAGTTCCTTGGGCAAGGTGTTCAGATAGCCTGTCATGAGCAGGACCGCATAGGGAAGCGTGAAGACCAGATAGGTCAGGATCAGTGCAAGATAGGTGTCCAAGATCCGGAAGGCGACCACCATGCCGAAATAGGGGATGAGGAGGGTAATCGGCGGCACGGTCTGCGTGCTGATGATGAAGATGTTCAGGGTGCTCTTGAAACGGAACGAGTAGCGGCTGAAGGCGTAGGCGGTAAGGATCGCGATGAAGAGCGTCAGAGCCGTCACGACACCGGCAACGAAGTAGCTGTTGATGAAGAAGCGCACCTTCGTCGGATCATTGAAGATCGTCAGGTAGGCCGAAATCGTGAAGTCGTCCGGCAGCAACCGTGGCGGCAGGGCGAAAATCTCCGTGTTGGATTTCAGCGAACTGAAGAACATCCAGACGATCGGGAAGGCGGCGAAGACCAGGCCGACCGCAAGGCCGAGATAGGTGAGGGCCGTCGGCAGGATCGAGTTTTTGAAGGAACGCTTTGCCATGACCGACTACCTGCGCTGCTGGTGCTTGATGTAAAAATACGTCACGCTCATCGAGATGAGGAGGATGACGATGGCACTCGCCGAGGCCAGTGAGAATTCATATTGGGCGAAGGCCAGCTTGTAGGTGAAGGTGGACAGCATTTCCGTCGCATAGATCGGGCCGCCGCCGGTGGTCATCCAGACAAGCGGGAAGACCTGCATGGTCCAGATGAAATCGAGCAACGAGATGCTGATGATGATGGGCATCAGCTGCGGAATGGTGATGTACCAGAACTTCTGCAATTCATTGGCGCCATCGATGCCGGCCGCCTCGTAAAGTTCCTTTGGAATGCCCTGGAGGCCGGCGAGCAGGCTGACCATGAAGAGCGGGTATCCTGCCCAGATGTTTGCGAATGTCAGCGCGTGAATGGCCGTGCTGGTCGAGGAAAACCACTCCACCTTGAAGTCGATGATCCGCAGCGCCATCAGCACGCTGTTGACGACACCGTTCGGATCGAGCAGCAGGCGCCAGATGATGGCGATGATCACGGCGGTGAACAGCCAGGGAAGAATGAAGAGCACGCGCAGGATGCTGCGGATCAGCGGATCGACACGATCGGTGTTGAGCAGCAGTGCGAAAGCAAGGCCGAGGATGAAGTGGAAGACCACGCTCATCACGGTGAAGTAGATCGTCTGGTACAAGGACTGCCAGAAGACCGGGTTCTGGAAGATGGCGATGTAGTTCTGGAGCCCCGCGAAGGCGGCGTCCGGCTTCATGATGGCGCCGTCCATCAGCGAGTAGCGCAGAACCATTACCATCGGAAAGAGCATCAGGAGGACCAGCAGGAGCGTGGCCGGCGTCACGTAGAGATATGGCACCAGCTTGCGCAGCGTCTTGTAGCTAATACGCCGCCTCGCTGACTTCGACTCTTTAGCCTTCCCAAAGTGGGGTGAATCTGAATCTCTGGTGCAAACCGGAGG
>NZ_KQ410812.1 GCF_001262505.1 Shinella sp. SUS2
GAGGATCGCTCTCGCAACCCTCGATACCTGCATATTGTGAGACGGGTCACCCAGCCCCAGGCGAACATTTAGTCTAGACGTCAATAATTAAAGGTCCCTTTTACGTGCGGATGTTCCGCTCCCACGCTGTCCTCGCCGCCGTGATTTGTGATCGGCTTTCCATGGACGAGCAACGGGAGTTTCTCCGTGGAGAGTACATTGGAAGTTCTCACGACCAGGAAGTCTGGACGTGAGGCGCATCGGCATTGGCCGGACGAGATTAAGGCCCAGATCGTTTCGGAGAGCCTTCAGCCCGCAGTGTTGGTGAATGCAGTCGCCGAGCGACGCGGTCTAAAGCCGAACCACCTTCCATCCGGCGGACGATGGCACGACAGGCCAAGCCAGCTGTCCCGAGGTCATTGTCGGCGCGATCACCATCCGTATGGAAGAATGTGCGTCCGCTGCCCAGATCGCCGCTGTCGCGCGTGTCTGCGCGGTTCCGGCATGATCCTTCCATCCAATAGGGTCCGGATCATGGTGGCGACAAAACCCGCCGATTTCCGCAAGGGCCACGATGGCTTGGCGGCCCTAGTCAAGAACGAGCTGCACAAAGACCCCTTTACAGGGGCGGTCCTCGTCTTCCGGTCCCGCAAAGCCGGCCTGTTCAAGGTGATTTGGCGCGACGGCCAGGGCACCTGCCTGTGAAAGGAGGAGAGGGGATCGGGCGGCCAGACTTGCCGCCGCTCGAAATCAGGCATATACAATAGGCATATACAAAGGAGGCGCGAGCTATGCCCATTCCATCCACGTCGCCGAAGCCGAAGGAGGCCAAGCTGTTCCGCAACAACCGCAGTCAGGCGGTGCGCATCCCGGTCGAGTTCGAGCTGCCGGGGGATCGTGTCCTGATCCATCGCGAAGGTGCAAAGCTCATCATCGAGCCCGTGGGCAGACCGGCCAATCTTGTTGAGCTGCTAGCCGAATGGAGGAAGGAGGCCCCGATGGATGCGGACGACCAATTTCCGGATATCGATGACATCCCCGCCAAGTCGGAGAACATCTTTTGAGCGGCTACATGCTTGATACCAACATCATCAGCGATCTCATCCGAAACCCGGACGGCGCGCCAGCGCGCCGGATCGAGCGTGCAGGACATCAGCAAATCTGCACCAGCATCATCGTCGCGGCCGAACTGCGTTACCGCTGCGCCAAAAAGGGATCGCCGAAGCTACTCGCGAAGGTCGAAAGCCTGCTTGCAGCCATCGCTATCCTGCCACTGGATGCACCAGCGGACGCGGAATACGGCGGTTTTCGCGCAGAGCTGGAGGCGGTTGGACTAATCGTCGGTCAAAACGACTTGTTGATCGCCGCGCACGCCTACTCCCTAGGCTTGACCTTGGTGACAGACAATACCCGCGAGTTCGGCCGGATCCGAGGTCTCAAAGTTGAGAACTGGCTCGAGAGAGCGGATTAGGTCGAAGCAATACCCAGAAACCGCACCATAAAACACACAGACACAATGAACGATAAGATTGCCTTATCGTTCATAATTGACGGCTGCGCAAGGACATGGTAGAAAACATGAAAATGGTAGATTATAGGAGCCTTTCGTGTCCTTAAACATCAAGAACCCGGCGACCGTTGCCCTCGCCGACGAGCTTGCGCGCCGCCAAGGGATCACCAAGACCGCGGCCATTCATCAGGCGCTCAACGAGCGGCTGCACCGGCTGGGGCACGGAGATGTCGCACAGGACCGCCTTCTCGGAGAACTCCGCGCAATCAGCGAGCGTGTGGCGCGACTGCCCGAGCTCGATACGCGTACTGATGAGGAGATCGTCGGCTTTGACGAACACGGGATTCCGAACTGATGGTGATCGACACCTCCGCGATCGTCGCGATACTGCGCAATGAGCTGAAAGCGGAAACCCTGCGCAGGGCTATAGTTGCCGACACGGTGCGGCTTGTTCCCGCAACCTGCGTGTTTGAAGCGCGCATGGTCCTTGTGAGCCGGCGTGGCGAACATGCGCTTGCCGAGATTGACCTCTGGCTCACCAAGATCGCGGCCGATGTGATTGCGGTCGATGCCGACCTGGTCGACGTGGCGACACAGGCCTGGCTCACCTATGGCAAGGGCCGTCACCCGGCCGGATTGAATTTTGCCGACTGTTTCTCTTACGCGCTTGCAAAGCGCAGCGACGAGCCACTGCTTTTCATCGGCGATGACTTCTCCAAAACGGATATTCAGGCTGCCTAACGATGACGAGCGAATCACGTTCGGCCGACGACGAACTCCCCGACATCGTCGATATCGTGCGCGACGTGGTGGATGCCCTCTCCCCTGCCCTGCCGGCGCACGTCGAGCAATTGGCGGACCGGGCGCGCACCTATGTCGAAATGGCGAGCTCGGCGAATACTCGCCGCGCCTATGCGTCCGACTGGTCAAGCAGACGGCTGTCGGCGCCGGCGTCCGCGGTGATCTCTCGGAGATCGAGCGTGCCGAGAAATTCTCAGGCCACTCGCTGCGCGCCGGCCTTGCCTCCTCGGCCGAGGTCGACGAACGTCATGTGCAAAAGCAGCTCGGCCACGCCTCGGCCGAAATGACCCGGCGCTATCGGCGCCGACGTGACCGCTTCCGCGTCAACCTCACCAAAGCAGCAGGCCTTTAGCCCGAATAATTCATGAGGGGTTGGCGGATGTGGTTCAAGCCGTTGAAATGACGTAGGATTTGGTTGCTTACGCG
>NZ_KQ410813.1 GCF_001262505.1 Shinella sp. SUS2
CGCGGGGTGGAGCAGCCCGGTAGCTCGTCAGGCTCATAACCTGAAGGCCGCAGGTTCAAATCCTGCCCCCGCAACCATCTCAACTTGCGATTGGCCCGCCCCTCCGGCGGGCCTTTTGCTTTTCAGCGAAATGGCAAGGATTCCAGCTAGGTCGCCGCGCACGTCGATCTGAAGCTCGCCCTGTTCAGACGCGCAACTCTGGCACGTCCTGGGTGATCCACTCTGCCTCCGGGTTCATCCGGGCCTGGCGTTTGCCCGTGTCCGGGTCCTTGATGAAGCGCTGGCGGTTCCAGATCAGTTTGCCGACATACATCTCGTTGTTGAGGATGCCATTGCCGCGTTTCGGGTTGCCATTGATCGTGCTGAAGCCCCAATCGCCGCCGCCCGGCGCGGGGATGGTCTCCTTGTTCAGTTCGAAGGCAATCCGCTTGGCCGATTTTCCTGCGGCATAGTCGCGGAAGATCCGGCGGATCACATTAGCCTGAAACTCGTTGATGGTCCGGTCACCACGGACCGGCTCGCCGTTTCCGTCGAACTTCTTGACCACGTCATAGCCGTAGGCGTTTCCGCCTCCCGACTTGCCCAATTCCACCCTGCCACGCTGTCCGCGGCGCGTCTTGTCGGCGAGGTCCTTGAGAAACAAGGCGTTCATCGTGCCATTGAGGCCGACATGCAGATGCGTGACCTCGCCCTCCGAGAGGGTGACGATCTTTACATCTGAATACGCCATGCGCTTGAACAGACCGGCGATATCCTCCTGGTCGCGTGAGAGGCGGTCCATGGCTTCGGCCAAGACATAGCGGAAACGGCCACGGGTCGCGTCGGAAATCAGGGCCTGGATACCGGGACGGAGGAGAGAGGCGCCGGAGATTGCGTGATCGGTGTATTCCTCAACGACCTGCCAGCCCTGTTTCTCGGCATGAACGCGGCAGACGCGGAGTTGGTCGGCGATCGAAGCGTCGCGCTGATTGTCGGACGAATAGCGGGCGTAGATAGCAACCTTCACAACGCACTCTCCTGCGACATCAGGAGCGCGTCGTTTGGCGTTCCTTCGTCTGCTCCTCGAACGCTTCCCGCGCGGCGCGGCGGGCGAGCAGGCGAACCAGCTCGACCAGACGCGGGTCCGGACCGTCGCCACGGCGCAAAAGCGTCAATTCCGGCTCGTTGAGCCGAAGCGTACTCCTTTGCTTTGGGCGATTGCCAGAATTCATCGTTGCGCCGTTCGAAGCCAATTGCAAGTAGATCGGCTTCAAGATTGGCGTGAACCGAAGTATAAGCAACTGCAATCAGAGGCGAATATTCGGCGACATCAGGCGTGCCCTCGTCGGTGCAGGCGAAATCTGGCGTAGCGAAGCGCGTCATGGAAGACGGAAAATACTGACGTTGCTCCGGCCTGCCGAGACCGTCGTGGACTCGCTCTGTCATCCTGTCCTCACTTGTCGGCGCTACAAATCTGGACTATATATCCAGACATAGAACGGAGGATAGCCATGGGCAATGCCGCACAGAAAAGAGCGACGCAGAATTATCGCACGCGCCTGACGCAGCGAGGCCTCACACGCTTCGAGATAATGGCGCTTGAATCCGACCGCGAACTGATCCGCACTCTTGCGCGTCGCCTGGCTGAGGAAGGCCCGGAAGCGGAAAACGTCCGTTTGGCTGTCAAGACAGCCGTCGGCGGCAAGCCGCCGAAGCCCGGAAATATCCTGACCGCTCTGCGGCGCTCGCCGCTCGTCGGCGCCGAACTCGACCTTTCCCGCCCCCGTGAAGAGGGGCGCAAGGTCGATCTGTGACGCGCTATCTTCTCGACACCAACATCCTAAGCAATATCGTAAAGCCAAGGCCGTCGGAGTCGCTGCTGGCCTGGATGGCCGAGCAGCGCGATGAGGATCTGTTTATTGCCTCGCTGACAATCGCCGAAATCCGGCGCGGCATTCTGGAAAAGCCGCGAGGCAAGAAGCGTGACAGCCTCGACGCCTGGTTCGCGGGGCCAGAGGGGCCGCAGGCTCTCTTCGCGGGTCGTATCCTGTCCTTCGACGATAAGGCCGGTCTGCTCTGGGCGCGACTCATGGCGGAGGGCAAAATGGCTGGCCGCCCCCGCAGTGGTCTCGACATGATCATTGCGGCCGTTGCAGGCGCAAATGATTGCGTTGTCGTAACGGACAACGAAAAAGATTTCGTGGGGCTCCAGATCATAAATCCGCTGCGCGGCGGTTTGGAGGGGGGAGAATAAAATGACGGCTGCGCCGCCTGTACCTATCGAGTATCAGCTCATTGGCTTGACGGAAGACGGCAACGCCGGCGATCTTCTGCTTGGGCTCGACCAGAAACAAGGGCGCATTCGCCTCCAGGCTCTGATCTCCGAATGGTTGCGAATGGAAAACCTCGTCGTTCTGACGGGCTCCGGCACGTCGGTTTCGGCGGGCGGCAAGACGATGGCGAACCTCGAAACTGCCGTTTTTGCGACGATTGAGGCTCTTCCCGATGTGCCGGCTGTTGATTGCCACTGATGGGTTGGATGCCCCTCCCACCGGCATCGCATTGTGCCAAGATGGTGATGCGTTACGTCACCAACAC
>NZ_KQ410814.1 GCF_001262505.1 Shinella sp. SUS2
TCTGCAAAATCTGGGCAACAGAGCCGGGACGGTTTAAACTCAATCCGCACCATCAAATGCCGGGACCAAACACCTAGCTTCCCAGCCCTCAGCCAACAGTGATAGCGTTGAAGGCCTACTTCAATCGCTAAACGGGCTTTGTCGCGAAATCTTACCGCGCTCTGCCGATGGACGCTTTTTGGAGACTTCGCTAACGCACCTCAAACGACCGAAATGGAAGCGCATAGTTGCCATTCAGAATTGTCGTTTTGACTTCGAACAAAAGAGCGACCGTACAGAAAAGTGGACGTCGGTAATAACCTGAAAAATCGGCTATCCGATCTCAAAAAGATTATTGATCGTCAGAACCAGAGGAAGATCACCCGCATCCACACCGCGAAAATGCGCCAGGAGCTCTTGCAAGATCTGAAGTCGATAGTCGGCGTCGTCACCTACGACCTTCAATCGGAACAGCTAGTTAGGCCGGACGGATCGCCAGGCGCTTTCCATTCCGCGATTGCATCATGCAACATCCACGAAGAGGGCGCGCTGAGAGTTACCTCAGCGCTTTCAAGCGCTGTGAAGTGGCACCACTCAAACTCATCGGATGCCCACTCCCCTATAAGCTCGCCGTCGACTAGCAGCACGTCTCCTTTGAAGTCTCGATTGTGGTACCCAGTCAGGATGATGCCGTGACGAACCATTGCCCCTGCGTCGGTCATTTCACAAATAGCGCGAAACTGAGAACGCAAAAGGCCGATATCCGAAGCCGTGATGTGGCCGATCTCGAAGATCTTGTATCGCAAGATTCCAGTATACTGGTTGACCCGCCGTCTGCGTGGATTTCACAGGAGAGTTCACCACGGTACTCGGTGTCGATATGCATGACATTGATCGCATTGGTTGATTTGTAGATTTTCGTGACGCTACTGCATTCCCTTCGTGATGTCAGCGACATGTTTTGACCAGGAAGCAGCATTCCAGCTACAGACAGCCCCGGAGTTGTCGCAGTCAGCACACCACTCGACCCAAGGCCTTATAGAAGCCGACCGTCGGACTCGATGTTGCAATGTAAGCTAGCGGCGCCGTCAAAATTTCGATGGAACTGGGGATCCACAGATGCCGGCTCCGACTGTTTCGTAAGATATTCCTACCCATCATGCCGTTCGTTCGGGGCCATGCAACACCTGAAGTTGAAGCCCTTTCCTAGGGTTGACGTTGGCCAACGAACTGAAATCGCACGGCAAGCCTACCAAGTGGCCGAGCGCAAACGCGCGACTGCCCTCTCCGGACATCGGTTTACCGGTTACGGTAGCTGCACAGCGCCGCCGTTCGATGCCCCGAGCCCTCTGCACAAGGCCGCTACCATCGGGCGAAGCTAGTTTGCTTGCACGACCAAAATACGTATCATGCATGCCGCGCGAGCAATCAGTGGATTCCGCGAAAATGACATGGAAATCATATGACGGCCCCGCCTTCGGACACTCCGACAGAACAGTTCAAGCTCTTTTTCTCTTCGCGGACGCCCTCCGACGCCCGATCGATCGAAAATAACACTATTCTGATCACCCCCTCTGGAGACAGTTTCGACGATTTCCGCTTCAAGACGCGGATCAATGTTTTCGTTCGCCGGGATTCTGCTCGCCTGACTGCCGAATTTTCTGGCATGATCGGATTTCTCCAAAACTCCAATGACGAGGTGAATGGCGCTGATCTCATCAAGAGCGCGGCTCCAGACAAGGCGGTGGTCCCCGGGGACGATTTTCCGGAATTCTTCACGCTACTGCCCGACCTCGATGCCTATCGCGGGCTCGTTGCCGATGCAGACGTCGCTGGTGCTCGCGAAATCCTGCTGAAGACCTGCGATCTCGTCGCTCTGGGTGAGTTTTCCGCAAACTCTCCGATTGTACGCGACGCGCCGAACACTGCGGTTTTCCAGTATTCTTTAACGCGTACTGCAGAAGCTTTTTTTGCCTACAAGAACGCAGGACCGATCCTGCGAGGTCTCGGCCATGAGGAAATCGGTCGAATGTCGCCGACGATCGCCGTGTCGTTCAAACTGACGGCTTTTGAAAACAAGCACGAGCTCAGATTCAACTTCGACCATACCGGCTTCTTGCCAAAGCGGATGGCGATCATCATCGGGAAGAATGGTGTTGGGAAAAGCCAGGCGCTTAGCACCATCGCGAAGCAGGCAATAAAAGGCGGCGGCCTGATTGATCCACAAACGGGGGAGCGGGCTCAGTTCAATCGAATGCTGGCGTTTGCCCCAACGAGAGAGGCGCTCTCCATCTTTCCGGGCACGGTGCGACGCCGGCAATATGTTCGCTATTCACGTTATGCCCTGGCGCGATCCACCCCGTCTCGAAAAGCCGGCGGTCTGATCAGCGCGATCGTCAGCGTCGCCCGGTCGAATCAGGCGATCAAGGATCGCAGCCGATGGCAGATTTTCCTCAATTGTCAACGGCGGAGTAAAAACCGGCCACGGGGCGGAGCAACAGTCGGCCACGGTGGCGCCGGCCTGAGACCGCCTG
>NZ_KQ410815.1 GCF_001262505.1 Shinella sp. SUS2
TTTCCACCGAGAATTGACCCGCCTGTTAGGTATGTTTCGAGTCTGTGGTCGTGGTCAAGTTTCTCGTCTTCTCCTTTGTCGTTTTGGTGTCGTGCGCGGAACTGTTCTTGAAGCGGAAGCTGTCGTTCCCGGTTTCGAGGATGTGGCAGTGATGGGTTAGCCGGTCCAGCAGTGCGGTGGTCATCTTGGCGTCGCCGAACACGCTGGCCCATTCGCTGAAGCTGAGGTTTGTCGTGATGATGACGCTGGTCCGCTCATAGAGCTTGCTCAGCAAATGGAACAGCATCGCACCTCCTGACGCGCTGAACGGCAAGTAACCGAGCTCATCGAGGATGACGAGATCGGAGTGAACAAGCCGGTTGGCGATCTGCCCAGACCGTCCTTGCGCCTTCTCCTGTTCCAGCGCGTTGACCAGCTCGACCGTTGAGAAGAACCGGACCCGTTTATGGTGATGCTCGATGGCCTGGACCCCGATTGCCGTCGCGATGTGCGTTTTGCCCGTGCCGGGGCCGCCGACCAGAACGATGTTGTTGGCGTCGTCGAGGAAGTCGCAGCGATGAAGTTGGCGGACGAGCGCCTCGTTGATCTCGCTGCTGGTAAAATCAAAGCCATTCAGATCACGATAGGCAGGAAAGCGGGCGGTCTTGAGCTTATAGGCCGTTGAACGCACTTCACGTTCCGCGGTCTCCGCCTTGAGGAGCTGCGACAGGATCGGAATGGCGGCCTCGAAAGCCGGCGATCCTTGCTCGGTCAGTTCGCCAACGGCTTGTGCCATGCCGTGCATCTTCAATTGCCGCAGCATGATGACGATAGCGCCGCTTGCTGGATTATGACGCATGGCGAACCTCCGTCTTTCTCAGGGCATCGTATCGTTCGACATTGGCCTTGGGCTCGTTGACGAGCGTCAGGGCTTGCGGCGCATCGATGGTCGGCGGCGTGAAGGATTTGCCGTCGACAAGACGATGCAGCAGGTTCAGCACATGCGTCTTGGTTGGAACGCCGGATTTCAGCGCCATATCGACCGCCGACAGGACGGCCTGTTCATCGTGTTGAAGGACGAGCGCCAGGATATCGACCATCTCCCGGTCGCCGCCCGGCTTCTTGAGCAGGTATTGCTGCAAGGCCCGGAATGCATCGGGGAGTTCGGCGAACGGTGCGCCATTGCGAAGTGCACCTGGCTTGCGCTGCACGACCGCCAGATAATGCCGCCAGTCGTAGATCGTCTGTCCTGGCCTGTCGTGGGAGCGATCAATGACGCGACGATGCTCGCAAACGATCTGTCCTTCTGTGGCGACAACGACCCGTTCTGGATAAACGCGAAGGCTCACCGGCCGATTGGCGAAGGACGCCGGGACGCTGTAGCGATTGCGCTCCAGATGCACGAGGCAGGTCGGTGAGACACGTTTGGTGTATTCGACAAACCCATCGAACGGCCGGGTAACGGGCATGAGCGCAGGTGCTTCCTCCGCCCAGATGTCGGCAATGGAGCCATGCATTTGACCGTGCGGGGTCTGTGCCCAGAACTCCTTGCAGCGCTGCTCGAGCCAGTCGTTCAGAGCATCCAGCGATGGAAAGCGCGGCGTTGGCTGCCACAGACGATGACGCGCGTCCTGAACGTTCTTCTCGACCTGTCCCTTCTCCCAGCCCGAAGCCGGATTGCAGAACTCGGGTTCGAACAGGTAGTGGCTGGCCATCGCCTGGAAGCGGACGTTGACGTCACGCTCTTTGCCACGGCCGACCTTGTCGATCGCGGTGCGCATGTTGTCGTAGATGCCACGACCGGGGATGCCTCCGAACACGCGGAATGCATGGTTGTGGGCGTCGAAGAGCATCTCGTGGGTTTGCAGCAGATAGGCTCGCACGATGAAGGCGCGGCTGTAGCGCAGCTTCGTGTGCGCCACCTGCAGCTTGGTGCGCTCATTACCGATGATGGCCCAGTCTTCCGACCAGTCGAACTGGAAGGCTTCGCCGGGATCGAACGCCAGGGGCACATATGTCCCGCGACCCGTCGTCTGCAATTCCCTCTGACGATCATCACGCCATTCCCGAGCAAATGCCGCCACCCGATTATAGGAACCCTCATAGCCGAGGCTCGTCAGATCGGCATGCAACTGCTTCATCGTCCGCTTCTGTTTGCGGTTCTTCTTGGATTCGGTCTTCAGCCAGGCCGACAACCGATCTGCAAACGGATCAAGCTTGCTCGGCCGCTCCGGGACCTTGAACTTTGGCTCCACGCCGTCCAGGCGCAGGTATTTGCGGATCGTATTCCGGGACAGGCCGGTCCTGCGGCAAATCTCCCGGATCGATAGATGCTCTCGAAAATGCCAGCGCCGGATCACGCTCAATAACGCCATGTCGAGCACTCCATAGCCCCCGCTGAAAACATGCGAGGGAAGGTTGGAACATGGGTCAATTCTCAATGGAAATATCAGGCCG
>NZ_KQ410816.1 GCF_001262505.1 Shinella sp. SUS2
GAGGATCGCTCTCGCAACCCTCGATACCTGCATATTGTGAGACGGGTCACCCAGCCCCAGGCGAACATTTAGTCTAGCCTACCTAAATCGCTGGATTGATGGCATTATTTTCGGTAGGAACAGAGACATATTCTCTCGGAATTATGAGCCGGAATCTCAAACCTGAGCATGTCCGGTCTTTTGGGGGCAACTCCAAGAACATCACAGAGTTAGTGTGCCGTATTGCGTAAAAGCTCTTTCAGCAGGAGTCCGTAGAGACGATTATGGATACAAAGCTCCTCACGGCATTGCGTGAACATCGGGTGTCTTTCCACGGCACATCTTCAGAGAGCCGGTTCGGAGTTGGACGTGTAAGAGTTCCTATTGTTTTCGAACCGTTTGTGGAATTGAGAGGAGGCGCTTTCGATATTCGGCGTATTGACGCTTTTTCCTATTTGGGGGGGCGTGGCTCGCGTTACCGACATGTCGGCAGGATAGGGCGCTTTTGCTCGTTGGGACCGGGAATCGTCTGTGGGGCGCCCGAGCACGATTACAGAGGCATCACGTCTCATTCCCTTATGACAGGGCACTGGAACGCCAAATGGCCGGAGATGTTCGACGACTTCGGCATAGAAGCGAACCAAATTGCGCAAGGCAGGCAAAGCCTTGCTGCTGCGACCGAGAAAAGGCGCGCGCGCATCACGATCGGAAACGATGTCTGGATCGGTGATGGCGCCTTTCTCTCCAGAGGCGTGACCATCGGGGATGGGGCCGTGGTTGCTGCGCGTGCGACAGTCGTCAGCGACGTTCTTCCCTATACCGTGGTGGGTGGAACGCCCGCAAAGCTCATAAAGCCGCGGTTTCCATCCGAGATTGCCGACCGGCTTCTTGCGTCACGCTGGTGGGACTATGGTCTGGCTATCCTTGCTGGTACGGAATGGTCAAACATCGAGAGGTGCCTCGAGGTGATTGAGTGCAGAATAAGAGAGGGTATTGAGCCCTATCGACCTCGCAAGCTCCGAATCTATCCGGATGATTCTATTGAGTATTTCGACCGTTATACACCTGCATCAATGGATTGAGTCCTTTAACCCATCCAGGGACGTCAGGTTGGGTTGGGGATCTTGGAAAAGAGGACGACCGCCCCACTGGAATGGTTTTGGTCGTAATGAAAGCCGCGGTCATGGAAGGCCTGGAACAGATCTCGCATGCCGGCTGGCCCAAGAACACGCTGATGCAGTTCCAGATAGACCGCTCGAACACCAGCAAGATCGGAGGTGCAAAACAGGGCGCGCTCTCCACCTTCGATATCGCAGACGATGACGCTAGGACGGACCGTTCCGATGATCTTGCCGAAGCTCGTGAGTGGAACCGGGCAGGAGCGAATGGTTCCTGTTGTCTTGCGCAGCGACGAGGCCCAGAAATCCCGATGAATATGAAAATCGACCGTACCCGTATCCTCCGCGCCGAGAATTGCATTGTGCAGCTCGAACCGTTGGTCGCCGACCCCGTTATCGGCGAGTGTCCGTTGGATCATGGGGACAAGCAGCGGATTGGCTTCGAACGAAATCACCCGCTCGACGGCGGGATTCTTCAAAATCAACGCGGTCACAAAGCCGATACCAGCGCCGATCTCAAGCACAACATCGCCCGGCTGGAGGATTTTCCCGATCCTCCGGGCTTCCGGCACCTCGTACTGCCGGGTGCGGATAGCCACCATTAGCCGGGGCGACATGAAATCCGGATCGATACGCAACCGGATACCGAAATGCTCGATAAGCTCTGCCAAGAAATTGCCCTCGTGTGTCACGGGTCCAGGCGCTTTGCGCGAATATTTTCTTCGTCGCGGAAAGTAACATAACGCCCCGGCTGATAAGGGGTGATGACTCCTGAAGCGATGTGGCGCGTCAAATCGTCGAGCGTGGCTTCCAGGTTATCCCAGGAAAGATCGAGGCTGACGATGTCGTACTGCCACCAGGCGAGCGCGACAAGCTGGTCAATCGTTTCCTGCGGGAAACGATTGCGAATGAGGCGGGCTGGTACGCCACCGACGATGGAATAGGGGGCAACGTCCTTCGTCACCACGCTGCCCGCACCAATGATTGCCCCGTCGCCGATGATAACGCCGGATTTCAGTTGCACTCCTGAGCCAATCCATACGTCATTGCCGATCATGGTCTCCGGCAGATTATTGAATTGGATGCGAGGCTCCGCATCAAAAGGAGGGCGGAAAAGCGTCTGGTAGGGAAAGGGTGTCCCGGATCAGCGCCCTTGAGACAGAACTGGTTTAGTTGAGAAGAGAGGATTTTCGGCTCATCGTAGCTCTATCA
>NZ_KQ410817.1 GCF_001262505.1 Shinella sp. SUS2
AGGTGGCCGGTTTTTACTCCGCCCGCGGCTGGACTATTCCGCCGCTACCGTGGCCGACTTTTCCACCGCCGCTCTCAATGCTCATCTCCGCATACATCTTCTTCAGCCGACGGTTCTCGTCTTCCAAAGCTTTCATCTGGCTGATCATCGATGCATCCATACCGCCATACTTGGCTCGCCATTTGTAAATGAGGCCGTGCTCATCCCGTGTTCCCGGCATAGCTCAGGCACTGGAACGCCACCCTCGGCCTGACGCAGGATCGCAAGGATTTGCGGTTCGCTAAATCTGCTCGTCTTCATCAAAAATCTCCTCGATCATCTTGCCGAGAAAATTCTACTTTTGAAGCCCGTTGTTTTGCGGGGGGGATTACCATTCGACCTTGGCTCTATAGGATAAAGTCTGTCGCTTTCAGCGTCAGACTTGCATCGATGAGGATCGAAAAATCCGCTTTTTTGTCGCCGTTCACGTCGGCGAATACGATGGTATCGCCGCCTTTCTTGATGTAGCGCAATTCTCCAGCATCACCTGAAAAAGCTTTCGTTCCGATAAACTCAAAGGTTTGGTTGCCTTTGGCCACCGTATCTGCATCGACGGCTTTCAGATCGATCTTGTCGCCCTGCTTGCTGGAAAAATCCTTGATCGTGTCGCGTCCCGACGATGCTACCGTGGAGTCCTTGAGCGATTTGAAGACAAAGACGTCCTTGCCCGCTCCGCCGTGGAGTTCGTCACGGCCCGCGCCGCCATAGAGCTTGTCGTTTGCAGCGCCGCCTTTCAAAGTATCGTTGCCGCCTTGGCCGGAAATCTGATCGTTCCCTGCCCCGCCATCATAGGTGTTCTTTCCGTTCGTCCCCAGAAAGCGGTCGTTTTCCGTGACGGACGGTTTCATAATCCGATCGAGGGGGATTTTTTCGTCGGGGCCGAAAAATCCGAACGTCAGCGGTTTTTCACTGGTGATAGAATTTACGAAGGAATTATACTTTCCGGCGGTGGATAAGGTCGGAATGGTGTTTCCCGATATCTGCATGGTGAACTGCTGATCGCCGAGATCAACAACAAGAATGTTCGCCACGCCTTTTGTACCGTTTCCATCCCGCCACGAGATTTGCGTTATTTCTGCGTCGAGTTTTTTCGGAGAGTAGACCTTGCCGTCTATGCGTAGCTCGATGGCGGGGCTGGTAATCGTAATGCCCTCTTTTCCATCAGTCCGCTTGTAGCTGAAAACCGCATCCTTGCCGGTGGCTACCACTTCGAGCTTCGTCGATTTCAGCTTCGTGGCATTACCATTCGAAGTATGGGTTGAAAGGTAGCCCTTGTAAGAAAAGGTCGTCATATCTTTCTCCGGTTATAACAGCGTATGCATGGGCGACAGTTTTCCAACAGAATTTTGTCAATCCCCTTGATTTTGCTCAACAATAGATTGTTCTTCTGCCGGAAGTTTATGGGAATTACCGGTTGCAGCAATAGTAAATGTGCCGCCACGCCATATTTTTTCGTGAGGCGCTGCCATCGCTTCCTAAAAATCTATTGCAATGTCCATTTAGGTCTTGGCAACCCGTAGCTACGAAAGCGGGGGGCGATCACACAACAGGGCGCTCGGAGAACGCCATCGAAGCAATCGATTATGGGCCAAAGGTACAACACCTTACCCGCCGGCAGTTGGAATTCGGTGATATCGGTAAGCCATTTCTGGTAAGGCACTATGTCGAGGCGATACGCCACCCAAAACACCGGTGAACGGAAATGCGGGAAAATCCGCACCGATCAACAGAGAGTGCCTATGGAACCCCACGCCATCGCGTTTTAGGCGGTCTCCGCGAGTTTTGTTCGGGTTCTGCGCCTGATTTCTGCAACGCCGCAGAAATCCGAATTTTGCGATAGTGTTGCCACCGATTTGACCGCCTTGCTAACCGCCTTAATGCATAGCACCGGACGTTTTGGCGACGAGAGGCAGGCTTTTGCTGGCTGCGCGACACCGCAGGCAAGT
>NZ_KQ410818.1 GCF_001262505.1 Shinella sp. SUS2
TTCCGCTCCTGTCGATGAAGGAGCTTATCTCGCGGCCTCAATCACAAAAGGAAAGGTGGGATGTTCGTCGCGCTCACACTCAATCCATTTTCCTCGCTCTTCGATTGTGTCGAAGAGCCGCAAGAGTTTGTAACCCCCATCCCTTGTTTCCAGCATCTCGCCAAGAGACGCAAGTTCCAAGGGCAACGTCACCTCATTGCCGTCGAATCGTACAAAGTAAATGCTCTCGGCCGAGAGCTGCACGACTGGCGCGGTTCGATGCGTCGGACGAATACCTTGCACACCGCCCTGGCACGGATTGCCCCCTGCTTCGGCAAATAACGGCGAAATCCAAAGGCTCCTCGAAAAAAAATAACCCGCGCTACCGCTTTGAAAATGAGGGAGTTTAGCAAAAAGAAAATGCTGCCTCGGGGTATTGGCAAAAATAAAAACTTGCTTGTGCTGCGGAAAAACCTATCTTCAGCCCATCGAACTTTGCTTGTGACCTTTTGTCTATCGCCCCAGTGGCCCGGTCAGATCTCCTCTCATCGTCGATCTACATGGTTCGTCAATCCGACGACATCAACAACGATTGAAAGGAAATCGTTATGAACACAGGCACTGTAAAGTGGTTCAACAGCACCAAGGGCTTTGGCTTTATCGCACCCGACAACGGTGCAACAGACGTTTTCGTGCACATTTCCGCCATCGAACGCGCGGGCCTCAACTCTCTCGTTGAGGGCCAAAAGGTAAGCTACGATGTCGTGCAGGACCGAAAGTCTGGCAAGAGCTCGGCTGACAATCTGCGCGCAGCATAAGGAATTGTCGTCTCTCTGACGCTGACCACGGATGTACTGGCAGCGCCGATGACGAACGACAGGAAGAGGTCGGGGTGATGCCCGGCCTTTTTGTTTTCAACCACACGCTACGCGAGGACCTGGTCATGAGCCAGACAGTTTATGCCGTTGGCGACATGGTGAAGCTCAAGCCTGATCTATTCCGCCGCGCGGAAGGCAACCGACCCTGCCGAATTGTAGGTGTCCGGCCGTCAGACCGCGGGGAGATCCAGTACCGAGTCCGCCTTGGCGACGAGAAGTTTGAACGCCGCATCCTTGCGAGCGATATCGAGGAACAGGAAAGCGCAACAGCGCGGCCGGCGCCTGCTCCGCGAGGTTCTGAAAGCAACAAAGAGCCTTGGTTCAAAGCTTCGAGCATCCGGATCAGGAAGTAATCAGATCATAACAGCGGCATCGACCGCTATCGGAAGGAAATATCTTGCAGGTTCTCGTACGGGACAACAATGTCGATCAGGCCCTTCGCGTTCTGAAAAAGAAGATGCAGCGGGAAGGCCTTTTCCGCGAAATGAAGGCACGGAGCGCCTTTGAAAAGCCTTCGGAAAAGCGAGTGCGCGAGAAGGCGGAAGCCGTGCGGCGTGCCCGCAAGCTGGCACGCAAGAAAGCGCAACGTGAAGGATTGATTCCCGCGCCAAAGAAGAAGACGGCCATTGGCCGGCCCTAACGGACGCTCGGAATTACCCCGAAGGAGGTGACGAATGATGGCTACAAAACAGCAATTCTTCAAACCCACGAAGGCAAGCGCGGAGCAGAAGTCGGAAGCGACCACTTTCGTTGCGAGAGGAATTATCGAGCAGGAAGCAAAGGCACGCGAAATCAAAACCGAAAAGCTCCGTGCGCTTCGTTTAGCGCAAGAGGCTGTTGCCACGCCTGCACTGACGCCACAACGTAAGCGACAGGAAAAGCAAGTCCGGCGGAGAGCGGTTGGTAGATAACCGATCATCCGGTGACGAGCTCAGCACCTCTCCTGCTGCGAACGTCATGGAACGAAAAGTGGGCGCCACTCACTCCTCGGGAGCAACCGGCACCAGGCGCCTAGCCGCCTTAATGCATGGCGCGGGCCGTTTTGGCGACGAGATGCGAGGCTTTTGCTGGCTGCGCGACACCGCAGGCAAG
>NZ_KQ410819.1 GCF_001262505.1 Shinella sp. SUS2
TGATAGAGCTACGATGAGCCGAAAATCCTCTCTTCTCAACTAAACCAGTTCTGTCTCAAGGGCGCTGATCCGGGACATGAGCGCCGGAATTGGGCGGATTTCGATCCGAACCTCGCGCGCGCAGTCGCAACCGAGAAACCGATCTGGTGGAGCAACCAAGACATATACAGTTGCCGGTATCAGCAAAGCTATCTCGATTTTCTGGATAGCAGCCCGTTGAAGGGTGGCCTCCTGGTGCCGCTCTCTAGGCGATCTGGCACTATCAGCTGTGTCTCAGTGGAGGCTCACAGTGAAAAACAAGTTGATGATCGGACGACCCACGCAGTTGTGGTGATCGCAAACTCCGGCCTCTTAAAGGCGGAGGCACTTGGTCTTTGTTCAGCGATTTCAACTGATGAAAGCCACGCACTGCGCGAGCTTTCGCCGAAACAAGCAGAAATTCTTAGATGGGCGGCAGAGGGAAAGTCGAACGCCGACATCGCTACCATTATGGACATTTCGGAGCGGATTGTAAAATATCACATGAGTGAAATTCTGCGAAAGCTGGGGGTCGCCACGCGCGCACAGGCAATATCGAAGCTGACGCTACGGCAATAGCCGCTCTTCTCAACTCTGGCCGATTGCAAGATGGTCGCTATTCTTTGATGCCCCGAATAGCCAAGAGGGTTTTACCTGCCTAAAAATTGAGAAAGAGGACACTTAACCAATCTGGGCGCTTCTTTGCGGCTCTCAATCGCCTTTCGCCAAAACTCTGTCAAGCCGCAGCAGTCTGTGTCGGATCCTCATACCCCATTACCCTTGATCGATATCGTACTTCATCCATCTATGCCAGCGATGTCAGCGAGGCGCCCAAAATCGTGGACGGTGATCGTCCGGTTGTTCTCTACATGGATGACCTTTTCCTGACGAAGCTTTGTCATTTGGCGGCTGACGGTCTCGATGGTGAGGCCAAGGAAGTCGCCGATATCCTGCCGGGTGAGGGGAAGTTCGAAATGCAAAACCTCCGACTTGTCTGGGGCAATATGGGTGGCGATCAGGTGCAGCAAGGTCGCTACCTTCTCGCGCGCCGTCTTGCGACCTAGCGTCAGCATCCAGTCACGGGCGTCGTCGAGTTCGTTTAGCGCTTGCTTGTGGAGCCGGTGGCCAAAATTGGAGATATTGTTGACGAACTGTTCGAGCGCAGCCTTGGGCAAGGCGCAGACTTCGATATTGGTCGCCGCTTCAGCCGAAAACTCACTTTCGATGGAGAAGGGGCGGCCGATAAAGTCGGGGGCGAATTGAAGGCCGACTATCTGTTGGCGGCCATCTGGCATTATCTTGGTGAGTTTCACCACGCCCTTGAGAATATTGGCATAGGAGTGGACAGGTTCGCCCTGGCCATGCAGTTCGCCACCGGGCTGGACCACTTTGCGGGAGGTCTGGCGACTGAATTCTGTCAACTGTTCAGGCGTCAGTGCACCGCAGACACCACCAAGCCGTGCGCCGCAGTCGCGGCAGAAGTCGGGGATTTCCGAGTTGTAAATATCTTTGCGCACTGCATCCATGATACACTCTATTGCCTTCGACCAGAGTATTCGCTCGAGGTGCTTATAAGAATTCGTCACTAATCAAAAAGCGCATTCTGTGATGATTTTGCAATCCTCAGTTCTTGGGGGCTGCGTGTTTTTTTTGATCAAAATCAAGACGCACGTCGCCGCTCTCACATAGTTTTTTGTGACAGGAGTACGGCATGCCCTAACCCGAATAATTCACGAGGGGTTGGCGGATATGGTTCAAACCGTTGAAATGACGTAGGATTTGGTTGCTTACGCCGAT
>NZ_KQ410820.1 GCF_001262505.1 Shinella sp. SUS2
GCTCACCGAAACGCGAAACTCCTCCCACAGCCATTGCGCCAGATCGCACAGACGCCAGCGAACGACGCCGTCGAGATAGGGTGTCGGCCCACGCTCGATGGCCTGCGCCAGGGCCGCACGCTGCTGATCGTTCAACCGCGATTGTGGGCCGGGAGCCTTGCCATTGATCAGACCTTGGGGACCGCGTTCGTTGAACCGCATGACCCAGTCACGGACAATCTGCAGCGTGACGTTACCGAGGCGGGCGGCATCGGAACGCGAGCCTCCATCGTAGATCGACGCCAGCGCCAGCAGTCGGCGCGCCTGAGCGGCATCCTTCGTCTGCCGCGCCAGCCGCCGCAGACCGTCTCCATCAAAATCCGTCCGTAGTGAAATCCCTGATCGCATCGCAGACCTCCGGTTTGCACCAGAGATTCAGATTCACCCCACTTTGGGAAGGCTAAAGAGTCGAAGTCAGCGAGGCGGCGTATNCCGCCTTAATGCATAGCACCGGACGTTTTGGCGACGAGAGGCAGGCTTTTGCTGGCTGCGCGACACCGCAGGCAAGTTTTGCCAGTCGCCGGAGTTAATCCATCGTGATGGAAGGCGGGGTTTGCAGGTTGAGGTCGAGGGGTTCGCTTTTGGGGCGTCAGCGCCCCGTCGGCTATGTTGCGAGCCGCGGGATGCGATCGAGAACGATGCGCAGGATGCGCTGATCCGGGCAGGATGTTGGCAGGTGCAGGCGGATTTGCGTTTTCATCTCGACCACCCGCGCTGCAATCTTGATGAGGCGCAGTCGCAGGGTGTCGAATTGCGCGACGGCAAAGCGCGAGCGCTTCGGCATCGCGGCCCGCAGCCCCCACATCAGCCAATAGGCACCCGCATGCAGGAACAGCCGGAACTGGTTGGCCGTCGCTCTCGTACAGGAGGTCCGGTCGGCGGCGAGATGCGTCTTCCATGACTTGATGTGGTTCTCGGCCGCTCCACGCCGGCAGTAGACGTCCTCGTAGAGCACCTTGGCCTTGCCACCTGCAAGGTTGGTGACGATGAAGCGGGTGTCGGTGCCTTGGGCGCCAACCTCGACGCGGGCGATGATGCGCTCGACGCGGCTCCAGCTAGCGGCGCCGTCAAAGAATTCCTTGAACCTGCGGACCTTGCCCGTCTTCGCCGACGCGTCGAACCGCGCCATCGTGCTGGTTTCCAGGTCCGCGACATGCTTGCGCAAGGTGGTGGTGGGTGCCAAGCCAAAGATGAAGTCGACATCGTTGGCGCGGCACCAGTCGATGACCGCCGGACTACAATAGTGGCTGTCGGCCCGGATCAGGATCCGAGTGTTCGGCCAATTGCTCCGGATCGCCTGCACCAGGCGTCGCAGGTGGGGGCGGATTTCTGCCCCACTCGGCCGCTTTGCCGGTCGCAGGACCGCGCCGACGAACCGTCCCGCCCCATCGAACACAACGATCGGCTGGAAGCCATATTCATCGTAATGGGCATTGAACAGCCGCAATTGCTGGCCGCCATGCACGGCGTCAAAGGTGTCGTCGATGTCGAGCACGATCCGCTTGGGAACTTGCCGGAAAGAGGCGCAGTAAAGGTCGACCATCGCCCGGCCCATCGCCACCAGTTCCCTCACGCCAGGCAGGTTCTCCAGCCGGCACATCGTCGACTGGGAGGCCAGATCGCGACCCGACGGCAGCGCGTCCTGGGCCATCTTGAAGACCGGATCGGAACGCAGCCGGTTGGCATCGTTGCCATCCTCGTAGCCGGCGGCGATCATCTTCATGCGAAAGCCGATCATGTCGGCCAGGCTATGGACGGTCTGGTCCGGGCAACGCGGATCGTCGATGCAGCGCGCCAGACGGTCGGCCACATGTAGCCGCTTGTCCACCGCAGCCAGGGCCAGAACACCGCTGTCGGACGATAGCATGCCGCCATCAAAACGGGCGACGACGGGCTTGCCGCCGACTGATGACAAACCGGGCAGCGCTAGCGTAGGATCATTCATGGCGGGTGTGGTCTCCGGAAACGGCACGGATCGGCGTAAGCAACCAAATCCTACGTCATTTCAACGGTTTGAACCATATCCGCCAACCCCTCGTGAATTATTCGGG
>NZ_KQ410821.1 GCF_001262505.1 Shinella sp. SUS2
CTAGACTAAATGTTCGCCTGGGGCTGGGTGACCCGTCTCACAATATGCAGGTATCGAGGGTTGCGAGAGCGATCCTCTCGTAGAGCCTCATGCATAGGAGACGGGCCATGGACGAGACTATCACATACGTCGGATTGGATGTTCACAAAGAAACGATTTCGGTGGCGCTTGCCGATGGCGGTAAGCGCGGTGACGTGCGCGCGTTTGGCCAGATCGTAAACACACCAACGGCCTTGGCCCGCATGCTGGCGAAGCTTTCGCAGTCGGGCCGGACCCTGAAGTTTTGCTACGAAGCAGGACCTTGTGGCTACGGCATTCAGCGGCAGCTGTCTGCCGCTGGCCATGACTGCGTGGTCGTGGCCCCGTCTTTGATCCCTCGAAAGCCAGGCGATCGCATCAAGACGGACCGTCGCGATGCCAATAATCTGGCAAGGCTTCATCGCGCTGGGGAGCTGAGCGCCGTGTGGATCCCCGATCGCGCCCATGAGGCGATGCGTGATCTGGTGCGGGCACGCCTTGCTGCCGTACGCAGCCTACGACAAGCGCGCCAACAACTCAGTGGATTTTTATTGCGCCACGGCTGCCATTATGGCCGTCCAGCCTGGACGCAGATGCACCGCCGTTGGCTGGCTGGTCTTCGCTTCGAGCAACCAATCCACCACATTGTGCTCGAAGATCATCTCGCCACGATCGAGGCTGCGACGGACCGGCGCGACCGGCTGACGAAGCAAATCGAGATGATGTTGAGCGAGTGGTCGTTGGCACCCGTCGTCCACGCGCTGCAGTCGCTCCGCGGCATGGCTTTGGTGACCGCTGCGACGATGATTGCCGAATTGGGTGATATCAGTCGCTTTACCAATCCGCGTCAACTCATGGCCTATCTGGGGCTCGTACCATCAGAGCATTCGAGCGGCGCAACTCGACGCCAAGGCGGCATTACGAAAGCGGGAAATGGAACGGCCCGGCGCATGTTGATCGAGGCGGCCTGGAGCTACCGGTTTCCCGCAAGGGTGAGCCGCGACCAGTTAATCCGCCAGGAGCAACTTCCAAAAACGGTTCGCGACACGGCATGGAAGGCGCAGGAGCGGCTCTGCGGCCGCTATCGCAAGCTGACGAAGGCCGGAAAGCCGGCCACGACCGTAACCACGGCGATCGCGCGCGAATTATCGGGCTTCGTCTGGGCGATTGCATGCCAGGTCTCAACGCGTTGAACATCGCCAAATTTTAGGAAAGCAAAGAGGAAGAGTAACCAACCCACCAGAAAGCCATGTGCACCTGGGCAAGGCTGGGGGCACGGTCACGGCAGGAGAACCCTCGCTTCCACTATCAGCCGGATATATCCGACGCTGGCTTCTAGACCGAGGACGCTCCGCGACGCATCAGGTCTGGCGGTAACCAACCCGCGCATCAGAGCATGATCAACCGTCGTTCATTGACCGTGCCTCCTGCCTTCCCCAGGACGTACTCATACGAAACACGACGTCCGAGAAATCGGCCGGGAGAATTTCTATTCCTGCTGCTTGAAAAGGCGAACATGAGAGTGGATTGAT
>NZ_KQ410822.1 GCF_001262505.1 Shinella sp. SUS2
TCATCGCCCACATTCGCCTGATCACAAGGCGACTTGCAAGGTACCGATATCGTTGAAGGCTTTTCGAGTCAGACTCTGAAGACGGCTTCGTGAGGATCGGAATATTCTCATCGATTGCCTCGGGGTTTCTTGCAGAACTATTGCGTGCATATCATCGCGCGCATCCGAGGGTTCAGGTTGAACTCATCGATGGCAATCATTCAGAGCATGTGGCGGCGATCCGCCAGTTTTCTCTTGACGTCGCCTTCCTTACCGGCACCCGCCTCTGGCCTGATTGCGACACCTCGTATTTTTGGTCTGAGCGCGTCTTTGCGGTTCTACCGGAAGATCATTCGTTAGCCGGGCGCGACGAGGTCGATTGGACCGACCTTGTTGACGAAACTTTCGTCGTGAACGACGTGGCCCCCGGCCAAGAAATTCACGACTACCTGGTTCAGCGCTTGGCTGGTCTGGGTCAGCACCCTGAGATCACCGTCCATTTTGTCGGACGAGAGAACCTGCTCCCACTCGTGGCTCTGGGCAGCGGATTGACGGTCGTTAGCGAGGCGATGACTGCGGCTCAGTTCCCCGGCGTGTGCTATCGGGCGATTCTCGGGGAAATCTTGCCATTTAGCGCCGTATGGTCTCCACGTAATGACAACCCGGCCTTCCGAAGGTTGCTTAGCATGGCGCGTTCTATGGCAACGTCGTGGTCTCCGGGCTCGACAGGGTCAAACGCGCAATAGCGCGCCCTCTCCTGAGCCTGTGTAAGATGCAGGGATTGGTCGGGCGGCTCAAGAAGCCGCCCGACCGGCGTTATTTGCCACGATCGGCGAGCCACTTCTTCATCATGGCGATCTCGCCTTCCTGGGCTTTGATCACGTCTTCTGCGAGCTTGCGGACCTCAGGGGCGCGACCGTACTCGAGAACGACCTTTGCCATGTCGATAGCGCCCTGATGATGGGGAACCATGCCGCGCATGAAGTCGACATCGGCATCGCCTGAATAGTCCATCAGCATGTTCTTCTGCATGCTTTCCATGACGGCCATGTAAGCCTTGGTCGAGGGTTCGTCCGCGGCGGACATGTCCATGCCCTGCATGTTCATGCCGGGCATATTGTGCCCCTGCATAGCGCCATTGTTGTCCATCTGGGTTTGAGCGAGTGCCAGGCCCACGCTGATGGCGATTGCGCCACCTATGAAAATCGGGGTTAGCCTGTTCATCGTTTCATCCTCATCAGGTTGCGACCGCAGGATAGCCGGCTTCTTCCAGAACGCGCTCGATATCGGCGACGGTTGCCGCCGTCTCGACCTTGACCGTGCGAGCGGCGGGGTCCGGCTTGACCGTAGCGTTCGGGTCGACGGACTGGATCGCCTTTGTCACCGACCTTGCGCAGCCCCCGCAGGTCATGTTTTCTGTCCGCCATCAACGCCTATGAGACAGAACTGGTTTAATTGAGAAGAGAGGATTTTCGGCTCATCGTAGCTCATTCA
>NZ_KQ410823.1 GCF_001262505.1 Shinella sp. SUS2
TTGCCACTGATGGGTTGGATGCCCCTCCCACCGGCATCGCATTGTGCCAAGATGGTGATGCGTTACGTCACCAACACGGAGGAGGCATCCATGGAGGAAGTTAGCATCGTTGGCGTCGACCTTGCAAAGCAGGTTTTTCAAGTACACGGCGCAGCAGCAGATGGTCGGGTTTTGTTTCGAAAGAAGCTGTCGCGGTCGCAGTTTCCGAGATTCATGGCCGGACTTCGGCCGTGTGTGGTTGCGATGGAGGCGTGTGGTACGGCGCATTATTGGGGCCGAGAGTTGGCAAGCATGGGCCATGACGTTCGACTCATTCCACCAGCCTATGTAAAGGCCTTCGTCAAAAGGCAAAAGAACGATGCGGCTGACGCCGAGGCTGTAGCAGAGGCTGCAATGCGACCGACGATGCGGACCGTCGCTGTAAAGACGTCTGAGCAGCAAGCTCGTGCAATGTTATTCCGGACCCGCGATCTTCTCGTCGGTCAGCGAACGCAAATGGTGAACGCCCTACGAGGCCACCTAGCGGAGCACGGTATTATCGTGGGCAAAGGATTAGGCAACGTGGAGCGGCTCGCGACGCTCATTACGTCGGACGATTTGCCTGAGCTGGTACAGACCATGGGACGCCTTTATCTCAGTCAGATCGCTCAGTTGCACGAAGAGATTGATCAGATCGATCGTCGTATCGCCGCGGAAGCAAAACAAAGCGACATCGTTCGACGGCTGCAGAAAGTGCCAGGCATCGGCCCGATCTGCGCGATGGCAATCACTGCCTTCGCGCCGTCGATGGAGGAATTCCGGCGCGGTCGCGATTTTGCTGCCTGGCTTGGCCTTGTCCCCCGACAGCACTCGAGTGGAGGCAAGCAAAAGCTCGGCCGTACCTCGAAGATGGGCCAGCGAGATATCAGAAGACTTCTGATTATAGGCGCGATGTCTGTTGTGCATTGGAAGGGCCGAGGTGGTGGAAGACCGGGTTCTTGGCTCTCGAATATGCTGGGCCGAAAGCCGCGCATGCTGGTGGCGATTGCGATGGCAAACAAGCTGTCGCGGATCGTCTGGGCAATGCTCGCGCGCAATCAAGATTACCGAGATCCAAGCGGAGCGGTCTGCTGAGGGCAGACGTTCTGATTGGATTGCCGGCGATGTGAGGAGGACGTGATCCGCATGGGCAAATGATCGAACAGATCGGGGTTGGATAAACCAGTAGTTCTCAGGGAGCTCGGAGCTCGTTCCACTGATATGGAATCCAATCCGCGTATCACCATACCGGCCCGCGGCATGTCATGGCCGCAACATGAGGTCTAAAACATGTACGCACCCGATCACTCGCTCCAGCGGTAAAAAGTCCTTGCATCGAAAGGGGCATCCAAACATGAGAACTGATGGAGTGGATGCCCCCTCCCGACGGCATCGCAATGTGCCAGAGTGATGTTCGCCAGAACGTCACTTAGAGGAGAGAGCATC
>NZ_KQ410824.1 GCF_001262505.1 Shinella sp. SUS2
CGCCGGGTCATGTATGGATGCCCCCGTTCATGCAAGCAGTTCTTCGAGCGGCTTTGAACGTGTGATCGGGTGCGGTCATGTATCAGGCCTATTTTGCGGCCCGAGTACGACCGCTGGCCGGTATGGAGCTACGCGGGCCTGGTGCAAATCAGTTCTACGAGCTCGTGGCTCACTGACCCGGATGCATTCCCAGATCCACTCTCACCGATCTTTGTCCTTACCGTTCGCTGACCTCCTCACACGCCGACGATCCGTCCTGACTTTAGCTCAGCACTTGTCTACACTGCAGGCAGAACGGAATCCTTGTAATCTTCGTTCTTGGTCATCATTGCCCAGATGGATCGAGCCATTTTGTTGGCGAGGGCGATCGCGACGAGCATGCGAGGTTTGCGCGCCAGCATTCGTGCCAGCCACGAGTTCTCGGGTGGAGCCTTCCGGCATGCCCATCGAATGACGGTCATCGCGCCAATGATAAGAAGCCGGCGGATGTCGCGTTGTCCCATCTTCGATGTTCGGCCGAGAACCTGCTTTCCTCCGCTTGAATGCTGCTTTGGCACCAAGCCGAGCCAGGCCGCAAAGTCTCGCCCCCTGCGGAAAGTAGCCATCGTGGGCGCGAAGGCCTCAACTGCCATGGCGGAAATCGGTCCCATGCCGGGCATGGACATGAGGCGAGCGGTACTCTGCGAACGCTTCGCTTCCGATCTGAGTGCCTTTTCCAGCGATGCGATCCGAGAGGACAGCGCGTCGATTTGGTCCAGATACAGTCGCCCGGTCTCTACAACGATAAGTTCGAGGCCGGCCTCGTGATCTTCAATAATCTCCGCCAACAGGGCCAGATTCGCAATGCCTTGAGGTGCAATGACACCATGCTCGGCCAGATGTGCGCGAAGGGCATTGATAAGCTGTGTTCGCTGACGGACGAAGAGGTCCCGCGTCCGGAAGAGCATGGCGCAGGCCTGCTGCGGTTCAGACTTCGGAACGACAAAGCGCATCGACGGCCGGGTCGCTGCTTCCACGATCGCTTCCGCGTCGGCAGCATCATTCTTCTGTCGTTTGACGAAAGGCTTCACGTAAGCCGGCGGGATCAATCGAACCTCGTGGCCAAGCTTGCCGATCTCACGCGCCCAGTAATGCGCGGTGGCACACGCTTCCATCGCGACCGTGCATTTGGGCAGTTCCGTAAAGAAGGTGATCACTTGGCCGCGAGACAGTTTCCTGCGCAAGACCACACCGCCATCGCTTCCGGCGGCATGAACCTGAAACACCCGCTTTGCAAGGTCCAGACCGACGATGCTAACTTCATTCATGGATGCTCTCTCCTCTAAGTGACGTTCTGGCGAACATCACTCTGGCACATTGCGATGCCGTCGGGAGGGGGCATCCAC
>NZ_KQ410825.1 GCF_001262505.1 Shinella sp. SUS2
GAAGGGCGATATGCGGAAACAGCTTTCCAGGCCCCGGCCAACACAGCTCGAAGGCCTGGACCTGTCGCCAGGCCTGCTACAGTCGTCGTGACGCCGGGCGGTCGAACGAACTACCCTGCTGCGCCACCTTCGAGGACGGGGATGGCACGATCGCGGCGAGGAAGAGTACGGCGAGCATCGGCCGGACAAGCAGTGCATTGCTGATTGCCGACCCACTGATGAACGCGACGAGGATCGCGGCCTGGAGGTTGTTTGCATGGCGCAGCGACCAGCCGAAGGTCAGCAGAATCACGAAGAGCCCGACAAGCCCCTGCTCGATGACGACATTGAGGAAGTCGTTGTGCGAATCCTTGGCCTCCCACCACCAGCTGGTGCTGAAGAACATGTCGGATCCGAGGCCGGTACCGAACAGCCACTGGCTGCTCGAACGCTCCGCGAGCATGCTGAAACGCTCTGCATAGGTCGACGTCCGGCCACTTGAAAACTCTACAAGGTCGAAATTGGGAATGAAGAGGAATACCAGGGCAAGAAGCACCAGGACGGAGGTTGCAAACCCCAGACCCACCGCGGAAGCAAACAGCCGATGAGTCGTGCGGCGACGTATGGCCTGAACGAGAAGGACCGCGGAGAAGACCAACAGCATCACCCAGGTGGTGCGGACCTGATAGGCAATGAAAAGGCCGAACAGGGGGAGACCCACCAGCCAGGCGGTCAACGCGCCGATTTCCCGTCGCAACCGCATCAGCACGACGCCGACAAGTGCCCCCGACACAATGTATGCGCTGGAGTGGATGGCATCCACGCCGGCAAACGGATAGGGTCGCAGAACACCGGCGTAATCATACAGGCCGTACAAGGCTGTCGTCGCGACGGCCACGATCGAAACGGTAACGTAGATCGCGATTTTCGCCCCCGTCAGGATGGTTCCCTCATACCGCATGAAGTAGACGAGTGCAGATATCCCCGTCATCACGCGCAGGATGGTGAGGGCATAATCGTTGAGCGGCGTGTTTATCGAAACCAGGAAGGTGTAGGTCACCAGCATCGAGCAGATCGAGAGAATGAGCGCGAAGCTTCTGATGTCCAGATAGACCATGCCTTGGCGAACGATGGGGAGGCAGGCGGCGAGGATCAGCCAAAGGCTGACGACCCCGGCAATGGCCACCTGGATCGGCTCGGGCATGGATTCGGCGAAAATCGAGTACAGACCGGCAGCGACGAAGACGAGGGTATCGACGACCCAGCTCTGCCTGGTTGCCGTTGCGTCGGAATTCGCACCGAATGTGCCGATGTCTGTGACCATTGTCGATTCCGGTAAGAGTTTCTTCGGACTAGCAGGAATACATTAAGGGAATCTTGAACCGTTGGCCGTGCTCGGGCGGTA
>NZ_KQ410826.1 GCF_001262505.1 Shinella sp. SUS2
GTAGAATCTGTCCCATAGCGCATCCCTCCATTCCTGGCTGAATAGTGCACCATCAAATACCGGGACTAAACACCTAGTGCCTATGTCGCCCACCGCCGGGATGAGGCATTAGGACCTGCAGCGCAGAAACTTGCCGATCTGCTGATCAGCCATGAATATGGTGATCAGAATTTGTAAGGACCTCCATTTTTAAAGGTCTCACATCCTGATCAGAACTTTGCGCACGGCCTCCGCTCCGCTCTGGCTGGGCCGCTTGGTTGGTTCGTATTCGCCGCCCACAACCCGAGCCATCAATGGCATTAAATGTCGGCCTCAATCGCCTGCTTTGGACGCTAGCCGAGGGCATGCAGCGCTCGAAAGGGGACGACTGATCGGGACAAGGCCGCCGCCGTTGCGGCCTTGTCGTGTGTCTTAAGACTTAAAAATTGCGGCTCGTCGCCTATGCCAACCTCGCATGCAAGGCAAGCACTGTAGGACATAGCTGCCCACACCAGGCGATCGGCAGGTCTTTTGCGGTCAGGATAAGAGGTTCTATGCGGAGGCTGACTTCGTAAAGCCGCGATCCTCATATTTCGGCGCGGTGTTCCTATGAAACACGTCGTTCCGGGCAAAACGCCAGAAAAGGATGCAATCCCTCTGGCACCGCCAGTTTGCTTACCTCAGGCGACAACCAGGTCTGCGGGTCGTCGGCGAAGAGATGGTAGCTGCCTCGATAATCGAAGCCGTACGCGGCGACCTCGTCCCGGTCGACAGCGAAGAAGACCTGCGAAATACCAGCACTGCGCGCGTTCATGTAGCACATCGCGCATGGCTCTGCTGACGCGAGCAAGGTCGCTCCGATCAGATGGGTCGTGCCGTGCGTGCGGCAGGCATCACGTATCGCCTCGACCTCGGCATGAGCGGTGGGGTCGTGATGGGCCCGTACACGATTGACCCCGCGCCCGAGAAGCTGGCCGTTGTGATCGACGACGAAGGCAGTGAATGGAATGCCGCCTCCGTGGACATGCTCCATAGAGTAGGCGACGGCCTCCTCCATGAGCTGCGCCAGGCGGGATGAAATGCCGGCAACCATCAGGATGTCCCCTGGAGCTTCGGACTGTCGGAGAGCTTCAACCAGACGACCCCGGCGATAATGACCGCGAGCCAGAATGCCTGCATCAGTGTCAGCGGCTGGTCGAGAAGGACCGTGCCTGCCGCAGCAGCGCCGACGGAGCCGATGCCCGCCCATACAGCGTAGCCAATTCCCACATCGATGGTCCGCAAGGCGGCGCTGAGGAAGTAATACGCCGCCTCGCTGACTTCGACTCTTTAGCCTTCCCAAAGTGGGGTGAATCTGAATCTCTGGTGCAAACCGGAGG
>NZ_KQ410827.1 GCF_001262505.1 Shinella sp. SUS2
TGCGGTGTCGCGCAGCCAGCAAAAGCCTCGCATCTCGTCGCCAAAACGGCCCGCGCCATGCATTAAGGCGGCTAGGCTTCCACTCATTAACGAGCGGGCCAGCTTAGTGAGTTGGCCCGCTCGCGTTGTTGGCTAAACGTCAATTGAACATTCTAATTAGAACGAACGCTGGAAACGGAGCATGCCGCCCCATTTGTCCGACCCACCTTGATCGAAGTTGCTCATGTACATCACTTCGGGGGTCACCGTGAACCCTGGCACAACATTGAAATTCACGTTTGCAACAGCGGCGAAGTTTTCCGCCTCGTCGTACGACAGCTGCGTATTGAGCGTCAGCTTTTCAGTCACAGACGCCGATATGCCACCCCAGATAGCATATGCGGGTTTCGGTAAAGCCCGGACGGATTTTTCGATAATCTCTGGACAAAGATTTCAGTAATTCCCGGACAGCGTTTTCGCTAAAGCCCGGACAGTTCCGGGTGGCGTTTTGACGGTTGGTTCGCGGCTGCGCCGGCTTGGTGTTTAGGCCTCTCACGACAACGTTGAGAGGGACCGATGCCGAGACGGAAGCAAGCAAGACGAACGACAGTGAAGGATATCCGGACGATACTGCGCCTGACCCATGAAGAGGGTCTTTCGGTTCGCGAGATCGCCGAGCGGCTGAAGATCGGCAAGAGCTCGGTGTCGACCTATTTGCTTCGGGCACGAGAAGCCGGGCTTTCATGGCCGCTCCCTCTTGGTCCGGACGAGGATGCCAAGCTGGAGCGGCGGCTGTTCGGCCGCGCCGGCCGGCCGCCACGGGATGTCGGCGAGCCGGATTGGGCGCAAGTGGTTCGGGAGTTGAAGCGCAAGGGCGTGACCCTGACGCTCCTGTGGCAGGAGTACCGCACCAGCCATCCCGACGGCTACGGCTTCACATGGTTCTGCGGGCAGGTTGCCGCCTTTCGGCAGCGCACGAGTGTCGCGTTCCGCAACCGGTACGAGGCGGGCGCAGTGATGCAGACCGATTATGCCGGACCGACGGTGCCTGTGATCGATCCGGCGACCGGCGTCGTCCATCCGGCCCAAATCTTTGTCGCGGTACTGGGCGCCTCCAACCTGACCTTCGCCCATGCCAGCTTCGTGAGCGCAACGAATGGCCCACGGCTTTCGTGATTGACTAAATAGGTTTCTGGCTCTCGGTCAGAACTTCTGCTTAG
>NZ_KQ410828.1 GCF_001262505.1 Shinella sp. SUS2
GAGACCTGTGCGCGGAAATTTGTAGACGGCTGAATTTATTGATGATTCAATTCCTTCGTCGAACAATGGGGGTGAGTGATGAGCCGTCGCCGGATTGGGCAAGAAGCCTTCGGGTTTGCAGTCGATCGGTACGCCACCTCCTCGCTTGATGATCTTGCCGACCTGATCGATTGGGCACTGGTTGATCAAACGCTGGTCGGGATCTCGTGCGCGGCCAGGGGCGAGCCGGCCTGGCCGCCACTGGCCTTGTTCAAAGCAATGCTGCTGTCGATCTGGTACGACCTGTCGGACGTGAAGCTGGCAGAGGCTGTGGACGATCGCGCTTCGTTTCGTCGGTTCTGCGGCTTTTCCCGGTCGGAGCCGACGCCAGAGCGCACCGCCTTCGTTCGCTTTCGCCGGAGCCTTGTCGCCCACGGCCTGGATAAATCCTTGTTCGACACGATCACCGGCCAGCTCAAGGCCCGGGCAATCCGGGTGAAGACCGGCACGCTTGTCGATGCGACGATCATTGCTTCGGCAAGTGAAGATGATGGCGAGGGGCATTGGGTCAAGCACAAGGGCCGACCAGCAGTCCATGGCTTCAAGGCGCATGTCGGCGCCGATGCCGATACGGCTCTGGTCGAGGAGATCGCCGTCACGCCAGCCAACATCAACGACGGCAAGGCTGGTCCGGACGCATTGCCGGACAATCCCGGCAATGTTTATGCCGACAGTGCCTATCGAGGCGACCATTTTGGCAAAGCAGTTATCGCGAAGGGTGGCACGCCACGCATTGTCGCTACCGGCATGTGGGGCCGGGACGAAGCCGAAGTCCGTGCACGTCTCGATGCCTGGAACCAGCCGATCCACCGTGTCCGCGGCCGGATCGAGAAGATTTTCGGCACATGGAAACGAAGCTATGGCTTGCGCAGGATGCGGTGGCGAGGGCTTGCGAAGGCAGGCATTCAAATTCGCCTAACCGCCATCGCCTACAATATGAAGCGGAGCCTCAAGATCATTGCTGTTGCCGGATAGGTCGTAGAACGCACGCAGGACGACCCGTCGCCCAACCAAGGCGCATCGAAGCGATAAAAATCGCCGCACACCACTTCCAGTATGCGAAAACGCAGCAAATTCAGCCGTCTACAAATTTCCGCGCACAGGTCTC
>NZ_KQ410829.1 GCF_001262505.1 Shinella sp. SUS2
TCCAACACTTGGTGCCCTCGTTTGACGGCTGCGATGATGTCATCCGGGTCTGCCTTCCAGATGAATGGCTTTGGTTCCTGATTGTGCTCTTTGACGAAGCGGTTGATTGCGGCCTGCAGGTCGACAACGGAGTGGAAGACGCCATGCTTCAGCCGACGGCGCGTCAGTTTCGCGAAGAAGCCTTCAACTGCGTTTAGCCATGAGCACGATGTCGGAACGAAGTGGAAGGTCCATCGCGGATGCCTTGCCAGCCAGGCTCGAACCTTCGGCTGCTTATGGGTCGCGTAGTTGTCGAGAATGACGTGGACGGACTTGTCCTTCGGGAGTTCGGCCTCGATGGCGTTGAGGAACCGGATGAACTCCTGATGCCGGTGACGTTGCATGTTCCGGCCAATCACCGAGCCGTCGAGAACGTTGAGGGCGGCGAACAGGGTCGTCGTGCCGTGGCGTTTGTAGTCATGTGTCATCGTGCCGCCGCGCCCCTTCTTCAGGGGCAAACCCGGCTGTGTGCGGTCGAGCGCCTGGATCTGGCTCTTTTCATCGACGGATAGGACAATGGCGTGAGCCGGCGGCGAGACATAAAGGCCGACCACATCATGTAGTTTCTCGGTAAACGCCTTGTCATTCGAAAGTTTGAAGCTGCGCCATCGATGAGGTGCCAGCCCATGCTCATGCCAGATCTTGACCACTGAAGAGGCCGCGATCCCAACGGCCTTCGCCATGGCGCGGACGGTCCAGTGCGTCGCCTCCTGTCGAGGCGGATCCAGCGTCAGCGCCACGACCCGTTCCACCAGTTTGCCATCAAGCGGCGCAGTTCCCGGCGGCCTGCTCTTGTCGCGCAGCAGGCCATCGACGCCCTCGGACATAAACCGCTCTTGCCAGCGCCAGACGCACGGCTTGGACTTACCGGTCGCCTGCATAATGGCAACCGTCCCCAGTCCATCGCCGCTCATCAGGACAATCTTCGCGCGCCAGACATGCTTCTGCGGCGAACTGCGGCCCGCAACGATTGTTTCAAGCCGAACCCGATCGGCAGCGGTAACGTCGAAAATAATCCCTGTGCGCATACGAAACCGTCGCACATTCTGCCACGGCTGGGAATCTCAGAATGGAATCTTTTGTCGCT
>NZ_KQ410830.1 GCF_001262505.1 Shinella sp. SUS2
TCATCGCCCACATTCGCCTGATCACAAGGCGACTTGCAAGGTACCGATATCGTTGAAGGCTTTTCGAGTCAGACTCTGAAAAGCGAAGGCCAGCCAAGGAAGTTTCTGCTGTAACTGCGCAGGTTGTCGCGAGGCCGAAATCTCTGATCAACGCAAAGTCATCCGGGACTAAGATGGAAGAATATACCCACAATATTGTGGCCATGTTCAAGGATGGGGGAAAAAATTGGGCTTGTCTCAAGAACAAAGGGCGCGCGATGTTGGAGGTAACGATCGATGATATGAGCGGCAATGCCGCCCACATCACAGTAGACAATGTCACCGTGCTTTAGATGCCATAAAGGCGGCGTGTGACCTCGCCGCCTTTCTCTCGTTGGCATCCCGCCGCTGTTGGTCGCGCTCATAGGGCGTCAACTTCGCCATCTCGCTATGGGTGCGCGGGAGGATCAGGACCTCGCCGGCATCAATCCGCTTGCGGGGCAGGGACTTCAAGGCGTAGCCAATCGCTTTCCTTGGAGTTTCCGTGATTTCATCGACGCGGACGCGCTGGAACGCCCGCTCCGGGCCATGAATATGCGGTTGATTGTCATCGACATAGTTTAGCAAGCCTTCTTTCATGCGCGAGATTGGCGGTTGCAGTGCGATTGAGTGCATGTGTTCGCCATCGTTCTGCATGATGTTGAACAAGTGGTCCTTGAACTTTTTCTGCACCGGCCAATCAGAGGCGCTGATCCAAAGCGGCAAGTCGGCGATGTCTTGCTTTTCAGGTTTGCGGAATGTCCGCGTCAGCAGCCTCGCATATAAACGCTCTGTCTCTTGCTGCATGAGCGCTTGGCGGCTTCGGGTACTTCCTCCCATTGGATTGAACATCAATGTCACAAGGTAAGGTACGAAGCCTCGTGTAATACGTTCCATTGCCATATCGATGTAGGCTTCCATGAGTTTTCGTTCGGTGATCATGCCGTCGTCCTCTATCGGTTTCGGTGTGTAGGTTGATAAGCTGGTGCCTTGCTTGGCCATCGCGGTGGTGTTGATCACGCTTGTGTCAACGGCGGAGTAAAAACCGGCCACGGGGCGGAGCAACAGTCGGCCACGGTGGCGCCGGCCTGAGACCGCCGGG
>NZ_KQ410831.1 GCF_001262505.1 Shinella sp. SUS2
GTCGTAACAAGGTAGCCGTAGGGGAACCTGCGGCTGGATCACCTCCTTTCTAAGGAAGCTGTGGAATTGGTAAGACGCCTAACTTGATTAGGATGAACCTTCCCGTGCTTTTTAGAACATAGATGGCACCAGTCAGGTGACCATCGAAACGCAATACGCCTGCGGATCTGCTATGCAGACGGCGGGTATGGCGATCTTCGCCGTCCACGTTTCTCTTTCTTCAAAAGGATATACGAACCACGCCCGCGTCAGCGTGCTTGACCGTAATGGGCCCGTAGCTCAGGTGGTTAGAGCGCACGCCTGATAAGCGTGAGGTCGGCAGTTCGAGTCTGCCCGGGCCCACCATCCCTAAGATTGAGTGGTCAGCCGGTCAGGTTATCGAAACCTGAATGGGGCTGTAGCTCAGCTGGGAGAGCACCTGCTTTGCAAGCAGGGGGTCAGCGGTTCGATCCCGCTCAGCTCCACCAAGGTTTTGGTGTCGAGATGAGTACGAAGCGTAGCTTCGCAAGCGCAAGGCGCGTCGCCAATCATTTGGCGCCCTAGCGGAGCGCCTTCGGCGCGTGAGTGAAGATATGTATATCCTTTGGAGAAATAAAAGTTTGCGTCCGCCAAATGGCGGTGCGCCTGTTCTGCATACATTGTGAAGAGAAGATTGATCTGGAGGCTTCCAGGTGTTTTGGGTTTTAGGCCCAAGGCGTCCGAGACCTTTCCCGGTGAACCTTTTGATGGCCTAGCCGGCCGGAGATTGGTGAGGGATTGGAGGTAGGAAGGAAGCTTGTCGCTCTGGATCGTTCGTTGTTGGCGCCTTCGGGTGCTTCTGACGGATGATCGGATTACCGTTGTCTAACCGCACGGTACCGGATTTGATCTCGAGAAGCTGGTCTTAATAGATGGACTGCAAGCGAGCTGCTCGGCGTAGCTCCAATAAAGCGGTCCATCGAACACGTCGATGGCATCATGAGTAGGTTGGATTGTAAAAGGTAGTCCAATCGCCTTCTAGCGAAGGCTAGTGATGAGCATAGACAATGAGAACGATTAAGTGTCGTAAGGGCAATTGGTGGATGCCTTGGCATGCACAGGCGATGAAGGA